>PLZA01000014.1 GCA_003153505.1 Candidatus Dormiibacterota bacterium
AGACGTTGTTGTAGTTGACGCCCGCTGCCATGACGTAGACGAGCACCTGTCCCGGGCCCGGCCTCGGCGTCGACACCGTCTCAACAGCGAACGCTGTGTGCGGATCCCCGTAGCGATCGGGCCGGATCACCTGGGCATGCATGCGTGCGGGCACGTCGCCAAGGCGCGGCATCGAGCCGACGTCGGTCAGTTCATGGACGGGCATAGCAGCTTCGGACCATACACGGCCCGGGCGCTGCCGGTGGCCGGGCAGTGCGCGGCGTTTTCGCAGCCAACAGCCTGCCAACCGCGGTGTTCTCACAGACGAGCGTCACCGACGCGAGCCCGCTGACCTAGAGGTCGCCGCGGTAGCGCCACACTGACGGGAACGCAACCGCCGCGGCGCCGAGCCCAACCAGGCAGAGCGCGCCACCGGTGACGATCGCCACCTCGGCGCCGAACGCGTTGGCGACGACGCCGGCCTCGACGTCGCCGAGGTTGGGGCCCCCGACGACCACCATGTAGTGGAGCGAGGTCAGCCGGCCGCGGAGCTCGTCAGGGGCGATCCGCTGCATGATCGTCATTCTGCAGACGGCGCTGAAGCTGTCCGCCCCACCCGCGATCGCGAGCAGGAGCAGCGCCACCCAGAGCGTCTGCGCGAAGCCGAAGGCAATGATCACCACGCCCCAGACGGCGATCGCGACCACGATGATCCGGCCGAGCCGCTTGGAGCGCGCAACCGCGCCGCTCGTCAGCGCGGCGACGACCGCCCCAAGCCCTGGGGCGGCGTAGAGAAACCCGAGACCCTGTGCCCCGGCATGAAACGTCGTCGCGGCGAGGAGCGGGAAGACGGCACGGGGCAGGCCGAAGATCATCGCCGCGAGGTCCATCGCAAAGCCCCCGAGGATCACCGGCTGGCGGCGCGCAAAGCTCAGGCCCCGAGCGATGGCCGCAAGGGGCCGCTCACGCTCCGCAGACGAGCGGCCCTGTGGCGGCAGCAGAGCGACTGCGGTGAGCGCGGCGGTGAAGGTCACCACGTCGACCGAGTAGGCCGCAGGCAGTCCCAGATGAGCGATCACCAGCCCTCCGATCGCCGGGCCGGCGACGAGGGTGGTCTGAAACAGCAGGATGTTGAGGGAGAGCGCTCCGGCCAGGCGGTCAACGCCCACCAGGTTGGGGATGATCGCCGTGCGGGTCGGTGCGTCAACTGCTCCAACCAGCGCGGCCAGCGCCACGATCGCGTAGATCTCGAGCAGCGGTGGGTGGCCGGCAAACGCCCCGAGCGCGAGCAGCGCGGAACACGACGCGAGGCACAGCTGGGTCAAGATCAACACGCGACGGCGGTCGAACCGATCGGCGATCGCACCGCCGCCAAGCGAGCCACAGACGAGCGGCACCGCCTGGACGAGCCCGAGCAGCCCGACATCGAGTGCGGATCGCGTCAGTGAGTACACCTGGAACGGAACGGCCACCATCGTGATCTGACGCCCGACCAGCGAGATGAGCTGGCCCATCCACAGGCGGCGAAAGGGCCGCGACTCGCGCAGCGATCGCGCGTCCACGGCGAGAGTTCGGAATGCCCGGCTGGCAATCGGCCGTGGTCTGGATCGCACGACGGCAACGCTATCCTGTCCGCCGATGCTGACGCCCACGTCCGGCCCCCAGCTCGCCGCATGACCGCACGGGATACGTGGAATCCCACGCAGTACGAGCGTTTTCGCGCGGAGCGCGAGCAACCCTTTTACGACCTGGTGGCGCTGATCACCAGGCGACCGGCCGGCCGAGTCGTCGATCTCGGATGCGGCACGGGGACACTCACCGCGGTATTGCATCGCGAGCTCACCGCAACCGAGACGATCGGGATCGACTCGTCCGAGGCCATGCTCGAACGGGCTCGCTCGCTTGACGTCGACGGGCTCACCTTCGCTCCCGGCGATATCAGTGAGTGGCGACCGGCGGAGCTCGTCGATGTGGTCTTCTCCAATGCCGCGTTGCAGTGGCTCGGCGACCATCTCGCGCTGTTCGCCCGACTGACAGCGATGCTCGTTCCCGGGGGTGAGCTGGCAGTGCAGGTGCCCGCCAACTTCGACCACGCCTCCCACAGGCTCGCGGCCGAGATCGCTCGCGAGGAGCCCTTCCTCGGGGCGATGGGCGGATGGACGCGGACGTTCCCGGTGCTGCCGCCCGAGGAGTACGCGACGCTCCTGCATCAGCTTGGCTTCGCGGAGCAGTCCGTCCGCCTCCAGGTCTACGCGCACGTGCTCGAGTCGAGCGATGCAGTCGTGGAGTGGGTGCGGGGCACGTTGCTCACCGACTACGAGTCGCGCATGCCGGCAGCGATGTATCAGGATTTCGTCGCTCGCTATCGCGAGCGGCTGCGCGCCGCCCTCGGCGAGCAGCGCCCGTATTTCTACCCGTTCAAGCGGATTCTGTTGTGGGGTCGACTCCCGGCCTGAGCGAGCGCATCGACAAGGAGCAGCGGATGGAGATCAAACGGCTCGACCTCGGGCACCTGTATGTGACCGCTCACGCATGGCCGGTGCATGGCTACGTCATCCTTCACGAGCAGCTCGGCGTGGTCCTCGTCGACACCGGCTGCGGCGGACCCGATGAGGTGCTGCGCCACTACAAGGTCGTCAACCGCACCGTTGCCGACGCGCTCGCGGACCACGGCCTCGCGCCCATCGACGTGACCATGGTGATCAATACCCATCTGCACTTCGACCACTGCGGGCAGAACCCCGCGTTCGCGCACGCGCCGCTGCTCGTGCAGCGGGCGGAGCACGAGCGGATCGTTCGCGCGCGCGATGACGTCAGCGCCTGGATCGAGGCATCCGGGATGACGTTCGAGCTCGTCGATGGCAGCCGGGCGCTTGCCCCGGACCTGCGCATCGTGGCCTCGCCGGGCCACACATCCGGACATCAGTCTGTGGTCGCAACCACGGGGCGGGGCATCGAGCTGTTCATCGGTGACGCTGCCTATACTCGCGCTGTCTGGGAGAAGGCCGGTGCCGGTCGCCTCCCCGAGGGTCAGGCCGAAGACGTCGAGACCTGGCGCGGCTCACTTGCCAACCTCAAGGCCCTGGCGCCGGCGCGGGTGCACTTCTGCCACGACGGGTGACCGCCGTCAGAGCCGCTGAGGCGTTGGGATCGTTACCGAGGCGGCGATCAGTGGGTCACGCGACGGCGTTGACGATCTCCTGACGCAGGCCCGGGAAGGTCGCGAGATAGGCGCGCCGCTCTGCTTTGAGCTTCTCGACGAGCGCACGGTACTCATCCATGCGCCCCTGGCGCTCATAGAGCCTGCGGGGCTGGAGGATCTCCGGGTCGTCGATGCCGGGAAGCACCGACGCCACCTCGTAGCCGAAGTCGGGATCCGCGTCCCACTCGATGGTGCCTTCGGAGATCGCCTTGACGATCGCGCTCGAATACGGGATGGACACCTTCTTGCCGCGTTCGTCGTCGTCAGTGCCGCCGACCCGGCCGGTGTTGAGCAGGTAGACCTGAAAGTCGCTGCTGTCCATGAGCTCGAGGAATCGGTTCCCCTGCTGCTCGTGGCGGAGCGGGAAGAAGGGGTTGGTGCCGGGAACACGCAGAAACTTGCCCGCCTCTTCCTTGCCGCCCGCGGAGGTGCCGCGGGTCTCGCCGAGCATGAAGTACAACGCCGCCTGCTCCCGGTTGAGCCGCGCCACGCCCGGGATGATGTTGTCGTTGCGGTTGAGGATCAGGAAATGGTCGACCGCATTCACTTCGCGTGCGTCCTGGTGCCAGCCGAGCGCATCCATGCGGAAGACGGCGCGCCCGTTCGGGGTGTAGCCCGTGTCGAAGAAGTCGACCACGCCGGCGTCGTTCTGCGAAACGTTCTCGAGATAGGCCTCGGGCTTGCAGACCGCGCCGTAGATGCTGGGCTCGAACTCCGGGTCCAGCGCGAAGGTTTTCGCGAAGCACCCGTTCTCGGTCGCCACGATCCGGCCACCCGGGTAGAGCGCGACGAAGTCATCCTGCACGGGTTTGCTGTCGTTCTGCCGAGTAAATGTCGTGGTTGTCTTACCGGTCCCGGAGAGGCCGATGATCAGCAGCGCCTGCTCGCCGCGCGCGGTCGGCACCACCTTGCAGCCGGCGTGCAGGGACAGTCCTCCCCGATCGTAGGTGAGCTTGTTCCACATGCGCAGGCCGCCCTTCTTCGACTCGCCGAAGTAGTCGCTGTTCAGGACGCGCGTGACTCCGGCTTCGAGATCGACGGCGATCACCCGGTCGCTGGGATACCCGGGGGCCTCGAGGTTTGGCGTATAGATCACCGTGAGCACGGGCTCGAAATCCGGGCCCGGGTGCTCCGCGTCGAAGTACAGCCAGTGCTGCATGCCGGCGATGTTGGCGTTGGCAGCCTCGATGTACAGGCGCGCCGCAACGCGGTGCTCGGGGTCGTTGCCGATGTACCCGTCGATGACGAGCATCTCCTGGTCGCGAATGTACGCGTCCTGTCGCTCGGCGATCCTGGTGGCGTCGGAGCGGCTCATCGTCTGGTCGGAGTGCTCCTCCGGCCGGTCGGTGACCACGTAGGTGCTGCCCTTGCTCCTCGAAACCACCTTGGTCTGCACGTTGTAGTTGTCGAACGCCGTGTGGCGGGCATCGGGCATCTTCGACGTCAACTCGCGCAGTTCCGCGGGGGAAGGGTTCCAGCGGATGTTGCGAGCAGCCGGAAGGGCGCTCGCATGGGTCTTGATGACGTCGGTCATGACTCCTCCATATCCCTGGTCACGATCCCCCCGCTCGACCTCGATCGTCATTCCAGGTGGGCTTTCCGGACCTCGCGAGCATAGCAAAGGGCCCCACGAGATGGGCCGAGACAACGGTTGCCGCCGCCTATGGTTGTAGGCTGTGGCTGATGACTCAGACAGCTCCTGTTCCCATTGCTGAGGCTACCTCGCTTCGCGAGAAGTCCTGGGTGTTCTTCAACGGCGAGATCGTTCATTACTCGGACGCGAAAGTCGGTCTGCTCACCCACGGTCTCAACTACGGGACGGGCGTTTTCGAAGGCATCCGCGCGTACTGGAACGCAGAGCGCGAACAGCTCTTCGCGCTGAGCCTTCCCGAGCACTACGAGCGCATGCACCAGAATACGCGGGTCCTGCAGATGACCATCCCCTGGAGTGTCGAGGAGTTGGTCTCGACGACAGTCGATCTACTGCGCCGCAACGAGTACCGCGAGGACACCTACGTCCGGCCGCTCTCATTCAAATCGGCCGAGATCATCGGCGTGAAGCTGCACGATGTGCCCGACAGCTTCGCGATCGTAACCGCTCCGATGGGTCTGTACGTTGGTAACGCCGGCATACGCTGCATGGTGTCGTCATGGCGCCGCATCGACGATGCGATGGCTCCCGTCCGGACCAAATGCACCGGGTTGTATGTGAATTCGGCACTTGCGAAAAGCGAGGCGCTGCAGAACGGATTCGACGAGGCGATCATGCTTTCCGGTGACGGCCATGTCTGCGAGGGAAGTGCTGAGAACATCTTCATCGTGCGCAAGGGCGAGATCATCACGCCGCCACCTTCCGACAACATCCTCGAGGGCATCACGCGCTCGTCGGTGATGCACCTGGTACGAGAGGAGTTGGGACTCGAGGTTCGCGAGCGCTCGATCGATCGCTCGGAGCTCTATGTGGCCGACGAGGTGTTCCTCGTGGGCACCGGGGCCCAGGTCGCACCGGTAATCGAGATCGACCGGCGGCGGATCGGCGACGGCGAACCCGGCCCGCTCACCAACCGGGTCCAGGACACGTACCACCAGGTCGTGACCGGCCGGAATCCCAAGTACGCGGCCTGGCTGACCCCGATCTACTGAGCTCCGCCGGGGTCAGCCGGGAGCCCGGTCGTCAGGAAGCCGTGATCGCGGCCGCGCATGCGGCGCAGGTGCCGTAGAAGTCGAGGGCGTCGTGGTCGAGTGCGAAGCCGTACCCGCCGCGCACCGCGTCGATCAGCTGGTTGACCGCGGTGTCGTCGATCTCCGTGGTCGACGCGCAAAGGCGGCAGACCAGGTGGTGGTGGTGGTTCTCCGCGCATGACGTGTAGACGTGAACGTGGCCCTCTGCCTCGAAGCGCTGGGCCAGGCCGTTCTCGACGAGGAAGTCCAGGGTGCGGAAGACCGTGGCGCGACCGAGGAGCGGATGCTCGAGCCGCAGCGATTCGTAGAGCTCCTGGGCACTGACGGTCCGCCGGGTGCGCGCCAGCGCACTTGCCACGATCATTCGCTGGAGGGTCAGACGGTGTCCCTGGGCGGCGAGACGGTCCTTGACCGTCGGAGCTGTGGCGTGCATCGCTCAGACGGCCCGCCGGAGCCAGCGCTCGGGGTGGCGCAGCTCATCGAGCGTCGGCATCATCTCTGCCGACTCCCAGACCCGGTTCAAGACGGTCAGGCCGGCTCGGTCGACGACACCCACTGCGAACTGCTCGCCGACGTCGTACTGGCGCATCTTCAACTCCAGGCCGGTGATCGTGAGCACGAGGCGTTCCACCGGCCCTCGCTGACGGCGACGCTGTTGGATGGCAGCCTCGAGACGTGCCGAGCCGCGAATGGCTGAGCGCCCGGCTCGGTGCATGACGTAGTTGCTGTACCCCTCGAGCACGCTCATCACCGCCTGGACATGGCGGATCGACTGCACCTGGCCGCGCACCGTATCGGGGAGCTTGCCGATCATCTGACGCGAGGGGAGCAGCGTCTTGCCGTCCGCGGACAGCGCGTCGAGCATCAGCCCGCGCATCACGCTCTCGAGATGCCGGCCGAGCCAGGGATGGACTTCGAACTGCCAGGCGTGGGTGAGCTCATGCAGGATCAGCCAGGGGCGCAGATCGGTGTCGGCCAGACGCAGGTCCCGCTCGATCCCCGCGATATTGGGCTCGACGAGGTAGAGCGCACTCGGCAGGCGCTCGGCGCCGGGGACGTCCTCCAGTGCGAGGACCGGGTCGTACTGGCCGAGAACACGCCGGGACAGCAACCCGAACAGCTCGCCGACGTACCTGTCGAGCATCCGCCTGCCCATGCCGGTCGCCAGCGACTCCGGGATGGTCGCGCGGATGCGCTCGACAGGCGCGAGGAGCCGCTGCACCATCCCGAGGTTGGCGTCGATGAAGCCCGCGCGATCGAGGGCGATGAAGCGTGGGTAGCCGGTGAGCGGCACCTGACAGACCTCGATCATGAGCGGCGCGACGCGCGCAGCCATCTCCGTGTAGGCCGACTCGAGCGCCTCGGGATTGATCCCCACCCCAGCGGCGCCCGTCCGCGACACCGCGATCCGGCGTACGTCGTCCCAGTCCACCAGCCGTCGCGGGGTCTGGAGTTGCGGCCGAAGCAGCACCCGGGCCGACAGCACGGCTCCCGCGCCGACGGCTCCGACGGCGAGGGTCCGCCTGACCAGGTCTCCGCGCGTGGCAGGAGTCATGCCTCGATCATACGGGTGGACCGCTGGACGCTCGGAATCTACATCGAGGAGCCCGACCGCCCGTCGATGTAGACCGGGTGGTCGGGTGGCTTGCCCTCCAGCCAGTAGGCGTCGAGCCGCTCGTCGGTCCAGCCCCGTTCGCGGAGGAACGGCTCGTCGAGGATCTGCTGCCCCGTCAGCGACGGTGGCTCGGTTCCGACGATCTCCATCATCGCGTCACACAGGATCTCCGGCGAGCGCCACTGGCTGCGGTCGCCGAGGCCCCAGTTGATGCTCGCCAGGCTCTCGATGATGGTCACGGGCCAGAGCGAGTTGCTGGCAATCCCGTCAGCAGCGTGCTCGGCGGCGATGCCGATGGCGAGCCTGGTCATGCCCATCTTGGTGGTCATGTACGCGACGTGACCCGGGCTGGGCCGGATGCTGATCGGTGGCGAGCAGTTGATGACATGGCCCCAGTGCTGCTCGACCATGTGCGGCAGTGCGTGGTAGGCACACAGGTACGCGGCCCGCACGTTGATCTCCCACATGAGGTCATAGCGCTTCGGCGGCGTCTGCAGGATCGGCTGCCACCAGAGGGCGCCCGCGTTGTTGATGAGGATGTCGAGCCGGCCGAACCGCTCGACGGTCGCGTCGACCATCGCCTTGACCTCTTCCTCTTGACGGACGTCCACGCGCACCGCGAGCGCAGCGCCTCCGCCCGCCTCAACCTCGGCAGCGACGGTGTGGATGCTCCCGGGCAGCTTGTCGGTCCCGCTCTCCGACTTGCCGGTGATCACCACCGACGCCCCTTCGCGAGCGAGGCGAAGCGCCATCGCGCGGCCGATCCCGCGGCTCGAACCGGTGACCACGGCCACGCGGCCGTCAAGTGGATGTTGGGCGCTCATCGGCGCGCATCATATGCGCCGCGGCGGAGGCGGCTCCAGAGTCGCGATACGCGGAGGGATGGGGGCGTGGTCAAGGGGGTGCTGACCTGGCTGGGCCTGGCGTTCGGCGTCGGCGGGCTCACCGTCCTTGTCTCCAACGGCAGCTGCAGATGCTCCCAGAGCGGTTTCTGCTCGGGCGGCTCCAGGAGCTGGACGCGCTCAAGCAGCAGGGCGTGCTGAACGACGACGAGGACGCATCGCAGCGCAAGCGGATCCTCGACTCGATCTGATCCGCGGGTCGTAACGCCGCTCAGGGGATGCGCTCGGCGATGGACAAGACGATGTTGCCGAGCTCGTCGGTGAGGCGTCCGGGCAGGCGGCGCCTGAGGACCTCGAGGACGCTTGTGTAATACCAGAGTTGCGCTTTGGGGTCCGAGACGGTGAACCGCTGCCAGACGGCGTCGCCGTCGGAGCGCAGGTCGGCGAGGATCGAACGCGCGTTATGCACCTTGTCGCACGCCGAGACCAGCAGCGCATCCGCATCGGCCTCGGCCTCGAGATGGTGGAGATACGTCTCCTTGCGTTCGCGCCAGTCGGGCTTCGGCTTGCCGGGGACCGCGACCGCGTCGCTGCATGCCATGACGATTCCGGCCACCCGCTCACCGAACTGGTCCTCGATGACCTCGCGGGTGGCTTCGCCATCCTCTGAGTCCTCGACCGTGTCGTGGAGGAGCGCGGCCATGGCGACGTCCTCATCCGCACCGTGCTCGAGCGCCAGCGCCGCAACCGACATCACATGCGCCATGTACGGGATGCCGGTCTTCTTGCGCCACTGAGTGCCATGGACCGCCCACGCGAGCGCGAAGGCCGCCGCGAAGCGACCCGTCAATGCGGGCGCGGTCTGAGTCCGTTCTGACACGGCCCCATTGTGGGTCCAGCCGGGCGCCGCGCGAAGAGCCCGAGGCGCGAGCGCCAGAATGGCGCGTGCGCTTCTACCTTGGCCATCGTCTTCCGGGAGGATTCTGGGGAGGCGTTTCGACCTACGCGAGACGCCCCCACCGCGCCGTCCGCCAGGCCGCGCATGCGACGGGCGGCATTGGCTGCGTGGGCTTCGTTGTCCTCGTGGTCGTGCTCGCCCTCGGCATCGCGTACTGGTACATCAGTGTCCCGGTGCTGGTGTTGACCGCGATCGCGGTCGGCGTCACCGTGCACAGGCAGCACGCTCATCGTGCACCGGCTGTGGCGACTGCCGCCGCGGCTCCTCTGCCTGCGACTGTGTTGCCGACGGTGCATGTTGCGGCGCCGGCCCGGGCCACGGGCCCGGTGAGCACGCCCGCGCTGACCATGCCGGCGGACACCTTCAAGGTCGGCTCGCTCGTTCACCTGGAGAAGGACGGGCGGCGCGCGACCTACTTCGTCGACCACGGGAGAACCCCCGACGAGATCGTCCTGAAGCGCGTGACCAGCACACCCCCGGTCCCCGATGCCTGACAGGGCGCTGCTCGGCCTCGTCGTCGACCGGCTCGAGACCCTTTCCCCCCCGCATGGAGCGGCCAATCTCGTCCTCGCCGCCTTTCAGGGAGCGGACGCGGTGGATTCGGCGCTCCGCGGGGAGCACGACGCGGCTTTGACGAACGAAGCGGAGGCGGCTGCAGACGCCGCACCGTCTGCCGTGTACCTCACGGCCATCGAGGTCGAGGGCTTCCGGGGTATCGGTCCGCCGACCACACTGTCGATCGACCCGGGACCTGGCCTCACCCTGGTTGTGGGGCGCAACGGCTCGGGGAAGTCTTCTTTTTCGGAAGCGCTGGAGATGGTGCTGCTCGGCACCAATCAGCGCTGGGAGCAGCGCGTCAAGGTGTGGCGCGACGGCTGGCAGAACCTGCATCACCGCCACACCCGTGTCGCGGCGCGCTTCACCCTCGACGGACGCAAGCAGCCGCTCGACGTCGCCCGCGTCTGGAAGGAGGGTGACGGCGTTGATGGTTCGACACTGACCGTCGACGGCAAGCCCGCATCGCTTGCGGCGCTCGGGTGGGCGCATCAGCTCGCCGGGTATCCGCCACTGCTCTCGCACAATGAGCTCGAGCACGCGCTCGATCGCGAACAGTCGAAGCTATACGACGCACTTGCGGGCATCCTGGGACTCGGCGATCTCGCGGCCGCGCAACAGGTGCTGCAGAAGGCGCGACTGAGCCGCGAACACGATGCCAAGGAAGCGCGCGAGGCGCTTCCGGCGTTGCGTGCACTCCTCGACCTGACCACCGATGAGCGCGCCGCATCGGTCCGCGAAGCGCTCTCCGCCAAGGCGTGGGATCTCGACGCGGTGGCGGCCCTCGTCGGGGGCGATGCGCAGATGGATGAACGCAGCGTGCTGCGCAAGCTGCGCGATCTTGCCGGTCTGCCGGTGCTCGACCGTGGACGGCTCAACGCGGTGACGACGGAACTGCGCGACGCCCTCGCGGCTGCGGAGCGACTGCGTGACACCGACGCTGGAAAGGCGCACGAGATTGCGTCACTGCTGCAGCAGGCGCTCGACCTGCACGCGCACGCAGAAGATGAGCGCTGCCCGGTGTGCGGAACTGACGGTGTGCTGACGTACCAGTGGCGCGTCCAGGCGCGTGACCAGGTGGTCACGCTCCGCGCTGATGCGGAGGCGGTGGGCAAGTCACGCGACATGCTTGGCAACGCGATGCGTCAGGCCCGCCAGCTGGTGACCGCTCCGCTGGTGGCGCTCCGCGATGGCGCCGGAGCCGGTGTCGACGTCGCCCCGGCTGTCGAGCTCTGGGAGCGTTGGGCCGGAGTTGCTGCCGATGATGACGCAATCGCGCTGGCCAGTCATCTCGAGACCCACGGGCCGCCGCTCATCGCCGGCGTCGGCGATCTGCGCCGCGCAGCGGTGGCCGAGCTGGAACGGTTGGAGCGAGCATGGCGACCCGCTGCCGATGCGATCGTTATGTGGCTGCCGCTCGGGCGGCGGGCGCAGGAGGCGGAGCGCGAGGCTCTCCGGTTGAAAGAGGCGGAACGATGGCTTCGCGACGCACACGACGAGCTGCGCGACGAGCGCTTCCGTCCGATCGCGGGTGCGGTGCAGGAGAACTGGACCGAGTTGCGCCAGGACAGCAACGTCTCGCTCGGCGATCTGCGCCTGCTCGGCGCCCAGACCCAGCGACGCCTCGCCCTCGACGTGAAGGTCGACGGCGAGGACGGGTCCGCGCTCGGGGTGATGAGCCAGGGTGAATTGAATTGCCTTGCGCTGTCGCTGTTCCTGCCCCGCGCCTCGATGCCCGAGTCGCCGTTTCGCTTTGTCGTCATCGACGACCCGGTACAGGCGATGGACCCGGCAAAGGTTGCCGGGCTTGCCACGGTGCTCGCTCGCGCCGCCAGGGCACGCCAGGTCGTGGTCCTCACGCACGACACGCGCCTCGCAGATGCCATGCGGGCGCTCGACATCGCCGCCACCGTGGTCGAGGTGGTGCGTCGCGAGCAGTCGGTCGTGGAGCTGCGCCGCATCCAGGACCCGGTGCAGCGCTACATCGATGATGCGTTTGCGGTAGCGATGAGCAAGGACGTTCCGGTCGAGGCACTCCGCGTCATTCCTGGCTTCTGCAGGCTGGCGCTGGAAGCCGCCTCGTCGCTTGCGGCCACGCGGCGCCTGCTGCACCAGGGCAAGACCTACGCGGAGGTGGAGGCGATCCTCGCCACGCCGACGACGCTGAACATGTGGCTGGCGCTCGCGCTCCTCCACGATCCGGAACGCGCCGGCGACGTGACGGCCTTTCTGGTGAAGCAATATCCCTGGGCCGTCGATGCCGTCAAGGAGTGCAACCGCGGCACGCACAGTGGGAAGTGGTACGGCGACGTCAAGGAGTTCATTCGCAGCGTCGAGCAGTTGACCAGGAAGATGCTCGAGCGTTGAAGACGGCATGACCGCAACCGTGGACGCGCATGCGCTGGTCTCGGCTGCGCGCGACCTCATCCGTGACGACGACTCCGCGACCGCCGGTCTGTGGCCCCGGGCGGCAGCGCTGCTCGCGCGACAGGGACTGGAGCTCGCGATGGTGCGCCTCTGGGAAGTCACCGCGCCCGGGCTCGAGCGAACGTCGACGCGCTGTCAGTTGCTCTGCGTCGGCGACATGATCAATGACCGGGAACTCGGTGGCCGGGCGACGCTGACGTGGCAGTCGCTTTCCAATGCCTGCCACCACCGTGTGTACGAGCTCCCGCCGACGGCGAGCGAGCTGAATCTGGCGCTCGAGGTGGTGTGGGATCTGGCCGAGGCAGTCGAGCGGTTGCGCGGGAAGATCCAGGCCTGATGACGATGAGTTGGCGCCCGACAGTCTCTATACTCGGGCACCCCAGGCACAAGCAAGGAGGACTGCGATGTACGGATCTGTCTCGCGCTGGCGTGTCAAGGAAGGCAAGCAAGACGAACTCGAACAGCTCGCAGCGGAGGTGATGAACGACCGGGCGCCCGGGTCGCGGGCCGTATACATGTACCGGGCCGACGGGGACCCACGTGAGTATTGGGTTGCCGGCGTCTGGGAGAGCCGCGAGGCATATACGTCGAACAGTTCGACGCCCGAGCAGAATGCGCGCTTTGGGCGCCTGCGGGCCCTCCTGGAGTCCGATCCAGAATGGCACGACGGGGAGATCGTGGTCTCGGGCTGACGCTCCCGCGCCCTCGCTCGCACAGCTACCGGTCCTGGACACGCGCGCCCGATGGGGTTGCAGCGGGGTAGAGGCCAGGGCCGCGTCCGGGTTCGGCGAGTGACGGGGCAACCGTCGCCAGCTATCCTTCCGCGAATGCACGCTGTCATCAACACCCTGCGCTTCAAGGATTCAGTCGACCCAGCTCTTTTCATGCGAGCTGAGCTCGAGTTGGCCGACCAGATGCGTGCCCTCGAGGGATTCCAGGGCTTCCGGGTCGTCCAGGTGGCGGACGATCAAGTGATGCTGGTGATCTTGGCGACAGCCGCCGAAGTCCTTGACCGCATGGCGACTGAGTTGGGCAATTCGTGGATGAGTGCGAACGTTGGCTCGCTGCTTGAAGGGCCACCCGAGCGGCGCATCGGCCCGATCATCGCGTCGGTCAGCGTCTAAAGCAGTTCCACGCGAGACCGGGCCGGCCCAGGCGGTCGTGTGGCCGGGCTCAGCTTGCCCGTCCTTTAGCACTCCCCGCCGCCGCCCGCTAGCAGTCAGACCTCCCGAGTGCTAAACTAGCCCCTGGAACCCTAGGCTAGAGGATCAAACCAGGAGGAACCATGGCCAAGCAATTGCTATTCGACGTCGAGGCCCGCGCCCATCTCAAACGAGGGGTCGATCGGGTGGCCGACGCCGTGAAGATCACCATCGGCCCCAAGGGCCGGAACGTCGTGCTGGACAAGAAGTTCGGCTCGCCGANNCCACCGCCACGGTTCTCGCCCAGGCTCTGATCGCAGCCGGCATGCAGAACGTGGCCGCCGGCGCCAACCCGATCCAGCTCAAGAAGGGCATCGAGCTCGGCGTTGAGGCGATCGTCAAGGCAATCAAGGAGCAGTCGATCCCGATCTCTGAGCGCGAGAAGATCGCCCAGGTCGCGTCGATCTCCGCGGCTGACCCCACCATCGGCGAGACCGTCGCCGACGCGATGGAGAAGGTCGGCAAGGATGGTGTCATCACCGTCGAGGAGTCGAAGGGCCTCGAGACCGAACTCGAGCTCGTCGAGGGCATGCAGTTCGACAAGGGCTACATCTCCGCCTACATGGTCACCAACGCTCAGCGCATGGAGGCCGTGCTCGAGGACCCGTACATCCTCATCACCGACAAGAAGATCTCCGCGATCGCTGATCTGCTCCCGATCCTCGAGAAGGTCGTCCAGAGCGGCAAGCCGCTCGTGGTCATCGCTGAGGATGTCGAGGGCGAGGCGCTTGCCACCCTCATCGTCAACAAGCTCCGCGGCACCTTCAACGCCGTCGCGGTGAAGGCCCCAGGTTTCGGTGATCGCCGCAAGGCGATGCTCCAGGACATCGCGATCCTGACCGGTGGCCAGGTGATCAGTGAGGAAGTCGGCCTCAAGCTCGACTCCGCGCAGCTCAGCTCGCTCGGCCGCGCCCGCAGCGTGAGCATCACCAAGGACGACACAACCGTCGTCGAGGGCAACGGCAGTAAGGACGCGATCAAGGGCCGCATCGAGCAGATCAAGGCCGAGATTGACAAGTCCACCAGCGACTGGGACAAGGAGAAGCTCCAGGAGCGTCTCGCCAAGCTCAGTGGCGGCGTCGCCGTGATCAAGGTCGGCGCGCCGACCGAGACCGAGCTCAAGGAGAAGAAGCACCGCATGGAGGACGCCGTGTCCGCCACGCGCGCCGCAGTCGAAGAGGGCATCGTGCCTGGTGGTGGAGTCGTGCTCGTCAACGCGATCCCCGCGCTCGACAAGGTCAAGGCCGAGGGCGATGTGCTCACCGGCGTCAACATCCTCCGCCGCGCCCTGGAGGAGCCTCTCCGTCAGATCGCGCAGAACGCGGGCATGGAAGGCTCCGTCGTCGTGGACAAGGTGAAGTCCCTCCCCAAGGGTCAGGGCTTCGACGCCGCCAAGGGCGAGTACGTCGACATGGTCAAGGCCGGGATCATCGACCCGACCAAGGTCACCCGGTCGGCGGTGCAGAACGCGGCTTCGATCGCGGCACTGCTACTGACCACCGAGGCGCTGATCACCGACATTCCCGAGAAGAAGGGAGCATCGGCGGGTCCGCCGATGCCGGAGTACTGATCGGCAACTGATCCGATTCCTGAAAGGGCGGTCCGGGGTTCCCGGGCCGCTCTTTTCTTTTGTCTGGACGTCAGCGATGAGTCGATCAACGATCGGCTACAACCCGGCGACGGCGACCTCGTCAGGCAGCGGCCCTGAGTAGATTCGAGCTTCGAACCACCCGTCCAGAGGTACCTCGATGAGCGACGCGCTGCCCGACCACTCCCCTGTGGCGTCCCTCGGCTCCGGATTCCTGCATGTCACCGGGATCGGCAGCCGTCTCGCCAAACGTGAAGCCGACGAGCAGCACCTCGACTCGCTCGATGCGACGATGGTCAACGACCTCGACCGCGAGTTCCACGAACGTGGCGAGGAGGCCGTTCCGGGCCTCGACCTCACATCGGTCACGAAGGTGGATCCCGGGTTCACACCCGATTCATTCCTGCTCATCGCCCGGGACGCATTTCGGGTGCTGCAGGACGCGCACACCGATGGTGCCCCGGCCCTGGACGCGGACATAGCCTCGGCTGAGGTCACTGCGGCGGTGGTGGTGGACGGTCGCGAGCGAGCGGTTGTCCGCTTTGGCATTGTCGGTGCCACGTCGGTCACCCAGGACTGGACGTTCGAGCGAGACCCGTCGGTGGACACGAGCGACGAGGACGAGGACCACGAGGTGGCCGATGGCGGCTGGCTGGTGGCCCACCGCGGGTGGCGCCTGACGGGGATCGTGGCCGCCGCCTGACCGTCCAATTTGACCATCCCCTGCTCACCTCGTTCGGGAGCACCAGCGATGGGGCACGAGGTATCTCGAGTCTGATCGGGTTTGCGACGCTGTTTCTGAGCGGCATCTTCTATCCGGTCGATGCCCTGCCCCCGTGGATCCAGAGCATCGTGCACGTCCTCCCCGTCCATTACGTCTCAGAGGCGCTGCATCAGATCATCAACTCGGGCACCGGGCTCCCACTCATCGATGTCGTGGTGCCGCTCGCTTGGGCTGCGGGGTGCTTCGCGCTTGCCGCCTGGAGATTCCGCTGGGAGGAGCGGGGTTAGGGGCAGGCGGTCGCCCGGTACGAGGCGTTACCGAGATCCGGGGCAGCCTTGCCGGTGATCGTGATCGTTGCGGCGCGGGCCGGCGGCGTGCAGCCCCGAGGAAAGACCACGAAGACGCTGCGCGCCCCGGCCGAGATGTATCCATCGCAGGTGGTGCTGCCGCACTGGTAGGGCTCGAAGCTTCCGGAGAGCGTCGTGATCCCGGTCGAGCTCACCGATTTCACCGGGTTGGCGAACAGCCCACTGAATCCGACGACGAACAGCACGACGATGACGACCACGGCGATCACGACGACTGGGAGCCCCCATACCGGCCGGTGACGCCGCGACCCGGGACCCTCGGCGACGGCGGCAATCGACGCCTGCTCGGACGCGCTCGGCGGATTCTCCATGGCACTGGTACGGTACCGAAGTCCGCCATGCGGCAGCCGATCGTCTTCATCACCGACTACGGCCGCGACGACGCGTATGCGGCGGCGCTGATCGGTGCTGTCTGGCGTGTCGATGCGGACGCCATCTGCGTCGAGGGAACCCACGGGATTCCTCCGGGTGATGTGCTCGCGGGTGCCTATCAGCTGAAGGCGCTCGCCAAGGCGTTCGCCGGCGGCGCCGTCTTCTGCGCGGTCGTCGACCCGGGTGTCGGCACCCGGCGCCGGGCGATCGCGGTCAGGGCCGGGCCCGTCCGCTGCGTCGCTCCCGACAACGGCCTCGTGTCGTATCTCTGGGAGGAGAGCGGCCCGGGGGACCGTGCAGCCGTGCGGCTTCGGATCGACCCTGGGGCATCGCCGACGTTCCACGGCCGCGATGTCTTCGCTCCGGCCGCCGCGGACCTGTCGGCACAGGAGTCACTCGATGCCCTCGGCGACCGCATCGACGACCCACTCATCCTCGGCGACGCTTTCGCGGTTCGGGCTGATCGACGCATCAGCGGCAGGGTCGCCGTGGTCGACCACTTCGGCAATGCGATCACGACGATACGTGCCGAGGACATCGGCGGCGCCAGGGTGGGTTCGGTGACGTGGCCGGGCGGCGCCTGCGGGGACCTGGTTGCCATGTATGCGGACATCGACTCCGGGCCACGAGCGCTGATCGGCAGTGCCGGTCACGTCGAGGTGGCCGGGCGCGGCATCGCCGTGGCGAGCGTCGGAGGCCCCCAGCTTGGCGACACCGTGGAGGTCCAGCTCACATGACCGGGAATGCGCAGGGCCCAGGGTTCTTCGGCGACCTGACCTCGGAGCAGGTTGCCCGGCTCGACGCGGCAGCAGCCGACAGCGGCGTGTCGACGCTCCAGCTCATGGAGATCGCCGGCTGGCAGGTCGCGCGCTGTGCGTGGCAGCGGCTCAGAGGCCCTGCAAGCGTGAGCGTTGTCGCCGGATATGGCAACAACGGAGGGGATGGATTGGTCGCCGCGAGACACCTCGCGACCTGGGGATGTGCGGTACGGGTGCTCGTCCTCGCCGATGAGACTCGCGTGACCGGTATCGTGCGCGACCATGTCACGTCGGCACGGACGTGCGGCGTGGACGTGATCATCGACGACGATCCAGCGACCGCGAACGGCATTGTCATGCTGTCCGAGCTCGTCATCGACGCGATCCTCGGCACCGGCTTGCGGCGTGCTCCTCGTGAGCCCCAGGCGAGTGCCATCCGGGCGCTGAACGACTCGGGGATTCCAGTGCTCAGCGTCGACGTGCCGAGCGGTCTGGACGCCACGACGGGTGAGGCGTTCGATCCGACCGTCCGCGCCACGCTGACCTGCACGCTCACCGCGATGAAGCGCGGCCTGGCTCGCGGCGATGCCGCCACGCACGCCGGCGAGGTGTGGGTTGCGGACATCGGCATGCCCGCCACCGCATGGCTCGACGCCGGGCTGCTCAGACCCTCCGGAGTCACCGGCGGGGAGTTGGTGCACACTTCGTCCTGATCTCCTGCTTGACCGCAGAGCGGACTCCCGGCTATTCTTCGACCCGTACTCCGCGCCCAACGCGCAAACGTCATGATCAACGTCTCAGCACACATCGCTCCCGAGGCGCGCGAGCTTGCAGCGACCGCACGCGAGCAGCTCGATGATCTAGTCACGTATGCCACCCATCTGGTCAATCACCAGGCGGACGCGGTGGCCTTCGTCGCCGGTGGCATCCACCATGCCAGCAGGTACCCCCCGGCGCGGCTGCGCGTCGACGGGCGAGCAGCCCTCTACCGTGCCGTGACTCGCGCCTGCCGGCACGGCCAGCGATTCCCACCACGCCCTCAGGGGATCGGCAGGATGTTCCGTCGCGGCCCCGGATCGGTCCGGGTGGAGGTCGATGACGTCAGTGCCGGTCGCATCAACACGGTCAAGCGCGCGCTTGCGATGCTCGGGTTCGACCGCCGGGCGGCGCTCCTGCTCCGCGATCTCTGCGGCCTGGACTACCACGAGATGTCTCGTGCGCTCGAGTGCTCGCCCGAGGCGGCGGCCCGCCTGGTTGCGGCCGCACGTCGCGAGTTCGGATCGATCTATCGGGAGATCGCTCTGTGAGGTGCAGCCTGCTCGCCCTCAGCAGCTACATCGACACCGAGCTCGACGCCGAGCCGGCCGGTGAGCTCGAGGCGCATCTCGTGGCGTGCGACCGCTGCCGGACCGCCGTCGGCCACCTTCGCGAGGAGTCGGCGCGCATCGGTGCCCTCGCCCGCGTCCACGTTCCGGATGACGCGGTGCATGACCTGTTCAGCCAGATCGGTTTGATCGCGGAGGAGGACGACTTGCCCGAAGGACCTGTCCATCGCAAGCGACCGGCAGCAGTCGAGGCTCCACCCTGGTTCGGCGCGGAACGCGGTGCCGCGTTGCCGTGGGCGCCCCGTCCGACGATCAACGATCAATCCGAGCCGCGCGAGCTGATCGGCGAGCGCTCGCCGAGCACCGCCGTCGCCGAGCCCCCTGAGCTCTACCTGTGGGACGAGACGATCGATCAGATCCCGACAGCGGTCCCGGCGCCACCGCCGATCCACGTGGTGCCCGCACCCGCGCCGTTGCGCGCTACGGAGGTCGAGGAGATGCGGGTTGCGCATCTCGAGGCAGGGCCTGCATTTACCGAGCCTTTGCCACCCCAGGTCATGTCCGCAGAACCGCAACCGCCGGATCTGTCGACCTCTACGCCGATGGTCGCCGCGCCGCAACTCGCCGCCGGTCCAAGCGCCCTCCAGCGTCTTCGTGATGCGGTCGCCGTCCGGCTGGCGCTGCGCCGCGGAGGCGCATCCCTCGACTCCGGAGTGGAGATCGTGAGCGGTGCCGGTGCGCCCACGTGGAATCAGCGCGCCCGCCCGAAGCAGTGGAGTGAGAGCCCACCGGTCGTGGCTGCGGCCGCCCCGCCGGTTGCCGAATCTCCGTCACTGCCACCGGTCGTCAAGCCCAATCGCTTCAGCCGGTTCATGGCACGAGTCACCGCCGAGCCCGTGGCGGCGAAACCCGGAATCGATGTCGACGCCGTCGAAGGCGATGACCCCGAGCTCGGTTGGCCGGGCGATCTGACCGACAGATGGCCGATGCTGGGCAAGGTCGACCAACGTGCTGAGGCTGCGGCACAGGCCACCATCGAGCAGCCTGTCGCGGCCCCGGCCCCGGCCCCGGCGCCGGATGACCAGCCCGTGCACCCCACCGACGCCACGGCGCCTCTTGAGCTCGCCGACGTGCTCAATGAGGTGGCGATCCTCGCCAAGCCCCTCGAGCGCACGGCGCCGATCCTGCCTCCGGAGGTCGACACTGACGATTCTCTCGACGCCGACACTCGATTCGGGGTCAGCGCCGAGACGGCGTCCGAGCCGGTTCCCGGGCGCCATGTCCGGCGCCTCCACTCCCAGAAGTCAGACCGTCATGAGTGGAAGCCGACTCGACCGGTGACCGGCCGGCACGTGCTGCCCCTCGGCGGGCCCGCGGTCGGGGCTGCCGATCGCGATCAGCGGCTCTGGCTGTTCGGGGCGATCACGGTCGTCCTGATGCTGCTCGGAATACTCGTCGGCAGGCAGGTCACCCAGAGCGGTCCGCTGGTCGCCGCCACGGTTCCCAGAACGGCGCCGAGCAGCCACGCCACGACGCCACCAACCACCGCGCCGCTCCCGGTCGCGACCCCCGCACCTGCTCCAACCGCACTCATCCCGACTGCGCCGACGCCGCAGCAGCTCACGGGTGCAACGACGCTCGGCAACGGCAGCGGTGGGTTCTCGGTTGCAGATGTCCGTTACGGGCTGCACCCGAACGATTTCCGGCTCGTCTTCGACATGGCATTTCCCAACACGGTCACCGGGAGCCCGAACACCGTCATCGGCTACAGCGGGCCGACGACGATCTACGTCGAGTTCATGGGAGTCAACGGAGCGTCGAATGTCGCGGCGATGCCGCCCGGTAAGCTCGTGGTCTCGGTGGTGCCGCTCCCAATGGCACGCAACACCGACCGCCTCGTGTTCAAGATCACGCTGAGCAAGAACGCGCCGTTCAACGCCTACTACCTGTCCGGGGCCCGCCTGGTCATCGACATCACGTAGCGTGCGGCGTCACTCCTGGCGCGCCGGCTTCCTCGTGAGCGGCGGGCGACTCCGCCGCGACGGCCGGAGCTCCGTGTTGCTCGCGG
This sequence comes from Candidatus Dormiibacterota bacterium, assembly GCA_003153505.1. GTDB lineage: Bacteria > Chloroflexota > Dormibacteria > Aeolococcales > Aeolococcaceae > Palsa-851. The sequence continues at coordinate 20,666 of PLZA01000014.1, forward strand.
AGGTTGAACTTGAGCACCTTGCCCGCGGGATTGCGAGGCAGGATATCGACGAAGACGACCGACTTGGGTTGCTTGTAACGAGCGAGGCGTGACTGCGAGAAGTCGATCACGTCCTGCTCGCTCAGCGACACGCCATCCTTCGGCACGACGATGGCGCGCACCGTCTCACCCCAGCGCGGATCCTGCACGCCGATGACCGCGACCTCCTTGATACCAGGGTGCTGGTACAGGGCATTCTCGACCTCGGCGGGATACACGTTCTCGCCGCCGCTGATGATCATGTCCTTCTTGCGATCGACGATGAAGAAGTACCCGTCGGCGTCGCGGATGCCCACGTCACCGGTGTGGAACCATCCGTCGACCAGGACCTCCGCGGTGGCGTCGGGTCGATTCCAGTAGCCCTTCATCACGTTCGGTCCACGGACGACGATTTCACCGCGCTCACCGTCGGGCACGTCGTGGCCGTCGTCATCGACGACCTTGACGTCGGTGAAGAACGGCGCGATGCCGGCCGAGCCGAGCTTCCGGGTCGCCATCGACGAAGGGAGGAAGGACGCGAACGGCGCCGTCTCCGTGAGCCCGTATCCCTGGTTGAACGGAAGGCCGCGCGCCGCGTAGATCTTGATCAACGCCTCCGGAACCGGTGCACCCCCGCACGAGAGCACGCGGATGCTGCTCAGGTTGCGAGTGGCAAAGTCGGGATGCTGAGCCATGAACAGGTACATGGCGGGAACGCCGAACATCGACGTCACGTGGAACCTCTCGATGTTCTCGAGCACCATCCCGGGCTCAAACATCTGCTCCATGACGACGGTCGCGCCCTTCATGAACGACAGCAGCGGGGTGACGTTGAGCCCGCCGATATGGAACAGTGGGGCTACCACGAGCGAGATCTCCTGGGAGGTTCCGTCGTCGGCGAGTGTCGCGTTGATGTTGTTCCAGATGATGTTGCCGTGGGTGAGCATCGCTCCCCTCGGGCGGCCGGTGGTTCCCGACGTGTACATGATCAGGGCGACATCGCTCATCGCCACCGGGTAATCGAGGTCCGAGTCGCGCTGATCGTGAAGCAGCGAGTCGAATCCGCGCGAGCCGCTCTGCTCCACGGCGCAGACGTATTCGCGCACGCTGAGGTCGGCCCGGATGGAGTCGACGATGGAGGCGAAGCCCTCCTCGTACACCAGGGTGTGCAGGCCCGCATCGCGAATGATGAAGGTGAGCTCCGGTCCGGTCAGCCGGAAGTTCAGCGGCACGAAGATGGCGCCGAGCTTGGCCGCGGCGAACAGGGTGAAGAAGAAGCGCGGATGGTTGAGTCCCAGGAACCCGACTCGATCGCCGGGGTTGACGCCGAGCGCATGCAGCCCGTGCGCCACCTTGTTGGTCAGCTGATTCAGGTCAGCGTAGGTCCACTGTTCCTCACGGAAGATGAGCGCAGTGTTGTCCGGGTTGAGCTGAGCGCGGCGGCTGAGCGTGAAACCGAGACCCTGGTCATTCGCCATAACGGGAACCCTCCGATAGCCCTCTTCGCCTCATGGCGATTCTCCCATTCGCGACCAGGGAACGTTGCGACCTAGGTGTAAGCGTTCGCGAGGTTGGTAACACTCACGCCGCCAGCAGCTGAGCGAGACGAGCACACGGACTGAGCCCTCCCAAGGCTCGATGAGGCCGGTGCTGGTTGTACCACTGGAGGAAGCGAGCGAGACCGTCACGGCGGTGCTCCGAGCTCTGGAAGACCTCGAGGTACAGACACTCGCTGAGCACGGTGCGGATCCAGCGTTCTGCCTTGCCGTTGGTCTGAGGGTGATACGGGCGAGTGAAGCGGTGGCGGAGTTGCGCCACCCGGCAGACGCGCCGCCACGCCTTGGAGCGGTACGGATTGCCGTTGTCGGTGAGTAGCCGGTCGACGCGGATGCCCTGCTCCCGGAACCAGCGCAGGGCGCGAATCAGGAAGTGGGCTGCGGTCCGGCTCCGCTCGTCGTTGAGTATCTCGGCGTAGACCAGACAGCTGCAATCATCGATGGCCATGTGCAGCACGTCCCAGCCGACGCCGCGGTGCTTGAGGCTGTGGTCACCGTGGATGCGATGCCCGGGGCCGCCTGCGATGCGCCCGAGCTTCTTGGTGTCGCAGTGCACCATCGCCCCTGGGGTGCTGTACTCGTAGCGGATCACGAGTGGTCGTGCGGCACGCTGGCGCTGCAGTCCCTGGCGGCGAATTACCCGATGCACCGTGGCCGCAGGCACGCCGCAGAGCACGGCCAGGCGGTCCGGCCCCCACCCGGTCTGCCGGCGCAGCGCCGCGATCGCCGCTTCCTGCACGAGCGAGACACGCTGCGGCGAGTGCCGTGGACGGCTGCTCCGATCGAACAGCCCCTGCGTGCCCTGGGCTGCCCAACGCGGTCGCCAGCGGTAGTACCAGCGTCGTGACACCCGAAAGGCGAGGCATGCGGCCGACACCGTCATGCCCGCCTCGACCGCGGCGAAGACCTGCGCTCGCCCCAGTGCTGTCAGCCTGGCGTTGGGATGAGAATGCATCCCAGAGCCCTCCTCGGTTGGGTTGGTGTTAGCAACCTCACCTTGCCGAGTTCAGGGCTCCTTCTGTGTGACCAACCTCGTGAGAGTTCTCACCTAGGCCGTCCATCCTCCGTCGACGACCAGGACGGAGCCGGTCACGAACGACGCGGCGTCAGAAGCGAGGAAGAGCGCCGCGCCCGCGATCTCGTCAGGGACTGCGTGACGTCCGAGGGCGGTCTGGGCAAGGATGTGGTCGTGGATCTCGGTCGTCTCGACGAGGTAGCGTGCCAGCTTTGTCTCGACAAGCCCGGGGGCGATCGCGTTCACGCGGATTCCCAGCGGTCCAAGCTCGCGCGACAGGGTTCGCGTCAGCGTGATGAGCGCGGCCTTGCTTGCGTTGTACGCACCGGTGAGCGCCTCCGGACGGATCCCGGCCACCGACGCCATGTTGATGACGCTGCCGCCGTGATCGCGCATCCAGGCGGCGACCGCGTGTCGCGTGAGCCGGATCGGACCCATCACATTGACGTCCCAGATCTTGGTGATCGCCCCCTCGTCGGCGTCGAGGATCGGCCCGTACTGCGGGTTGGTGGCGGCGTTGTTCACCAGCACGTCGAGCCGCCCGGCGTGACGGATGACCTCGGCGACCACCGCCTCGCAGGTGGCGGCGTCGCCCACATGGCCGGGCACCGCGATGGCCGTCCCACCGAGGGCGGTGATCTGCGCCGCTGCGGTCTCGCAGGCGTCGGCGTGGCGGGCATTGAGTGCGACAGTGGCACCCGCCTCGGCCATCGCTGTGGCGATCGCGAGGCCGATCCCGCGGCTCCCGCCGGTGACCAGCGCGACCCGGCCGTCCAGGGAGAAGCGTTCCGCGATGCTCATGCTCAGTTCAGGCTCGAGGTAACTGCGTGGTCCTTCGATCGCACCAGCATGCGATCGAGGAGCGCGGCCTCACGGCGCAGCAGGCGCAGGCATGCCGCGAGCCGCTCTGCGGTACCGTCGACCTCGAGGAGCCGCTGACGCTGGGCCGTCTCGACCTGCATCGCGGCGGCGACGAGGTAGGAGAGCAGCTCGGGGTCGGATGGCGGTCCGAACTCGACCGGGTCCTCCTGGCCAATCCCGCGGAGCTGGCCCGCGTAGCCGCGAAACGCCGCGATCACGGCGGCGGCAAGGCGGTCGGTGTCGTCGGCCGGGTTCGCGAGGTCCTGGAGGTAATGGACCGACCCGACGAGGTAGGGGCGGTGATGGGAGATCGCGTCGATGTGGAACCGGGATGCGCCGACGACCACGAGGTTGTACCCGCCGTCCGGGAGCTCCTCGATCTCATCGAGCTGCGCCAGCGTACCGACCTCATACGGGACGGCACCGCCGCCCGTCTCCTGGCCGGAGCGAATCGCCACGATGCCGAAGGTCGTGGACGCCTTGCGGCAGTCGCCCATCATGGCCTTGTAGCGCTCCTCGAAGATGTGCAGGGACATGGGCATGTGCGGAAAGAGCACGGTGCTGAGGGGAAAGAGCGGGACTTCGATGGCCATCACGCGCCGGTACGCGCCCGCATCAGCGCTGCACTACGCGGCTTTGCAGTTCTTGGTGTGCTTGATGATCCGTTCGCGGCGAGGCTCTCCGGGGCGGCGGCTGTGCCGGAAGGCGATCTCGACGCCGATCTCGTTCTGACGCATGAGGTTGTTGCAGATCGGGCAGCGAACGTGCGTGAGGATGTCTCGCTGGGATGCGACACCCTTGGATTCCTTGATCGTGTTTGCCATGGCTGCTGGGGCTCCTTGAGGGGTGGGCTAACTCGATTGTACGCGGCGTCGGGGTACGATTCGCCGCTGATGACCTACTCCTTCGCCACTCTCCGCCTGCGCATCGTGGGTTCCGTGGCGGGCACCGCGCTCGCGCTGCTGGCGCTCGGCGGGTGCGGCACGCTGGTCACGGTCAGCAGCCACATCACCCCGCTGCCGCCGGATTGCTCGACGCCGCGGCCGGTCGCGGCAACCGATACCTTCTCCACCGCTCCGGGGCTGCAGCCGGGGGCGTCGGGGATTCAGTTCGCCGACCTCAGCGTCGGCTGCGGTGGGGTCGCCAAGGCCACGTCCAACGTCAACGTCCAGTTCACGGTCTGGCTGTCCACCGGAAAACTGGTGATCACCACTCGCGGTCCGAATCAGCCGACCAACCCGCTCCAGCTCGCGAACTCGTCGACGCTGCCGTTCTGGCGGGTCGGCGTGCCCGGGATGCGGGTTGGGGGAACCCGGCAGCTGGTGGTGCCGCCGGCTCTCGGTTTCGGTGCGGCCGGGAACTCGTCAGCGAACGTGCCGCCGAACGCGACACTCGTGGTCGACGTCGAGCTGGTGTCGCTGGCCTAAGGCCTGGCTAGGAACCGGCTCGCGTCCAGAGGACGAAGATGCCCAGGGCGGCTGCGATGGCGAGCAGCACGAACGCGACGGGGAGACCGATCACGATCGACAGGCCGGGTGCAGACGTGGCGAGCATTCGACGTCAAGCATACCGCCAAGCCGGTCCCGTTCCCTGACCGCCAGGTCAGATCAGGAGGCGACTTTCATGCGAGCGCCGAGCAAGCCGAGCTCGATGTCGTGCATCACCGTGATCCGGAAGGCTTGACGCGAGGCGGCATCGAGCTCCGGCGCGATCGTCTCGTTGCGCGGGCGACCAATCCACGGTGGCTGGTGGCGACCCATCGGCTCGCCACCCACCCGGACGACGACCGCGCGATCGTCCTCCTCGTCGACCTCGATGGACACGTGCTGGAGGACGCCGGTGCTGTCGACAAGTGTCCAGGAGCGAAGCCAGACCGGCATCGTGCTGCCGGGAACGCGCACCGGGCGGACCGCGCCGCTGACGACGTACGCGTCCTTGTGGGGGGCATCCGCGGTCAATGCGATGCGCACTGCGGTGTCGAGCTCGCCACCCACCCAGGTGGCCAGAGAGGGAGCGCGGTTCTCGACGTCAGGGAGCATGTGCGTGAAGAAGCCGTTCGAGAGTGAGGGCGCGACGGTCGCGTGGCGGCGGCAGTACGGGAGCCCCAGGACGATCCTGCTGTGCTCATCGCACCACGTGGTGCCGCATTTCACCTGACGCCGGTCGACGTAGGTGCAGCGGCAGGTGGCAGGCTTGGCGCATTCGCCGTCCAGGCACTTGCCCAGGCCATCGTGGGCGCCATCGGCCGACCCGGGGTCGCCCGACTGTTTCCTGGAGAGCCGCTGCCACGGCTTCAGCTTGTCCAATGTTGGTAACTCCTCGGCACCCACGCTGCGGTGCCAGGACCCCAGCCTAGTCGTCCTGCAGCCCCGACTACGGCGGGCGCATCCATCTTGTTACGCCTCGGGTGCGGCTCGTGACCCGCGGTTGCGACCGGAAACGTGACCTTCGGCCCTTGTTCCACGGCGAACTCGGGAGCGACAGTTGACACACGGATCAGCGCTCTGAGACGTCGAATAATGACACGAGGGTTGACCATGAATCGCGGGTTCCGGCGCACGGTGCTCCTCGACCTGAACATGTTTCTCGGTTGCACCGCCGTCGCCGGCGGGGTCGCACTGATTGTCGGATGGATCAAGATCCCCTTGAGCTCGCTGGCGGGCAGCCCTTTCACTGACTTCACGGTGCCGGCGGTGCTGCTCACACTGATTGGCGGCTCCGCCATGCTTGCGGCGGAGCTGGTGCACCTCAGGAAGGGCATCGGCCTCCCTGTCTCGGCGGTCGTCGGCGGAGCGATCATCGTCTTCGAGATTGTCGAGTGGAGCGTCATCGGCTTTGCATGGCTGCAGGCCGCATACATGGCCATTGGCCTGCTCATCGGCAGTCTCGCCGTGTGGATCCGGTTGGCGCCCTTCCGGGTTCGCGCACCGCGCCGCGTGCCACGACACGCGGTCCACTGATTGTTGTTTGCGGCTCGAGGAGGAGATCATGTCCACGCAACCCAAACGCCGATTGGAGCGACCCTCCGACCGAATTGTCGCCGGTGTCTGCCATGGTCTGGGCGATTACTTCGAGGTCGACCCGGTGGTGATCCGCATCGTGTTCGTCGTGCTGACAGCAGCCGGCGGCGTGGGACTGCTCGCCTATCTGATTCTCTGGATCATCATGCCGACATCGGGATCTGCTGTCGTGACTGGCGGAGCAGGTATCGGCCAGGGCGTGCGCACGATGGCCGGCGAACTGAAGGATGTCGGACGCGAGTTCGGCACCTCAATGTCACGGTCATGGCCGCCACCGCCGCCACCACCACCACCACCGACGTATCCGCCGCCCGGCGACGGTCACACGTCGACATCGAAGGGGTGACGAGCGGCTGGTTCACCATGCACAGCCACGACTTCATCGTCTTGAAAGGGTCGAAGGCGCAGCCTGAGAAGCCCCCCTCTGAGAGAGTCGCCGCCAGCGGTCCACTCCCGCGCAACGGCGGCTCTCTTTCCTGCACTGGTTCGTGGCCTTCGCGTCGAAGGTTGGACAACGGGAGGGGTTAGGGCTTCTTGATGACCGCCGAGCCGCCCGAGACGGTGACGGTGCTCGTCGGCGTACCGGCTGTTGCTGTTCCTGGGGAGAGGGTGGTTGTCGTCGTCTTCGACATGACGCCGTCCTCCCCGACGGTGATCACGGTGTTCACCGTCTTCACCGTTGTCACGGTTCGCACGGTTGAGACCAGCGGGATCGCTGTCTTCGGCGGTGCGGCAACGGCGACGAGATATCCGACGAGACCGACGCCGGCGACACCGCCGGCCGCGGCCACCGCAGTGATCCTGCGGCGACGCGCAAGGGCTCGGTCTCGCCGTTTGGCACGGTCTTCGGGCGATGGTGGGGAAGTCATGTGGTTTCTCTCGGTGATTGGTGGCGGAGTGATCCCAGCTTCGCGCCGGTGGCTTGCGCCAACCTCTGAGAATGCTCGGAGTTCGCTGAGACGCTCGGAATCGACGAAGAGCGCAATGAGTCGACGTGAACCCGCGTCAGCCTCCCCCGCAGGGCGCCACTCCCGGCGATCCGAACATGGATCTGCCGGCAGGGAGCGTCGGCGGTGGTACCCCGTATCGGATTCGAACCGATGGTCTCCGCCTTGAGAGGGCGGTGTCCTGGGCCACTAGACGAACGGGGCCCGAAGGCACCGGATCATACCAGCGCCCGGAGACGGCTCAGACCTGGTCGGGCGCGGCCATGCCGAGGGTGTGCAATGCGTCGGCGAGCGTGGCCCGGGTCGCGGCGACAAGTCCGCGCCGGAATCGCCGGATGACCGGGTCCTCCTCACGAACGATGGCGGGAGTGTGCTCATAGAAGTCGCTGAACGCTGCCGCCAGCCCGAACGCATAGGTGGTGAGCAGCGACGGTGAGAGCGCGTGCGCCGTCTCGGTCAGCGCACGGGCGTATGCCTCGACGCTGTGCAGCAATTCCCGTTCGGCTGGGTGCAGCGCGGAAGGGACGTCGACGGGGAGAGCATCGTCGGCGACCTTGCGGAGGATGCCGGCTGCGCGGGCATGCGCGTACTGGAGATACACACCCGTGTCACCGGTCACGCGCAGCGCATCGTCGAAGTCGAAGGCGATGATCTGGTTCAGCGAGAACTTGAGCAGGTAGTAGCGAACCGCGCCGGCGGCAACCACGGTGGCCGTCGCGGCGTCGCGTGCGTTGGCGCTGAGCCGTGCGATCGCCCGATCGAGCAGATCGTCGGCGCGAACTTCGATGCCCCGCCGTCCGCTCAGCGCAACGCTGTCGCGGCCCTCCTCGATCTCGATGCCCAGCTCGGCCGCAGCCGCCGGTGTCAGCGCGACCACCTCGTAGCTCAGGTGAATCGAGTTGTCCGCCTCGCGTTCGTGGTGCAGGCGGCGCAGCGCGCGCTGCACCACGCGCTGGGGGTAGGCCTGACGAGCGTCGATGACGTTGATCACCCGCTGCGCGTGACCGAAATGCGCAGGCGGCGCGTCGCCGCGCGGCACGGTCGCCGTGGTCACCAGAGCGGGGTCATCTCCCCACGGGACGTAGTTGAAGTCGCGGCCCAGCAAGCCGAATTTCCAGAGCTGGTAAGCGATATCCTTCGCCGTGTAGGTGGCGATACCGTCGGACTTGACTAGAACCTTGGTATCGTCGTCAGAGTCGTCCTCGGCCGTCTCCGCGGGCATCACCCAGCAGCCCGCGAGCTTGCCGGACTCGGCCAGCACGATCGCGCCGGACTCGCGGAGCAGCTCGAACGCCTGGCGCCAGAAGCCGAGGCCGATGATGTCCGACTCCCAGGTGAGCAGGTCGTACGCGATGTCGAAGCGGCGCATGGTGACGAGGTGCGCATTGACGATTCGCCGCGCCAGGTCCTTGACGAACACGGCGGTGGCGTTGCCGCCCTCCTCGACCTCGCGCAGCACCGCTCGGCGTCGCTCGAGGAGGGCGGCGTCCGTCTCGTACCGCGCCGAGATGGCGATGTAGACGCGCGAGCAGTACTGGTCGAATGGCTCGTCCGGCATCTGCTCGATGCCGAGCTCGCGAATCCCGACCACAACATCCGCAACCTGGACACCGGTGTCGTCGATGTAGTTGTTCACCTCAACGACGTGGCCGGTGCGCCGGAGGACCCGCGCCACCGTGTCGCCGATGCACGCATTGCGCAGGTGTCCGATATGCGCCGCCTTGTTGGGATTGGTGGCGGTGTGCTCGACGAGGGTCTTGCCGGCGGCGGCACTCTCCAGGTCGAGCGTACCCGACGCCTCGAGCACGGTCGCCGAGGCGAGCACCGCCGCAGCCCAGCGGGCGTCGTCGAGATGGGCGTTGATGTACCCCGGCGGGGTGACCGTCCAAGCGCGCACGCGGGGCACCTGAGCCGCCTCCAGGTGAGCCGCGAGGTCGGCGGCGATGGCGGCGGGCGCGCGATGCAAGATCCGGGCGAGACCGAGCGCAACCGGTGTCGACCAGTCGCCGAACTCCGGACGTGCCGAGCGTTCGACCACCACCTCGAAGGCGGCGTCCACCCCGATTGCGTCGAGGGCGCGGCGGACCGCGTCGATGAGGAGCGTCCTCGTGTCAGGCATATCGCGCAAGGGTAACGGGGAGCACGGCCGCGTCCCGACGGGCGACAATGCGCCGTCGTGGGCTCGCGACCATGCGTGATCCCGGCCGCGGGCCTGGGGACACGCTTTCTTCCTGCCACCAAGGAGCTTCCCAAAGAGCTGCTCCCGGTTCTCGATCGCCCGGTCATCCAGTGGGCCGTCGAGGAGGCCGTGGCCTCCGGGGCCGATGAGATCATCCTGGTCCTTGCCGAGGGCAAGGAGGCTCTCGCCGCGCATCTGCGCCCCGATCTCCCGCTCGAGCGGCTGCTCGAGGAGCGAGGCAAGACCGCCGAGCTCGAGGCGGTTCGCAAGGCTGGGAACCTGTGCCGGGTGACCGTCGCGCGGCAGGCAGCGCCGCGCGGCCTCGGCGACGCCGTGCTCTGCGCCGCGGCCGCCGTGGGCGATCGAACCTTCCTGTGCATGCTTCCCGATGACCTCTCCCTGGCCCAGACCCCTGTGCTTCGCCAGCTCTGGAACGCCCACGAGCAGCTGGGGACGTCCATCCTTGCCTTGATGCGGGTGCCGAACGATCAGATCTCGAGGTACGGCTGTGCCGAGATCGCCGAGTCCCGTGGCAAGCTGCACAGGGTGAGTGGGCTGGTCGAGAAGCCGCCGGCAGCCGAGGCAAGGAGCGATCTCGCCGTGATGGGCAGGTACGTCCTCACCCCGGCGATCTTCGGCGCGCTTCGGAAAACCCAGCCCGGAGCCCTGGGCGAGATCCAGCTCACCGACGCCATCGGGAGCATGCTCGAGGGCGGTGACGTGTGGGGCGTGGAGTTCGAGGGCGAGCTCCTCGACGTGGGAACGCCGGCCGGATGGCTGGCGACGAACATGCGCCTCGCCCGAGAGCATCCCGAGTTTCGCAACGCGGTGGCCAGCGCCGGCACGGCGGGTCGGTCGTGAACGCGCTGCGTCGCGAGTGGGGCGCCGTCACCTTCGTGGTCACGATCCTGGTCGGAGCTGTCGCCGTGGCGATCTCCCTGGGGGTTTCCGCCTCCCACGGGACCCCCATTCAATCCGTCCAGCCCTGCCCCTCGTACACGCCCTACGTGGTCACGCCGACGCCGGTGCCGACCGCGACTCCGAAGCCGACGGTGAGCGGGAAGGCATCTCCCACCCCGAGCCCGACCGCCACGCCGACGCCGCTTGCCACGCCGACCCCGTTCAACCCGCAACTCCAGGGTTGCCCGACGGCGCCGCTGCCGCCGACAGCAGCCCCGACGCCGACGCCGACTCCCACGGCCGTCGGAGCGACTGCGTCACCGACCCCGACCCCCACACCGACGCCCGTTCCCACCACGCCGCCAAACTCCACGCCGCTGCCGACCGGGACCCCGACGCCGACCGCCACCACAGGCTGAGCGCCCCAGGTCAGAGGGCGAAGAGCAACCTGCTCCCGTTCTCGGGGGTGATCGACGAACGCTGCAGCTCGATGTCCACCGAGGGTGGACGGCCGGTGTCGATCACCACGGCGATACGCTCCGAGAGGCGCAGCCCGCCGATGCGGACGCAGTCACGCAGGAACGTGAATGCCATCGGACGCACGAGGTTCCACACGTAGCCGCGCACCGCCTGGGCGGTCTCCGCAGATTCGAGGAGAGTCTCCCCCGACCGCATGCTCCGGTCCTGGAACGCGAGCACACAGACCTCATCGGTGAGCTGCACGGGTGCCGTCCACGAGTACTGGTCATCGTCGGCATGCGAGCCGACGATCCGGTCCTTGTCGCTGAACAGGACGAGCCGTTCGACGAGCAGCTGCATCGGGCCGGCGGGTCCTTCGACGAAGAGGGGGATGTCCCGGAGCGGCTCGCTCCGCTCCTGCGCCGGGTAGCGCGCGGAGAATCCCAGATCCTCGATGCCGCTGAAGGGCGCGGGCACTTTGATGACCAGCTCGTCCATCAACGAGCCTCGCTCAACAGGACGTTCATGTTGCTCATCACGTCAACCCTGCGAACGAATCTAGCACAGGGCTCGCGCGGATCGAGGGCGTGGGGTGATTGCTACACTCGCGCGACGATGCCGGCACTCGACGACGTTCGAGTCCTCGACCTGACGAGGTTGCTTCCGGGGCCGTTCTGCACCTTGCTGCTCGCTGATTTCGGCGCTGACGTCATCAAGGTCGAGGACACCGCCGGCGGCGACTACATGCGCTGGATGCCGCCACTCGTCGACGAGTACTCGGCCATGTTCCATCCGCTCAACCGCAACAAGCGCTCGCTCGCGATCGACCTCAAGAATCCGTTGGGACGCGAGGCGTTTCTTCGCCTGGCCGGCACGGCCGACGTGGTCGTCGAGAGCTTCCGGCCGGGGGTGATGGACCGTCTCGGCATCGGTTTCGCGGAGCTCCGCGAGGTGAATCCCAGGCTCGTGCTCTGCAGCATCACAGGTTATGGCCAGGATGGACCGTTTCGTGACCGGGCGGGCCACGATCTCAACTACGCGGCGGTCGCGGGCGTGCTCCTGCTCGGCGGCGGCGCGGACCATGCTCCACCGATGCCCGGTCTGCAGGTGGGGGACCTGGGCGGCGGCGCGCTCGATGCGGCGCTCGCGATCATGATCGCGCTTCACAACGTGGCTCGCACCGGCGTCGGTCAGCACTGTGACGTGGCCATGACGGACGGGTTGATCAGCTGGGCCGGTGTCCATGCGTCGCAACTCTTCGCGTCCGGCGAGGCTCCGGCCCCCGGCGACGGGATGCTGACCGGCAGGTATCCGTGCTACCGGATCTACGCGTGCGCGGATGGATTTCTCGCGGTGGGAGCGCTCGAGCCCAAGTTCTGGCGTGAGTTCGTCGAGGTCATCGGTCTGCCCGAGCTGGCCGAGTGCGGCCTTGTCGACGGTGACGAGGGAGCGCGGGCGATCGAGTCGGTGCAGGCCGTGCTGGGGACGCGGACGCGCGCGCAGTGGGAGGTGGCGTTGGAAGGCCACGACGTCTGCGTCGAGCCGGTGCTCGATGTCGCAGAAACCTTCGGGCATCGTCAGGTGCGCAGCCGGGGCATGCGCCTGGAAGCGGGCGACGGCCGGCCGACCGCGCAGACCGGGTTTCCCATCCGGCTCACGGCGACGCCGGCCGTCTACCGGCGTGCCGCGCCAGGGTATGGCGAGCACACCGAGGAGGTGCTCGCCGAGGCCGGTTACGACGCGGACCAGCTGGTCTCGCTGCGTGCCGCGGGGGTGATCAGGTGAGTGAGGCCGCGCAGGCTCCGCGACACGCACCGCGCACGTCGCGCAGCGCCCAGACTCGCGAGCGGATCATCGCCGCGGCGACCGAGGTGTTCGCGCGCTCCGGATTCCACGGGGCAAAGGTTGCCGACATCGCCGAGCAGGCAGGGATCGCGTACGGCCTCGTCTATCACTACTTTCACAACAAGGAGGACATCCTCGCCGCGATCTTCACGGAACGCTGGGCGCAATACGTCACCTACCTCCAAGAGGTCGGCGGTCTGGACATCGGCTTTCGCGAGCAGATGCGCCGGCTGGTGCACTTCTGGGTCGAGGTGTACCGCCGCGAGCCCGATCTGATGACCGTGATGATCAACGAGGTGACGCGCTCGTACGAGTTTCTCGAGTCACACGACATCGGCACCGTGATGGTCGCGTTCGAGGCCATCGAGCAGATCATCCGCAAGGCTCGCGACCGCGGCGAGGTCGGCGCCGGTGTCGATCCACAGCTCGCGAGCTATGTCGTCTTCGGCGCTGCCGAGATGGTGCTCACCGGCTACGTGATGGGCACGCTGCGGCGCGGCGACGCCGCCGCGTTTGCCGGCGACGAGGCGCAGATGCTCGAGGTGATCCTCGACGGGCTCACACCGCGCGCCGGTCTGTAACCGCGGCCTCCCACCAGACATCGACCGCCCGGGCGGTCGCGTCCAGGGAGGCGCCGTTGTCGATGATCCACGTCGCACGGGCGCGCTTGTCGTCGATTGGGATTTGGGCGGCGAGGCGTTGCAGCGCGGCGGCCGCATCGAGTCCGTTGCGCTCGCGAAGCCGCTCGAGCTGCACCTCGGGTGACGCATAGACGAGCAGCACACCCTCGAACAGGGACTCCCGCGAATTCTCGAACAGCAATGGGATGTCGACTGCGACCAGCGGCGCGGGTCCGGCGAGCGCTGCGGCGATGCGCTCGCCGATCAGCTCGGTGATCCTCGGGTGGGTGATGCGCTCGAGCTCGCGGCGGGCCTCCGGATCGGCGAAGACGATCTCGCCGAGCCGGGGACGATCGAGGCTGCCGTCAGGCCGGATCAGCTCCGATCCGAATCGTGCCGCCACGGCTGCAAGTGCCGGCGCACCGGGGCGGACCGCCTCACGGGCGAGCTCGTCCGCGTCGATGACGGCCGCACCGTGAGCGGCCAGCATGCGATCGACGGTGCTCTTGCCGGTCGCGATGCCTCCGGTGACGCCGATCAGCCGCATGGTCGTCGACCGTACTCCTGCCGTCGCGCGGCCGGCAGCGAGCTCAGCTCGTCGTGGACGCCGCGCACGCGGCGCCTGCTGCCCATGACGCGTCGCCATGGAGATACAGCAGCATGCCGTGGTCATCGGCGATCTGCGTCCACCCGGGTGTCGCATTCAGCTCATCGGTGAGCGCGCCCTTCGAGTAGAGGACCGCGGTGGTGCCGCTGGACACCAGCAACTGCAGTGCCGTGGGCGTGCTGGTGACACCTGCCGCGATGCGACGGTAGTCATTGAAGACCGCCGTACCGAGCGAGATCGATTCCCCATACTCGTACACCGAAGCCCGCGGCCAGAGTCGATAGACGACATAGCCGCCCGTCCCGTATGCGGTGAAGACGCGTTGTAGCGTCGGGCTGCGTGCCAGCAGCCCTGTCGCGCAGGCGGGGTACGCAGTTGCGATCCCCTCCGCGGATGCGCTCTGGGCGACCCGCGTGCCGACGACGCCGACGCCGAGCACGCCAACAGCAACCAACGCCATTCCCACCAGCGGCGCCGCGGGCCCTGTCCGGCGCGCATCGCGCCCGGCTGCGCCACGCGTCTGCAGCGAGCGCGCCACCGCGGCAGCCATGGCCATCCACGGCGGGATCATCACCGCGACGCAGATCGCGGTGTTGCGAACGGACATCAGTGCGAGCCCGCCTCCGACGGCCGCCAGTGCGAAATCTCGGGGGTCGAAATGGCGGCGCAGCGACGGACGGGCAAGCACGGTGACGGTCAGCGCGGCGAATGTGACCAGCAGCGTCAGGAGCACCCACATCGTCGGGTCGCCGAAGTTCGGCGACTGCCACTCGATGATGCCCTTTTGCCGCTCCGTCGCTCCGGTGGTCGCGGCGAAGATGAAGAGCCTCGGCCCGTACGGATTGACGCATGCGGCAAGTGCCGACGCGCAGACCGCGATTCCGAGCCGTGCGATTCGCTGCCCCGATGCGACGGTGCCGATCGACCACCGCCGTTTCACCGCCTCGGCGACGACCACGATCGCGAGCAGGCCGATGCCGGCGATGAAACCCGCGTGCAGGTTGGCCCAGATGAGGAACAGCGGAGGCAGCAACCAGAGGCGCCGTCCTCCGGAACGCAGGTACGACTCGGCGATCCAGAGCGTCCAGCACACGAGCGCGAAGGTGAAGACCTGTGGACGGGTGCCGAGCACCGGCTCGGCGGTGCGCGCACCCAGCGCCAGCCCGATCGCGAGCACCAGCGGCCCGGCGCCGCGGAGGCGCCCGCGGAGCAGCGTCGCTCCCATGGCGCTCCAGGCGACGACTCCCATGAGGATGGTCACCAGCACCAGGCCACCGGCCGCCGCGACTGCGGCGAAGATCGTCTCGGACAGCCATTCGTGGGCCACCAGCGGATTGCCGAACGCCGTGTAGGCGAAGAGTTCGCCTGCCGGAATCTGATGGTGAGCGATGATCCAATCGCCGAGCCGGATGTGCCACCAGACATCCGGGTCGCTGATCGCATCGAGCCCGGCGCCCGCGGTGAGGATGAGCACGGCGGCCAGCAGCGCGTTGCGCGGATTCGACAACCACGCGACCAGACGTCGATGGGGAGGGGATACCTCGGGCGCGGTCGCAGGTGGAACGGCGCGGATCAGCGTGGCCATGCGAGCCCAGCGTAGGTGCCGCGATCGCGGGAAAACCGGTCGCGGCCGGCTGGCGACAGATTCGTATACTCCACGCGATGGCCACCGAGACGAGGTCTCCCAAGCGCCGGCAGACGTCAGCGAGCACCGGTTCGCGGCGAGCCCCGGCCCCGGCCCCGGTCTCTACGGGCCGCACGATCTCGTGGCGTCACTGCCTGATCGGCCTCTTCGTCGGTGAAATTGCCCTCCTGGTCCTCAGCAACGTCGGGCTGATCGCGACCAACGCGGCGTTCGGCTCACCGGCCAGCATCGACGGCGGCGTTGTCGGCGTGTCGACGCTCCTCGCCGTGATCTTCGGGGGCTGGCTCGCCGCCAGGCTTGCCGGCCGCTTCGGGCTCTACCAGGGCATCGTGGTCGCGATCGGCTTCATCGCCGTGGGCGCGATCTACACCTTCTTTCAGGAGTCATCGATCATCGCGTCGTCGCTGGCGACCAACAGCCATCACCTGATCGACCTCGGGCCGATGGACCTGGGCAACCTGTTCAGTGGCGACATGCTCGCACTGTTCGGTGGTTCGGTCGGCGGCCTGCTCTCAGGAAAGCGCTAGAGCAGCGATACCCGCCGAGCGCACCGTGCGCCTCGACAGGTCTGCGGGTCAGACCCCGACAGCCCCTGCCTGTGCAGGCTGGCCCGAGACCGGAACCTCGCGATACGACTGGCCGATGAGATCGACCCGGCCCAACGACTGGGCGAACTCCAGGCACGCGGCGCGCGTGAACCGAAGGTGCTTACCGGGTGTGTGCCAGGCGCGCAAATGACCCTGAGCGACGGCGCGACGTAGCGTCGAACGGGACACTCCGCAGAGTGCCGCGGCTTCGCCAGTTGTGAGGATCTCTTCCTCGCGCTCTGCCAATTCCTCCTCCTCCAGACCGTCATCGTATAAAGACCCGGGCACGGATCTCAAGGTGCAGTTATACAACGCTTTGGCGAGGTCGTGCGGATCATCCTGTCGGTGATGCTGAGAGCGTATCCGGCGACCGTATACTCCAGTCGAGGTCAACTCACTCACCAGCCCGGTTGAGAAAGGCGCGAGGATCAGCATGAACGTCGATGTCCAGGCAATGGCACGGCGTCTGCAGGAGAGCCTCGGGACGGTCATCGTTGGGAAGGAAGCGGAGATCGAACTCTGCATCGTGGGGCTTCTGTGCCGCGGCCACCTTCTGATCGAGGACGTCCCCGGCACCGGTAAGACGCTCCTCGCCAAGGCGCTCGCCCGCAGCAGCGGGTGCAGCTTCGAGCGAGTGCAGTTCACCCCCGACCTGCTCCCCGGGGACGTCACCGGAGTCAGCGTGTACAACCCGCAGGCGCAGACCTTCGAGTTCCGCCGAGGGCCGATCTTCGCGCAGGTGCTGCTTGCGGATGAGATCAATCGAGCAACCCCGAAGACCCAGTCGGCGCTGCTCGAGGCGATGGAGGAGTGGCAGGTCACTGTGGACGGCACCAGCCACCCCCTGCCGGATCCATTCATGGTGCTGGCGACCCAGAATCCCATCGAGCTCGGCGGCACCTTCCCACTCCCCGAGGCGCAGGTGGATCGCTTCCTGCTCAAGCTGCGCCTCGGATACCTCCCGGCAGACGAGGAGGTCGCCATGTTGGATCGGTTCCAGTCGGGAAGCCCGCTCGCGTCGCTCGAGCCGGTCACCAACGCCGCCGAGATCAAGGCTGCCCAGGACGTGTGTCGCGACATCTATTGCGACGCCACGCTCAAGGAGTACTGCGTCCGCATCGTGCGCCGGACGCGCGAGCATCGCGACGTGTCGCTCGGCTCGTCGCCTCGCGGCACCCTTGGGCTGCTCCATGCAGGTCAGGCCAGGGCGGCGCTCGCCGGCCGCGACTTCGTGCTGCCGGACGACATCAAGGAGATCGCCCCGAATGTGCTCGAACATCGGGTGATGCTCCGCCCGAATGCCGAGCTGCGCGGCCTCACCGCCACCGCAGTGTTGGAGGAGGTGCTGGCGACGGAGTCGGTGCCCATGACCGGCCGGCGCCTGGCGTGACCGGTTTCGCGGCCTGCGCCCCGAGCGCGCCGTGACCGCGCGCGTGCCGCTGATCGCCTGTGTGGCGGTCCTCGCCTTCTTCGCCGGGATCACCGGCGTCCGTCTTGCGTACACGTTGGCGTACGTGCTCATCCTGCTCCTGGCCGTCGCCTACGTCTGGTCGCGGCTCCTCGCCCGCAAGCTCCGGGTCATCCGGGAGTCGCCACAGGGGTCCTTCATGATGGGTGAGCCGTTCGAGGAGACATTCACCGTCAAGAACGAGAGCGGACTGCGGCTTCCTTACTGCGAAGTTCGTGACGGCACCAAGCTTCCCGGGTACGCGCCGGGGCGAGCCTTCGCGCTCGCCGCCGGGGGCAGCGTCACCTGGACGGCGCGCGGCATGTTCACCCTGCGGGGCGTGCATCACTTCGGCCCGCTCGAGGCTCGCCTCGGCGATCCCTTCGGGCTGTTCCCGCGCCGCGTCAGGGTGGCCCCGGAGAATGAGGTCATCGTCTACCCGGCGATTCACGCGCTCCTGCACAGCGTGCCGCAGTGGAGCGGCTACGGCGTGGCGGAAGCGCAGCGCGGGCAGGCGGTGGATGTGCCCCCCGACGTTTCGACCATCCGCGACTACGCAGCCACCGACGGTCTGAGCCGGATCCACTGGGCGTCGACGGCACGCACCGGCCGGCTGATCAGCCGCACCTTCGACACCGGGCAGAGCGCGGACCTGCTCGTCGTCCTCGACCTCCAGCGCGGCATCCACGCGGGGAGTGGCATCGAGTCATCGCTCGAGTACGCCGTCGCGATCACCGCGTCGGTGGTGCACGGTGCGATCCGGCGCGGTCAGGCCGTCGGCCTGGTCACCAACTCTCGTGGCGGAACGAGCTTCGGAGCCGGACGCGGGGAGGTGCAGCGCCTCAGGCTTCTCGACTTCCTTGCGCTGGCGACCGACGACGGGGGGCGTACCCTTGCCGAAACCATCAGCAAGCACGGCGATGGCTGGCGGGGGCGCGGCGGCATGGTGGTCATCACCCCCAACCGCTCGAGCGACTGGGTCGAAGCGCTGGTCGACAGTGCCACCCGCGGCCAGCGCCATCTCTGCATCTTCGTGGAGCCCACGTCATTCGGCGCCAAGGGCCCGGCACTGCGGATCCCGGCGGCGTGGCGTCTCGCGCTCGACTGGTGGGTCGTGCGTCGCGGCGATGTTCTCGGGTCCGGCGAACGCAGCTCGGCGACCGGCTGACCGCGTGGACGCATACGTCGACCGCACCATCCAACTGCCCGGCGCCGCCCCGGGACCGGCCGCGCGGGTTCGGAATTACAGATTTGAGATCACCGCGGTCACCTGCGTCGCGCTGATCGCCACCACTGCGTGGGCGGTCCTGGCCGCGGGCTGGGTGCACGGAGGCGGCGGAGCGATCGTCGTCGCGGTCACCTCGGTCATCGAAGCGGCGCTCCTCGCTCAGGCTCGCGCACCGCGCATTGCCGCGGCCATCGCCGGGCCATTTCTCGGTCTGGCGGCGATCGTGCCGACAACCCTCGCCGCCATGCCGCCGGCCACCGGCCAGACGGCCGGAGCCATCGCCGGGCGTTACCTCAGCGCGCTCGTCACCGGTCTGGGATCGACGCAGGACTGGGACTTCACGGTCGGGCTGTGCGCCATCCTCTTCATCTGCGGGTACTGGCTCGGATGGATGGCGCTGCGCGAGCATCGCGGCGTGCTCGCGGTGATCCCGATCTTCTCGGTTCTCGCCACAAATGTCGTCAACGCGGCGAATCCCGACCCGATCGCGCTCCCCGAGACGATCGCCGTGGTGCTCGCGATCGCGGTGGTCGCCGCCGCGTACCTCGGGTCGCTCGGCGATCGCTGGGCGGCGTCGCGTGTCACCGCACTCGAGGGTCTGGGCTGGCGCTTCGGCAGCAGCGCCGCCGGGGTGGCGGTGGCCCTGACCATCGTGGCGCTGCTGCTGCCGCCGGTGTCCACCACCGACATCTCGGCAAAGCTCTTCCCGCACGGATTCAGCTTCGGCGCCAGCGGAAAAGGCGGTGGCGGCGGCGGCGGTGGTGTCAACACCATCGGCTTCAACCCGTCGGTCACCCTCGGTGGCCCGCTGGTCAGCCATCCACTCCCCGTCCTGAGCTACGTCGACAACACCACGGCTCCCGTGTATCTGCGCATTGCCAATGACACGCTGTTCGATAGGGGAAGCTGGTTTCCGCAGGGAGGGAGCCCCGACGTCAGCATCGACCTGTGGAACCGGGTTGGTTACGCGAGCGGCCAGCTGCCCCGGGACACGACCCACGGGGGTATCGGCCAGGGCGAGCCGACCGTGACCGCAACGCTGACGCTGCAGGCCAATGCGACCGGGGTCACGCCGCTCGTTCCGTTCACCGGCGATCCCGAGTCGGCGAGCGTGCCAGGCATCGCAACTGGAAGCGTCGCGACTCCCGGGTCGAGCAGCCTGCTCACGGTCGACGAAGTGCAGCTTGCCCACCAGATCGCCGCGGGAACGCAATTCCAGACGAGCGCCTACGTCTCGGCAGCCACCGCGGCGGAGCTGCGCACGGCCGGTACCAACTACCCGAGCTGGACGACTCAGTTCACGGAGATGCAGGACGACTCCAGCCAGGGGGTCGGGACGATCAGCAGCATCGCGCGGCAGTGGACTGCGGGACTGACGAATCCCTACGACGAGGCGGCCGCCATCGAGCAGCACCTGCGCGACCCGCAACTCTTCCAGTACACGCTCAACCCGCCGGCCGACCCCGATCCCAACACCTGGCCGGTCGTGTACTTCCTCACCACGAGCCACAAAGGCTACTGCCAGTACTTCGCCTCGGCGATGGGATCGATGCTTCGAGCCCTCAACATTCCCACCCGCCTGGTGAGCGGATACGGCCCGGGAACGACGCGGAGCCAGACGGGGCGCTCCGGCGACCGAACCCAGGATGTGACGACGAGCGATGCCCACAGC
This sequence comes from Candidatus Dormiibacterota bacterium, assembly GCA_003153505.1. GTDB lineage: Bacteria > Chloroflexota > Dormibacteria > Aeolococcales > Aeolococcaceae > Palsa-851. Next base: position 41,272 of record PLZA01000014.1, read on the forward strand.
TGGGTCGAGGCGTACTTCCCCAGCTACGGATGGATCCCCTTCGAACCGACGCCCCCCTCCACCCAGGGCAACTACCAACCGTTCACACGGGGACAGCCCGGCAGCAGCGGTCCGCTCCCCACGCCGGGCCCAACCGCCAAGCCCGTGCCGACGGTCAAGCCGGGCAACAGCGGCGGGAACAACCAGCAGGTCGGACTCACACCCAAGGCCCATGCGTCGGTTCCGGCGGCTGTCGTCATCTCGCTCGCCGTGCTCGCCTGCGTCGTCCTCGTGATCGTCGCGGCGCTGCTCTGGTTGCTGCTGCCGCGCTCGCTCTCCGGCACATGGAAACGGGTGGAGACGCTCGGTGTGCTCTCGGGGGTGGACCGTCGAAAATCCGAGACCCACCGGGCGTTCGCGGCGCGGCTCGCTCGAGCTCGACCGCGTGCCGAGTCGGCGCTCGGCGAGCTTGCGAGCCTGACCGCGAGGGCCGAGTTCAGCGCATCCGGCGCTTCTGCGCCAGAGCGGGCGCGGGCGCTTCGCACGTGGCGGCGTGCGCTCTTCGAGGCTACCCTCCGGCCGAAACGATCTCCAGGCTGAGCATGTCGTGCGCGATCAGCGCGCCCGGAAGCGTGCGCCGCTCGCTGAGGTGGCTGAGCAGAAACCGCGTGCTCGGATGCTCGGCCATGAGGGTCTCGACATCGCCCCGCCACAGGTGGCCGCCCGGTTCCGGACCATCCCAGCCGGTGCACTCGCAGACGTAGAGATCGCACCCCGCGATCGAGCGGCGCAGGCCACCGCACAGCTCACTGTCTCCGGAGAAACCGACCGAAGCGCCGTCCGCGTCGGTCACGCGATATGCGAGCGACGGACCGGTGCTGTGCACCACCGCATGGCTCTGCACGCGATAGCCGGCAATGTCGATATCACGGCCATCCTGGAGCACCACATACTCGGGCGCCACATTCGCATCGACGTCATGCCGGATGTGCGACCCGTAGCCCACGCTGAGCAGACGGCTGACGTACTCCCGCGTTCCGACCGGACCGGCGATCACCAGCGTGCCCGGGGCCACGGGTTGCGCGAATGCACGGGCCCCGAGAACAGTTGGGAGCGTGAAGCAATGGTCGGCGTGGAAGTGCGTCAGCAGGACCAGCCGGATGGCATCGACCGAGGTGGCTGCGCGGCGCACCAACGCGGGGACCGGCGCGCCGCAGTCGACCAGGACGCGGCCGTCGACGAGGTAGCCGGCGTTGCACCCGCAGGTGCTGAACGCGCTGCCGCTGCCGAGGACGGTGAGCCGCATGGCACAAGGTTAGCCGTCGCCGTGCGGTGGTATTAAGCGAGCGTGCGATTGGATCGGTTCACCGAGCGTTCCCAGGAAGCGTTGACGGCCGCCCAGCAGGCGGCCCAGCAACTGCAGCATCCGGCGGTCGAGCCGGAGCATCTCCTGCTTGCCCTCCTCGAGCAGGAGGACGGGCTCGTGCCCGCGCTCCTGCGCCGCCTTGAGGTTGCGCCCGAGCCGCTCGCAGCGCGACTGCACGCGAGCCTCGAGAACCGCCCGAAGCAGGTCGGGGTCAGCGATCCGAGCGTCGGCAACGCGCTGCGAACGGTGTTGATGACGGCGTTCGACGAGATGAGCCGGCTCAAGGATGAGTACGTGTCGACCGAGCACCTGCTCCTCGCGCTCTGCGCGAAGCCGGAAGGCGAGGCCGGGCGGCTGCTGCAGCAGGCAGGCGTCACGCCCGATCGCGTGTACGCGACTCTCGAGGCCGTGCGTGGCTCGCAACGCGTCACCGACGCAAACCCCGAAGCCAAGTACCAGGCCCTCGAGAAGTACGGACGTGACCTGACCGAAGCCGCGCGACGCGGCAAGCTCGATCCGGTGATCGGACGGGATGACGAGATTCGCCGGGTCATCCAGGTGCTCTCGCGCAGGACCAAGAACAACCCGGTGCTCATCGGCGAGCCGGGCGTCGGGAAGACCGCAATCGCTGAAGGGCTTGCCCAGCGGATCGCATCCGGCGACGTGCCCGAGGGCCTGAAGGACAAGCGCGTGATCGCACTCGACCTCGGCGCGATGGTCGCGGGCAGCAAGTATCGCGGCGAGTTCGAGGACCGGCTCAAGGCCGTGCTCCGCGAGGTCACGTCGTCGGACGGCGCGGTCATCCTCTTCATCGACGAGTTGCACACGCTGGTGGGCGCCGGCGCCGCCGAGGGCGCCATGGACGCCGGCAACATGCTCAAGCCGGCACTTGCGCGTGGCGAGCTGCGCTGCATCGGCGCGACCACCCTCGATGAGTACCGCAAACACATCGAGAAAGACGCAGCACTGGAGCGGCGCTTTCAGCCAATCGTCGTGGACCAGCCGTCGGTCGAGGACACGATCAGCATCCTCCGGGGTCTCAAGGAGAAGTACGAGGTGCACCACGGCGTGCGCATCACGGACGCCGCGATCGTCGCCGCGGCGGTGCTGAGCAATCGCTATATCACCGAGCGCTTCCTGCCTGACAAGGCGATCGACCTCATCGACGAAGCCGCTTCCAAGCTGCGCATCGAGATCGACTCCCTGCCGACCGAACTCGACGTCGTGGAACGCGAGGTGCGCCAGCTCGAAATCGAACGTGAAGCGCTGCGCAAGGAATCCGATCGGGCCTCGAAGGATCGCCTCGAGCGCCTCGAGCGCGAGCTCGCCGACCTGCAGGAGCGCGGTCGCGGCCTGCGCACGCGCTGGGAGCAGGAGAAAGGCGCACTTGCGGCCATCCGCCAGATCAAGGAGCGGATGGAGCAGGTCCGCCACGACGCCGACCGCGCGGAGCAGATGAGTGACTTCGGCCGTGCTGCCGAGTTGCGCTACGGGCAGCTGAACGAGTTGCAGCGCGCCCTCGAGCAGGAGCAGGCGCGGCTCGTCGAGATGCAGGGTGACCACCCGCTGCTCAAGGAAGAGGTCGGCGAGGAGGACGTGGCCACAGTCGTCTCGCGGTGGTCCGGTGTGCCGCTCAACAAGATGCTCGAAGGCGAGATGCAGAAATTGCTCCGGATCGAGCAGGACCTGCACAGCAGGGTTGTCGGCCAGGACGACGCGATCAGCGCCGTCGCCAACGCGGTCCGCCGTGGACGCGCCGGCCTCGCAGATCCCAACCGCCCCATCGGCTCGTTCATCTTCCTCGGCCCCACCGGCGTCGGCAAGACGGAACTGGCGCGGGCACTCGCCGAACTGCTCTTCGACGACGAGCGCTCGATGATCCGCCTCGACATGAGCGAATACATGGAAAAGCACACGGTGTCGCGACTCGTGGGCGCTCCTCCCGGATACGTCGGCTACGAGGAGGGCGGGCAGCTCACCGAAGCCGTGCGGCGCAGGCCGTACAGCGTGCTCCTCCTCGACGAGATCGAGAAGGCGCACCCGGACGTTTTCAACGTGCTCCTGCAACTCCTCGAGGACGGGCGCCTCACCGACGGCCAGGGCCGAACGGTCGACTTCCGCAACTGCGTCGTGATCATGACGAGCAACATCGGCTCGCAGCTCATCGCCGAAGTGCCGCCTGAGGTCGACGCGGCCGTCTGGGAGCGCGTCCGAGACGGCGTTCTCGCCGAGCTCCGCGGGAACTTCCGTCCCGAGTTCCTCAACCGGGTGGATGATGTGATCCTCTTCTCGAGGCTCGACCGCACCCAGCTGCGCCAGATCGTCGACATCCAGCTCCGTGGCGTGCGCGACAGGCTCGCCGCTCGCAAGCTCACGCTCCACACCAGCGAGAGGGCGATCGACGCCCTGGCGGCCGAGGGCTACGACCCGACGTACGGTGCGCGCCCGCTCAAGCGGGTGATCCAGCGCAGGCTGCAGGACCCGATCGCCATGGCGATCCTTGAAGGCAGGTTCAACGAAGGCGACACCGTCGAAGTTGACGCCAAGGATGGCCAGATCACGATCGGCCGGGTCGAGCCGAGTACCGCGGCCGTGATCGCCGAGACTGCCGGCGTCTGATCGCCGTCAGGCACGCGCCGGCGCAGCCCTCGCGGCGAGCACCGACCCGCACAGGATCAGCACGAACCCGACCGCGATCCCGCCGGTCAGTCGCTCATGGAGCAAGAGCACGCCGAGCGTCACCGCGACGGCGGGATTGACATACGTGATGACGGTGGCGCGCACAGGACCGATCTCGCTGATGAGTGCGAAGAAGATGAGGAATGCGAGCGCCGTGCAGACGACTCCGAGCGCCACAACCGCGGCGATCACCTGCCCCGAGGGCCATGCGTGGGGCAGCTGGAGGATGGCTGCCGGCGCGTAGGCGAGCGCCGCCAGCAAGAGTGAGCTCGCGATCACGCCGAGTGCGGGAAGGTCGCTCAACTTCCTGTTGATGATGTAGGGACCGGTCGCGTAGCAGATTGCGACCACGAGGACCTCGGCGATCGCACCGAAGGTGGACGCTGAGACGTCGAAGCCGACCAGCACGCCGACTCCCACGAGACCGACGACGAGGCCGAGGATGCGGCGCCACCCGTGGTGCTCGCCACTGTGAGTCAGCAGTCCGATGACCACACCGATGAGAGGGACCGTCGAAACGAGCAACCCCGAGAGTGAGCTGGAGATGCGCAACTCGGCGTCGGAGAGGAGGATCCACGGGACCCCCATCTCGATGATGGTGTACGCAAGGATCCATCCCCAGCGTCCGAGGAGGGGGCGGACGTCGACGCGAGTGAGCGCGATCGGGACGAGCAGCACGGCCCCGAGCGCGAGCCGGACGAACACCAGGTCGACCGGGCCGAGGCCTTCGAGCGAGACTTTGATGAGCAGGTAAGGGATACCCCAGATCACGCACATCGCCACGAAGAGCGCCAGGCCGCGTCTGCTCACGGCGTGATCTTCTACGCTGTGCAGCCCCCCATGACTCACCTGGCCCCGACCCGCACGCCGAGCCCGCTGCTGCTCACGATCTCCTCGCTCTTCGTCGCGACCCTGGTGGCGTCGAACATCCTCGCCGTCAAGATCGCCGCGGTCGGGCCGTTCTCGGTACCCGCCGCGATCGTGATCTTCCCGCTCGCGTATCTCTTCGGCGACGTCCTCACCGAGGTCTGGGGATACCGCGTCGCGCGCGCCGTGATCTGGACCGGGTTCCTCGCCAACATCGTGGTCGTCCTGTTCATCGCGGCCGCGATCGCGATTCCGGCCGATCCGCATTTCACCGACCAGGCCGCGTATGCGCGCGTGCTCGGCGAGAGTCCGCGTCTCGTGCTCGCGTCGTTGACCGCGTACCTGCTCGGAGAGTTCCTCAACGCATTCGTGCTGGCTCGGCTGAAGGTCGCGACCAACGGCCGCTTCCTCTGGGTGCGCACCATCGGGTCCACGCTGGTTGGCCAGGGGGTCGACAGCGCAGTGTTCATCACGCTCGCCTTTGCCGGCATCCAACCGTGGTCGGTATTGCTCGTGATCATCCGCGACGTGTGGATCGTGAAGGTGTTCTACGAGGTCATCGCCACGCCGATCACGTATGCACTGGTCATCGGGCTCAAGCGCATCGAGGGAGTCGACGCGTACGACCGCGACACGAAGTTCGCGCCGATTCCGCTCGCCTCGCTACGCGCGCGGCTGCGAGGCGCCGAGCAATGAGCGAGGAGCTATACGGGACTCGCGCGATCCGCGAAGCCACGCTCATTGCCTTCGACAACCGAACCCCGGAGCGCGATTACACGATCCAATTCACGATCCCGGAATTCACGTGCCTCTGCCCGATATCGGGGTTTCCGGACTTCGCGACGCTGCACATCCGCTACGTGCCGGGTCCACGATGCGTGGAGTTGAAATCGTTGAAGCTGTACATCAACGGGTACCGCGATCGGAACGTCTACCACGAAGACGTCGTCAACGTCGTCCTCGGCGACCTGCTCGCACTCCTCGAGCCCCGCTACTGCGAAGTGGTCGGAGACTTCAACGTGCGCGGCAACATCAAGACCGTCGTCCGGGCCCACCATCGCCAGGAGGACTGGTGCGGAGCAGTCGACCCCTGGTGGCCTCCGCCAGGACCAACACCACCGGCCCCCTAGCGGCAGCGGCGCCACCCGAGACCCAGCTCCAGCCGTCGCGCCATCGGCTCGCGCCATATGTCGCCTGCAGTACCCCGTTTCCACCGGATCCGGGGCATACTGCACGCCAGGTCACGGCACCGCGCCGATTCAAGCATCCGTTCTTCTCCACATCCCAGCACCTGATTTCGATGGCCACACACACGCTTCCCGACGGCTGGTCGCTTCTCGCCGCGCGCCCGCGCGAGGAGTTGCATCAGGCACTCCTCACGAGCGCATGTGCGCGCACGTTCGAGGACATCCCGATCGACTGGTGGGATGAGGACGCGGACGTCTGGCGTCCGACATCGATCGTTCGTCTCATGGGTGGGGTCTGGGACGTGGGCCGCGATGTCGAGGTGCTCGTCCCGGACGGAGGGGCGATCTCGCTGGCCCACGTGAGCATCGCCCGGGTGCGGCTCTCCAAGCTGCTCACCGCCGGGGTCTCTCGATACTGGGTGGCTCGGTATCAGAAGCTGCTCGTTCTGCGGCTGATCGAGCAGGCCGCAGTGCTCGGCTGCGAGCCGGACCCACTCCGACGTCTCGCGGGACGGATCCGCCATCAGGAGGCACTCAGCCATGACGTCTGGGCGACCGCCTATCTCATGGGAGCTCGGGATGGAGTCGAGTACGCCCCCGAGGGTCCGCCGGCGACCGATGACAACGGGTGGGAACCCGCCGACGCGGGCGACCCGGCGGCGATCATCCACGCCGCGGTCCGCGTGCTTGCCGCCGATCTCCTGCGCCTCGACGGGGCACTCGAGGAAGCAGGTGCCACCGCAGATGAGCGTGCGGCGCACCCGCTGCTGGTCGCGATCACATCGCTGCTGCTGCGGTCTCCGGCCACGCCGATGATCAGCCCAGCGGGATCCGACTCTCGCCTGGCCTGAGCAGTACTCGCACTGCCGCATCGTCGCGGCACTCCTCGCGAATTCGGAGCCAGAGCCGGTCGCCGTCGATCTCGAAGCCATCCCCGGAGGGTGCGAGCACCGCCACCACCTGCGGGTCGATGGCGCCGACGCCGTCGAAGTCCGGAGCGGGCTGGGTGATACCGAAGGCCTCGCTCAGCTCGAGCATGCGCCGCGTCCAGACCGCGATCGGGACGCGCGGCATCGGCGCCCCGAGCAGGGTTGCCAGCACCAGCGCCAGACCGCCGATGGTCGATCGCGCGGGCTCATCGAGGTGATCAGAGAGGGCTCGCTCGTGGATGAGACCAGTGACCACGTCGCGAGCCCTGACGGTCGAGTCGTCCGGCGGTACCGCGACCCACAGGGCTCGGACTCCAGCCCGGGCACTGAAGCCCGATTCCGCGACGATCCCCCCGCGAGCGGTCATCGCCGCAGCTTGGATCGCCGCGAGTCTCGATCCCGGCGCCGGGGTGCTCCCCGGGGCCAGACCGGTCTCCTCATCCCAGCCCCGGGTCGCGCGAACCACGCGCCCGTCACCCAGCGCCGCAAGGGGGAGCGCGAGGCGGCGGATGCCGAGCTCGAGCGTCGCTGCGAGGGTTCCGTCACCACAGGAACGGGGCGGGTACACGGTGCCACCGATGGCGTCAGCCGCGATCCGCGCGAAGCCGAGGCCCCACCGCTCGCGGTCCGCACGTCGCCGCGCGGTCGCGATTCTGGGAGCCGCGCCCGCGTGGCGCCAGACGACGCGAAACGTCGTGCGGTCAACCTCGAGGCGGACAGCCTCGGCGGCGTCATGACGCTCGGCGTTGGCGGCGAACTGGACGAGGACCAGTGCCGCACCCTCGGGACCGAGTACCGGGCGAGCGGGTCCAGCCACCGATTCGACGGCGAGGGCGGTCCGCGCCGTGATGCCCGCACGCGCAAGGTCGATGACGTCGTCCGTCGTACCCCAGCCGCCCGGTTCGCGACCGGCCACCAGTCGCAGTGAGCCTCCGAGCATGCGCACGCGCTGCGCTTGGGCGCCGCTCAGGGCGAGCGCCGCATGCTCGATGGCGTCGAGCAGCCGGCTCAGCACCGCATCGCACTGCGCCGATGCGGGCTGGGTTCTCACCACCAGGCGGACGCTGCGCACCGGGTAGGAGACGGCTCCCGGCCCCATGCCGTCCCACTCCGGGGTGCGCGCGATGACCGCTCCCGAAGCGTCGACCAGCGCCGCCGGCAGGGGCAGCTCCGCGATCTCGGCGAGGCTGAGATTCACGCGTCGTTTTCGGGAGCGGCCCCCTCGCTCACCGTCACGCTGAGCCGGTACTTGCGGTTGCCGTGGCTCACGAGCCGGACCGCGGAGCTGTGGCTCTGCAGCCATTCACCGAAGCGACGAACCGCTTTGGTGGCGGTGTCCGAATGAAACGTCACGACATCGGGGTGGTGCACCACCAGGCGAATCGCCTCGCGGTGGTGATGCTGATCGAGTGTCGGCAGGTGCACCACGACCGTTCCGTCGTGAATGCGGAGGTCGCCGACGGTGCGGTCGAGCATCCGGTCGATTCGTTCGAGCAACGATGCATCGCCGTCGCGCTTGTCGTGGAGCAGCGCGCTCGGGTGCGAGCGCTGAATCTGGCTTCGGACATTGAACGCATCGATGTTCTGCGAGTACACGATCACCGGGCACTCGCGAAGCTCGCGGGCGAGACGCGAAAGCACGTCGCCGCTGCTCGCACTCCGGTCCGGGGCCTTGCCGAGATCCCAGTCGATGATTGCCAGGACCGGGCGGCTCGAGTAGCGGTTGTTCTCGAGCAGCGACAGCGCGCGCGCTGCGCTGCGAGCGCCGAGCGGATGAAATCGTTTGCGGGTGAAGTGACCCTGCAGCTCCTCGAGCGTCTCGGCGTCGTCCTCGAGGATCAGCACCTCAGGATTCGCTCTCATTGCCGGACCAGCGTTGACGAGGGAACCAGCGCCATGCGGGCGTCACGGTCGCGCTCCGGTGTCCAGCCGGCGTCGTGCCGGGCGAGTGCCTCGGCGACGGCACGGAAGGCGCGCGTGGGAAGCGCAAACCCATCGGGGTACGCTGCTACCAGCGACTCGAGCGTCGCACCGCGCAGCAGGGTGCCGTCGCGAAGCTCGACGCCGCTTCCCGGCGCGAGACGCATGCCGCCGACGTTCGCATCGCACGCACGTCTGACCGCCTCGAGCAGGGCTGCCGGGCGGGTGAAGACACGGGCGTGAGATGGGAGCCCGTCGGGCGCTGCACCCAGCCAGAAGATGAGCACCGGACGCGCGCGCAGGATTGTCGCGAGTGCCGGGGTCACGGACACTGTGCTGCCGACGACCATCCAGGGCCAGGGAAGGCAGGCTCCGGCGATCGCCGCAGCGTCGTCGGTGCGAGCGTCGCGAATGACGGCCATGCCTCGTGGCGCTGTGTCGTGCACCGCCACGGCGAGCTCGCCGTCGACGGTCACCACGAGGATCGCCCGGCTGCGATCCGGGGCGCGCACGCCCAGCATCCGCGCAGCATCGGTGACCCCCACGAGACATCCCTCCCCGCCATGGCCCGCGAGTGGACGGAAAGGTCCGTGCCCGTGGGCGGCCTCATCCAGTGTAGGGGTGACGGGGGTAGGGCGGGCCAGCCATGCGGACACGGACACCCCGTAACCATCGGCGCCCCGGGCGGACGGCGCGCGGACGACACGATGGCCCGTGACGTGGCAGACTGAGCGCGGTATGTCGACCTCAGACGCCGGGGAGCCAGCCGCCGAAGCGGTCCGGCTGGCACTCACCGGGATCCTGCACCGCCCCCTCGTCGATCGAGCCGGCGGCCGGCTCGGCCGGGTTGACGATGTGATCGCCCGATTTGCGGAGGGCGGCTACCCGCCGGTGACCGGCCTGGTCGGACGCATCGCGGGGCGCAAGCTCTTCATCCCACGCGATCGGATCGCCGCGATGAACCCGGGCAGTGTTCAGCTCGCCGGCGAAGATCTCAACCTTGCCCACTTCGAGCGCCGCCAGGGGGAGGTGCTGCTCGGTGACGACGTCCTCGGCCGCAGGCTGATCAGCGTCGACGCCGGCAAGCTCGTGGTCGCGCATGACATCGAGCTGCGCCACCAGGATTCGAGATGGGTCGTCGCGGGCGTCGACACCCGCCCCCGCGGCCTGCGAGGTCGCCTCCTCGGCGGACGCGGCGAGAACCCGGGATTCGTTGACTGGGCCGCCGTCGAGCCCTTCGTCGGGCACGTGCCGACCTCGCGACTCCTCATGCCCCTTCGTCGCCTGAGACGCCTGCACCCGGCGCAGATCGCGGACCTTGTCGAAGCTGCATCACATGACGAGGGCGAGGAGATCATCTCGGCGGTGCATGGCGACCCGGAGCTCGAGGCAGATGTGTTCGAAGAGCTCAATACCGAACACCAGGTGGAATTTCTCCGCGACAAGTCCGACGCTGAAGCGGCGGCGGTGCTTGCGGAGATGGGTCCCGACGACGCTGCAGACCTGGTCACCGAGCTCGATCAGCCTCGACGCGCACCAATACTTTCGCTGCTGCCACCGTCGCAACAGGCGAAGGTGCGCGCCCTGCTCAGTTATGGCCAGAGCAGCGCGGGCGGGCTGATGAGCCCTGACTTCGTGTCGGTCGCACCCGACGCAACCGTGACCGAGGCGCTCGCTGCAGTGCGCGCCGCCGACGTGCTGCCACAGGTCGTCGCCGACGTGTTCCTGCTCGATGACGGACACCTCGCCGGGTCGGTGCCGCTCATCGAGCTGCTCCGTGCCGACGGCGCCATGCGGATCTCGGAGCTCGTCGAGCACAGCAACGCATCGGTCCACGTCGACGATGACTTTCCGGAAGTGGCGCGACGGATGGCCGACTTCAACCTCACCGTGGTCGCCGTGCTCGAAGACGACGATCGCGTGATCGGTGTCATCACGGTCGACGACGTCCTCGAGGCCATGCTGCCCGACTCGTGGCGGCGCCGGGCGGAGGCTGACGGAGACTGACGGCCGGCCTCCACCTCCGGTGCGGGTTGTACACTCGGTCGAAGGCAACAACCTCCTTGGGGTGTATCCACTAGCAGATGGACGGCGGCGACAGTCCCCAGTCCCGGCAACGCACGGCCCGACCCGCTCCGAGGTAGCGAAGCGCTCGTGACCTCCTGAGCGGAACGGCCCGCTCAGTCTTGCCGTCAGCGACGGTGGGAGGTCCGAATTGGCGCAGGAGAAGGCTCGCAGGGCGGACGCCAAGGTGGCGCGCGTTCCGAAGGTTCCCCTGGATGGCGCACATCATGGGGATATTCGTGGCGCCTTCGGCACCATCGGCGAGCACGACCCCGCCGGTGCGCGCTCCTGGCGTCGACGGCTGCTCGCCCTGGCCGTGATCATCGGGCCGGGGCTCATCGTGATGGTGGGCGACAACGACGCCGGCGGCGTTTCGACGTACGCAGCGGCCGGACAGAACTACGGCACGAGCCTGCTCTGGACGCTGCTGCTGCTGATCCCGGTGCTCATCGTCAACCAGGAGATGGTGGCTCGCCTCGGGGCCGTGTCCGGCGTCGGACATGGGCGGCTGATCTTCGAGCGCTTCGGCAAGATCTGGGGCCGGTTCGCCGTCAGTGACCTGTTCGTTCTCAACTTCCTCACCATCGCGACGGAATTCATCGGCATCTCGCTCGGCGCTCAGTACTTCGGGGTTCCCGCGTGGGTCGCCGTGCCGCTTGCGGGCCTCGTCCTCGTGGGCATCACGGTCACCGGCCGTTTTGAGACGTGGGAGCGGCTGATGTTCGTGCTCCTCTTCGGCAACCTGCTGTGCATCCCGCTGATGCTTCTCAGCCATCCGACGCTCGGTCCGGTCGTCCAGCATTTCGTCGTCCCAGGCGTTGAGGGTGGCTTCAAGTCCGACGGCGTGCTCCTCATCGTCGCCATCGTCGGTACCACCGTCACGCCCTGGCAATTGTTCTTTCAGCAATCCAACGTAGTCGACAAGCGCATCACCCCACGCTGGATTCCATACGAGCGCGCGGACACGGTGATCGGCACGATGGTCGTGGTCATGGGAGCGACTGCCATCATGGTGGGGACGGCGTTTGCATTCAGTCGCACCGGTGGTGGTGTCGGCAACCCCAATGCCTTCACCAATGCGTATGACCTCGCCAACAGTCTCAAGGCGCATGCCGGTCCGGCGGTTGGCGCCATCTTTTCGATCCTGTTGATCGATGCGTCCGTTGTCGGCGCGAGTGCCGTGACGTTGTGCACGTCGTACGCGTTTGGCGACACATTCGGCATCAGGAATTCGCTGCACCGCTCGTGGCGAGAGGCCAAGTCCTTCTATGCAACGTTCACGGCCATCGTGACGCTCGCTGCGGTATTCGTGCTCATTCCGGGTGTCCCACTCGGCCTGGTGACCACCGCGGTTCAGGCACTGGCCGGGGTGATGCTTCCGAGTGCCTGCCTGTTCCTCCTGTTTCTGTGCAACGACCGCGAAGTGCTCGGCCCCTGGGTCAACCGACCGTGGTTCAACCTCCTCGCGGCGCTGATCCTCGGCTTTCTCCTGGTCCTGTCGGTGAGCCTCGTGGTATCGACGATCCTTCCAGGCATCGACGTCGCTCGCTTGTTGGTGGTGCTCGTCGCTGTCATGATCGTCGGACTCGCTGTTGCGATCGTCATCAATGTGCGCGCACGCCGGGCCATGCCGCCGGATCCACGTCTGGATGAGGATCGCGAGACCTGGCGCATGCCGTCACTCGCCCTGCTCAACCAGCCAGGGAAATCACGAGGGCGCCTGCTCGCTCTGTGCGCGGTCCGTGGCTACGCGATCGTTGCCATGGTCAGCCTGCTCGTCAAGACGATCGTCGCGTCCCACGGCGGCCACTAGGTTCTTCGCTCGCACACCGTGCGGGTTGTACACTCCAAAGAGAACGGCAACATTCTTGGGGTGCAAGGAAGCAATACATGGACGGCGGCGACAGTCCCCAGTCCCGGCAACGCACGGGCCGGCCCGCATCGAGGTAGCGAAGCACTCGTGACCTCCTGAGCGGACAGGCCCGCTCAGTCTTGCCGTCTTCGACGGTGGGAGGTCCGAATTGGCGCAGGAGAAGGTTCGCAAGGCGGACGCCAAGGTGGCGATCGGCAACACGGCGGTCCTCGATGCCGCACACCTCGGAGATATCCGCGGCGCATTCGGGACCATCGCCGAGCACGAGTCGAACACGCCACGCACCTGGCGTCGCAGGCTTCTTGCGCTCGCCGTGATCATGGGCCCGGGCCTCATCGTGATGGTCGGCGACAACGACGCTGGCGGTGTCGCGACCTATGCGCAGGCAGGACAGAACTACGGCACAAGCCTGCTCTGGACGCTTGCGTTCCTCATCCCGGTGTTGATCGTCAACCAGGAGATGGTGGTGCGCCTCGGTGCCGTCACCGGGGTGGGACACGGACGGCTCATCTTCGAGCGTTTCGGACGCTTCTGGGGCTGGTTCGCGGTCGGCGATCTCTTCATCCTCAACTTTCTCACCATCGCCACCGAGTTCATCGGTATCTCCCTTGGCGCGGCGTACTTCGGGGTCACGCCCTACCTCGCAGTGCCGCTCGCAGGGATATTGCTCATCGGGATCACGGTCACCGGCCGTTTCGAGACCTGGGAGCGCTTGATGTTCGTGATCCTCTTCGGCAACCTCCTGATCATCCCGCTCGTGATCCTCAGCCACCCGAATGTCGGCCAGGTCGTGCACGATCTCGTCATCCCGGGGATGAAGGAGGGCTCGACGTCCGGCCTGACGTCGAACGGCGTGCTCCTGATCATCGCCATCGTGGGGACGACGGTCGCGCCCTGGCAGCTCTTCTTCCAGCAGAGCAACGTTGTCGACAAGCGCATCACGCCGCGATGGATCCCGTACGAACGCGCCGATACGGTCATCGGTGCATTTGTCGTTGTCCTCGGCGCCACGGCGATCATGGTGACAACCGCTTTCGCGTTCCGGAGCACGCCGCTCGCGGGACAGTTCGTGAGCGCCGGAACTGTGGCCACCGGCATCGCGCACAGTCTCGGTTCCGCCCTGGGAGACCTTTTTGCAATCCTGCTCATCGACGCGTCGATCATCGGAGCAAGTGCGGTGACGCTCGCGACGTCGTATGCATTCGGCGACACCTTCGGCATCCGGCACTCTCTGCATCGCTCGTGGCGTGAGGCCAAGCCTTTCTACGCAACGTTCACTGCGCTCGTGGTGCTTGCCGCCGGTCTCACACTCTTTCCGAATGCACCGCTCGGACTGATTACCACCGCCGTCCAGGCGCTCGCCGGCGTGCTCCTGCCCAGCGCCAGCCTGTTCCTGCTCCTCCTGTGCAATGACCGCGAGGTGCTCGGACCGTGGGTGAACCGCACGTGGTTGAACATCGTCGCCACATTGATCCTCGGCATCCTGGTGATGCTGTCGCTGATCCTCGTGGTCACGACCGTGTTCTCGTCGGTGAACGTTCCGCTTCTGCTCGGCGTCCTGTCGATCATCATGCTGGTCGCTCTCGTCGGTGTCACCGTGTTCACCACCCGCGGTGCACGAGCGCGCTCACCGGAGACGTTCTCGCACGAGGACCGCGAGACGTGGCGCATGCCGTCGCTGGCACTCCTCACGCGACCCGTGCCGTCGCGAAGCCGTCTGGTCGCCCTGTACGCGATGCGTGGCTACCTCGTGCTCGCGGTCCTGCTCCTCCTCGTCAAGGCCGTGCAACTGGGTACCGGCCACTAGGCCACGAACGGTACTGCCGAAAAGGGCGTGACGCAGGGACGGCCGGGGGCGTGGTCGTACATGAGCAGCCCGGGTCCTCCGATCACAGTCGACGCCGATACCGTCCCGTACACATCGCCATGGATGCACGCGGCGTCGACCGCCAGGTCGGTCGCCGAGGTGTGATCCGCGAGCAAGGCACGCATCCGAGCCATGGTCGTTCCGGGATCGCCCGCCGCGTCGATCGCGCGGCCCATTCCTGCGAGGAGCATGGCCACCTTGCCGCTGCGCTCGTCGTCCGCATCACGCGTTGTCAGCACATGCGCCCCGGGCTCGAGGTCGATCACGCGCACCGGACCCGAATCGTCGACATGCGCCACCAGCGCGCGTTCGGCGCTGACCCAGAGGACGTTGACGGGGTTGTAGCGACCCGGTCCCAGCGCCGCGAGCAGCGAGGGGACGTCTGCCGGATCGGCACTGAGGACCGCGACCGGGATCTCCCCCCGAGACCGGCGCGACGGGTCGGGCGCCGCGGGTGGCCCCTCGCCGGGATGCCGGTTGGTCACCGCGCAGAGGGTGCCATCCGCGGCGACGGCGAGCCAGGTCCCGCCGGCGACGAGGTCACGACCGCCGACGATGAGGGGGCTCACCTGGAGCGGCCCCGGCGGTGCGCTCGGGCGGACGATCAGCTCGTCGCGATTTGCCGCCAGCACGACTGGCGCTTCGGCGTGGCATCTCCAGGCCAGCAGGACGGTGCACACGGGCTGATCGTAGGCGGACGCCCAACGGCGGTGTGAACTCTGTGAACGCAACCTCGCGGCGACGTGACGAGCCGCCGACTTTCATCTCGAAAGGGAGGTATTAAGACCAAGGTTGGAACACGTCAATGAGCGCAAACGTCAGTCACATGCCAGAACCCCGGCGGCCCGCCAGAGGTCGCGCGGCGATCGCGCTGCTTCCGGGCGTGTTCGCGCTCATGCTCGCTGGCGCCTCCGGCGTTGCGGCAGCCGCCAATCCTTCGCCCACACCGACTGCCACCGCGACCCCGGCGGCGGCCGCGCAGTCGACGACCTGCCGCCCCGGAACCCGTCACCACGGCTCGTGCTGCCGGTGGAACCCGTGCGCCACGACGCCCTCCCCGAGCCCCACCCCGACCTCCACGCCCAACCCCACGCCGAGCCCAAGTGGCGGCGGGAGCCAGGGCACCGGTGGTGGAGGCGGTTCGACACCCACGCCGACCCCAGCGCCAACGCGGACCCCAACGCCAACCCCACGCCCGACGCCCGCACCCACCCCGAAGCCCGTGACGACACCGGCAGCATCGGGTGGCGGCCACTCGAGCGGCGGCACGGGGGCGGGGGGGACGAGCGCGGTTCGCACTCAGACGCCCGTCGATCCGACTCCGTTCGCATCGCTCGCGAACGCGGTCAGCGCGGTGACGACGGGCCAGGGGCTGGACGCAGCCCGGATCCCGCCCGTGGAAGCGCTCACGCCGTTGAGCGGGCTGGACTTCGGCAATGGCTTGAACCTCGGTCCGATCCTGCTCCTCGTCGACCTGATCGGGATCGGCATGCTGATCTACCTGGTGCGCATCCGCTGGTTGGCCCACGAGGCCTGATCGACACCAACCGGTCCCGGGCCTGAACCGATGCCGGCGAGACCCTGGGCGATGGCTGCAGCGGTGACCGCCGCAGCCTGACGGGCGGCCTCGGCAAGCGGCATCCCCAGAGCGAGCGCTGCCGCGAGCGTCGCGGAATGCGTGCATCCGGTCCCGTGGGTTGCGGTCCCATCGACCCACACAACCGGGACCTCCTCGAACGTAGTGCCATCGAAGAGCAGGTCCGAGCCTTCGCCCTTGCCGCCGGTGATCACCACGGCGCGCGCCCCCCGGGCGACGATCCGCTCGGCGAGCGATCGCCGATCCCCGTCGCCGCCGGCGAGGACGCGGGCTTCGTCAAGGTTCGGCGTGACGACGGTTGCGAGGGGAAGCAGCGATCGGACCAGGGCTTCGACGGCGCCGGGGTCGAGCAGGACCGCGCCGGTACTGGCGGTCAGCACGGGGTCGACGACGAGCGGCGTGGGATGACGTGCGAGGAAGGCGGCGACGGTGACGATGATGTCGGCTGACAGCAGGGCGCCGGTCTTGGCCACATCCACGCCGATGTCGTCGTAGACCGCCTCGAGCTGCGCGTTGATGATCCAGGTGGGAAGCGGGTACGTCGCCAGGATCGCGGTGGTGTTCTGCGCGGTGATGCCAACGATCGCGGTCATCCCATGGCAGCCGGCGGCGCTGAACGCCTTGATGTCGGCCTGAATCCCGGCGCCACCCCCCGAATCGGACGTGGCGATCGACAGGCAGCGAGGTGGTGTCACCAGCCCATCGTAGATGGAGACGGGCCGGGGTTCAGCCGGCGACGGCCTGGCGCGCGGGCTCGGGAGTGCGGGCGATGACCGGCGTCCGCGCCGTCTCGTCGAACACGACGAAGCGGTTCTTGCCCTGACGTTTGGCGAGGTACATCGCCATGTCCGCGCGGCGCATCAGCTCCTCGGCTTCTGGGGCGTCCGCCGCATCCTCGACCACGGCGACTCCAACGCTGGCTCCGACGGTGATCACCGCGTCACCCAGAGGAATCGGCCGCCGCAGCGTCTCGATGATCCGATCGGCCACCACGGCCGCATCGGTGAAGTGGCGCATGCCGTCGAGGAGCATCCCGAACTCGTCTCCGCCGATGCGTGCGGCGAGGTCGAGCTTGCGGACCTGGACGCGCAGCCGTGCGGCCACCTCGCTGAGCACGCGGTCGCCGACAGCGTGGCCGAAGGTGTCGTTGATCTCCTTGAAGCCGTCGAGGTCGATGAACATCACGGCGATCGGCCGCTGCGAGCTTGCCAGCTGCGCCAGCGACGTCGTCACCGTCTCGATGAACAGTGAGCGGTTCGCGATCTGCGTCAGCGGGTCGTAGAACGCCCTGCGCGCGAGTTCTGCCTTCTCGACCGACATCGCTTTGATCGCCTCGGCGAGCTGGCCGTTTTCCAGTGCGACGCTGACGAGCCCCGCGACGGTGCTGAGCAGGCTCTGCTCGTGCGCGCCGAGCGTGCTGCCGCGCATCGGGTTGAGCAAGAGCAGCATCCCTTGCGGGCCCTCGAGCCCGCGGAGCACGACCACCGTCCCCGCGCTCGCTGACCGCTCGGCCAGCGCGAGCCCGAGCGTCTGATCGGCCGTCACGGACCCGCTGAGGATCGCCGTGGTGCGCAGCTCATTGAGCACCTCCTGTTCGGCGAAGGTCAGCTCCGACGAGGTTGCAGAGGTGTGCTCGTCATTCCCGGTGGAGCTGAAGCGCACGGCCGGCCCACGAACCTCGGGGATGACCACCAGCTCTGCGCGTTCGACACCGAACATGGCGGTGATGCCGTTGAGCAGCTCGCCCGCGCGCTCGCCGACCTGCCGTGTCGAATGCAGGATCTCGGTCGTGCGGTACAGGAACTCGTTGCGATCGGCACGACGCTGACTCTCGCCGGCAGCAATCTGTCCGGCCAGCACGAGAGCGACCGGCGGGATCACCGCAAGGGCGAGCACGGGACGAGTCGTCAGCATCACGAAGGCGACGATCCCGAGCGAAGCGTTGGTGGTCGTCGCGATCACCTGGAACAGATAGGCTCTCGCCACCTCGGCGAGGTTGAACCGGCCCTGCGCGAGCGTCGTGCCGGCATTGAGAATCACGGGGTAGACGAACCAGCCCGACACGATCATGGCGGCGGCGAACGCGACGATGCTGCGCACTGCGAGCGGATCGTGCGTCACCGGTCCGACCGCGTTGAAGACGAGCACGGCGACGCCGATGTACACGACGTCGAGCATCGCATTGGCGAAATCCTTGACCCAGCGGATGCGTCGCTGCCGCGTCCAGCTGGCGAGGAGGACGCCTGCGACATAGCAGCCGAGCAACTGGTGCGGGTCGATGAGGAAGAGACCCATCGCCACCGGGATCTCCGTGAGCGAGAGCGTGGACACCTCACGGTGCACGCGCACCTGGACGAACAGCAGGCTGGTCGCGTAGACAGCGGCCAGCTCGAACCACCACGGAATCGAGCCCATGAGGATGACGCGCTGGACGTCGCGCAAGGGGATCAACCAGAGGCCGAGACCGACGAGGCCAACCGCGATCGAAAAGGCGACGAGGCGCTCAGGGCCGTTGAGCCGGCCGGCACGGGCGCGCGCTCGTGCCACGAGGAGCGGTGGACGCGCGACCGTCATCTCACTCATGTCACGTCACGACGCGGCTGTCCCCTGAACACTGACACGACCTCCAGTCATCTTCACGGTCAGCCCCCGCGACCGGCGATTTGATTGTGTCGCGACATTCCGTGCCGCCTGTCCACGGGAGCGTCACAGCGTGGTAACGACCCCGGAACAGCGACGTCCGACCTGAACTGGCGATTGGTCCGCTACCTGTCCCGCGTTGTCACATAGCCTCGTGACATGACCATCACAGACGATCGTTCTCCGACACCGACGACCGCCGCCGCGCCGCCCTCCTACGTGCGCCGGCATCCGATTCTCACCGCCTTCGGCGTGCTCTCCGGGCTGTCACTCTTCTCGGCGCTCTGGCCGGTCAGCGCAGTTGTGGTGGGTGTTGCGGTGGCGGGTCACGCAACCGGGCTCGACCGTGCGGCCTGGCGCCTGGCGGAGCGACTGGCCGCGCGCATCAGCTCGTCGGCGCGCCACCAGGCCGCCCCGGATCCTGCACCCGCCGCACCGACGCCCCGAGGACCTGAGCCGTCCGCGCCGGCGCCGTCCGCTCCCGCCCCGTCAGCGCCCCATCGTGACGCGCATGCACCTGCAGCACCGGCGACCAGATCGCACCGCGACCCGCATGCCCACGGACGCGGGGCTCATCGGCCGTCGCGCACGCGCCGCGCGCAGCCGGCCGAGCATCACGTCGGCTCGGGGGTCGACGGCCCCGGGCTTTGATCCCAGCCGTGCCTCAACCCAGCCGGGCGCGCGCCTGGTGGAGCCGCTGCAGCGACTGATCCTTGCCGAGAAACGCCATTGCCTCGATCACCGGCAGTCCGGCAGGGGTACCGAGAATCGCGACGTACAGCACGCGAAAGGCATCGCGCGACTTCACGCCGGCGCCTTCAGCGACCGCCCGGATCCGCTCGAGCAATGCAGCCTGGTCGTCGAGACCGCCTTCCTCCACCGCTTCGATACAGACGTCGATCATCGCCACGGCCGTCGCCTGGTCGACCTTCTTGGGCGGGAACTCGACGCCGGGATCGACCGTGACCTCGCCGAGGAGCGGCGCGCAGAGACGCGTCGCATCGGCGAGGGTCACCATGCGTTCGCGGAGCATCGGGATCAGCAACCGGCGCGTCTCCTTGCTGGTTCCGGGCAGGTGGAATTCCAGCGCTTCAACGAGGTCGTCGACGCTCATCCGCCGGATATGGATGCCGTTGAGATCATCGAGCCGCTTTGGATCGAACACCGCCGCAGCGGCGTTGACCCGCTCGAGCGTGAACCGCTCGCAGAGCTCCTGGGGACTGAACACCTCCTGTTCGTCGCCCGACGACCATCCGAGCAGCGCGATGGCATTGACGATTGCCGACGGGAGATAGCCGAGCTCGCCGTACTCGAGGACGTTGCGGGCGCCGCGGCGTTTGCTGAGCTTCTGATGATCCGGTCCGAGGACGGCGGGCACGTGCGCGAAACGCGGCGCGTCCCATCCGAACGCGGCATACAGAGCAAGGTGTTTCGGCGTCGAGGGGATCCATTCGTCAGAACGGATGACGTCGCTGATCTCCATGAGGTGGTCGTCGACGACGACAGCGAGGTGATACGTGGGGAACCCGTCCGACTTGAGCAGGACCTGATCGTCGATGTCCGCGTTGGCGAAGCTCACGTGACCGCGAACGACGTCGTCCCACTCGCTGACGCCGTCGGGCATGCGCAGCCGCACCACTGCCGCCATGCCGCTCGCGCGCTCTCGGGCGACCTCGGCCTGGCGCGTCAGGCAGTGCCGGTCGTACCGCGTCGGCTCGGAGCGTGCGCGTTGGGCGTCGCGCATCTGTGCAAGCCGCGCCGGTGTGCATGTGCACCAGTACGCGTTGCCGTCGGCAACGAGTCGGTCGGCATGCTCGCGATACGTCGCGATCCGCAGTGACTGGATGTAAGGGTCATGCGGACCGCCGACCTCAGGACCCTCGTTGAAGTCAAGCCCGAGCCAGTTCAGGGTCTCGATGATCAGGGCCTCGGTGCCAGGGATATAACGCTCCTGGTCGGTATCCTCGATGCGGAGGATGAAGTCGCCGCCGGCGTGCCGGGCGGCAAGCCACGCAAAGAGTGCGGTGCGAACCGACCCGAAATGTAGCGCGCCGGTGGGGGACGGCGCAAAACGGGTGCGAACCCGCGCGGCCGCCACTAGAACGATCTCAGCGCGGCGCGAAGAGTACGAGGGTCAGGATCGTCCATGCCAGCAATCCGACGATGAGCATCGGGGCGTCGAGGTTCGAGACCACCACGGCCATCACGCGTGGCGATCCCCCGCCGCCTGACGACGTGGCAGCGTCGCCGACGCGGACGACCCCCGGGGGCTTGCCGACATCCGCCATTCCCCATGGCGGGGGCGGCGCCAGCGGCGTTCCGCGAGGCGTGATGTGCACCTGCTCGTCCTGGCGGCGCAGCTTCTCCTCATAGAGGATGCCGGCAATCAGGACGGTGCCGAGGCCGCCCGTGGCCAGCCCCATCGCGATCAGGATGATGCCGAGCGCGGTGTTCAGATAGTCGTTGTAGACGTGACCACCGAGCAGGTTGAGAATGCCGCCCACGATCAGGGCGGCGGCGACGAGGCCGAAGCCGACGGTCTTACCCACGATCTCTCGGACTGGCATGCCGCGAGTATACCGGCGCGCCCAGTTTGCTTTGCTGGTGGCGGCGGGGTCCCCGCGCGAACCTAAGATTGGCGGTCGCGCCCGCATCGTCTAGCGGTCAGGACACCACCCTTTCAAGGTGGTAACCGGGGTTCGACTCCCCGTGCGGGTACGTGGCGCTGATCTTGACGGCACTTCCGGTAGTGTCAAAGCCCGTGAGAGAGTTTGTCGCGGACCTCTTCGTGTCGCTCGACGGGTTCGCAATGGGAGAGCATTCGGGCCCGTTCTTCGGCTATGGCGGCCCGGAGCTGGATGCCTGGATCGCCGACAACCTCGATCGCCCACAGGTGATGGTCATGGGGCGGGTCACCTACGAGGCGATGGCGCCCCGCACCCAAGACGCGACCGACGCCGCCGGCGCGAGGATGAACGCCCTGCCCAAGATCGTCTTCTCGAATACGCTCCGGAGCCCGCTCACCTGGGCCAATACCCGCATCGCCTCCGGTGACGTCGTGCAGTCGATGACGGCACTCAAGAACGAGACGGGCGACACCCTGCGCTCGATCGGGAGCATGACACTCGTGGGCGCCGTGCTCCGGGCAGGGCTGGTGGACCGTCTCCGGTTGATGATCTTCCCGCTCATCCTCGGCGCTGCCGGTCGGGAGCCGATCAGCGCCTTTTTCGACGAGACGCATTTTGCGGCGGTGACTACCCGGGTCCTGGACGGGCGTCTCAATCTCGTCGAACTGCAGCCAAGACCGAGCTAGCAGCACCGAGCGCAGCGTCTTCGGCTCCGCCGCATCGCCAGATCCCAGTGTTGAGCTGCTGGCCCAATCGGTTGTCCTCGCGACCCTCCGGAGTCAGGCAGAGGAGTTGGGCGCGACGATGGTTGGGGTTGGATCGATAGGAGGCGAGTCCGTCGCTGACGAGAACGTCAGCGCGGGAACACGTTGATGTCGACAAGATCGAGCTCGTGCCTGACCGGCTCCGGCGGCACCGCGGCGCCGGCTGCGGCGAAGGCGCTGTGCAGGAGGGGATGCACGCGCTGTTCGAGGAACAGATCGCAGGCAGCCTTCGACTCCCAGACGTCGATGTAGCGCAAGCCGCCCTCGATGCGCGCCACGGCGTGCACGAGGCAACCAGCAGGCGGCTCGGACCCAAGGCCCTCCATGATCCGTGCGTAGACGTCAGTCGTGATGGGCAGATCCTGTGTGAACGCATACATCGTTGGGGCCTCCGGTAATTAGATCCTAGGCAGCCTAGGATGAATACAGCGATGCTAGGATAAAGCTGTGGCAGCTGTCAAGAGCCGCCGTCCGTATCGCTCACGGCTTCGCGCCGAGCAGGCCGGGCAAACGCGGTTGCGAATCCTCGAAGCGGCGGGGGAGTTGCTCGCCGAGCGTGGCTACGTCGCGACCACCATCGATGCTGTGGCCGCGCAGGCGGACGTTGCCGTCGATACCGTTTATGCCGTTTTTGGCACTAAGAAAGGACTCCTCTCAGCGCTCATCGATCTTCGGGTCACCGGCGACGCCGAGGAGTCCGACGTCCTTGCCGGAGAAAACCCCCAGCGTGTCCAGCGGATGACCGATCAACGTCAGATGGTCGCCGCCTTTGCCGCTGATATCGCTGCGAGAGTTGAACGCGTCCGCCCCATCGACGATGTGATGCGCGGTGCAGCGGCGGCCGATCCGGACATTGCGGAGCTCCGTGCCCGGATGCAGGAGAATCGCTTTCACAAGCTGCGGACCTTCACACAGTGGCTCGCTGCGCAGGGCCCGCTGCTCGACGACCTGGATGTCGAAGACGCAGCGGGTATCGTGTGGACGCTGACCAGCTCGGAGGTGAACCGGATGTTGCGCGACCTGCGCGGCTGGCCGGTGCAGCGCTATGAAGCGTGGCTCTCGACGACGCTGCAGCGCGTCCTGCTTCCCTGACTCGCGCACCGACGGCGTCGACCGTGCTGATGCTCCAGCGTCAGGCGCCCGTCATTCGGCCGTGGCGTCAGCGCTTGAGCGCAACTGAGGGGCGTCCACGGCGGGCTTGAACCCCGGCGCGGCCACGTGGCGTGGGCTCAAGGGTCGCTGGCCATTTCGGATGGTGGCAAAGGCCAGCACGCCTCCCGCCGCACAGATCACCGCAGCGATGAATGCCGCGTGCTGAAAGCCGGTCTCGAACACCGGCGGGTGCAGGTAGCTATCGCCGGTGATGCCGGCGACGGCGGGGAGGAGCGCGACCGCAAGCAGGCTCCCGGTCCGCGCCACTGTGTTGTTGACGGCGGAGGCGAGTCCGCTGCGCTCCCGCGGCGCCGATGACATCGCTGTCGCGGTGAGCGGCGCCACCGTGAGCGCGAGCCCGAAGCCAAACACCAGGACCGCCGGCAGGACCTCGACGAGGTAATTGCCGCCGGCGTCGATCCGGGCAAAGAGCGCCAGTCCCAGGGCGACAACGAGCGGGCCGACGGACATCTGCAGACGCGGGCCGATGCGCGCAGAGAGAGCGCCCGAGCGTGACGAGAGCGCGAACAGCATGAACGTGATCGGCAGCAGCGACGCGCCGGCCGTCGTCGGGCTGTAGTGGGACACCTGCTGAAGCTCGATGGGGAGAAGAAAGAACATGCCACCGAGCATCCCGTAGATCAGCAGCGTGACCCCATTGGTCGCACTGAACTGACGGGACTTGAAGATGTCGAGGGGAACGATCGGCGCGCGAACGCGCAGCTCGACGACGACGAACGACACGAGCGCGACGATGCCGATCAGCAGCGCTCCGAGCACGACCGGTGACGTCCAGTTGCCGCTCGATCCCTGTATGAGCCCATAGGAGATGCCCACAAGGCCCACGACGGTGAGCGCGCTTCCGGCGATGTCGATATAGCCGGTCGCGTTCGGGTCCTTGGATTCGGGGACGTGACGCAGCGAGATGAAGATGACCGCAGCGGCGATCGGTACGTTGATCAGGAAGATCAATCGCCAGGACAGGGCGGTGATCAGAAACCCGCCGACGAACGGGCCGAGCGCGGTGGCGACACCGCCAAGCCCGGACCAGGCGCCGATGACCCTGCCGCGTTCCCCCTGAGCGAACGACGCCTCGAGGATGGCGAGGCTTCCCGGCGTGAGCAGCGCCCCGCCGACACCCTGCAACCCCCGGGCCGCGATGAGCAGGTCGATGTTCGGTGCCGTCGCGCAGATGAGCGATGCCACCGCGAACCACGCAACCCCGATGACGAAGATCTTGCGGCGTCCGAAACGGTCGCAGAGGGAGCCGGAGAGGAGGATGAGCCCCGCCACAGTGAGCAGGTATCCGGCGGAGACCCACTGCAGGCCCGAGATCTGCGCGTGGAACTCCTTGCCGATGGCCGGCTGCGCGATGCCGACCACGGTGGCGTCGAGCTGCGCCATCGCACTGCCGAGCACGGTGGCGGTGAGCACCCAGCGGCCGCGGGCGGTGCTCAGGTGGAGGTCGGCGGACTCATCGGTAGAGCGTGCCCCGGGAGAGGATCCCGACTCAGTCACCCCACTCGACGTCGCCGTAGAAGCCGGTCGGCTTCGGGTGTCGCTGGTACGCTGCGACGCCGCTGCGACTAGCGGCGATCGTCGTGGTCGTGCCGTGCCCGGGGAGCACGAGTGTTTCCTCCGGCAATGGCAGCAACCTCGAGGTGATGCTCGCCATGATCGTCTCGAGGTCGCCGCGCGCGGACGTCTTGCCGGGACCGCCGTCGAAGAGGGTGTCGCCCGTGATCAGAGCACGCCCGATGCGCAGGGAGATACTGCCCGGCGTGTGGCCCGGCGTGTGGATCACGCCGATCCGTGCGTTGCCGACCCTCACTTCGGCGCCGTCCTCGAGTCTGCCGTCGATCCGCTCTTCGGGAATCCTGATCTCACTGCTCCCCACCAGCACCGGCGCACCGGTGGCGGCACGCACCGCGTCGTACGTCATCCAGTGGTCGGGATGCCAGTGGGTCGCGATGACCGTCTGCACGCCTCCCTCTGCCGCGATTGCCTCCAGCAGCGGTTCCTCGTCGGCAGGCATGTCCACGAGCACGGCAGCACCTGCTCCGACATCGCGCACGACGTAGGCGTTGTTGCCGTACGGCCCCATCGGTCCAATCTTGACGACGCGCACACCGCCGTCCTCGAAGACGGTGATCTCAGCGCCGGCCACGCGCCACCGTCTTGGCCGGCCGCGTCTTCGCCGCCGGCGACTGCTTCGCATCGGCCTGTGCGGCCGCCTCGGCCCGGAGCGCGGCCTTGTCGGCACGTTTCTGCAGCTGGTAGTGCTCGCGTTCCGCGACCGTCCGGACATCAGCGAGCGTCGGCCAGTCGGGGGCGACACGCTCCCACCCCGCCGGCCGCACGCCGAGGTGCTTGGCGACGACGCCGACCATGATCCGCGCCTTGGCGGCGCCGAAGCCGGGTAGCGCGGCGAATCGGCGCTGCAAATCCTTCGCATCCTTCGCTTCGGTCCAGATCCTCGTGGCATCACCGCCGTATTCGCCGGTGATCACCTTGCAGAGGCCATACACGCGCTGCGCCATGCTCACCGGAAAGCGGTGCAGCGCGGGGGGTGTCTGGAATGCCTGCTCGACCCTGCCCGGGTCCATGCTCGCGACCTCGGCCGGATCGATCGTGCCCAGGCGCTCGCGCATCCGCAGCGGGCCCTGGAACGCCCACTCGATCGGCACCTGCTGATCGAGGCAGAAGCCGATCAGGAGGGCCGTGGGGTCCTCGCTGACGAGTCGATCCGCATCAGGGTCGCCCGTCCACTGGAGGTACAGCGCCGGCGCGGCGGTCTTTGCCACGCGTGTACGGTACTGCGCCGTACACCGGGACTGAGGTGCACGCTCGCGACTGCGTACACTCGGCGCATGTCGTGGCTCGGGCGTCTTTTCGGGTCGAAGCCACCGGCCGCGCCGCTCAACAGCGTGGTCGTCGCAAATGATCTCGTCCAGCCTCTGACGGCCGGCGGAGCCGACCTCGCGACCGCGGTCGACGGCGCGCTCCGCGCATACCTCGACGCGAAGGCCAAAGCGCTCGCGGCCGGGGAGCCCGAGCGGATTCCGTTCTGGCTTCGACGGGACGCGGTGCCGTCTGGAGACCTCGAGGACGAACTCCGTGATCGTGTCATCCAGCGTCGCGCCGCCGAGGAAGAGGCGCACTGATCACCACTTGGAGGAGGGGCTGACGATGCGGGCAGTGGTCTTCAAGGACTTCGACTCGATCGAGCTCGACGACGTACCCAAACCCCGCATCGAGGAGCCAGGGGACGCCCTCGTCCGAGTCACCATTACGGCGATCTGCGGGAGCGACCTGCACGTGGTGCACGGCCGCATTCCGGGGATGAGCCCTGGAGGTGTTCTCGGGCATGAGTTCGTCGGCGTGGTCGAGGCCGTGGACGGCGGCGTCCGCCGCTTCGCCGAAGGCGAGCGTGTCGTGGGCTCCTTCACGATCCCATGTGGCGAGTGCTGGTACTGTGCCCGGCGGTTCTTCAGCAGGTGTCCCGATCAGCGCGTCTTCGGTTACGGCTCATTCTTCGGCGACGTCGCGGGCGCCCAGGCGGAGTACGTGCGCGTCCCCAACGCCGACCTGGTGCTCCACGCTATTGATGACTCGATGCGCGACGAGCAGGCGTTGTTCGCGGGCGATATCTTCACGACGGGGTACGACTGCGCCACCGAGGCTCGCATCGAGCAGGGGGACGTGGTCACCGTGGTCGGCTGCGGACCTGTCGGTCTCATGGCGATCCTCGGGGCACGCGCGTTCGAGCCCTCGACCATCTATGCGGTCGACACCGTGTCGCAGCGTCTCGAGATGGCACAGAGCCTCGGCGCCATACCCGTGGATGCGAAGGAGGTGCACGTCCCGAGCTTCGTCCAGGATCACACCGGCGGCCGCGGCGCCGACGCCGTCCTGGAGTGCGTCGGATCAGTGCCGGCCCTCCTCGAGTGCATCGACATCGCTCGCGCGGGGGGAAGGATCAGCGTCATCGGCGTGCACAGTGATCAGGAGATCGAGCTCCCCCTCAACACGACATTCGTGAAGGCGATCGACCTCAAGTTCTGCGGTACCGCCAACGTCATCGGGCGCTGGGACGACGCGCTGGCGATGGTGTCGAGCGGCGTGGCTCGCCCGGACGCGATCATCTCGCACCGGATGAAGCTCGACGACGCCGTGCTGGGCTACGACCTGTTCGAGCGACGCGAGGCATTGAAGGTCGTCCTGACGCCGTAGCGCGTCAGTCGCGACCGCCACCACCTGCGGGACTCGGAGGGCTCAGTCCCCAAGCCTCCGCAGAGCGACGACCTGCCAGAAGACGCCCGGGTGGTTCGCCGCCACCTCCAGCCCGGTCTCTTCCGCGGCTGCAACGATCGCGTCCGGACGGTGCGCGAAGACGTGGAAGCGTCGCCGGATGAGCCATAGCGCGAAGTTGTTCAGCGCCAGGGCGAGGCGAGTCCACCAGCGGCCATTCGGAAAGCTCATGACCAGAACGTGGGTGGTGTGCTCGGCGGCCGCGTTCACCAGCTTCGGCATGTCGGCGTAGCAGCAGATGACGCGGTTCAAGATCACCAGGTCGGCGGCCGGAACGAGGTTGCCCGACCGAGCGAAGTCCATCAGCCGGCGCTCGACTCGCCCTTCGAGCCCAGCCGCTCGGAGCAGTTCGTCAGCGGCGGCCTGGTACGTGGGGGTCATCTCGATGCCGACCGCTCGGGTCACGCCAGCCTTGAGCAGCTCGACCTGCAGGGCGCCGACGCCGCCACCGACCTCGAGCAGCGTGGCCCCGCGAATGGCGTTCGGCTCCAGCAGCTGCGCGGTGCGGCGAGCGGTGGAATCAAGCCCTCGCCGCCGGTAGCGTCGGGCCTCCCGGCGTGCGTGCCGCTCGCTGAAGATCCACCGGTACCCAGCCGGCGAGCAGCAGTCAGTCATCGCAACGGATCGTACACGTGGTTGCCGGAGCCTTCAGTCGAGTCCTCGGGATGCGGCGCCAGCTTGGCTCAACATGGCTTGACAGTGAGCCAAAGTGGTGCCATAGTGGCGCCATGGACCTACGCCCCTATATCGAAGACATCCACCAGCAGCTTGCCGATGCAGCTGAAGCAGGGGGCGAGGACGCGCGTGCCCTCGCTGAACGCCTCGCGGCACCCTTGGACGCGGCGATCCGCCTCGCCTTGCAGGACGCCCTCGGTGCGGCGGCCGAGGAGATTACTGCAGAGCTTGCGCCGGGATCCGTCGAGCTGCGCATCCGTGGGCGCAACCCCGAATTCGTGGTCACCCCGGCGCCCACCGACCGGTCGGCGGAGGACATCTCCGACGCCGGCTACGACCGGGCGCCCGCTGCCGTTCAGCTGAATCCCGGTGACGGCGATGACGGCGGCACCTCGCGTATCAACATGCGCCTGCCTGACCAGCTCAAGGCGAGAGTCGAAGTGGCCGCGAGCGGCGAGGGACTTTCGGTCAACACATGGCTCGTCCGGGCGGCGAGCGTCGCACTCGACCGAGCCGGCTCGAGCGGCCGCCGCGAGGGGCGCGCCTCGCGGGGCGCCGGTCGCTTCACGGGCTGGGTCCGCTAACCCCCCACAAGCACTGGAGAAACAGCCATGCCGACGTTCGATACCCCCGACCTAATCCTGGTGACCCTGGAGATCGGTGTCGGTGACGTCCGGATCGCGGCGAGCGATCGCACGGACACCACCGTCACCGTGCGTCCAACCGACCCAACCAAGCAGTCCGACATAGCGGCCGCCGAGCAGACCCGTGTCGCGTTCGCCGCCGGGGGACTGCTCGTCAAGGCGCCCAAGGGCTGGCGTCGCTACACGCCGCGCGGCGGCGGTGACTCGATCGACGTGCAGATCGACCTCCCCGCGGGCTCGGAATTGCGTGGCGACGCAGGGGTTGCCGCGCTGCACAGCACCGGGCGGCTCGGCGAATGTCACTACAGCACAGGCGTTGGCAACATCGATATCGATGAGGCGGGTCCTGCGCATCTCAGCACCGGAGCCGGCGATATCGCTGCGAATCACGTGTCGGGGCATGCGCAGATCCACACCGGATCCGGGCGGGTGTGGCTCGGTTCCGTCGACGGCACCGCCGTGGTCAAGGGGGCCAATGGCGATACCTGGATCGGCGATGTCGCGGGTGACGTGCGGGTGGTGACCGCCAGCGGGTCGATCGCCGTCGATCATTCGCACGCCTCCGTCATTGCCAAGACCGCGAACGGCGATGTGCGCCTCGGCGAAGTCAGTGGCGGCGCCGTGGTCGTTCAGACCGCGCTCGGCCAGGTGGACATTGCGATTCGAGCCGGGGTGGCCGCCTGGCTCGACGTCGATACGCACTTCGGCAAAGTGCATAACGAGCTTGACGTCACGGACCGGCCGAAGCCGGACGACCAGACCGTCGAGGTTCGCGCCCGCACCTCGTTCGGCGATATCACCGTTCGCCGCTCGGTCACGAGCACAACCGTGGCGGGTGCGGTATGAGCGCCCGGATCGCGGTGCGAGTCACCGGGCTCCGCAAGGCGTTCGGCGACAAGGTGGTGCTCGACGGGATCGACCTCGAGATCGCTGCGGGGAGCGTCGTTGCGCTGCTCGGACCCAACGGTGCCGGCAAGACGACCACTGTGCAAATCCTCTCGACCCTGATCAGCGCCGACGCCGGCGTGATCCAGGTCGCCGGGTTCGACGTCGGCCGTGAGCCGCAGGCCGTTCGCGATGCGATCGGCGTCACCGGTCAGTTCTCGGCTGTGGACTTCCTGCTCACGGGCAGGGAGAACCTGCTGCTCATGGCCGATCTGCATCATCTCGACCGGCCGGTTGGTCGCCGGCGCGTCGAGGAACTCCTCGTCCGATTCGACCTCGCGGATGCAGCCGGGCAGATGGTCATGAAGTACTCGGGCGGCATGCGCCGCCGGCTTGATCTTGCGATGACGCTGCTCGGCGAACCGCGGATCATCTTCCTCGACGAGCCGACCACGGGTCTCGATCCTCGCAGCCGCCACACGATGTGGCAGATCACGCGCGAGCTCGTTGCCGACGGCGTCACCGTCCTGCTCACCACCCAGAACCTCGATGAAGCCGACGAGCTCGCGGACCGCATCGCCGTGCTCGACCAGGGCCGTCTGGTGGCAGAAGGCACGCCGAGTCAGCTGAAGCGGCGCATCCCGGGTGGCCGCGTCCGCCTCCATTTCCGCGATGCGGATGCGCTGACCGCCGCCACCCACGTCCTCGGAGAGGACCAGGCCGACGGTGCCGCGCTCGTCCTCGACATACCAACCGACGGCACGCCCCAGTCGCTGAGAAACCTGCTCGACCAGATCGACAAACGAGCTCTCGGTGTCGAGACCGTCACGGTCGAGACGCCAGACCTCGACGACGTGTTCTTCGCGCTGACCGGCGCTCCCCATCACGAACAGGAGGCTTCCACATGAGCACCGCGACCTATGCGCTTCGCGACTCGGCGATCATGATGCGGCGCGACATCCGCCACTCCTTGCGCTATCCGATCATGGCCATCAGCGGCCTGATGGTTCCGGTCTTCCTGTTGCTGCTGTTCGTCGGCGTGTTCGGTAACACGCTCCGCGCTGGTCTCGGTGCCGCGTCGCCGGCGGGCGGTCGCTACGTCGACTACCTGGCTCCCGCAATCCTTGTGATGACCGCAGGCGCCAGTGCTGCGGCGACAGCGGTGAACGTGTGCATCGACATGAATGAGGGGATCATCGCCCGGTTTCGCACCATGGCGATCACCCGCACCTCGGTGCTCACCGGCCAGGTGCTCGGCAGCCTCACGCGCACGATGATCAGCGGCGTGCTGCTCGTGGCGGTCGCACTCGGGCTTGGTTTCCGTCCAACCGCGACGCCCATCGAGTGGCTGGCGGTCGCGGGCATGTTCGCGATGCTCACACTCGCGCTCACATGGCTGACCATCGCCTTCGGCCTGCAGGCCAAAACCCCTGCGGGGGCGAACAGTCTCTCGCTGATCCCACAGTTCCTCCCCTTTATCAGCAGCGCCTTTGTCCCAACGGCATCAATGCCAGCCGGGGTGCGCTGGTTCGCCGAGAATCAGCCGTTCACGCCGATCATCAACACGCTGCGAGGTCTCTTGACAGGGACGCCGATCGGCACCAGCGCGATCGTTGCGGTTGTGTGGTGCACCGGCCTGATGGTCGTCGGTTACCTGTGGTCGCGTGCACGCTACAACCGCTACGTGACCCATTAGCGGCCCTTGGTGACGGCCTACGCGCCACCCGGATGGCGGTGCATCTCCCGTGCGATGTCGTCTTCAGTGATCGGGCGGCGACCGTAGACCTCCCAAGCATGAAGAGCAACACCAATGCCCCAGCCGCCGATCACCCACCCCGGCCAGAAATAGCCATGCCCGGTCACGAACCAAATCATCACCAGCGCCGCGTTCACGACGATGTAGCTGACCAGGTGCATCGCGAAATCACGCCGCGCTGACAAACGCCGGATGGCGGCGGCGCGTGCATCGGTGGGTTCAACCGGCGAGTTCACGTCCGTCATGTTCGCCTCTCGCATGGTCGTCTCTTGCATGGTCGTGTCCTCCGGCCTCGATTGTCGGAGGTTGACCGTCGACCCTCCCACTGCCGTTGGTAACCGACCGCTTGAGGCGAATGTCATCAACCCTAGAGGCGCCGGCCACGCCGAGGCGGCGGCGCAGGTGGGTGGTCCCAGGGGATGGAGTCGAACCATCGGTACACGGTTTTACAGACCGCTGCCTTGACCACTTGGCTACCCTGGGATGCTCGCGAACCGTACGGAACGGCAGGCGGTAAGGATACGGGCGCGATGCAGCCTCAGCGGCGCGAGATCGGGAGCATCTCGCGAAGCGCCGGGTCATTGAGATCGCGGCGCACCACCGCGAGCACCTCATCCGGCCCGCCGAACGACCGACTCGGCGAACCAGCTACTGTCGTACGGCGACTGGATCGACAGGTTTTGATACCCCTCATGCCGTCGCTTGGGAATATTTTGGGAATCAAAAACGTGCTAGGCTCCCTCTCATGCGCGGTCACCTGGAGGCGCGAGGGAAGGACGTCTGGAGAGCCAAGGTCTTCCTTGGCCGAGACGATGCAACCGGACGGCAGCGGTACCTCACACGCACGATCCACGGCACCAAACGGCAGGCCGAGGCAGTAGTCAACCAGCTCATCGTTGAAGCGGGTCAGGGCTCCCACTTAGAGGCGGGAGCAACGGTCGCTGACCTGTCTCAACGCTGGATGGCTTTGGCCGGAGCCAACCTCTCCCCCACGACGTCGCACGAATACCGTCGGCTTCTGGATCGCCAGATCCTCCCGAGCCTTGGTACCCGAAAGGTCCGAACGCTTCGAGCCGCAGACCTCGACCTCTTCTACGCGACCCTCCAGAAGCGAGGCGGTACAGGTGGCGGGCCGCTCAGTGCCCAAAGTGTCCACCACACCCACGCGCTGATTCGGCGGCTCCTCAACCAGGCAGTCAAGTGGGGATGGTGCGTTACCAACCCAGCCACCCAGGCGAGTCCGCCGAAGGTGCTGCGCCACGAGCTGCACCTCCCCACTCCCAAAGACGTCATGGCACTCCTCAGGGCCGCGAATGACTTCGATCCAGACATCGGGTGCTTCCTGCGCCTCGCTGCGATCACTGGGGCCAGACGGGGCGAACTCTGCGCTCTGCGGTGGACCGACCTCGATCTTCATGGCGGACTGCTGTCGATCTCTCGGTCCATTGTCGATGGCCGTACCGACTCCCTCATCGAAAAGGACACCAAGACCCATTCGAGTCGAAAGCTCACCCTCGACGACCAAACCAAAGGAGTGCTCGAAGAACTGCGCTCTCGTCACCTCGAACGGGCAGCCGCGTGCAGCGTCTCTCTCCCTGCGTCGGCCTTCGTGTTCTCGGACTCGCCGGATGGAAAGGTCCCGTGGCGTCCAGCACGGATGACCCGAGCTTTTGAACACCTCTGCGAAACGGTGGGCCTTTCCGGTGTACGCCTCCACGACCTGCGCCACTTCGCAGCCACCCGGATGCTCGTGGCAGGCGTCCCGATCAAGACCGTCTCTGGTCGGCTTGGCCACGCCAATGCAGCGACGACCCTCAACGTCTACGCGCACTTCCTGGAAACCTCGGACGCCGAGGCAGCCAAAGTGCTCAGCGACATCCTCTCCGAACCAGAGATTTCACCGACGACGTAGGATCTTTTGCCATGGAGGGTGACGACCCGAGCATCACAGTCGGCGATGTGACTATGACCCGCGCCACCTGGTGGGACGAGCACCCCGACGAATACGCCGAGGCTCTGGAGTACGCCGGAGAAGACGAACCCGAGATCGCCCGGAGACGAGCAGCCGAGGAAGGGGATCAGCCACCAGCCCGACGCCTGACACTCACCGTTGAAGAGGCAGCCGCGACTCTCGGAATTAGCAGGGCATCTGCATACGAGGCTGCGCGACGTGGCGACATCCCTTCCATACGGATCGGCAAGCGCATCCTCGTGCCGAGGTCACAGTTGGACCGGCTGCTCAATCCAGAGCAATCACCCACCGACGAGTCCGACGTTAACTAAGTACTCTGGCTCATAAGTTTGCGGACGTATTCAGGCAGCCTTTGAGCGCGGAGCGAGCTCCTCGATTCGCCGCATGAGTCGGGCCAAGTCGCGACGCGTGAACTTCCATTCGAATGGGCGGGCGGCCTGCTCGTAGAGCCGCTCGAAGTCATGCAGCCGGCGCTCCACCGCGGCCAGGTTGGCGAAGTCGTTCGGGGTGAGGACTTTGCGCTGCACGATGGAGAAGTAGATCTCGATCTGGTTCAGCCAGGACGAGTGGATGGGGCAGTGCACCAGCCGCAGGTTGGGGTAGCGACCCTCAAGGCGTCGTACTGAAGCTCGAAATCGACCTGCTAACACGAACGATTCCGTCTAACGTCTGGACGCACGTAGAACGGGACTTGCGTGTAACCGCTACACGGCTTCGCGCAGCAATGCGAGCACGCACAGTTCGTCATTTTGGTATTGACAACCCGTCCGAATCGGGGGATATTGATATCTGTTCTTGCAGATATCTTTATGTGTATACGTACAGATATCTGGATATCTGCATCCCAAACAACATCGGGGTCTTCGACATGCGACTTGCAATCACGAATTTGAAGGGAGGGACGGGGAAAACGACCACCGCTGTACATCTGGCGGCTGGCCTTGGGCGACGTCGACGTACGCTCCTCATCGATGCAGATCCCCAGCGATCTGCGACTGAATGGGTCTTTCTCATGGGTGACTCGTGTCCTTTCGCACTCGTCACGGATGGAGAGCCAGATCTTCATCGACGGCTTGCAGATGTGGTCCGTGGATACGACCACGTGGTCATCGACACTCCTCCTGGCTACGAGTCGATTGTTCGCAGTGCCGTCCTGTCAGCAACAGACATTCTCATTCCGATTGCGCCGAGCATCATGGATATCAACCGGCTGAGACCAACACTGGAGTTGATCGCATCCCTTGAACGTCTCAACGCACCGAGCATCCGACTCCTGCTCACGAAGGTCCGTGGCAACACCCGCACTGGGCGCCTGGCCAGGGAGACGCTAGAGACTACCCTCGGAATGCCCGTCGTCGCTGCAGAGATCCCGCTCATGGAAGCGTACGTGACTGGCTTTGGACTAGTGCCACCCGAAGGACACCGCTACGGCGCTGTGCTCGACGAACTACTTAAGGCTGAGGTGGCCGCATGACACCAAAGGCCAGTGATCTTGCCGCACGTCTTGCTGCCAGTGCAACGGGAGCCTCGTCGGCATCGGCTGGCGTAAAGCGCCCCAACGAAGTCGAGCACACGCCCGATTCCACGTCCCGATTAGTCCAACGGTTCATGTTCATCCTTCCGAAATCCCAACACCTGTTCATCCGTCAATTCGCGCTTCAGATCGACACGGACGTCAGCACCATCATCCGTGCACTGCTGACTCGGATCGAAACCGATCCCGTCTTCGCCGAAGAGGTCCGCAACCTTGTCAAGGAGGGCAACTGAGACAGAGATCTATATGTCTGCATATCTGCATAACTACATATCTGCTCCCGTCCCGGCACCGCATGAACCCCGTCGAACAGTCGATCCCCGCAATCACCAATCTCCTCCGCTCAAAAGGTCGAAGCACCATCGGACACGAGACCAACCTATCACGCAGCCCTCTGTGGAATGCGCGGCAGTGCTCGGCACCAGACCCCACTGTGGTCTCGCCTATGCTGTATGGCCGCGAGTTCCGCCAGGTCGAGGGTCACTCACTGACGACAGCCGACCAGCGACTCTTTGCTCACCTGACGACCGTCTTCGTCCGAGCTGGATGTCCTGCGGACCGTCGGGTCCCATTCAGTCTCGGAGAGGCTTCGCTCGCTCTTGGACACGAAGGACTCGGTGGCAAGCAGCGCTCACTCGTGAGGGGATCATTAGCTCGACTCCGGAGTGTCACCATCGAGTCGGCAGTCCGGCACGCGGACGGCCACGAAACCGTACTGGGTTGGGGACTCATCGATAGCTACTTGATCACCACGAAAGGGGGCGGCACAGGCTGGATCGCATTAAGCGAGCCAGTGTCACGCCTACTCACCGAGGGGAGTGTCACCTTTCTCCATGCACCAACCTGGGACGCAATATGCTCCGAAGACGAGGTGGCAGGGAGACTGTGGAGCTTCCTGGAGTCTGAAACCATCAAGGGAGGATGGAGGTACAGGGTCTTTCCGCCAGCAGACGGATGCCTCGATACCGCATCGGTGCCACCCATCTCGGACATCTTGATGCTCCACTGGGACTCGCGCAGAAGGGTCGTGCGGCGTATCCGGGAAGCGTGCGCCGTCATTGAGACTCATGACAGGCGCTACCACCTTGAGGTGACTCCAGCCAAGAACTCTGGAAGCTGGAACCTGACGTGCTCGTTGTCCCAGCAGCGCCTGCCCAACCCGTCAGGAGACGGCCTACAGAAGATCGTGATTGACGCCTGGAGACGTGCCTACCGGAGTCGTCAACCGAGTATCCGCCAGAGAGTTGTCCTTCGTGAGCTACTGACTCGTCACTCCCCTGAGTGGGTTGCGGACCAGATCCGCCAGGCCACAGAGACTGGTCACGATCCTCTCCGCTGCCTGATGGAACACGACCGCCTCGTGTCGGACGAACGACTCGCTGCCGCCCAGGCATCGGAAGAGCGTTGGCAGGAGGCGAAGCAGCGCGAGTCCTCCGAGGCTGGACAATCCCTTGCCGACCTCATCGCCGACATGGGAAGACCTGTCGGAACCGCCTAACCGACAGGGTGTCCGACCGCACCGAGATAGGTACTTTCGGGGTACGCAGGTAGGTACTTTCCGGCCCGCTAATAGGTACTTTCCGGCCCGCTCAATAGGTACTTTCCGGCCCGCCTTCCGCAAAGGTCCGTGTCCTAAGCACGATGTTTTCCGCTCGGCATAGGCGGTCCCATTTTCTACCGTCGTATTAACCGTCGTATTAACCGTCGAGTCTCTCGCTGCGCGAGTCTCCCTTGAGAAAATGACGGCAACTCCGAACCACGGACGAGCACCTATCACTCCTCCCTTCCACCGTATCCAACATCCCTTGCTCCACCCAACCACGCGAACCACTTCCCCCTTGATGGCCCTTGTGATGAGACCCGGAATCTGGTAGAGTTTCCTCTAGTGGCTCGCGGTGCCCCGAGGCTGTCGCTGGTAGCCACTTCGCAAGGTCTGCACTGACCTCTGTTGTTGGAAAACAGTAGTCGTTCTGGCACATTCCCACTGTCTTTTGTGAGCGTGTTCACTTGCGAAACGGTTCATTTCCTGCCGCCGCTGCCTCCTTGAATTGCAGAGGCAATTCTTCAACACCCCACCCCCACAACGTGATACTTATGTGTGATTGGGGTGTTGAACCAGGAGGCAGCGGCGGTAATGAGTGGAATGAGCCAACGAGAAGAGCTGGACGAGTAGGTAGGAAGAAAGAAGAGAAGAAAGAGAACAGAGAAAAGAGAGTTAAGTTGTAGCTGCCAGAAACGAGGAGAGAAGACAAGGGGAGGAGTCCACATGAGCAGAGTCGAAAGATTGAGGGATGCACATGTGAGGTTCAGGAGGTGTGTTTTTGGTAGAGGGT
This sequence comes from Candidatus Dormiibacterota bacterium, assembly GCA_003153505.1. Lineage (GTDB taxonomy): Bacteria > Chloroflexota > Dormibacteria > Aeolococcales > Aeolococcaceae > Palsa-851. The sequence continues at coordinate 78,893 of PLZA01000014.1, forward strand.
GGTCCCTGATTCGGAGGATTTGAGTGTGTGGAAGGTGCTGGGGAGTGGTCCGAAGCGGAGGTAGTGCGTGCGGATCTGGTGCTTTTCATCCTTGACGAATGGGGCGTTTGAGCGCATAACGAAAGTGGAGACATTTCTAACGTAGGTGTACCGCTGAAATCCAACAGAAGTTCTAAGGACGCAGGGGATCTGGGAAGGGCTGACCGGCTGCCACTACGTGCACTGGGTCACGTTCAGGTGACTGAGCGTGACATCGAGATCCTTGCCTGGGTGACCCGGCATGGCGTCGTGACTGTGGAACAGATCGCGAGACGATTCTTCCCGACCTCTTCTGGACTGTCGGCAGCTTTGCAGCGGGTGAGGAAGCTCTGTGTGTCCAACCCACCGCTCCTGCGAAGAGATCGGACGCACTACCAGGAGCCATCAGTGATCCGGGTGACGACTCATGGTGCCCGCCTGGCAAACGTCGGCCCACCGACTCTTGGACCAGCCCGTCTCATCCTTGCTGAGGTCCACCATTCGCTCGGCATCGTGGACCTGGCCGAGGAGCTGCTTGCAGCAAACCCTGGATCTGTTCTCACGACGGAACGGGAGCGCCGGGCAGAGCGCCATACCGAAAAGCGGGCAGGGACGAGGAAGGGCACCGGGCGCATCCCCGATGCAGTTCTCACTCTTCCACCTACTCCTGACACGCCAGAGAAGTCTGTCGCTGTCGAGCTGGACCGCTCGCCCCGCACGAAGCGAGACATCGAAGCCATCGTTCGCGCCTACAACGCTGAGCGCTATTCGGACGTCTGGTGGTACGTCCGCCCCAAGCGAGTCGACCACGTTCGAGCACATGTCGTGACCCTCCGTGCTTCTGACTTCATCGAGGTTCGGCCATGGCAGGGTCGCTAACCACCTCACCGCCACGGGCTCCCACGTCGGACGTGGGGAGCCAGTTCAACCTCTACGTCAATGTCACCACGTCTCTCGCAGTCGTCCTGGTGGCTGCCCTCTTCGCTGACCCTCCGGCAGCGCTTGGCATGGCCTGTGCCTTTGTCGTCTGGCGGGTAACCCGCCCGACCAGGCTCACTGCTGTCGTCCTCACCGTGGGAGCGACGATCTCCTTTTTCGTCCTCAGCCGAGAGGTGCTGTGGTTCTGGCCGTGGGGGCTCGTGATCCCTCATCGGCTCTATGACATGCTCCCTCCTTCGAGCGCTGCAACTGTGGCGACCGCCATATGGCGGAGCTGCGCCGTGTCGCTTCTCGCTGGGCCAGTCCTCTTCCTCGGACTCGACGGTCTCCTTGGCTTTCGCGAAAAGACGCTCAACGCTGGACTCTTCCACCAGGCACGTGCTCAGGAAAGTGTCTCGGGCAAAGACTACGATCCCTCCATGGCGGGCACCGCTCAGGGGGTGGACCGGGACCATCCCGCAGGCACCATCCGGCTCGGGGTCGAGCGGGATGCCAGCCGCCGGGCCTTCGACCTCGCGCCTTCGGAGCTTCGGACCCATGTCTTTATCCCAGGGGCTTCCGGGTCAGGGAAGACCACAACCCTTGCCCGGATCGCCGACGGTGCACTCGGAAACGGCTACGGGCTTGTCATCGTGGATTGCAAGGGGAGCAGCCTCGGAGCCACGGCTCGCATGCTCGCAACCCGCCACGGACTCCCGTTTTACGTCGTGGACCCGGATGAGCCAACAAAAACCCTTGGGTACAACCCGTGCCAGGGCACCCCATCGGATGTTGCCAACAAGCTCATCGGTGCATTTGCGTTTGGCGAAGCGGGCGAAATCTACAAGCAAGTCGCCATGCACTACATCCCCATCCTCGTTCGAGGACTTGAGGCAGCCGGAATCCCTGTGACCCTTGCATCGCTTGCCAAGGTGTGCGACCAGAACGAAATGGGAGCACTTGCCCGTAAGGCCGGTCAGGCATCCGGTACGGACACGACCCTTCAGGACGAGCTTGTAGCTCTGTCGCAGGCAGAAGGCGTCGGGAAGGCGGGTTCTGGCTCGCTGGAGCACCGTTTCGGTGCACTGCTCCAGGGAAAGTTTGGGGATCTGTTCAAAAAAGATGCAGCGCACACCCTTGACTGGGATGCCGTGTGTGCAAAGCCGAGCGTTACGTATCTGGCACTTTCTGCCACAGCTGCTCCAGAAGATGTGGAGCTGCTGGGCCGGGTGATTGCTCAGGACCTCAAGCAGGTATGTGGCAGGAGACTTCGGGCCGCGCAGTCTGGTACGACCCTTACCCCCATCGTGCTTGCCTTCGACGAGTTCGCAGCGCTGCGTGAAGCGGGGCAGATCACGGATCTCTTGCTCCAGGCCCGTCAGGCAGAAATGGCCATCATCTTGTCCACGCAATACCTCCCCGAAGCTGTTCCCATCCGCAAGGCAGCCCTCCAGGCAGGGCTGCTCGTCATCCACCGGCTGGACTCTGACGATGCCGAAGTCGCTGCAGCCCAGTTTGGAACGCGTCCGGCATGGAAGGTGACGCACCAGATCGAGTGGGATACAGGTAAGACCGAAAAGGGATCTATCCGCGACACCGAAGAGTTCATCGTCCACCCGAACGTCCTTCGCAAACTTCCTGTCGGTCAGGTCGCAGTGCGGTCTGTTCCCACCGACAGGCATGCCATCATTCGCGTGTTTCCCGTTGAGGGAGAGGGGGGCAGCCGTGAAGGTGATTGACAAATCCCGAGCATGGCAACTCTCTGGGCCATCACTTCCACCGGGACTGGGCACGATTGAGTGGCTGCTCGCCTCGGTTGTCCGACTCCCTGGGGCCGCAGCCGCAGCGCTCATTTGTGCGTGGTCTGCGGTTGTCATCTCGCTGTGGGCAGGAGTCCTCGATGCTCTGGGATCTGTCGTGGTGCTGTTCCTTGGCGCTTCTTCCATTGGCGGTGCGGGGAGCGTCATCTCGTTTTCAGCCCACACTGCAGGAGGGCTCACCTTTCTCGCCATTGGCATTTCACTGGCAGGAGGCTTTGTCACCGGCTTCCTTGCTGCCTATGCCGCAAGTTTTGCCAACGCTATCCCAGAAGTTGCAGCAGCCCTCCTTGTCGGCGCACTCCTGGGACTTCTCCTGTCACTCATCCTGACAGCCATGGAGCCGACAGTCCTTTCGTTACGCGGATACCGACGCCCGAGTAATCGGGAATGGGAGGGACATCTGCTCCCTGCTATGCAGGCAGTCGTGGATGCCATGAAGCTCGAAGCATCGCCTCGAATCCTCGTTGCCGATTCTCCTGTCCCCAATGCATGGGCGCACAGCCGCCACATTGTGGTGACCACGGGCCTCATTCGCGGCCTCGACCAGGACGAGCTGACTGCTGTTTTCGCGCACGAGGTCATGCACTGGCGTCAGGGCGATCCTCTGGCATTCCGCATCGTGTCGTGCTTTGGCTGGCCAGTCGTTGTCATGTTTACGCTTGGCATGTGGATGTCAGGCGCTCAATACGGAGTGTCCCAGCCAGGGGCCTCTGGAGCCTCTCTCGCAACTGACTCTTCTGGTACGCCTCACGCTGAAGGCGCATCCACGCTTCGTGCAGCCCGGAGCGTCGTGTCACTCATTGGCTGGCTGTTCCTCTGGCCCTCATGGCTGCTCATTCGCTTCGTAATGGTTCCGGCTGCTGCATCCAACTCACGCCAGGTCGAGTACGAGGCTGACGCTGGAGCAGCAGCAGCAGGATTTGGCGCTTCACTCCACCGGGCCTTGGAACGTCTCTCGCCCTTCGAAGGCGGCAGATCCGCTTGGGAAGCCGTGCTCTCTGCTACCCATCCTCCCATGGAGCTTCGGCTCGAAGCACTCGACAATGCCGACCTTAAACCACCGCCGCAGCCTGTCCGCGCTCCCCGTGACCAGGTGTCTGCTGCCTTTGGGATTCTGGTGATTCTCCTTGCTATTGCTCTGTCGGCGCCGATCACGGCATTGGTCACCAAAGCCACCCATCTCATCCACATCCACCTTTAACCCCCCTCTCTCTCCCTTCAAAACCAGCGAAAACCCTTATGGTGTAACGGTTTTCTAGACATTGCCGTGATGTTTGCGACTGCAATGTCGCAATACAGTAGACGAATATGTCGCTCTCTCCGGTTCGGCGCACGCTGAGGCTGGAGATTGACGAGGCGTCGCATCGAGCGACGAGAACTACGATGATTTGTTCCTCGCACTGCCACCTCCCTCTAGTCGAGCGGCGGGCCGTAGTGCCATGGCTTAGCTCTATTCGCAATAGCGCGATTCGGAGGACGACCTCCTTGCTCCGAACGCGAGTTGCCACACGTTCAGATCGTCCATGGACGGCACTCGTCTATCTCCCTTTGGCCATGACCTGTGCCGCTCTTGCACAGGTCTACTGGCTCCTTGTGCCACTCGTCTTCCTCACATGGTGGTGGTGTTCTGTTGGATGGCGCTTTGCATGGGTTCTCGGAATCACGGAAGCGTGCTTTGGCGTGCAATGGGCCTACCTCGGAATCTATTGCCTCACTACCTACCCGAGGCACCGATTACTCGTGGGCGTGCTCTGGGCAGGCTATGCCGCTGTCGTTGCTGCAGCCGCAGCCATCAACCGCTCGCGCTTCAATCGCCGGTATGGATGGTAGCGTGATGGATGCCAGATCTGAGGGACAGAGAATGCAACGGACATCGCCTCACAAACGAGAGGGCTTTGAAGTCAGCTCATCCTTCATAGGAGAGTTCAAGAGCGGCGACAACATCGTCTACAACCTCGCCATTCTGGAAGCCCTCTACGACGCGTACGACAGCATCACGCCGCACAGACGAGCCTTCCTCACCAAGCCCATCGTCTTCCAGATAGCCTGTGTCGTCGAAGCTGTGCTGGTGGATCTGGCGCTCAGGATCCTCCAGCACACCAGAGAAGGCGTGGACAGTCTCCCGCCTTCGAAGCTCGCAGCCATTCGCAGGAAGGTCGAGCGATCCCAGGAGCACCTTGGCTTTCGGCGGGTCATCTCGATCTTCGAGGAGTTCAACCTCTTCAACGAGGACCCTTCCTTCTACTCGCGGCTCGTCGAGCTGTCCAAGCTCCGTAACCGCGTCCACATCAGCAACCGGAAGCGCATGGAGCCGCTCAATGAGGGGCAGCTCTTCCGAGGTGCCGCCAAATTGGAGGCGGAGAAGCTCTGCGAGGAGCTGGTTAGGAAGTTTGCGAAGGACTTCTCCAGAGGACGCTACTTCACGTACGTCGAGCCGCTCGGGTTCCCGTGGGACGCTCATTGCGACTGACCTGGATTAGAGTCCGCGCGCGCCGCGATCCTTGGTGAGAATTGACTGCCACGACCCCGAGGCCAAACACCGGCTCGTGTGGCGGCGGTGCATGATTGATGGACAAATGGTAGAAATCAAACGAGAGAGCATTCAATCCCTGCTCCTACAGCCGCGAGTCGGTACCACTATCCTCGGGAGCGCTACTGGGTTCGTTGTCAGTAGGAGCGATAGACACTATCTGATCACAAATCGTCACGTAGTTCGTGGGCGTCACAACGACACTGATGAGTTCCTGCACCCATCTGGTGCTGTTCCTGACAACGTGATCATTTGGCACAATAGTCGCGGCAAGCTTGGCACTTGGCTTCCCAAAGAGGAGCGCCTCTTGGACGTGACGGGGCGGTCATTGTGGCTGGAGCACGCGGTCTATGGAGGCAGAGTCGATGTCGTGGCGCTCCCTCTTACAGACATAGATGACGCTTCACTCTACGCCTATGACCCGTGGAACCCTGGGCCGGCCATTGTTGTATCACCAAGTGATCTTGTGAGCATCATCGGCTTTCCATTTGGCCTCCTCGCCGGAGGTGCGTTCGGGATTTGGATCTCGGGTTTTGTTGCCTCCGAACCACAGATTCAGCTGAATGATCTTCCGTGCTTCCTGGTTGACAGCAGAACCCGCCCCGGAAGCTCCGGATCGCCAGTCATAGCCCATCGAACAGGCGGCGCGGTGTCCCTGGAGGGCGGAAACACGACTCTCGGCGGCGGACCAGTTACACGGTTTCTCGGCGTGTACTCAGGACGGCTTAATGAAGCCAGCGAACTCGGCTTCATTTGGAAAGTGACACTGGTTGCGGAAATCATCGAGAACGGTCGTCCATAAAATCAGCCGAATTGTCGGCTACCTTCATGAGATTGTGCACCACCGCACTGTACAGAGTGACACCGTTGTCGTTCAATCGGACTAGGAACAATCTCGATGCTTCTCACCAACGAAGATGTCAAACAATACAGTGCCATCACCTAGTGTGAATTCACCGCTCATCACTGACTCGCTTGCTTCGGCCACCGTCAGCCACGAGTGCTTCTTGCTCCAGCCGATCGACAGGGTCTCCACCTTTGGAAGAATGTCACTGAAGCGCTCGGCACTGTATCCGACCATCCAGTACTTGGCCAAATTCTGACAGTAGTCGGACCATTCTGGAAGCCCTCTACGATGCATATCATGGCCCTTCCATCAAGACGCGAAAGCTCCTCATCAAGCCGATCGTCTTCCAGATAGCCTGTGTCGTCGAGGCTGTGCTGGTGGATCTTGCTCTGCGGATCCTCCACCACACCCGAGAAGGCGTGGACAACGTTCCAGCCTCCACGCTCACCAAGGTTCGCACGAAGGTCGAGCGGTCCAAGGAGCACCTTGGCTTTCGCCGCGTGATATCCATCTTCGAGGAGTCGAATCTCTTCGACGAGGACCCCTCCTTCTACTCCCGCCTGGTCGAGCTATCCACCTTACGGAACAGGGTGCACATCAGCAACAGGAAGAAGATGGAACCGCTCAATGAAGGAGTGCTCTTCCGTAGCGGTGCCAAGGTAGAGGCAGAGAAGCTGTGCGAAGAACTCGTCAGGAAGTGTGCGAAGGACTTCTCTAGAGGCCGCTACTTCACATTCGTCGAACCGCTCCACTTTCCCTGGGATGCGCACTGCGACTGACGGTGGCGGGTTGTTTGTTTGTTTGTTGTGGTTGGTGTGTGATTATGTCGGTTCACGACAGGGTTCCAGACATTGGCCGCTTCATGTCCGTTTTAATCTGGCAAAATAGCTTCATGGCTAATCATGTGGCGCGGACGCACCGCGGCGACCGTTCCGACCCCGCGAACACGTTGTCGGATCTGCTGGCCACCGCAGTAATCACGCCGCGGAACCGTTACGCACTCCGGAGGATTGTCGCAAGTGCCGGCATTAGTCCCACCGATCCGATGCGAGAGATCTCACGCGAGCACTATGTCGAAGACTTCCTTGTCAACACTTCTATTCAGTGGGCGAAAGCCATAGCGACTCCGGGAGAGGGCGCGATGCGCCGGCAGATGGCCTGGGCCGCGTTGTTTAAGGACACGCTGCATAAATACGGCGTGCTCGTCCCGGCGGAACTGCATGTCCTTGTCAAGCAGGAAGCCTCCGATTTGTGGCAGAAGATCGACGACACTCTGCGACCCCTGCAAGAGAGTCGGCTCCGAGCGCAAAAAGAGGCGTCACGGCAGGAAGCAGAGGCACAGCACGCAGCAAACGACTTCATACTCGAGTACCCTCTGGAACAAGACGGAAGCACGATGGCCGACATGCGCGACGGGTTTACATGGCGATACGACTTCGTGGAGCAGGTCGAACGGGCTCGCCAACGTGGTCTCGTGACTGTGGAGCCCGCTGATAGTAATTGGCCACCGGGTGGGGACACGGTGCGCCTCACCAAGGCCGGCCGCCAGCTCTTCCGTAAACTGCACCCCGTCAAGATCCTTCGTGGACCATGCACGAAGCCACACTCGTTCCGGCCAGGGCAGTTCGGTTACTGGCCAGGGCATTCCGGCGCGTATGTCAAAACCCCTGGAGGTGCCTGGCAATGGGTTGAAGCTGCGGGCGGCTTTACCGCCGTCCTCGAAGCGTCATCCTCAGGCCGCGCCGCCTCAAGTCAACTTCGACGAATGCAGGCACGCGTTCAGATCCTCCGTTACCAGACATACCCAGACAACACTCTTGCGGTCGTCGTCGCGAAAGGCCAGGTGAAAGCTACACTCCGTGGACTGCGTGCCGCGAAAGGGATTACGCACATCAAGCGAGCGGCGCTCGAATTACACGGCTGACGCCAACACTCGTAAAGATCCAACGGAGGAGCCTTAGCTTGTGCGGCAGCCCTCCTGTGGCCGACCCCCACACTTAGCTTAAGGCTAAGACTTCAATCTGACAGGGCTCGGACACCAAGCCATCACAATTCCCTGGAGTGCAAATATTACTCCACAGAACTACGCTGGAACATATACCTCCCCGTGGACTTTGTCACTCGTGAGCGGCCCTTAGGGCGCAGTCGCCACTGTCACCCGAGGTATGCCCTACCTTGAGCTGATCCACAACTTCGACTCGGTGAAAAGTCAAGGGGTAGACTGACAGAATGACTTCGTTCACGAAGCCCCGGTCTACGACAGGCCGACTCCGGACTGAGGTGACCCCAAATAGCCTATGTAGGAGGGGGAGAAAGGAAAACACAAAAGGAGGTGTTTGTATTGCGTGTCATGTGCGTAGAAATAAGCTATACCCAACAACGCTCATGTCTCCTTGGAGTTTGATTCTGTTGCTGCGGTTAAGGCAGGATGTCCGCTCTATGTCCGTCTGGCTTGGCGCATAGTAATCATCATGGGTACGACAAGCAAGAGAACCAACCAGTTACCAGTCGAAGTCTTGGCGATTATCCGCTTGGGCTCTGCGAAGCAAAAGATTCAGTACCTAATGGAGCCAGGCATTCAAGACGTGAGCAGGCTTGCTTTCAAAGACGACGCTGATGCCGGGGTCCGAGGAGCAGCAGTCCGCGACGCGCAGTCTGATGCGACCCGCCTAGCCTTCAAAGACGACACCGATTCCTGGGTGCGTAGAGCAGCAGTCCGAGGAGCGAAGTCCGATGCGACCCGCCTGGCTTTCAAAGATGATGTCGATTTTTGGGTGCGTGGTACGGCAGTCAGTGGAGCGAAGTCCGATGCGACCCGCCTGGCCTTCATAGACGACGCCCACGACGGGGTGCGTGCAGAAGCAGTCCGCGGAATGCAATCAATCGCCGCCCTGCAACTTGCTCTCGAACGCGTGAAGGACCCGTATACGAAAGCAGCCATCCAGGTTCGGATGAACGTGGTCGGCGAAACCGAGGCACCGCAGAAGTCCGTTGCATAAGTGGTGAGGACAATGTTGCAACGAAAGTCCACTTGTATGTCGCGGTAGCGTATACCCTGCGTATACCCCAGAGTGACGTAACGGGCTGGCGCGTGTCGAAGGTGTAGAGCCTCATCGGATTCACGTCTCGGCGCATGCTTTAGACCCTAATGTGACATGTGCAGCACACGGCGCTGGGGTCACCAGCACTGGGACACTAAGGGCAGCCCCGGCACAGCACCATATTCGGTGCCTGTCGGTTGTCCACGATGATACGGAACAGCTCAGCAGGGATTCCCGTGTACTGGACCGGGAGCGGTCGTAGATGTCGAAGGTGGGGCTGATACAGGACGTGTGACATCCGCATGGTGTGGAAGGCGTAGACGGAGATGCCTGGATGGCCCAGGAGATCGGCCAGTGGTTCCCTGTGCGGCCCGTGCTCGGGGTCGTACCAGAGGAGCCCCAGGTGATCCACGAGCCGGTCCAGGTCGCCGGGCCCAGGTGCCTCGATGAATCGAAGCCATTCGTCAGTGCCGGGTGTCCAGCCCATCAATTCGGAGAAGGCGTCTCGCATGCACCACAGGTCGCCGGGCAGCTGTCGAATCGCCGGGTCGATGTCCCGCTCCGACCAGGCGAAACCGACCATCGTCGGCTCATCGAAGGTGTCACCGTCGCTCATTCTCAGTCCCGATCACCCGCTGGTATCCAGCGGTACATCGTAGCGACAGACACCCCAAGGTTAGAGGCAACCTCACGAGGAGGAGTGCCATACGCGAGGAGCCTCCTGGCCGCCGCCACTTTGCTGTCCGTCATCAGACGTTTGCGACCACCGACCCGTCCAAGCTTCCGTGCTGTTGCCAACCCGGCCCGTGTGCGCTCCACCGCTAGTTCCTGCTCCATTTCGGCAAGGCTCGCCATTACATGGAAGAAGAAGCGACCTGCAGGAGTGCTCGTGTCTATCGAGTCGGTGAGGCTGACGAAGTGGATTCCCTCAGCGTCGAACCCGCTGACGAGATCCACGAGCTGCTTGACGGTACGACCCAGGCGGTCGAGCTTCCAGACGACGAGCGTGTCATCCCTTCTCAACTTGTCGAGCGCTCTCTCAAGCCCTGGACGGTTCGCGACTCTTCCGCTGGCCGTGTCCTCGAACACTTCGTCGCATCCTGAGCCTGTCAGCGCCTCGCGCTGAACGTCCAGACGTTGGTCCTGGGTCGAGACACGGGCATAGCCGATGCGCACTGCTTTCTCTCCATGAGCCCGGTTCTCGGAACTCGTGGAGAGACGGACGTATTGAGAAAAGCATACGAGAATGGTTTATGAGAATGCACGCTGAACTCGAAGAACGGTCGGACGGCATATAGCTCTTTCCATTCTTGATAACCGACCTTTGTGAGAACGTCCGGAAGGATAATGGAGATCGCTCCGTCGTAGACTAGGAGCATGCATGTGGAACACGGAAAGGTAGCGGGGCCTCTCACGATCACCTACGACTACGAGATGCACGGGATAGTCGAGGGCAACGCAATCGTTGCGCGAGGTGGCTTTCTTCATCTGTTTGGCATAGTCACTGGCGACCTCGTGGTACAGAAGGGCGCTAGTGCGGATGTGCGAGGCACGGTCTCTCAAAATCTGTTCAATGCCGGGAATCTGGAAGTCCACGGAATAGTGGTGGGTCGATTGACATCGACCCCTAAAGCATCAACCACGATTGCGCCGGGTGCAGTGATTACTGGTCGGACCCACTGAGGGCGTAGCTCGATCCGCTACCCGGTTGACTGCGTCAGCTCTTGAGGCGGTTCAGCGTTGACAGCCGCGACCCGTAGGGCCCGGCGGCACCTTCTCCTGATCACCTTATCTCCCGCGTCAGCGTTAAACCAGAGGCGATGGATCCATGACGTCCTTCTCCTATTGACGTAGCGATCCACCAGGCTGCCTGCACCCATCCTCTCGTGACAGTGGCGAGAAGCACGACTCGTCGGAGCGGTGGCGTCACAGGGTCCAGGTAGCTTTCTCTGCCACCGACTGACGTTGGTGAATCCCTTCCTGATTGTCAGCTTGGGCTGTTCCGGGTTGAGCTGGTGTGCGGTCCCTCGCCCCTGCCATGGGGCCTCTGCGCTGTTATCACCCTGCCATAGCTTCGCCCTACGAGCTGCAAGCCCTGAAGTGCACTCGCTGCGCTCGGGGCTGTTCCGCTCGGTCTCCCTCTGGCCCTTCGGGTGCATCGCATTCAGCACCACATGGAGGAACTCAGAAATGACCGCAAACAACAATCACCCGGAACTTATTGCCCAACTGACAGAAGGGATCAGCAATCTCACATCATCCGAGGAATGGCAGCACTACCTCGACTTCCAGAGCCGCTTTCACCGCTACAGCTTTGGGAACGTGCTTCTCATCGCTGCCCAGTGCCACGAGGCAAGTCGGGTTGCAGGCTTCAACGCCTGGCGGAAGCTCAATCGCTTCGTCCGCAAAGGAGAGAAGGCCATCTGGATTCTCGCCCCAATGATCTACAAGAACGCCGACGCTGGAGATGGCGAAGACGATCGGGTGATCCGAGGCTTCAAGTTCGTGCCCGTGTTCGACCTGGCACAGACCGACGGCGAAGAGCTACCAAGCATCTGCAACCGGCTCGACGGTGACGATCCCGCAGGGCACTACGCCCAACTCCTCACGGTCGCTCAGTCCATCGGCTTCAGTGTCGAGGACCACGAGTTCGCCGGCAGCACGAACGGCGACTGCTCCCACGCCGAGCACCGCATCCGGGTCGAGACGACCAACTCACCCGCACAGCGAGTGAAGACGCTCGCACACGAGCTGGCTCACGCACTGCTCCACGAGACCTTTGACAACCGAGCGCTTGCTGAGCTGGAAGCAGAGTCCACGGCATACGTTGTCTGCCAGGCGCTTGGAATCGACTCGAGCGATTACTCCTTCGGGTACGTTGCAACCTGGGCCGGAGACGGCGATCAAGCGATTGCCGGGATCAAGGCATCTGGCGAGCGCATCCAGAAGTCAGCGGCAACCATCCTGCGGGCCTTCGAGCCCGCAGCCTCGGAGGAGGCAGCGTAGGTCGTCCCTCCCTTTCGTCCGCTACCAGTCCTCGGCTGGAACGGCGATGTGGCTCCGTTTCCGCCATTGCTGGCCACAACCGTTTGCAACCGAGAGTATGATCAAAGAACAGGGTATGTGAGTACTCCTGTGTTTGGATGGAACTAATCCCGCGATCGTGGGTTCATTTGATGTGTTGGAGTATGACTGGCAGTGCTGGCGCATCCACTTCATCTGGCCCTGTCGCAGAATTTACGGAGTCATGGAACAATGCAATACCAGCAGCCGCCAGGATATTGGCAGGCATCTGATGGCAACTGGTATCCACCTCAGCATCAATCTCTTCCACCGAAGGGCACATCGCTATCAAGCGTACAAAAGGCTTGGATAGGTGTGGGCAGTGGTTGCGGAGGACTCTTGCTACTGTTGATCATTGGTACGGCCTTCGCAGGCGGCTACAATAACTCGTCTAGCTTCGATCGAACTCTTCAACTGCTACGTCGGTTCCAGATAGCACTTTAGCTCCTGCTGCAAAGGCAACCGCAACGCCAACACCGACACCAACTCTAAAGCCGAAGCCGACCCCAAGACCCCAACTGTCCTTCTCTACCTTCAAGGAGCTTCAGTCCGGGATGACTTTGCAGCAGGTGGAGGCGCTCATCGGACCCGGCACGCTGAGTACTCAATCCAACATCGACGGGTTCGACGACACGCTGTACATGTGGTACGCCCCAGGAGACCAAGGGGATGCCACAGTCGAATTCCAAAATAACAGCCTCATCGTCAAGTCTCAGTTTGGACTGAGCGGCTGATTGCATATCGTTAGCGGCTTCTCCACTCGCCGTGTGAAGTTGGTCGCTAAAGGTTCACGATTGGGTAAGTCGATAAACACCGGAGGAACAGCAATGCCCAACTACGACGGCGTCAACGCCAAGATGGAACGTGCAGAACAGCACCTTGCCGATTTCGAAGCCGTGCTTGGCCCGTGGGTTGGAGCGAAGCCAATCTCATTCGTGTCGCGGCCCCTTGCGAACGGAAGCGGAGAGGAGCTCCTCGTTCACATAGACCCTCCTATGCCTCAAGAACTTGATCTCATCCTCGGTGACTGCATCCACAACCTTCGCTCTGTCCTTGATCACTTGGCCATGACCCTGGCGATAGCCAACGGAGCCGATCCGTACGACAGGAGCATCTCCTTCCCCGTCTTCGACGAGGAGACCAATTACCGTGCGAACGGAGTCCGCTCGATCCGCACGCTGACAACGGCAGCCCAGGCATTTATTGAGGAACAGCAGCCATTCAAACGTTCAACCAATGCGTGGATGTTGACCGAGCTTCAGTCTCTTGACAATAGGGACAAGCACAGGTCATTGATTGCTCACGAACCAACTCAGATCGCTGCATTCGACGATCCTGCAGGAGTGCAGACCACTTATGTGGCTGCGCCAAGAATTGAAGAAGGTGCTCTTATCGCAACGGTTACTTATGAGGCCAGCTATACCGGTCCCAGAGGGGTCCAGCCTTTGGTACCGCTCGCCGTTACCGTCGAACGTTCTAATCGAATTGGGTTCATCGAGGTCCAGCCGTTTCTACGAGATCAGCTATTACCCTATATCGATAACAACATTGTTGACGAGGCAATGCGGCAATTCCCGTGAGTCTCTCCCTGCGAACCTAGGATAACGAGTCCTCGTAGTAGGGGTCACCTGAGAAAACGGATCGCAGAGTACGCTAAGCCGTCTGTACCCGTCCGCTACAAGTCCTTGGTCATTAGGGCAGGCGAGTTGTCAACCAGATGCTCCCCACCCGCCTTCGCCTTCAATGCCTTCGCAATCATGTCCTGCAGCTCGGCTGCCGACTTCGGGTACCTCCAGGGCTTGAGCACGTAGCCCACTGCGCCCGCAATGTTGCGGTCGAGCCTATTGGGGAGCTGCACGGTCCCTGCGGCAGAGGGCAGCCAGATCGCGACGAGCGCGTTCCGCCACCGCTCGTTGCTCGTGTCGAGCGATGTCGCTATCTCCCAATCGATGAAGCGACGCCGATGGGTGTTCTTGCCGACGAGCACGATGGTGACAGTAGACATACCGAAGTACGCCTCGTCGATTTCCTGGAGGACGAAGCGACGGTCGGCAACATCGGCAACGAAGTTGTCGTCTTCCGAAACCCCTCGCACCAACAGTTGGACATCGCTTCCGAACCTCTCCACGAACTGTCGCACCTCGTCCTCATCGTCCTCGTCGAACGCAAGGAAGCAGATCGTCCGGTTTGCTTTGGCCTTGGCACCAAGGCCGTCTGCCACTGCCTGCAGCTTCTCGTGGACTGTGTTCGCCATTGCGCCCTCCTGGTGTGCCAGGCGAGCCGCCATCCACCGGACCAGAACGTGGCGTGGCGTCGTTGGGAGCGACCCGTCGTTTCTGCTTCGGCCATGGTAGTCCTCTAGCGCAGACGTCGAGGAGCCCCGATGCTTCCTGGCCGAGTCCCTTTTCCCACCCCTGACGCCCTTGTGATCTGGCTCGTGTTTCCACCGGCTGTCGATACTGCGCAGCACCCCCTCTGATGTCATGTGGATCGCCTACGACGCCCTTCGGTAGCAGCCCGACGCCTATCCGCTGCAAGCCCTGAAGTGCACTCGCTGCGCTCGGGGCTGTTCCGCTCGGCGTCCGGTCCGCTTGTCACCGGGGCATCGATCCACACAACAGGAGGTGCAGAGATGCGCAGCAACACAACGGAAAACACGAAGCCCGTCACCACAGACGAGCGCCAGTCTCGGGGAGACTCGGTAAACCAGGTAACTCTCATCGGACGCCTTGTCGCGGCTCCCGAGCTGCGGGAGACCGCATCGGGCAAGCACGTCACGACCGTCCGGATCGCGACCAACGGCAAGAGCCACGCAGAGTTCCACTCCGTGGTCCTCTGGGGTCAGCTCGCTGACTTCGCCACCACCTACCTCGGCAAAGGCCGCCTCGTCTACATCGAGGGTCGGCTCCAGAGCCGTCAGTGGCAGGCCACCGATGGCACCACTCGACGCGCTGTCGAGATCATCGCCAACCGGCTCCAGGCGCTCTCCAAGAGCGCTTCGGAGGCTCCGGCGGCCTAACCCGCCAGACCGATCCCGAGGGGGCTCTCACCAGCCCTCTCGGGACGGCAAGTCACATCCGTAACGCATCCTCCCGATGTCCGTGGCGTTTCCTGTCCATGAACCTGGAAGGTCGCGAAGTTGCAGTCATGGCCGACACGATCTCTGTTTTCGAGGTGGCCCATTCCTGTCGTACTCTAAGAGAATGGCACGAGACTGGGAAGCAACCCTCCGGTCCTGGGTGAAGCCGCCGAGTGACAACGAGGATGCCAAGCGCAACACGACTGAGAGCGAGATCAAGAAGGCTCTCTCTGCTTCGGCACGTCTCAAGAACGTCCAGTACAAGGTCTACGCCAAGGGTTCGTACGCCAACAACACGAATGTCCGGCTCGACTATGACGTGGACATTGCGGTCGAATGCACCGAATTCTGCTACCACGACATCGAGGGGGCAGCGAAGGCCAAGAAGGACAAGGTGGATGCCAGCTTTCGTCCGTACGGAAAGGCCTACAGACCAAAGGATTTCAAGGGCGATGTGGAGGCTGCTCTCGTCGATGCGTACGGTCGTGCCGCAGTTAGTCGGGGAAACATGGCACTTCGTGTGCGAGAGAGGAAGACGACGTTACCCGCGGATGTCGTGCCGTGTTGTACCTACATACTTGTTTCAGATATCGATCCCAGCGGCAATCTGACATCTCGACATGGCGCACGTCTGCATCCCGACAAGGGTCCCCATATCAACAACTGGGCACAGCAGCAGTACGACCGAGGGGTGACGAAGAACAACGCTACGGGCTTTCGATACAAATTCATGGTGCGCGCTTTGAAGCGTCTCGAAAACGAACTTGTCAGCGAGAGGCTCCTCCCTAACGAGCTTCCTTCTTTCTTTATCGAATGCCTCGTGTTCAACGTTACGGATGACGCGTTTCAACATAAGACCTACGTTCAGGACATGCGCGAGGTTCTGAGACAAATCTTCAACTCAACGCTGAAAGAAGAAACGTGCCACGAGTGGGTTGAAGCCAACTACATGAAGTACCTTTTCCGACCGAGCCAGCCATGGACATTTGAACAAGCGCACACCCTTGCTGCCAAGGCTTGGGCCTATATGGGTTATTAGTAGTCATGTTCAAGCGAGTTCAGGTGCAGATAGTTATTGGACTTGCCGTCGTAGTTTGGGCAGTAATGCTTTTGGTTCAAGGCGTGCCGCTCAAGGCCTCGTATCTACAGCCATACTCCTTCGCTGTAGGTGTAGTCATCCTGCTGCTTTTCGCTTTTGAGCAATGGCTTTGGCGCGTCCCTCCTCTGGCTCGCCTCCTACATTGTCCCGTTCTCCGTGGCACATGGAAGGGTCAGCTACAGTCGAACTGGATTGACCCCGCAACAGGCCACGGCATCCCAGCAATCGAGTTGTACGTGGTCGTTCGGCAGACGTACTCAACGATTTCCCTGAGGCTCATGACAACCGAATCGACATCACGCTCGCTCGTCGCCTCGCTCGAAGCTCCTCATGATGACGTCCCCAGATTGGCTTCCACTTACCAAAATATCCCGGGCCTCCTGATCCAGGATCGCAGCCGCATTCACCACGGAGCCCTGATGCTGGAAGTGTACGGAAACCCGGCCAATCGTCTGGGTGGCTCGTATTGGACCGACCGTGATACGAAGGGTCAGCTCTCGTTGGATTCACGGGCGGAGAAGTTGTACACAAGCTTTGAGGAGGCATCCGCAGCCACATGGAACTAGCGCCTTCCGGCGTTTTCTGAAGCTACCCCGTCGAAGTATGCCTTGTTGACGTCGACCGTCGAAAGGTACGGTGCCAGCCATGCCATGAACGCGCTCGGCTGAACCTGCTGGTTTCCGAATCGGTTACAAGAAACGAGCGTGCAGCTCTTGGTGGCTCTGGTGAGTGCGACGAGAAGGCAGCAAACCTCCTCGTCCGTGATCGAGTCGTTGGAGTGAGGAAAGTGCCCCTGATTCATCCCCACGACGAAGACGTGGCTCGCCTGAAGACCTTTTGCTCCGACGAGCGAAGTCACGACCACGGATGGCGCGGATTGATCAACGATCGGGGTCTCGGGGGCCTGTCCATCGTCCTTGCCGAGGATGTCTCGGAGTTGCTGCGTTGAGACTTCGACGGCTGCCTCAAGGGAAGCCAGCTCGGGCGGAGAAAGATCGTCCCCGTTCAGGAAGCGCTGCAGGAGGGCAACCACGATGAGATGCCTCTGCCTGAACACCTCCGACAGCAGCGTCTCTAGTTCCTCCCCGTCAAGCAATGTTCTCCGCAGGATTGCGTTTGCATCCATTGTTGGATGCAGATAAAGGAGTATCCGCCAGCCGAGACGGGAGTTGGGATTGCTGGCCAACCGTTTGTATGCATCTATTGGGCTAATCTCGATCGGTGTGCTGCGCTTGAACTTAACATCTGCAAGTCCAGGAGCCAGGTAATCGTAGATACGACTGGCGAATTGCATTGGGCCAATGACCAGAACTGTTGGGTAGCCCTCCGATCGTGATTCGCCGATGTCATCGGCAGAGATCGCGTCGATTCGGCCATAGATATAGCGCCCCATGTACGGTGCCGAGTTTCGCTCCACAGTGCATTTCGCATGAATGATTTTCGGATGAAGGGCGCTGTCGGCTTGTTTTACCGGCAGGAAACACTCGTAGCGCTTGTCGAGCCGACCATTCAGACGACCAATTGCCGTCGCCCTCGCGATGACTGCATGAGTGGCCATGACGAGAACCTGCGTGCAGCGAGAGCAGTACGGAAGCTCGAACCGCTCATACTCCGAGTTCGCCGCGAGGGTCCGGATATGCTCCGCCGAGGCGTGCTTGAACCCGTACAGCGCTTGGTCATCGTCGCCAACGATGAGACTTGGACTGTGACTCGTGACTATCTCGATAAAGTTGACCTCTAAGAGGCTGAAGTCTTGATACTCGTCGACGACGACTTGGCGGTACGTGGGAATGGAACCGAGATTGGCCTGGAAGTGCCGGAGTACCCGGTAGACGGAGTCGAGGTGTCCAACTGCGTTGTAATAGTCACCACTCCTTAGCGCTGCATCAATCAAGCTGCTTGACTCGTCAAGGTAGTGAAACTCGTGCTCGATGTCGTGACCACTGACTCGATCACCGCTGAGCCGAGTGAGATCGTCAGCTTGAAGTGCCAGAAGCGGCGGGAAATAGTCCACACTCGTGGAGACTCCACCAATCGCATGAGTGTGAAGCATTCGTCGGCAGTATCCGTGAAACGTATAGGTCTCGGCTAAATCGCCGAGCTTGTCAGCGAGATCGGCAGCGAGTGCATTGATGAAGGTCAGCGCGAGACTCGGCCCGCCTGTGCGTTCTAGCAGAGCCTTGAACGTGTGGGTCTTGCCGGTGCCAGGACCCGCGACGATCAACTTCCTCTGTGCTGATGAGTCAAGGATCTGCTGCAGACAGTCCCGCCGTCCTTCTTCCTGGTCCTCGGAAGCGCTCATGTCCTACAAGTCCTGTTCCGGCAACTCTCCATCCTGGGGCTCCCCTGGAGAGCCCGTCCTCAGAATCTGCGACGTGTCAACACTGAGGTGTGCCGCTAACAACGCTCGGAAGAGCGGACCGTGGTTCGGAACCTTGAGATGGAGCATCTCGTGAACGATGACCTCACGCCGGAACGTTTCAGGTTGCGCAAGCAAGTCCGTGGCAAACGTCACCCTGCCCCTTGTCGAGCAGCTCGCCCACTTGCGACTCATGCCAGTGAGCCGTACCTCTGCGGGGGCGACATCGAGTCGTTCCGCCCAAGCTCGTACCTCGGCCTTGAGGACTTCCGGAGACACTGGGGTGGAAAGCGGCTCGGACGGTGCGAAGGAATGTTGGCGAGCGTCTCGGTTCATGGGCGCACTCTCCGGAGCGACTCAACGATATCCTCGACGTAGTCGCTGGAGCCGTCTTTCGCACCGGCTCGGATCAAGGCAGCATGGAGCTTGATCCGAACCTGTCGCTCCTGGTCTGAGCGCAATCGCCACTGTGGGCACTCGTCAAAGACGGTTGCAGCGGCTTCGGCGACAGCCTGTGCTGTTACGTCGTCCAGGCCCTTGCCCTTGAGATACCAGAGCGCAGCGAATGCCTCTGGCCGAAGGCCCGTCGACTCCTGAGCTTTCTCAGCCTCGACGGCTTCCTTTCCCAAATTCGCCAGGGCGGTCAGAGCATCTTCGGTCGAAATCTGTCGGTCCCGGAATGCTGCAGCTATCTTCTCTGCCTTCTCTCCTATCGACAGGAGGAACGGCTTTGTGTCGCGTTCGTTGGCAACCATGTCGTGCAGCAGCTTCACAAGGTTCACAACCTTCACCGTGTCCGGTGTTTCCATGAGAGTGAGCTGTTCCAAGGTCTCTTCGGTCAGCTTATGGATGACGCTCATGCCTCGGATCGGTGAAGCCGCAGTGTGCTCCTGGACTAGCTCTGCCGTCTTCCGGAGGAAGGATCGGTCGACATCGACACCTGGGTAGAACGCTTCTCGCACGATGGCGTAGATGCGCATGATGCCGTCGTAGTCGTCGAGGTACGGACGCAAAAAGATGTCTGGAGAGATGATCTCGAAGAGATTCTCCACTTCCGAGACGTACTCTTGGAGCGCAGTTCTCTGGTCTTCGTCCCGGAAGTGTTCGACGATGGCCTCCACTTCCTTATCGGCGTGACGGCCCCGCCCGATCCGCAGATACTCCTCTCGACCGCGAGCCATCAGCTCAGCGAATCGCAGTTGAAGGTCAGGGATTCCCGTAACGACCCCAGACACGTCCTTCGAATCGAAGGCCAGCGCCTCTTCCAGCTTCTCAAACATGCCAACAAAGTCGAGGACGAATCCTGCAGGCTTTGCTCGGTCATCGGCATCCTCATACGGTCGGTTCACCCGAGCGATGGACTGGAGCAGGACGTGATCCCGCATCGGCTTATCGAGGTACATGGCGTACAAGATCGGAGCATCGAAGCCCGTAAGAAGCTTCTCGGTGACGATGAGAATCTTGGGCAGCCCGTCCGGCTTCCGGAATGCCTTGCGAATCTCCAGTTCCTTCGTCTCGTCGAAGTGGAAGCGGCGAAGCTCGGCAGGATCGTTGTGGCCGTGGCTGATGATCACCTCGGAGTACTCGGTTGGCAGGTAGCGGTCCAGCGCCTTCTTGTAGAGAGCGCACGCTTCCCGATCGACCCCGACCACGAATGCCTTGTACCCCATAGGCTCGACGTTGCCCTTGAAGTGATCGGCAATGAACTTGGCAATGCCGTCGACCCGCTCCCGGTTCTTCATCATGTTCCGGAGGGTCACGGCTCGTTCCAGGACCTTGTTCAGCGTCTCGATGTCTGAGACGCCCTCCAGCTCAGCAACTTGAAGGAATTCCTGCTCCAAGGTTGCCCGATCGACGAGCAATTCGTTCGGGGCGAGTGCGTAGTTGAGAGGGACGGTGGTGCCGTCTGCGATGGACTCCCGGATGGAGTACTTGTCAAGGAACCCGTCCTCATCCTCCGAGCCGAAGGTCTTGAAGGTGCCCTTGCCATGCTCGGTCTTGTCGATCGGAGTTCCAGTGAACCCGACGTACGTCGCATTCGGCAAGGTTGCCAACAGGTACGTCCCGAGGGCACCACCAGTCGAACGATGAGCTTCGTCGATGAGGACGAAGACATTCTCTCGGGTGCACAGGTTGGGAGCTATCCCGTCGAACTTGTGGATCATGGAGACGATGAGGCCCCGCCAGTCCGACCGGAGCAACTGCTCCAGATCGTTCTTTGATGCTGCGATCCGAACATCCCCGAAGCCAAGAGCTTCGAGGTTCGCTGCCATCTGAGCCTCCAGCTCGATCCTGTCGATGACGACGAGGACTGTCGGATGCTCCAGCGCCTGGTCGTCGATGAGGAGCTTTGCTGCCGTGATCATCGTGTAGGTCTTGCCGGAGCCCTGAGTGTGCCAGACGAGGGCTCGGTGCTTAACCGGGTCCTTCGCACGCTCCACGACCCGTTCCGCTGCTCTCATCTGGTGAGGGCGGAGCACGAACTTGTTCAGCTCACCATCGATGTCACTGAAGACGATGAAGTCCGAGATGACTCGGAGAACTCGGGCTGGTGCGACGAACGCTTTGACGAGATCCTCATAGTTCCCGGTGGCCTCATCCCTCCAGCTGTAGAGCGACTTGCGGTTGGCGTTCCACGTCGCCCCGTAAAGGAACTTGTGCAGGTGCGTGATAGCGAAGAGCTGCAGCACGGCAAGAGCCTCCGGCCCTTGCTCGTGGTAGCGGCGAATCTGGTCGAGGGCTTCGGACATCCCGTCCCGCTTCGTGGCAGATTTCGTCTCGATGAGTACGACCGGGATGCCGTTGATCAGGAGGGCAACGTCGAAACGGATCGCCTCGGCATCGGGTCGAGGCCGGAAGGAGAACTCGTCTGTGACATGGAATACATTGTTCGAAGGGTTGTCCACGTCGAGGAAACGAACGTCTCGTTCCCTACGCTCCTCTTCAACGAACACCTTCTTCAGCCCCCGGAGGTACTCCCACACATCCTCGTTCCCCTTGATGTTGGGAAGAGCCCGAACGATTCGGTGGGCAAGCTCGACGGCCCGATCACGGTTGACAGTCCCAGCATTCAATGCCTGGAGCTGATCCACGAGGATGTCCGGGAAAACGATTCCCGACTCATCTCCACGATATTCCAGTGCCTCGTCGCAAGTCAGGTAAGTCCAGCCGGCGTCGTCGGAATAACGAACAAATGGATTCTGGACAGCGCCTCTCTCGGAGCCGAGGGTCATGCCACTAGCCCTCCGAGCACTTGACGGATTATTGAATCGAACAATGACCAAACTTGACGCACGCCTTTGCGTCCAGCTTCAATCGATAGATCCGCTGCAGAACAAGCCCTCACCATCCTCTCCTGAACCTCTAGCGGCGGGAGGTGAAGCGCAATGGAGTTCAGCTGTTCACGATTGATTTTTGGAATGCCAGTACGACTCTGATGAGAGACGGCCTGAACCAGGAAAGAATCATCTAGAAGAAGGTAGAAAAGAAATGGTTGCAGGAGGTGGGTGCTGCATGTCCGCAGTACGTACATGTCTGCGCTACACGTACCACGAAATGGTGCCGTTGCAACTTTATTTAGATAGGGCCGAATCTTGGAATAGATCACATCCCCGGGCTGAAATTCATACTTACCGCTAATCAGCCCCAACTCCTTTGCCGTGCGAACTGGAAGCAGGCGCCCGGTAGCAGACTCGATCGTATCTGGGGCAATGTGAGGAAGGGAGGCAAACGGCTCTTCACGAGGATCAACTTGACCGCTTCGGACCTCGACTACGTCCGAGAAACGATACTCGTTGCTAACCACCCGTGCTTCGTCGAGGAGAGCCCTAGCAAGTGAGAATCGCAGACCTTCGTGTGCCTTGACCGATGAACGGCCTCCCTCGGCATATGCAGTTACTGCTGCCAATATTCGTGCGATCCTCTTCTGTTCGCCCAGAGTGGGTAGTGGAACCTCGACTGAACGAAGCGTTCCCTGGGTGAGTTTTCCACGTGTCGTACCAGATATAAACCCAGTTAGATCCATGTAATTGAGCAGAAACGATAAGAAGTGATTGTCTGCGATGCCGTCGCGTGCACTCAGAATGTGGGCATGGTTGTTGACCCAGAACTTTCCATCGACAACGTACGACGACGACTGACCGGGACCCCAATATCCGCCATCTTCAGCCAGGAGTAGATGTTCCCCGTCGAAAAGGTAGTCATCAATATGATCTACCAGACCATTAGCGCCGTAATAGGGATATGGTCCCCGACGTGTGGACCGAACCTCACCGCTTAGCGGTATCCTTTGGCTGTCGAAGATGTCTACGATCTCGCCAAGCGGCACCAACATAACTTCCGTAGGCAGGCAAGCTTGGGCCAGGGTCATTGAATCCCCAATTCTGAAAGCACTTTCCAAAGCTCCTCATCAGCCTTGGCTCGCTTGTCTTCAGCTTCGTGAAGAAGCCTGACCGCTTCGTCCAGTGGAAGAACATCTTCGGCAGCGGCCCCGGCTACATAGCGACTCGGCGAAAGGTTGTAGTCGTTGGCCCCAATCTCCCCTGTGGTGACCACGGCACTTTGTTCTTCGACTGATTGCCACTCCCGGAAGAGATTGTGGACTTGCGACACGTGGTCGTCCGTGAGTTGGTTCTTTGGCCTCCCTTTGGCGAAGAAGCGTGATGCATTGACCAGGAGCACCTCTCCCGGATGCGACTTGGTGCGGTTAAGAACCATGACAAGCCCAGGAGACGACGTATTGTAGAAGAGGTTTTCCGGCAATAAAATGACAGCTTCTATGAGATCGGCCACAACGAAAGCCCGACGAATGTCCCGCTCTCGACTTGCTCCAGCATTACCGCTACCTCGGCTAACGGCTCCTGTATCCAGAACTATCGCCAGACGACCGTGAGGTTTGAGGGACGAAACCATGTGCTGGACCCAACCCCAGTCCGCTGAAGATGAAGGAGGGATTCCGTCCGAAAACCGATCCGACGTGTCGTTCCTGTAAACCGTCTCGGGAAAGTCTTGATTCCACATAGGATTGGCTGTGACGATGTCAAACTGGCGAAGGTGCCCGGTGCGGTCTGTGAAGGCCGGGGTCCGCATAGTGTCCCCAAGAGCAATCTCGGCATCCATATCGTGAAGAAATGCATTCATCCGAGACATGGCAAAGGTCGACGGGTTGATCTCCTGGCCGTATAGCTTTAGCGGCGCAACTTCTGGAGGAAGCTCTCGGTGTTCATTCATCGCTCGGCCATGAGTCTCCAGAAGTCGGAGGTGACATTTGATGAGAAGCCCCGATGAACCACAGCAAGGGTCGTAGACCGTCATGCCCGGTTGAGGATCGAGGATGCGAGCCATGATGCGACCGACTTCTGCAGGCGTATAAAACTCCCCGGCACTCTGTCCCTGGCCTTCAGCGAACTTCCGAATCAGGTACTCATAAGCGTTTCCGAGAAGATCAGGCTGGACATCACCGAGGCCAAGGCGATGCTGGCCTAGCGTTTTCACCAGTGCGGCCAACCTGTCGTTGTCCACAATGGGCTGCCCCGCAGTAGTGGCGTTGAAGTCGACGGTGTCGATGACTCCCTGGAGACGTGGGTTCTGTCGAGCGACTGCACGAACAGCATCGGTGAGTGCCTCGCCTAGCCCAGTCGTCTTCAGGGCGATGGCAGGCCAACGACTTTCTGCTGGGACGTAGAACCGGACCAGAGCATGGTCCTCGTCGATAATCTCCTTTGCCGTGTCGAGGTCGCCGACCTCGTCTGCGACTCGCTGGACTTCGTCGTCGAAGACGTCTGAAAGTCGCTTGAGGAAGATCAGCGGGAGGATGTAGTCCTTGAACTTAGGGGCGTCGAGCGGTCCTCGAATCTGGCACGCAGCGTCCCAGAGCCAGCTCTCCAGCGACCTAACGTCGAGCGTACCGTTGCCATCCTCTGATGGTCGGGCCGCAACCACCTTGGCACTCAGCTTCAGTCGTCCCCTAGGAGCCATCGGCACTGCCTCCCTGAATGGCCGAGACAGTTTCGCCTGCTTCCTGTGCAAGCCTTTCTGGATTCCAGATGTGCTCGCAGAGCTGGACGTAAAGCTCTTGGCGGGCATCGAGGTCGGCCTTCCGGAATTCGGAGTGCGGGTGGAACGGCAGACCGCTGCGTTCGATGAACCTCAGAAACCCTGGGTTGTGGTCATACGCATTCTCATTGAGGCTCCGTGCGAGCAGGTTCTGGCTGTCGTATTGCACGAGCTTCTCTTCGTACGGCAGATCGCCGTAGCTTGCGTTGAAGCTCTTTGGCAGGAGCAGTAGGTCGCCTATCCGGTTCCGGTATTCTGTGAAATCATTGGGATGGGCGAACTCGTCTTCATGACGCTCTGCGTGATCCGCCCAGATGTGCTCTATTTCAAGGCCATCCTTACCGCCACGCTTGGCGTACTCCACGTAGTGCGTCGGCATGCCAGATCGTGTCTCGATGAAGTCGGTCATCCGTGCCAGCAGTCGATGAATCTGGCGTCCGTTCATGCCGTGGAGCCGGAAGCTCGCATTACTGAGGAACGTCTCGCTGTCTCCGTCGAGCCTCTGACGCAAGTGGTCTACTAACTCGTCCGTGGTCTTTCCACGGATGTCGCGCATGATGATGAACATGGCGTACTGCATAGTCGAGTAGTCGATCGCATGCCAGTTCCAGATGCGCCTGTGAATGAGAATGTCGAGGAATGTTGCTGCGATCCGAACCTTTCGGAGGATCGTGTCTTCCGAGTCCTGCACCTGCAGTGGTGAGAGCAGGACCGGGTACTGGAGCGTGAAGTTGTGCTCAGCGTTGAAGTAGACGCACTCAAGTCCCGGAGTGAGCGTGTCAGCAGCACGGCGGAGCCGCTCGTACCAATGACCGTAAAAAGCGAAGTCTCGGTC
Organism: Candidatus Dormiibacterota bacterium; assembly: GCA_003153505.1. Classification (GTDB taxonomy): domain Bacteria; phylum Chloroflexota; class Dormibacteria; order Aeolococcales; family Aeolococcaceae; genus Palsa-851. The sequence goes on from PLZA01000014.1 coordinate 104,556, forward strand.
AATGAAGCGTACAAACTCGCTATTCTTCTCCAAGCCCAGCCGATCTTCGTGGTCCCGCACCCAGCGGTGAAACTCGGTTCCGATGAGGTCAAAGTCCTCTGGGGCTGCACCTCTCTTGCGTTCTCGGATTGTCTCGGCGTACTGGCTCCGGAGCCATGACTTGATGCCGTCAGCATCTTCATCCTTGCCGAGGTCCATGAGTGCACTGATGCGCTCCTTCCACACTTTTCCGGCTCGAACACGATCGTTCTCATCGGTGATGCTGGCAAGGAGGTAGCCCTTGAGCATGTCTGCAGGGGTGAGGGAGAGTCCACGATCGTTCATCGTCTCGAAGATCGTGTAGGCATCGCCGTCTGAGTAGGCAGTGATCTCGACGAGGTGAACGCTCTCAATCAGCCAGTCCACGAAGTATGGGAGCGCCAGGCCCCGCAGCTCTTCGGGCAAGGAGTCGTCGATGTCCGAGTAGCGGGCAAGGATGTTGGCGATCGACTCAGGAGGGTCGTGTGCGACGAAGTCCTTTCCCGAGTAGAGAGCATCCATGCAGTCGGTGCGCTCTGGGATGTCGAGGTTGAACGAACGCTTGCCGAATTTCTGAGAGAAGATCAGCTCTGCGAGCTGGCCCCGCTGTTCCAACTGTTCTTCATCCTGGAGCTGGTGCTGCAGGTGGATCAGAAGGAGGGTGAGGGTCGTCAGCCTTTGCTGCCCGTCAATGATGAACTTCTGGCCTTCCTTGTCGCTGACAATGATCGACCCAAGGAAGTAATGCCCGTACTCGGCCACAGCAGAGCGCTCATGTCCGGTCTCATAGCTCTCCAGGAACTTCGCTGATAGGTCGTCGATCAGCTCAGCGACCTGCTTGGTCTGCCACTTGTACTCCCGCTGGTAGTAGTCGATTGAATACTTTCTGCCAGCGAGAAGCTCACGGACCGTCCGGCCTTTGCCATCGATCTCCCGAGGCAACGTCCTCGTCGTCATCCCTTACGACCTCCGAAGATCCCTCTGTGTAGGGGCTGTGGGCAGGAGCAGGGAAACTCCGGACAGATCAGCAGGCTTACCCGTTTTTCGTCAGTCGTCTGCAGCCTCCACTTCCCTGTCTCCCTTCAACTCGTGATTACAAGTCGGGTCTGAAGACACGCACAGATCTAGATATCTGCAAGTACATAATACACGGGATCGACTGGCGTCCGAAGGAGTGGTCGAGCACGTCCTCCGGGGCAAGCCAACAAGACTGCGGGTCACCCCCAGGAGCCCCATCTTGGGAATCAAATGGGAATCAAACGCCCATAACTGCCTCAGAAAAGAGGCCACCAGACGGACTGGCGCACCGAATCTGAACTCAATATTGGTACCAGATGGCACACGACAGACGGCTTGTAGCGGATTTACAGACCGCTGCCTTGACCACTTGGCTACCCTGGGATGTAAGGGTCGTCGCTGCCGACTTGCCATACCCATGACTCATCCAGAGCCGCGTATGGCCGCCGTGCCCGCCAATAGTAGCCAGGACCGTGTCGGATCGGAGCAGTCGCGGTGCCATATCGTCGGGATACCACCTGGCTGCTGTGGATGCACGCAGCGGCGCGGCGCAGACCGACTGACGCAGATCGGATGTCGATATCTCAATGAACGTCACTCGGAATTGCGCGTGTCGTCGATGAACGCAAGTAAGCTGAGGAACCGATGACCAATGTCGATCTCGCGACCGCCGACGGGCAGGATCGGTACGTTCCGACTGCCACGCGAGACATCACGTCTGCGGGTCATGAGGGTGTGTACGAGTGGGTCGCCGAGCATCTCGTCAAGGACGGCATGCGGGCGCTGGACTTCGGCTGCGGAACGGGTTACGGCGTTGGCCTCATGGCCCGCGCCGGGGCGACTGTCGACGGCGCCGACAGCTCGCCCACAGCCGTCGCCCATGCGACCGAGACCTATGGCGGGCCGCGCGCGAAGTTCTTCGTCGCGGACCTCGTGGAGTCAGTCCCGGCGGCGTTCGCCCTGAAGTCGTATGACCTGGTGGTCAGCTCCGAGGTTCTGGAGCACGTCGTCGACCCCTTCGCCTACGTGCGACGAATGGCGGAACTCTGCAAAGACGACGGGGTCTGCTTCGTTGGCACCCCGAACCGGCTGTGGTCGTTCGAGCACGTCCCTGACGGGCATCTCCTCGCTCGATCCCACCTCATGGAGTTCACGCCGCCGGCGCTTGATGCCCTGCTCCATACGGTCTTCGGTGAGGTTCGGCTGATGTTGCGCGTCTTTCCGAAGGGCTCGATGAGCGTTGTGGACCCGCCGATCCCGCCAATCCCGCCGCGGCCGCGGATCATCACCGCCGCGGCGGCGCTCGTCCGGAAGGTGTCGCCCGCTGCTGTCGAGCGCATCAAGCGTGTTGTCGACCCCAATGCGCCGCCGGTGCCGGTCCCGAAGCCCCCACAGGAATGGCTGGCCTCGGACATTGCCTGGCTGGACGCCAACGACCCGGCGGTCGATATGGCCTGGGCCGTGGGTCTGGTCGCGATCTGTCACAAACCACGCAGAGACGGGCGCGCTCACCGCCGGGTGATCGGGAGCATCGCCCGCAGGTCCGGGTCCTCCAGGTAGCGGGTCACCACCGCGAGGGCCTCGTCGGGCCCGCCGGCAAGTGAGTCCGCGAACCATCCGCCGTCATACGGGGCGTCGACGGCACGGAGCATGTCCGCCGCCGGCTGGTGCCGTGGCGGCGGGATGCCCGGGATGAGCTTGTAGGCGAGGATCACGCGGTTCCCCGCCCGCGTGATGCCGACACCGGCGATGACATCCCACCGCGTGAGGCTGCTGTAGGGGTACTGGCGCTGGACGAGGCCGTCGCGGGTTAGTTCCAGGGCCGGCCGGAGCACCGCCGCGGTGGTCGCCAAGCCGATCGCGGGGGCGGCGATGATGAACCACCCGATCGTTGCGCCGATCAGCAGGCAGATGACGCCGGCGACCTCGGTCACCGCCAGGAGCGGCAGCACGAGCGCGACCGGTCTGCGAGCGCGGAAGACGATCCTCCCGCGCCGGATCCTGAGTGAGGCGGGAAGCTCGGCAGGGCTCGGCAGCTCGGTCATCGGATCGATCGTAGCCGTGCCTGCCATCCTTGCCGGATGCTCCTCGACATCGGCTCCGTGCTGGGCGGAGTCGGACTGGCGGTCGTTGCCTTCCTGGTGGTGATCCTCGTCTGCGTCGTGATCCTCCGGATGCTGGCCGTCATCCTGCCGTCGTACGAGGACCGAAACGCCCCACCGGACCCGGCAGTCACCGAGCCGGAAGAGCTGGCGGCGCCGAGCGAGGAGGAGGTGCCGGGCGAGGTGCGGGTCCCGGACCCGACTCGGGTGCTGGACGCCGATCAGGACGAGGTCACCTGACGTCGGGGGATTGCTTTCCCCAGCCTGAACGGTCTAACATTCATAAGCGATCCTTTATGAAAGATTCCTTTATGGGTTCTGACGCCCCGTCTCGGCCGCCACGGCGTGCCCTCCCCGGGAGCATCGCCGCAGGAGCGAGTGACCTCTCGGTCCATTTCGAGGGGCTCGCCAATCCGACCAGGCTGCTGATCGTCGAGCGGCTGGCAGCCACGTCGGAGATGCGCGTTTCCGAGCTTGCCGACTTCTGCCAGGTCAGCCAGCCGCGCATGAGCTGGCATCTGCGCATCCTCCGGAGAGCGCAGGTGATCCGCACGCGGCGCGAGGGTCGCGAGGTGTTCTGCCGCCTCGATCGCGACGCCATCGCCACTCACTTCAAGAGCTTCGCTCGGCTGATCTCCTCAACGGGGATCGCCGCCGAGATCACATCACCAACACCGGTACACGAGGGCGCGTCGTGAGCAAGAAAGTCAGAGTCGCGATCATCGGCGTGGGCAACTGCGCCTCGTCGTTCGTCCAGGGACTCGAGTACTACAAGAACGCAGATCCAAATGACACGGTGCCCGGGCTCATGCACGTGAACCTCGGTGGCTACCACATCTCCGATATCGAGATCTCGGCGGCGTTCGACATCGATATCCTCAAGGTCGGCAAAGACGTGTCCGAGGCGATCTTCAGCGGCCTGAACAACACGGTGAAGTTCAGTGATGTGCCCAAGCTGAACATCCCAGTGCTGCGGGGCATGACCCATGACGGGCTCGGCAAGTACCTGTCCGAGGTGATCACCAAAGCGCCCGGGTCAACCGTGGACATCGCCCAGGTCCTCAAGGACACCGGCACCGACGTGGTGGTCAACTACCTGCCCGTCGGCAGCGAGGCCGCAACCCGTTGGTACACCGAGCAGATCCTCGAGGCGCCGTGCGCGATGGTGAACTGCATGCCGGTGTTCATCGCGCGCGAGGACTACTGGCAGGCGCGCTTCCGCAAAGCGGGCGTCCCGATCATCGGCGACGACATCAAGTCGCAGGTCGGGGCCACCATCGTGCACCGCGTGCTGACGCACTTGTTCCGCGAGCGCGGTGTCGAGCTCGAGAACACGTATCAGCTCAACTTCGGCGGCAACACCGACTTTCTCAACATGCTCGAACGCGAGCGCCTGATGAGCAAGAAGATCAGCAAGACCAACAGCGTGCAGTCGCAGCTGGCGACGCCGATGGAGAAGGAGCACATCCACATCGGCCCCTCGGACTACGTGCCGTGGCTCCACGACCGCAAGTGGGCCTTCATCCGCCTCGAAGGCAAGTCCTTCGGTGACGTGCCCCTCAACGTCGAGCTGAAGCTCGAGGTGCACGACTCGCCGAACAGCGCGGGCATCGTCATCGACGCGGTGCGTTGCTGCAAGCTCGGCCTCGACCGCGGCCTCAGCGGCACGCTCGAGGGCCCGGCCTCGTACTTCATGAAGTCACCGCCACGCCAGGTCTCGGACGACGAAGCCCATCGTGCGACCGAGGAGTTCATCGCCGGAGTCGGAACGGGTGGTGGCCGTCACAACGGCCGCGTCGCCGAGCCGCTGACCGAGGCTGCGGAGGCGGAACCCGCCACTACCGCGACGAATTAGCCCGCCGAGCGATCGGAGCCGACAGCGTTGACGCAGGCCGGCGACGTGGGGGTCAGCACTCACGCCCGCGAACGCCCCGCGCGGGATCCGATGCTGGCGTACTACGCCTACCGCGGCGCCGAAGCGTTGGTTGGTGCACTCCCGCAATCGGTGTCGTACTGGCTCGGCGACAGAGCCGCGGATGCATTGCTGGCAACGGTGCCGAGCCGCTTCGACGGCCTCCGCGACAACCTCCGCCATGTCATCCCGACGATCGGCGACCGGTCGCTCAAGCACCTGGTGCGCCGCAACCTTCGCAACCTCACCCACTGCTGGGTGGACGTGATGGAGATGTCGTCGCGCCGGACCGATCTCCCGTCGCGGATCGACATCCAGGACCTGTACCACTTCGAGGATGCGATCGCCCGTGGTAACGGCGTGGTCGTCGCATCCATGCACTTCGGGTCCTGGGAGGTCGGCCTCGCCGGCTGGAACAAGATGGGCGGCAAGATGGCCCTGCTCGCGGAGGTGCTCCGGCCCAGGCGACTCTTCGACCGCGTGGTCGGGGCGCGGCGCGCCCAGGGCGTCCAGATCATTCCCATCGACACCCAGGCGATGCGCGAGGGCGATCCGCAGGTCGCCCGCCGGCTTGGCGCGGCTTCGATGCGCGAGGTGTTCAAGGTGCTTCGCTCCGGCGGTGTGGTGGCGATGGCGCTCGACCGCGATCTGATTGGCAATGGCGAGCCACTCGAGTTCTTCGGCACGCCGGCGCCGATTCCCATCGGGTCGGTGGAGATTGCGATCAGAGCCGGCGCCGCGATCGTTCCGATCCTGCTCTTCCGCAACCGCTACCGGGTCAATGCCATCGTGCACCCGGAGATCCGATATTCCCCGGACGCGCCAAGGGACGCCGAGGTGCGTAAGACTGCGCAGATGTTGTTGCGCATCTTCGAAGCGGCGATCCGCGATCACCCCGAGCAATGGCATGTCCTCGACCCCATCTGGCCCGCGGCCGCGACCCGATGAAGATCTGCCTCGTCTCCCCGTACGACTTCATGCACCCGGGCGGCGTGACCGAGCACGTCCGGCACCTCTCGGCCAAGCTGCGGGCCCGAGGCCACGATGTGACCGTGCTGGCGCCCTCGAGCCGGGTCGGGGACGACCATGGCATTCCTGGATACGTCCGCATCGGCCGCAGCGTCCCGGTGCGGACCAACGGGTCGGTCGCCCGCATCGCCCTCTCGTTCCATTTGGTGCGGCGCGTGCGAGCCCTGCTCGACGAGAACCACTTCGACGTCGTGCATTACCACGAGCCGCTGGTGCCGTCACTGCCGATCACGGTGTTGCGGTTCCACAGCGGTGCGAACGTGGGCACGTTCCATGCGATGGCCCGGCGCAACCTCGGCTATTACTACGGCAGACCGTTTCTCAAGCGCTACTTCAACCGTCTGCACGTGCACGTCGCGGTGAGCGCACCGGCGCGGGATTTCATCGCGCGCTACTTCGAGGGTGAATACCGGGTGGTCCCGAACGGCATCGACTGTGCGCGTTTCAACCCCAACCACGTGCGGCTCGAGGAACTCCGGACGCCGGGTAAGGCGACGATTCTCTTCGTCGGCCGGCTCGAGTCGCGCAAGGGGCTTCCGACGCTCCTCGAGGCATACGGTCAGCTGCGTCGTGTTCGCGACGATGCGCGCCTGGTGATTGTGGGAGACGGCCCGATGCGCTGGGGATACGAGAGTCAGGTTGCGGCGATGGGCATCCCCGACGTTGAGTTCGCGGGGAGAGTGTCCTCCGAGCTGCTGCCCCGGTATTACGCATCGGCCGACATCTTCTGCGCCCCCGCGACCGGCGGGGAGAGCTTTGGCATCGTATTGCTGGAGGCCATGGCCAGCGGCGTGCCGGTGATCGCATCCTCGATCCCGGGTTTCAGCAGCGTGATCCTCCATGACGTGGACGGGGTGCTCGTTCCTCCGCGCCACCCCAAGGAATGGGCGGCGGCGCTCGGCGCCTTGCTTGACGACCCGACGCGGCGAGCGGCGATGAGCGAGCGCGGGCTCGCGAAGGCACAGCTCTATGACTGGGAACACGTCGTCGACGAGGTTCTCGACGTGTATCGCGTGGCACGCGAACGTGCCGGCGCGAGCACGGTGGTATCCGGTGTTCACGTCCAGGCTCCAGGACTGGGTTAGGTCCGGCGCGCGACGCGTCGTTCCTGCTCTCCGCGCGCTCCACCTGACGCCGAACGTCCTGACCCTGCTCGGGTTGTGCATCTGCGCAGGCTCGGCTGTCCTGATCGCGCTGGGGTTCCTCCTGCCGGGCGGCCTGCTCCTGCTGATCGCCAGCGGATTCGATATTCTCGACGGTGCGCTCGCGCGCGTGAGTGGACGCGAACAGCGGTACGGCGCCTTCCTCGACTCGACAGTTGACCGCTACGCGGAGGCGATGACATCGATCGCTCTCCTCTACTACTTCATCTTTCACGGCCATCACACGCTCGAGCCGATGCTGGTCGTGTTCGCCCTGACCGGCTCGCTGCTCGTGTCCTACGTGCGCGCTCGCGCGCAGTCGCTGGGTTTCAACGGTGATGGCGGACTGCTCGCCCGTCCCGAGCGCGTGGTGATCACGGTCATCGGGCTCCTGATCGCCCCGCTGCTCATCTGGGCGCTGTGGATCCTGGCGATCCTGACCAACGTCACCGCCGTCCAGCGTATCTGGGTCGTCTGGCAGCAGGCGCGACGTATTGCGGCAGAGACGCGCAGCGCCACGGGTGTGCCGACGGGCTAGGGACATCACGGGAGCGTGAGGTCGAGGCGCGGATCCTCCGGGATCCCATCGCGGCGGATCTCGAAATGCAGATGCGGCCCCGTCGCGTTGCCGGACGATCCCACGGTGGCGATGACCTGACCCGCGGTGACGAAGTCGCCGGTCATGACGAGCGCGGTGTCAAGGTGGCCGTAGAGGCTGCTCAATCCGCCGCCGTGATCGATGACGATGTGCAGCCCATATCCCGTGGCGGACACGATGATGGCGACGCTGCCGGGCAGCGTCGCCATCACCGGCGTGCCGCGCGCCGCTGCAAGGTCGATGCCCGAATGCCAGTGGCCGCCCGGGCACGCTCGATCGACCGGTTCGAACGCGAAACTCGAGCACCCGAAGCCCTGCGACACCGACGAATGCGCCAGCGGCTTGATGAAGCCGACGCCGAGGCCATTGCTTCCCACCGCCGCGCTCACGACTGCCGCTCCCCCGCAGAGCGCGAGCGCGATCACCGCCGTGAGCGCCGCGAATGCGCGAATCACAGCGCCGTCCTGTGGCGCACCACGTGGTGCGCCGGCGTGAGCGCCTTGTGCATCGACCGGCGCACGTGCCGCATGGCCGTGTGCGCATTGGTCTCGACGTGCGTTGCGGCGTGGAGCGTGCCGGGAACTTTGAGCACGATCCAGAGGATCGCCAGCGCGAAGAGACTCTCCGCGACGCCGCTCCCGGCGCCGAATCCGACCGCCGTCGCCACGCGCAGGATGATCAACTGCACCGCCTGCATGAACACCGCGACCATAAAGAGCCGGATCCACGTGGACGCGTAGCGGCGCGTGTCCGGGAGCACCGAGCACAGCGCCGCCAGGGGCGCGAGCACGACGAGGATATCGAGCATCGCGGTGCGGATGACGTACGAGATGACCAGAATCACCACGGCCACCACCACGCCGAGCGCGAAGACGGCGTGGAACAGATCCTGAGATCCCTGGATGATCGACACCGCCGCAGCGCTCAACGACCCCGACCACGGGAGCGTGTCGATCGTCAGCGGTCCGCCGAGCGATTGGGCGACTCCATCGATGGCATTGTTGAGGTCGATCGCCATCTGGATGAAGTAGATCGACCCGTGCACCATCACGAGCGCCGCCATGACTCGCGGGATCACAAGATGGAGTGCGTAGCGAGCGCGGATCGAGTGCTCGAAGATGCTGCGGAGCGAGGCATAGGCGAGCACCGCGCCGACGAGCACATCTGCGACGAGCGCCAGCGAGCCGTTCAAGCGGGCGATCGCCGGATTGGCGGTCAACGCCCGAATGCCTGAGGCCGTCGGGTCGACGGTGGTGAACAGATAACGACTCAACTCGGCATTGAGATCGGTACGTGCCGTCGCGATGAAGTGCGAGAGCACACCGGTCAGCAGTTGGAGGATCGTGCCGAGGGGATCGCGGATCCCCTGGACGATGCCCGGGAGCACCTGCATCGGGCGGCTCAGTGAATCGTTGCAGGGACGCTGGCGATCAGCGCGTGGGTCAGCGTCCCTGCGACCTCGACACCGATGGTGCCGAACACGATCCGGCCGATCCATTTCTTTGCCTGCGCGACGCTCGATGGATCGACGGCCACGATCTTGTACATGAAGGCGATCAGGAAGGCGAGCGCGCCGACGCTCGCGAGCAGGCCCTGCGCGATGAGGATCCAGTTGTCGATGAGCGCCTTGAGTTGAACCATGATGGGCGACCTCCGAGGCAAGCGTGTTCGGTGTCGGTCGCCCCTCCGGCCGTTCCGGGTAGGCACCCGGACAACCAGCAGACTATACGGATTTGTGTATGTCTGTCAAGTCGCTGCTACGGTCGTCCCGGATTCCGGCCGAGGCTGTGGTCGGCGCGCCGTTCGCGTAGCGACTCGGATCGGCGTCAAAGGCTGAGCGGCAACCGCCGGAGCAGAACAGATAGGTGCTGCCGTGATACAGCGAGCGTTGGCTTGCCTTGGCAGGATCAACCGTCATCCCGCAGACCGGGTCCTTGGTCGACGCCTGTTGCTCGGGCGGAATCTCCATCTCGCGGAGCATTGCCAGGCCGCCCGTGCGAAGGAACCGCACTCCGAGTCCGGCGATGAGAGCAAGGAATGCGATATTGAGAAATGTGTCGTAATTCCAACTGATCGTTGTATCGAAGACGATGATGTTGCGGTTGGTCGGAACGGCGCCAGCGACGTTGAAGACGAGCCCAACGATCAGGCCTGCGAGCACCATCGCCGCATACGACACAACAAAGAGGTAGACGCTCACGCGCGCACCGTAGTACTTGCGATAGATGTTGAGGATCGGAAGGATGATCAGGTCGGCGAAGATGAAAGCGATCACCCCGGCGAAGCTGATTCCGCCTCTCCAGAGCACGGCGGCCAGGGGAACGTTGCCGACGGAGCAGACGAAGCTGATGACGGCGATCAGTGGGCCAATGAACGCGCCCCAGATCTCGGTCGCAGCACCGTGGCCCGTGAAGAACACGCTGGACCACACGGAGTCGGACACCCAGGCCCCAAGAGCGCCGGCGATCAGGAATCCGAGCGCCAAGTCCGTCCAGAGGCCGACGACATTCATGAAGAAGTAGTGGCTGATTGATGTCAATGCGCGCGCCGAGAAGAGCCGGCGCAGGAACGACCCGCCACTGACGGACATGTCCATGGCCCCGTGACCTTCCATCTTGCCCAGCAGGCCGCGGTCGGCCTGGCGTCGCGCCTGCTCCACGAGGCCTCGGCGCAGAGTGAAACGGAAGATGACGGCGAGCAGCACGATCATCACGAGGCCGCCGCTGAACTCCGCCGCCAGGAATTGCCAGCCCAGAAGGATGAGCAGCACGAGGCCGAGTTCGAAGACCAGGTTGGTTGACGCGAACTCAAAGATGACGGCATTCGCGAGCGTCGATCCCTTGCGAAACAGGGTTCGTCCCACCGCAACTGCGGCGTATGAGCACGACGAAGAGGCGGCTCCAAAGCCAGTCGCCAGCGCCAGTGACTTCGGCGTGTCCCGGCCCAGCAAACGCGACACCGCTTGCTTGGAAACGAGCGTCTCCACGACCGCCGACAACAGGAATCCGAGAGCGAGCGGCCAGAGAACCTGCCAGAACATGGCGAACGACAGTCGGAGCGCCGAGCCGATGTGTTCAAGGAGAAACGGGATCACCGTCAGCCTTCCACGAAGCGGCCGATCGCCTGGCTCAGCTCACGAAGCTTCTCCGCTCCATCCCCGCTCTTGACTGCATCCGCGACGCAATGCTCGACGTGGTCGTCGAGCAGCAGAAGAGCGACCCGATCGAGAGCAGCCTTCATGGACTTGACCTGGGTCAGGATGTCGATGCAGTAGCGCTCGCTCTCCACCATTTTCTGGAGGCCTCGCGCTTGGCCCTCGATTCGGAGCAGTCGCTTCTGGATGTCTTCTTTGTGGGCGATGTAGCCTGGCATCAAGCCACTATACCCCTAGTGGGTAGAGGTACCAACCTCGGGGCCGTTCGCACCCCTAGAGAGAGGCGACGCGCTCCACGGAGCTCGTATGCATACCAGCGATCAGGGCTTTGCTGCTGACTTGGCCGAGCGGCCCGTGAGCACGTCGCGCCGTTGCCCGTATTCGGCATCGTCAATCTCACCGCGCGCGTAGCGTGCATCCAGGATGGCCTTTGCGGACGTGCTCTCGCCGGCGTCAGGAGTCGCGCCCTGCTGTGTCCGAATGAGCCACACGACACCGACGACGACAAAGGCAACGAGAATCAGGCCGACGATGACTGAGCCAATCATCATTGCCCAGCCACCCGCACCGTAGTCAGAGCCCCACATCATCGGATTGCTCCTTGTCTCGCCGGCCGTGAGATCGCTCGAAGGCTGAGTGCCTCGTCGACTCACTCTCGTAGGAACGGACCCCTGGCTCCAGTGCCAAACGTCCCCACCTTGTGGTGACCAATGGCTTGATCTCACCAGCGAGCCCTGCGACATGCGCTCCTGTGGCGAGCAGCGGCTCACGGCAGCTCAGGTATCACTCCGGCATTTGATGGCCACTCCTCGGCCGTGATCGCAAATCGCTCGTGGTCGCGCCACGCCCCGTCGATGTGGAGATACCGGGGAGAGAATCCCTCGTGCCGGAACCCGACGCGCCGAACCAGTCTCAGGGATGCAGCATTGCTCGGCTGCACGTTGGCTTCGACACGGTGAAGGCCCAGGGTAATAAACGCGTAACGCAGCGACAGGTCGAGCGCCTCGCGTGTGAGTCCCTGCCCGGCGGTCGCTGCGTTGGCGTAGAAACCGCAGTAGCAGCTCTGAAAGCTGCCGCGGACAATCTGACTCAGGTTGACGACTGCGACCAGCGTCCCGTCGTCGCTGCGCCAGCCGACCAGTGAGACGAAGTCCGAGGACTCGCCCCGATCCACCAGAGCACGAAAGGCCGCTGGGTCGGCCGGCGGACTCGTCCACGGAGTGTGCAGCGAGCGGCTCGCAGCGACCATCGCGAGAAACGCATCCCGGTCCTGGGAACGCAGCACGTGAAGCTGCACCCGGCGGCCCACCTCGAGGGCGGGGCCGCTATCGGCGAGTGGCGGACTCATGGGGGAATCGTCGCATCCTCGCGTGCACGCCGACCGGGCGCATTTGCGGGTCACGTCACGCGATAGACTCGCCGCCGTCCCAACCCCCAGGGAGACACATGAAGCTCGCCGACTTCGCGCGCCAGCCCCTGCTCTTCGGCCCATCGCCCATCCATCCACTTGAGCGGCTCACCAAGTCGCTGGGCGGCGCTGACCTGTGGGCCAAGCGTGAGGACTGCAACAGCGGCCTGGCCTTCGGAGGCAACAAGACCAGGAAGCTCGAGTACCTCGTCGCCGACGCGCTGGCCCAGGGCTGCGACACGCTGGTCTCGATCGGCGGTGTCCAGTCCAACCACACTCGGCAGGTCGCCGCGGTGGCGGCGCGGATGGGCATGCGCTGCGTGCTCGTCCAGGAGAGCTGGGTCGACTGGCCTGACCCTGTCTATGACAAGGTTGGCAACATCCTGCTGAGCCGGATCCTCGGCGCCGACATCAGGATGGTGAAGGAGGGGTTCGGCATCGGGTTCAAGGCGAGCTGGGAGCAGGCGCTCGAAGACGTTGCGGCTGCGGGCGGAAAGCCGTACCCGATTCCGGCCGGGGCGTCCGATCACCCGCTCGGTGGTCTCGGGTTCGCTCAGTGGGCGCAGGAGGTCCAGCAGCAGGAGCGCGCGCTGGGCGTGTTCTTCGACACCGTCATCGTCTGCTCGGTCACCGGAAGCACGCAGGCGGGCATGATCGCCGGGTTCGCAGCTCAGGAGCGACCCCGCATGGTCATCGGCATCGACGCGTCGGCAAAACCCGCCGAGACGCTCGACCAGGTCACTCGAATCGCTCGACAGACGGCCGCGCTGATCGAGATCGGCCGTGATCTGCGCACTGACGAGATCGTCCTCGATGCGCGCTACCACGCCGGGACCTACGGGATCGCCGACGCGCGGACCGTCGACGCAATCAAGCTCGGTGCCCGCCTGGAGGGGATGATCACGGACCCGGTGTACGAGGGCAAGTCACTCGCGGGCATGATCGACCTGATCACCAGCAGGGAGATAGACCCCGGGTCAACGGTGCTGTATGCCCACCTCGGCGGCCAGCCGGCGCTCAACGGGTATACATCGCTGTTCTCCTGACCCTCGGTTCGCGTTCGGCGGAACCGATGCGCCAAAACTTGTACTAATCTCAACACCGTCTGACAAACGCCGTTGAGGAGAAGAGGCCGTGGCAGGAGAGAAGTCGCGCGGAGCCCCGAAGCGTCAGGGGAAGAAGCCCAAGGCCGCTGCAATCGCGAAGGCAGCCAAGAAAGCCGCAGCGCAGACCGCTGCGCAGTCGCCGGCCGAGCGCTGACCGGCGCGGCGATCCCTCGCCGCTGCTAGCTTGCTTCGCCGGCCATCGCCCGCTTGCGGAGCTTGTTGCGCTCGTCCGCGTTGAGGACGCGCTTGCGCATCCGGATGCCGATTGGGGTGACCTCGACGAGCTCGTCATCGATGATGAAGTCGAGGCACTCCTCGAGCGACATCTTCCGCGGTGGGACCAGGCGAATGGTCATGTCCTCGGTGGATGACCGGATGTTGGTCTTCTGCTTCTGCTTGGTTACGTTGAGGTGGATGTCGCCGGGGCGGCGGTTGAGCCCGACGATCATGCCTTCGTAGACGGGCGTTCCCGGTGCGATCAGTGGCTGGCCGCGCTCCTGCAGCGTGACCAGTCCGTACGCCACGGCGGTCCCCGGTTGACTCGCGGTGAGGACGCCGGAGCGCGTCGTCGTCGGCAGCGCCCACGTGTGCTCCCAGCCGAGCAGCCTCGTTGCCATCACGCCGGTCCCTCGCGTCAGGGTGAGGATCTGGCTGCGCAGCCCGATCAGAGCACGCGTCGGCGCGTGGTATGTCAGGCGCACACCTCCGCCCGCGTCCGTGCGCATCGCCGTCATCTTGGCGCCCCGCGTGCCGAGCGCGTCCGTGATGGCGCCGACCACATCCGCCGAACAGTCGATGACGCAATCCTCGACCGGCTCCACGCGCTCGCCGTCGATCTCCTTGGTGATGACCGCGGGGCGTGACACCTCGAACTCGTAGCCCTCGCGCCGCATCGTCTCGATGAGGATCGCGAGGTGCAATTCGCCGCGTCCGCTCACATCGAAGATGTCGGCGGTGGGTCCGTCCTCCACGCGCAGCGCCACGTTGGTGAGCAGCTCTCGCTCCAGTCGTGCGCGGAGCTGGCGCGAGGTGCTGCTCACGGTCGCCTCGCGTCCCGCCAGCGGTGACTGGTTGACCGAGAACTGCATCCGCAGCGTCGGCTCGCCGATCTCCAGGCGTGGCAGTGCCTCCGGGGACTCAGCATCAGCGATGGTGTCGCCGATGGCCACGGCTGCGATTCCGGAGAGGTAGACGATCTCACCGGCCGAGGCGGACTCCACCGAGAGACGCTGGAGCGCCTCGACGGTGAGCACCGTCGCGATTCGCTCCACCTTGCCCGCGCCCGATGCGGTGCAGCAGACGACGCTCTGGCCGGGGTGCACCGTGCCGCGCTGGATGCGCCCCAGTGCAAGGCGGCCACTCCAGTTGTCGTGGTCGAGGTTGCTGACGAGCATCTGCAGCGGGCCGTCCGGGTCGGCGAGCGGCGGCGGCACGTGCTCGATGATCGCGTCGAGCAGCGGCTCGAGGGTCACGCCCTCCCGCGTGAGATCCGCGGTTGCGGTGCCGTCGCGCGCGTTGGTGTAGAGGACCGGCGCGTCCAGCTGCCACGACTCCTTCGCGAGCTCCAGGAGGAGGTCGTGGGTCGCTTCAACTGTCTCGGCGGGCTGGGCGTTGGTGCGGTCGATCTTGTTGACCACGATGATTGGCTGCAGGCCCAGGGCCATCGCCTGGCGAAGCACGACACGGGTCTGGGGCATCGGCCCCTCGGCGGCGTCCACCAGGAGCAGGCATCCGTCCGCCATCCCGAGGACCCGTTCGACCTCGCCTCCGAAGTCGGCGTGGCCCGGGGTGTCGATGATGTTGAGCTTGACCCCGTTGTAGCGGACCGAGGTGGTCTTGGCGAGGATCGTGATGCCCTTCTCGCGCTCGAGATCGTTCGAGTCCATGATCAGCTCGCCGACCTGCTCGTGGGCCGCGAAGACGCGCGATTGCTTGAGCAGGGCATCGACCAGCGTCGTCTTGCCGTGGTCCACGTGAGCGATGATCGCGACGTTGCGGAGGTCCGACCGGCGCTTTTCGCCGGGGACGAGAGGAGGTGGCACCTCTCGATTCTGACTGCCCGGCGTTCATCGTCCGCCCGTAACCCATTGCAAAAACTGCTGGATGTGGCCGGCGAGAGCCTTTTCGAGGTCCTGAAGCACCGAGTACTGACCCGTCGCCGTCGCCACGGTGTTCGAGTTCAACTGCTTGAAAAGTCCCGAGATCGGTGAGGTCAGACCTCCGAGCGGTCCGGCATCGGCGACCGGACTGGGACTCGCAAGCGGGAGCGCAGGCCCGGCTCCGGGTGTCGCCGTCGCCGCGGCCGGCGGCGCCCAGCTGATGTAGCGACCAGGTGTCGGAGCCTGCGCGCCGGCGTGCACGGCGAACGCGACCGCGCTGCCCACCGCAGCCACGGCGATCAGGATGCGGAACCGGTGGATTCCGAGCATGGGCAACCTCCAAGCATTCAGCGTTGACGGTCGCCCTTCCGGCCGCACCGGCAGATCCGGCTGCGACAAAGTATACGGATTTGTGTAGATTTGGCGCGTGGGAGCGGCCGGGCACCGCAGGCGCATCTCCGGCGGTTGAGACGCAGACCAGACGCCTATATTCAATCTGTGAACACGGCCAGGGCGGTCCTGCTCTACATCGTTGCTGGGGTGGTGGGCATCCTCCTCGGTCTGGCAGCCGGTCAGGTCACCTCCTCGTGTGCGGGATCCTGCGCGGGCGGCGCTCCAGCTCGGTTCGCCATCTGGCAGAGCGGTCTGATCGGGCTCGGATGCGCACTTGTCGTGCTCATCGCCTGTGCGCTCCTCGACGAGGAGTTCATACCCATTACGCGACAGTGGTTCCGCGCGGTGAAGCGCCGGCTGGGTGGAACCGAGCGCAAGCAGCAAGCTGGCTAGCGAGGCGCCACGGCGGATCGGCGCCTGACGGCGAGGGACCTCCGTACTGTTGCAGAGCGAAGATGAGACGATTCAAGCGTGGCTGACCCTGTTTCGCTGACCCTCCCGGCGATGGGTGAGTCCGTCTCAGAGGGGATCGTGTCCCGCTGGCTGAAGGCCGTCGGCGACGACGTGGAGGAGGGCGAGCCGGTTGTCGAGGTGACGACCGACAAGGTCGACGTCGAGGTTCCTGCTCCGGCGACCGGACAGCTGGCCGAGATCGTCGCAGCCGAGGGTGAGACGGTCGCCGTTGGCGCGACGCTCGCAGTGATTGCGCCAGGGGCACTGGCCGCGCCGACCAACGTGCCCAGTCCTGCCGCCCCGGCTGCGGAGCCCGAGGTCGCGCCGTCGCCCCCCACCGCAGCTGAGCCAGCCGACGTGGCAGCGGAGCCCCCGGCTCCCCCTTCACCGCCACCGCCCGTCGCGGTGGCTCCGGTGAGTCCGGGACCGATCGTCGCGCCGGACGGCTCAGGGGTCGACGCCGCGCCGCTGGCGCGCCGGGCTGCGGCGCACAACGGTGTCGACCTGCGCGGGGTTCGCGGCTCGGGACCGGGCGGTGTGGTGACCAAGGCAGACGTCCTGGTCGCCAAGACCGGCGGTGGATCGAGAACCGATGCCACCGTGCGTGTCGTCGACGGCGAGGACGCCCAGCCGATCAAGGGCCCGGCGGCAGCCCTCGTGGACTACATGGAGCGCAGCCGCGACATCCCCACCGCGACGTCGTTCCGCACCATCGGGGTGGGCGTGTTGGACAGCCGCCGGCGCCAGCTGAACACCGCTCTCGCAGCCGGTGGCAACGCGGGCAAGGTCTCCTTCACCCACCTGATCGGATACGCCATCGCGCGGGCCGCCGGGTTGAGCCCCGCAATGACCACGCACTTCGCGCGCACCGACGACGGCAAGCCGGCGCGTGTCGCCGGGCCGGCGCACCTCGGGCTTGCGGTGGACAGCGTGCGCAAGGACGGCTCACGGTCACTGGTGGTCCCGGTCATTCGCAATGCCGCGGACCTGCCCTTCAAGGAGTTCCGCGACGAGTACGAGCGTCTCATCGAGCGCGCCCGCACCAACGCGCTCGCCGCGGATGAGCTCCAGGGCGCGACCCTGACCCTGACCAATCCGGGAGGCATCGGGACTGTCGCATCGGTGCCCAGGCTGATGCCGGGCCAGGGAACGATTGTCGCGGTCGGCGCAATCGGCTATGCCGCCGAGTGGCGCACCGTTCCCGAGGCGACCATCGGCGATCTCGGCGTCGGCAAGGTCATGACCATGACCAGCACCTATGACCACCGGGTCATCCAGGGAGCCGAGTCGGGCGAGTTCCTCGCGCGCATCGAGTCACTGCTCGGAGGTGCCGACGCGTTCTACGACCAGGTTTTTGCCAGTCTTGGCCTGATCCTACCGCCCCTCGACGTGGCGCCGGCTCGCACGGCGGCGCCCTCCTCATCAGCTGCGACGCGTTCAACGAGGAACGACGAAACGCCCGATCGCGTCCTGCTCGGTGCGATGCAGGCGGCCACGTCACTGGTCAAAGCCCACCGCACCCACGGCCACCTCGGCGCACACCTCGATCCTCTCGGCTCGCCGCCGATCGGCGATCCCGCGATGGAGCCGTCGACCTACGCGCTGACCCAGGAGTTGATGGAGCAGATCCCCGCCGATCTGCTGCGCGTGTACGTCCCGGGACGGAACCTCGCCGAGGTGCTCCCCAATCTCCGGCGCACGTACTGCGGCACGATCGCGTTCGAGATCGAGCACATCTCGAGCCACGAGCAGCGCGTCTGGCTGCGCGAGCACATCGAATCAGGCAGGTACCGGCCGGTCCTGGCGGTTGAGGATCGGCTTCGGCTGCTCGAACGCCTCACCAGGGTCGACGCGATGGAGCGGTACCAGCGTGCAGCCTTCCTCGGC
The DNA here is from genome assembly GCA_003153505.1 of Candidatus Dormiibacterota bacterium. Taxonomy (GTDB): domain Bacteria; phylum Chloroflexota; class Dormibacteria; order Aeolococcales; family Aeolococcaceae; genus Palsa-851. The sequence continues at coordinate 122,874 of PLZA01000014.1, forward strand.
CAGAAGACGTTCTCACTCGAAGGACTCGACGCCCTGGTTCCGATGCTCGAGAACCTCCTGAGCCTGGTCGCTGACGATGGGATCGGCGAGGTGATCATGGGGATGCCGCATCGAGGACGTCTCGCGGTGGTCGCGCACGTCGCGAATCATTCCTACGAGTCCATTCTCAACGCCTTCGAGCTCGCGTCCGCACGTCGAGCGATCGGCCGCTTCGAGTCGACCGGCGACGTGAAGTACCACGTCGGCGCCACGGGCACGTATCACACGGAATCCGGCAAGGTGATCCTGGTGCGGCTGCTGCCGAACCCGAGTCACCTGGAGGCGATCGACCCGGTCGTCGAGGGTTGGTGCCGGGCGGCGCAAACGCAGCGCCGCGCGACAACGCTGCACCTCGACCCCATGGCGGCACTGCCGGTCCTGATCCATGGCGATGCTGCCTTCGCCGGGCAGGGTGTCGTTCAAGAGGTGCTCAACCTGCAGTCGCTTCCCGGGTACACAACCGGCGGCACGGTGCATTTCATCGCCGACAACCAGGTCGGCTTCACCACCGACCCGCAGGATGGGCGATCGACCCGGTACGCGTCCGACCTCGCCAAGGGATTCGACATCCCCATCGTCCACGTCAACGCGGACGACGTCGAAGCCTGCCTGGCGGCGATCACCTTCGCGTACGACTACCGCCGCGCCTATCGTCGCGACGTCATGGTGCATCTCATCGGCTACCGGCGCTTCGGCCACAACGAGGCGGACGAGCCCGCGTACACGCAGCCACTCATGTACAAGACGATCCGCCAGCACCCGACGGTCCGCGAACTGTTCGCGGCACAGCTGGTGGCGGACGGCTTGATCCGTCCGGAGGACGTCGACGCACAGGCCAAGGCGTTGTACACGCGGATCGCCGACGCGCACAAGCGGGTGAAGGAGAACCTCGCCGCCGAGCTCGACGACCTCACCCACGAACAGGTCGTCGAGGAGCCTGACGATCCCACGATGAGGACGGCGGTCTCCGGCCGTCAGCTGGCCGCCCTGAATGAGCAGCTGCTCAGCTTCCCCAAACACTTCACGCCGAACACCAAGCTCATCCGCCAGATGGAGCGGCGCAAGTCGGCGATCCTCGAAGGTGCCATCGACTGGGGGACCGCCGAGTCGCTCGCCTTCGCCTCACTCATCACGCAAGGTCACCCGATTCGCCTCACCGGCCAGGACACGGTGCGCGGCACGTTCAGCCACCGCCACCTCGCGTATCACGACGAACGCACCGGCGAAGTGTTCGTCCCGATGCAGCACCTCACCGATGCGCAGGCAACGTTCGAGGTCCTCAACAGCCCGCTCAGCGAAGTCGGCTGCCTCGGCTTCGAGTACGGATACAGCGCCGCTGACCCGGAGACACTGGTCATCTGGGAGGCGCAGTACGGCGACTTCTTCAACAACGCCGAGATGATCGTCGACCAGTTCATCTCGTCGTCCCGCGCGAAATGGGGTCAGCACTCGCGCCTGACCATGCTCCTCCCGCATGGCTATGAAGGCAGCGGTCCCGAGCACTCCAGCGCGCGCATCGAACGCTTCCTGCAACTGTGCGCGAACGACAACATGCGCCTCGCCAATTGCACGACGCCTGCGCAGTACTTCCACCTGCTGCGCAGCCAGGGCCTGCTCAACGACCCGCGCCCGCTCATCGTGTTCACGCCGAAGAGCCTGCTGCGGTTGAAGGAGTCGACGTCCAAGCTCGCCGAACTGAGCACCGGAAAATTCCGGCCGGTGATCGACGACCCCACCGGCGCGGAGCGCCGGGACGAGGTGCGATCCCTGCTGCTCTGCTCGGGGCGCATCTACTACGAGCTGAGCCTGGCGCCCCAGCGCCCGGAGGCGACCGACGTCGCGATCGCTCGCGTCGAGCAGCTGTACCCACTGCCCGCTGACGCGATCCTCGAGCTGGTGGCCGCGTACCCGAAGCTCGAGCGGCTGTACTGGGTTCAGGAGGAGCCGCAGAACATGGGCGCGTGGGGAAGCCTCGAGCGCGCACTCGGCCTCTCGCGGCCGTCGCACATCCAGTGGGACTACATCGGCAGACCGCGCCGGGCGAGCCCTTCAGAGGGATACGCCGGCTCCCATCAGCTCGAACAGGAGCGCATCGTCACCGAGGCATTCGCCACGTCGCGACGCGGACAGCACCGATCCGCCGCACCCGTCCCCGCGACGACGCCCACCACGGCATGACTCAGCGCGTTGTGGTGCTCGGCGGCGGTCCCGCCGGCGATGTGGCCGCGCTCCGCGCCGCGCAACTTGGTGCGGAGGTGACGCTCGTCGAGCGCGCCGAGCTCGGCGGGACGTGCCTCAACTGGGGCTGCATTCCCACCAAGTCGCTGCTCGCCGGAGCGGATCTGCTCCGCAGGATTCGCGACGCGGCGTCGTTCGGCATCCGCGTTCCCGAGCCCGAGGTGGATTTCCCGCGGATGATGGAGCGCAAGGAAGAGATCGTGCTGAGCATGCGCAAGGGGGTCGAGGCGGCGTGCAAGCGGCGCGGCGTGCATGTGGTTCATGCGCAGGGTGTGGTCGACGGCGATGCCGTGGTCACGACTGATTCGCGCCACGAGTTCGATCACCTCATCGTGTGCGTTGGCACCGAACCTTCCGGGCTGCCGGGCATCGACATGGAGCATCCACTGGTGGTGACCTCCAACGGCATCCTTCGCCTCGAGCGCATTCCTGAGCACATGCTGGTGATCGGCGGCGGCGTCGTCGGATGCGAGTTCGCGAGCCTGTTCGCGGCGCTCGGATCGCGCATCACCGTCGTCGAGGTGCTCCCGCAGGTGCTAGCCGGTGTGGATGCGCGGATCGTCCAGCAATGGCGCCGTATCGTGGAGAAGCAGGGCATCACGTTTCTCGCCGGACGTCGCGTCGAGTCAGTCGACTACGCGGCGGATTCGGTGAAGGCTCACCTCGACGATGGGATGGCGGTCGAGGCCGACCTGCTCCTGGTGTCGGTCGGGCGCCGCGCGCAGACCCGCGGGATCGGGCTGGAGGATGCGGGCGTCGCTGTCGATGAGCGCGATCACATCGACGTGGACGCGTTCCTGAGAACCGCGAATCCGAAGATCTGGGCCGCCGGCGACTGCATCGGGGGTTTGCAGCTTGCGCATCTCGGCAGTGCAGAGGGAGGACGCGCGGTCGAGAATGCACTCGGCCACGAGGTGATGCCCATGGACCGGACCGTGGTCCCGTCCTGCATCTACACCCACCCTGAAATTGCCATGGTTGGCCTGAACCCGGAAGGCGCGAAGGCCGCGGGCGTCGACCTGAAGCTGGGGCAGGCACGATATCTCGGCAACGGCAAGGCGCTCGGCGAGGGCGAGCCGGACGGGCTTGCGCAGCTGTATGCCGACGCGGCCACCGATCGTCTGGTCGGCGCGACCGTGATGGGCGTCCATGCGGTCGAGATCATCCATGAGGTGGGAGTCGCGATCAGCGACGGGCTCTCGATGGACGACCTCGGGTCGATCATCCACGCCCATCCAACCGTCAGCGAGTTGATGATGGATGCCGCCGAGCAGGGCGAGGGCGTCGCCCCCTACCTCAGCTGAACAACCGCTCGACGAGGCTCAGGAGGCGGTCGTCCGGCGCAGTCGCTCGTCGCGTCGCCGCCGGCTGCGCATCCGCGCCGCGACGACGAGGACGCGTCCCTCGAACCAGGTCGCCCCGCCGGTGGCCACCGCTCCGGCTAGCAGGATCGCGCCCAGCCATCTGGGGCTCAGGATGACGATGGTCACGCCGGCGACCATCAGCACAGCCGTCGCCGTCAGGAACACGGCGGTGAGCAGGGCTCGCCACGTCAGCAGGATCGAGGCCCTCACCGCCATGACTGCCGCCTCGGCGTCGATGCGGGCTTTTGGCGTGGCACCGGGAACGGGCTGACCGCCCGCGAAAGCCCGACGCCTGCTCGTCGCCAGCCGCCAGAAAAAGAGGCTCGCCGCAAGCCGGGCGAGGAGCCGGATCACGATGGCCCACGGCATGTACCCATGCTACAGTCGCCGAGCGTTTCAACCGTGGGAGCAGCGAGATGATCCGTGCATACGTGCTCGTGACAGCGAGCGCAGGCAGGGCCCAACACGTGGCTGACGCCCTGAGAGGCAGTGACGGCATCGTGATGGTCGACGCGATCACCGGTGAATACGACGTCATCGCTCAGGTCGAGGCATCGGACGTCCCCGGGATCGGGCGTCTCATCCTGGATCGGATCCAGTCCGCGGACGGCGTGGTCAAGACGATCACCTGCCTCGCGGTCTGATCCGGACGCGGCAGCACCCGTCGGGAGCTCTGGGCTGGCTGGCCTAGCCGGCCTCTACGGGACGGCGCTGGCGCGCCTTCGCGGCAGCGCGCCCCTGCGCCGATCGCTGCTGTTCTGGACGGCGCTCGGTCTCGTCCTTGGCGAGGCCCTGAGCGTCGACGTCACCCTGGTGCACGGACACGGAACCCTGACGCCCGGGGTGATCGCGACCGCTGTCTGGTGGCTGGCGGTGACCGTCGGGATGATTGGCGGTGCCGCGCTCCTGCGCACACCCGACGGGACACCGGTCGAGCGCTACGGCATCCCCAACGGGCTGACCGCGCTCCGCGGATACGCATGTGTTCCGGTGCTGCTCATCGGAACCCTCTCGCTTCCGGGGCGCCTCGGGCTCGCGCTCTGGGGCGGGATCGGCGGCTCGGTCGGCCTCCTCGACGCGGTCGACGGATTCATCGCCCGCAGGTACGGTCCGGTCACCGTCCTCGGCAAGGCGATGGACCCGTTCGGCGACGCCCTGTACTTCGTCGTCGGAGCGATCGGCAGTTGCGCGCTGGGGATCGTCCCGCTCTGGCTGGCGGTGCTGATCGTCGCCCGCTATGCGGGGCCGGTGGTGCTGACGCCGCTGGTGCTCCTGACGGGCCGTCGCCCCGAGCTGGTGTACACGGTGTGGGGCCGGCGGAACACCCTGCTCACCGGCATCGTGCTGTTCGCTCTCTATTGGGTCCGGCTCTTCGCGGGACCGGTCGACATCGTCGCGCTGATCATCGCCCTGCCAACCCTCGTGCCCACGGCGCTGCTCCATTTCGTGGCGCTGTTTCGACGCGTCGCCGCGGCGCCGCGGGCACGGTGAGGGTCCGGGTCAGTCAGCAACCGAGGTGGCGAGCACCTCCCGGATGTGGCTGAGCCACCCCACGGAGGTGAGGCCGTGCGCCGCGGGGACGTAGTTGCAGTCGAAGCCGTCGACGAGCATGCGGGTCAGGCCGTCGTCGTCGAATCCCTCGTCGATGAGACGGTCGATGTCGCCCGAAGCTGCGACGACGGTCTCGGGCGACGCATCGTCGGCGAACGCGTGCAGCGCGGCGTCGGGTGTGCCGTGCTCCTGGTGCCAGTCCTGGTGGTAGTAACCGGCCAGCAGCTGCGCGAGCGCCGGGTAGTCGGTTGCCGCATTGTCGATCGCGATGTCGATGTCGATGGTGCCGTTCATTGTCAGCGCTCCTGGTGTCTCTTGTCCCGGAAGGGGGATCGGGTCGGGTAGGCGGTCACCAGCGTGAATCCGCCGGGCAGCTCGTCGTTGCGGCGCAGCACGAGGCGGACGGCGGTCACCTGCGTCGGCACCACCACTCCCCTGCTGACCTCGGCGTAGGTGAGCACGTGGCCGACGACCTCGCCCATATCCTCGACGAAGCTGAAGGGCGCTCGCTTGTCCCTGCCGGCGAGCCACGCGGTGATCTCCGCGCTTCGCCGGGTGACCGCAATGTCGACGCAGCGCTGCGCGGTGGCGCGACTGACGAACCGCCCGGCAGCGGCGACGCCCTCGCGCAGGATCCGGCGCATCTCGTCGCCGGGCCGGGTGTCGACGTGGCGGCGCAGGGTGTGCCCGCCTCGGCCCTCGTAGACGCTGAGGTCCTCGACCGGTATCCGGCGAGGGCGCGGCCCTGGAGCCGGCCGGTCAATGCCATCGAGCATGCGTGTGTCCTCCCGCGCCTGTCGCTGAGCGGCGTTGTGAGCGCCGCGATGAGCCGCAGTCTCTCCGGGCTCCGCGGACGCGGCGCAGACGGTGACCCGGTCAGGCGGGACGCGAACGCATAATCACGACGAGTGCTCGCAATCCTCAAGCTGTCGCCCGCGCCAGGATTCGTGATCGGCGACGTCCCGATGCCGTCGCCCGCACCGGGGCAGGTGCTCCTTCGGGTCGCCGCCACGTCGGTCTGCGGCACGGATGTGCATCTCTACGACTGGAATCCGTGGGCCGCGGCGCGCGTGCACCCCCCACGCGTGGTCGGCCACGAGGTCTGCGGTGAGGTGGTCGCGTGGGGCGACGGGGTGCAGGAACCCGCCCTCGGGACCCGCGTGGCCGTCGAGTCGCACATCGTGTGCGGTCACTGCGATGAGTGCCGTCGCGGCGACTTTCACGTGTGCGAGAACACGCGCATCCTCGGCGTCGACGTCGACGGGGCTTTCGCCACGCACCTTGCGGTGCCCGCAGCGAACGTCTGGCCCGTCGGCGACTCGGTCCCCCCGGATGTCGCCGCCGCCATGGAGCCCTTCGGGAATGCGGTGCACGCGTGTTCGTACGGCGACCTGAACGGGCGGACGGTCGTGGTGTTCGGATGCGGCCCGATCGGATGCGCGGCGGTCGCGGTCGCACGGGCGCAAGGCGCCGCGCGTGTCGTCGGCGTCGATCGCAACGCCTATCGACTCGATCTCGCGGAACGCATGGGTGCGCACGCGATCGTCCAGGCGACCGACGATGCGGTGGATGACGCGGTGCGTCGCGCCGCCGGCGACGCCATCGACTGCGTGCTCGAGATGAGTGGATCGCCGGTTGCTGTTGCTTCGGCAACGCGCCTGGTGCGGCCCGGAGGCTGGATCAGCCTGCTGGGTATCGGCGACGGGCCGGATGTCGTGGATCTCTCCAGCGACGTCGTCATGAAGGGGCTGAGCCTGTATGGCATTGCCGGCAGGCGGATCCCGGCGACCTGGGAACAGGTGACCGCGTACGTTCGGGATGGTGTCATCGACGTGCGCGCGCTGATCACGCACCGATTCGCGCTGCGCGACATCGATGGCGCCATCGAGCTGATGAAGTCGGGTCAGTGCGGCAAGGTGACGCTCACTCCCGAGTAGACGCGCGGGGTATGGTTGGTCGCATGGTGATGAGTGCGAACACGTCGAAGGCTGTCCAGGCTCTGGATGCGTCGCTGAACGAGGATCTCGATGCGCTCCGCCGCGACGGGCTGTTCCGTCCGCTGCGGGTGCTCGAGTCGGCGCAGGGCCCCGAGGTGGACATCGCCGGCAAGGCGGTGATCAGCCTTTCCAGCAACAACTATCTCGGCCTGAACACACACCCGCGTCTCGTCGAGGCGGCTTCGCGCGCCGCATTCGAATGGGGGGCGGGCACGGGCGCGGTGCGCACCATCGCGGGAACGCAGACGCTGCACGAGGAGCTGGAGCGCCGTCTGGCCGTGTTCAAGCGCACCGAGGCGTCGCTCACCTTCCAGAGCGGGTACGCGGTGAACGTGGGGGTCATCGGGTCGATGCTCGACCAGGGTGACTGCGTGGTCAGCGACAAGCTCAACCACGCGAGCATCATCGACGGCATCCGGCTGACCAAGGCGGATCGGATTCTCTACGAGCACACTGATCCGGATGACGCCGAGCGCGCGCTCAGCGAGGCGCGCGCCAAGGGATATCGCCGCATCCTGCTGGTCACCGACGGCGTCTTCAGCATGGACGGCGACATCGCACCGCTGCCCGCGCTGGTGGAGCGCGCCGAGCACTACGGGGCCGCGGTCATGGTCGACGATGCCCACGCCACAGGTGTGCTCGGCACCAATGGACGCGGGACGACGGACCACTTCGGTCTCCATGGCAGGGTCGCGCTCAACATCGGCACGCTCAGCAAGGCGGTCGGCGTCGTCGGCGGGTACGTGGCCTCGTCACAGGTCGTCCGCGACTATCTGATCCACAAGGCCAGGCCGTTCCTGTTCTCGTCCTCGCACCCGCCCGCGGTCGTCGCCGCGTGCATCGCCGCCGTGGACGTCCTCGAGCAGGAGCCGCAGCTCATGGAGCAGTTGTGGAGCAACACCCGCCATTTCAAGAGCGGGCTTCGCGAGCTGGGCTTCGATATCGGCGAGAGCGAAACCCCGATCACCCCGGTGATGTGCGGCGAAGCACCGGTTGCCATGCAACTCTCCGACCTGCTCCTCGAGCGGGGCGTCTTCGCCCAGGGCATCGGGTTTCCCACCGTCGCCCGGGGCAGAGCACGGGTCCGGACGATCGTCTGCGCGACCCACACCCACGAGCAGCTCGACCGGGCGCTGCTCGCCTTCGAAGAGGTCGGCACGCGTCTTGGCCTGATCGGAGATCGCCGTCAGGCGTAACTCGATGCCAGGCACACGCTTCTGCGAGATGCGTCCCCCGCGTGCGCTGCGGCTTTAGCGATGCCCCATCGCACTGCCGCAGAGCTCGAGGAGGAGCGGCTGGAGATCCTGGCTGCGCAGCGTGACCGGGCGGCCTTCGCGCCGCTCTACGAACGCTACGTCGACCAGATCCACGCCTACGTCTACACCCTCACACATGACATGGAGCAGGCCGACGACGTGACCGCAGCAGCCTTTGCCAAAGCGATGGAGGAGCTCCCGCGTTTCGAGTGGCGCGGCGTCCCGTACTCCGCCTGGCTCTACCGCGTCGCCGGCAACCTGGTGTCACGAGAGCGCCGCCGCCCGGGCTGGATCGAACTCGAGCCGCGCATGCTGCCCGATGCTGGCGCCGATCCTGCCTGGCACGCAGAGGAGAACGATCGGGCGGAGGAGGTGCGAGCCGCAGTCGCCGGACTTCCTCATGATCAGCGCCAGGCGATCCTGCTGCGCTTCGGCGGCGAGCTCCGAAATCGAGAGATCGCCGAGATCATGGGAAGGAGCGAAGGCGCCGTGAAGCTGCTCACGTTCCGAGCCCTGACCGCGCTCCGGCGGCGTCTCGGGGCGCCGATGCCCGCCGAACGGCTCTCGAGGTCTGGATCGTGAACCCCGAGCATCGGCTCGACGCAGCGCTTGACGGCGACGCTGTCGCCTTCGCCGCATCTCCTGAGATTCCGGGCCTGGTAGACGTCGGCGACGAGGTGGCATCGGCGCTGTCCGCCTGGACCCTCGACCCCGCTCAGCGGGCTCAAATCCATGCAGCTGCGCTGGCGCTTGCGGACGCCTCAGGCTTCGGCGATCGCATTCGGATGCTCGGACTCGACCGTCGGATGCAGGCGATCGCCGGCGGTGCGGTGGTCACGCTGGCCGCGGTGGCAGCTGTCGGCCTGGCGGTCGCGCGTGGCCGGCGGCACCATCCCGCTGCGCTGGGCGCCTGAGTCGCGCTCGTGGATCCCGAGGCCGAGATGCCCGACGCGGAACGGGAGCGCATCCGCCAGCGCGATCGCAAGCGCGAGCGTCGCATGGTGGTCGACAACGCGGGAATCAAGCGCGTGCTCCCGGCGGTTGCCGAGAAACGCCGGAAGGCGGCGCAGTCGCCGCCTCAGGACACGGTGAGCTGACCGCTCAACACCTCGGTGTTCGACGGCGTCGGGCTCCCGCCAGCAGGCTCGACCGTGGCCGCGATGCTCGTATAGCCGGCCATGCTTCCCCCCATGACCGCCGTCCACGGCCCACCCCCGAGGCCGGGGCTCAGGAAGGCGGCACCCTTGGGAGCGCCCTGCGGCGGGATGAGCCAGACCTCATAGACCTCGGAGCTGGGAAGGGCTGAGAGCCCCTTCACGGTGAGCACGGCCTGCCGCGCGGTGGTGTCGACGGAGAGCGTCCCTGTGGCGGTCGTGCCCGACACCGTGTAGGTGACTGACGTCGATGTTGCGTTCCGGCCGGCGACCGCGTAGATGCCGACAACGATTGCGGCGACGACCGCGACGGCGCCGATGGCCGTGAAGGGCCGGCCGGCGGGGATGGCCGCCACGAGGCGGCGCCACCAGGACGGCCTTGACGGGGCGGTCGCCTCGGCATAGACCTGCGCCATCAGCTGGCGGCGGAGTCGAGCCGGGGGCGGCACCAGGTCGAGTGCCGCAGGAAGCAACGACGCCAGGTCCGCATACTCCGCGGCGGCGTGTGTGCATGGTGCGCAGGTGGCCAGGTGGCGTTCCACGAGTTCCCGATCGGCGGGTTCGAGCGCGCCGACAGCTTCCAGCGCCAGCAGGTCGGTGGCCTCTTCGCAGCTCATTGGGTCGGCCATGAGGTCTCCATCCGATCCGCGAGGCTGGCGCGCAACTTGTCCAGGGCGATCCGGACCCGGCCCTTGACCGTGCCCAGGGGCACCTCCATCTTGGTGGCGATCTCCGATTGCGAGAACCCGCCGTAGTACGCGAGTTCAATCGTCTGACGCTGCTCCGCAGGGAGCTCGGCGAGCGCCTTGCGCACCTCCTCGGCGCTCAGCTCGACGGCGACGGCAGCCCAGGGGTCGCTGACCGTCGGCTCGATCGACTCGCCCTCGATCGGCGAGTCCAGGCGCGTCCGGTGCCGGTCGCCCCGCAGGCGGTCGATGGCCCGGTTGCGGACGATCGTGCAGATCCAGGAGCGCAGCGACCCGCGGCCCGGCTGAAACGTCGAGCCTCGACGCCAGACGGCGAGAAACGATTCCTGCACGACGTCCTCGGCCGCACCGCGGTCGCTCAGGATGCGCAGAGCCACTGTGTGAGCGAGGCCGCCGTATCGGTCGTACAAAGCTTCGATCCCCTCGGGCGAATGGGCAGAGATCGAGCGAACAATGTCGTCGTCACTCAGGTGCACTCTCATGCTCCGACACACGCTCGGGGGTTGCGCATCTGCTGGTACGGACGCGCCGGGGCGCTCGGATCATGCGGGCACGCGCCGCGGCGGCGCGAGACCACGCGAGCTGCTCCTTACGAGACTTTGACGTGACCGCCGCGAACCCGCGCCGCGGTCGACTGGAGCAGGACGGGCTCGTCGGGCTGATGCACCACGACGGCGGCCGCGGAGGGCCGGAGGCTGGTTGCGGCGGGCCCCTCGAAGACCACTTTCACAGCGCCGGCCGCCGTGCCCGCCTGGGCGATTGCCAGGGCCGCAGTGTATTCATCCAGCGGGAATCGGTGGGTCACGACGCCGTCGACCGGGAAGCTGGAGTCGCTCAACCACTCGCGGATTGTGCCGAAGGTGCGCTTCCCGTCGGGCTCGCGGCCGTACGACGCAGCCCCACGCACCGTGAGCTCGCGAGCCCAGATGAGCGACCACTCGATCTCGTGGCGGCCGGAGCGGCCACAGAGGACCAGCGTGCCGCCGGCGCGGAGCAGACGTACGGCGAGGTCGATGCTGAGCGCCGAAGCTCGGCAGTCGAAGACCACGTCGACGCCGCCGTCGAGCACCGGGAGGCCGCCCCCGGCGGGTCGCATCAGGCGAGCCTCCATGTGTTCGGCGGTCTTCTGCAGCATCTGCTCTGACGATCCGTGCCAGACGCGATTGGCGCCGATCGAACGGATTGCCATGAAGGCGGCGTTGGGATCTCCGCTGAGCGGAGCGCTCTCGCGGTGACGCCGGCCCAGCCGGGGCCGCGTGGTGCTTCTTGCGTCGTGGAGCACGATGATGTCGAGGTCCGGGTGCATCCGCCGGAGCGTCGCCACGATCAGCCGGCTCAGTGCTCCCGAGCCGATCACCACGGCGGTGTCGCCTCGACGGGTCCACCGCAGGACGGCGTGCAGCGCCGTGGCCGCAGGCTCGGCAAGGACACCGCGCTGGTCGGAGATGCCGTCGGCGGGGACCAGCATGTCCTCGTGGACCAGGAAGCCTTCGCTCCAGCCGCCACCAGCCTTCTCACTCGATCCAACCGACCGGCCCGAACAGAGTGAGCCGCCGCGGTCCGCGTTCTCGCACAGGTGGGTGTCACCGGCGCGGCAGCGCCGGCACTCGGCCAGGCCTTTGTGTGCGCAGCGGAGGGTCGGTTCGACCAGGACGCGATCGCCCTCGCGAACCCATCGCGTCGATGAGGCCCGCTCGACGACGCCGACGACCTCGTGCCCGGGAATGAATGTCCCCGCGGCACCGTAGGCGCTGAGCACGTTGGGCACCGGGTCGCGGTGCACCAGAGCGAGGTCCGTCCCGCAGATTCCCGCCAGCGCCGGCCGGATCAGTACCCAGCCAGGACCCGGGGGCACCGGAGTCCTGACGTCGCGCACCTCCACTGGAAGCGAGGAGCTCGCCTGCGCGCGGCGACGCCGGCCGCGGCCCCGACCGCCGGAGCCAGGGTCGATGAGGGTCGGGTCGACGACTAGCGCCCGCATCGGACGTGCCAAAGGGTGATGTGGCCGCGAACAAGCGCGGCAGTGAACTCTCTCATCGCCTCGACTTGTGAGGATACCGTTGCTCACCCTTGCGGTGCAGCATTGACAATGGGTCTGATGACCGATCAGCCGCCCCCACCGAGCCCGCCGCCCGCGGACCTCGGCGCTTCGCCACCAGGCTGGGCCTCGCCGCCGGCCGGCTGGGGATCACCGCCGCCGGGCTGGGGGTCGCCACCTCCCGGATGGGGTTCGCCACCTCCCGGGTGGGGCGCACCGCCCGGTCCCTGGGGTCAGCCGCAACCGGGCTGGAACCCGGGATTCATGCCGTCTCAGGTCGGATCGGGGCGCTTTCGGTCGATGTCGGTCGGGGAGTGGCTCGATGCCACCTTCACCCTGTACCGCCGCAATTTCGCGCTGATCGCCTCGATCAGCGCGGTCGTGCAGATTCCCTATGCGCTGCTCACCTGGCTGCTCTTCGAGCTCACCGGGGTTGCGACCTTCGTCCGCTCGCCCTTCTCCTCATTCAGCGCTCAGACGATCACCCCCGCGCAGGCGCAGCAGCTCCTCAACTCGTACCTCGGGGTGCTGGCGGTCACCGTCGGCCTGGTGCTGGTCAGTCTCCTGGTGATCGTTCCGCTCGGCGAGGCAGCGACAACCCGGGCGGTGAGTGACCGGTACCTCGATCGCCCGAGCTCGCTGCTGGCGGCGTACAGGGCTGCGTGGAGCCGACTCGGAGCGCTGATCGCAATGATCTGCATCCTGATCGGGGCGTACGCCGGGTCGCTGGGCGCGATCTTCGTGCTCGCCCTGCTGCTCGGCGCCGCGGGCGCAGGCGGGCTGGGTGCATTGGTCGCCGTGCTGGCGATCATCGCGCTGGTGCCTCTGCTGATCATGGTCTACGTGCGCACCGTGGTCGCCGTCCCGGCGATCGTGCTGGAGCGCGCCTCCGGCTGGCACGGCCTGCAGCGAAGCTGGTCGCTGATCGGCGGACGGTTCTGGCCGACGTTCGGTCGCATGCTCCTGCTCGCGCTGATCACCTCGATCATCTCGTCCGTGATCGCGGCAGTGTTCGAGCTTCCCGGGTCGGCTCTGATGCCCGGGAACACATTTGTCTTCGACCAGGTTGCAAGCGCGGTCGCGGCGGTCTTTGTCGGTCCGATCACGTACATCGGCGTGACCCTGCTGTACTACGACATCCGCATCCGCAAAGAAGGCTTCGATATCGAGATGCTCGCTCGATCGCTGTGAGGCGCCTGCTCGTCGCGGCCGTCATCTCGGTTGCTGGGATGACCGCTGCGGTGCCGGCAACCGTGTCGGCGCAGGCGGCCGGACCCTGCGTGACCCTCGAGTACATCGCGCTGCTCGTCCGTGCGGACAGCGCGCTGGCCGGCGTTCCCCCGCAGCCGCCCGCGGCCCTGGTGGCAATCACCCAGGCCGAGGACATCGCACCGTCATCGAGCGCCGAGCTCGGGCCGATCATCGCGCTGCTCACCACCTCGCCTCCCGAGGTCACCACGAGCCGGCAGCGGATCGAGGTGCTGGTCACGACGCTCGCCCTGCCGGGCGGGTCGGCGTGCAACGTGGATTCCCGGGCCGCGGAGAACGCGCTCCGCCAGGTGTACTCGTCGTCTGTTTTTGCCGATCTCGACCAGAACCAACCACCCTCGCTGCTCGAGCGCATCGGCGCCGCCCTCAACTGGCTCCTCTCGCATCTCTTCGGATTGCTCGGCAGCGGCGGCTCGATACTGCTCGGCCTGCTCGTCCTCGGCGCCATCGCAGCCCTCGTGATCTACCGGCTTCGCGGGGTCGTCGGAGGGCGGCGCGCCCTCGGCCCGGGCGAGCCGGCAACGGCCGGCGACGATCCGGAGCGCGAGTGGCAGCTCGCCCTCCGAGCGGCGCAGCGCGGCGACTATCGCGAGGCGATCCGGCGGGCATTCCGTTCGGCATTGCTCGACGTCGCCGATCACCGAGCCCACCTCGATCGAGCCTGGACGACGCGCGAGATGCTCGCGACGCTCTCGGCGGACGCCGAGCTGCTGGCGGTGGTTGCTCCCGCAGCGGGGTCATTCGACAGGGCCTGGTACGGGCGAGCGCCGGTCGGCTCGGATGACTGGGAGGTTGCGCGCGCCAGGTGCGAGGCGGTACGCCGGGTCTCCCGTCGCGTAACGGGAGCGCGCCAGGCGTGACCAGGCCGCCGCTCTCCGCGATGCTGACCCTGATCGCCGCCCTCGCGATTCTCGCCGTCATCGCCATCGCCACCGCGATCCCGCCCAGCGACCAGCTCAACCCGTCGTCACGATCCGCCGGCACGCTCGGGACGCTGGCGCTGTACACCTGGTTCTCGAACCTGGGCCTCGACGTCAGCCGGGTGACCGGCACCTTCGACCTCACCGGCAGCGATGTGCTCTTCTGCTACGACCCGACCGTCGTGCTGTCGAGCACCGACGTCGATCGTGTGATGACCTTTCTACGTTCGGGTGGCGACCTGGTCCTCGTGGTCACGCCCGCGAGCCTCGCCGCGGCGGCTCCGCTGCTCAGCCGGCTCGAGGTGAACCCGTCCGCATCGGTGAATGGTGGTGTCGCCATCGTCGCGCAGCCCTTCGACAGCACCGACCGCGTCCGTTCGGTCCCGGTCGGGAGCGGGTTGACCTTCTCGGACCAGGCGCCCGTGGTGCCGATGCTCGTCGAGCGGAAGGAGGTCGTGGCTGCCATGGTTCGTGTCGGAGCGAGCGGGCGAGCCTTCGTGCTCGGCGATACCGCGCCGCTCTCCAACGACGGCCTCCGCCGTGGCGATTCGTCGTTTCTCGCCCTCAGCTTGCTGCAACGTGCACGCGGCGGCCGGATCAGCTTTGACGAGTACCACCATGGCGAGGGAACGGGGACGAGTGGCGCCGGCGCGATCTTCGACGGCCCGGTGGGGCTGGCGACGCTCCTCGTCGGCCTGGTGGTGCTGCTCGCGATGGCCGTGAACGGTCGCCGGCTCGGCAAGCCCTCACACGACGGCGACGAAGCCACGGTGCCGAGCGCATCCGCCTATGTGACGGCGATGGGACAGCTCTTCGCACGCAGCCGCCAGCGCGGCCCGATCGCCGCACGCTATGCCGATGAGCTCAAACGCAGGATCGGCGCAGCGACCGGCGTGGACTGGCACCTCGACGATTCGGCGTTCTGCGCCGCAGTTTCGATGACGAGCGCGCAGTCGGCGCCGGCGCTCTCGTCACTCCTCGCCCAGGCACGCTCGCTTGCGGCGGGCCATCCGGACGAGCGAGAGCTGCTGCGCCTGGCACGCGATGTCGACGCCTGCGAGCGCCTGTGGACGGGCGCCCCAGTTGGATGACCATGTGAGCGCGCAGGGCACAATGCCTCCCGTGGCTCCCCAGAACGATGCAGCGGCGCTGCGCGCTGCGCTGCACGAGGCAATGGGGCGGGCTGTCGTCGGCCAGCTCCAGGTGATCGACGGGCTGTACATCGCGGTCCTCTGCGGCGGGCACGTGCTGCTCGAAGGCGTCCCTGGAACAGCGAAGACGCTGATGGCGCGGACGCTCGCCGCTACCCTCGACGCGCGGTTCACGCGTATCCAGTTCACGCCAGACCTGCTCCCCTCCGACATCGTCGGGACCAGCGTCTACCGGCCGGACTCGGGCACCTTCGAGTACCGCAAAGGACCGATCTTCACCGACACGCTGCTCGCCGACGAGATCAACCGAGCGCCCGCCAAAACGCAGTCGGCTCTGCTGGAGGCGATGGAGGAGCGTCAGGTGACGTCCGACGGGGAGAGCCGCACGCTCGGTGATCGGTTCCTCGTGGTGGCCACGCAGAACCCGGTGGAGTACGAGGGGACGTATCCACTCCCGGAGGCGCAGCTGGATCGTTTCTTCTTCAAGCTGGAGGTCAACGTCCCTGAGCCCGCGACCGAGATGGTGATGCTGCGCCGCGTCGACGGCGGGTTCAACGCACACGACCTGACGGCGGCCGGGGTGACGGCAATCATCGACGCCGCAGCCCTCGCAAGGGTTCGCGCCGAGGTGGCGACCGTTCGCGTCTCCGACGAGGTGCTCGGCTACATCTCTGCAATCGTGACCGCGACGCGGACGAGCCCCGACCTCTCGCTGGGGGCCAGTCCGCGAGGGTCGATCGCGTTGCTCCTCGCCGGCAAGGCAATGGCCGCCATCCAGGGACGCGACTACGTCGTCCCGGACGATGTCAAGGACATCTGCATCCCCGCGCTCCGGCACCGGATGATGCGCCGGCCGGAGGCCGAGATCCAGGGAGTGTCGGAGGTCGCGGCGGTGCAGCGCGCCGTGGGCAGGGTCCCGGTCCCGAGGTGACCGAGCGGCGATGACGTGGCGTGGCGCCGGGCTCCTGCTGGCGCCGATCGCGGTCATCGCAGCGGGGGCTGCGGTACCGGCGATGTTCCTGGTTGGGCTCGCCCTCTTCGTGGTTGGGGCTGCTGCGATCGTGGCTGACTCGCGTCGCGCTCCTGGTACAGCGAGCATCCGCGTGGAGCGGGTGTGCAACGACCTGCTCTCCGTCGGCGTCGCCAATCGCGTACGCCTGAGTGTCACGGGTCGTTTCGCCGGCGCGTCGGCGATCGTGCGTGAGCGCGTCCCAGTGGGCATGCACCCGTCGGCCACGCGCTGGAACGTGCACCTTCCGGCCGACGTCGAGTACACCGTCACCCCGGTTGCGCGCGGTGATGTCAGCCTCGGCCCGGCGGTCGCTCGTGTGACTGGTCCGTGGGGTCTCGGATGGCGCCAGACGACCGTCGATACGGAGCGCACGGTGCGCGTCGATCCGAACCTTGCGGCGATCGATGTGTACGAGGCGCTGGCGCGGCGCGGTCAGCTCGCCGAGCTCGGGCTTCGGACCATGCGGCTGCGCACCGAGGGGAGCGAGTTCGAGCGGGTGCGCGAGGCCTTTCCCGACGATCCGCTGCGTGCGATCAACTGGCGCGCGACCGCGCGCACCGGGCGCTTGATGGCGACCGAGCTCATCCCCGAGCGCGCCCAGCCTCTGGTGATCTGTCTCGATCACGGACGCCTCATGGGGATCGGCGCCGGGGAGCTGACCAAGCTGGACCACGCGATCAACGCCGCCCTGCTCCTGGTGCATGTCGCGCTCCGCAGCGGTGACCGTGCCGGGATGCTCGCGTTCTCCGACACGGTCACCGGCACCCTGCCGCCGCGCGCCGGCAGCGCGCAACTCCGGCGTTTTCTCGATGCCACCCGGCCCATCCGGCCGGGCGAGACGGAGGCCGACTACGACGACGCGCTCGGGTTCTTCAGCCGCTGGCAGACGCGCCGGTCATTGGTGGTCATCTTCACCGACGTGCTCGACCCCGACCAGGGAAAAGCGCTCATCCGGCAGTGCGTCCGCCTGCGCCGCCGCCACCTGCCGCTGGTCGTGACCGTCCGCGACCCGGCGCTCGACGACGCGGCGAACGCCGTACCGCGAACCGGCGACGACGCCTATGCACGCGCGGTGGCGGGGGGCCTCATCGCCGATCGTGATGACACGCTGCGCCTGCTGCGCAGCTCGGGGATCGAGACCATCGACGCCGACGCGCGCACGCTGTCACCTCGGCTCGTGAACCGCTACCTCGATCTCAAACGGCGAGCGCGCCTGTAGCCAGGACGCGCTCGCGCAGGCTTACGTCGCCTTGCCTGCGAAGTTCCTTCGTGTTGCCGGGTCAAGCAGCAACGCGTACAGGACGATCACCTGCAATGCGAGGTACACGATCAGGATCAGATCCCCCGTACTCGAGTTCACGCGGCCGAAGTCCGTCAGCGCGATGATGATGCTGAGCACGTCGAGCACCACGATGATCCAGCGAGCGACATTCGACGGTCGTCCGACGACGATGCCGAGAATCAGATCGACGATACCGATGACGAGCGGCACCACGGCAAATGCGAAGAACAGCGCCCCGGCCGCATTCACGAATGCGTTGCCGAACTGGTTGGCGTAGTTGTCGTACCCAGGGATGTTGTGCAGCGCGGCGTGTCCGGCGGTGAGGATGTAGACGCCGATTGCGACCGACGCCGCCGCCAGCAGGATGATCAGGATTGCCTTGAGGATGATGATGATCTGAGCGATCGTCAGCCAGAACGTGCGCTTGTGCACCTTGACGACGACCGGCTGGGGCATCGGCTGGGAGACATAGGGCTGCGCAGGCATCTGGCCCGCGTAGGCGCCGCCTGGAGAATACGGACCCTGTGGTGGCCCGACAGGCGGTGGCCCGCCGGGCGGCGCGACTCCGGGTGGCTCAGGCGGTAGGCTGCCTGGTGGCTGGGGCGGCAGTGCTGCCACGATTGCTCTCCTCCTCAGTGATGCCGACTCGTCCAGCGAGTCGGTGGCCGGATTCTAGACTTTGCGGACGACGAATGTGCTGGCAATCTTGTCGTGCCAGCCTTGCTTCTGCGGGTCGAACGCGACCCAGATGAAACCGATGTCGAGGGCGATCCCGCTGATCACGTAGCCGACGAATCGCCCGACCGCCCGGCCGATGCCGATGTTTCGGCCGGTGGCCGCGTCCACAACGTGCAGTCCGAGCATCCGCTGGCCGAGCGTCCCGCCGAACTGCGACCACAGGATCACGAAGTACGCGAACTCGACAACCAGCCCGATGAGCTCGAAATAGCCCACCGAGGCGAGGAACGTGCCTTCACACGTGGTCGCCAGGGTGCCAGTGGCGGCGGCGCTGTTCAGGCAGTCGGCATACGTCGAGATGGCCGAACCCTCGAGGGCGAAGAAGAGGATCACAAAGGGCACGCCGACGATGATTCCGTCGATGAGCGTCCCGACGACCCGGATCCAGAACCCCGCGTATGCGATGCCTGGGGCCGGGCCCGACTGCGGCCCGGGATAGTAGGTCGCGACCGGATACATCGGGGGCGGCGGAGGGAGCGGCTGCGGAGATCCGTCCCACTGACCAGGTGCCGGAGGCGGGGGAAGCGGCGGGCCTCCTGAGGTCATCGAGGCAGGACACTAACAGGCTTGCCGGGTTTGTGACCTTTGCAGCCGAAACGTCACCTCACGCGGTCTCGGGCAGTGCCTCCACTGCGGCGATCACGGCGCGGGTCAGCTGTGTTGGCGTTGACGCGCCCGACGTCACCCCGACACGGTGAACACCGCGAAACCACTCCGGGTCGAGGTCGGCGGCGGTGTCAACCAGGTATGCGGGTCGATGGCCTTTCTCGCGGACGACCTGCACGAGGCGCTGGCTGTTGCTGCTCCGGTCGCTGCCCACGACGACGACGCAATCGACGTCGTCGGCTGCGAGCACGGCTGCCTCCTGACGTTCCTGCGTTGCGCGACAGATCTCGTTGTGCACCTCGATGGTTGGAAAACGTTCGACGAGGCGCTCGATGATCGCCTGGGTGTCCCACATGCTCAGTGTCGTCTGGCAGGTCACGGCGAGCGGCCGCTCATCCGGGAGCTCGAGCGTGTCGACCTCCGCGATGCTCTCGATCAGCGTCGTGTGCTCCGGTGCGATACCGAGCACACCCGCGGGCTCGGGGTGACCGCGCTTGCCGATGTAGATGACGTGGTGGCCGCTCGCGACCAGCTCACGGACGAGGTCATGCGTGCGCGTGACATCGCTGCAGGTGGCGTCGACGAGGTTGAGCCCCCGTGCCCGAGCGGCCTCGACGACCGCCGGCGAGATGCCGTGGGCGGTGAAGATGACGGTGCCCTCGGTGACCTGTTCGAGCGCCTTCATGCGATCGGGCTCGGCAACCAGCGCGACGCCCGCCTCCTCGAGCTCGCGAGTGACGTGCTCGTTGTGGACCAGGTAGCCGAGCATGGTGACGGGCTCGCTGCCCGCGCGTGCGGCACCTTCCCGTTTTGCGATCCGTATTGCTTCAACCACACCATGGCAGTAGCCGCGCGGCGTGATCCGGACGACCTCCATCGACTCCAGTCTACGCGGGGGTTTCCGCTGGACGGTCGAACCGGAACATCCGTCGCCGTCGCGGGCCGCGACCAGCGAGCAGGAGCCACGAGTAGAGGAGCACGCCGACAGCCGCTCCGACAGCGAGCTTGACGCCATCCGGCAGCCCGCTCGGCGAGACGAATGCCTCGAGGGTCCCGGCGATGATCAGCAAGCTCGCGGCGCCGAGGACGAGCAACACCGCTCGCACCGCGACGCGTGCCAGGGCGTCGGCTCGGCGGAGCTGCCGCGGGCGCAGGATGGCGTCGCCGAGCATCAGCCCGGTGCCACCGCTGATCACGATCACGCTGAGCTCGAGCACGCCATGGGGGACGATCAGCGACCAGAACTGAACGTCGTATCCACCCAGGCGCACGGCGGCAGCGACTGTTCCGAGCATCCAGCCATTGCTCAGCAGCACGAAGGCTGTGGGGATGCCGAGCAACATCCCGCCCGCGAAGCAGATGAGCGCAACCCGAATGTTGTTCTGAATGATGAATGCCGCCGCGAACGGGACATCCTGCACGCCGGTCCCGATCTGTCCGCGCGCCATCTCGTCGAACAGCGATGGTGGCACCAGCGACGCACGCAGGTCGGGCCGTACGTCCACCGCGACCCACCCGGCGATGAAGCCGATCAAGAGGAGCGTCAGGCTCGCGACGATGTACGGTCCCGCAGCTCGGAAGGAGCGTGGCAATGCCGTGGCGAAAAACGGTCCGATTGCGCCGAGACGCCACGCTCTCCCCCGATAGAGCAACGGGTGGGCTCTCGCGCAGAGCGTGTTGAGGTATTCCGTGATCGGCGCGTCTGGATGGTCCCGGCGTGCGATCGCAAGGTCGCTCGACGTCTGGCGGAGGAGCAGGCCGAAGCGCTCGATGTCGCTCGCCGACTGGTTCCGAAGCCGGCCCCGTTTGGCGGTCTTGATCGCCGCTTCGAGGGCTGCCCACCGTCCCTGGCGCTCCGCGATGAAGACGTCCAGGGTCATCGGTGGCGCTGATCCAGCTGCAGATATACGCGCTCGATGAGCAGCTCCGGCGGCCAGAGGCGCTCGGGTGCCCCGGGCGGCAGACCGAGCCGATCGAGGAGCCGCCGAGCGATGTCCGCCGCCAGATCCGCGCGCAGCTTCTGGCTCAGCCCGGGTCGGGAGAGGAAGACGCGGAGGGCGTCGTGCTCGAAGCTGCCGATGTGGTCGAGCCCGTCGATCGGCGGCCCCGCATCCGGGGTGCGCAGCATGACCGGCGGCGGCGCGACAGCAGACGCGAGCGTGACCGTCGCCCGGTCGCGAACCACGATGGTGCCGGCGCCGAGGTCACCGAGGCGACGCGTCTGCGGCTGGAAGAACATCACGACGATGCCGATCAGGACCACGACGACATCGATGACGCGAATGACGTTGCGGACTGCGAGAGCGCCGAAGTCAGCGGCTGACCCGTCCACCCGAATGACGCGCAGACCCATGGCGCTCTTCCCGGGGGTCTTGCCGCCGGTTACGGCCTCGGCCACGAAGAAGTACCCGAAGTAGGCGAAGCCGGCGAAGAACCCGGCCCCCGCGTCCGCGAACGTGGCGCCCTCGGCGCTGGTCACAAAGACGCTCGCGATGGCCCCATAGAGCAGCACCGCGATCAGCGTGAGCGGAATGGCGAGCAGATTGTCGAGGATCTGCGCCACCAAGCGGCTGCCGAGGCCGGCAATGTTGTATCCCAGCGTGACGTTGTCCGACGTCCTGACGCTGATCGTGTCGAACTGACCCGATTCCACCGATTCATCGTCGCACGCTCGCAGGCGCCCGCCATCATCGTCGCGTGATGGTGACCGCCAACCCTCAGTCGATGACGGCGACCGTCTGACCCTCCTGGACCACCTCACCCTCCGCGACGAGGATCTGCTGCACAGTCCCGGAGGTCGGGGTCGTGATCGGGATCTCCATCTTCATCGACTCGAGGATCATCAGTGTGTCGTCCTCCTCGACGGCCTGCCCCACCTCGACGACGATCTTCCAGAGATTGCCAACGAGTTCGGCCTTCACCTCGGTCACCGTGCCCTCCTCATACCGGTGGCACGCCGTGCTTGCGCCAGGCGCGCCGCTGCCGCTTTGTCTCGGCGCCCTCGAGCGCATCGATGATCACCCGTCGCGTGTCCGCGGGATCGATGATGTCGTCGATCATCGCCCACGACGCGGCGATGAATGGGTCGATCGTCTGACGGATCGCCGCCGCGTATTCCGCACGCGCGGCAGCGGGATCATCGGCTGCGGCGATCTGCTTGGTGAAGATGATGTCGACCGCGCCCTCCGGACCCATGACGGAGACTTCGGCCGTTGGCCACGCAACCAGCGTATCCGGCTCATACCCGCGACCGCACATCACGTAGTACCCGGCGCCGTACGCCTTGCGGAGAACGACTGTCACCTTCGGCACCGTCGCCTCACTCACCGCGTAGAGCATCTTCGCGCCGTGACGGATGATGCCCTGCTTCTCGACCTCGGTGCCCACGATGAACCCGGGGACATCCTGCAGGAATACCAACGGAACGTTGAACGCGTCGCACAGCCAGACGAAGCGCGCGGCCTTGTCGGCGGCGTCGATGTCGAGTGCCCCACCTTTGATCATCGGTTGACTTGCCACGATGCCGGCACTCTGGCCGTTGAAGTGCACCAGCGCGGTGATGATGTTTCGCGCGAAGGTGGGCTTGACCTCGAAGACCTGACCATCGTCGGCGAGCCGTTTCACCACCTTGCGCATGTCGTATGCGGCGCGCGGGTTGGTGGGAACGATCTTCTCGAGGTCGTCGATCCGGCGGTCGCGTCGATCCGACGTCTGCCGCCGCGGCGCCGCCTCGCGGTTGTTGGACGGAAGGTACGAGAGGTAGTCGCGGACCGCGGTGATGCATGCCGGATCGTCATCGACCTCGAGATCCCCGACGCCGCTGACGTAGCAGTGCACCTGGCTGCCGCCCATGTCGTGATCGGTGGTCTCCTCACCGGTCGCCGCCTTGACCAGGCGTGCGCCCCCGAGGGACATGCTGCTGGTGTCCTTGACCATGGGGACGAAGTCGGCGAGGCCGGGAATGTACGCGGTTCCAGCGGCGCAGGGGCCGAGCATCGCGGCCACTTGCGGGACGACGCCGCTCATCTGCACCTGCTCGAAGAAGAGCGCCCCACTGCCCGCGAAGGTGCTCCCCGCGGCTTCCTGGATGCGCGCGCCTGCGGAGTCGAGGAGCCAGATCATTGGGAGTCGGTTGAGCATCGCCTTCCTGCGCAGGCGCGCGACCTTCTGCTCGCCGATCATTCCCATCGAGCCGGCCATGACCGTGAAGTCGTAGGCCGCGCAGTACACGCGCCGGCCATCGATCAGCCCCTCGCCGGTGATCACTCCGTCGGCGGGCGTTCTCTCCGGCTCGGTGACCGCACCGGTCATCGAGTGCTGATGCGCGAGCACCCCGAACTCGACGAACGTGTCCGCGTCGAAGAGCAGGTGGATCCGCTCGCGCGCGGTCAGCTTGTGCCGTGCGTGCTGCTGAGCGATGCGCTCCGTCCCACCCATGGCGACGGAGCGCGCGCGGCGATCAGCGAGCGCGGCGGTGAGCTCGTCGAGGCCCGGTATGTCCCGAGCCTCGCTCACCCGTCGTCCGAGCCGCTGCTCATCGCGCGCCGAGGATCAGGCGGCGACGCCGATGATGCGGCCGTCGATCCAGCCGGTCCACCCGTTGGAGCAGATCACCCGTGCCCACGCGCCTCGCACTTCGGCGACCTGGATCGGCAGGCCCGGGGCAAGGTTGGCCACCACCGGCCCGGATGGATCCGGGGCATTCCAGGCGCGAAGGCCCTGGGGCGGCACCGAGTGACTCGGCGCCCATCCGCCCGCGGGGGCGGGCTGCGCAACGGGTTGGGCCTGTACCGGCTGCGCCTGATAGGCCTGGGCGGGCTGAGGCGTGTACGCCGGCTGCACCTGCGCGGGCTGCACCGGTTGCGGTGTGAAGCTGGGCGTCGGCAGCGGCTGCCCCACAGGGGTGCCGGACGGGATCGAGCTCGGCTGCGGGAACGACGGCTGCTGGAAGGTGGACGCGGCCGGGAAGGCCGGGGTGGGCGTCACGGGTTCGGCGACAGCCGTGGAGTCGGGTTCGGGGTCGACATCGACGGCGTCGGACGCGACGGTCGCGGCTTCCTCATCCACCACGGACGCGGACTCCACACCGCCGATCGCGTCGAGCAGCGTGCTGGTGCGCGCAAGCTCGGCGACGGCCTGCACGAACGAGTGCTTGCTCAATCCGTCCAGGTAAACGTAGGTCTGCGCAACCACGGTGGTGTCGGCACCCGACCGTTCGACGGCAGCGGTCACAGAGCCTGGGCGCGAGGCGACCAGGCGGTTCGCCGCGTCGACGTTGTCGCCGGTGAGCGTCACGCTCCTGCGGATGGTGACGCGATCGGCGCCGTCCGCCTTGAGGACGACCAGGTCGACCGGGGCGGTGCTCAATGTTCCGGCCTTCAACCCGAATGAGAAGTCGGTGCCAGGCTCGAAGCGGTCGGAGGCAATCTCCAGGTCGTCGTCGGACGAGCACCAGTTGGTGATGCTCTGCTTGACCTCATCAGGTGTCATGGGTTTGATCTCCTCTCCGCGTCCTCGAAGGCTGCGGCGACTATACGGTGTTCACGATGTGCGAGCCGGGTGGGCCGCGGCCTTGCCCATCGCGAGCAAGCCGTCCAGCACATCACCGATCTTATTGAGCGCGAGTGACAGATGCCCCTCTCCGGGGAGGAGGTGCGCTTCCGCACCGGGGATCCGAGCGGCGAGCCAGGCACCATGCGCCATGGGCACCATGCGGTCCTCGCCCCCCTGCCAGACCGCGACCGGGGTCTTGATTGCCGCGAGGTCGAATCCCCAGGGCGTGACGAACGCAAAGTCGTCATCACGCCAGCCGTTGATCCCCGTCGAGACGGATCGGCGCAGACTCCCGGCGAGGTACTCGGAATACCCGCCGGTCAGCGCCGCTTTGTCGACATCGCTGACGAGACCGCCCAGGGCGGCAGCCACGTCGGCCGGTTGAACGTTCTTCAGGGAAGCGGCTTCGCGAACGAGAAACCGCTCGAGCGCGTCGCGACCCTTCATGGCCGCGTTGAACTCTTCGATGTTTTCGGGTCCCATGCCGGCCATCCAGTCAAGCCCGTCAGCCGGCCAGGGAGCCGCGCCCGCGAGTGTCGCAGTGGCGATGACCCGGTCGGGGAGGAGTGCCGCGCACGCCAGGGCATGAGGGCCTCCGCCAGATTGCCCGGCGCAGAAGAACGAGTCGATTTTCAAAGCATCCAGGATCGCCTGCACGTCGGTTGCCACGTCGCCGACGGCGCGGCCGTTCATGGCGGACGAACCGGCATATCCCGCGCGGGAGAACGTCACCAGACGCAGGTCCCGGCTGGCGAGTTGCGCGACGAGCGGAGGGTAGGCTCCGGCGGCCGACGGCGTCCCGCTGTGAAAGAGGAAGCAGCGGCCGTTGTCGGGTCCGGCCGAGACGACCTCCAGGTCGCGTCCGTCAGGCGCTTGGACCGAATGCCAGCGTGGTTCGAAAGTCACCACGTCATGGTACCGAGCCACCGGTGAGCGTGACGGTGACCTCTCAGCCCTCGATCCCGTACGCGGTGGCGTGCGAGGGCTGGTAGAGGCCGATCTCCCCACCTCCCGGAATGCGCAACCGGCACAGGCGCCCGAATCGCTCGGTGTTGATCGGTCCGGTGAACGCCGCGCCCTTTGCCGTCAGCTCGGCGACCGTCCGGTCGATGTCATCGCACAGGAGAAAGAGCTCGTGGTGTCCTCCCGGAGCGCCATCGCCGGAGGGGTGGACGCCGAGCTCCGCCGGAGGGAGCTTGAAGATGAGCCAGCCACCGTGGATGTCCACGTTCGGGAGCTCGAGGACATCGCGGAAGGAATGCCCTGGCCTGTTCGGGATCGTCCGCATAGACGATCGCGTGGGCTGCGGTGATCATCGCGGATCGCGGCCGGTGATCCCGAGCAACCGCTGGATCAGGGGCGCGTCATCGGGGACGGCGATGGCGGGAGGGAACACGCCGATCGATCTCATCCAGTCGGCGATCGGGCTCAACTCATCCCACAGACCCTGCACGAGGTCGTCGGGGAGCGTCGGATCGACGCCGATCACCTTCGCGATCTCCCAGGCACGCAGGCCCCGAAAGCCGTTGATCTGCCAGAAGTATTCGCGCGCCGGGTAGTCGCCGAACGAGCAGTGGACCGTCCGCTCCGGGTCGTTCAGCTGTTCCGCCGCGGCGCATGCCCTGGCGACGATGTGCGCAAAGGCGGCCTTGGGGTCGTCGCCGAGCAGATCGCCTTTGAATTTCTCCTTTCCGGCCTCATCCATCGTCCGCCCGGCGAGCATGTCGGGTACCCACGCATCGTCATACGCGTGGTAGCTGATGATCGTGCGGAGTGTGGGCACGGTCGAGGTGTCCCGGCGGGCGAACGTCGCCGGCATGTCCATGGCCCATTGACTGTCGCCGATCTGCTGCACGACATGGTCGAGCGCGCGATCAGCCAGTACGAACACAGCCTGCTCTTTCATCGTCGGCTCCTCTGTGTGGACCTCGCCAGTGTCGCAGCAGGGACCTTGCGCCCGCCTCGACGCGCTCGATGCGCGCGAACGCACATCGCACTCGATGCGCTCGCACTGTGACGGGCTGATAACGCATCGGGGTTCTGCAATCGCAGCGGATAGGCTGCCTGGGTGAGCGGATCTCGCCGGCCTGCCCGGTTGATCATCGCGGTCTCCGCCGCCCTGCTCGTCGCGTACGCGGTGATCTGGACCCAGGTCAGCAGCTTCGACATCGGGCGGAGCGATTTCACCGCGTTCTACGTCGGTGGCACGCTCCTGCGTGAGGGCCACACCGGCGATCTGTACAGCCAGGCCGTGCAGCAGCCACTGCACGCCGAACTGATCGCCCCGGATCGCGAGGGGAACCTTCCATTTGTCAACACGCCGGTGGCTGCTGCGCTCGTGCTGCCCGCGACCTTCCTGCCACTCGACACCGCGTATCGCGTGTGGTCGCTGCTCGAGCTCGCGATGCTGATCCTCGCCGTCGCCCTCGCCGTGCGGTCGGTCGAATGGCCGGCCGCCACGCCGCGTATCTGGCAGGCAGCGGCGGGTGCCGTCGCGCTTGCGGGCATGGGGACGTGGACGATGTTCGTGCAGGCGCAATGGACGCCCGTGCTCGCCCTCGGTCTGGTCCTCGCCTATCGGGCGTGGAAGCGCGGACACCTGGCAACCGGGGCAGCCGTGCTGGTGGTGTCGGCCGGGATCGCCAAGCCACATCTCGCCCTGGGCTTGCTGGCGTTCCTCCTGGGCTGGCGTGAACGCCGGGTGATCGCCGGCGCCGTCGCTGGAGCGGTCGGGCTCGTGCTTGTGTCCCTCGCGCTGGTCGGACCCGCCGGTGTCGCCGGTTTCGTCGGGATCCTGGCCTCATCGACGACGCGCTGGGAGCTGGCGACGATGGTGAGTTTCATCGGGGTGGTGGGATCGCTGTTCGGCAATGGCCTGGCTTCGCATCTCATCGGGCTCGCGGTCTCGGCGCTGGCGTGCGCGGCAGCGGTGTGGATGGGGACGGCGGTACGCCGGGATTCCAGCCGCCTGGACATCGCGCTGACGGGTGCTGCAGTGCTCTCGTTGATCGCCTCGCCGCACGCCTACCCGGACGACCTGGTGATGCTCGCCCCGATGGTGGTGATCGGGCTTGCCGCCGGAGCGCGGCGCGCCGGCTCGAGCGCCTGGACGGCGATCACGTCGCCGGTCGCGCTGGTCCTCGGTGCGTGGGCGCTGATCACGGCAGCCGCCTGCATCGATCTCATCGACGGGGCGACCTTTCCCCCCGGACAGCTCGCCGGCTGGGCACTGGCAGTCGCGGCTGGGCTGGCCTGCGTGGCGACGGGACAGCGAGGTCGGCGGGTGCCGGTGCCGATGGTGCGCGCGGCGGGCCTTGGCGGCGTCCAAACTCGTAGCTAGTCGGTAACGTCAACGGCGCTGGCCCTTCGGGGGGGTTAGGGTCCTCGCGCAGATGCCCCTTCAAGGACCTCGAGCGCCCAGCCTGCCAGCACTGCCCACGACGCGCCGGAGGCCCCTGCGGCTCGTGGCGTTCGCGAGCGTCACCGGATCGGTCGCGATGGCCGCGGCTGCGTCTCGCTATGCCATCGTGTATCCGCAGAACTCCGATTTCGCCGGTGTGGCGGCGGCCCACCAGGCACAGGCGGCGGGCCTCGGGTGCATCTACTCGAGGTCTGTGCAACTCGCGGGCGATCACCTGGTGCCGGGCGTCATCCCACCGCCCGTGGCGGCTGACCTCATCTGGCATTTCAACGAACCGCCGCTGATGACCCTCCTCGCCGCGCCGTTCGCAGCGCTGCGCCTTGCCACCGCGGTGAACCTCTGGGAGCTGATCATCTGCGTGGCGCTGGCCGCCTCCGCCTTCCTGCTGTGGCGCTCGCGCGGCAGCCTTCCCGGGTGGGTGCTGGCCGCTGTCGTCGCGGCGCTGCTCCTCAACGAGATTGCCAACACCGAGTTCAGCCTCGCTCAGAACGACGCGTTGCTCCTGGTCGCAGCGCTGGTCGCGCTCGACCTGCTGAGGCGCCACCGGGACGTCGGCGCGGGTGTGCTGCTCGGACTGGTCGCCGTCAAACCCCAGCTGATCTTTCTCGCGGTGATCGCACTCCTCATCCATCACCGATGGCGAGTGGTGGCCGCATGCGCGGGCACTGTTGGTGCAATCGGCGCGCTCAGCGTCCTGATGGTGGGAACGTCATGCAGCCTCCAGTGGCTCGGGAGCGCCACCAAGCTCGGGGAGTTTCAGATCGGCATCGGACTCCCGGG
Organism: Candidatus Dormiibacterota bacterium; assembly: GCA_003153505.1. Classification (GTDB taxonomy): domain Bacteria; phylum Chloroflexota; class Dormibacteria; order Aeolococcales; family Aeolococcaceae; genus Palsa-851. Next base: position 151,950 of record PLZA01000014.1, read on the forward strand.
GACGCTCGCGCGCTTGACGGGAAGTACCGCCGCCGCTGAGATCGCCTTCCTGGCATTCGCACTGGTCGCTGTCGTGGTGCTGATCCGAATCCGCCGCCGCGTGCCAACGCCGCACTTCGCTGCGATCGCGATCGCGCTTGCGGTCGTGATCGGACTCCACACTCTTGCCTACGACGTCCTCTTTCTTGCCCCGCTCGGCATGGCGGTGGCTCGCTCGAGACCATGGTCGGTGGTGGTTGCCGGCTGGGCATTCACGGTCGCGCAACTGATCTACCCGGTCGGTCTCGCCCCGTTCCTCGCGACCGAGCTGGTGCCCAGCGTTGCGGTGACCCTCGCGATTGCCTTTATTGTTCGCCAGGGCACGCCTTCCGAAGAGGAATCACAGCGAATCACCACGACGAGTCATCAGCAGCTCGTCGCCGCCACGTAGATGGGGAGACCGATGCAGTTCGAGCACGACGTTGTCGTTGTCGGGGGGTGTGGGCATGTCGGCCTGCCCCTGGGTCTTGCTTTTGCCGAGACCGGGCTCGACGTGGTCCTGTACGACACCAACACTGCGGTCGTCAACGTCGTCAACGGTGGGACGATGCCCTTTGCCGAGGTGGGTGCGCCTGATGCCCTCACCCGGGTGCTCGCCGCCGGCCGGCTGCGCGCCTCCACCGACGCTGCGGTGATCGACAAGAGCGAACACATCGTGATCGTCGTGGGCACGCCCGTGGACCGATATATGAGCCCGGATGTCGAGGCGGTCGCGCGCGTGATCACGCCGTTGACGGACCACCTGCGTGACGGGCATCTCGTCGTCCTGCGCAGCACCGTGTATCCCGGAGTCACCAAGCGCGTCGCACGCCTGATCGGCATGCTCGGTCGCGACATCGACGTGAGCTTCTGCCCGGAACGCATCGCCGAGGGTCACGCGCTCACCGAGCTGCGCAGCCTGCCGCAGATCATCTCGGGTACGACGCCCCGAGCCGTGCAGCGCGCAGACACGCTCTTCCGGGGGCTCACCCAGGAGACGGTGGAGCTCGAACCGGAGGAAGCCGAGCTTGCCAAGCTGTTCACCAACAGTTGGCGGTATCTCAAGTTTGCCGTTGCGAACCAGCTGTTCATGATCGCCAACGACAACGGACTCGACTACGAGCGCATCCGCCACGCGGTGACGTTTCACTATCCCCGCGCCGCCGATCTGCCGGGAGCGGGCCTCGCCGCGGGCCCGTGCCTCCTCAAGGACACCATGCAGATCACGGCCTTTGCGGAGAATCGCTTCACGCTCGGCCACGCAGCGGTGATGGTCAACGAAGGTCTTCCGCTCTACGTGTTGGGGAAGCTCGAGCAGCGGTTCGACCTGACGCCGCTCACCGTCGGTGTTCTCGGCATGGCATTCAAAGCCGAATCCGATGACCCGCGTTCGAGCCTCAGCTACAAGATGAAGCGCATCCTCATCGGCAAGGCGGGGCGCGTGCTCTGCTCCGACCCGTACGTCACCGGCGACCCCGATATCGTCCCCTTGGACACGGTCGTTGCGGAGTCCGATCTGCTCATCATCGCCGCGCCGCACCGGCACTACGCGGAGCTGCGCACCACCAAGCCGGTCGTCGATATCACCAACCTGCTCGGCAACGGTGTCTTGGTATGAAGCCGCGCGTCAGCGTGGTGATCCCGGCGTACAACGAGGGGGCCGCGGTTGTCCCGTTTCTCGACCGCATCTTCGAAGCAGTCACGCTCCCCGCGGAAGTCCTGGTCGTCTACGACACGGTCGGGGACACGACCGTCCCGTTTCTCGCGACCTACGCTGAGCGCGAGCCGCGCCTGCGGCCCGTGCTCAACAACGCCGGCCGCGGCCCGGCGAGTGCGCTGCGATTCGGTATCGGGCAGGCGTCGGCCGACGTCGTGGTCGTGACCATGGCAGACGGGAGTGACGATCCGATGCAGATCGATCAGCTCACCCGACTCGTGGAGCGCGGTGTCGTCGTCGCCTGTGCGTCTCGGTACATGCGTGGTGGCCAGCAGGTGGGCGGTCCCTGGGTCAAGGGGCGCATCTCGCGTCTCGCGGGGGTTTCCTTGAACCTCCTCGCGCACGTGGGAACCCACGATGCGACCAACTCCTTCAAGGCATATTCACGCGAGTTCGTCGAACGGGTGGGTATCGACTCGGATGCGGGTTTCGAGCTCGGCATCGAGCTCGTCGCCAAGGCACGCCGCCTTGGCCTGCCGGTGGCCGAGCTGCCGACGATCTGGCTCGACCGCGCCGACGGCACGTCGAACTTCAAGGTCAAAGCGTGGATTCCGCGATATCTCCACTGGTATCTCTATGCGCTCGGTCTCTCCGGTCGCGAGCACACAGGCACTGGCGGCGATCACCGACGCGGGGGCGGATCGTGACCCGGGTCCTGGTCACCGGATCTGCCGGGTTCATCGGCGGGTACGTTGTGGAGGAACTGCTCGAGCGCGGCTACGAGGTCGTCGGCGTCGACAACGAGTCGAAGTACGGGCACGTGGTGCGTTCGTTCGACAGCCATCCGGGCTACCGGCTCGTCCATGGCGACGCGCGTGATCCGGAGCTGATGGCAGCTGCGCTCGCGGGCTGCGACCATCTCATCGCAGGCGCTGCGATGATCGGCGGGATCTCGTATTTTCATACGTACGCCTACGATCTGCTCGCGACCAATGAGCGAATCCTGGCTGCAACCTGCGACGCCGCAATACGTGCGCACCACGACGGTACGCTGGGCAGGGTCACGTATCTCAGCTCATCGATGGTGTTCGAGTCGGCGACGGCGTGGCCATCGTCGGAGGGCCAGGAACTCGAGATCCCGCCTCCGAAATCCTCGTACGGTTTTCAGAAGCTCGCCGTCGAGTATTTCGCCCGAGCCGCGCACAGCCAGCACGCCCTCCCGTACACGATCGTCCGCCCCTTCAACTGCGTTGGAGTCGGTGAGGGACGTGCGCTCGGCGACGTCGAGATCCTGAGCGGCAACGTCAAGCTCGCCATGAGTCACGTCGTTCCCGACCTGGTGCAGAAGGTCGTCAAGGGACAGGATCCCCTGCACATCCTCGGCAGTGGGACGCAGATCCGGCATTACACATATGCGGGCGACCTCGCCAAGGGAATCGTGACGGCGATGGAGAGTCCCGCCGCGCTGAACGACGACTTCAATCTTTCCACCAGCGAGTCCACGACCGTGCTCGCGCTGGCAGAGAAGATCTGGCACCGCATCAAGGGCGAGGACGTGCCCTTCCGGTACGTGAGCGACCCACCGTTCGAGCACGACGTCCAGCGACGGATTCCGTCCGTGGAGAAGGCGAAGCGCGTGCTCGGCTTCGAGGCCACGACGACCCTGGACCAGATGCTCGACCACGTCATCCCGTGGATCGAGCAGGCGATCACGTCGGGGGTCATCTAGGCCGGCGCGCCGCGCACATCCTGTCCGCGTGCGGGCAGACTCCGTGTCGTGGCCGATATCGAGATCACCGTTCTGCGCGCGTCGCCCGAGACGCGTGCGCTGCTCAGCGAGATCCTCATCGAGGTGGTCGCCAATGGTGGCTCGGCTCGTCTGTATGCGCGGCTCGGATTCATGCTGACCGGAGAGATACCCGACTACGCGCTCAAGCCGCACGGCGGGTTGACGAGCACACTGATCTTCCGGAAGCGAATCGGACCATGTGGCCTGCTCAACCTGTCGTGAGTGATCGCTCGAAAAGCTAGAGTACTCAACGATGAACGCCGCTGTCATCGGCTTTGGCCTCGGCTTCTTCGTGGCCCTCCAACTCGGTCCGATGTCCCTGTTCCTCATCAGGTCGACGCTGCGCAGCGGGTGGCGCGTCGGGCTCGGAGTCGGGGCGGGCATAGCCGCGGTTGACGGGCTCTACGCGGCCGCCGGCGCGGGTGGCGCAACGCCGCTCCTGACCATCCACCCCGTGCGCCTCGCGCTTGGTCTCGTCGGCGCCGTCGTGCTCGTGTGGCTTGGTGTCAGAACGGTCTACAGCGCGCTCCGCGTGCGTGTGGGTGGAGAGACGCAGTTCGAAGTATCAACGCCGAGGCGTGCGTTCCTGACCGCACTCGGTGGGACGGCGTCCAATCCCTCCACCATCGTGTCATGGGGCGCGATCTTCGCTGCGGCGAGCACGGCCGGACTCGTCCACACCACCGGCGCCGCAGTTCTCCTGGTCGCTGGAGTCGCCATCGGCAGTCTCACGTGGGTGAGCGCGCTGGCAACCGGAGTTGCACTGGCGGGCCGCTCGATGAGCAACCGCACGGTCCGGATCACCGATGGCGTCGCTGGCGCCGGTTTGATTGGATTCGGTGGCCTGCTCGCCTACACGACGTTGGTAGCCCCGGCAGGAATCGAACCTGCGCACAAGGTTTAGGAAACCTCTGCTCTATCCACTGAGCTACGGGGCCGCGATCATTAATGCTATCTGGTCGCTGTGACGCTCAACTGTGAGACGGTGAAATGATCCGGCGGAGGTGCGGTGGCGCGTGCGCCTCGTTGATCGTGCTGATTCTGCTCGTGTCGTGCGGCTCACCGGCGAATCCGACCGCCGGCGCAACCAACACCCCGGCAATCAGATCCACGCCGTCTCAGACGCCGGCGCCGACACCGTCCCCAACCACGACTGCCGCTGCAACGGTAAGCGAGTTGACCGCCATTGCCGCGCTCGTGTATCCAAACTGCACGCCTGCGAATTGTGTCGGTGGTGCCATGTTCACGACCTGCGACGCGAGCTCATCCGGCGCTGACGTGTTCGCGTCGTGCCCGCTGACGGCGAGGCTGATCGCGCAACTGCGGCAGGACGTCCAGGGGGTGCCGAGCGCGCCGGATCCGATCGGCGGTGGCCAGGATCCCGAATGGACGACCAGAACGGTCACCGCAACGCCTTCAGCAACCGGCGGCATCGCCCAGGTGGTCCTGGGATTTGGTCCCGGAACCGCGCCGGAGAAGTACGACCTCGTCGTGGTCGTTCAAGCGAGCCAGTTGCTCGTCGACGACCTGTATTGCACGGGCGCAGATGCCAGCGCGAACGACGTCTTCGCCCCCGGTTGGATCACGCGCTCTGTCTGCACCACATGAGCATCACACTGATTCCCTGCCGGCAGCGCCCACTGGGCTGACATCCTCAATCTGGCTCGCGCCGACGGCGATCACGTTCGCGGCTGCGAAACCGTCGGGAAGGGGAGATTCGAACTCCCGACCTCTCGGTCCCGAACCGAGCACTCTAACCTGGCTGAGCTACTTCCCGGCGCCCGGGCCGGATGATACCACCCGCCTCAGCGGGGCCCGGCCACCCGCCACATTGCGCTGTCGAGAATCGCATACTGAAAGCCATCGCGCGGTGCCGCCGCGCTAGGAGTCCAGGCTATGGGTCACATCACCATCAACATGTCCATCAACGCTCCGGCGGCCACAGTGTTTGCGTACGTGGACGACTATCGCAACACCACCAAGTACATGAAGGACCTGGTGAAGTGGCAGCCGACCGGCAAGGTCACGCACGGCAAAGGCGCGCAATTCGCTGTTGGCATGAAGGCCGGACCGACAACGCTCACGTCGGTGGTCGACATCACGACCTGGAGCGAGAACAAGGCGATCGGCTGGCACTCCAACGAAGGCTTCAGGCAGGTCGGCATGTGGGCGTTCAAGGCCAATGGCGACAAGACGCAGGTCAGCTTCGACATGGATTACGAATTCGGCGGCGGGATTGCGGGAAAGCTGCTCGGTCGCGCGGCGGAGCCGATCGTGCGCGGCAACCTGCAGCGATCCGTCGAGACGCTCAAGGTCAACACCCAGAAGGTCGGGAGCGCACGACCGGGTGCGAAAACCACCACAAAACCTGCAACAAAGGCCGCCGCACGACCCGTATCGAAGTCGAAGAACGCGTCGAGAAACGCTTAGAATGAAGGTCGTTCCCGGCCGAGCGAGCCGGGCGAGGAGCGAGAACATGACAAGCGACAAATCTGCGGCGAACGGACACGAGCCCCACACCGGCGGTCTGAGGGTCAAGCGCGGTCTTGCGGAGATGCTGAAGGGCGGCGTCATCATGGACGTCGTCACGCCCGAGCACGCGAAGATCGCCGAGGATGCAGGCGCAGTCGCCGTCATGGCGCTCGAGCGCGTACCCTCAGACATCCGTCGCGACGGCGGCGTCGCACGCATGAGCGACGTCAGCCTGATCAAGGAGATCATCGCTGCGGTGACCATTCCCGTCATGGCCAAAGCTCGTATCGGTCACTTCGTCGAAGCCCAGGTGCTGCAGTCCCTCGGCGTCGACTACATCGATGAATCTGAAGTGCTGACCCCGGCGGACGAGGAGCACCACATCGACAAGTGGCAGTTCGATGTCCCATTCGTGTGCGGGGCGCGTGACCTCGGCGAGGCGCTCCGGCGAATCGGCGAGGGTGCGGCGATGATCCGCACCAAGGGCGAGGCGGGCACCGGCAACGTGGTCGAGGCCGTCCGTCATATGCGTGCTGTGCAGGGCGGCATCCGGCGCATCGCGTCGATGCGGCCCGAAGAGCTGATGGCCGAGGCTAAGCACCTCGGCGCCCCGTTCGACCTCATTCAGGAGATTCACAGGACCGGCAAGCTGCCGGTCGTCAACTTCTCCGCCGGTGGCATCGCAACACCGGCTGACGCGGCGCTCATGATGCAGCTGGGTTGCGACGGCAACTTCGTCGGCAGCGGCATCTTCAAGAGCACGAATCCCGAGGCGTATGCGAAGGCAATCGTCGCCGCGACGACGTTCTTCGACAAGCCGGAGGTCATCGCCGAAGTGAGCGCGGGTCTCGGTAAGGCGATGCCGGGCCTCGACGTCGCATCCATGCCGGCCGGGGAGCTGCTCGCAACCCGGGGTTGGTAGGCCTGCCCGCCCTCGGCGCCGGGCGTACACTAGGGATGTGCGAATGACGCGAAGCCTGCCCCGCCAGGGACGGAGCCTGCGCGTCCGCTGAGAGGGAATTGACCATCCTCCGGGTAGGCGTCCTCGCCCTCCAGGGCGACGTCCGCGAGCACCTGACGGCGCTCCGCGGCTGCGGCGCAGAGGCTGCTTCGGTGCGCACACCCGCGGAACTCGAGTCGGTCGATGCGCTCGTCCTCCCAGGCGGCGAGAGCACGACGATGAGCCGCCTCCTCCAGGTCTTCGACCTCGAGATGCCGCTCCGTGAGCGTCTCGCAGGCGGCATGCCCACGCTCTCGACGTGCGCCGGTCTCATCCTCATGAGCCGTGAGGTGCTCGACGGCAGACCGGATCAGATCGCGCTGGGCGTCCTCGATATCAGCGTCCGCCGCAACGGCTACGGCCGGCAGGTTGAGTCATTCGAGGCCGATATTCCCGTCGCACTCCTCGGCGTGGCGCCATTCCGCGCCATCTTCATACGCGCGCCGCGCATCGAGCACGCCGGTCCCGACGCCGAGGTTGTCGCCAGTTTCGGCGGTAACCCGGTGGCCATCGCCCAGGGACCACATCTCGGCCTCTGCTTTCACCCGGAGATGACCGATGACCCGCGGCTCCATCAGCTGTTCCTGGAGCGCGCAGCTGCCGCACTCGAGGTCAGCGCGGCGTGATCATCCGCTCGGCGTCCTTTCGCGATCTCGCGCGGATCGAGCAGCTGTACCGGGAGGCAACCGAGGACGAACGCCACGGCGCCCAGATGACCCCGGACAGCCCGGTGCCCCAGGCGACCTTACTCCGACTCTGGCAAGCGCTCACCAAGTCGCTTTCCTCGCTCGTCCCCATCACGGACGTGTCCGAAGAGATGCTGGTCGCCGAAGACGCGAAGGAAGGCGTCGTGGGCTTCGTCCAGGTCCAGTCGCTGTCGGTTCGCCCCCGCTCCTGGCAGATCCTCAACCTGTGCACATCGACGACCGCACATGGTCACTTCGCGCGTGCAGAGCTGCTCGACGGGGTGCGGAATCGCGGGCTCGAACACGGCGTGCAGCGCGTGCACGTGCGCCTGCCGCTGGATCACCCGCTCCTTCCGGTGTTCCTCGAGCACGGATTCACGCAGTTCGCCACCGAGCAGATCCTGTATCGAGACCAGGCGGCGGCAGACTTCGAGCAATCGGTCCGATCCGCGCTCATCAGGCCGGCTCGACGGGACGACATCGGCGCCATCTACCTGCTGTATCTGCGCACCACGCCCTCGCACGTCGCCGATGTCGAAGGACCGTCGCTGAAGACCTGGCAGGCTGGATATGCCCAGGGTCTGGTCGCCTCACTCGGCCGGGACAACGTGCGTCACCTGGTCGTCGAGCGCCCGGGCATCGTTGCCTGGGCGGCCATACGACCGCCGACGGCCGGGCAGCCGGCGAGTCTCAGCATGATGTGCGAGGGCCACGATCCAGCGTTGCGGGACGCGATCATCGACGCGGTGCTCGCTGAGCTGCCGTCCGGCCCCGCCTCGTGCGTGCTCCGTCATTACGACTCCGAGCTCATCCGAGCGCTGCAGGTGCGCGGGTTCGCGGTGTACGGCACCCAGCTACTGCTCATCAGCGAATTCGGCGAGAAGGTGCGCATCAACGCGCCGTCGAGGCGCAAGAAGCCGGTGCTGATCCACGCCGGGATCGCACGCAGCATCCCGTCAGGGTCGCCGTCGGTTCCGCTCCGCGTCCTGTCCACGACCACGCCGAGGAGATAGAGATCGTCGCCCGGATGATGCCCTACGGATCTTCATGGGAAGAGGAGCTCAACCTGCTGTTTGCAGCGCTCCCGCCCCGCATCGCGTCCGCCGTACAACGTCTCTCTCAGGGACGGGGCGATCTCCTCGAGGTGGTCCTCGACCTCGGCCGTGAGCCGGAGGCGCGATTCACCGACGGCGAGGCAATCCTCGACTCCGCCCACGTCGGCAACGCCGAGATCGACTATGTGACCGAGCACGTCGGTCTCTTCGGCGACGACAACCGGGCGGGAATCGAGCGCACCCTGCACCGCATCAGCGCGATCCGCAACCGCAAGGGGACGATTGTCGGACTGACCTGCAGGGTCGGCCGCGCGGTGACTGGGACCATCGACATCATCAAGGACATGGTCATCAGCGGCCAGTCGATCCTCCTGCTCGGCCCTCCCGGGATCGGCAAGACGACGATGCTGCGCGAGTGCGCGCGCGTCCTCGCCGACGAGTGCGGCAAGCGGGTGGTCATCGTCGACACATCCAACGAGATCGCCGGCGACGGTGACATCCCCCACCCGGGAATCGGACGATCGCGCCGGATGCAGGTCCGCACACCGGCGCTCCAGCACGCGGTGATGATCGAGGCGGTCGAGAACCACATGCCGCAGTGCATCGTCATCGACGAAATCGGCACGGAGCTGGAGGCGGTGGCGGCCCGGACGATCGCCGAGCGCGGCGTCCAGCTCGTCGGCACGGCACACGGCTCCAACATCGACTCGCTGCTCGTGAACCCCACGCTCAACGACCTGCTCGGCGGCATCCAGACGGTCACGCTGTCCGACGAGGAGGCGCGGCGTCGAGGCACGCAGAAATCGGTGCTCGAGCGCAAGTCACCACCCACCTTCGACGTGCTCATCGAGATTCAGGAGCGCGACCGCGTGGTCGTGCACGCTCCGCTCGCCGAGACCGTCGACGAAGCCTTGCGTGGCAGGGTTCGCCCGCCCCAGCTGCGGACTCGTGACGAGCAGGGCGCGATCGTGAGCCGCGTCGATTCGAGCGCGGCGACAACCCGCCCGTCGCCCTTCGAGCCCGCGCCGTTTCCGGGTGGTGGACGTGGCGGCCGGCGCACGCGCGAGCGCAGGCGGCAGTTCGACGTCGACGAGTACATCGCCGGACAGCAGCGGCGCGAGCGTGAGTGGGAACCACCCGCCCCGGCGGTGCGTCCCGGCCCGCCACTGTCGATCTTCCCGTATGGCGTCTCGCGCAGCTATCTCGAGCAGTCGCTCCGTGAGATGCGCCTGCCGGTGCGCATCCAGCACCACGTCGACGACGCCGACCTCGTGCTGACCTTGAAGAACTACTACCGGCGTCACGATTCTCCGGTCCGCGCCGCGGAGTCTTCGGGCATCCCGATCCACGTGCTGCGCAGCAACACCGTCGCGCAGATCAAGGGTGCGCTCGCTCGCGTCTACGGGGTCGACGCGCCCCCGGAAACGCCCGACGACACCGAGCCCGCGATGCAGGACGTGCTCGAGGGAATCGAGCAGATGCAACGAACCGGTAACGACGTGGAGCTCACGCCGCAGAACGCATACGTGCGCAGGCTCCAGCATCAACTTGTCGAACAGCACGCACTGACGGCGCGCAGCAGCGGTGACGAACCCAACCGTCGACTCGTCATACTTCGACCCTCGGAATGAGCCGTTCGGGCGAGGGGCCCGACGGCGGGGGAGTAGCAGTTGACATGAGCGCTTGGCGTGGCTTCTTCATCTCGTTCGAAGGGCTTGACGGTGCGGGGAAGAGCACCCAGGTCGCGTCCCTCGCAGGCGCGCTTCGCCAGCAGGGCCACGACGTCGTCACGGTGCGTCCGGACGAGTCGCCGCTCGGCGAGATCCTGCACAGCTTCGTGCTGCAGCATCAGCGCGGACCTGCGCTCGAGCCCTGGGCTGAGGCCTTGCTCTTCAACGCCGAGCGCGTGCAGCTGCTGCACGAGACGATCCTGCCGGCGCTGCGCCGCGGCGCCGTGGTCATCGCCGACCGCTACGCGGATTCAACCATCGCGTACCAGGGCGGAGGACGCGGCATCCCACCGGCGGACCTCCTGAGATTGCACGCGGCGGCCTGCGGCGACGTCTGGCCCGACCTCACCCTCTACCTGGCGATCCCGGCATCGACGGCGGCGCAGCGTCAGCGCGCGCAGCAACTGCCGCTCGATCGCTTCGAGGTCGCTCCGGAGACGTTCCACGCGGCTGTGGAGGCGGCATTCGAGCAGCTCGCGGCACAACAGCCGCGCCGGTTCATCCGCATCGACGCCACCCGTCCGGCGATCGTGGTGTCGCGCGACGTGGCCAGGGTCATCGTGCAGCGGCTTCCCGCTCCCGCACCGGCATCACCGCCCACGCGGAGTCCCGGCGGCTTCGAGTCGAGCCCCTACGGCAGCGCGCCCGTCGGCTGATCTGCCGGCACCGTGGTGGGAGTGTTGAAGGCCGGCGAGAGCAGGTAGGTCCCTCCGACTCGATATTGCGGGGAGACGAGCAGTCGGTTGTCCGAGAGCCACCCGGTGGGCGACTCGTCGTGCACCGTCGCAACTGTGGCGCCGGTGGAAAGGTCCACGACCGTCGCGACGTAATCGCCGGTGTCGAACATCCCGATGGATGCGCCGCCGTTGCGAGCCAGTGCCCTCACCGTCGTGCCTTGAATGAAGGAGACGTGCTCGGTGCCCACGGCGTCGGCGTCACCGTCGACCGCGAAGCCGTCAGGTTCCTCTGGCCTGGCGTGGGCCTACTCGGCGCCGAGGCTGAGCACCACCTCCGTGGCCGGGACCACTCGCTCGACGCGGCTGCCCGCGAGATGGACGCGGACTCCTGGGACGCCTGGAGCACCCGGATCCCAGCCGAGCGCGTGCAGCTCGCGGGCGTCACCCCAGGTGCGTGCCATGCGTTGCTGGCGACCATCGGTGAAGGTCATCGTCCCCGGTCGCGTCGCAAAGCCGAATCCGACCTCACCGCCGGTGCTGAGGAACGCCTGCACGGCAGTCAAGGGCGTCGCCGCGTCGAGCAGCTCCTCACCGCTCGCCAGGGCGCTGGCGAGGCTGGGCATCCCCCCGGACCGGGCCGCTTCACGGACACCTGCTCGCTGCGCCACTTGCTGGGCGCGCTCGCGCCGCCGGCGCTCGGTGCCCAGCTCGGTGACGCGGGTGCGGATCTCGCGGAGGTGCTGCTCGTAGGGAGCCATGGCGGCGATGGTGGCGCGCTCCGTCGCCTGCAGCTCGGCGCCCAACGCGTCGAGGCCGTCATCGCTCAATGCACGAAGTGCCTCTGGCTCGACACGGTCGCCGAGCGGGGGGAGATCCACCTCCGGCACTCTACTCGTCGCCGCGCCCGCATCCCGGCGCGCACACGTCCGTTTGCTGTATCACGCATGCAACCGTCATCGCATCGAGGGAGGCACAGCTCGTGGGTCAGGTTCTCCATGACGTCATCCGCGTCGAGCGCGAGGGCGCGGTCGTCACGCTCACCATCGACCACCCGCCCGTGAATGCCGTCAACGGCGATGTAGTCAACGGCCTGGCCGAAGGGCTGGCCGCCGCCGAGGCGGATGAGACCTGCAGGGCGCTGGTCATCACCGGCAGCGGACCCAAGTTCTTCTCCGCCGGTGCGGACATCACCGGCTTCGGCGCCGGTGCCGACGCGATCGGCAAGGCGACCAACCTTACCCTCCTCTTCGAGGCCTCACGCCTGCCGGTGATCGCTGCGGTCAACGGCATCGCATTCGGCGGCGGGTGCGAGCTGACCCTTGCATGCGACGTCCGCCTCGCGTCGCGCAGCGCGCGGTTCGGTCAGCCGGAGATCAAGCTCGGCATCATCCCCGGCTGGGGTGGCACCCAGCGGCTGCCGAGGCTCATCGGCGCAGCGCGTGCAACCGAGCTGCTGCTCAGCGGCGACCCGATCGACGCCGAGCGTGCCCTGGCGATCGGCTTGGTTGCCGAGGTCGTCGAGCCGGAGGAGCTTGCGGCTGCGGCACACCGCTGGGGCCAGCTGCTTGCTTCGCGGGCGCCGCTGGCGCTGGCGGCGACCAAACGAGCGATGCGCGCCGGAGCGCAGCTGCCCATCGCTGAGGCGCTGGAGGCGGAGCGAAGCGAGTTCGTCGCGCTGTTCTCCTCCGAGGATGCTCAGGAAGGCATCGCGGCCTTCATGCAGAAACGGCCTCCGGAGTGGAAAGGACGATAGTGGCCGCGTCCGTGACGGCAATCCTCAGCCCGATCGCCCTGTTGCTCCTTGCCGGCGCATCGCTGACGGCCAGCGGGCTGCGCTGGCGGAAGCTGCTCGGCGAGATGCGGCGCAGCACGCGGCACGAGCGTCGCCTCGATCATCCCGCCTCGCGCGTGCGAGCGTTCTTTGTCTACGTGGTCGCGCAGGGGCGGTTGCTGCGATGGCCGTTCGCCGGAGTGCTGCACGCGTTCATCTTCTGGGGCTTCGTGGTGCTGCTCACCGCGATTGCGCAGGGGATCGTGGAAGCACTCTGGCAGGGATTCCAGTTCAACCTGCTCCCCGGGAGCGGTGCGATCGCGTTCCTGCAGGACCTGTTCTTCTTCGTTGTCATCTGCGGCATCGCCATGGCCGTGTTCAACCGGCTGGTCATCAATCCGACGCGCTTTCGCGGCAGCCACCGTGGTGACGCCATCCTCATCCTCGCGTGGATCGCGGTGCTGCTCATCTGCATGGAGCTCAACTACGCGACGCGGATCGCTGAGGGCGCACCGGAAGCGCTTGGTCAGTGGCGCCCCATCGCGTCAGCCCTGTCGAGCATCTTCCGGCCGCTCGGCTCGGGGAGCGAGGCGCTGACCGTCCTCCACGGCCTGTTCTTCTGGGCGCACCTCACCCTTGTCTTTGGATTCCTCGTGTATCTCGGCTACAGCAAGCATCTGCACATCATCACCTCGGTTCCCAACGTCCTGTTCAAGAACGAGCGACCCAAGGGAGCGCTGCGCACCCTCGACATCGACGCCGTGATGAATGCCGAGAATGAGGCGGATCAGCACTTTGGAGCAGGCGCACTCGAGCACTTCTCGTGGAAGGACATGCTCGATCTGTACACCTGCACGGAATGCGGGCGCTGCCAGACGCATTGCCCCGCGTACAACACCGGCAAGCCGCTATCGCCGAAGACGCTGATCACCGACCTGCGAGACCTCGCATACGAGAACCTCGCGGGTGGGTACGCGGCCACCAGGCACGATGCGCACGTGGCCCAACCGGGCACTGACGCCACCGCACCCGACGGCGCCGTGATGTGGACGAGTGGTGATCATCACCCCGGTGCTGCGCACGATCTTCCGGGTCATTTCCAGCCATCGTGGCTCTCACCGGACGATGTCGCCGCCGCCGTGCCGGACGGCGCGACACGGCCGCTGATCGGTGGCACGGTTCTCGAGGAGACGCTCTGGGCGTGCACCACCTGCGGTGCGTGCATGGATCAGTGCCCGGTGCTGATCGAGCACGTTCCCAAGATCATGGACATGCGCCGGCACCTCGTCCTCGACGAGTCGCGCCTCCCGAAGCAGGCGGAATCGGCGTTGCGCAACATCGAGAACGTGGCCAACCCGTACGGGCTGTCCCACCAGTCGCGAGCTGACTGGGCACGCGATCTCGGCGTCTCCTTCATCGCCGACAAGCCGGACGCTGAGTACCTGTACTGGGTCGGCTGCGCCGCGTCATTCGATGAGCGTGCGAAGACGATCGCCGCAGCACTCTCCAAGATCCTTCAGGCCGCGGGGGTGGACTTCGCCATCCTCGGCACCGAGGAGAAGTGCACCGGCGACCCGGCGCGAAGGATTGGCAACGAATACCTCTTCCAGGAGCGCGCCAGGGAGAACGTCGCAGTGCTCAAGCGGCACAACGTGCGCAAGATCATCGCCTCCTGCCCGCACTGCTTCAACACCTTCGCCAACGAGTACGGCGATTTCGGCGGTGACTATGAGGTCATCCATCACACCCAGATGATCGACCGCCTGCTCAAGGAGGGGCGGATCACGCTCGATGCCGCCAAGGCGCAGGAGGAGACGATCACCTATCACGACTCCTGTTACCTCGGCCGCTGGAATGACATCTTCGCGCCGCCGCGGGAGATCCTCGAACGAATCCCCGGCCTCAAGGTGGTCGAGATGGCGCGAAGCAAGAGCGAGGGGATGTGCTGCGGCGCCGGCGGCGGCAGGATGTGGATGGAGGAGGGCCAGCCGCGGGTCAACCACCGCAGGGTCGACCAGGCGGTGGACACGCATGCCACCAAGGTCGCGACCGCGTGCCCGTTCTGCCTCGCCATGTTCGACGAGGGCATCTCGGCGAAGCAGATCGGCGGAACCCTCGCGGTCGACGACGTGGCGGTCTACGTCGCGCGGGCGCTGAAGGAGCCTGCTACGGACTCACCGCCCGTCTAGGTCCCAGGGAGCCCACCGCCCTCAGATCGGGCGGGGCAGCCGCTGGTTGCGGAGCGATTGAAAGCGGGCGCCACAATCGGCGCACTTGAAGCCTGGCTGGTCGTACCCGGTCTGGCGGTCGCCGAACGTCAACGGGATGACCCGCGTGCCATCACAACGCGAGCATGGAGGGTCAATCGGCGCCGGCCGGTCGTAAGGCATGGCCAGAGGATGCCACGTCGCGGTGGGTGGCGCGCCGGTGATCTCAGGGGGCACACTTGGCTGCCCGACCAAATTTCGGGGAGCACCCGTCCATGGAGGCGCAGCAGTGGCAGACACCGACGCCGTCGACGCGTACAGCCCGGAGTGGGCCGAGGCTTTCAAGGCCGAGATCAACAAGTCGCCCGTGTACAAGCAGGCGGCGGCGGGCTGGGAGGGCTCCGTCGGGCTCGTGGTGCTCGCCGAACCTGACAAGAACTTCCCTGAGGACCGAGGCGTCTTCCTCGATCTCTGGCACGGCGAGGCCCGAGACGTCCGCGTTGGGACGCGAGAAGACGCACAGCAGGCCAAGTTCGTGATCACGGGCGCGTACTCGCGCTGGAAGCAGGTGGCCCAGAAGGAGCTCGACGCCACCAAGGGGATCATGCTCGGCCGCCTGAAGCTGAAGGGTGACTTCCCAACGATCGTGCGATACACCAAGGCCTCCCAGGAGCTGACCAACTGCACCACCCGAGTGCCGGTCAAGTGGCCGGACGAGGGCCTGACGGGGTGAATCCTTCAGTGCCACGCGGCGGTGACCAGGGTCGCCTCCTGGTCGTCGGCGCGGGCACCATGGGGGCTCAGATCGCCCAGCAGGCGGCGCTCCAGGGGATCGACGTGTCCCTGGTTGATGTCGACGCCGAGCACCTCAAGCGGGCAATGACCTCGAATCGCCAGTGGCTGGACCGCAGGGTGGAGAAGGGCAAGCTCGACCGGGCCGATGCCGATGCGGCGGCAGGCCGCGTGACGGCCACGACCGACCTCGCCTCCGCCGCCTCGGAGTCGGCGTGGGCGATCGAAGCCGTCGTCGAGCTGCCGTCCGTCAAACGGGAGATCTTCGCGGAGCTGGACGCTCACCTCCCGGCGCGTGCGGGCATCGCCACCAACTCGAGCAACATCGTCGTCTCCCGGCTCGCCGACGCGACCGCGCGTCCGGAGCTGTGCTGCAACATGCACTTCTTCCATCCCGTCCTGGTGATGGACCTCTGCGAGGTGGTGCGCGGGCCGGAGACCTCCGACGAGACGTGCGCTCGCGCCGTGGCATGGTCGCGCCGGATGGGCAGGACACCCATCGTGGTGGAGAAAGAGATCGACGGCTTCATCGTCAACCGCATCCTGGGGGCGGCGTCTCGCGAGGCGTTCTCACTCCTCCAGGGTGGCGTGGCCTCCGCCGCAGACATCGACATTGCGGTGCGCAAGGGGCTGAACTGGCCGATGGGACCGTTCGAGCTTGCTGACTTCTCGGGTCTCGACACCGTCCTGACGATCCGCAGGGACCGCATGGAGCGGGATCATGCCCCCGGGGATGTCGCCACCGTCGCGATTCTCGAGCGCATGGTGAGCGCCGGCCGCCTCGGGCGAAAGAGCGGTCGAGGCTTCTACGACTACGCCGTCGACCCGCCCGCGCCCCTGCCGCTTCCGGACTGAGCCAGGGCGGCCCGCGCTGGAGTCCCGGCCCGAGCTCTTGTGGCCGAGAGGAGCAGGGCGGCGACGCCGATCCCCACGAGCCCGAGGGGAACGAGCCGACCGGGTGGGGCCGGCGCGGCATTCCCGGTGTCAACCAGAGTGAGCACCCCGAGGAGTGCCCAGGCCGCGATCACCCGGATCGTCGCCAGTCCCGGCCACTCCCCGGCGTCGGTCGCAGTGGCGCGCGCGACGCACCACGCGAAGGCCGGCGCGAGGATCACGATGTCGTGGGGCAGGAGATGCGGCGATGCCGCCAGCGACAGGGCCGCCGCACCTGCGAGCGATGCTTCGAGCGCACCGGGCCGCCCGCGCGAGCGGGCGCCGAGCACGCCGCAGCCGGCTAGCGCCATGAGCGCGCCGGCAATGCCGATGATCATCGCAGCACTCCCGTTGCCCGCCCAGGAGGCAACCAAGCCGGGGATCCCGAGGGTGCTCGCCCCCGGCGTGTTGCCGGCCGCGAAGCCCAGGGCGGACACGAAGCCGGCGATGCCGCCGGGGCCGACCAGCACGAGCGACACCGCGGCCACCAGCGCGCATCCGGCTGCGGCCCCGCCGAGCGCCCGCCAGTCGCGCCGGGCTAGCAGCCAGATGCCAAGTCCGATCGCCAGGTGTGGCTTGGTCGCGGCGAAGGCGAGCGCCAGCCAGAACCCGGCAGCACGCGGCCGGTCCTTGCGCCAGGCCGCATAGGCGCCGGCCAGCCCGAGTGCCGTGATGCCGTCGATCTGACCGAGGAGGAGGAGGGCGTACGTTCCGCCTGCGACAACGGCGACTGCGAGCGTTGCGGTGCGTGGACCCCGGCCGATGCGCGGCGGCCACGGACCGGCGCGGATGGCGATCCACACGCCGAACACCAGGAGGACGAGTTCGATCAGCGACCAGACGCGGAACGCCAGCCCCGGGTCGAGAACGGTGAGCGGGAGCGCAAGCAGCGCCGTGGTGGGCGGCGTGATGAATGGGAGGTTGATGACCGTGCCGGGAGGCAGGAGCGTGAGATGGCGTGCATGCTCCACCCGCTGGTCGTACAGGTCGGCCCCGTCGCCGCCGCGCAGCAGCAGCGCCGCCACGTACGAGGCTGAGAAGTCGGTGCCGCGCTCGCGAACCGGGGTCACCTGTGCCCACGAGATCGCGTAATACGCGAGGAGGACGGCGCTGACAGCGGTGGCGATGACGACCGCGCGACGGGTTCTCACGGCGTCTGGACGCTAGCATCGAGTTCGCGCAAGCGAACGCCGCGTTGCCGTATTGCTTCCTATACTCGGCCGACGATGGCGAGCACATTCACGAGGATCGACCACGTGGGGATTGCCGTCGCCGACCTCGACCTCGCGGTCGCCACCTACCAGCGCCTGACCGGGTCCGCGCCCGCTCACCGGCAGGTGGTCGCCTCAGACGGCATCGAGGCAGTCATGTTCGAGGTTGGCGAGTCGCGCATCGAGTTGCTCGGCAGCACCGGGCCCGGCTCGAAGATCGCCGGATTCCTGGATCGGCGGGGCAGTGGCCTCCACCACGTCGCATACGGTGTCGACGACGTTCAGGCCAGCCTCGATCACTTCGCGGCCCTCGGTCTGCAACTCCTCGACACGTGTCCACGAAAGGGAGCTGCCGGCCGGCTGGTGGCATTCCTCCATCCGTCGGCGGCGGACGGCGTGCTCACCGAGCTGTGCCAGCCCGATCAGGAGAGCCCCGGGACGCACTCGTGAGCGATCACCCCGGGGCCGAACCCATCACGCACACCGAGACGGAGTCCGGCATCCCCCTCGAGCCGTTCTATGTCGAGCAGCCGGGCGTATCTCCGCCTCCGGGTGACTACCCGTACACCCGAGGCATCCGCGCCGACGGCTACCGCTCGCGGCTCTGGACCATGCGCCAGTACGCGGGATTCGGGAGCGCCGAG
Source organism: Candidatus Dormiibacterota bacterium (assembly GCA_003153505.1). Taxonomy (GTDB): domain Bacteria; phylum Chloroflexota; class Dormibacteria; order Aeolococcales; family Aeolococcaceae; genus Palsa-851. The sequence continues at coordinate 170,592 of PLZA01000014.1, forward strand.
CAGACCAACGAGCGGTTCCACTATCTGCTCCGCGCCGGACAGAACGGTCTCTCGGTCGCGTTCGACCTGCCCACCCAGATGGGATACGACAGCGACGACCCGGTCGCGCACGGTGAGGTGGGCAAGGTCGGCGTTGCAATCGACTCGCTCGACGACATGGAACTGCTCATGCGTGGCATCCCCCAGGACCGGGTCACGACGTCGATGACCATCAACGCCCCAGCGGCGATCCTGCTGCTCCTGTATGAGCTTGCCGCCGAGCGTAAGGGGATCGCCGCATCCTCGCTCGGGGGAACGATCCAGAACGACATCCTCAAGGAGTACGCCGCGCGAGGGACCTACATCTTCCCGCCGCGACCGTCGATGCGCCTGGTCACCGACACCTTCGCGTATTGCGCGCAACGGCTCCCGCGCTGGAACACCATCAGCATCAGCGGATACCACATCCGAGAGGCGGGTGCGACGGCGCCGCAGGAGATCGCTTTCACGCTGAGCAACGGCGTCGCCTATGTCCAGGCCGCGATCGATGCCGGCCTCGACGTCGAGGACTTCGCTCCGCGGCTGAGCTTCTTCTTCAACGTCAGCAACGACTTCTTCGAGGAGGTCGCAAAATTCCGCGCAGCCCGCGCGATCTGGGCGGAGCTCATGCGTGACCGCTTCGGAGCATCTGGGGAGCGCAGCCTGCAACTGCGGTTTCATGCACAGACCAGCGGCGCGACGCTCACCGCACAGCAGCCGCTCAACAACGTGGTGCGCGTCTCGCTGCAGGCGCTTGCTGCGGTCTGCGGTGGAGCACAGTCGCTGCACACCAACAGCTACGACGAGGCGCTGGCTCTGCCGTCCGAGCAGGCGGCCGAGATCGCACTGCGCACCCAGCAGGTCATCGGGCACGAGACGGGCGCTGCCAAGGTCACCGATCCCCTCGGAGGATCGCATCTGGTTGAGGCCCTGACCCACGATCTCATCGATGCGTCGCGAGCCCTCATGGACCGAGTCGAGCACCAGGGAGGCGCGGTGGCGGCGATCGAGGCAGGGTTCTACCAGCAGGAGATCCAGGAGTCGGCATACCGCCACCAGCGACTGGTGGAATCCGGTGAGCGCGTCATCGTCGGCGTCAACCGTTTCACCGAGACATCGCAGCCGGCGGTGCCCATCCTGCACATCGACGCAGCCCTCGAGGCGGCGCAGATCGAGCGGCTGGCGGCCATGCGCGCCGGCCGGTCCGACTTCGCCGTGAGCCGGGCGCTCGATGGCCTCCGCGCCGGCGCGGAGGGGACGGACAACCTCCTGCCCCTGATGCGCACCGCACTCGAGGCGAAGGCAACGGTCGGGGAGGTCTGCGGCGTGCTTCGCGAGATCTTCGGCGTCTACCGTCCTTCGGTCGTTGTGTGAACCGAGGCCCGATGGAGTCCCCTGGTAGCCTGACAGCGTGACCAGGCAGGCGCGCAGAGGCGTTCCCCCCGTCGGAGCGAGTGATGCCGTCGCACCCGCCCACGTCCCAAATCCCGTGGACGCCGAGGGCGGGTCCGTGAGCGGATCCAGCGGGGGCACGGGAAAGAAGATCAACATGCTGCGCAAGCGCCGCTACGACGCGGTGCACCGCGGCGGCGCGGCGGAGCGGTCGCAGCATGCCAAAGGCAAGCTCACGGCGCGCGAGCGCATCGACCGTCTGCTCGATCCTGGTTCCTTCACCGAGCTCGACATGTTCGCGTTGCACCGGACAACCAACTTCGACATGGACGAGCGCCGGATTCGTGGCGACGGGGTGATCACCGGCTGGGGAACCATCGAAGCCCGCCAGGTCTTCGTCTTCAGTCACGACGCTTCGGTGTTCGGCGGCTCGCTCGGCGAGGTCTTCGCGGAGAAGGTGACCAAGATCATGGACCTCGCGCTGCGCACGGGCTGCCCCTGCATCGGCATCAACGACTCCGGCGGTGCTCGCATCCAGGAGGGCGTTGTCTCGCTCGCCGGATATGCCGAGATCTTCTATCGCAACGTCGAGGCGAGCGGCGTCGTCCCGCAGCTGTCGTTGATCGTTGGACCCTGCACGGGGGGCGCCGTGTACTCGCCGGCGATGACCGACTTTATCTTCATGGTACGCAAGGTCGGGTACATGTTCATCACCGGCCCCGACGTCATCAAGGTCACGACCGGTGAGGACGTGACGTTCGAGGAGCTCGGTGGCTCGGACGTGCACAACCAGCGCAGCGGCGTCGCCCATTTCATCGCCGACACCGAGGACGAGGCCTTCGCGCAGATGCGTGAGCTCCTCTCGTATCTGCCACCCAACAACCGCGAGAAGCCGCCATACCGCCCGACCCTCGACGATCCCAATCGCGAGGATGGTGAGCTCCAGACGATCATCCCCGACCACCCGAATCAGCCCTACGACATGCGCAGCGTGGTCACCCGCGTCGTCGACGACGGCCGGTTCCTCGAGGTGATGCCGTACCACGCTGAGAACATCATCTGTGGCTTTGCGAGGCTCGACGGGCACCCGATCGGTGTGGTCGGCAATCAACCGCGCGTGCTTGCCGGTGCGCTCGACATCTCCGCGTCCAACAAGGCGGCGCGCTTCGTGCGCTTCTGTGATTCGTTCAACGTGCCGCTGGTCACCTTCGTCGACGTTCCGGGCTTCCTTCCGGGGACCGACCAGGAGTACGGCGGCATCATCCGGCACGGCGCCAAGCTGCTGTACGCGTATTGCGAGGCGACGGTTCCCAAGCTCACCGTGATCACTCGCAAGGCCTACGGTGGCGCGTACGACGTCATGTGCTCCAAGCACATCCGCGCCGACTACAACGTGGCGTGGCCCACCGCGGAGATCGCGGTGATGGGACCGCAGGGTGCAGTGAGCGTCATCTTCAAGCGCGAGATCTCGAAGGCTGCGAATCCGAAGCAGCGGTCAGAACAGCTGATCGAGGAATACCGCGAGCAGTTCGCGAATCCGTATTACGCGGCCGAGCGAGGCTACGTCGACGACGTGATCGAGCCGCGGCAGACACGCGGAGCGCTCATTGCCGCACTGCGCATGGCGTACGACAAGAAGGTACAAACGCCGCAACGCAAGCACGGCAACATCCCGCTCTGACGGTCAGCGCGGATTGATTCGCCGCCCGCCGGTTCGGGGAGCGGAGTCTTTCAGCCCGTCGGACAGCGGGACATAGGCCTTGGCGTAGGCCAGGTCGGTTCGCCCCTGCGCGTGATGGATCGCCGGCACTGCAGCGCGCACCAGGAGCACCTGCAACGCCGCCGCCACCGGGACGGCCAGCAACGCGCCGATCAAGCCCTGGACGGCGCCACCGACCAGAAGCGCGAGCACGACGCCGAGCGCCGGCAGGGAAACCACGCGGTTCATCACCATCGGGACCACGGTGTTCGCGTCGACGAGCTGGATGACCAGGAGCACTGCGAGCACCAGGATCGGGTACGCCGGGCTGATCGTGAAGCCGAGGAGCACAGCTGGGATCACACCGACGATCCCGCCCACCATCGGAATCGCCGCGGTCAGCCCGGCGAAGATGCCGAGGATGACCGGGTCCGGGAGGCCCATGAGCCAGCACGCGACCCCGACGACGAGCCCGACTGCCAGGCTGTTGATCGCCACCGCGCGAAGGAAACCGCCCATGCGGAATCCCATCTCTCGAAAGATGTCGACGATCAGCTCGTGATGCGCTTCGGGAAAGAGATCGACGGTGAATACCTTGAGCCGGTCGCTGCTCACCAGCCAGAGAAAGCCGACCACGAGCACCAGCACGAAGTCGACGATGATGCTGAAGATCGTCCCGCCGATTGCGAAGAGCACGTTCTGCGCGGCGCCGATGACCGAGCTCACCTGCTTGGCGACGTCGACATTGAAGTGGAACTGCTGCTCGACACCGGTGAACCAGCGCAGAAAATCCTCCTGGTAGGCGGGGAAATTCCTGGCGAGCGACGACGCCTCACTGACGATCGGCTGCACGAGCAGCAGCACCATGACCGCGATGAACGCAAGGACCGCGATATAGACGATCAGGATGCCGGCCGCGCGAGGAATTCGCCGGCGTTGCAACTCAGCAACCAGGGGCCGGATTCCCTCGGCGAAGACGATCGCGACCAGCACGACCAGGACGATGCCGATGATGGTGGCGAGGAACGCGACCAGGGCAACGATGCCGAGGACGATCAGCGCCGCGGTCACGAGCGTGCGCACCGAAACGACGTTGACGCCGTCCCGACGCGAGGTCGTCTGCGGTTCGGTGGCGACGCGGTCGGCAGCCGCCCCGGGGCGAGGTTCAGCCGGCTCGGGCGCCGGCTCTTGGTCTGGTGGAGTCCCGACGACGCGTCTTGCCAACCGGGTCAGCCTAGCAGCCTCCGGCTGCGGTGGAGAGACATGCTTTGCGTACTCTGTCGACGTGAGCGATCTCGAGACTCGTCCGCTCGGCGGAGGAGTGCTCCAGGCAACGGTCGTCGGGCTCGGCTGCAACAACTTCGGCCGCCGCGCTGACGCAGATGCCACCATGCGCATCGTGCACGCGGCGCTGGAAGAGGGCATCACGTTCTTCGACACCGCCGACATCTACGGCGGCGGACAGAGTGAGGAGATGCTCGGCGCAGCCCTGAAAGGGCGTCGCGAGGAGGCCGTTGTGGCCACCAAATTCGGCCATTCGTCTGGTGGTCCGGGGCACAGTGGCGGCTCGCGAGGATACGTCCGCACCGCCGTCGAGGCCAGTCTTCGGCGGCTCGGCACCGACTGGATCGACCTGTACCAGCTGCACACTCCGGACCCGGAGACGCCGATCGAGGAGACGCTCGAGGCGTTGACCGAGCTGGTGGCCGAGGGCACGATCCGCTGCGCCGGCTCGTCGAACTTCATCGGCTGGCAGATCGTGGATGCTGACTGGATGGCCCGGACCAGGGGTCTGACCCGGTTCGTGACCGCGCAGAACGCCTACAGCCTGCTCGAACGCTGGGTCGAGGGTGCTGTGATCCCCGCGTGCGCCCACGTCGACGTCGGGATGATCCCGTACAGCCCGCTCGCCAACGGTCTGCTCACCGGGAAGCACCGTCGCGGCCAGCCGCCCGCTCCGGGAACGCGCCTCGCCGCCGTGCCCGGTGCCAACCCCGCTCGATGGCTGACCGACCTCAATTTCGACGTCGTCGAAGCCCTGGAAGGGTTCGCTCGCGAGCGTGGCGTCACCGTGCTCGATGTCGCGATCGGGGGTCTCGCGGCGCAGCCGCAGGTCGTCTCGGTGATCGCCGGGGCAATGTCGCCTGAGCAGGTGCGTGCCAATGCTCAGGCAGGACGCTGGCGCCCGAGCGCCGACGACCTCGCCGAGCTCGATCGGATCGCGCCACGCCGATGAGCCGCCATGCTTGCCGTGTGAGTTGCGGCCGATGAAGCTGCTCGAGTACCAGGCCAAGCAGCGGTTCGGCGCCGCCGGTATCCCGGTCCCGCCCGGCCGGCTGGCGCGGACCCCCGACGACGCGGCCGCCGTTGCTCGTGAGCTCGGACGGATCGCCGTCAAAGCCCAGGTGCCGATCGGTGGGCGGGGCAAGGCAGGCGGCATCGCCGTCGTCGACACGCCAGAGGAAGCGCGACGCGAAGCCGCTCGAATCCTCGCCATGGACATCCGCGGCTACCCGGTGCGGAGCGTCTGGTGCGAGACCGGTCTGACCATCGAGGCCGAGCTCTATCTCGGTATCACCCTCGATCGCGATCGCCGCCGTCTCGTGATCATCTTCTCAGCGGCGGGCGGCATGGAGATCGAGCAGGTCGCTGTCGAAGCGCCGGAGCGGATCGCCAAGCTGTGGCCCGATCCATTCGCCGGCCCGCAGCCGTACGAGATCCGGCAACTGGCGTTCGCCGGACTCGCCCACGCGCCCGAGCTTCGCGACCGGGTGCCGAAGCTGGTCAGCGCCCTCGTCGGAGTGACCACGCAGCTCTACCAGGTCGCCACGTCACTCGATGCGCTGACCTGTGAGATTAACCCTCTGGTGCTCACCCCTGAAGGGATGCTCGTCGCCGCGGATGGCAAGCTCGAGATCGATGAGAACGCCCACTACCGGCACAAGGACGTTGGCGAAGAGCTCGCTCGCGACGAGAGCGGTGACGACGGTCGAACCGGCGACGATCCATTCGAGGTCGAGGCACGCAAGCGTGGTCTGACGTACGTACATCTCGACGGTGACATCGGCTGCATCGGCAACGGCGCGGGCCTGACCATGAACACGCTCGATCTCGTCAAGCAGCACGGGGGTGAGCCCGCCAATTTCCTCGACATCGGCGGAGGGGCCAGCGCCGAGCGCGTGCGCGACGCCCTCGAGATGGTGCTGCTCGACNNGGGGCATCACCCGTGGCGACGAGGTCGCCCGCGGGATCATCACCGCCCGCGACCAGCTGCACATCACCAAGCCGATGGTTGTGCGGATGACCGGCACGATGGAGAAGGAGGGCCGGCGTCTGCTCGAGGAGGCGGGCATCGTCCCGGGGAAGAGCGCTCCCGAGGCCGCCGCGACGATCGTCGCCCTCACGAGGGATCAGACGTGAGCCTGCTGGTCGATCGGAGCAGCCGTGTGCTCATCCAGGGCGTCACCGGCCGCGAGGGGAGTTTCCATACCGCGCAGATGCGCGCCTTCGGCACCAACGTCGTCGCCGGGGTGTCGCCCGGCAAGGGTGGTACCGACCAGGACGGCGTCCCGATATTCGACACAGTCGCTGACGCTGTGGCCGCGACCGGCGCCGACGTCTCCGGGATCTTCGTCCCGCCCGCGTTCGCCGCCGACGCGATCATGGAGTCGGCCGCCGCCGGGGTCAGGCTCACGGTCTGCATCACCGAGGGAATCCCGGTGCTGGACATGGTTCGCGCCCGCGAGTTCGTGCTCCGCACGGGCAACCACCTCCTCGGCGCCAACTGCCCGGGAATCGTGACCCCGGAGCAGTGCAAGGTGGGGATCATCCCGAACCACATCAACGCGCCGGGGCCGGTGGGCATCGTCGGGAGGAGCGGCACCCTGACCTATGAGGTCATCCAGGGGCTCAGTCAAAGCGGGATGGGACAGACGACGTCTGTCGGGATCGGCGGAGACCCGGTGATGGGCTTGAGCTTCTCCGACGTGCTGCACCTCTTCGCGGACGACCCGGAGACCCGCGCGGTGGTGCTCATCGGCGAGATCGGCGGGTCCGACGAGGAGACCGCTGCTGCCTGGATTCACGAGACTGGTTTCGACAAGCCGGTGGTGGCGTTCATCTCGGGGCGCACCGCGCCTCCGGGCAAGCGCATGGGCCATGCCGGCGCGATCATCAGTGGTACGACCGGCAGTGCGCAGAGCAAGCTCGACGCACTCACCGCGGCCGGCGCGGACATCGCCGACACCATCGAGGATGTCGTGCGCCTGACCGCGGCGAGGCTCGGAGCGACCTCTCGCTGAACGCGCGCGCCGCTAACCGCGCACGCGAAACACGATGACCGCTGCGAGGTATGCCAGGCCGCCGATCGCTCCCAGCCAGTCGTACGGCTCGCCGCTGTGGCCGCGCGCGACCTCGACGATGAAGGCGACGATCACGGCAATGATCAGCGCCAGGCCGGCCATCGCGGTCGCCTGCAGGTCGAGCATTGCGAACCGCTCGTCGCGGCCGTCACCGCGCAGACCACGGACGGTCTCGCTTCGCCCACCAAGAAGCACTGCGGCGCCGAACAACACCATGATCCCGAGGCTCCACAGCCCGAGCACCAGCTGGTGGCCGGCGATGTTCGCGCCGAGGAGCACGACGCCCATCGCGACGCTGAAGGCCGGGATGGTCCACTTCGAGTGCATCACGTCACGCTTTCCTTCCGTTGTCGTCGACATGGAATACCTCCTCCACGCTGGTGCCGAAGAACCGGGCCAGCCCCATGGCGAGCGGCAAGGAGGGTGTGTAGCGCTCGGTCTCGATGGCGTTGATGGTTTGCCGTGAGACTCCGAGCGCGTCACCGAGATCTCCCTGCGACAGGCCCTGTGCTGACCTTCGTTCCCGGACGTCGTTGCGCATGATGTAAAGCTTGCTTGACACCTCCTGGAGATGTCAAGCGTGCTTTACATACGATGCTGCCTCGACCCCATCCCGCCGCGCTACCGTGAGGCTCGAGTGAACTTCGATCTCAGCGACGAGCAGCGTCACATTCGCGACGTGGTTCGAGACTTCGCGCAGGCGGAGATCGCGCCAGCAGCAGCCCACTACGACGAGACGGGGGAGTTTCCCTACCCGTTGGTCGCCGGCATGGCCAGGCTCGGTCTCTTCGCGCTCCCATTCCCTGAGGAGATCGGTGGCGCGGGTGGAGACTTCATCTCGTACTGCCTCGCCATGGAGGAGATTGCTCGAGCCGATGCCAGCTGCGCGATCACGCTCGAGGCGGCGGTCTCATTGGGAATCTCCCCGATCGTCCGATTCGGCTCGCGGGAGCAGCAGCAGCGCTGGCTGGCTCCGTTGATGGCCGGCCAGCAGCTGTGGGCATTCGGGCTCACCGAGCCTGACGCGGGGTCGGACGCCGCCGCCACCCAGACCAGGGCTGTGCGTGACGGGGATCACTGGGTCATCAACGGCCGGAAAGCCTTCATCACCAACGCCGGGACCGACATCAGCGCCGGGGTGACCATCACCGCGATCACAGGTTCCCAGAACGGCCACAAGGAGATCAGCACCATCGCTGTGGAGCAGGGGACCCCCGGATACTCGCAGGCTCCCAAGTACCGCAAGCTCGGATGGCACGCGTCCGACACACGCGAGCTGATCTTCGAGGACTGCCGGGTACCGGTGGGCAACCTCATCGGCGCTGTCGGTGAGGGATTGACCCAGTTCCTCCAGATCCTCGAAGGCGGACGTGTTGCGATCGCGGCGCTCTCGGTCGGCGTGGCCCAGGCGTGCCTCGACGCATCGCTCGCCCATTCGGCCGCGCGTCGCCAGTTCGGCGTGCCGATCGCGACCTTCCAGGCGACGCAGTTCAAGCTCGCCGACATGGGCACGCAGATCGAGCTGGCGCGGCTGATGACGTGGCGGGCGGCTGCGGCGATCGATGCGGGGAAGAGCGCGGCACCCTGGGCATCGATGGCAAAGCTGCACGCGTCGGAGGTCGCCACGGCGTGCGCGAACCAGGCGGTGCAGATCCACGGCGGCATGGGGTTCATGGAGGAGTCGCCGGTGGCGCGCCTCTATCGTGACGTCAAGATCAACGAGATCGGTGAGGGGACCAGTGAGGTGCAGCGCATCCTGATCGCCCGGCACCTGCTCCGCCCGTACGAAGTGCTGGAGGCCGACCGTGGCAACTGAGGCAGTCATCGTCGCCGCGGCGCGCACACCCTTCGGCAAGCTCGGCGGAGCGCTCGCGTCGGTGCCCGCCGTCGATCTCGGAGCGCGGGTCATTCGCGAGGTTCTCGAGCGCACGAGCACCGATCCCGCGGAGGTCGATCAGCTGATCATGGGGATGGTGCTCCCGGCCGGCCAGGGGCAGGTGCCGTCGCGTCAGGCGGGGTTGCGCGCCGGGCTCCCGGCGAGCGTCTCATCGTTCACGGTGAACAAGGTCTGCGCAAGCGCGCTGAAAGCGGTGAATCTCGGTGCCGTGCTCATACGCTCCGGCGAGGCGGACGTCGTCGTTGCCGGCGGGATGGAGTCGATGTCGCGGTCGCCGTATCTCCTCGAGGACCATCGATTCGGCAGCCGCTTCGGGGATCGCGTCGCCGTCGACAGCTTGATGCGCGACGGCCTCTGCTGCCCCGTTGACGGCGTGCTCATGGGCGTACACGGCAGCGATGTCGCATCGGAGCTCGGCGTGAGCCGCGAGGACCAGGACGCCTGGGCGCTTCGGTCCCAGGTGCGCTACCAGGCTGCGCTTGCGGCCGGCTGGTTCGCTGACGAGATCGTGCCGGTGAGCGTCAACGGCGCCACTGTCGGACGCGACGAGCAACCGCGCGCGGACACGACCATTGAGAAGCTTGCCGCCCTCCGAGGGGCGTTCGGGGACGGGACCACGATCACCGCAGGCAATGCGCCGGGGATGAACGACGGTGCGACCGCCATCCTGCTCATGAGCGCCGAACGGGCGCGCGCCGAAGGGCTCGTCCCGCTCGGAACCTGGCTCACGTACGGCGAGTCGGCGGCTGAACATCCCTACCTGGCGACGGTGCCGGCCCTGGCCGTCGAGGCAGCGCTCGCCAAGACTCGCGGTGAGGTGGACGCCGGCGCGCTCGAGCTGGTGGAGATCAACGAGGCGTTCGCGGCGGTCGCCATCACCAGCACCCGGATGCTCGAGATCGATCCCGACCGCGTCAACGTCAAGGGCGGCGCGATCGCCGTCGGCCACCCGATCGGCGCCAGTGGCGCCCGAATCCTGATGACGCTGCTCTACGAGCTCCGGCGACGGGGTGGCGGCCATGGAGCTGCGGCGATCTGCAGCGGGATCGCGCAGGGCGAAGCCACGCTCGTCCGTGTCGACTGACATCGATCAGGCGGGACTCGCCGCCCGCATCACGGGCTTTGTCGACGCGGTCGTCACGCCGATCGCCCCGACGATGGCGCGCGGTGCGGGCCCGTCCCCCAAGCGGATTGTCGAAGCGGCGGGTGAGGCTGGTCTCGCGGGCATCCTCACCCCTCCGGCATTCGGGGGTGCGGGTGCGAGCCACAGTGACTTCATCGAGTTCATCGAAGCGGTGGCGCGCGCCGACGCCAGCTGTGCGGTGATCCTCGATGTGCATCTCTCGGTCGGCACCGAGCCGCTGCTCGTTTTTGGCAATAATGACCAGAAGTCGAGGTACCTGCGCAGGCTCGCGGCGGGCGAATGGCTCGCGGCATTCGCGTTGACCGAAGCTGCCGGAGGCAGCGACGCGGTGGCCTTGCGGACTCGCGCAGTGCGTGACGGCGACAGCTACCTGCTCGACGGCGCCAAGGCCTTCATCACCGGCGCCGGTGATGCCGATCTCTACATCGTCATGGCGCGTACCGGCGACGGTCCGCACGGCGTGAGCGCGTTTCTCGTCGAGGCTGCGTGGCCCGGCGTCACCACCGGCATGCCGCTCTCCAAGATGGGACTGCACGGCTCATGGACGGGGGAGCTCGTGCTCGACGGCGTGCGCGTTCCTGCAGCGAATCGCCTCGGCGACGAGGGTATGGGGTTCACGGTTGCGATGTCGGCCCTGGACAGCGGTCGAGTCGGCATCTCCGCGCAGGCGGTGGGGATTGCGCAGGGGGCGCTCGACGCCGCCGTCGAGGCGTCGCGCCGGCGCGGTGAGGGCGGATCGGCGACGGACATGCCGGCGCTGGCGGACATGGAGGTCCGCACCAGCGCAGCCCGCCAGCTGACTCGCTATGCGGCCGCGCTCGTGGACGCCGGCGAGCGCGTGACCCTCGACGCCGCGATCGCAAAGTTGTACTCGACGGACACGTGCGTGGCCGTGGCCCAGTCGGCCGTCGACCTCTGCGCCCCGGAGTCGGGGGCGGACGATCATTCCGCTGCGGTGCGCTTCCGCGACGCCAAGGCGTGCCAGATCTACGAAGGGACAAACCAGATCCAGCGCGTGGTCATCGCCCGTCATCTCCTGCGCGACTGACCTGGCGCCGGCCCGGAGGACTCACCCGTGGTGGCTTGGTAGCATCAGGCGCATGGACATCCGTCTCAACGAAGAGCAGACCATGATCCGCGACACCGTTCGCGATATCGCTCGCGACCGCATCGCGCCGCGCGCCGCCGAGATCGACCGAAGCGGTGAATTCCCATGGGATGTGGTCGATCTTTTCCGCAAACACGATCTCTTCGCCCTGCCCTTCCCACCCGAGTACGGCGGCCTGTCGGGCAGTGCGCTGACGCTCAACGTTGCCATCGAGGAGGTCGCCAAGGTGTGCGCGACGAGCGCGCTGATCCTCGCGGTCCAGGCGCTCGCCGGGTACCCTCTGATGATCGCCGGCACCGACGAGCAGAAGGCACGCCTCCTTCCAGACCTGGCGAGCGGGGCGAAGCTCGGGGCCTACGCGCTCACCGAGCCCGGCGCGGGCAGCGACCCGGCAGGGATGCAGACGAGCGCGGAGCGGCATGGCGACGAGTACGTCATCACCGGCAGCAAGATCTGGATCACGGCGGGTGGCGTCGCCGACACCATCACCGTCTTCGCCAAGACCGACCCGAACGAGCGTGCGAAAGGGGTGAGCGCGTTCGTCCTCGAGGATGCCCAGCATCTCAAGGGATTCACGGCGAACACGATCCACGGCAAGCTCGGCATTCGCGGCAGCAACACGGCGGAACTGCAGTTCGATGAGGTGGTCGTCCCGGCTGCGAACCGCCTCGGTGAAGAGGGCGAGGGCTTTCGAATCGCGATGAAGGTGCTCGACCGTTCCCGGCCGGGCGTTGCAGCGCAGGCACTGGGCATCGCCCAGGGAGCGCTCGACTACGCGGTCGGCTACGCCAAGGAGCGCCAGCAATTCGGCAAGGCGATCGCCGAGTTCCAGGGCATTCAGTTCATGGTGGCCGACATGGAGGCGCAGACTGCCGCCGCTCGTGCGATGGTCTACTGGGCATCGCAGTTGATCGACGACAAGAGCCCCGACGTCGGCCACTTCGCCGCGATCGCGAAATTGCTGGCGGCTGACACGGCGATGAAGGTCACCACCGACGCAGTGCAGATCCTGGGTGGCTACGGATACGTCAACGAGTACCCGGTCGAGCGGATGATGCGTGACGCCAAGATCACCCAGATCTACGAGGGGACCAGCCAGATCCAGCGTGTCGTGATCGCGCGGGACCTCCTGCGCGACTCGTAGACCATCCCAGTTTTACCTTACCTGTCAGCAACGCCACGGTCCGTCGACGCTGAGCGTGGGACCCGGCACTGGAGAGTCGTCTCCCCCGGTCGCCAGAAAGTAATCTCCGGGTTCCGGGTACGTATGAGAGACAGAAAGGTACAGGACAAAATCGTGTCGAGCGCCAACGAGCTTGAAGGCGGCAGAAAACGTCTGCGGCGCCAACGCACAGTTATCGACTGACGTTCGGTCGATCGAGGTGCAGTCGTTGAAGACTCCGACGAGCTGTATCTGCTCGGAACTGCAGTCCTCGAGCGCGGGTGTTGATCCCGGTGTGAGCGTAGCGGGGTGGGGCGCGCTCTGGCGACCGATTCCGCCGGTCACAATCCACGAGACGCCGCCGAACGCGACCACGAACCCAACGAGCCAGAGTACGAGCGTGCGCCGGCGTATCAACAACTCCAGGATCCCTGCACGCTGAGCGGCAGGGCGGAGATGTTGCCCACCCAGGGCTCGAGGTTCGCGTACACGGTTCCCGACGGTCGCTTGGAACTGATGACGTCGAGTTCTCCGGCCACCGAGCGCCAGTCGGCGTTCATGTCGTCACGAACATCGACCTGCGCAGCCCCAGAGCTCAGCTGGTAGCTCCCCGGCCCCGAGTATGTCGAGATGCCGAGCTCCAGCTCGTACGTATGCACACCATCTGACAGGTAGAAGGTGGCGTCCATTCCCACCTGCGTCACGTCACAGGAACGGGTCCTCAGGTCTAAAGACACGCAGGCATTGGAGGCGCCGACCAGTTGCAGCTGGTCGGGCAAGCACATCAACGGGTTTGGTGTTGGTCCCGGCGTGAGCGCCGGCGAGGAGCTGGCTGGGGAGGCGCCGTGCGTTGGTGCGGGAGCCTCGCGGCCTGCTTCCGTCACGACCCAGGACACCCCGCCGACCATCACGACGATGAACGCCAGCAACACGAGGACTCTTGGCGAGGATGGCCGTCCAGATGTGCCCACTCGTTCCCTTGACGTGTCTTGCTGCGCTACATGGTGAGAATGATCTTGCCCCGTGCCTGCCGCTGACCCAGGAGGTTGAGCGCCGCGGTTGCCTGCTCGAGCGGGTACGTCGCCCCCACGATCGGGGCGACGGTGCCTGCATCGATCATGGCGTTGAGCGCGAGCTGCGTCTCGAAGAACACTGCGGGCTCGACGGCGAGGAATGCGCCCCACGCGGCGCCGACGATGTCGATGTTGCGCAGCAAAACGCGGTTGACCTGGACGCTCGGAATGCGACCGTCCGTGAACCCGACGACGATGAGGCGGCCCTGGGGCGCGAGGCATCGAACGCTCTGGTCGAATCGCTCCCCGCCCACCGGGTCCAAAATGGCGTCGACACCAAGACCGTCGTTCTGGGCTCGCAGCGCCGCGACCCAGTCCCCCTCGGCGTCGAGCACCCGGTGCGCCCCTGCGCGCTCGGCGATGTGCATCTTGTCGGGACCAGCGGCGATGGCGATGACTTCGGCGCCGAGCCCCCGAGCAACCTGGATCGCCGCCGTGCCCACCCCGCCCGCCGCTCCGTGGATGGCGACGCGATCGCCGGGCAGGATGCGCCCCCGCCGCGCCAGCGCGAAATGCGCCGTGTGATAGTTCATGACAAACCCGGACGCCGCTTCCATCGTCAGCCCGTTGGGGATGGCGAGGGTCAGCGCCGGCTCGGCGACGACGACGTCAGCGAAACCGCCGAGCATCGTGAAGGCCATCACCCGATCACCTTCCTTGAACCCGGATCCCGGAGGCGCGGAACGGACGTGGCCCGCCACTTCCACCCCCGGCACGAACGGCAGGGGTGGCTTCATCTGATATTCGCCTCGAGTGAGCAGGAGATCAGGAAAGCTCACCCCCGCGGCTGCAACGTCGATGACCACGCGGCCCGCGTCCTCGGGCTCGTCGACCTCGACCAGACGCAGTCCGGCTGGGCCGTCGAGGCCCTGAACCTGCTGTGCGCGCACCCTCATTCCTCCGTCCCGGTGATGGCCGCTGATGATGCCACTGTCGGGTCCACAGCGTTGGTCGTGGGGTACCCTTGTTCTCCTCGGCGGGTAACCGCATGCTGATCTTCAGCGTTCCCCAGACAGGAAGCCCACCGTGGCGCGCCGGCCCCGCACCGACTGTGCGGCGGTCAGTACACCCGTTCGGAAATCGAGAGCAACACCTCAACTATGGCAACAATCACCAGATCGTCCATCCGCCGCCGGCGCCGGTCGCGGTACAACGTCCTCCCGGGCTGGATCACGCGCAAACGTGCCGTGGTCTCGGTCATCGTCATGTTCTCCCTGCTGCTCGTCGCCGGTGGCGTCTATGGCGTTCGTCTCTCGCTCGCGCTGGCCAAGACGTTTCACACCAACCCCATCAGCGCGGCGATCGGCGCGCTCCAGGGCGGGGGTGGCTCGGCCATCGATCGGGAACGTCAGCACTACCAACGAATCAACATCGTGCTCTACGGGTACGGTGGCGATCAGCACTCCGGGGCCTTCCTCACCGATTCGATCATGGTGATCTCGATCATGCCGATGGCCGGTCATCCACCGCAGATCGCGGAGATCTCGCTTCCGCGCGACTGGTTCGTGACCATTCCACTGCGCAACGGCAAGTCGACCGCGCAGCGCATCAACTTCGCCTATGCCGCGGGCATGCTCGGTGAGGGACCGCAGCCCGCGAGCGCCGTGGACGCGGGCGCTGCCGTCGCTGACCCGCTGATCGCGCATCTGCTCGGCATCGGCATCAACTACTTCGTGGGTGTCGACTTCAACGCGTTCAAGCAGGCCGTCGATGCGGTCGGCGGCATCAACATCGATGTCCCGGCAGGATTCACGGACTACCAGTACCCCGCCGGCGAATGCGCCCTCGGCAACTGCGGCTACGAGACGGTTCGCTTCAAGGCAGGATTGCAGCACATGAACGGGGCGACGGCGCTCATCTATGCGCGGTCGCGGCACGGCAACAATGGGCAAGGATCGGACTTCGCTCGGAGTCGCCGCCAGCAGCAGATCATCGTCGCGCTGAAGGCGCAGATCGAGAGCGTTGGCGGCTTCGGCAAGTTGCCGGATGTCATCAACGCCCTGGGCAACAACGTGCTCACCGACCTGACGATCGGCGACGCCGAATCCCTCTACGGACTGGTGAACGGTGTCAATCCGGCGACCGTTGAGCACATCAGCATCGACGACACCAACTTCCTCTACGACTGTGGCTACCCCACCCACTGCGGGAGCTACTACCTGTACGCGAACGACCAGAGCTTCCAGTCGCTGACGCATTTCGTGCAGAACATCTTCCCCGCGCCCGCCGCGCTGGCAGAGGGCGCACCCGTGACGTTCGTCAATGCGAGTGGCCGCAACAACAATGCGACCACCAGGTGGGCCTCGCTCATGAAAATGGCCGGCTTCTCGACCACGGCAGGCGGCAAAGCCCCCACCCAGACGGTGACCCAGGTGATCGACAACAGCGGCGGCAAGGATGCGGCCGCGGCGGAATGGCTGGCGACGTTCTTCGGTGTGAGCGTCACCACGGAGCCCGCGCCGACCGCGGCGCTCACAACCCCGCCGGCGACACCCGCGCGAGCCGCCCCGGGCGGTGTGAGCGTCATACTCGGCAGCGCTGAGGAGCAGGCGTTCCTCGGTGACCCCGGATTTGGTCACTAGCTCCGCACAAAGGTAGGCGAATTGTGGGACAGAGGATTGCCGTCCTCACGGGCGGCGGTGATGCGCCGGGTCTCAACGCCGCGATTCGTGCGATCGGCAGGCGAGGACTCGCCGCCGGTGACACATTGGTCGGCGTACGCAACGGATGGGCGGGCATGATCGGTGAGGGCGACGTCTTCACCCTCGAGCGCCACCAGCTCTCGGGCATCCTGCAACTCGGTGGCACCATGCTCGGCAGCTCACGGGTGAATCCGATGAAGCTCGACGGTGGGATCGACCAGGTGTTGCGCAACCTCGACAGGCTCCATCTCGACGCGCTTGTCGCCATCGGTGGCGACGACACGCTGAGTGTCGCAGCCCGCCTGGCCGAACACCAGGCGCGTGTGGTCGGTGTCCCCAAGACGATGGACAACGACCTCAGTGTCACCGACTACTGCATCGGCTTCGACAGCGCGGTCAGCGTGGTCACCGAGGCGCTCGACCGCCTGCACACCACCGCAACCTCACATCACCGCGTGATGGTGTGCGAGGTGATGGGTCGCGACACCGGCTGGGTGGCCGTGATGGGCGGCCTGGCGGGCGGCGCCGACATGATCATCCTCCCCGAATTCAGCGTCCCCTTCGACGAGGTTGTCGCGCATCTCGAGGTCCGCCGGACCGCGGGAAGCGACTTCAGCATCATCGTCGTGTCCGAGGGCGTGGAGATGGACGGCCTGCAGTCGAAGGACGAGGCGGAGGGCGCGCGCGACGCTTTCGGCCACGTCCAGCTGTCGCGTCGCGGCGTCGGTGAGAATCTTGCGCGGATCATCGAGGAACGCACCGGGCTCGAGACGCGGGCGACCGTGCTGGGGCACGTCCAGCGCGGCGGTTCCCCAACCGCATACGACCGCATCTGGGCGACCCGCGTCGGTGCGAAGGCATACGACCTTGTGGGCGAAGGACGGTTCGGGGAGATGCCGGTGGTGACCAACGGCACCGTCAACGTCTCCAGCATCGCCGCGGTCGTCGCCGAGCAGCGACGCGTGCCTCGCGAGCTCTACGAGCTCGCCCAGGTCTTCTACTGAGCGGCTTCTCGAACGCCGTCTCTCGGCGCGGGCCATGACCACACAGATCGCAGTCGTCACCGGCGCCAGCAGAGGTATCGGTCGTGCGCTGGTTGAGAGATTGAGGCAGCGCGGACAGGCGGTCGTGGCGCTCGCACGATCGAGCGGCGATCTCGCCGACGTCGCGGCCCAGACCGGGGCATTGCCCTACGTTCTCGACGTCTAGCGCGCCATCACGGGCACGCTGCTGAGCGGCGACCAGCTGGGTGGGGAGGACGCATCGAAATCGAGGTTGGTCGTGACCTGGAGCGGCGCGGACGGCGCGGCGCTCCAGGCGCCTTTGATCCACCACAGCTCGAAGTGGCCGGTGGCATCGGCGGTGTTGTAGTAGACGAGCCCGCTCCCGTCCGGCGCCCACACCGGCGCCGAACACAGGCAATTGTTCACCAGGGTCTGCGGCGTTCCGAGCTTTCCAGCGGTCAGGGTCGCGACTTCGAGGCGCGTGCTCTGCAATCCGGTGCCGCCGATGCAGATCATCGCGACCTTCGTGCCGTCAGGTGACGGCGCCGGCTGACCGCAGTCCTGAGCGGGCGTGGTGAGGATGATCGGTCTGCTCAGGGGCTTGCCTTGTAATGCGACCTGCGAGTACGCGTTACCACTGCCGATCGCGTACTTCGAGTAGATGATCGTGCCGCTGGCCATCGGTGTCGGATCGACGTCGCCGCCCGTGAACGGGTTGGAGTTGGTCAGCTGCGCGGTCGCAAGCTTGGCGCTGAGCGTTCCCGACCACACCGAAAAGTCGACCGCGAGGGTGCTCGAATTCTTTGGCTGGTCATAGCTGAAATAGAGGGTGTTACCGTCGGCGCCCATATGCGGATAGAACATCCAGTGGTTAAGATACACGGTGTCGAGATGCACGTTGGCGTTGTTGCTGAGCCGGCGGATGATCGAGCCCTGGCTGTTGAGCAGGTAGAGGTTCGAGTACTCGGCGGCGCGAAGCACCGCGACGATGTCCTGCGATTTGGGGACGTACGCCGGCTGCATCCACGATCCCGAAGCCGTCGACAGGTGCAGATCGGTGAAGAACCCGTCGCTCAGGCGGTAGATGTCCCCGTTCTGCGCCAGGTACAGCGTGCCCGGGAGCACGATCTTGGGGCGAGTCACGGTGGGGATGAAGACGCTGGACTCCGTCGGGATGTTGTGTTTTCTCGACGCGATCAACCGGTTCACACCCAGACCGAATCCGGCCATGAGCGCGAGCAACAGGATGACGGTCAGCGCTCGCTTCACGGCCGTCGCCTACACCGCTGGGAAGAATTTG
Organism: Candidatus Dormiibacterota bacterium; assembly: GCA_003153505.1. Classification (GTDB taxonomy): domain Bacteria; phylum Chloroflexota; class Dormibacteria; order Aeolococcales; family Aeolococcaceae; genus Palsa-851. The sequence goes on from PLZA01000014.1 coordinate 189,392, forward strand.
TGCGTCAGGGGCAGGATGAGATTCCAGTTGGGTTGGAGTGCGTCCTGGTTGCTCACCACCAAGACGGACGTGTACGGCGAAGCCAGGATTACCTGCTGCACGTTCTGCAACTGCACGCTGCTCGCGATCGGCAGCAGCGACGCAATCTCGCTGATGCTCATGTCGGTCGAGAAATCATTGGCCATGGCTGTGGCGATGTCGGGAAGGTCGGCAATGCCGAGCAACTTCGCCTTGGCACGCAATGCGAGCAGCACCTGCTGTTGACGCTGGGAGCGGCCGAAATCGCTGCGCAGATCGCCGTGGCGTGAGCGCACATACATCAGCGCCTGCATGCCGTTCATATGCTGTGGACCTGGCAGCACGGCGACCCGCTCATAGGCGTAGGGGTCCTTGCCGGTCAGGTCCTTCGGATAGAAATCGTCCATCACCGGATTGGTCGCGACCACGTCGATGCCGCCAACCTGGTTGATCAGATTGACGAGACCGAGCAAGCCGATCCACGCGTAGTGGTCGATGTGGATGTGGAAGTCCTCCTCGACCGTGGCGACCGAGGCGCTGGCGCCGCCGTGGAGGTACGCAGCATCGATCTTGGCGCTGCCACCGGTGGAGAGCGGCACCCAGAGGTCGCGTGGGATCGACTCCATCACGACCTGCCTGGTCTTCGGATTGACCCTTGCCAGGATCATCGACTGGGTGAGGACCGTGCCGCCGAACTTGGCGTCGTTGTCAGAGCCCAGCAGGAGGACCGTGAAGGGTTGACCCGGGGGTGCCACCGCCGGCGGCGCCGATGCCCTGGCCGCGGCGGATGCCGACGCCGATGCGCCAGCCGAGGGCTGGGCGGTCTGGAGGCTCCGGTCGATGGTGTGGCCGGTGTCCTCGAACGCGGTCACGATTGCGGGCATGAAGTACGCCACAACGCCAATAACCCCGGACAGCACGAAGCCGACTGCAATCAGGAACCCGAGAAGGACCCGGCTGCGCCTCTTGCGTGGGCGGCGCAGCGAGGCGCGTTGACGTCTCACCTGAGGGTTATAACGAACTCGGCCTTCGTCAGGGTTACGGTGCGCAGGATGAACTCGGGGCGCCGGTAGACTTTGATCGATGTCTCAGCCTCAACTCGCCGACCGCCTGATGGCCGGTGAGACGCGCGCTCTGGCACGCGCCATCCGGATGGTGGAGGATCGGGATCCGGGTATCGCCGACCTGCTCCGGCAGGTACGCGAGCGGGCCGGGAGCGCCCGAGTGGTCGGGATTACGGGACCCCCCGGGAGCGGCAAGAGCACCCTCTGCGATCAGGTCATCGAACGCTGGAGAGCTCGCGGGCACCTCGTCGGCGTGATCGCCGTGGATCCGTCGAGCCCCTTCACCGGGGGGGCGATCCTCGGCGACCGGGTTCGAATGGTCCGCCACACGCTCGATCCCGGCGTCTTCATCAGGAGCATGGCCGCGCGCGGGCATCTGGGTGGCCTTGCCGCGGCTGCGCGGGAGGCGATTCGCCTCCTCGACGCCTCCGGTCGCGACCGCTGCCTGCTCGAGACCGTGGGCGTCGGCCAGTCCGAGCTCGAGGTCATGGAGACAGCTGACACGACCATCGTGGTGACGACGCCCAGCGCGGGAGACGCCGTCCAGATCATCAAGGCCGGCATTCTCGAGATCGCGGACATCTTCGTGGTCAACAAGGCCGATCTCCCCGGAGCCTCCAAGGTCGTCCGCGACCTGAAGGAGCTCGTCCGCCATGGCACCACTCGCGGCGGATGGTCGCCGCCGGTCCTCACCACCGTTGCGGAGAGCGGAGAAGGCGTCGACGATCTCGTTGCCGAGATCGACCGGCACGGCGACACCATTGCCGCGTCGGGGGAGCTCGAGCGCCGGCGGATCGCGCGGTTGCGCGCGGAGGTCGAGGCAATCGTGGTCGAGCGAGCGGCTGAGCGCGCGCGAATTGCGCTGCATGAGGGGACAATGAGTCGAGAGCTCGACGGCGATCTGAGCCGGGTGGACCCGTACGCCCTGGCCGAACGCATTCTCAACGGGCACACCAGGGAATCAACCGCACCATGACGCAGACGATCGACAGGTCGGGAGTGCCGCCGGGGCCACCTCCGTCACCCGAGCCTCGGACGGCACCGCCCATCCCGCCGGACACGCTCGGTGGGCTGCCGCTCGCGACCTGGTACGGCCCCGAGGATTCCCCGATCGACGCCCAGCGCGACCTGGGCGAGCCCGGGGCGTTCCCGTACACGCGCGGAGTGCACCGGACCATGTACCGAGACAAGGTCTGGACCATGCGCCAGTTCGCCGGTTTCGGGAGCGCACGCGACACCAACGAGCGGTATCGATTCCTGCTCGGGCAGGGGCAGATGGGCCTCTCGGTCGCCTTCGACATGCCGACGCTCATGGGTCATGACTCGGACTCGCCCCACGCGCTCGGCGAGGTGGGAAGGTGCGGCGTGGCAGTCGATTCCGTGGAGGACATGCTCACGCTCTTCAGCGGGATCGATGTCGGGGCGGTCACCACCTCGATGACCATCAACTCTCCCGCGCCGATCCTTTTCGCCATGTACCTCGCCGCCGCGGATGAGCAGGGGATCCCGTACGCGAAGCTTGGCGGCACGCTCCAGAACGACATCCTCAAGGAATACATCGCGCAGAAGGAGTTCATCTTTCCGATCCGGCCGTCGATGCGCCTGGTCACCGATGTCGTCGAGTTCTGCACGCGCAATGTGCCGAGCTGGAATCCGATCTCGATCAGCGGGTATCACATCCGCGAGGCGGGAAGCACGGCCGCGCAGGAGCTGGCGTTCACGCTGGCCGACGGTTTCGCATACGTCGAAGCCGGGGTCGAGCGCGGGCTCGATGTCGACGAGTTCGCGCCGCGGCTCTCATTCTTCTTCAACGCGCATATCGACTTCTTCGAGGAGATCGCCAAGTACCGCGCCGCGCGGCGCATCTGGGCACGGCACATGCGCGAGCGGTACGGTGCCAAGGACGAGCGTTCGCTGAAGCTGCGCTTCCACACCCAAACCGCAGGGTGCACGCTCACAGCACAGCAGATCGAGAACAACGTCGCGCGGACCGCATTCGAAGCGCTCGCCGCGGTGCTGGGTGGCACGAACTCGCTCCACACCAACTCCATGGACGAAGTGCTCGCTCTGCCGACGGAGAAGGCGGCGCAGATCGCGCTGCGCACCCAGCAGATCCTCGCGTACGAGACCGGTGTCCCCTCGGTGGTGGATCCACTTGCCGGCTCCTGGTTCATCGAAGACCTCACCAATCGGATGGAACAGGCCGCTGAGGATTACTTCGCGGCAATCGCCGAGCGCGGCGGCATGCTGGACGCGGTTGCCGAGGGCTTCCCCCAGCGCGAGATCGCCGACGCGGCATTCCGCTACCAGAGCCAGCTGGAAACCGGAGAACGAGTCATTGTTGGCGTCAACGTCTTCGAGCACAGCGTCGACATGACGCAACCGCCGACCCTGGTCATCGACCCCGATGTCGAGGTGGAACAGGCTGCGCGTCTCAGGCACCTGCGCGAGAGTCGTGACAACAGCAGCGTCGCCACTCGGCTCGACGCGCTCCAGGAGGTCGCGCGGGGAACGGACAACCTGATGCCGGCGATCATCGACTGCGTGCGCGCCCGCGCGACCGAGGGTGAGATCGTCGAGGCGTTGCGCACCGTGTTCGGCACCTACCGGGAGACGCCCGTTTTTTGATCTTTCCTTAACCCCTCCATAAGAGGGAGGCGACTAGGCTCAGCCGGTATCGTGGGAGCCAAGCACATCCTGGTGGTCGAGGACGAGGAGGTCATCCGAGAGACCCTCCGGTTCAACCTCGTGCGCGAGGGATACCAGGTGAGCCTGGCGTCCAACGGCATCGAGGCGCTCGACAAGGCCAGGGAGTTGCGACCGGACCTGATCGTGCTCGATCTGATGCTCCCTGAGCTCGGCGGGCTCGAAGTGTGTCGCATCCTCAGGCAGGAGACCACGACGCCGGTGCTGGTGCTGAGCGCCCGTGATAGCGAGCTCGACAAGATCGTCGGCCTCCGGGTCGGTGCGGACGATTACATGACCAAGCCGTTCTCACTCGCCGAGCTCACCGCGCGCGTCATGGCCCTGCTGCGCCGCGCGCAGCCCGGCACCGAGGAACGCGGCGTGGTGGAGGTCGAGGAGTTTGGCGATTTCCGGTTCGACCGGGGCGCGCGATCGGTGCGTGTCGGCAAGGAGGGCCTTCGGCTTTCGCCAAAGGAATTCGACCTGCTCTCGTTCCTGCTCGCCAACCCGGGACGGGTGCACTCGCGCGAACAGCTGATCCGGCGAGTTTGGGGCCCCAAGTTCTTTGGCGAGCGCAAGACCGTCGACGTCCACGTCCGCTGGCTCCGTGAGAAATTCGAGCCGTTCGAGGCGCTTCCGTTCAGGATCACCACGGTGTACGGCGTCGGCTACCGGCTCGACCGGATCCTCGAGCACACCGAGCCTGCGGCCGCCGACGTCGCGGTCGTCGGGCGCCGCTGACTTCGGCGGAGTTGGCCCTGCCTATACTTGCCGCTCCCGCCCGAGTTCGGACCAGGGAGATGGTCGCTTTGGAATCTCCGCTCGCCGTCATCGACATCGGGTCGAACTCGGCTCGAATCGCAGTGCTGCGCCTGGACTCGTCCGGTCAGCTCGACATCATCGCGGATGCGCGGACGTCGCTCCAGCTCGCACGGCGGGTCGACTCGCGCGGCCGGATCGAGGCGAGCGCTGTCACCGAGGCTGTCGCTGCGGTTCGCGATTTCCGGGCGGTCGCCGCTGCGGCAGGTGCCGAGCGGACCGTCGCCGTCGCGACGGCGGCCATGCGCACCGCGACGAACCGCGACAGCGTGCTGGCCAGGCTCGAGGCCGACACCGGGCTGGCGATCAAGGTCATCGACGGCGAGGAAGAAGCGCGATACGCATTTCTCGGCGCCGTCCATGGTCTGCCCATCGACACCGGGTACCTCATCGACGTCGGAGGTGGGAGTTTCGAGCTGGCCTACTTCGAACGCCGGCGCGCGCTCCGCTGGTGGACCTTCGAACTGGGCGCGCTGGTCACGACCGACCAGTTCCTGAGCAGCGACCCCCCGCGAGCTTCGGAGATCGCCGATCTGCGCAACCACGTCATCCAGACGCTTCACGACGCAGGCGTCCCGCCGCTTCCCGAGGATGGCGGCATGGTCGGCACCGGGGGCACGGTCCGGAACCTCGCCAAGATGCACATGCGATCGGTCGCGCACCCCATCGCCCGGGTCGACGGGTACGTCCTGCAACGGCGCGAGGTCCGCGATCTGACGTCGCGGCTCACCACCCGAAACCGCTCCTCGTTGCGAACGGTGCCGGGGCTCTCCACCGATCGCGCGGACTCGATCGCCGGCGGCGCCTTGGTGGTCATGGCGGCGATGGACGCTCTTGGTGCGAAAAGTCTGATGGTGTCCGGGCACGGGCTTCGCGAGGGGATCGCGCTGGCCGAGTTGAACATGCCGCTCCCCGAGGTCCATCAGGTACGGCGCAGTTCTGTTGCGGCGCTCGCATCACGGTTCTCCACCTGGGACGAGCGCAGAGCCGCCCGGCGTGTCGAGATGGTGCGCGCGATCCTCGGTGTCGCCGACCCGACGATGAACGCCGAGATGCGCGAGGTGCTCGACCACGCAACCACGCTGCTCGACGTCGGCCAGAGCATCAACTACTACGACCGCTGGACCCATGCTGCCGGGGTGACCGCCTCGGCCGACTTGCAGGGGTTCACGCATCGCGAGGTTGCCCTGATCGCGACGACGCTCGCCAGGCTCGGCAAAGCGCGGAGCAACCTCCCGAGGTACGCGCGGCTCTGCACCCGTGACGACATCAAGCGCATCGACCGGCTCGCGGTCATCCTCGAACTCGCCGATGAGCTTGATCGGCGGGTCAACGGCGGGGGACCACCGACGTTCCGCTATGACGACCGCCGCAGTCGAGTCGTGGTCTCGACTGGTCTTCCCTATACCTGGGAGCCCGAAGACCTGACCCGCCGCTTCCGGACGCGCCTCGGGCGGACGCTCAGCCTGCGTCCAGCAGAGACGGCGGGTGACCGAATGAAGGCGGCGGAGTCTCCAAACGGTCGATCGACTGGTAGAGGTCCTCGACGAGCGTGATCAGGATGGGAGGTGCATCGCAGGCGAACATGAGCGCCTCGATGGTGGCGACCTGGCGTCGCAGCCCATCGACCGCACCGATCCGGTCCCAGGGCGCCGATGCGACTCGCTGCACGACTTCGAGTATGCGATGCGCCCGGGGCGCAAAGCGATTGTGAAATGGCTATGGTGCGGGGCCGAAGTGATGGTCGCCTTCGGAGGACACTAGAGTCTTGAAATGAGCGAGCCACTCCTGCATCCGCGCCACCCCACGCTTGGCGACGAGTTGACTCACCTGCGCCGGATCGTCGCGGACATGGGCGAGCTTGTCGACACGGCGATCACCCAGGCGACGAGCGGCCTCGCCGAACGCGATGTGAGCCTGTGCGCGCGCGTGATCGCTGACGACGCCCTGGTCAACGACCGGCAGCGCGAGCTGCGTGAACTGTCGTTCTCGCTCATCGTCGACCGCAGCCCGGATGAGCGGGAGTTGCGCGAGATCATCGGACTGCTCAACATGTCCTCCGAGCTGGAGCGCATGGGCGATCACTGCGTCAGCATTGCCAAACTCGCCCGCAACTTGGCGGACCTGCCGCCGCTCGAGACCTACGTCGATGTCCCCAAGATGGCCGCGTACTGCAGCGACCAGGTTCGGGGAATCCTCGCCGCCATGGTGTCGCGCGACGTCCTCCAGGCGCGTCGCATCGCCGCCGGGGACGACCGCGTCGACCGCATCTACCACCGCCTCTTCGACGATCTCATCCAGATGATGACCGAGGACAACACGACGGTCTTCCGGGCGACCAACCTCGTCTTCATCGCGCATCATCTCGAACGCATCGCGGATCGGGTGACCAACATCGCCGAGGACCTGGTCTTCCTTGACTCCGGGGCCATCGAGGAGCTTGGCTGATGGCGCTGTCAGAACCCTCGGAGGCGCGCGACGACACGGCACCTCCGCTCCCCGGCGAGGCGCGCAATCACGCCGTCGAGCTGGGCGACCGGCATCGGTATATCAACCGCCATCTCAGCTGGCTCGATTTCGACACGCGGGTGCTCGAGCTGGCCGAGGACACCTCGCGAGCGCTGCTTGAACGGGCCAAGTTCCTGGCGATCTCGAGCAGCAACCTTGACGAGTTCTTTCAGGTTCGCGTCGGGGGCCTGATCGAGCAACGCCGCGCCGGTGTCGCCGCGCTGAGCCCCGACGGCATGACCGTCGACGAGCAGCTCTCGGAGATCCAGCGCCGGGCAATCGACCTCACCGCGCGCCAGATGCGGGCGTTCCAGGCCATCGTCAAGCGCCTCGGCGAGGTGGGATTGCGCTTCTCGAACTACGCCTCGCTCGATCACGACGACCGGGATCACGTCGATGCTGTCTTCGAGGAACGGATCTTCCCGGTCCTCACCCCGCTCGCCGTCGACCCGGCCCATCCGTTTCCGTACATCAGCGACCTGTCCCTGAACCTTGCCGTCGTCGTCGGCGCCCCGCGGGGCAGCGAGCAGCGGATCGCGCGCGTCAAGGTTCCCCCGCTGCTGCCTCGATTCGTGGTGATGCCGGACGGCGAGCGATTCGTCCCGGTCGAGCAGGTCATTGCCGCGCACCTGGACCGGCTCTTTCCCGGGATGCGCGTCGTCGGCCAGTTTCCGTTCCGGGTCACGCGCAACGCCGACCCGGCGCTCGAGGAGGAGGAGGCCGAAGACCTTCGGACCGCCGTTCAGGAATACCTCCGGAGGCGGCGCCGCTCGCCGCAGGTCGTCCGGCTCGAGATCGACGACAGCATGTCGGAAGAGGTCAAGCAGTTGCTCATGCGCGAGCTCGAGCTGTCCGGCGAGGACGTCTACACGGTCGCGGGGCCGCTCGACCTCAGCGGTCTGTGGGGCCTGTACGAGCTGAACCGGCCGGACCTCAAGGAGCGCCTCCCCGCCCCGGTCATCCCGCCGGCGTTCGCCAAGCTGCCCGGCGACGAGGGTGAGGTGGACATCTTTCGCGTGATCGACGAACGAGACGTCCTCGTCCACCACCCGTACGAGTCGTTCGCGAGCAGCGTCGAAGCATTTGTCGACCAGGCGGTCAGCGACCCCGACGTGCTCGCCATCAAGCAGACGCTGTACAGGACCTCCGGCCCGGACAGCCCCATCGTCCGCTCCCTGATCCGAGCCGCCGAATCGGGCAAGCAGGTCGTCGCGCTGGTCGAGCTGACCGCCCGTTTCGACGAGGAGGCGAACATCACGTGGGCCGCCGAGTTGGAGAAGGCGGGGGTGCACGTCGTCTACGGAGTCGTGGGCCTCAAGACCCACGCCAAGGCGACCCTCGTCGTCCGGCGCACCGGCACCGGGATCCGACGCTACTGCCACATGGGCACCGGGAACTACAACTCGAGCACCGCTCGCCTCTACGAGGACGTCGGGCTGCTCTCATGCGATTCCGAGCTCGGCGAGGACCTGACCGACCTGTTCAACTACTTGACCGGCTACAGCCGCCAGCGCCAGTACCGTCGTCTGCTCGTCGCGCCGGTCACGCTGCGCAGCGGCATCGTCGAGCTCATCCGCACGCAGACCCGCGCCGACGGCCGGATCATCATCAAGTGCAACCACCTCATCGATCCGGAGGTCATCGAGGCCCTCTACGCGGCATCGTGCGCAGGGGCGCGGATCGACCTCATCGTGCGCAGCTCGTGCGGGGTCCGGCCCGGGATCGCGGGCATGTCCGAGAACATCTGGGTGCGTTCCTTGGTGGGCCGGTACCTCGAGCACTCGCGGATCTATCACTTCGGTGACGACCGCTGGTACATCGGCTCCGCGGACCTGATGGGGCGCAACCTCGACGGCCGGATCGAGACGGTGGTGCCGGTGATCGATCCGCGCTTGCAGGCGCGGCTGGCCGAGGTGGTCGAGGTGCTTCTCGCCGACGACGTGCTGGCCTCCGAGCTCAGCCCCGACGGCAGCTGGCACAAGGTGCCGACGGTGCGCGGCCTCGACGCCCAGGAGGAGCTGCACCGGCTCGCGGTCGAGCGCGTCGCGAAGTGACGGCCCCGACCGAGACCGAGCAGGGGCGCGGGCTCCGGCTCGAGGTGCCGATCACGTTCTCGCCCCAGCCGCTTGACGACCTCGACGACTCGGCCGTGGTCATCGCCGAGCCGGCTCAGCGGCTCCGCACCACCCACTGGGATACCGCCGAGCTCCGTCTGGCCCGCTGGGGCGTTGCGCTCGAGCACTCCGCCGACGCCGGCTGGGTCCTCCGGCTTCCCGCGACGAGTGAGGGGATGGCCGCGCCGGACGGTGCCGAGTTGCAGTTCGACGGCGCTCCGGAGCGTCCGCCGGAGTCAGTGCTCCACCTCGTCCGGGCGTACTCGCGCCGGGCGCCGATCGAGATGGTCGCTCGGCTGGTCACCATGACGGCAGACACGGTGCTGCTCGACGCGCATGGCGCGGTCCTCGCGCGGCTCGTTGATGACACAGTGGCGGTCTACTCCGGCCCGCGCATCACGCAGCGGTTCCGCGAGATCGACGTGATCAGTGCGAACGAGCCAATGCTCGACGCAATCGCATCGCGCTACCAGCAGGCAGGAGCTCAACCTGCGCGCCCCCGCGCCCTGGTCGCGCGAGCCCTCGGGCTCGTGGGCACGCCGCCACCGGAGATCGGATCGGTCACGCTGGGCGGCGCGGCGACTGCCGGCGACGTGGTGAAACGGGCACTGAGTCTCTCGGTCATCCGCCTCCTCCGCCACGATCCCGGCGTCCGTCTCGGCCTCGACGCTGAGGACGTGCACCAGGCTCGGGTGGCCACCCGCCGCCTGCGCAGCGACCTGCGCACGTTCCGGCCACTCCTCGACGAGGCGTGGGCCGAGGGTCTGCGCGACGACCTGCGATGGCTTGGCAGCGAGCTCGGTAGGGTCCGAGACAGCGAGGTGCTGCGCGATCGGCTCCGATCTGCGGCCACCAGCCTGCCGGAGGCCGATCGCCGCTCGGCTCTTGCGGTCGTGGCTCCGCTGGTCGGGCAGGTACGCGCCGCCCGCCGTCATCTTCTCGCCGCCATGGACACCGAGCGCTACATCGACGTGATCGACCATCTGGTCGCGGCCGTGCGCGCTCCGGCCCTGACAGTCATGGCGTCGACGCCGGCACGAGAGGTGCTGCCCGGCCTCGTGCGCAAGCCCTGGCGATCGCTCAAGGCAGGCGCCATCGCCGCTCGCGGCGATGTGCCGGACGAGCAACTGCACGACCTGCGGATCCGGGCCAAGCGCTGTCGATACGCGGCCGAGGCCGCGGCGGCGGCGACTGGCAAGAACGCCGCGAAGTTCGCTCGGGAGGTTGCGGCGCTCCAGGAGGTGCTCGGCGAGCTGCACGACGCGGTGGTCGCGGAAGCCTGGCTACGCGAGCGATCCGCAGCACCGCGGATCCACGAAACGGCGCTCTTCGCGGCGGGTGAGCTCGTCGCGCTGCAGCGCGATGCCGCCGAGCAGTCGCGGACGGGCTGGCCGTCGATCTGGAAGCGCGTCGAAGGGGGGTGGAACGGTGCCTGGCGATGAGGTCGCGAGCTATCTCGTCCGCCACGCCAAGGCGGGCTCCCGTGAGCGCTGGACCGCACCCGACCGCGACCGCCCGCTGACCGCGGCGGGAAGGGTTCAGGCAGCGGCCCTGACACGCCTGCTCCAGGCCACCACACGCGTGGTCAGCTCGAGCCCATACCTGCGCTGCGTGGAAACGGTCGCGCCCCTTGCGGAGGCTCTCGGCCTCCACGTCGATGAGGAGGACCGGCTGGCCGAAGGTGCGGATCCAGCGTGGGCCATGGGGCAGCTCGCGTCAGCGCCTGGATCAGTCCTCTGCACTCATGGCGACGTCATGGCGTCGATTGTCATGACTCTCGCCGCCGGCCACGTGCCCATGGTTGGCGGGATGCAGTGGGCAAAGGCCGGCACGTGGGCCTTTGACATCTCCGGCGGGCGGATCGTCGGAGGTCGCTACCTGCTGCCGCCCGACTGAGGCCCCCAGGCAACCCCGTCGCGGTCGCCGGCGACCCTGATGAGGACTCCTGCCCAGGTTCGGAATGGGCGCCACGCCTCCGCAAGGCTCGAGAGCTCGCCGGCAGTCGCCGGACGCTCGAGCCCATAGAAATGGCGGACGTATGAGGGGAGGCGCGGCTCACCGAGGGTGAGGATGTCGGTTGCCCCGGTCGACCGGAGCAGGATCAATCCGGCGTAGGTCGGACCGATCCCGGGCAACCGCTGGAGATCGGCCATCGCAGCCTCCGGAGTCAGGTCCAGCAGGCGGGCCGGTTCGAGCTCGCCCCCCAGCGCAGCGCGGGCAACCGCGTGCAGGCGCTCGATGCGCTGGGGCTCCAGGCTCGGGAACGACTCGATTGCGAGCAGCGCCGACGGTGTCGGGAAGGCTTCGAACTGGCCGGTGGGCAGGGTGAAGACCCGGCCGTGCGCCCCCGCGAGCCGCTTCCGAACCGCCGTTGCCTGGGTCCGATGCCGCCGCTGGCTGAGGATCGACCAGGCGGCTGCCTCGTACGGCGAGTGGAAGAGGATGGGACGCAAGCCGGGAAGCTCCGACTGGAGCCGGGCGATCACCGGGTCGCGAGCGCCGACCTCGGCCCATGCCACTCCGGACTGGTCGAGGGACAGCACCCGGCGAACCTGGGCGATGACCCGCTCCGGGTCCGCGTCGCCGTACGCACGGCAGTGGAGCATGCCCTGGGAGTCCTGGGTCACCACGGCAGCCGCGTAATGCGCCATGTCGTCGGCGACGAACGCCAGCGACATCGAATCCCCGTCCGGCTTGGGACGCCCGGTGCTGGGGCCGAACCCAAAGCTCGCTGCCGCCGCCAGCGAGAACGCCCCGTCGGGCGTGATGATCTGCTCGGGCGCTCCCGGTCCGGTCACCGTCGCTCCCTACTGGCGGAGGCGGACGATCAGGTTGATGACCACGGTCAGGACGACGCTGACCACGATGCAGAACGCCACCGGGAAGAAAAACGAGAAGTTCCCGCTGCTGACCGAGATGCTCCCGGGCAGCTGGGTGACGCCCATGCGCGTCAGGAGCACGAGCACCCCGCCGATCACAAGGATCACGGCACCGACGATCAGGAGCAGCTTGCCCACGTCGCCGAGTGCCATGACAACACTCTAAGGTAGAGTCCGCGAAACGCATCCACTTCAAGCAGGTCCGGAGAGGCCGGCAAGGGATCGCGGCGCCGCCATGCGGCCGCCCTTGCCCGAACCCGCCCGGGCTGGAGGGCAAAGCCCAATGACGGCAGCGACGGCGCGAAACCGGATGCTCGGACACGTGATCAGCGCCGAGCAGTTCGATCGCGAGTTGCTCGATCTCCTGTTCCTGCGCGCCACCGCCCTCGCCGGCGTTCGGGACGACCGCCTGGCGCACCGGGTGATGGCGACTCTCTTTTACGAGCCGAGCACGCGGACGCGGCTGAGCTTCGAGTCGGCGATGCTCCGCCTCGGCGGGTCAGTGATCGGCACCGAGGCGGCGCACACGTTCTCGAGTGCGATCAAGGGCGAGACGCTCGAGGACACCGTTCGCATGGTCTCGACCTATGCCGACCTCATCGTGCTCCGGCACGACGAGGCAGGAGCGGCGGCCCGAGCCGCGAACGTCGCCTCGGTGCCGGTCGTCAATGCGGGAGACGGACCCGGTGAACATCCCACCCAGGCGCTGCTGGACCTCTACACGATCGAACGCGAGCTCGGCCGAATCGAAGGGGTACGCGTCGCCTTCTGCGGCGATCTCCGCTTTGGCAGGACGGCCCGCTCCCTCGCGCTCCTCCTCGCCCTCTATCCGGGAGTTCGCCTCGCCTTCGTCGCCCCGGCGGTGATCCAGGTCGGCGGCGACATCCTCGCCCGGCTCGAGGCGCGCGGAGTCGAATGCCGCCTCGCCGACCAGCTCACGGACGTGCTCGATGACGTCGACGTCGTCTACCAGACGCGCGTCCAGAAGGAGCGCTTCACCGACCCGCTCGAGTTCGAGCAGGCGAGGACGGCAATACGCATCGATGGCGCGATCATGCGCCAGCTCCCGGCGACGGCGATCGTGATGCACCCGCTGCCGCGCGTTGATGAGATCGCGCCGGAGGTCGACGACGATCCGCGGGCAGCGTACTTCCGCCAGGCGGCAAACGGCGTCGCGATCCGGATGGCGGTGCTCGAGATGCTGCTCGCATGACGGTGCTGCGATGACCGGGCTCGCACAGCCGCTCGAGCACAGCCCTCAGCTGCTCGATGCCGGAGCCGTGCAACGCATCACGCTGCGGCTTGCGCACGAGATTGCTGAGCGTCATCCCCTGCTGGACGGCGTGGTGCTCGTCGGGATCCCGACTCGCGGGGTTCCCCTTGCGCGTGCGGTCGCGCGCCAGCTCGAAGGCCTGGGCCACCCTTCGCCGCCGGTTGCCGCCCTCGATCCGAGTGCGCACCGCGACGACCGACCTCGCCCGGCAGCGCCGCACCCGGCTCTTGACGACGTCGACGGGGGCCCGACGCCGCGGATCGACGGCGCGGTGGTGATCGTCGTCGACGATGTGCTCTTCACCGGACGGACGCTTCGGGCAGCGCTCGACGCGTTGGTCGACTGCGGTCGTCCGGCCGCAGTCGAGGTGCTGACCCTGATCGACCGCGGCCACCGCGAACTGCCCCTGCGAGCCACCTACGTCGGCAAGAACGTGCCGACCGCCGCCGGCGACCGCGTCTTCGTTCGACTCCGCGAGGTGGACGGCATCGACGGCGCCTGGTTGCGCCGGAGCGCACCGTGAACGCGATCCTGCGCGGCGTCCGCGTCATCGACCCGCTCGGGCGTCTCGATGCCGCCGGCCAGGATGTCTGGGTCGACGGCGGGAAGATCCTCGCCATCTATCACCACATCGAGGCTGCGGGTGTGCCCGTCGTCGACCTCACGCCCGCAGATGGTGCTGACGCGTGCGTCCTCTGCCCGAGCTTCATCGACCTGCACGCTCACCTGCGCCAGCCCGGTGACGACGAGGCGGAGACGCTGGAGAGCGGATCGCGCGCAGCTGCCGCGGGCGGCTACACCCACGTGGTGGCCATGGCCAACACCATGCCCCCGATCGACACCCCGGAACGGGTCGCCGAGGCACGGCTGGCCGCGAGCAACCTACCGGTGTCGATCCTGCAGGTCGCCGCGCTCACCCTCGGACTCGAGGGCGTGGCATTGGTCGACATCCGCAGGTGCATCGAGGCGGGGGCGGTCGCTCTCGGCGATGACGGTCGCAACGGTGTGTCCCCGCGTCAGCTCGCGATCGCGCTCGCGGAGACCGCGCATCTCTCGCGTGCGGTCTTCGTGCATCCGGAGGACGAGGAGATGATCGCCCAGGCCAACGCGACCCAGGGACCGGTGACCAGGAGCCCCATCCGGCCCGTTGCGACCGAGACGCGCGCAGTGAATCTCGCGATTCGCGCGCTCTCCCACGCGCGCACCGGAAACCTGCACCTCCAGCATCTTTCGTGCGAGGGCTCGGTCGCCTCGCTGCGGCGCGCACGCCATCAGGGCCTCGCGGTGAGTGCCGAGGTCACCCCCCATCACCTGTCGATGTGGGTCCCTGTCGCGGAGGAGCCGGATCCGCAGGCGCTGCGCAAGGTCAACCCGCCGTTGCGTGCCGAGCGCGACCGCGTCGCCCTGGTGCAGGCCCTGCGCGAAGGTCTCATCGAGGCGGTGGCCACCGACCACGCTCCGCACCGTGCCGCCGAGAAGGCATTGGCATACGGCGACGCCGCGCCCGGCATGATCGGACTCGAGACGGCGCTCGCGACGTGCATCACCATTGGTGGCATGGGAGGGGAGTGGCTGGCGACGCTCGTCGAGCGAATGACCGTTGGGCCGTATCGGATTCTCGGTCCCGGGTCCGGCATCCCCGAGCCCCGCCTGCGCATCGGCGAGGCGGCCACGTGCACGCTGTTCGACCCTGCGGCGGAGTGGACGGTCGGAGCGAGCCCGCTGCAATCGCGATCGCGCAACACGCCGCTCCTCGGCGCCACGCTCCGCGGCACCGTGCTGCTCACCATGTCCGGCGGTCACGTCATCCACCGGGATCCGGCGCGCGTGCCGGTGACCTCGGAGCAGGTGGGAAGTGCCTGAGGTGCGCGGGCGTCTCGCCCTCGAATCCGGTGCAACGTATGAGGGGATCCTCTTCGGCGCGCCCCTGGAACACGCCGGCAATGGCGAGGTTGTCTTCAACACCTGCATGACCGGGTACCAGGAGGTGATCACCGATCCCTCCTATGCGGGCCAGGTGGTGGTGATGACCTACCCGCTCATCGGCAACTACGGCTGTCGCGACGACACCGCCGAATCCGCTCGGGTGCAATGCCGTGCCCTGGTGGTGCGCGAGCTCTCGGCAGACATCGGACATGCACGAGGCGAGCGGACTCTTGATGCGGAGCTGCAGCGCAATGGGATTCCGGGACTCCGCGGCGTCGACACTCGCGCGTTGACGCGCCATCTTCGCGACCATGGCACACTCCGCGGCGTCATTGCCGTGTGCTCGGAGATGTCGGCAGCCGAGCAGGTGGCAGCGGCTCGATCGGCGCCATTCGTGAGCGACGAGGATCTGGTCGGCATGGTCTCCATCGACGATCCATGGCAGGCGTTTCGCGAGCCCCTCGACCCGACGCTGCACCGCGGCGTCGTGCTCTCCGGCAGCGAGAACGCGTGGCAGGGAGTCAGGGTCGTGGTGCTCGACTATGGCGTCAAGCGCAACCAGGTACGAGCGCTCTGCAGCCGTGGTGCCGAGGTGATCCTGGTGCGTCAGGACGCGCGCGTGGAGGACGTGCTCCGTCACGATCCGCATGGGGTGGTCCTCTCCAACGGACCCGGCGACCCATCGCGCCTGCCACATGCTGTCCAGCTCTGTCGCGATCTTCTCGAACGGGGCGTCCCGTTGCTGGGTATCTGCCTCGGCCACCAGATCCTCGGCCAGGCGGCCGGTGCGTCCACATCGCGCCTCGGATTCGGACACCACGGCGGCAACCACCCGGTGCGCGACACCGAGCTCGGCACCGTGTACGTCACGTCGCAGAACCACGAGTTCCAGGTCGATGCCGCATCCCTGCCGGATGACTCAGGTTGGTACGTCAGCGAGCGGAATCTGAATGACGGGAGCGTCGAAGGGCTGCGACATCGAGAGCTGCCGGCGTTTTCGGTGCAGTACCACCCCGAAGGTGCGCCCGGTCCGCAGGACCGCGCTGGTGTTTTCGACGAGTTTCTGCGGTTGTGTGTGGTAGGACGGGAGGGGGGGACGAACCGTCTTGCTCAGACAGCGCTACGCGGTTCGCCCTCGCGCAACGGCTTAGCATCGCGCTCGGTCGAACCGCTCCGCGAACTCACCACCGATTCGTCCCCCCCTCCCGTCTTACACCCGTTGCGTGAACTGGTCGAAGACACCGGTGCGGGCAACGGCGCAGGCGCCGCCTCAGCGGAACGCGCGGGGACGCCGGATCTCTCGGCGGAAAAACCGAAGTGCGTGCTCGTCATCGGCTCGGGGCCGGTGATCATCGGGCAGGCGGCGGAGTTTGACTACGCGGGGACGCAGGCGTGCCGGGCGCTGCGTGAGGAGGGGATCCGCGTCGTGCTCGTCAACAGCAACCCGGCGACGATCATGACTGATGATTCGTCGGCGGATGCGGTGTATGTGGAACCGCTGACCGTTGAGGTGATCGAGCGGATCATCATCGCGGAGCGGCCGGATGGGTTGCTGGCGACGCTTGGGGGGCAGACCGGGTTGAACCTCGCGGTCGCGCTTGATGACGCAGGCGTGCTCGAGCGGCATGCAGTGCGCGTGCTCGGGACCGGGTTGCGGGCCATCAGAACTGCAGAGGATCGCGAGCGATTCAAGGAGTTGCTGACCTCGATCGGCGAGCCGGCTCCGGAGTCGGCAACGGTGTCGTCGCTCGCCGAGGCGCGAGCGCTGCGCGATCGCATGGGGCTGCCGTTGGTGGTGCGCCCCGCGTTCACGCTTGGAGGAACCGGCGGCGGTCTCTGCGAAACCGAGGAGCGATACACCGAAACGGTGCTTGCGGGCCTCGCGGCATCACCGATCAGCCAGGTGCTCGTCGAACGCTCGGTGGCCGGATGGCGCGAGATCGAGTACGAGGTCATCCGTGACGCGGCGGGCACGTGCATCACGGTGTGCAACATGGAGAACCTCGATCCGATGGGGGTGCACACCGGCGATTCGATGGTCGTGGCCCCGGCGCAGACACTCACCGATCGCGAGCATCAGCAGCTGCGCAGTGCGGCGCTCCGGATCATCAACGCGCTCGGCATCCAGGGCGGCTGCAACGTGCAGTTCGCGCTCGCGCCCGAATCGCACGAGTACCACGTGATCGAGGTGAATCCGCGCGTGTCGCGCTCCTCAGCGCTCGCATCAAAGGCAACGGGCTATCCGATCGCCCGGGTTGCGGCGAAGATCGCCGCCGGCAGGCGGCTCGACGAGATCCCCAACGCGGTCACCGGCAAAACGTGCGCGGCGTTCGAGCCGGCGCTCGACTATTGCGTTGTCAAGATCCCGCGCTGGCCGTTCGACAAGTTCCCCGAGGCCGACAGGCGCCTGGGAACGCAGATGAAGTCCACCGGCGAGGTCATGGCCATCGAACGGTCTTTCGAGGCCGCGTTCAGCAAGGCGATGCGTTCGCTCGAGCAGCCGCAACCGGACCCGGCGGTGCTGTACGAGCCCGTGCTCATCGACGTCGCCAACGATCGTCGCGCCGCCGCGCTGCTGGAGGCGTTGCGCGGCGGGTCCACGCCCGAGGAGTTGACGCGACGCAGTGGCATCTCCGCCTGGTTCCTCCGCCGTCTCGGCGCCATCGTGGCGACAGAGGAGCGGCTGCGTTGGAACGGCCTGGACGGCGATGCGCTCCGCGCCGCCAAACGTGCCGGGCTGACCGACTCGCGCATCGCCGCGCTCACCGGCGTTGCGGTGGAGATCGTGCGCAGTCAGCGCCGAGCCTCGGGGCTGCTGCCGGTCTTCAAGTGCGTCGACACGTGCGCCGCGGAGTTCGAAGCGGCAACGCCGTATTACTACTCGACCTACGAGACCGAGGACGAGGGACCCGCTGCCGCGGCACCGGCACCGAACACGGTCGTGGTGCTGGGCAGCGGTCCGATTCGCATCGGCCAGGGCATCGAGTTCGACTACTGCAGTGTTCACGCCGCCATGGCGTTGCGAGCGCAGGGTGTTGAGGCGGTGATGGTCAACAGCAACCCCGAGACCGTCAGCACCGACTTCGACTGCAGCACGCGTCTGTACTTCGAGCCGCTCGACGAGGAGGCGGTCACGGCGGTCATCCACGAGGAACAGGCGTCGGGGGTGGTCGTCCAGTTCGGCGGTCAGACTGCGATCAACCTCGCCGAACCGCTCGCCCACGCCGGCGTCACGATCCTCGGCAGCAGCATCGACAGCATCGACCTCGCCGAGGATCGGCGCGCCTTCGAAGGGTTGATGCGCTCGCTGTCGATCGCCCAGCCGCAGGGTGCCGCAACAACCGACCTGGACGAAGCGCTCGCCATCGCCGACGAAATCGGGTTCCCGGTTCTGGTCCGACCTTCATACGTCCTCGGCGGGCGCGCGATGGAGATCGTGCACAGTCGGAGTCAGCTGCAGCGATATCTCGAGGCCGCGATGGCGGCGCTGCCCGCCGAGGGTGGACGGCGCCGTGGCGCGGTGCTCATCGACCGCTATCTCTTCGGCACCGAGGTCGACGTCGATGCGATCAGCGATGGTGAGACGGTGGTGATTCCGGGACTCATGGAGCACGTGGAGCGGGCCGGTGTGCACAGCGGCGACTCGATGGCCGCGTATCCCGCGCGGATTCTCGGCGATGACGTGCGAGCTCTGATCGTCGATGCGACCGTGCGGATCACGCGGGCGCTCGATGTGCGCGGACTCTGCAACGTCCAGTTCGCCGTCCATCGGGGCATCCCGCACGTGCTCGAGGTCAACCCACGAGCGTCACGCACGGTGCCGTTCCTGAGCAAGGTCACCGGCGTTCCGATGGTCGAGCTCGCCACGAGGATCATGCGCGGCGCAACGCTCGCGGAGCTCGGCTGGGCGACCGGCCTCGTGCCCGCGCGACCACTCGTTGCGGTCAAGGCGCCAGTGTTCTCGACGGTCAAGCTGATCGACGTCGACACGGCGCTCGGGCCGGAGATGAAATCCACCGGCGAGGTCATGGGCATCGACACCGACCTCGGCGCGGCGCTCGAGAAGGCGTTTGTCGCGGCGCTCGGCGATGTGCCGACCAGCGGCGGCGCCCTGTGCAGTGTCGCCGACGTCGACAAGGCCGAGGCGTTGCCGATCATCGCCCAGCTCAGCTCGCTCGGCTTCACCATCTACGCGACCGCGGGCACCGCTGCCGCACTAGCGAGCGCAGGCATCTCGGCAGTCGCTGTCGGGAAGATTGGCCACGGGCGTCCCAACGTCATCGATGTCATCGAGGACGGCCGCGTCTCGATCGTGATCAACACCGTCTCCAACTTCGGCACCGATGAGCTCGACTTCCGCACCGACGGCGGAGCGGCGGCTGCGGTGGGCCGCACCGTCAAGGACGGATACCGCATCCGGCTCGCCGCGGAGCAGCGCCGCATTCCATGCTGCACCTCGCTGGATACCGCGGCGGCCCTGGTGGACGCGATCGGCCGCCACACCTCGGGGAAGAGCGTGCGGGTCGCGACGGTCCGCGAGTACCGGGACGGTGTGGTGCAGGCGGTGTCGTGACCGCCGATCTCAGCAGGGCCGCGCTCGAGACCGGCGAGGTGCTCGTCGTCGAGCGGTTGGGTGGCGGGCTCCTGGAGCTGGTGGCGCGGCTGCCGCATCTCGCCGCCAACGCCATGCCGGGGACATTTGCGCAGCTGCGCTGCGGCACGAGCACGACGCCGCTGCTTCGACGCCCGTTCAGCGTCGCGTGGACCCATGACGACACCTGCGGCTTCGTCTTCGAGGCAGTCGGCGCAGGCACCCGGCTGTTGGCAGCGCTGCAGCCCGGTGATCCCCTCGACACGCTTGGTCCCCTCGGGAACGGCTTCAGCGTCGTTGACAGCGGGTCGGTGGTCTGTGTCTCCGGCGGACTCGGGTGTGCTCCCTTCCCGCTGCTCATCAACGCGCTGCGGCGCCGCGGCGTTGAAGACATTCTTGTCTTGAACGGAGCGCGCACCGCCACCCGTCTCTACCCGGCGGAACGCTTTGCTCGACCTGCGGTTCCGGTAGTCGCCGAGGCAACCGATGACGGCACTCGCGGGCATCATGGCCCGGTCACCGAGCTGCTCCAGCAGGCGTTGAGCTCGCGCCCCACGGCGATCTATGCATGTGGCCCGAACGCGATGCTCGGCGCGGTGATGGGAACGCTGCTCGAGTCGGGAGCCGATCTGCCGCCGACTCTCGAGGCGTCACTGGAAGCCCCGATGGGTTGCGGTTTTGGCACGTGTCTCGGCTGCGCGCTGCCGGTGCTCGGCGAGGACCGGGTCACCGTCTGGAAGCTCTGTTGCACCGACGGGCCAGTGATGCCGATGCGCGACGTGGACTGGGATGGGCTCCGCGCCCTTCCCGGAGCTGACGTCGCATGACTGAGAATGCACCCGGCAGCGTCGATCTCGGGCGTGGTCTGACCCTCCCGAATCCGGTCGGCCTGGCGAGCGGGACCGCCGGGTACGGCTTCGAACTCGAGCAGTTGATCGATATCAATCGGCTTGGTGCCCTGTACACGAAGGGCACCACCATGGACGCACGCGCAGGGAACCCACCGCCACGCGTCGCCGAGACCGGCGGCGGGATGCTCAACAGCATCGGTCTCCAGAATCCCGGTGTCGATTCGGTCGCAACCACCTACGCGCCGCGCTGGACCGGTTGGTCGATCCCGATCATCGTCAACATCGCCGGTGGCTCCGTCGATGAATATGTGCACTGCGTCTCGGTCCTCGAGCCGGTCTCCGAGGTCGCCGGCATCGAGCTCAACATCTCGTGTCCCAACATCGCCCAGGGGCTGGACTTCGGCCGCGACCCCGCGGAGGCGGCGCGGCTCGTGGCAGCGGTCCGCGCGGTCACGCAACGCTGCGTCATCGTGAAGCTCAGCCCGAATGTCACCGACATCGCCGCGGTGGCACGCGCGGTCGAGGACGCCGGCGCGGACGCGGTGTCGGCTGTGAACACCTACATCGGCAGGAAGATTCACCGGGCAACCGGACGGTCGGTCCTGCCGCTCGGTACCGGTGGCCTCAGCGGGCCGGCAATCCAGCCACTGGCGCTCGCGGCAGTCGCTGCGGTCTGCGCCGCCGTGCACATACCCGTGATCGGCGTGGGTGGCATCATCGACGCGGCGTCGGCGCGGGACTTCCTGATCGTCGGAGCCTGTGCGGTCCAGGTCGGAACCGCGACGTTTGTCAACCCGGAGACCGCCCTGCAGGTGCTTGACGGTCTCCGGGTTGACGACTACTGACTGACGGCGCGCCTCAGACCGGGGAGCCGGCCTCCACCGGCGTCGGGCTCAGGTGGCCGTTGAGCGACATCACCGGCTCAGGCGGCTCCATGTCGATTGCCACCTCACCGTGGAGCAGCAGGTCGCCCACCTCGAGCTCCTGGTCGGTCATGCGCAGCGGCACGATGAGTCCGACGAGCTTGATCACGATGAACGTGGCCACCGCGTCGTACACGATGATGAAACCAAGCGCGATCGCCTGGAGCAGCAGCTGCTTCGCATTGCCGTAGACGAGGCCGGTCACGGCAACCGACGCGGTTCCGGCGGTTCCCACGTACACGATCATGTTCGGCGAAGCGAGCACGCCGGTCATGAGACCGCCGAACGCTCCCGCGACGCCGTGCGTGTGGAAGACACCGAGGGTGTCGTCGACTCGCCCGGTGAAGAGCTTGGTCTTGCCGAGGTAGTTCATGGACAGCCAGGGCAGGACGCCGGCGCCGACGCCGATCGCGAATGCCGCGTAGGCGTTGACATAACCGGCTCCGGGGGTGATCGCGACCAGGCCGGCGATCATGCCGCTGATCATGCCGATGATGGTCGGCTTCTTCAGGAAGAAGATGTCCATGGTCATCCAGACCAGCAACGCCGTGGCCGTGCAGAGATGCGTGTTGAGCACGGCCGCCGATGCATCGGCGTTGGCGAAGTACGGGTCACCGCCGTTGAAACCGCTCCAGCCGAGCCAGAGGAGTCCGCCGCCTGCAACCGCCATCATGATGTTGCTCGGCGTGTTGTTCTGCCGGTCCTTCAACATGCGTGGACCGATCACCGCCGCAGCAACGAACGCTGACACTGCGGCTGCCACGTGAATCACGTAGCCACCGCTGTAGTCGACGGCGCCGAGGGAGCCAAGCCAGCCGCCGCCCCAGAGGCTGAAGGCTCCAACCGAGTACACGAGGGTGATCCAGAGCGGGACGAAGAGCGCCCACGCCCGGAAGCTGATGCGGCCCAGCAGCGCGCCGCCCAGGATGATCACGGTGATGGTCGCGAACACGAATTGGAAGTACACGAGCGACGACATCGGGAAGCGCAACGCCGGGATCAATCCGGTGAGCAGCGGGATGCTCGCCTGCTGCTCGAGGTCACTCGCTCCGGCCACCGGGTGGGGTATGCCGACGAATGTCGTCGCGGCTCCGCCGATGTGCAAGGGGCTCCCAAAGGACATGTCGTACGCGAAGAACATCCATATGACGAGTGTCATCGCGAACGCGTAGATCACCATCAGCGCTGAGTTCACGGCGAATTTGCGCTTCATCAACCCTGCATAGAGGATCGCGAGACCGGGGATGCTCATGATCCCGACCAGCGTCGCCGACGTCAGTTGCCAAGCGGTATCCCCTTGGTTGAGCCAGCTTGGAGCCTCGTTCAGGGCCGACAACATAGCGATACCTCACCTCTAACTCTGTTGATGTGCGTGAGCAGCCACATGTGCCTTGCACGGAACTTTGTCAGAGGAGCGCGCGGGGTTCTTCGGCCGCGACGCACAGATCCGAAGCCCGGCGCCTGTACGCCGTGCACGAGTCACAGTGGTCGAAGTGCACAGACACCCCGGCCGAGTGGCCCGGGGTCAGACGGCGGTGCGGAGGTAGTTGGGGAACTGGGCGACGGGCTCGGCGCTCGTCACGTGCAGCGTCGGGAGGGTTGCCGAGGTCTCGAACTCCTGGGCCGGCACCGGTCTGCCGGTGAAGTAGCCCTGCGCACGGTCGCAGCCCAGCAGCGCGAGCAGCTCGAGCGTCGCGAGGGTCTCGATCCCCTCGGCAACCACCACCAGCCCGAGCGCGTGCCCGAGCTCGATGGTGGCGCGCACCAGCTTCACGTCCTGCTCGCGCCCACTCGTGCTCAGCCCGCTGATGAAGGTGCGGTCCAGCTTGAGCTCCGTGATCGGCAGGCTCCCCAGGTAGGCAAGCGAGGTGAATCCAGACCCGAAGTCGTCGATCGACACGCCGAGGCCGAGCCCGCGGAGCTCCTCGATGACGCTCTGGCAGGCGGCGAAGTCCCGGATGATCGTGGTCTCGGTGATCTCCAGGATGAGTGCGGCGGGGGGCACACGGTGGCGACGCAGCGCTGCACGCACGACGTCGATGAATCCCGGGTCGAGAAGGTTGGACGAGGAGACGTTCACCGACATGGCGATGCGACGTCCCGCGGCACGCCACGTCGCGCACTGAGCGGCCGCCTGGTCGAGCACGAGACGGGTCAGCGGCCCCATGAGACCCGCCTCCTCGGCGAGGGGCAGGAATTCGAGGGGCGGGATCAGGCCGAGGCGCGGATGCGGCCAGCGCACCAACGCCTCGGCGGCGACCGTCTCGCCGTTGCGCAGGTCCACCTGGGGCTGGTAATGCAGGACCAGGCGCTCTCCTTCGACGGCAGCGCGCAATTCCTCCACCAGTGCCAGGCGGTTGCCGCCGTCGTCGATGGCTGGTGTGTACACCTCATACGACTGATGCGTGAGCTTGGCCCGGTACATGGCGACGTCTGCACAGCGCATCAGCCCGACGCTGTCGGTCGCGTCGGCGGGCGCCGCGGCGATCCCGATGCTCGCGCTGATGCGGACGCTCACGCCGTTGAGGACGAAGGGCTGCTCGAGGAGCGCGGTGAGCCGTCTGGCGAGGCCGGTGGCATACGACGGATCGCTGTCGATGAGCAGGGCGCCGAGCTCATCCCCGCCGATCCTGACCAGGACATCGGATTGACGTAGTGAGCTGGTGAGTCGCGGTCCCAGTTGCTTGAGCAGCTCATCTCCCGCGGAGTGCCCGAAGGAGTCGTTGATCTCCTTGAAGTGATCGAGGTCGACGAAGAGGAAGGCCATGCCGCGCGACGGGGTCGAGAGGTCGGCGAGCTCTTCGAAGTAGGCGTCGAGCAGGGCCGTCAGCTGGCGGCGGTTGCCCAGGCCGGTGAGCTCGTCGGTCACGGCCTGGCGGTGGCGTTCCTCGGTCAGCGCGCGCAGGCCGCGGACCGACACTGCCAGGCGCACCCAGACCACCACGAGCGTGGCGGTGGCCAGTGCGACGGCCACCTGGATGACCTCATGCTGGACGGCGCCCAGGAACAGGATCACGAGACCCGCCAGCGCACCTCCTCCGGGGAGGAGGAAGCCGGGGAGCTTGGCGCCCTCCAGCAGCTCACGCCGTCCCGGCGGAACCCAGACCGAGATCGACATCAGCGTGATCGCGATCGGCCAGGCGATACCGTTGAAGACGACCCCGACCTGTGCGGTGGATCCGAGCAGGTTGAACGTGTCCCCAATCCCGTTCACGGCACAGGCGGTTGCGAACAGCAGCCAGGGCAGGCGCCGCCCCGGCAGGATTGCCGTGCCGCCGACGACCAGCGCGAGGAGGATGACGTCACCGATCGGGTAGACGAGATCGACCGCGACGCCGAACGCGTCGCCGCCGACGGATCTGAAGACGGCATGGAAGGTGAAGGCGGCGCAGACGGCCGCGGCGCCGAGGCCGGCGATCGCGCCGTCGAGCCAGGTCGCAGGCAGCAGCTGCTTGATCTCCTTGCGGAGCATGAGCACGATCGCGACGTACGCGAGGGGATAGAAGCAGGCGTAGAAGAGATCGGCGAGTGAGGGGGCCGCCACGCTGGTTCCACCCCACGCCTCGGCAGTGAGCACGATATCGCCGCACGCCCAAAAAAGCACGGCACTCCCCAGGACGATCGGAATCGCCCGTCCCGGCGCCCCGCTGAAACCGCGAGCGAGAAGCAGCAGGCCGAGGATGATCTCGTAGGCGGCCACCCCCCAGCCATCGATCCACGGCCAGGTCTCGCCGGCCGACCGCACCATCAGGGAGATGATGTAGGCGGCCAGCAGCGTGGCCATGACCGCGTAGACGACCCACAGCGCCCTCGGGGCCGGCCCGGACGCTCTGAGGAATGTCGGGAGTGCCCGCCTCTCTCGAGGGGCCGCGGTACTCACCGGAGCAGCTTTGCCGATCTCGTGTTGAATTCCGGTTGCGACTGTGGAACGACAATCACCTCTGGCCGCAAAAATCACGGGCAGACCGGCCGGCCCGGATGTGCACTCACCCAGGAGGCGAGGAATGGAACCAGATGCCCTGCCGGAGGTGGGCATCGTGACCACCGACGCACAGGTTCGGCGCCTGCTGCCGCTGATGCGTGCCTACTGCGACTTCTACCGGGTCAGCCCCGCGGACGGCGCGTTGCTCGCCATGTCCCGGGCGCTGATGGCCGACCCGGCCCGCGAGGGCGTCCAGTTGCTCGCGAGCCAGGGTGGCCATGACGTCGGCTTCGCGACGCTCTTCTGGAGCTGGGAGACGACGACCGCAAACCGCATCGGCGTCATGAACGACCTGTTCGTCAGCGCGACCTCACGCGGGCACGGGGTCGCATCGATGCTCATCCAGGCGTGCCTCGAGCGCTGCCGCGCGCACGGCGCGGCACGCATGACGTGGCAGACCGCACCTGACAACCTGGCCGCTCAGGCCGTGTACGACCATGTCGGGGCGACCCGAGAGACCTGGGTCGACTACTGGGTCGAGACCGGCGTGCTCCCCACGGCCGCACGAGATTCGGAGCCAGGCTAGGCTGCTGCGAATGCCCAGAGTCATGCTCATCCTGCCCACCTCGACGTACCGCGCGACGGCCTTTCTGCATGCCGCGACGGAACTCGATCTCGACGTGGTGGTCGCATCGAATGAGGCGCCGACACTGGCGGCGCTGATGGAGGGCCGCATCCTCACACTGGATCTGCGCCGACCTGACGAGTCGGGGGACCGCGCAATCGACTTCGCCGCTCGCTGGCCGGTCGACGCCGTCGTGGGAGTCGACGAGGCGTCGGTCATGACCGCCGCGACCATCGCAGAACGTCTCGGCGTCGCGATTCGCAATCCCGTTGCCGCGGTCGGGGCGACACGGGACAAACGCTTGCTGCGCAAGCGTCTCACCGCTGCGGGCCTGGAACAGCCCCGTGTCGCGGAGATCGACATTGAGGCGGACGAGCGCACGCTTGCCGCCGCGGTCCGTGTGACCGGCCTGCCGTGCGTCGTGAAGCCGGTGGATCTGGCCGCCAGTCGCGGCGTCATCCGTGCCGACACCCGAGCTGACGTCGAGCGCGCGGTGCAGCGGGTGGGAATCCTTCTGCGCAATATCTGCACCGACGGGTCAACGCCGCCGCTGATCGTCGAGACGTACGTGGATGGCGCTGAGATCGCTGTCGAGGGGCTCGTGCGAAACGGGCGGGTCGAGGTTATCGCCTTATTCGACAAGCCGGATCCGCTCGTCGGTCCGTTCTTCGAGGAATCGATCTATGTCACGCCGTCGCGACTCGACGCGGCGTCGCAGCGCGCCGCGATCGGCGTGGTGAGCGATGCGGTGTCAGCGCTGGGACTGCGCCAGGGACCGATCCATGCGGAGATCCGGATGCGCGGCGAGACACCCGTGCTGATCGAGGTGGCCGCGCGCTCCATCGGCGGCCTCTGCTCGCAGGTCATCCGGCTGGTATGCGCCGACGCACCGGATGAGCTCCGGTCGCTCGAGAACGTGATCCTTCGCCAGGCATGTGGACTGCCACTGGGCGCGATCGAGCTCTTCGATGCTGCGTCCGGCGTCTTCATGTTGCCCGTCCCGGCCCGGGGCGTCCTTCGGGGGGTGAGCGGCATCGATCTGGCCATGTCGGTCGAGGGCATCACCGGTGTGACCATCTCCGTCCCGCTGGGTGAATGGTTGACGCCCCTCCCGGAGGGTGATCGATATCTGGGTTTCATCTTTGCGAGGGGCGACGCGCCCGACGCCGTCGATGGCGCGCTCCGTCAGGCGCAGTTGCAGCTCAGCGTCGATATTTCGTAGCTTCTCGGGATGCCGAATGTCGTGGAACGCGCTGCTCACCCATCGGGTTCGCGTGCGCTCGGGTGCCGAGATCGACGCGGGGTGCTCGGCTGGCTCACCACCGCATACGGCGAGGCGGTCTGACGGTGCCCCCTGGAGGAATCGAACCTCCCTCAACCGGTTAAAAGCCGGCTGCTCTACCGATGAGCTAAGGGGGCCGGACCCAGGATTGTATTGCCGCCCATACGCGACGCCCTACCATCGGCACCTGTGACCGACGAGATTCCAGGATTTCCGGAGCGATTCCCCGTCCGCGACGACGGCGTCCGTAGCTGGCGGTATCGGGCGGTCTCCCTCATCTGCAGGACGTCGCTCCGAGGCTTCTTCGGCCGCGGGCTCCAGATCGATGCCATCTCGGCGGTCCCCGCCGACGGGCCGTTGCTGGTGGTGTGCAACCACCTGAGCAACATCGATCCGTGGATCTTCGGTGGATTCGGGCCGGGCGTCCTCTACTGCATGTCGAAGCGCGAGCTGTTCAACAACCCGATCGTTGCCTGGATCCTCGCCGGCTGCAACTGCTTCCCGATCGATCGCGGCACTGCGGATCGCCGGGCGCTCCGGACCGCGCTCGACGTCCTTGCCCGCAAGGGTCGCCTGCTCATCTTTCTGGAGGGCACTCGTTCGGCGACACCTGGGATGCGGCGAGCTGAAGCCGGAGTTGGATTCCTGGCGCGCCGCTCGGGCGGGTCGATCCTGCCCGTGGGCGTCTGGGGCACCGAAGCCGCCCTGCCACGGGGCCGAAAGTTTCCGAAGCGCGTGCCCATCCGGCTCACGTTGGGTCCGGTGTTTCAGCTGCCGGAGCGCGTGCCCGGAGAGCGTCGTGACGACCAGGCGGTGGCCGATCTCATCGGATCGCGAATCGCCGAGCTGCTTCCCCCCGAATACCGAGGGGTGTATGCGTCCCTCGAGGCGCCCGAGGTGGTCAACCGACCCGGTTAGCCCTGGCCCGGTATACAGCCCGAATACGAGCGGTCAGCGGCCCCGGCGGCTCGCGGCGGGCTTGGCACGGGCCGGCTTCGGGGCCCCCGCCGAGGGCCGCTTGGCGGCTGTCGTGCGACTGGACTTGGGCGGTACCGCCTTCGCGGTCGGTCGCTTTGGTGCCGGTGCCTTTGCTCTCGCGGCAGGCTTGGCGGCGGATCTGGTCACGGATTTCGGGGCCGACCGGCTCGGTGCCGCTCGCGCGGCGGTCTTGGCGCTCACCGCGCGCTTTGGGGTGCTCTTGACGGCGACGGCCTTGGCGGCCGAGGCCTTGGCGGCCGAGGCCTTGGCGGCTGTGGCCTTGGCGGCGGGCTTCGCTTTGCCGGCGCCCGGAGGCTTCACCTTGGCGGCGGACTTGGCTTTGGTCGCAGGCTGGGTCTTCACCGTCGGCTTCGGTTTGGGCTTCGCTGCCGGCTTGGCCTTGGACGCTGGAGTTGCTTTGACGGCGAACGCCGCCTTGGCGACCGGCTTGGCCTTGGACACCGGGGTCGCCTTGATGGCAGCCCTGGCCTTCATCGGTGCCGCAGCGGTGACCGCAGCCATCGCCCGCGGTGGTCGGGGCGGAGCGGGCGCGGGGGTTGCTGGGCGCTGGGGCGGGGGAAAGGCGGTCGCGCGAGGCTCGCCACGCCTCGGCGTCGCCGGCGCGGCCTTCGGCGCCGGGGGCGTCACCACCGCGGCCGGCACCGGTTCCACAGCCGCGGGGGCCACCACACCGTTGGCGGGAGGACGCGGACCACGGTCACCGACACGGACGGGCTCGACCATCAGTTGTGTCAGCTCGGCATGGCGCTCCGGGGTCTCCGCTGTCTCGAGGCACGTGAAGGCGACGACCTCCTTGGTGTCCGAGTGCCTCTCGAACCGCACGATCGCCGTCTGGCTCAAGACCGTCTCGACGACCCCGCGTGAGCCGACCGGGTAGTCCCCGATCGAGGTGCCGGTGCGAGGGCGAGTGTTCGACGTCAGGATCACGCGCTCACCGACGCCGAAGGGTGGCGGCGGCTCCTCGCGCGCGCCGGGCGGGCGGCCGGGAGTTGGCGACGGACGCGGTGCGGGTGCGACGACCACGGGCGGCGCCACGACCGCGACGACCTCCGCGCCATCGTCATCCTCGTCGTCATCGTCGTCCACCTCGACGACCACGCCGATCTCGATCGCGATCTCCTCGGTGTCGTCCAGTTCGACGGCATCTGCCTCGAGGACCTCGGCGACCGGGGTCTCCGGCTCTTGCTGATCGGCGTCGACGGTGGGGTTGGTTGGTTCTTGGGGCATTCAGGCTCGTATGTGACGGATCGGTAGACTGGGGTGCAGATGATCGCGCGATCCAGGGCGATCCCGCTGTCGCAACATACCCAGCAGCGGCTCCTTGAAATCCTCCCGGGCGCCCTCACGTGGTTTGCTCTGCTCGTCCCGGTGGTCGCAGCGTTCGCGATCAGGCTCAACGATCCCGGGATGCTGTGGATCCTCGGCGTGGGGGCCGTGGTGCTCGATGCCTACTGGCTGGTCAGGACCACGGTCACCGTTCGAGGCGTCCGCAAGACGCTGAAGGCGCTGAAGGCGACCGAGTCCGTCGACTGGTGGCGCCGTTGTCAGGAGTTCGAGGCGGCGCGCCCCGAGGGCGCTCCTGCCCCCTCCGAGCTGGTGCACTGCGCGCTCATCCCGACGTACACGGAATCGTATGACGTACTCCGTGCGACCGTGGCCGCGCTCGCCGCGCAGAACTACCCCGAGCATCTTCGGGTCTGCGCGATCATCACCCGCGAGACCGACGCAGGCGGCATCGAGAACGTTGCCAGGCTGCGGGCCGAGTTCGCCTCGTCGTTTCGATTGTTCCTGCACATCAGGGATCCGCTGCTGCCGGGGATCGTCGTCGGCAAGTCGGCGGCGATGGCCTATGGCGGCCCCGTGCTGCGGGCCGCCTGTGACGAACTGGGGCTCGATCCCGCCAGGACGATGGTCACCGACCTCGATTCCGATTTCCGCCTGCACGCGCAGTACTTCGCGTACATCACCCTGCAGTTCTGCGAGGCTGAGGATCGACTCGTGTCGATTTGGCAACCGGTGCCCGTGTTTCTCAACAATATCTGGCGCGTGCCGACCGCGGTGCGGGTGATGGCGACCGCGGCGACGCAGTGGCAGATGTTCCTGCACCAGAATCCGCACCGGCTCGTCATGTTCTCCTCGTACTCGATGTCGCTCGACCTGCTCGGCAGCGTTGGATACTGGGACTCGGATGTGATCCCGGAGGATTCGCGGTTCTTCTGGAAAGCCTTCTTCCATTGCGGCGGAAAGCTGAACACCCGCCCCGCCTTCATCCCGGTGTATGGCGATGCGCCGCGCGCGCGGGGCTACGCGGCGACGCACGCGTCGCAGTACAACCAGATCAAGCGATGGGCCTGGGGTGCGACGGATATCCCTTATGTCACATCACGAATGCTGAGTCATCCCGAGATCCCATGGCGCCTCCGCGCGCGCCGCTATTCGAATCTCATCTTCAACCACCTGACGTGGGCCACCCTGCCGTTGCTCCTCTTCTTCGGAGGTGCGTTGCCGGCGTTCATCGACCTCGACTACAGCCTCTCGTCAACGTCGACACTCCTCGGAAGCCTCAGTGCCAGCATCCTCACGATCACGCTGCTGAACACCTTGCTGCTGGTGCAGGTTGATTACCAGATCTGTCCGAAACCAAAGCAGTGGCCATGGTGGCGTCGAAGGTGGGCGGAGCTACAGCTGTTCACGTACCCGGTGGTGGGGCTTGCCTTGAGCGTGATCCCCGCGCTCGAGGCGCAGACCAGGCTGATGTTCGGTGCATACCTCGAATATCACGTCACCGAGAAGGAGTAGCGACCGGCTCCCTCAGTTGCCGAGGACGCTGCGATACGTGGCGGCGGTCATCTCGGCGGCGCGCCGCCAGGTGAAGGTCGCGGCCCAGGCGATGCCGGCGGCTCGCTGCAGCTCGCGCTCTCGCGCATCATCGAGGAGGCGATCGATGGCCGCCGCCATGGCACCGGCATCGCCATCAGGGACGACTGCAGCCGCGTCCCCGCCGACCGCGCGAAGCGATGAGTTGTCAAAGACCACGGCCGGTGTCGCGCACGCCATGGCCTCGAGCGGCGGCAATCCAAAGCCCTCGTATGCAGAGGTGAAGACGAACACCGATGCTGCCGTGTAGAGAGCGACGAGATCGTCAGTGGTGACGTGACCGATCACCCGGCTGTGCTCGGCCAGGCCCGCGCGTGCCAGTGCGCTGGTCACCGTCGCGGTGAACGTGCCCTGATCGCCGGCGATGACGAGCGCAACGTCATGCTCGCGCCGCACTCGCCGGACGACATCGGCAAGCAGTGCGATGCGCTTGCGGGGATCGAACGTGCCCACGGCGAGCAGGAACGGCCGTTCCAGGCGGAGTTTGTCGCGCAGACGATCGACCACTTCGCTGGAGGCGGGGTGGAAGACTGGGGAGATCCCTTCGGGGATCACCGTGATGCGGCTCGGGTCCGTCTTCGTGAAATGGAGCACATCGCTGCGTGTCGCATCGGAAACGGCGATCACCGCGTCGGCGCGGCGAAGCAGGCGCAGCCCCAGCACGCGCGCCCTGCGGACCCATGGATAGTCGCGAGGCATCACGAAGGGAATCAGGTCGTGAACGGTGACCACCACAGGGAGCCGCGTGCGCCACGGTTGCCCGAACTCGATTGCGTGGTAGAGATCGGCCGTGGAACCGCGGAGCGCATTGGCCACGAACAGGGTGTCGGCGATCGGCTGCAGCGTTGGGTGCACGACCCTGATCCGGCGCGCCGACGGCATCAGCACGCTGCTCATCTCCGCCGGTGGCTCGTGGTGTGCCGAGAGCAGCAGGCTCACCTGCGGCGGATCCGCGAGCTCACGAAGTCCGCCGAGCAAACCGCGTTCGTAGCTTCCGATCCCGCGCACCGAGGAGGCGCCCTGGAGCGGCCGCCCGTCCATGACGACCCTCACGTCGGACGACTGACTGGGGAGGGCACGGTCACAGAGTCTGTCGGATAGACTGGCTCTGGTGACGATTCAAGAGCTGGACGTGATGGAACGGCTGCGCTCCCTGATCCGCGATGTGCCGGACTTCCCCCGGCCCGGGATTGTCTTCAAGGACATCACGTTGTTGTTGGGCGATCGCGCTGCATTCACCGCTGCCGTGTCAGCACTTGCGCAGCCCTACCGCGATGAGGGTGTCGACCTGGTCGCGGGGATCGAATCGCGCGGGTTCATCCTCGGGGGCGCTGTGGCAGACCGTCTTGGAGCCGGGTTCGCGTTGGTCCGCAAGGAAGGAAGGCTGCCGTCCACTCGAATCTCCCAGGCGTACTCGCTCGAGTACGGCGAGGCGGTGGTCGAGATGCATGCGGACGCGATCAAGCCCGGCGAGCGCGTGCTGATCGTCGACGACCTGCTTGCGACCGGGGGCACCGCCGCTGCGGCCGCCGCCCTGGTAGACCGGCTGGGTGGCGATATCGTGGGCTTTGCCTTTTTGATCGAGTTGAGCGCGCTCGGGGGATCGGCCGCGCTCGGCGGGCGACCGTACACGGCGCTGTTGCCTATGAAGACAGATGGAGGAATCGCGTGACCAACGTGATGAAAGTGGCCGAGTCTGACGTTGCCGACCCGAGCCTGGCCGGCGAAGGACAGCGCCTCATCGATTGGGCGGCACGGGAGATGCCGGTCCTTCGCATCATCCGCGAGCGATTCGCCCGCGAGCGCCCGCTCGAGGGTCTGCGTATCGGCGCATGCCTGCACGTGACCAGCGAGACCGCCAACCTCGCCATCACCCTGAAGGCCGGCGGTGCCCATGTCAGCCTCTGCGCGAGCAACCCCCTGTCGACGCAGGACGCGGTTGCCGCAGCGCTCGCGCGCCAGCACGGGATCCCCACCTTCGCGGTGAAAGGCGAGGACTCCGCCCGGTACTACGCCCACATCCAGTCGGTGCTCGATGCACAACCGCAGGTCACGATGGACGACGGCGCAGACCTGGTCGCGGAGTTGCACAAGGGGCGGCGCGAGCTGCTCGAGCACGTGATCGCCGGGACCGAGGAGACCACCACCGGAGTCGTCAGGCTTCGCGCGATGGCTCGTGACGGCGCGCTCCGCTTTCCGATCATCGCCGTCAACGAGGCGCTCACCAAGCATCTCTTCGACAACCGGTACGGCACCGGGCAGAGCACCATCGACGGTTTGATCAGGGCCACCAACGTGCTGCTCGCCAGCAAGACGATGGTTGTCTGCGGCTACGGGTGGTGCGGTCGTGGTCTCGCCAGCCGCGCGACCGGGCTCGGCGCGCACGTGATCGTCACCGAGGTCGACCCGACGAGGGCTCTCGAGGCCGTGATGGACGGCTACCGCGTGATGCCCCTCGCCGAGGCAGCACCGGAAGCCGACATCGTCATCACCGTGACCGGCGACATCAACGTGATCGACCGAGGCGCGATCGAGCGTTTCAAGGACGGAGCGATCATCGCCAACAGTGGCCACTTCAACGACGAGATCAATCTCGCCGCGATCGACGACATGTCGGTCGAGGTCACCGCGCCGCGCACCTTTGTGCAATCCCACAGACTTCGCGACGGACGCACGGTGCACGTGCTCGCCGAGGGCCGCCTGCTCAACCTCGCCGCAGCCGAGGGTCACCCCGCGGCCGTCATGGACATGAGCTTCGCCAACCAGGCGCTGTGCGCGGAGCACATCGCCAAACACCACAAGAACCTGGAGATCGCCGTCCACGACGTTCCCCAGGACATCGACCGCGAGGTGGCGCGACTCAAGTTGCAGGCCATGGGGGTGAGCATCGACACGCTCACCGACGAGCAGCGGAAGTACCTCGCATCCTGGGAATCGGGGACCACCTGACGGTGGCGCTGAACCTTCCGTACCGCCCCGAGCTGACGGTGCTCGACAGCGGCGTCAGCCTGCTCAACGCGCCGTCGGCGAGCCGGAACTCCGGAGTCTTCCTGATCGTGCGTGCCGGCTCGCGGGACGAGTCCGCCGAAACCTCGGGGCTCGCCCACTACCTCGAGCACATGTTCTTCAAGGGCACCGAGCGACGCCCCACGACCAAGATCATCTCGCGCGAGATCGATCGCCTCGGCGCCAACACCAACGCATACACGGACACCGAGGAGGTCGCGTACTTCGCGGAAGGTCCGGCGACGGCAATGCTCGAGCTTGCTGATGTCATCTGCGACATGCTGAGCCGGCCGCTCTTCGCGGCGGAGGAGGTCGAGCGCGAACGCAACGTCGTGCTCCAGGAACTGTCCATGCGGCTCGCCGATCCCGACGGCTGGATCTGGGACCGTCTCGGGACGGTCGCGTTCGGCGGCGACCAGCCGATGTCCTGGTCGGCGGCGGGATTCCCGGCGGTGATCGAGAAAGCGACGCGCGAGCAGCTCACCGACTACCACCGCGCGTTCTACGCGCCCGCATCGATGTGCCTGGTCATCGCGGGCGGCGCGACGCTGAGCCAGGACCAGGCGCTCGAGCTGCTCGCGGACATCCCGCGTGGGAAGCCACGCCCCCGCAAGAAGGCCAAGTGGGGCCTCGGTGATCGCTACACCGCCAACGTCCGCCCGGTCACTGCCCAGGAGGAGCCGCAGGTGCACATGGTGTTCGCGGTGCCCGGGATCCCGGCGACCGATCCGCGACGCACCCAGCTCTCGGTGATGACTCACGTGCTCGGGGGCGGTATGTCGTCGCGCCTCTTCCAGACCGTTCGTGAGCGCAACGGCCTCTGCTACAGCATCTACGCGCACCACGCCGGCTTCGACGACACAGGACTCTTCGCGATCGCCACGGCCACACGCCCCAAGGACGCGCGCAAGGCCACGAGCCTCGCGTTCAAGGAGTTCCGCAAGATGGCGTCCAAGCGTGTCGCCGCCGATGAGCTCGCCGCCGCGAAATCGGCGATGATCGGACGGCTGCTGCGTTCGACCGAGACGTCGATCGCGAGTGCCCGCTTCTACGGCAGTCGCTGGCGTGCCGGGTTAAGGCTCGAGACACCGGACGAGCGAGCCGATGCCATCCTCAAGGTCACTGCCGAAGAGGTGCAGACCATCGCCGAGGAGATCGCCGGGGGCATCGGCGACGTGCGTATGGCGCTCGTGGGCCCGTCCGATCAGGGAGAAGAGCTCCTCTCGGCAATCGAGTCGACAGCAGCCCGCTGAGGCCTGGGCCTCTCTCAGGGCGCGAGCAGCGCGCGGTCGAGGCTCTCGGCCACTCGCTCGAGGTCGCGCGTGGTCAGGCCCGGGTGGATGGGCAGCGAAAGACAGCGTGACGTGCATTCGAGCGCGACGGGCGTGTCGTCGCGGTGCACGCGCGGGTGGTTGCGATAGGCGTCGTGGTCCCAGACGAGTCCGGGGTAGTACACGCCTGCGTCGACCCCATCGGACGACATCGACGCGGCGACGCGGTCACGATCGACTCCGGGCTCGAGGAGCACCGTGTACTGATGCCAGACGTGGCGTCGACCGGCGGGCACGAGGGGAGTTGTGACTGCCGGAATGCTCGCAAGCAATGACGTCAGCACCGCTGCATTGTCCCGGCGCGCTCTGCTGATCTCGTCGAGTCGCTCCATCTGGGGAATGGCGATCGCCGCGGCCACATCGGTCATCCGCCAGTTCTGGCCGATCATGGCATAATCGTAGCGGGTGCGCATCCCCTGGTTGCGCATGACGCGGAGCCGCTCGGCGAGCATCGAGTCGTCGGTGGTGACGCACCCGCCCTCACCGCTGGTGATGTTCTTGGTTGCGTAGAAGGAGAAACAGCCGAGCCCGAAGCTCCCCGTGCGGCGGCCGTCCACCTCGGCGGCATGCGCCTGGGCGGCATCCTCGACCACAGAGAGCCCGTGCGTCGCGGCAAGGGACATGAGCGGGCGCATGTCACAGGGGAGCCCGTAGAGATGAACTGGCACGATCGCGGCTGTCGACGGCCCGATGAGTGCGGCGACCGACGTGGGATCGATGGTGAAGTCGTCGCGGATGTCCGCGAAACGGACCGACGCCCCACTGCGCAGGATCGCATTGATGGTGGCCGCAAAGGTGAACGGGGACGTGATCACCTCCTGACCCGGGCCGATCTCGAGCACGGCGAGCGCCGCGTCGAGCGCAACGGTGCCGTTGGCCACCGCGACCGCGTGCGCGGTGCCCGCCATCGCCGTGCACAACGCTTCGAAGCGCTCGACCATCGGTCCCTGCGCAAGGTGACCGCTGCGCAGCACCGAGAGCACCAGTGCCTCGACCTCGCGGCCGAGCAGCGGTGCGGAGATCCGGATGCGAGGAGCTGTCGAAGTGTCGCTGAGGGTCACGACGGAGGCGCCTCGCTCGCACTCGTGCGCGCCGATGGCCGCTGTTCGTCGGCAAGGCGACGGCGCAGCGCCAGCAGGCCCGCCGCCATCGACACGGAGTCGCGAAGCGGGGAGACGGTGGACCTGCCCGATGCCGTGTACACGACCGGGATCTCGAGAGGTGTCACGCCCTCGTGGACCGCCCACATGTTGATCTCGGCTCCGATCAGGTAGTCGCCGGCGCGCAGGCGCGGCAGCAGGAGCTGGGCCAGCGATCGCTGGATGAGCACAGACCCCTGGGTATCGAGGTCCAACCCGATGAGGCGGGCGCGGAGGATCCCGAATCCAGCCGACATCGCGCGCCGGACCATCGGCGTCTCGATCTGCGACTCGCGGTGGCTCTTGGAGCCCATCACCAGTTGCGGTCGCGGGCTGAGACCCAGATACCCGTCGAGGTCGGTGAATCCGAAGGGCAGGTCGGCCGCGGTGAGGACGAACGAGTCGCCCCGGGCCAGCGCCATGCCCCGGCGCCAGGCGAACCCGAGGCCCTTCGCCGAGGTGGTCACCCGAACTGCAACGTCCTCACTGCCCATGGCCGCAGCCAGCGAGAGGCAGAGGGGGCCTGACCCGTCGGTCGACCCGTTCTCGACGAGGATGATCTCCGAGCCGGGAAGATGGCCGAGACGCGCAACCAGCAGTCGCACCGTCCTCCGAAGATCGGCGATCTGGTTGTGGACCGGGATCACGTAGCTGACGCTCGGTTCGCTCATGCGCATGCCTCGATGGCGGCCGCGACCTCGTGAGCGGGGAGAATCGAGTTGCGTTCGGTGCAGGCGTCCGTACGACCGGACACGAGGTCGAGGAAATGCGCGAACTGCAGCGCCAGCGGCTCACCGGTGTGGCGGACGAAGGGGATGTCAATCACCGTCTCGGCGCGATACCCGGCAGCCTGACCGGCTCCCACCCCCTGCGCGTGAGCGCGATGGCGGTAGACGGTCAGGTCCTGGCGGAGCAGGTCGACGTCGTACAGCGCAGTCGAGGTGGCGACCAGCTGCGATCGGACCTTTCGCTGGCTCGCCCGGCTGGCCGAGAGTGTCGCGATCGCGCCTCCGGGGAACTGGAGCAGGCAGTCCGCGACCTCGACGACTGGGGTGTGGCCGGCCGTGCTGGTGGCGCCGCACACGCGTGTTGGCCGTGCCGATCCCATGTAGCACAGGGCGAGGTCGATCTCGTGAATGAGCAGATCGAAGACGACGCTCAGGGTGCTCCGGGGCGTCTCCGGAGAGTGGCGGAGGCCGACGATGTGGACCGGCTCCTCGTCGAGCAGGCTCCGCATCGTGGCCACGACGGGGTTGAACCGCTCCACGAAGCCGCACATCAGAGGCACACCGCGCCGCTCGGCGCAGGCGACCAGCGCGCGGCTGGTCTCGAGGTCGGGTGTCACCGGCTTTTCAACCAGCAGCGGCTTACCGAGCTCGAGCAACCCCCGTGCTGCCTCCGCATGAAACGCCGTCGGGGTGGCGATCACGACCGCATCGCACCCGGCGGCCGCATCGAGATCCTCGGCAAAGGCGCAGCCCAGCCGTTCGGCGAGCGGTCGCACCCGCTCGGGATCGGTGTCGATGATGACCGCGAGGTCTGCGCCTTCGGACTCCGCGATGACACGCGCGTGGTTGGCCCCCATCGCTCCAGCGCCGATCAGCGCGATGCGGGCACGTGCACCCATTGGCGCAGTCTCAGCCGGGAGGGCCCCCCAGATCGGAAATTTGCAGCTCCGTTTCGAGAGTGCCGCGCTCCCGCAACAGGGGGAGCAGCAGGGCCGCCATCACCGCGGTCGAGGCGATGGCGCCGCAGAGGAGTCCGAGTTCGACCCGCAGGAAGAGCGACGAGCCGATGGCGGTCACCACGAAGAACACGACGGCCCCTGACGTCCACCCGAGCGCGACACGGCTGTATCCGGAGAGCGAGATCAGGACGTACCCGAAGATCTGCGTGAAGATGAAGCCGATCGCGCTTGCCGACAGCAGCGCGAAGTCGAGGTTGCTGAGTTCGAATCCGTGACCGAACAGGATCCTGGTCACGGTCGGCCCCAGCAGCGTGAAGCCCGCGATGGCGATGGCTCCCAGGCCGGCCATGAGGAGCAGGAGCCGGGTCAGGAGCGCCTGGAACTCCTGATGGCGTCCGCCCGTTGCCAGCGTCGAGAGCTTGGGCAGGAGCGCTGACTGGACCGCCTGGAACAGGAAGATCGGAACGTAGGCGACGATGCGGCTCAGCTGGAACCGTCCCGCAGCCGTCTGCTCCGCCGGGGTTGCGAGCAGTTGAACGGCCACCGCTCCGACGCTGAGCAGCAGCTGCGTGAACACCGAGGCGATGAGCAGGAAGCCAAGCGCGTGGGTGATCTCGCCCCACGGAGCCGGGGGACCCGGCCGTAGCAGCCCGCGCCGTCCAACGGTTGCGAGCGCGATCGCCGCGAACGACGCGACGATGAGCGAGATCCCATACGGACCGGCCGTCTTGACCCCGATCACCGCCAGGAAGCCGGCGAAGACAACCCGGAGCGCACCCTCACCCCCGAGCAGGATGCCGTAGGCGCCGAAGCGGGCGTTGCCGGCGAGCGCCCCGCGGGCGAGGAATTCGCAGAGATAGGCGGCGAACCCGCCGACGAGCCCGGCGAGGAGCGCCGGATCGCCCTTGAACACGTGCTGGTCGATGGGACTGGCGGCGATCAGCGTGACCACGATCAGCACCACTGCCAGGACACTCCCGAGCAGTGCCGCGCGCTCGAAGACAGGACGCCCACCCTCGCCGCGCACACGTCGTGCCGCGATGGCCCGGCCCGTCTCTTGCTCCAGGGGAAGGAAGAAGCCCGGACCGCACACGAAGAGCAGTGCCCAGAACACGGAGAGCGGCGCGAAGCGAGCCGTGCCGAGAGCGCGCGCAGCGACGACCAGGAACCCGTACTGCATCAGCCCGGCCAGTCCGAGCCCGACCGCGACCGGGATCGTCCCCACCGGCAACGGCAGCGCGCGCAGCCGATCGACGAGCTTCATGACCAGGCTGGGGGCGGGAACGCCGCTACGGGTAGATGCCTCGCACAGCCGTGGCGTCGGCGACGCGCTTGACCGCGACGAGATAGGCGCCGAGTCGGAGCGACACGTGGTGGCGGTCGGCCTGATCGCACATCTGGGTGAACGCCCTTTGAAGGATCTTCTTGAGCCGGACGTTGATCTCGTCCTCTTCCCAGAAGAGCGATTGCAGATCCTGAACCCATTCGAAGTACGACACAGTCACACCGCCGGAGTTGGCGAGGATGTCGGGGACCACGGTGATGCCGCGGCGCTCGAGGATGCTGTCGGCGTCTGGCGTGGTCGGCCCGTTGGCGCCCTCGACGATGAGCCGTGCCTGGATCCTTCCGGCGTTCCGTGCGGTGATCTGGTTCTCCATGGCCGCGGGGACGAGCAGGTCGACCTCGAGCTCCAACAGCTCGGTGTTGGTGACCGGTTCGGCTCCGGGAAATCCCTGGACGCCGCCGTGTTGCTGCCGGTACGCGAGCAGCGCGGGAATGTCGAGCCCACCCGGCGAAGAGACGCCCCCGGTGACGTCCGAGACGGCGCAGACCGTGAACCCGGATTCGTGCATCAGCTGCGCCGCCCAGCTGCCGACGTTCCCGAAGCCCTGGACCGCGACCGTCGTCTGGGAGGGCTCCATGCCGAGGCGCCGGCAGGCCTCGATGGCGATGATGTTCACGCCCCGGCCAGTCGCGCTCGGGCGACCCTCAGAGCCGCCGATCTCAAGCGGTTTGCCGGTCACGGATGCCGGGACCGAGTAGCCGGCCTGCATCGAGAGCGTGTCCATGATCCACGCCATGATCTCGGCGGTTGTGTTGACATCCGGCGCCGGGATGTCCGACTCCGGGCCGACCAGCACGCTGATCTCAGCCGCGAACCTCCTGGTCAGTCGCTCCAGCTCGCGGTGGCTCAGCGTGGTCGGGTCGACCGCGACACCGCCCTTGGCGCCACCGTAGGGCAGGTTGGCGAGCGCGCACTTCCAGGTCATCCACATCGCGAGCGCCTTGACCTCGTCGATGTCCGTCGCCGGATGGAACCGGAGGCCCCCCTTGGCCGGTCCGCGCGTCACGTTGTGCTGAACCCGATAGCCCTCGAACATGCGCACGCTGCCGTCGTCCATCTTCACGGGGAAGCGGACGACCAGCTCCCGTCGCACCTCGCGCAGCACGGCGCGCAACCCCGGTGAGAGATTGAGGATCTCGGCGGCGTTGTCGAACTGGCGCTGTGCGTTCAGCCAGGGAGAGTCCACCACCGCCGGTGCGGCAACCGTGCTCACGGTCACGAGCCTAGCAGGCTCACCGCCGCTTGGACGCGGCGCGGGGGTCGCCGACCGCCGCCTCTATACTGCCGCGGATGCCCGAGAACTCCGAGGTCGCGCCGAAGGCCGTCAGCGAAGCGCTTGCGAGGGGCGCGATCCTCATCGACGTGCGCGAGCAGGTCGAGTACGACGAGGCGCGCATTCCCGGCTCGGTGCTGATTCCCCTCGGGCAACTTCCCGGCAGACTGGGCGAGGTCCCCACTGACCGCGACGTGTACGTGCACTGCCGGATGGGCGGCCGGAGTGCACGCGCCGTCGACTACCTGCGCGCATTCGGGCGGCCGAATGCATACAACGTCACCGGTGGCATCGAAGCCTGGGACGAGGTCGGCCTCCCTGTGGAGCGCTGACCGAGATCTCACCCAGCGGGCAGGTCAGGCAACCGTGTCCGGCCCCGAGTCGAGGTGATCAGGAGGACTTGAACGCGATGCGAACCACAACCCTCGGCAGCGACGGCCCCGACGTCGGTGTCATCGGTCTCGGGTGCATGGGGATGACCGCTTCCTACGACCTCGAGACCCCGCGCGACGACGCGACGTCCATCGCCGTGATCCATCAGGCACTCGACATGGGCATGACGCTCATCGACACGGCCGACGCGTACGGGCCTTTCACCAACGAGGAGCTTGTCGGCAAGGCGCTCGCGGGCGGATACCGCGAGCGTGCTGTGCTGGCAACCAAAGTCGGCCTGGTCATGGGCGATACCGGCGCGCAGGTCGGTCCTGGCACCGCCTCCCCGGGTGCCGGCCGGAACGGCCGTCCCGAACATGTTCGGGAGTCGATCGATTCGAGCCTTCGTCGCCTGAACACCGACCACGTCGAGCTCTACCAACTCCACCGCGTCGACCCCGAGGTACCCATCGAGGAGACGTGGGGGGCGATGGCCGAAGCCGTTGCAGCTGGCAAGGCGCTGCACATCGGTCTCTCCGAGGTGACGGTGGGCGAGATCAGGCGAGCACAAACGGTGCACCCGGTGACATCGGTGCAGTCCGAGCTGTCGCTGTGGACTCGTGATGTGCTTGCCGAGGTGCTCCCCTTCTGCAAGGAGGAGGGCATCGCCTTGATCCCGTTCTCGCCGCTGGGCCGAGGTTTCCTCACCGGGCGGTTCTCGTCATTCGACGACCTGCCGCAGGACGACTTTCGCCGTCAGCTGCCCCGCTTTCAGCAGGATGCGATTCGCGCCAACCTCGCCATCGTGGCTCGGGTGCGAGAGGTCGCTGAACGCGCCGGGGTCACTCCGGCGCAGGTGGCGCTGGCCTGGGTTCTGGCCCAGGGCACCCTGGTGGTGCCGATCCCAGGGACCAAGACGCCGAAGTACCTCGAGGACAACGCGGCAGCGGCCGGTGTCGAGCTCAACGCGGCACAGATGGCCGAACTCGACGCCCTCCCGCCTCCCGAAGGAACCCGCTACTGACACCGCCCACGGCACGACGTCCGAACGCCGGGCGGCGCTCAGTGAACGGCGAATGCCGTGGACCCGACGAGATCGCCCTTGTAGCTGATGGTGACCGTGTAGTTGCCGGGCGCGAAGCCTCCTCCAGGGG
Source organism: Candidatus Dormiibacterota bacterium (assembly GCA_003153505.1). Classification (GTDB taxonomy): domain Bacteria; phylum Chloroflexota; class Dormibacteria; order Aeolococcales; family Aeolococcaceae; genus Palsa-851. The sequence continues at coordinate 232,055 of PLZA01000014.1, forward strand.
GCATCAGCGGGATGACCGTTGCACCCGCGGGGCTCAGCACGTAGTCGTTCTGGATGATCGTCTGGGCCGGCTGACCGAGAGTCACGACCACCTGAACGGGGGCCTGGCCGGCGGCTCCGCCAGAGTTCACCTCGATGTCGACCACCGCGGTCATCGCCGGAAAGGACACCTGGGTGACTGGCACGGCACCACCGGTGGGAGGTGCCGCGGCGACCGGGCGGACGCCGGTGAGGGCGATCTCGCCCGGCGAGTTCATCGGGGCAGGAACCGCGGTCCCAGCCTGGAGCAGGCGGATCATGAGCAGCGCGACGACCACGACGGCGATCAGGCTCGAACCGATGACCACCAGTGGCATCTTCGAACGATGGTGCTCGAGTGGCGGTGGGGGCTCCGGCGGCCGCACCGAGAACGTCCCTCGGGGTGGAGCGGTCCGCTCGGCTGCTGGGGAGAGCACCGGCTCCATCGCCGCGGCGAGCGTCCAGGGACGCCCTACAGCTTCCGGGGGAGGAGGTGGCGGCTTGGGTGCCGTCGCCTGCGTGACGGGTGGCCCAAGACGCGCGGCGACATCGACAACGCCGTCGATCGCGACGGCAAGACGGCCACGGAGGAGCGACCGCTGGTCAGGCACCGCTGACACCTGCTGCTGAGCGGCTGGGGAGGTGCATCGCCAGGTCGCGTGATCCGGGCCCCGTGGCCCACCAGAGGACAGCGACGACACCGCCGAGCAGGACCACCGCCACTGCGCTCTCGCTGAAGGCGGCGAGCGGGTTGACGAACGATGCCGCCGTGTACGCGGCGACGAGTGCCACCGCGAGCTTCGGGGCGCGAGGCCCGAGGACCGCGAGCGGAATGGCGAGCAGCATGAGGCTGTAGTCGCCGAGGTGTGGCGAGAGGAGCACCGACAACCCCACGGCGATCGCCACCGCGGCGACCGTGTTGCGCCGGAGAGTGTCACGCATCACCACCATCCCAGCAACTGCGATCACCGCCAGCGCGAGTGCCGCAACCCAGGCGGCCGGATTACTCGCGAGAGGCCGGGCGATCAGCGCGGGGATGGAGTTGCTCTGCAGGTCGAGGTGGACATACGCGGGCGCGGTCACGAGCCCGACCGCGTCCAGCAGGTGGCCGGGGCCGGCCACGGCAACCGATCCCAGGAGCACGACCAAACTTCCGCCGGCAAGCGCTCCGAGCATCCGCCACTGCCGGGCGACGACCAGGACGGGCGGGACGAGCCACAGCAGTTGCGGCTTGAGCAGCAGCGGCACCAGGCACAGGCCGGCCAGCACACGACGGTGCCGATCGAGCGCCTCGATCGCGAGGGTCGCGGCAAGCAGCATCAATCCATCGGACTGGCCCAGCAGGATGCCGGTGCCGGCCTCCAGCGAGAAGACCGCGATGACCACCAGCGCGGCGGCAAGCGGAGCGCCGAGGTGTGGAGCGGCGCGCCGGGTCAGGATGGCGGCCGACAGCGCCATCGCCACGACATTCAGCGCGACGAACACATCGATCCCTGTCTGCAGCGGTAGCGCGGCCAGCGGCTGGATCAGCCAGGCCATCAGCGCCGGGTTGACGAAGGGCACCGGGAAGGTCGCACCGGCGGCGGGTGTGTAGCCGAGCAGCTGCGCCTGAGCTACGGCGAGAGCCCCAGGGCAATAGACACACGAGGATCCCCCGTGGACCACCCGCCCGGCGGACGCGATCGCGAGGTAGTCGACGGCGGAGCCGCCGCCGAATGCGGTGTGCAGGTCGGCGATGGATCTGACCATCAGGTACACGGCGCAGAGGGCGGCCGCGCCGATGACCCATCGCCACCTCGAGGGTGCGCTGACCATCCGGGACCCAACCTAGCAGAGCCAAATCGAGTTGGAACTCGATGTGCGAAACCGTCACCCGGGGGATATCCACTCGTTCGAGCGGTGGTAGCATGCGCCGGGGTGAGGAGCGCAGCGGATACGGTCGAAGATGGGTCGACCCCGGGTGGGAGCGGGGCGGATGGCGCGCGCGACGTAACCGTGGCTACCGACTACGGCGCTGACTACTACGGGCACTATGCCGCCGACGGAGTCAGCTACGAGCGGAACGCGTTCTGGCTGGACTTCTTCCGTAAGATCGCCGACCGCCTGATCGAGGACTTCCAGCCCAAGACAGCGCTCGACGCCGGGTGCGCGATCGGGCTGCTCGTCGAGGCGTTGCGTGATCGCGGTGTCGATGCTGAGGGCGTCGACTTCAGCGAATTCGCGTTCACGCACTCCCGCGATGACATCCGGCCATTTCTCAGGGTCGGCTCGATCACCGAGCCGCTCACCAAGCGCTACGACCTGATCACCTGCTTCGAGGTTGTCGAGCACATGCCGCGCGAGGAGGCTGATCGCGCCATCGCCAACCTCTGTGGATTTACCGACGAGATCATCCTCACCTCGACCCCGATGCATTTCCGTGACCCAACCCACACCAACATCCATCCCCAGGAGTACTGGACCGAGCGCTTTGCGCGTCAGGGTTTCATTCGCGACGTGGACTACGACGGCGCGTATATCGCGCCGTGGGCCGCGCGCTACCGGCGATCGTCGGCGCCGATCCATCGCGTCATCGCCGACTACGATCGTGCCTATTCGCGGATGCTCCACGAGCTCCAGGAGCGCAATGCCGTGGTCGTCGACCAGATGCGCGAGATCACCGCGCAGCAGGCCCGCCTCCACGCGCTCGAGGACAGGATGGCGTGGGGTGAACGCCGTTCGGTGCACCTGGCGCTGAAGCTCGACGGGGCGGTGGTGAAGGCCGCTCCGGAAGGATCATCCAGGCGGCGTTTCCTGAACGCGGCGATCCGGACTCTCGATCGACTCGGCGGGCGGCCACCTACGCCCTGACGGGTTGCGGCCTTGGTGTGCCGCCGTCGCAACCGTAGGATCGGTCCATGCCCGACCCCACCTCGCTGCCGGCGCTCGCCCCCATCGCCACGGTTGTGGTGTTGCTGGAGGTCGCGGCTGGAACCACTGTCGCCGCTTACGCGGTGGACATCGTCGGCAAGGTCGGCCGCGGGTTCGTCGGCACCACGTCGCTCATCTGTTCCGGGCTCATGGCGCTCGACCTGCTCATCGAGGCGCTCCTGCCTTCCGGCACGGCCCTGCTCGGAGCCCCCCTGCCGTCCGGTGCGCAGGCGTCACTCTTCCACTGGTCGATCGCGTTCACCGTCGCCCTGCTCGCGTACGCATTCTTCTGCTCGGTCATGACCGACGTCGCGCGCCGGGTGGTCGGCGCGATCACGATCGGGTTCGGTGCGCTGGCGATCGCCAAAGCCGCAGGGGCGTTCGGTCCCTCGCTCGGCGGTGTGGGCACCGCTGTCGTCGCGTTCGTCCCGGCCGCGCTCGTGTCGGGGAGCGCCCTTGCGGGGATGCTGCTCGGGCACTGGTACTTGGTGGCGCCCAATCTCTCCTTCCGGCCGCTGCGCCGCGCCATCGACATCGTCTTCATCGCCGTCGCGCTGCAGGCGGCGGTGATCGTTCTCGTGATCCTCACCTCGGGCTCGACGGTGCGAGGCGAGCTGCTCTGGTCGGGTGACGCCGTGCCCTTCTGGCTGTTGGTGGTCGGCTCAGGGATCGTCTTCACGACCGGTGTCGCCCTGCTGACGCGCCACTTCGCGCGCATCCGCGCCAACCAGCCGGCGACGGCGATGCTCTATGTGTTGATCATCAGTGTCGTGATGGGAGTCGTCCCCGCGCACCTGCTGTTCTTCGTGACCGGCGCGCCGATCTGATCGCGGGGTCTACCCGGCGGTCTGGCGGACGGCGTCGCTCGACGGCACGTCCTGGTCATGCGCAACCTGCCAGCGACCGTGCATCTCGAGCATGCCGACGTGTGCACCCATGGCATTGATGTGAAAGTTCGCCGCAGGGTCGGCGTGGTCGTACGAGTGCGAACCGGTCACGTCCTCCAGGGCAACCTGCACGGTGTAGCCGCCCGCCAGCAGCGGGAGCGAGTCGATCGCGTAACACACCGAGATCATCCGTCCGGGCGCGTCACTCGACAGCTTGACGTGGTCCATGAAGGTGTTGGTGCCCGCAAGCAGCAGCCCATCCGCGCGCCGAATCGCCATCCCGCACACGAATTCGCCGACGTTGCGATGCACGAGTATCTGCATCTCGAGAGTCATCGGACCACCGGTATCGAAGCGATGGCTGCGCTGGCCGTTGGCATCGGTCAGGCTCACGGAGGCGAACTCGATCGCTCGCGATCCCCACTGACTGGGGTCGCCGCGACTCAGCTCCGTTGGTGAGTCGCGCTCGGTGGCGAGCGCGTGCTCGGCGATCATCCGGTGGTACGCGGAGGTGACCTCGACTGCCGGTCCGTCCGCGATGATCTCGCCGCGATTGAGGAGGATCACGCGGTCGCAGTACTCCTCGAGTGACCCGAGATCGTGGCTCACCAGCACGATGGTCTTTCCCTCGCGCTTGTACCTGCTGAAGGCATCGAAGCACTTCTCCTGGAAGCTCGCGTCGCCGACCGCCAGCACCTCATCCATGACCAACAGGTCGGTCTGGGCGAGGATGGCGACGCTGAACGCGAGGCGGACCTGCATGCCGGAGGAGAAGTTCTTCAGCTTCTGCTCCGCGAAGTCCTCGAGCTCTGCGAACGCGAGTACCTCGTCGACCTTGTCACGCAACTGCGCGCGGGTGAGTCCGAGCACAGCCCCACCGAGGAAGATGTTCTCCCGAGCGGTCAGCTCGGGATTGAAGCCGACGCCCAGCTCCAGGAACGCGGAGAACTCACCGTTGACGCGGGCGGATCCGGCGTCGGCCTTGTAGATACGGCACAGCACCTTGAGCAGCGTGCTCTTGCCGCACCCGTTGGGTCCTGCGATGCCCAGGAACTGACCCGGAGGGACATCGAACGAGATGTCGCGCAGGGCAATCAGGTCGCGATAACGCGAGGAGCTGCGCCAATGGGTGACGCGGTATTTCAGCGTTGTGCTCTTGTCGAGCGGGAGACGGAAGCGCTTGCGGAGGTGCGAGACCTCGACGACCGGGTTCACAGCGACTCCGCGAACCGCGGGGTGAGCCGGGTGAAGACGGCGAACCCAACCAAGAACACCGCAACGCTGATCAGGATGGGGATGAACGCAAGTGGTCCGATCAGTGATGCCATCGACGGCAGCTTCGTGGACGAGACCAGCACGTGCCGAAGGTCCGTGATGATCTGCGCGATTGGATTCAGCCCTGCAATGTCTGCGAGCTTCTTGGAGTAGTCGTACACCGTCTTGAAAGGGAACACCACGGCCGATACGTAAAAGAGGACGAGCGAGAGGATCTCCCAGATGTGCCCGAGATCTCTGAAGAACACAAACAACGACGACAGGAGCATCGACAGTCCGAGCACCAGCAGAATGAGCTCAAGATAGTAGAGCGGCGCGAGCAGGCTCAGCCACGAGAGGTCGAGGTTCCCAGTTGCAAAGGTCACGAGGACGACCAGGGCGGTGTTGATCGCGAAGGTCAGCAGCGCACTGGTGGTCGATGCAGCGATGAGGATCCAGCGCGGGAAATACGCCTTGCGGATGAGGTCTCCGTTGCCGGCGATGGCGTTCATCGCGGTCGTCGTGGCCTCCGTGAAGAATGTCCATGCCACGATTGCCACCAGAAGCTGCACGGGAAAATCAAACGTGTTCTTCCCGGCCTTGAGGAGAATGCTGAAGACGAGGTACATGACGCCGAAGAGCATCAACGGCTTCACGAGCGACCACACGTACCCCAGAGCCGACCCCGTGTATTTCAGCTTGAAATTGGTGATCGACAGCTCTCGGACGAGATTGAGGTTGCGCTGGAAGACGCTTCGCGGACGGGGGATTGCCTCGAGACGGGTGCTGTCGTGGGTGGCCACGGTCATGGGGGCGATATCCGCCGGAGGAATCCTCGTGGATTGAAGGTCAGATGGTACTTCTGCCTGCCTTCATCGACGACGAATTGACGGTTGGTCTCGAGGAACGACGACACCGCCTCCATCGGTCCAGGGCCGAATCCCGGCCCCACAGGGTGGTTGTTGATGTTGGTGTCTTCCACGATGAGGTACGAGCCCACCGTGACCATGCCGGCATACAGCGACAGCTCGCGCTCGACGTGGGGTGCGCTGTGATCGGAGTCGAGGATCACGAGGACATTTCCGGTCTTGGGGAGGCGGACGCGGACCTGCTCGACCACGCCTGCATCAACAGATGAGCCGAGGATGTAGGCGATGCGGGGATGCACCGGCCGCTCGGGCTTGGTCTCCACGTCGATGGTGACGATCTCGCCGGTGCCGAGAAGATCGCAGATCGATGCCAGGTAATACGCGCTGCCTCCATGCGCGGTCCCGCATTCGACGATCAGCGCGGGACGCAACTCCTGCAGGATCTCCTGATACACCCAGAGATCCAACGGGCATTTCCAGGCGGGCACACCCAACCAGCGCGTGTCGAGCCACGTGCCCGGGTCGTTGTAATAGAGCCGGTGAAACTGGTCGACAATTGCGTCGCGGACGGTGGCATTGGGCTGCCCGCCGGGCTCCTGCGGGGAGAGCCCCTCAAAGCTCTCGGCGACCAGCGCCTCGAAGGCTGATCCGCCATCTCCCTCACGGTGAGTCACGCCTGCCTGCAGCACCGGCTGCAATGCCGCAACCAGATGGCGCGGTATGCCCTGGTGTGCCGTCTGCAATCGCCGCCCCAAACGGCGCAGGTACCACTCCGCGATCGCGTCGGCGGGCGGGTGAGCGAGTGCGAGCGCGGATTCCCTGGCCTTGGAGAGCATGCGGCGTGGGATTCCGGCCGGCGCTGACTGTCGGCTCATCGTGCGGGAGGGTGCGCGTCTCTCACCACGGGATCGTAGAGCCCGAGCACCGGCACCCGCCTCCCCTGGGATCGACGGGCATGCCGGTATCTCCAATACGGAATCGCACGTGGCTGGCGTCACGTTCGAGTTCGAGCATACTCAGCAGCGGCGGATTGCGCGCGCCCCGCCTACCATCTCCGTCGATGCACGTGAAGACGGCTGCGGCGGATGCGCCGGGCCCTGTCCCATGACAAGGCCCAAGGATGAGATCGAACGGCTGAGCGGAGAGTTGCGGGCGGCAAGGCGCCACATCGCAGAGCTGGAGGCCGAGCTCCAGTCACTGCGGGCCGAGCTGTCCGAGGCCACTGGCAGCGCATCAGCCAGGATCGCCGTGGCCGTCGTCCGCAAGGCGCGCCGAGTCGTGCCGCCGGAGTCGCGGCGTCAGCAGACTCTGCACAAGGTCGCATCCAGGACACTGACGCTCGTCGACCACGGACCGTCTGCGCTCGCCGGGCTCGTGCGCCGAGACCGCGACCTCCGCAAGGCAATCGGCGTGGCCGACACGGCTGCAGCTCGCCGGCGTCAGTACCGTCGCTGGCTTGAGCTGCACACTCCCGGCGCGGCGGCGCTCGCGACCATGCGCCGTGCTGCCGCAAGCGACACAGACGCTCCTGTCATCAGTCTGATCATGCCGGTGCACAATCCCGAACGCGAATGGTTGGAAGCCGCGATCGAATCAGTGCTCCGGCAGGTCTACCCACACCTCGAGCTCTGCATCGCCGACGACGCGTCGACGCACGCGCACGTCCGCGTCGTGCTCGAGGCGGCCGCGGCCGATCCTCGCGTCCGCGTCGTCTATCGCGCAGAGCAGGGTGGGATCGCCGCCGCTTCGAATTCAGCCTTGCACATCGCGACCGGGGAGTTCGTTGGCTTCATCGACAACGACGATGTCCTCCGCCCCCACGCGCTCTTCGCGATGGCGGCGTACGTGCGCAAGCACCCTGACGCTGACGTCGTCTACTCTGATGAGGACAAGCTGCTGCGTGACGGGAGCCTGGGTGCGCCGACCTTCAAGCCGGATTTCTCACCCGACCGACTGCTCGCCGAGAACTACATCAATCACTTCACTGTGGTGCGCAGAACGCTTGCCGGTACGGTGGGCGGCTTCCGCGAGGGTTTCGACGGCAGCCAGGACCATGATCTGATGCTCCGTGTGACGGAGGCGGCGCGGCACGTCGGACACGTGCCCGACGTGCTCTACGCCTGGCGCATGGTTCCCGGCTCCACCGCGGTATCGGCCGGCTCCAAGCCGCTCGCGCAGGATGCCGGACGAAGAGCTGTTGCTGATGCGCTGCAACGTCGCGGGCTCGCAGCGCGCGTCGACCTAGGTCCGAGCCCCGGCCTCTATGTTCCCCGCTACACCCTCGTCGGGACGCCGTCGGTCGATGTCATCGTCGTCGCACGTCCGGGCGGGACGGACGTGACGGACGTGACGGACTGCATGCGCGGGATCGAGCAACTCTCCAGGTATCCGCACCGCCGGGTGACGTCAATCGTGGTCGACGAGCGAACGCCGGCGGCGATCAACCACGCCGTGCGATCGGCGAGCGGCGACCACATCGTGCTGGTCGACGCGTCGACGCGCGTGATCACGTTCGATTGGCTCGAGGCCATGCTCGAACTGAGCCAGCGCCAGGAAATCGGTGCGGTCGGGATCCGGCTGCGGTACCCGGACGGCACGGTGGCCCACGAGGGGATGGTGTGCGGTCGCCTGGGGTTCGCGAGCAGTGTCGATCAGCATCTGCACATCATCAAGGAGGTGAGTGCGGTATCCAGCGCATGCCTGATGACCAGGCGCGAGGTGTTCGACCAGGCGGACGGGCTCGATGAGCGGTTTGCCCGCGTTCTCTGGGACGTTGACTATTGCTTGCGCATACGTGCGCGCGGCTATCGCGTGCTCTGCACACCGCTGGCCGAGATGACCTGGGGTGCGGCTGTTCGTGGTGCCGAACAGCAACGCGGCGGCACCGATGTGCGCGCCTTCGAGGCGCGGTGGGGGGGCGTCGACGGGATCGAGGACCCCTACCTCAATGTCAATGTCCTCTGGCCCGCGCCGCTGAGTCTTCGACTCGACTGATTGCCCGGCGCGTCTGTTTCCGTCGCTTTTCGATTCCGGCGTACACTCGTGCGCGGAGGGGACATCGCGACCAGGACGGAGGCGCCGCACGTGACGGTTGGACATCGCCTGAGCAGTTGGATCTTCTGCGCGAGCATCGTGGCGGCGCTCCCGCTCGTGGGACCTGTGACCGTTGCAGCCGGGAGTCCAACGCCTGCGTCAGTGCACGCATCGGTGTCGACGCACGCCCACATACCGGTGTCGACGCATGTCAAGCCATTTCTCCCAGAGACGGCGAATGCACGCTCGTCGTCCGCCAGATCCCACGGCCTCAAGCGCGCCGGGACGCGGCCTGTGACCCTGCACGCGATGGGGAGGGCAACCCCCGTAGCGGTCACCGGGCGGGCGGCGGCCCACGGAGCTCCGCCGATCGTCGCAACCCAAACCGAGAAGCTTCTTGGGTTCGGCGGGGCATCGCAGTCAGCTGACATCACCGCTCACGGTAACGATCAGGGCGTCGCTCCGCCGGATACGGACGTCGCCGTCGGTCCGACTGACATCGTCGACACGGTCAACTCGACGCTCGAGGTGCGGAACCGCAATGGCGTGCTCCTCGCCACCGATGATTTGAACACGTTCCTGAGCATCTTCAGCAACCACTACAGCACTGACCCACGGATCATCTACGACGCCGGCTCCCAGCGCTGGTGGCTCACCGATACCGAAGCCCCGGACGTCTTCAGCTGCTCGAGCACCGCGGCACCGGTGCTCATCGCCGTCTCCGCATCGTCGAATCCGTTGCCGCTCACGAGCTGGATCGTCTACGAGCTGCCGTTCGAAACCACCGGAACGTTCCTCGGCGATCAACCGGGGCTCGGCATATCGGACAACACGGTTGCCGTGACGTTCAACGACTACAACTGCAGCGGCACGTTCATCGGAAGCGATATCGACATCCTCCAGAAGACCGATCTGGAGCACAACGCGGGCTCCAACGCGAACGCGCCCTTCACTGACACCAGCTTCGCACCCCAGCCGGTTCAGTCATTCGGATCGACGACGACGCAGTACGTGGTTGTCAACGACTCGGACTGCGGGGCGAGCGCATGCCCTCCGCCGGGTCCGGTTATCGAGGTGGATTCGTTCACGGGAACGCCGGAGACCGTCGTCACCCCGAATACGTCCCTCCTCGCAATGACAGCAACAGCTGTGGACAACACCTCCTTCAGCCTTCCGCCCGCGGAGCAGAATGACTCGGGCGCCCACACGATCAACACGGACGACGATCGCTTCCTCAACGCCGTCTGGGAGAACGGGGTCATCTGGACGGGTGGGGGAACCGACTGCACCCCGGGTGAGGTCACCCCGCGATCCTGTCTGGATTATGTGGAGGTCACCGCGAGCAGCACGGGAGTGGTCAACCCCACGGTCACGCAGCTCAACAACGTCGGTGTGACCGGTGGTTACCTGTACTACCCGGCCGTGAGCGTCGATGCCGCCGGTGATCTCTTCACCGTGTTCGACGAGTCGTCGAGCGCCACGTTCCCCACCATCATGAGCTCGACGATCCCCGCGGGCGGGTCGGCCCTCACCACCTTCCAGACGGTCCATCCGAGCACCGCCTTTTACAACCCGCCGAGCGGCGCATGCCAGAGCATTGCTGGCACCAACGCCTGTCGCTGGGGCGATTACTCAGGTGCGGCACAGGACTCTTCGAACCCGAAGGACGTCTGGGTTGTATCTGAGGCGGTCGACAGCCCGCCGCCCACCGCTGCGTGCTCACCGGCCAACGTGTGCTGGGGGAGCGATATCGCGCAGCTCACGCTCGCAGCGCCCGCGATCACATCGCTCAATCCCGCGTCCGGCCCGGTGGCCGGTGGCCAGACCGTGACCGTCAACGGGACCGACTTCGGCCCCGACACATCGGCCACGTTCAACGGGGCATCCATCGCGATCACCGCCATCACGCCGGCGTCGTTCCAACTCGTGACTCCGCCGGCGGCCACACTGGCGGGAGGGACGGTGCAGATCCAGGCAACCGACACGCTTGGGGCGAGCCCGGAGACGGCAGCGTCGCTCTACACGTACATCGGTCTCGCGAACTACGTACCGGTCACGCCGTTCCGCCTCGTCGACACACGCAACACCGGGGGGCCGATCGGGCAGGGCCTGGTTCGATCCCTGCAGGTGACGACGACCTCGGGCGCGGTTCCCCCCACGGCGACTGCCGTGGTGATCAACGTCACCGAGGTGAGCGGCAGCGCGTCGAGCCTGCTCACGGTGTACCCGTTCAACAGTCCAAGGCCGACGGCGTCGAACTTGAACTTCGGTGCTCAGACGGTCATCGCCAACCTGGTCACGGTGACCCTCGGGCCCAGCAGCGGGCAGGGCTGGATCAGCATCTACAACGCCCTCGGGAGCGTGAACGTGATTGTTGACGTCGAGGGATACTTCAAACCGGATGCGGCGAGCGACTTTCAGGGACTCTTTCATCCGATCCTTCCGGTGAGGGTGTGCGACACGCGCAAATCGTGCGAAGGCCACGGTGCGGTGGGCGCTGGCCAGTCGATCGTCGTCACCGTCGCCACCTCCGGCGGGATCCCTGCTGATGGGACGGCCGAAGCGGCGGTGGTCAACCTGACCGGCGTGGCCGGGAACGCGTCGACGTACCTCAGCCTCTTCCCGACCGGGCCCAGCGGTACCTGCACTCCCACGGGAACCTCGACCATCAATCTCCTTCCCGGTGTCGTGCGCGCGAACCGCGTGATGGTGAAGCTTGGCCCGACGACCACCGGCGGCCCGGACGATGCGCTCTGCGTGTACAACGCGGTCGGCACGATCAACGTACTTGTGGATTCCAACGGTTGGTACGGGAGTCCGACGGCCCTGGCGACCCCTGTCGGGTACCAGTACCAGGCGCTCGGACCAACCCGGATCTGCGACACACGCATCGCGTCGACATCCTGCAGCACTGGCGCCATCAGCGCCGGCACCACCCTCCAGCGCCTGATCACCGTCGCCGGGCACGCCGGGGTTCCCGCTTTTGCGAGCCCCACGATTGTGGTGGCGATCATCGCCAACCTCACCGCGATCGCCCCCACCGCGACGACGTACGTCACCCTCTACCCGGCTTCCCAGACCAGTCCGCCGGTCGTCTCGGACGTCAACGTCGGGGCTGGAGCGGTCGTGCCCAACCTGGGGGTGGTCGAAGTCGACACAATGAACGGCGTCGGGCATGACGGCGACGTCTACCTGTTCAACGGCGCCGGTAGCGTCAACGCGATCATCGACCTAGAGGGCTGGTTCCAGTAGCTGTGGCATGGATGGCATTGCTCCCCGAGATGGAAGGGGTGCTGAACACGATGGCCTCGCGCCCGCTTGCCGAGCGGCTCGGCAGGATCGACGGCGTCATGGTCAAGACCTTCAAGAAATGGCCTGACCAGCGCGGCTACTTCATCGAGCAGTTGAAGCGGGGCGACCTCGACGACGGGGGCCGTCCATTCCTCGCGGACCAGCAATTTGCCCAGATGTCCCGTAGCCTCGCATATGCCCGCGGCGGCAACCCTCCGGAGCTCATCAAGGCATTCCACTGGCACAGGCGCCAGTGGGACTACTGGGACATCGTCCAGGGCGACGTGCGCGTGGTGCTGGTCGACCTTCGTCACGATTCGCCGACTGCCGGCAGGGTCCAGACGGTGATGCTGGGTGAGAACGCGCCGCGGATGGTGGCGATCCCGCCGCTCGTGGCACACGGGTATCAGTGCGTCTCGATGCGTGATGTGATCCTCAACTACTACGTCACCGAGCCGTACAGCGCCCAGGACCCCGACGAGGGCCGGATCGCCTGGAACGATCCCCGCATCGGCTTCGACTGGACGATCGAGAACATCTGATATGCGCCTGCTGGTGACTGGAGGAGCGGGCTTCATCGGCAGCGAGTTCGTCCGCATGACGCTTCGCGACTACCCGGGCGACTCCGTGGTTGTGCTCGACAAGCTCACCTATGCCGGCAATGAGCGCAACCTCGACAGCGTCCGCACGGATCCGCGCTTCCGCTTCGTGCGCGGCGACATCTGCGATGCGGCGATGGTGGGCGAGCTGGCCGCCGACGTCGACGTCATCGTCAACTTTGCCGCCGAGTCCCATGTCGACCGTTCCCTCGAAGCACCAGGTCAGTTCATCCTCACCGATGTCTTCGGCACCTTCGTGCTCATGGACGCGGCACGCGCCCACGGGCATCAGCGCTTCGTGCAAGTGAGCACCGACGAGGTGTATGGCGAGGTCAACCACGGGCTGAGCGTCGAGGGCGACCCCTTGCAACCGCGAAGCCCGTACAGCGCGAGCAAGGCCGGTGGCGAGCTGCAGATCCAGGCGTACCGCACCTCATACGCATTCCCGGCGATCGTGACCCGCGGCTCCAACACGTACGGTCCGTTCCAGTACCCCGAGAAGATCATCCCGCTCTTCATCACCAACGCGATTGACGACCGCCCGTTGCCGATCTACGGTGATGGCGGTGCTGTGCGCGACTACCTCTTCGTTGAGGACCACGCCCGTGGCATCGACTGCGCGCTCCGCAAGGGAGCGGCGGGGATGGACTACAACATCGGCGCCGGTGGCGAGACCGACGGCATCACGGTCGCCGACACCGTGCTGCGATTGCTCGGCAAGCCAAGCTCGCTCAAGCAGTTCGTTCGCGACCGCCTCGGCCACGATCGGCGTTATGCGCTCGATTCGACTCGACTGTCAGGGCTCGGCTGGCGCCCGACCGTCTCGTTCGAAGCCGGTATTGCGCACACCGTCGCTTGGTTCGTGGAGCACGAGGAGTGGTGGCGGCCGCTCAAGTCCGGCGAGTTCTGGGAGTTCTACCAGCGCAACTACAAGCCGGCCGTCGAGACGCCCGCGCCGTAGGGTGGACCCGGCGTGAGCTGGATATCGAGGCTGCGGTCGCGGTTGCCACGCACTGCTGCCGTGCTGGGCGTCACGGTGCTGGCGTGCGCGGTCGTGATCTCGCGACGCGTGGATGCGTTCACCAACGCCCAGTTCTATGCCGAGGATGGGTCGAAGTGGTTCGCAAACGCGTACACGTACGGTCCCCTTGGCGCCCTCGACCTGTCGTACAACGGGTACTTCCAGCTGATTTCCCGGCTCGGACCGGTTGTCGCTGCTCCGTTCGGTCTGCGCACCGCACCATTGGTGTACAACGTCGTCGGTCTGCTCGTGCAGGTGGCCCCGGTGGCCTACCTCTTGAGCTCGCGATTCGACACCGTGGTTCCCTCGTTCAAGGCCCGCCTCGCGCTCTGCGCCGTGTACCTGCTGATGCCGTCGACCGAGCTGAACGTGGACATCACCACTGCGCAGTTTCACCTGCTCGTGCTCGCGTTCCTCGTGATCGTCGCAGCCGAACCAAAACGATGGTACTGGAAGACATTCGATGTCGCCGTCGTCGTGCTGTGCGGGCTGTCCGGGCCGTTTGCGTACATCCTGCTACCGGTCGCTGCACTGTGGTTTGTCATGCGCCGGCGAGCCTTCACGCTGGCACTGTGTTTTGCGCTGGTGGTGACGATTCCCATCCAGGTCTATGCAGACCTCACGTCGCCTCGTCTGCATGAACCCCTTGGAGCCAGCCTGCACACCCTGCTGATGATCATCAGCGACCGCATCATCTGGGCGGGTCTGTTCGCGGAGGAGGGCGGAGCGCACGCGTTGCTCACCGGAACATCGCACGGGGCGCTGCTCAGCGCGGTGATCTGTCTGCTCGCGCTCCCAATCGTGGTGTTCGCAGCGTGGCGAGCACCATTGGAACTCAAGATGTTCGGCCTGACGGCCGTCGGAGTTGCGGCGAGCGGCCTCGTCGCACCGCTTGTTTCGAATGCGGGGAACGCCTGGGACATCATGGCCGTCACGCGAGCGGGTGAGCGGTACTTCTTCCTCGCTCAGGTCGCGTGGGTCATCACGGTCGTGTGGGCGGCGAGCCGCCTGCCGCGCCCTTGGTTGCGGCGTACCGCATTGGCCGTCTGCGCCGCGACACTCTGCTCGGGCTTGATCACCGCCTGGCGGTATCAGGCCTTCCAGGATTACCACTGGGCGCAGGAGGCTCGGGCAATCACGACGGCGAAGATCGGGACAAAACTCGTGCTGCCCATTCCTCCAGGCGGTGGTTGGGCGATCGACATCACCGTTAGGTGATCGTTGTTGGGGGCGGGGGCCATGCGATATGATTCGTTCCCGAAAGAGGTCAAACGCGCCACCACAGTGTTGGTGCTTGCCCAATGGGATGGATGCACTTGCCCGAGACGGCGGAGAAGAAACCCTCACGTGTGACGACCGGCCGGGGTGCGATTGAGGCGTTGAAAACCGTTGTCGTGATGCCCGCGTACAACGCGGCCAAGACTCTCGAGACGACGCTCGCGGACATCCCCCCCGGTGTCGTGGACACGATCATCCTCGTCGACGACGGCAGCCGCGATGGGACCGCCGCGCTCGCGGTGTCGCTCGACCTGGTCGTGATTTCGCATCCTCACAACGCGGGCTACGGTGCCAATCAGAAGACGTGCTACATCGAGGCGCTCCGCGACGGCGCGGATGTCATCGTCATGCTCCACCCCGACGGCCAGTACGACCCCGCCATCCTCGACGACATGGTCGAGGTGATCCGCAGTGGACGGGCCGATGTCGTGCTCGGGTCACGTTTCTATACCCCCGGCGGTGCCCGCGCCGGCGGCATGCCGTGGTGGAAACGCCTCGCCAACCGCTTCTTGACCAATTATGAGAATCGCGTGCTGGGGCTTGGACTGACCGAGTACCACACCGGCTATCGCGCGTACAGCCGCAAGTTCCTCACCACCGTCCCATTCCTGCGCAACTCGAATGATTTCGTCTTCGACACCCAGATCCTCACCCAGGCGGCGTCCTTCAAATTCAAGGTTGCGGAGGTTCCGGTGACGACCAAGTATTTCGACGACGCATCATCGGTCAACTTCCGCGTCTCGCTGGTCTACGGGCTCAAGACGGTGTGGACCGTCAATCGCTACGTGCTCCACCGCCTCGGTCTGCGCTCGCGTCGCTACTCCCGCTGATCGGGGAGCCGCACCGCATACACGGCGATCGTTGCACTTCGCCGGGCGGCAGCGGCGACAGGTGCGATCACGGCCGCGGCAATGCTCAGGGGCACGGCCAGGCCGACCGCAACGCCGGCCAGGAGGCGACCGTTCTGGTTGCGGCGCATGCGCGCTTCGGGTCGGCGCAAGACGTCGTACAGGAGGTTCGCCGGCAATCCGAGACGGTTCTCGGCCGTCTGGACGAAGCTGAACAGATCGTATTCGGGGACCAGGTGGGTCACCTTGACCGGTTGGAAGCCCGCCGCCTCGAGGATCGCGGTGAGCGTCGAGGGGGTGAAGTGCACCAGGTGCCTCGGCACGTCGAGATGGAACCACCCAGCTCGTCCGATCCTCGCCTCGGGCGACCCGAAGTTGGGCACCGCGATGAGCAGAACCCCGCCGGGGCGGAGCAGGCGCGCGATCGCGCGCACGGTCGCTCCCGGCTCGTGGAGGTGCTCGGCGACGTGCCAGAGGATCACTGCGTCGTACCTGGCGCCGGCCGCCAGGTCCTCCACATCCACGGCGCTCACGTCGAGGTGAAACACGTCCCGCGCCTGCTGGGCCGCAGACGGCGACCGCTCCGTCCCCCGCACCTTCCACCCCCGCGAGCGCATCTGGTTGATGAGCACCCCCGGCCCGCAGCCGATGTCCAGCGCGCTCCCGGTGCCCCCGAGGAGCCGCTCGAGTGTCCGGATCCGGCTGCGATGGACCATCGAGAGGATGCGGTCCATCCCCCCGCGGTACCGCCTGGTGGTGCTGTGGTAGCCCCGAGGGTAGTAACCGTCGAGCTCCGCGTCGGTCGGCGCCGGAGCCGTCCGCGCAAGGTCGCACCGGCGGCAGCGGACGATCGCGAACGTGTCCCCGGTGGCCGGGTCGTCGGCGTCGAAGAGCTTCTCCGCCTCGTCGACCGGATGCCCGCATGCGGTGACCGCGGTCATTGCGCGATCGCGAGATCGGCTGGACGTCCTGGTCGCGACCCCGGCTCGATCAGCGCGAGCGCGAGCCCGGCGAGGATCAG
This sequence comes from Candidatus Dormiibacterota bacterium, assembly GCA_003153505.1. Classification (GTDB taxonomy): domain Bacteria; phylum Chloroflexota; class Dormibacteria; order Aeolococcales; family Aeolococcaceae; genus Palsa-851. Next base: position 249,083 of record PLZA01000014.1, read on the forward strand.
CACCCCGCCGAGCACCGTTGCGAGCGATGGGACGGACGCGAGGATGAGCAGCGCAAGCAGCGCGGTGAGCGGTGGCTCTCCGAGGAACGAGATCGAGACGAGCAGCACGGGCACATGACGAAGTGCCCAGTTGAACACGGTGTGCCCGCCGATGGTGCAGACGACTGCCAGGCCGAGGCACGCGAGCGCAACCCTGGGCGACGGGAAGTGCGCCACCCCTCCGGCCACGGCCGTCAATGCCGCGATGATGCACACCACCGTGTAGACCATCGCCGAGTACCCGGCGACACCGAGATTTGCACGGACGGTCCGTCCGATGAGCAGGTACCCCGCGAGACACAGGCCCCCTGCCAGCGCGAGCAGGTCGCCGCCAAACGCGCTGCTGTCAACCCTGAGATCGCCGGCGCAGGTCACCAACGTGCCGATGACGGCAAGCCCGCCGCCGGCCAGCATCCGACGAGAAAGCCCTTCTCCCAGCAGGCGTTTCCCGAGGGGCGTGACGATCAGCGGGTGGAGCGACACGAGGAGGACGCTGGCCGCGATCGAGGTGTATTTGAGTGACGCGGTCCAGAGGAGAAAGTGACCCGCGAGGAAGACACCGCTCACCAGTACAAGGCCGATCTGGGTCAGACCTTGCGGCAGCGCGCCACGCGCCGCGTCGCGGACGACCCACGGCGCCAAGAGCACGGCGGCCATTCCCATGCGCAGCCAGACGATCGTCGCCGCATCGTCGCCGGCCGTTTTGATGAGGATCGCTGAAAATGAAACCGCGACGGTGGCTGCGACCAGCGCCCACCCCGGCGAGGGAGTGCGCGAGCGCGCGACCGCTGCGCTCATTTGTGGCGCTCGCGATCCCGTGCCTTCTGGAGCGCCGAATAGCCGCCGAGCACCTCGCGAATCCCGCCGTCCTCGATCGCCCACGTCCGGGTGGCGACCGCGTCGATCAGAGCCCGGTCGTGCGTCACGAGCACCATCGCACCCGGGTACTTGACGAGCGCCGCCTCGAGCACCTCCTGCGCGGGGATGTCGAGGTGGTTGGTGGGCTCGTCGAGCAGCAGGAGGTTGGTCTCCTCGATCGCCAGCTTGCCCATCATCAGGCGGGCGCGCTCACCACCGCTCAGGTCGCCGACGAGCTTGAGCGTGTCGTCGCCGCTGAAGAGGAGCGACCCGAGCAGGGTGCGGGCGCGCTCCTCGCCGACCGGATGGGTTGCCAACAGGTCCGCGAGCACGGTGCGGTCGTCCTCACCGGCGGGGACGTCGGCCGCTCCGTGCTCGATGGATTGGCCGAGGTCCTGACGGTACAGACGGCGAACGCTCCGCGGCCCGAGGGTGAGCGTGCCCTCCAGCGGGGGAAGATCGCCGGCGAGCGTGTGCAGCAAGGTCGATTTGCCGCTCCCGTTCGGCCCGATGACCGCGATGCGTTCGCCGGGCACGATGGTCACGGGCGGCATCAGGAGCAGCGGCGCGTCCCGCCCGATGATCAGGCCGACACCTTTCAGGGTCACTCGCGAGGCGGGGGCGCTGCTGAAGCGGAGGCGAGGCTTCCTGTCGACCGTGGGCGGCGCGACCCGGTCGAGGCGGTTGAGCCGCGTCTGCCGGCCGCGGGCCTCGCGTGCACGCTGGCCCGCCTTGTACTTCCGGATGAACTCCTCCTGGTGGTCGATGTAGGCCTTCTGCGCCGCGAACTCGCGGCGACGCCGCTCGCGTCGCTCCACGCGGAGCTTGGTGTACTGCGTGTAGTTGCCGGGATATTCCTCGATCGTCCCGCCCGCGACCTCGATGACCTGTGTGCACACGTTGTCGAGAAATCGCCGGTCATGGGAGACGAGCACGAACGCGGTCGACACCCCCCGCATGAAGTCCTCGAGCCACTCGATGGCGGCGAGGTCGAGGTGGTTGGTGGGTTCGTCGATGAGCAGCAGGTCGGCGTCCTGCACGAGCAGCTTCGCAAGCTCGAGGCGGCGCTTCTGGCCGCCGCTCAGCTGAGAGGGGTGGCGCCGCTGCGTCTCGGTGTCGAGACCGAGCCCGCCGAGGGCCTCTCGAGCGGTTGCCTCGAGCTCGTATCCACCCTGGTCGATGTATCGATGCTGGACGTCCCCATAGCGGAGCAGCAGCTCGTGGGCGTCGGCACGGGTGCTGTCCGCAAGCAGCGGCTCCAACGTGGTCATCTCCTGATGCATCGCGGCGAGGTCCTCGCGGGACGCCATCACCTCGTCGAGGATGGTCTCCGCGACCGGTTCGGGGGCATCCTGCGGGAGGTAGCCAATGCGCAAGCCGCGCTGCCGTTCCACCTCGCCCTGGGTTGGCTCGAGTGCTCCGTTGATGAGCGTCAACAACGTTGTCTTGCCCGCGCCGTTGGCGCCGACGACCGCAACGCGCTGGCGTGTCTCGATGCGGAACGTGACACCTTCGAGGATGCTCTCGGCACCGAAGGCGACACCCACGTCGCGAAGACTGACCAGGGACAAGCGGCTATTGCCCCGTGGCACCCTCGCGGGCGACGATGCGCCGCACGATGGCGACCGACGACGCGTACGTCGAGTCCATGCCGAAATAGGAGAGGCCGCGCGCGCCAAGCGTCCGAGCCTGCGTGTAGGGGGTGTCGGATGCGTAATGGATGACGCCGAAATCGATGGGCAGCTTGGAGAAGCTGACCGGCTCGCTGGTCGGATAGCGGACGGGCTGGGTCATCTCATACACGGCGTTGCAGTATGGACCAGCCTCCATCTCGACCACGGTGAACGCCTCGCGGTAGTAGAAGTCGAGGTAGCCGCGGTTCTGCAGGAACGTCCCCTTCACGCTGACTGCACGCTGGTTGTCGAGCCCGCTGCCGAAGCGCAGGTACGGGGCGATATCCGAGACGGAGAAGGCGTTGTCGAGCCAGTACGTCGAGCGGCTGTGCTCGTCGTGAATGACACTGCTGATCATCACGTCGCCAACGTCGGCGTTGAGCGTGGCCGCCTTGCCGAGGATGTACACCCCGCGAAGATCGACGGTCTCGGCGACCTCGCGAAGGATGTTGTAGGCGGCGAGCCCAAGCGGGTAATCGATGTTGACGATCACCGCCCTGCTTGCGGCCAGCGCGACGGCGTCGATCGGCAGCACTCGCTCGTCACAGTTCGCGGGGGTGACCCGGTCGAGCGGGATGACCTGCGCGGCGACGTCGAGTGCGGTCCGGCTGGTGACGCTCAAGGAGCCGGCCTCTCGTTCCTCCCGACGCAGCGCGGCGCGCTCAGAGTCGGGCAGGAGACGGAGGCGCTCCCGCGCGGCGTAATACAGGAAGTTGTTCCAGTGGCCTTCGGCGCTGCCGTCCCGGAAGCGGCGGAGCTCGTCGCGGAGCTCGCCCCCACCATCGCGGTCGACCGCTGCGGCGAGCTCGTCCGCGTGGCGCGGCGCCACGCCTGTGAGCAGGTTCGCAATCGCGTGCGAGTTGCTGCTGACGAAATACACCGGCCGGTCCAGGAGGGACTCGGAGCGCATCAGCCCGGTGACCTGCTGCCACCAACGCCGGGTCACTCGCGCGTAGCCGACCTGGGTGCCGCCGAGCATGCGCACGCGCAGCGCCATGCCGTGCTCGGCGATCTGGGCGAGCCGGGCACCGAAGGCGGAGCCCCAGATCTCGTACAGCTGGAGCCAGTCGTCCTCGCGGCCGCCGCACGCGGTGGCGACCTCCCCGGGGGTCGATTCCTCGACGCGTTCGATGCCCGCCCCCCGGAGCGCGACACGCAACTTGTTCAGCTCGATCTGGAGGGCGACCATCGTTGGGACGAGGTCATCGACATCCGAAGCGCTGGCGATGAGCACGGCGAGGGTGCCGTCGCCGTCGTCATACCAGCGCCGCCGCCGGCCGGGCGCGCTGACTTCGGTCCACTCGGCGAAGGGCTGGAACCCCCGCTGCGCGAAGACCTCGGCAGACTGCCCCATGACCACGAGGCGAGCCCGGAACATCGCGTCGGGCAGGCGCCTGATCGCATAGAGCAGGGCCCCGAGGTCGAGTTCGAGCGATCCGGCGAGCCCGTGCAGGCTCGATCCCATCGCCTTGTGGGAGTGTTCGAACACTCGCAGCTGGGTCTCGCCGCTGCTCCGCAGGATGGTCGTGTAGGTCCGGTGGTAGACCTCGACGGCGTCAACGAGCGCCGTCTCCTCAGCCGCCGGCTCGCCCCGAGACAGGCCTGAGAGGGGAGCCCGCGGGGCAGGCCCGCGTCCCAGCTCGTGCAGCACCATCGGGCTCATTGTCGCCGCTGGCCGTGCGGCGGGCACACCAGGCTGGATATCCTGCCCCGGCTGTGGGACGTATCGCCGTTACCGGATCCGTCGCCTTCGACACGATCATGGAGTTCGGAGGCCGCTTCGGCGACTTCATCCTGCCCGAGAAGACCAACGAGCTCAACGTGGCGTTTCTCGTCGAGAAGCTTGAGCGGCGCCGTGGGGGCACGGCCGCGAACATCGCCTTCTCGCTCGCGCTGCTCGGCGAACGGCCGCTGCTCTGCGCCGCAGTGGGCGGCGGGGACTTCGTCGACTACGCAGCGGCTCTCGAGGCGGACGGGGTGGACACGTCAGGCGTGCTCACGTGCGACGACATGAGCACCGCGACCGCGTTCATCACCACCGATCGCGACGGCAACCAGATCACCGCGTTCCACCCGGGCGCGATGGCGCGCGCCGCAGGCGTCGACCTCAGCGCCCACGCTGACCTTTCGGAGGTCGTGGTCGGCGCCGACGACGCCGGAGCGATGGCGCTGCATGTCGACCAGGCTCAGGCGCTCGGCGCCCGGCTGGTGTTCGTCCCGGCGCAACAGATCCCCGCAATGCCGGACACGGCGCTGCGCAGCGGTCTCGAGCAAGCGTGGCTCATCGGCGGCAACGACTACGAGTTCGAGATGATCCGAGATCGGACCGGTCTGTCCATCGAGGCGCTCGGTGCTTCACGCATGGTCGTGGTCACGCGCGGTTCCGCCGGGAGTGAGCTCCATTCCCCGGACGGCGTCGCGGTGATTCCCGCCGCACCGGTGAGCGAGGTCGTCGACCCGACCGGCGCGGGCGACGCGTACATCGCCGGAGTCATTGCGGGGCTCAGGTCCGGCGCGTCGCACGACGTTGCCGGACGGATCGGGTCGATCGCCGCGGCATATGTCGTCGAGCAGCACGGGCCGCAGCGGCATCGTTTTGACGCGATCGGGTTTCGTGAGCGGTATGCGGCGTCCTTCGGCGCCGACCTGCAGGTGCGCGCCGAAGGCTGGGCGTAGAGTGGTCGGCATGGAAGAAGCGGTCATCGTCAGCGCTGTACGGACACCGGTCGGCACCTTCGGCGGTGTGTTCACTGACGTGCCGGCGACCAGGCTCGGATCTATTGCGGTCGAGGAGGCGCTCCGGCGCGCCGGTATCGACTCGGTCGACGAGGTGCTCATGGGCAACGTGCTCCAGGCGGGGCTCGGTCAGAACCCTGCGCGCCAGTCGGCGATCGGCGCCGGCCTCGCCGACCACATTCCCTCGACGACCATCAACAAGGTCTGCGGCAGCGGCATCAAGACCGTGGCACTGGCTGCCCAGGCGATCCGAGCCGGCGACGCGGAATGCGTCGTCGCGGGCGGCATGGAGAACATGACGCGCGCGCCGTATCTGATGGAGAACGGCCGCTACGGCTACCGGCTCGGCCACGGTCAGCTCGTCGACGCGATGATTCGCGACGGCCTCTGGTGTGCGTTCGACGACTGCCATATGGGAACTACCGCCGAGAACGTTGCGCGTGAGTTCGAGGTGACGCGCGAGGACCAGGATGCCTTCGCGGCGGGTTCGCAGCAGAAGGCCGAAGCCGCCATCAAGTCCGGTCGCTTCAAGGATGAGATCGTCGCGGTCCCCGTGCAGCGCAAGAAGGAGACGACCCTCGTCGACACCGACGAGCACCCACGGCCCGGAACAACCGCGGAAACCCTCGCGGCGCTGCGCGCGGCGTTCGCCAAGGACGGCACCGTCACCGCCGGAAACGCCAGCGGCATCAACGACGGCGCCGCGGCAGTCGTGGTCATGAGTGCCGCACGCGCGAAGGCCGAGAACCGCGTGCCTCTGGCCCGAATTCGCGGCTACTCGAGCGCCGGTGTCGCCCCCCGGATCATGGGCATGGGTCCAGTCCCCGCCGTGCGAGCAGCGCTGCAGAAAGCCGGCGTCGAGCTCCGCGACATCGATCTCTTCGAGCTCAACGAGGCATTTGCGGCGCAAGCCGTCGCAGTCGGTCGCGAGCTTGCAGTCCCCGAGGACCGCCTCAATGTCAACGGCGGCGCTATCGCCATCGGCCACCCCATTGGCGCGAGTGGCACGCGCATTCTGGTCACCCTGCTCTACGAGATGCAGAAACGCGACGCGCAACTCGGCGTGGCAGCTCTCTGCATCGGCGGCGGCCAGGGCATTGCGATGGTGCTCGAGCGCAGCTAGAGCCCCGTTGGGCGGCGTTTGCGGGTGGAGCGCACGACGACGTCGTCCAACTGAACGGTCCTGCCGGCGCGGTTCGTGAGGGTGCGTACGGGCTCGTTGGCGGTGACGATGTCCCACTGACCGACACCTCGTCGGGAGGCTTGCGTCCGTGGCCCTGCTGTTCCTGGCCGTGTCCGTGCCCCGGTGTTTCCGAGGTGTGCAGGTGCCCGACGATCAGCAGGGTGCCGCCCGGTCGGGTGCAGCACAAAACCCTTCGTCGCGCGCTCGGAGGCGCGGGAGAGGGCTTCGGTGGAGATGTCGGCTGCGGTGACCTGCCAGCCCTGATTGGCCAGCCAGATTGCTTCCGCTCCCTCGCCGCAACCCGCATCCAGCGCCGTGCCCGGCGCCAGGGTGCTGATCTCGCGTGCGAGATACGGGTTCGGGTCGACCTCCTGCCCGGTTCGGTGCTCGTTCGCCTGCTGCCAATGGGACTCCCAGTAGTCCTTGTCGAATCCCTGCGTCACCGTGCCTCCGTGTGTCCTGTCGACCGGTCGCGGGTCAGGCCTGCGGAGTCACCCCCGAGAACAGGTCCGTCTCCGGCAGCACCGCAGGGTGGCGCGAGATGACCAGCTGGAAGAACTCGTCGGCGAACTGTCGCATGACGTCGTCGGGCAGCGTGAGTTGCGGCCAGTCCTCGGAGATCTGGCTGCGATGAGCGCGCAGGGCGTCGCGTTTGCGGCCGATGACGCTGGCGCAGTCGATGGTCGTCGTCACGAACTCATCCGGGGTGAGGAACGCCATCTCGTCGGGATTCTGGTCGCCGAACGGTGGATCCATGCCGGCCTGTTTCGCCATCTCGACGATGCGCTTCATCTCCCGACGCGGGAACGCCGTGTAGTAGAGCTTCTCGACGCGCCACGGCTCGCCGGCATCCTTGAACAGAGGTGACAGATGCGCTGCCTCCACCGCGAGGAGGGTTGCCCGGTGCGCCTGAATGTGGTCGGGATGGCCGTATCCGCCGTTTCCGTCATATGTGACGACAACATGTGGGCGGAAGCGGCGGATCTGGGCGACGAGCCGGCCGGTGGCCTCGTTGAGTGGCGTCATCCAGAAGGCGTCCGGGAGCAGATTGGTCGGTGTGTCGACCATCCCCGAATCGCCATAGCGCAGGAACTCGACCTCGTCCACCTTGAGGATGCGGCACGCCTCGCGCAGCTCGGCCTCGCGGATCTCGGCGAGATGAGGACGCGTGGTCTCCTCGGGCATGTTGGGATCGACGATGGTCGCGAGCTTGCCGTCCGTACAGCAGACCACGCAGGTCTTGACGCCGCGATCTGCGTACACGGCGAGCGTGCCGCCCATGGTGATCGTCTCGTCGTCGCAGTGCGCGTGCACCGCCATCAGACGGAATCCTGTGTCTGCCATCACTCCTCGACGATGGTCACCGACCGCATCACCTCGTCCTTGCGGATGGCGCCGACCACGTCCATGCCTTTGACCACCTGGCCGAAGAGGTTGTACGCCTTGGTCAGCTTGTGACGGTCGTCCACCGTGCAGATGAAGAACTGCGAGCCGTTGGTGTTGGGGCCGGAGTTCGCCATTGCGACGGCTCCCGGCTGGTACTCGCCCTGGACGGGCTCATCCTCGAATTTATAGCCCGGGCCGCCACGGCCTGTCCCTTCGGGGCAGCCGCCCTGGATGACGAAATCGTCGACGACGCGATGGAATGTGAGGCCGTCATAAAAGCCGTCACGGGCGAGGAACACGAAGTTGTTGACCGACTTCGGCGCGCGCGCCGGGTCGAGGGCGATGACGATGTCACCTTTGTCGGTCGTGATGGTCGCGCTGTAGCGCTTGGCAGGATCGATGACCTGCTCAGCGGCTGTGTACTTCTTGGGCATCGAGGCAGTCTACCCGGGGTGGCCGGGTAGACTGCCGGACCGCCAGACGGATCAGAGCGCTGCGCTCGATCCAGTGACGGCAGCGGGGGAGCCGGTCGACGTGGGGGGCGTCGACGTGGAGGGAGTTGTCGCGAGTCCGCCGAAGCGAACTCGAATGTCAGTGCTCAGATTCAGGTTCATCAGCTTGCTGATGCCCGCGGTTGCGGCGCTGCTCAAGGTGATTTCCTGGGTCTTGGAGATCTTGCCGTTGGTGACGGCCTTGTTGAGGCGCGTGGTGATCTTGGCCATCACGGCGCTCTCCACGGCCTGTGTCTTGGATCCGTCAATCTGCGCAAGCGTCTCGCCGTTGAGGAGATCTTTCAGCACGGTGGTGCGGCTGAGTCCGGTCTCCTTCACCGACTCGCGGAAGAGCGCGAGGGCGATCCTCCGGGCCGCGACCTCTTTGGCGCCCGAGCCGGTCTTGGCAGTGCTCGGCGCCGGGGAGGCAGCAAGCGTCGTGGCCTTGGCCCCCATCACGCCGGCTGCCAGGGCGGGGACGATGGAGACGGTGGCGATCCCGGCGACGGCGACCACTGCAAATGCGGCTGCGCTGACCGCAACCCTCTTGGTGAAGAAATTCCCGAACATCCTGGTGCTCCTCGGATTCGACTTGGTTTATCGTGGGCGGTGTCCTCATTCTCGTCGGCGGTCGCGCGCGTTCCCTGAGCCGGCCCTGAGACGTGAGGAGCGCCCCCGATCCGCCTGCTACACGGAGGCATCACGTGGACGGTGCCGCTGAGAGGCCGCTGGTCGGGCTCTTCGGGGCGTTCGACACCGGCGAGCTGGGCGAGGTCGCCCTGCGTCGTGTGATGGAGCGCGAAATCAAAGGCCGACGTCCGGATATCGATCTCATCGCGCTTGCTCCTTTCGGCAACGAGCGACCCATCCCCGGCGATGAAGGTCGTCCGGCGAGACCGCTCCGGCCCCCCGCCGCCGGCGATCAACCGGGTCTCGATGCGTTGGTGATCACGGGTGACGTGCTCGGTGACGACACCCTCTGGGCGGGACGGTATCCGGTGCCCCTCGGCGACATCGCCGATCGCGGGATCGGCGCGCTGGTGCTCACCGGTGCGCGCGGCGGCCGAGACCTTGCCGCGTCGACCACCTGGTTCGCGGTGGGGTCCGCTGGTGGTGACGTGGATGTCACCGGCCTCGAGGGCAAGGACGTGTGGGCCAGGGATCCGGCGACCCAGAAACGGCTCGGTGGGACCGCGGTTCAGTCCGGAGACCCATTGCTGCTGTCAGCCCGGGTGTTCGCATCCGAGACCCTCCGCCGGCGGGCCGAATTGCTCCGACTGTGCGGCGCCATTCCTGCCGGGCGCCGGCTTGTGGTGGAGACTTCCTCCGGCCTTCAGCCGGCCCTCGCTGCACGCTCGGTCGAAGCGATGACCGCGGCACTGCGGACCGATCCGAAGCTCTCGGTGGTGGTCTTCACGCTCGATCCGACGCGTGAGCCGGCGATCGGCTCCGTCCTCACGGTGCCCGGCCTGATCGTCGAGCGCGTCCACCGGCTGCCCGCCTGGGTCGGGCTCGACGACATCGCCGCGGCAATGTCCGGTTCGGATGCGGCTCTCGCCACCTCGCCGGCAGCAGCCAATCTCGCCGCATCCCTGGGCGTCCCGGTCCTGGCCGTCGACGCCGGGCTCGGTCACCGGTTCGACCCGGTGATACCGCTTCTCGGTGGCGACATCGCGTCCGCGCTCCAGCGGCTCCTCGCTGGCAAGGAGCCCGTGTCGATCGACACGGCGATGCAGACGCTCGATGGCGCCTTCGCTGAGCTCGCAGAGCGGCTCCCGCACGCGTCGCGGGCGCCACGACCCGCGTCGGCGCCCGACGAGGTCACCTCCGCGCTCGCGATCCTCCAGCAGCGCCTGGTCGACGAGCGCAGCGCACTCCAGTCCGAGCTGTCCCGGGTCCAGTCGGAGCTCGACCACCTCCGGGCGTCCCCGGAGCACCGCCTCGTCCGGCCGATCCGCGAGGGGTACCGGCGGTGGCAGCGACGCCGAACGTGATCCAGTTCCCGGAGGTTGCCCGGCCCGACGTGACGGTGGTGATGGTCACGTACAACCGCTGGGATCTCACCAAAGAGGCGCTCCGGCTGCTGGCCGAGAGCACCGAGCCGATCTACGAAGTGGTGGTCGTCGACAACGCGTCGACGGACGGCACCTCCGACGAGCTTGCGAAGGTCCGCGGCGCCAGGATCCTGCGAAATCCACGCAATCTCGGGTTCGGACCCGCCACCAACCAGGGCGCCGCCGTGGCACGCGGCCGCCACCTGGCGCTTCTCAACAGTGATGCGTGGGTCAGACCCGGCTGGCTCGAGCCCCTGATCGAGGTCATCGACGCCGACACGAGCGTGGCGGCGGTTGCCCCCAAGCTGCTCTACCCGGACGGACGGCTCCAGGAGGCAGGTTCCATCCTCTGGCGTGACGCGAGAGTCCGGCAGTACGGCGACGGTGACGTCCCCAACCGGCCCGACTACAACTTCCGGCGAACGGTCGATTACGCGTCGGCGGCGTGCCTGCTCGTCCGCCGCTCCGCGTTTGTCGAAGTCGGTGGATTCGACCCTCGATTCGCCCCGGTCTACTGCGAGGACGTCGACCTGTGTCTGGCCCTCGCCGAAGGTCCGGGGCGCGTGGTGTATCAGCCGAGGTCGGTGGTGGAACACGTGCGCGGCGCGTCGAGCAGTGGCGGCGTCCACAGCGCGCGGATCGAGCGCAACCGACGGCTGTTGCGTGCGCGCTGGCGAGCCGTGCTCGACCGCCGCCCTCCGGAAAGCTGGCGGGTCGAGCCCAGCGCGATCGTCGGCGGACGGGATGCGATGGCATGCGAACGCATCCTGCTGCTGACCGGCCCCCGGCCCGATGCCGCGGGAACATCCGAGCAGCGCCGTCTCTACGCCTTGCTCGAGGCGGCTGCACGGCGGTGGCCGCGGGCGCGCTGGACGGTCGCTTCGCTCGATGGCGACCCGGTGACAAGGCCTGATGGTCTCGGTGATGCGGGTATCGAGGCCGTGACCGCCGCTGACCCCTGGGAGGCCTGGCTCGCCGGGCGCCGCTATCACTACGGGATTGTGGCGGTGGCCGATGCGCGCTGGGCTGGCGGAGAATTGACCAGTCTTGTCAACGCCACGCAGCCTCAGGCGGCCCGTATTCCGGTGTCCGATCAGGCCGATCTCGGAGCCCTCGCGCACACCCTCGGTCGCCCCGATCCGGGGATTCCGGCGTTTGTGCGTTAGAGTTTCGATCCCGAGGCGACAAACACGGAGGCACGCATGAAGGTCGTCGTCTGCGTCAAGCAGATCCCCGACCCGAACACCACCGGCCAGCTCGATCCGACCACGCATTTGCTCAAGCGCGAGGGGGTTGAGGTCGTTCTCGATCCCGGCGACGAGTTCGGGGTCGAGGCGGGATTGCAGCTCGTCGAGGCACAGGGTGGCGAGGTGACGGTCGTCTCGATGGGACCGGAACGCGGCGTCGATGCCGTCCGCAAGGCCCTTGCGATGGGTGCCGCCAAGGGGGTTCTGATCTCAGACGACGCGCTTCGAGGCTCCGACGCACTGACGACTGCGCGGGTCCTCGCCGCGGCGATCCGCCGTGAGGGGTTCGACCTGGTGATCACCGCCACCGAGTCCACCGATGGCTATACGGGCGTCGTCCCCCAGATGATCGCGGAGCTCCTCGACGTCCCGGCGGTCACGTTCGCGAAGACACTCGAGGTCGACGGCACGACCCTCAAAGTCAAGCGGCAGACTGAGGCTGGCTTCGACCTGGTCGAGTCCGCGCTCCCGGCCGTGGTGAGCGTGACCGCCGGGGTCAACGAACCTCGCTACCCCTCACTCAAGGGCATCATGGGGGCCAAGTCGAAACCGCTCGACCGGCTCACCCCCGGGGATCTCGGCCTCGACGGCGCCGGCGGCGGCACGGCAGGGCAGGGCATCACGGGCGTTGAACCTGCGCCCCAGCGCGCCGCCGGATCGATCGTCAAGGACGATGGCGAGGGCTACAAGCTGATCGCCGACTTCCTCGCAGAGAAGAAGGTGATCTGACGATGGCGGTGGGAAAGATCTGGGTGTTCGCCGAGGTGGCGGGCGGGAAACCCACGCCGGTCGCCCTCGAACTCCTCACCAAGGCGCGGTCGCTCGCCGGAACAGTTGAGGCCGTCGCCTTTGCGCCGGACGCAGCCGACGCTGCGGGCGATCTCGGAGCCCATGGCGCCACCACGCTCTATGCCGGGACTGACCCCCTCTGGGGCGAGCTGCTGCTCGGCGGCCCGGCCGCAGACGCGCTCGCGACCCTGATCCAGGAGCACCAGCCCGACCTGGTGCTCTTCGGCATGACCTACAACTCCCGCGACGTGGCCGGCCGGCTTGCGGCGAAGCTCGGCGTGCCGGTGATCGCCAACGGTCTCGACGTCAGCGACGCGGACGGAGTCACGGTGCACTCCTCGGTCTTCGGAGCGACACTCAATGTGGCGACCCGCTTCGAAGGGGGTGGTCCGGCGATAGCGATCATCCGTCCGAAGTCCTTCGTGGCCGAGCCGAGCGGGGGTGCGGCCGCCGCCGTCACGCAGGTCACGTCCCCGATCGACGAGAAGCACAAGGCATCCCGTGTGACCGATCGGGTCGCTGACGTTGCTGCCGGTCCGAAGCTCGAGGAAGCGCCGATCGTCATCAGCGGTGGGCGGGGCCTGGGCGATCCCAAGAATTTCGAGCTCCTCGATCGGCTCGCCGCCGTGCTCGGCAACGCGGCGGTTGGAGCGAGCCGGGCAGTGGTCGACGCCGGCTGGGTGCCCTATGCAATGCAGGTTGGCCAGACGGGCAAAACAGTCAAACCGGCCGTCTATCTCGCGTTCGGCATCAGCGGTGCGATGCAGCACACAGTGGGAATGAAGGGCGCGAAGGCAATTGTTGCGGTCAATCGAGACGAGAACGCGCCAATCTTCAAACTCGCCGACCTTGGGGTCGTCGGTGATGCCTTGAAAGTGCTCCCGGCCCTGGTCGAAGAGTTGCAAAGGCGCCGGTCGTGAGCACAGCGCTGGATCGTTTGCAATTGCCCGACAGTCCGCTGGCGCCGAAATTCGCAGGTATACTCGGCACTGCGATGGACGACAAGGTCATTGTCGACCTTCTGGGCCAGGTCGGTAACCTCTTCACGTCGAGTCTGGAGCTGAAGGAGACGATCGACTTCATGCTCAAGGCCGCAGCCGACCTCGTCGACTGCGATGCTGCCACGGTCTTCCTCCTCGATGAGGACGGCCGTGCCCTGTCCGCTATCGCCACCTACCCATTCACCGACAACCTGGGTCAGGTCGCTCGATTCGAGCTCGGTGAGGGCATCGTCGGATGGGCCGCGCAACGCCGCAAGCTCGTTTCGGTCGCGGACGCCACCAAGGATCGTCGCTTCAAAACCCTGGGCCTGGCGTATGCACCGCGGTCATGTCTGGTGATGCCGCTCGAGTCCCCGCAGCGTCTCGTCGGCGCACTGACTCTGGCGCGACGTGAGGTTCAGCCGTTCACCAGCATCGAACAGGCGTTGATGCGGATCATCGCGAGCCAGGCGGCCATCAGCATCGACAACGCCCGCCTCTACACCGCGCAGCGTGCTCAGCTCGGAGAGATTGCCACGCAGAAGCGCGAGGTCGAGGTTGCCAACGCCCAGATCGCCGAGATCTCGCGGCTCAAGAGCGAATTCCTTGCCAACATGAGTCACGAGCTGCGCACACCGCTCAACGCGATCCTCGGCTTCAGCGAGATCCTCAAGGACAACCTCGTGGATCTCACTCCGCAGCAACGTCAGGAATGCCTGCAGAACATCCACGCCTCGGGGAAGCACCTGCTCGAGCTCGTCAACGACGTGCTCGACCTGAGCAAGATCGAGGCTGGTCGTATGGAGCTCTCGTACGACCGCTTCGGTGTTCAGGATGCGGTCAAAGAGGTCCACAACGTCATCCGGTCGCTGAGCGAGCGGCGTGACATCGACCTGAGCATCGACGTGGTGCCGGTCCACCTGGAGATTCGCGCGGACAAGAGCAAGTTCAAGCAGGTCCTGTACAACCTGCTCAGCAACGCCATCAAGTTCACGCCGCAGGGCGGCAAGGTCTGGGTGTCAGCACGGGCCGACAGCGAAGACCTCATCGTCGATGTCGGCGATACCGGGGTCGGCATTCCCGCCGAACACCACAAGCGCATCTTCGACGAGTTCTACCAGCTCGACCATGCCACCACACGCCAGGTCGAGGGGACCGGGCTCGGACTGTCGCTGACCCGCCGTCTCGTCGAACTCCACGGCGGAAGCATCTCGCTCGAGAGCGACCCCGGGCGCGGCTCGGTATTCACGTTCCGGCTACCTCTGGCAGGAATTGAGGTGCTGAACGGTCATCGCCACAACCGGATCCTGCTGGTGGAGGACAACGCCAGCAATCGCGACCTGGCAAAGATGGTGCTCCTCGGGAGCGGCTTCGACGTCGACATCGCGGTCGACGGCGAGGAGGGCCTCCACAAGGTGCGGTCCAAGGTCTACGATCTCGTGCTCATGGACGTGGAGTTGCCTGGCATGGACGGGCTGACTCTCACCCGTATGCTCAAGGCGGATCCCAAGACGGCAGGCGTGCCCGTGGTCGCGTTGACCGCAAACGCGATGAAGGGCAACGAGCAGGAAGCACTCGCGGCCGGTTGCTCCGGCTACATCACCAAACCAATTGAGGTGGCCAACTTCGTGAAGCGCATCTCCACATTCATCGAGGTGCCTGTCTGATGAGCGGGGCCGGGAAGACCATTCTCATCGTCGAGGACGACCCGCCGAGCCGCGAGGTCGTGCGCCTCGCGACCAGCGCGCAGAACCACACGCTCATCGAGGCGGCAACCGGCGTCGAGGGGCTCAACCTTGCTCGCGAGCAGAACCCCGACCTGATCATCCTCGACGTCAATCTCCCGGGCATGAGCGGCCTCGATGTGTGCCGGCGGCTGCGCGCCGAGGGCGCACGGGTGCCGATCATCATGCTGACCGCGAAGAGCGACACGATTGACGTGGTTGTCGGCCTCGAACTCGGCGCCGACGATTACGTGACCAAGCCCTTCGAGGTGCGCGAACTCATGGCGCGCATCGGCGCACACCTGCGGCGCAGCGAGATCTCCGCACAGGAGCAGCCCCGCGACCGCTTCGAGTTCCCCGGACTCACGATCGACCTTGGGCGCCGCCAGGTGTTCCGCGATGGTGAGGAAGTGATGCTCACGTTGACCGAGTTCAACCTCCTGGCACTGCTCGCTTCGCGCCCGGGTCAGGTCATGAGCCGCGGCGAACTGCTCCGGCGTGTCTGGGGATACGAGGTCGAGATCGAGACCCGCACCGTCGACGCGCACGTCTACCGCCTGCGTCGCAAGATCGAGCCGGACGCCGAGAAGCCGACCTACATCCACTCCGTGCCAGGGATCGGATACCGCTTCTCAGGGTAGGCTCCGCAGAGGCCCCATCCGTGGTCTCGGTCGGGAGATCAGCCGGAACGCCGCTCAGCCGTGGCTCCGCATAGGCCCCTCGTTGTGCTGACGGTCGGGAGATCAGCCGGTACGCTGCTCAGCTTGTCCGCTCCCTCGTTCGCGCAAGCAGATTGTCGCGCTCTCTCGGTCGCTACCAAATTCGCTGCGTTCCGGCTGATCTCCCGACCGTAGGTTGCTGGTGCCGTAGCTCCGCTTCTCCAAATCGGTACTGCTTGTGCCTACTGCCTCGCTTCAGCCAGCTCTGTCGACCTACTGCCCTGTCGCGTTCCTCGCCCGCGACGTGCAGGTTCAGCAATGAGGGGTGAGGCGCGACGGGTGTAAGGCGGCAGGGGACGGGCGGCGCCTGGCTCAGCTTGTCCGCTCCCTCCTTCGCGCAAGCAGATTGTCGCGCTCTCTCGGGAGCGGCCAAATTCGCTGGGCTCCGCCCGTCCCCTGCCGCCAAACCACCGAGCGTCCGCGAACCCTCAGTAGATGAACCCAAGAATCGACGGGTCCGAGGCGAGGATGGTGCGGTAGTCGATGCGTCCCCATCCCCCGCCGTCAGCGTGGTAGTTCATCTCGGAGATGACGAAGGTGCCGTCCAGGTTGACGTGCTCGACGTAGGCGACGTGTCCGACCCAGCCGATATTGAAGACCACGATCGCACCCTGGATGGGGACCTGGCCTTCGGCGCGCTTGCCCCGGGCGGCCCGCCACCAGTTGATGGCATTGCCGCTCCAGTTGACGGCACGCCGGGTGGCGACGTAATAGGTGCACTGGCCGTATGGGAAGCCGTCGTGCAGCGGCGTTTGTGGTGGCACCGCGGGTACCCCGTCAACGTCGACGAAGAATGACGAGATGAGTGCGCCGGCTGGCGCGCGCGAGAGCGGGACCTGCAGGTAGGACCCTGCGGCTATCGGCGAATTGTTCTTCAGGGCGTTGTAATCCAGGATCACCGCTGGGTCGAGGTGGACGCGGGCGGCGAAGGCGGTCGGCGTCTCCCCGGGCAGGACTTGGACGAGCGCCCCCGGTCCCGGGGGGATGAGGAGCGTCGATCCAGCCGCCGCGGTGGCGTAGGCAGGGAGCTGATTGCCCCACTGGATGGCCGAGGTCGACAGGCTGTATGACGCGGCAAGGGTGGCAAGTGTCTGGCCGGGCTGGACGACCACCGTCTTGACCGGCTCCACCGCCAGCGCCGTCACCGCCGCGGAATTCTCGACCACCGCGTTGATCTGGATCGCGGCGAGGTTGCGAAGCATGGGCGCGGCCGGAACCTGAGCCGGACGCGCGACCAGCACGACGAGCACCGCCGCCGTGGCGATTACCCAGAGGTGCCGTACGAGCCGATGAACGTGGGTCGCGATCGCTGCTCCCCTCGCCTATGCGCTGGTACGAACTGTGTCCGGGGTGACATGCACTCTTCCCCGGTGACCGCGGGACCGTACCAAAACGGGCTTGTCCCCGTCAAAGTGAGCGCGGTGAGCGAACCGGCACCTCCGGTGCTTGCGACGATCTGGCGGGGCACGGTCGTCGAGGCGCGCATCCGCGGCCACGTCGCGGTTGTCGACTCCTCGGGCAGGCTGCTGAGCTCCGCTGGGACACCCGACGCGAAGACGACGCTCCGCAGTTGCGTCAAGCCGATCCAGGCACTCCCATTCCTTCGTCTTGCGGCCGACCGCCTTGGGGCCACCGACGCCGAGATTGCGATCGCCTGCGCATCGCACCAGGGTGAGGACGAGCACGTGGCGACGGCGCGAGCGCTGCTCGCAAAGGCGCGCGTGCCGGAGGCGGCGCTCGGCTGCGGACCTCAGATGCCGGCCGACGACGCCACCGCTCGCCGCCTCATGGCCTCCGGCGGCGAGCCGCTGCCGATCCACAACAACTGCTCCGGCAAGCACGCCGCGATGCTCGCGACCTGCGCCGTCATGGGTTGGCCGCTCGACGGGTACCTGGAGCTCGAGCACCCCTGCCAGCAGGCGGTGAGCGCAGCGCTCCAGGAGATGCTGGGGGTCGACCTCGCCGCGGCACCTCGCGGTATCGATGGGTGCGGCCTCACGACCTATGGAGCCCCTCTGGCGTCCGTCGCCCGCGGCTTTGCCAGCGGGAGCCACGACCCCGCGTTCAGGCGCGCGCAGGATGCGATGGCCGCCCACCCATTTCTCGTTGCGGGAACGGGCCGATTCGATACGGCGCTGCTCGAGGTTGCGGGCACCCGTCTCACCGCAAAGATTGGAGGAGCCGGAGTTTGGGCCGCAGTCGCCCGCCCGGGCGGCCCGGGGATCGCGATCAAGCTCGAATCGGGGGGAGGCGACGTCATCCCGGTCGTGGCGCTCGCGGTCCTGCAGCAGCTCGGGCTGCTCGTGCCGGATCTTCCCGACCGGCTTCGCCCGTACGCGAGGCTCACGGTGCGCAATTGGGCGGGACGCGATGTGGGGGAGATCCGCGCCGACCCGATCGTGCTGTCGTGATCGGGATGCCGCCCGGACGGCCCGCCTTTTGACGGCGGTCCAGTCCAGGTGTATCGTTCGCTTCAGGAAAGGTTGATACGGATGTCAATTTCTGAACTGACCGGTGCGATTGGGGCGTTGACCCCGTCGAGGAGCGTTGGGATCGGTGCCTGATCAGAGCCACGTCGGCCGGCGCTATTCGGCGCCCGGCCAGCGCATCGCCTCCGAAGCGGCTCGGGCCATGGCCCGGGCGATCGCGGGTGACGATCCCGTCCGGGACGGGGATGCGGTGCCGCCGACCTTCGCGGCCGTCTACTGCCTCGGGCCGACGCTCGCGCAGCTGTTCGCCGACCCGGAGGTCGGCATCGACCTCGCTGGGCTGATCCACGGCGAGCAGTCGTTCGAATGGCCTGCAGCGGTGCATCCGGGTGACGTGATCGACGCCACCGCCGAGATCACCGGCATCGACACCAAGCGAGGGATGACCTTCGTGCGCCTCGCCATGGAGGCCATCCGCCCGGCCGACCAGGCCGTTGTCTGCCGCGCGACCTCGCTGATGATCGTCCGGGCGCCGGCGTGACCGCCCCGACAGCGTCCGAGGTCGCGATCGGGGACAGCGTCACACCGTTCTCGAGGACGGTCACCCAGGAGCAGATCAACGCGTACGCCGATGCCTCGGGCGACCACAACCCGATCCACGTCGACCCCGACTTCGCTCGATCGGTCGGTCTCCCAGGGACCATCGCGCACGGCCTCCTCGAGATGGGCATCCTCGCCGAAGCGGTCGCAGCCTGGGCGGGCGGGAACGCCAACCTTCTCAGCCTCTCGTGCCGGTTCAGCAAGCCGTTGCTCCCCGGCGACACGATCATCTGCACTGGAACCGTCGTCAGCGTCGACGATGCGGGCACGGCCACCCTCGAGGTGGTTGCGTCCTCGGATCGCGGCGACCGCGTCTTGACCAACGGCCGGGCAACAGTCCGGCTCTCACGCTAAGGGACCACGAATATGGGACTCGACTTCTCGCTCACCCGCGAACAGGAGGAGATCCGCGCGCTCGCCCACGAGTTCGCTGAGAAGGAGATGCGCCCGGTCGCCGAGCGCTACGACGAGCTCGAGGAGACGCCGTGGGACGTCATGCGCAAAGCGCACGCGATCGGGCTTGACGCGACTGCCGGCTTCCCCGAGCAGTACGGCGGTGGCGGGATCGATTTCATCACGAACCTGGTCAGGGAAGAGGAACTCTCCTGGGGCGATGCGGGGATCGCGGTCGCCATCGGAGCGAGCGGACTCGCGGGCGCCGCCATCATCGCAATGGGCACCGAAGAGCAGAAGCAGAAGTACATCGGCATGCTCACAGCCCCGGAACTGAAGATCGGCGCCATGGGGCTCACCGAGCCCAACAGCGGCTCGGATTCGATGGCGCTCGAGACCACAGCCACCAAGGTCGACGGCGGGTACGTCCTCAACGGCACCAAGCAGTTCTGCACCAACGGCGGCATCGCCGATGTCCAGGTCGCTTTTGCCACCACCGACAAGTCGCTCGGGCCGGCCGGCGTTGCCGGGTTCGTCATCGAGAAAGGCACGCCGGGAATGCGCCAGGGGCGCAAGGAGCGCAAATTGGGCGTGCGCGCGTCGCACACGGCGCAGGTGATCTTCGAGGAGTGTTTCATCCCCGACGACCAGCGCCTCGGGTACGACAAGAGCGGCACCCTGACCGGGCCGGGAAGCGTCGGCGCCATGATCATGCTCGAGGCGACGCGCCCTTCGGTCGGCGCTGGAGCACTCGGCATTGCGCGCGCCGCGTTTGAATTCGCTCGCGATTACTCACTCCAACGGGTCGCGTTCGGCAAGCCCATCGCCAAGCACGAGGCGATCGCCTTCAAGCTCGCCGACATGGCGACCGAGATCGATGCGGCCCGCCTTCTCATCTGGCGCGCCGGATGGATGGCGATGAATGGGATCCCGATGGCTCGCGGTGAAGGCTCGATGGCGAAGCTGTTTGCCGGTGACATGGCGATGCGCGTCACCGTCGACGCGGTGCAGATCCTCGGTGGGTACGGTTACATCAAGGACTACCCGGTCGAGCGCTTCATGCGCGACGCCAAGATCTACCAGATCTGGGAGGGCACCGCCGAGATCCAGCGCCTGGTCATCAGCCGGTACGTCCTTGGAGAGCGGACCGCGACGGCGGCGCGTCCCCGGGTCGTGAAGGACGTGCCACCGGTGCCTGTCGCCGCCGCGGGCTGATCGTCTGCGAGAGGAGTGCCGGCGCTCGGTGCTCGAGGAGCGGGCCACGAGCCCGGGCCTTGGAGCGAGCGCTAAGCTCTCCGATCGCCGCACCACCAGCCTCGCGAGGAGCCTTGCATGTTCGATCTGACCGGGAAGGTCGCCGTCGTCACCGGGGGATCCCGAGGCCTGGGGAGGGCGGATTGCCTTGCGCTCGCCCGCGCCGGCGCTGACGTCGTCGTCACCGACATCCTCATCGAGTCGGACCCGGAGCTCGAGCACGCCGCCGAGGAGGCGCACTCCGCGCTCGCGCAGCTGTTCAGCTCGCAGCACGTGGTGTATGCGGAGAAGACGAGCGAGGAGATCCGCCAGATGGGGCGGCGATCGGCGGCGATGAAGATGGACGTCACCAATCGCGACCAGGTTCGCGAGGTGTTTGCGACCGTCAAGAAGGACTTCGGGTCGGTCGACATCCTGGTCAACAACGCGGGAACGCTCGACCACATCGCGCAGATCGAGCACCAGAACGACGAGCTGTGGGACCGGGACCTGCGGGTCAACCTATCGGGGGCCTTCAACTGCACCAAGGCCGCATGGCCCTACATGCGCACGCAGGGTTGGGGCCGGGTCATCTACATGGCGTCCGTCGCGGGAACGCTCGGCGGGTTCGGTCAGGCGTCGTACGCCGCGACCAAGGCCTCGGTGATCGGGCTCGGGAAGTCCATGGCACTCGAGGGCGCGCGCTTCGGCATCACCGCGAACATCATCGCCCCGGGCATCATCGGCACCGAGGCGTGGAAGATGGGCGACGCGAAGATGAACGATCGCATGGTGCTGCGCACGGCAATGCGGAGCGCGGGAGAGCCAGAGGACATCGCCAACACCATCGTGTTCCTCGTGTCTCCCGAGGCGCGCTACATCACCGGCCAGGTGATCACCGTCGCCGGAGGCATCGACCTCTTCGTCTACTGATCCGAGCGGCCCGAGCGCGACGCGTCAACCGGTGGACATCGGTGTGACGTATTGGTCGCGCGAGGTCGGCCCGTACGTGTGGCACGAGTACGACGCGACGCGCACCGACGGCGAGTTGCGCGCCATCAAAGCCGCGGGTCATCAGACCGTGCGAACGCATCTGCTCTGGGATGCGTTCATGCCGACTCCCGCCCGCGTGGAGCCGGCGCGTCTGCGCAATCTCGAACACTTCCTGGGAGTCGCAACCGAGCTGTCGCTCAAGGTCGTTCCCGTGTTGTTCGTGCAGACGCTCGGCCGGTGCGTGATGCTGCCGTCATACGCGATCGATGTCGATGCGCGCCGCAGCGGTGTGCGCGCTGTCACCGATGCAGTGTCGCAGCCGGGCGGCCCGCGTTACGTATACACGGATCAGCTGATGCTCGAAGTGTGTGTGCGCTGGATCGACGAGCTGCTCGGAGCCTTCGCCGGCCATCCGGCGATTGCGATGTGGGACATCGGACATGATCCGGCGGGCGGGGTGCGACCCCAGCGAATCGAGCATCTGCGTTCGTGGGTGGCGCTGATCGGCGGACGGATTCATGAGCGCGCGCAACGCTGCATGCTGTCGTTGAGCGCCGACGACCTGGTCACCGCGCGCGCCGTGCGTCCTGCCGCGGTTGCGAGTCTGGTTGACGCTCTCGGTCTCGACATCACCGGCAGCGCGCTCGCGCGGGTGGGTGGCGACGACGACCCGGCCGCGGCAATGTTTCTTGCGCAACTCTGCGAGTCGCTCAGCGCTTCGGCGACGCTGGTGGCACACCTGCAGCCGGGGTCGCGTGAGGCCATTGATGACAACGATGCGGGCGATGCAGACCGCGACGCGCTGACGCTGCGTTTCGTCGCGGGTGCTGTCGACTCGCTCATCGATTGTGGGTGTGCCGGCCTGATGGCGTCGATGTGGAGCAACCCCGGACCACGCGCCGCAGCAGTGCCGCCCTTCGACCGTCAGGGACATCTGCGCGACGCCGGTGTCGTTGACGCCTCGGGAGCGGAGACCGCATTCGGCAGTGCCTGGGTCGCGCAGGCGCGTCACGAGCGCGAGCGGTCGGCGCCGCTCCCGTGGCCTGAGCACATCGACGTCGACGACTACTACGCGAATCTTCCCGAGAGCCTGCACGAGCTCCGCGCGGCCTGGGAACGCGGCTCAAGTGAATACCCTGCTATGCTGCGTTGAGCACCGGAACGGCGGGAAATCGTCTCCATTCGGTGCTTCCATCGCGGTCTTTTGCGGGTTCCCGTTGCTGACAGGGGACGCTCCCATAGTGGTCGTGAACGCGGTGGGCGTCCGTGTCGGCGAGAGTCCTGGAGGACATGCTGTGACCGCTGGAAGAATCAAGAAGATTATTCCCGACCGTGGATTTGGATTCGTCCGTGCAGACGATGGCAATGAGGTGTTCTTTCATCGCACCGAGTTGACCACCGTCGACTTCGACGCCCTCCAGGAAGGCGAGCAGGTGACGTTCGACATCGTCGACTCGCCGAAGGGCCCGCGCGCGCGCAACCTGCAGAAGGTCTGATCGAGGCGGGGTAACCCGCTTCGCTCTCCTAGCTGTCGCTGCGCAGCGAGCGCAGCCGCGCCACGGCGGCGTCCACTCGATCGGCTTCGCCTCCTCGAAGCCGGATGACGAGTTCGCGCTGCTCCACGTGTGGATACGACCCGACGGTCACGTCGGGGAATTCCTGTTCGAGCACGAGCATCGGCTGAGACATCTCTGACTCCGGGACGGAGCGGTAGTGCACCTCGCGCACGATCGGCGCCGTCCCGCCGGCGAAGTATCCGGGGATGAGCTCCTCCTCGACGATCGTCACGAACTCGCGGGGAATACCCGGGAGCACGAAGAGCCAGCGGTCATCGCCGATGTCGATCGCCAGCGGGGGCGCCATACCTCGCCGATTGGTGAGCACAGTCGCACCGGCGGGCACCATGGCGCAGCGCCGGTTGGCCTCCGACACGACCGGTTTGTCGATCCACCCGGCCGCGTGCATGCGCCGCGCGAGGCTTTCGATGTTCGCGTATGCGATGGGGTTCAGCTCGAGCGAACGGTCCAGCGCGTCCGCGACGGACTGGAAGGTCCGGTCGTCCGGCGTCGGCCCGATACCGCCGCAGACGGCGATCCTCGTGATGTCCGGGTCGTCGATCGCCCTCCGGATCGCAGCGACGATCGCCGCGGGCTGGTCCCCGACCACCTCGATATGGGCTACGGGATGTCCCGCGGTGAACGCATGGCGCGCCAGGAAGCTCGAGTTGGTGTCCTGCGTGTAGCCGCTGAGAATCTCATCGCCGACGGTCACAATCGCGGTCAGACCGGTGGCTTTCGGCACCGTTTCAGCATAGGCGTTGCCGAATGGGATGACTGGCCGGGTACAATGCGGCGGCCCCGGGGTGGCGCGGATCAGAGCCGCCCGGGCACTCACTCACTGCCCTGAGGAGACTTCTCCGCGATGCCGACCCTTGATCGCGCCATCCTGCTGCCCATCGGTGCGGCGGGGCTGCTGGCTCTCCTCTTTGCCGTCTATCTGATCTTCTGGGTACTCCGCCAGCCGGAAGGCAACGACCGGATGAAGGAGATCGCCAAGGCCATCCAGGAAGGCGCCCAGGCCTACCTCAACCGCCAGTACACGATCATCGCCGGGATCGGGGCGGTCATCTTCCTGTTCCTTACCTTCACGCTCGGATGGAAGACCGGTGTCCTCTTCCTGATCGGCGCCGTGCTGAGCGGCGCAGCCGGATACGTGGGGATGAACATCTCGGTGCGGTCCAATCTGCGCACCGCTGAGGCGGCCCGCGGTGGGATCAACCCAGCGCTGCAGCTGGCCTTCAAGGGCGGCGCGGTGACCGGTTTCTTCGTGGTCGGGTTCGGCCTGATCGGTGTCGCGCTCGCCTATGGGGTGTTTCAGGACTTCAACGCGCTGGTCGGGTTCGCGTTCGGCGCATCGCTGATCTCGGTCTTCGCCCGGCTTGGCGGTGGCATCTACACCAAGGCGGCCGATGTCGGCGCGGACCTTGTCGGCAAGCTCGAGGCCGGCATCCCGGAAGATGACCCGCGCAACCCGGCAGTCATTGCCGACAACGTCGGTGACAACGTCGGTGACTGCGCCGGCATGGCGGCGGACCTCTTCGAGACCTACGCTGTGACCGCGGTCGCCACGATGCTGCTCGGTAGCCTGCTGTACAAGGTCGGCGGCAAGCCGGACCTTGTGTTCGTCTTCTACCCGCTGATGCTCGGCGCCGTGAGCATCGTCGCCTCGATCATCGGAACCTTCTTCGTGCGCATGGGACGCGGCACATGGATCATGGGCGCGCTCTACCGCGGTCTCCTCGTCTCAGCGGTGATCGCGCTCGCGGGCTTCCTCCTGATCACGATCCTGCTGAACAACGGCGGCTATCTCACCCACTTCGATCACCCGGTCTTCAACCTCTTCTGGTGCGCGGTGATCGGGATCGTGATCACAGTCCTCATCGTCGCGGTCACCGAGTTCTTCACCGGCGCGCAATTCTGGCCGGTCCGCACCATCGCCAAGGCCTCGCAGACCGGCCACGCCACCAACATCATCGCGGGCCTCGCGATTGGTATGGAAGGCACCGCGATCCCCGTACTGATCATCGCGGTCGGCATCCTCGCATCCGCGGCGCTCGGCGGCCTCTACGGGATCGGCATCGCGGCGATGGCGCTGCTGAGCATGACCGGCATCGTGGTTGCGATCGACTCCTATGGACCGATCACCGACAACGCCGGGGGCATCGCAGAGATGGCCAATCTCCCCGAGTCGGTACGTCAGGTCACCGACCCGCTCGACGCCGTGGGCAATACGACCAAGGCGGTCACCAAGGGATACGCGATCGGATCGGCCGGGCTGGCGGCGCTCGTGCTCTTCGCCAGCTACACGGACATCCTCAACAACACGCTGCTCGCCAACCATCTCCCGACGATCAATTTCGATCTCACGGCACCGCCGGTCATCGCCGGCCTGCTGCTCGGCGGGATCATGCCGTTCCTGTTCGGGTCACTTGCCATGCTCGCCGTGGGCCGTGCCGCCGGCGGGGTCGTGACCGAGGTGCGGCGTCAATTCCGGGAGATCCCGGGAATCATGGAGGGTACCGCCAAGCCTGAGTACGCGAAGTGCGTCGCGCTGGTCACCGCCGCCGCGCAGCGCGAGATGATCCTCCCCGGGCTGCTGCCGGTGGTCGCTCCGCTGGTTGTCGGGTTCGTCCTGGGCGCACAGGCACTCGGCGCCATGCTGCTCGGCACCATCGTGGTCGGCGTCTTCGTGGCGCTGCAGATGACCACCGGTGGTGGGGCCTGGGACAACGCCAAGAAGTACATCGAAGAGGGCAACTACGGTGGCAAGGGATCGGACGCCCACGCGGCCGCGGTCACCGGCGATACCGTTGGTGATCCGTGCAAGGACACGGCCGGTCCCGCCATCAACCCGATGATCAAGGTGATGAACATCATCGCGATCCTCGGCATCCCGACAATCGCGCTGCATCACCTCTTCTTCTAGGCCCGCAACCATCCCGGTGACGCCGGGACGCCGGACCTCGACACGTCGGCATACTGTCGTTGTGGCACAGACGGCTGCTCCGGTCGACGGGGCCGGCGATCACCTGACGGCGCATCAGCGGTCCCATCACCGTGACCTGCAGGGTGGCGCTGCACGGGCCGCGGTGTTCGGCATCAGCGACGGCCTGCTCACCAACATCTCGCTGATCCTCGGCGTCGCCGGCGCGAATCCCCTCCCTTCCGTCGTGTTGCTGGCTGGATTGGCGGGTCTCGTCGCCGGGGCCTTCTCGATGGCTGCCGGTGAGTACGTTTCCATGGCAGCCCAGTCCGAGCTCCTCCAGCGCGAGCTGGACATCGAGCGTCGCGAGCTCGAGCGCCACCCGGAGGCCGAGATGCGCGAGCTGGCGGCGGTGTATCGCCTTCGTGGAGTCGACGAGGCGGATGCGCTACGCGTCGCCCAGGCGATCATGAGGAACCCCGAGGTCGCCCTGGAGGTCCACGCTCGCGAGGAGCTCGGCCTCCGACCTGGCAAGACAGGCAACCCATGGCAGGCCGCCGGGTCATCCTTCGTCATGTTCGGGATCGGTGCCGTCATACCGCTGTTCCCCTGGTTCTTCGTCACCGGCACGATTGCCGCCCTGCTCTCGATCGGGCTCGGCGCCGTGTCGGTGCTCGCGGTCGGCTGGACGGTGGCCATCTTCACGGGTCGATCGCGGGTGCGCTCGGCGCTCCGCCAGCTGGCCTTTGCCATGGTGGCCGCCGGCGTAGCATTCGGGGTCGGGCACCTCGTCGGTAGTCTGGTGAACGTGAGAACGGGCTGATCCGGTTCTGTCGCGCCGCACGGGGCAAACGGAAGGCGGATCTAGAGTGGGAGCCATGCGAAGAGCGGCAGGGGTAGTGGTGCTGGCGATGGTGGGCGCCGTCGCGTTGCCGATTGTCCTGACGCGACCGGCAGCGGCGTTTACCCTCCCGACGCTGACGTGGAGCGGAGGCACCCAATCGGGCGGGCCTGGAGCCGCCCTTTCATACAACTACGTCTGGAATACGACGGACTGCACCGTTTCAGCCGACAACCTCGAGATCCAGCTGTTCTGGGACAGCCCATACGAGTTGATTCAGTCGACGCATGTGACTCTGAACACGTGCCTCGGGCCCGTGGCTGGGACCGTTCCCAGTGACACCACGATGGGAGACGTGCATACCCCGACGGCATCTCTGTATGACGTCACCACGGGAAGCACCGTTAGCAACAGCGAGGCCATCGCGTCATCAACTTTCTCCGTGAGCCCGGCGCCCACCCCCACCCCCACCCCCACGCCCACACCAACGCGCACGCCCACACCGCGACCCACTCCAACCCCGACCCAGCGGCCCACGCTCCCACCAACGGCGACGCCCGTGCCCACCCCAACCCCTAAGCCGGCCACGCCAACGCCCACGCCGCTCCCGACGCCGACGCCGTTTGTCATCGGTGGCGGTGGCAGTGGCTCCGGCGGCGGCTCAGCGCAGGGCGGCGCAGCCTGCTCGGCGGGCTTCGGCCGCAGTCCCTCGGCCAACGAGCTCGAATCCGACACTTCACTGCTAGCGGCCGCCGGCGCGGACCCGACGTCGCTCGAGATCCAGTTGCTCGCATCAGCCGAGTACTACCGCGACGCCGGCGCCAACAACCTCGGCTTCGTCACCCGCCTCTACGACGACGTGCTCCGTCATGACCCGACCCCGGTTGAGTTGGCAACTTCGCTCAGCGTCCTCGCCGGAGCGGGCGACGCCAGAACCCGGCTTGTGCAGGAGGTCGTGTTCAGTCCGGAAGCGAGGGCCATTCGCGTCGACCAGGCGTTTCAGGCGCTCCTGAAGATCTACCCGAGCAGCGCTGACCTCCAGTACTGGGTCAACCGGCTCTCGAGCCCGGATGCCATCGGACTGTCCACCAACGCAATGGTGGAACTGATCGCCGGTTCGGCCGCGTACTACAAGCTCGTGGGCAGCACGCCCACGAGCTTCATGATCCACCTGTACCAGGATCTGACCAATGTCCCGCCCAGCCAAGGGGTGCTCGCCGCCAACGCCGGTCTCATGGCGGAGATCCAGGCCGGCAGCGCCAACGCGAGGGTTGCGGCTGCTGAGAACGTCGTTTCGGGAGCGGTGTTTCGCCTCGACGAGGTGACCTCGTTCTTCGCCAACTACATGCACCCGACCTGCCGCGCTCTCCAGAACCAGGAGTGCATGAGCACCATTGCCACACCGCCGGACCTGGTGGTGCAGAGCGATCTGACGTCGTTCACAACCGGCACGGACGAGGAGGACATCATCGCCGGGGTGCTCGGCAGCGCTCAGTACTATCAGAACCACGGCAGCACGCAGGCCGGTCTGGTGAGAGGCGCCTACCAGGATCTCATCGGGCGAGCGCCCACAGACGCCGAGCTCGCGGCGGCTCTCACGAACTTCACCAACGACCCGGTCGGCCACCTCAA
Source organism: Candidatus Dormiibacterota bacterium (assembly GCA_003153505.1). Lineage (GTDB taxonomy): Bacteria > Chloroflexota > Dormibacteria > Aeolococcales > Aeolococcaceae > Palsa-851. Next base: position 277,565 of record PLZA01000014.1, read on the forward strand.
CTTCGCCCAGGGGCTGGTGACGTCGCTCCCGTATCAGAACCTCCTGGTGGCGCTGTACTACCAGCAGTTGCTGCTGCGGGCGCCGGTCTCGGCCGAATCGATTTCCGGCCAGGGAATCCTCGGCGGCGACCAGCAAGTCCTGCAGACCCCCGACGAGCTGCTCATCGAATCACTTGCCTACACCTCCGAGTTCTATGCCGACCAGGGGGGGACGGATGCCAGCTACGTGGCTCGCACCATCGCCACGCTCCTGATGCACCCCGGGGATGCGACCCAGGAGACCGGGTTCCTCAAACTGCCACTGCCCCACGACGCCACGTGGCAGGCGGCGGTCGTCCAGACGCTGGTGAACGGCGATGACTACCGGACCGACTTCATCCGAGGCGTCTACGCGAAGTTCCTCACCTACTCCGTCTGCGCTCTGGCCACCAGCCCGGCTGCGGACGGCGCTGGGTTCTTCAAGAGCGTCCCGGGGGGCTGGTTCGGGCTCGGTATCTTCGTCGGCGTGGTCCTCATAGGGGCCGCCGCGGCCGCGTTCTTCATCCTCGAGCGGCGCCGTTTTCAGGTCACGTACCCGAACGAGGTCACCCGTCACCACGAGTGATCGCCGTGGCTGCGGGTGTGGATCGGTCCTCTAGACTCCGTTGCAGGGTGGACGAGTATCAGCTGGAGATCCAGTCGTTGCGCCGAACGCTCGCCCGGCTCCGGGAGGAGGAGGCAGACTCGGCGCTGATCGAGGAGCACGAGACCGAGTACCGCAATCTCAGCTCGCTCTACAAAGCGGCGACCGACACCTTCGACGCCGACCGGAGCGAGCCGCGCCTGCCAGACGCGCTGGCGTCACTCGGGTTTGGCGACTGGACGCTCAGCAATGTGTACAGCTTCGTGTACGACGCATCGATGGAGCTACCCGTTGACGACGGCCGCGAGCTTGCGCGGCGGATCGACGAGACCGACTACGCCGCCTCGTTGCTGGCGGTGCTCGACCCCGACGGCTGACGCGCGGGGATCTTCTTGCCGGGGTTGAGCACGTCGTGCGGGTCGAGCGCCGATTTGATCCGGCGCATCAATCCAACTGTTCCGGGGCCAAGCTGACGCTCGACGTACTCCAGCTTGGCCGCGCCGACCCCGTGCTCGCCGGAGAGCGAACCGCCCATCCCGAGCACCGTCTCGAAGAGCTCGCCGGCCGCGGCATCGGCGCGCGCACGTTCGCCCGCGATCCGCGTATCGATCAGGAACGTGGCATGGACATTGCCGTCGCCGAGGTGACCGAAGTTCACCACCGGCAACTGGTGCTTGGTACCGAGGTCCCGCGTGTGCGCCACCAGCTCGGCGACGCGGTCGCGGGGGACGACCACGTCCTCATTCACCTTGCCGATCTGCACCTTGGCCACGGCGGCACTGACCGCCTTGCGAGCTGCCCAGAGGCGCTGTGCCTGCCCTGGCTCGGTGGCCCGCTGCAGCTGGGACGCTCCCGAGCGGGTGATCGCCGTGCAAGCGGCTTCGGTGTCGGCTCCGACGGTGCCCGGGTCACCCTCCAGCTCGACGATGAGCAGCGCCGCCGCATCGCCGCCGACGTTGCCGCCGCCGGCCCTGCGGACCGCGTCGAGCGCTCCCGCGTCGAGGAACTCCAGCGCCGCCGGAACGATACCTGCCTCGCTGATCTCGGCGACGGCTGCGGCCGCACGCTCCATACCGCTGAAGGTGGCGGCGAGAGTCGACCGGGTCTTCGGGGCAGGGATCAGGCGGAGGAGGACCTCGGTGATGACACCCAGGGTGCCTTCGGAGCCGACCATCAGCGAGAGCAGCCCCGACGCCGAGACGTCGCCGCCCTCGCCGAGGCGCACGATCCTCCCGTCGGACAGCACCGCGGTGACGCCCGCGACGAAATCGGCCGTCACGCCGTACCGGAGCGTGTGAGGGCCCGCAGCGTTGCAGGCGACGTTGCCGCCGATGGTGCAGGTCGTGGACGAGCCGGGGTCGGGCGGGTAGTACAGGCCGGCGGCAGCGGCCCGTGCATGGATGCCGGCGGTGACGGCACCGGCCTGCGCGTGGATGCGCAAAGCCTCGGTCTCGAGGCCCAGCACCCGATTGAGACGGGCGAGGCTGAGGATGACGCCCCCGCGCGAGGGTGAGGCGCCGGCGGCGTAGCCGGTGCCGGCCCCGCGCGGCACGATCGGCACGCGGTGCACGGCGCAGACACTGACGATGCCTGCCACCTCTTCGGTCGTTGCAGGGAAGACGACGGCATCTGGAAGGTGCCGCTCGCCAGAGGCGCCCCAGGCGTCATAGGCGTAGGCGGCGAGATCCGCTGGGCGCGTGTAGACGTGTGAGGGAGCGACCTGACCCTCGAGATCGCGAATCACGCGGCGATCGAGCATGCCCGCCGCATTGTAGAGAGCGCATCAATTCGGGTGCACCCAGGTCGGTGACGGCCGCCCGATGCCCGCGCTGATCGCGTTGAATAGGAGGGTGAGACGACATGCCTTAGCCTGCGCCCTCGCCGGTTGCGCAGTCCTTGTGGTGAGCGGGTGCAGCTCACCGCCGAAATCGCCTCAGGTGACCAGCCGCGTCGCCCCCGTCCGGATCATCACCGCGCCGCCGGAGGTGCTGGCGCTCGCCAACACGTTCGAGGATCAGTTCGTTGCGCGGGACTACGCCGGGCAATGGAACGAGCTTGCGCCGCAGGCACAGGCGCTGTGGCCGTCATCGGCGGCGCGGGTGGCGATGCTCACGCGAAAATTCGCGCACGCTGCAGTGGCCAGCGTGTCGGTGGGCGGTCCATCGCTCGTATCGACCTGGACGGCACCGGAAAACCCGTCGCTGCACGTCGCGAACGTCTGGAGCTTCCCGGTCGCTGTGGACTTTGCCGATGCCGCCGCGCTCCGCCCCGCCGGCGTCGGGGCGCTGTTCTCGATGACCTCGGTGCAGATCGTGGTCGACCCGCTGTCCGGCCTTGCGGAGACGCTCGGCGAGGGCCCCGAGTCGCTCGATGCGCCAGTGATCCTGCCCGCCGTGGTGCCTCGGGTCAGTCTCGACGTGCCGATCCTGATGTATCACCTCGTGGACCAGGTGCCGCCCCGATCGATCGAGCCCTCGACCTACGGATGGGAGCTCGAGGTCGGCCTCACAACCTTGCCGGCCGCCTTCGACGCGCAGATGGCCTACCTCATGAGCATCCATGCGACCTCCATCTCATTGCAGCACCTCGCTGACGCCCTGCTCTACGGCCTGCCCTTGCCGCCCCATCCGTTCGTCATCACATTCGATGACGGCCGGCTGAGCCCGTGGACGAACGCGGTTCCGATCCTTCGCCAGGATGGGTTTACGGCTGTGTTCTTCCCGTGTACCGGTCTCATCGGTGGGAAGGTCGGACCGCAAACATATATGACCGCAGCTGAGTTGCACAATCTCGCGAGGACCGGGTTTTCGGTCGAAGATCACACGGTCAACGACGACACCGACTTCTTCTCAGCGGGACCGCACACGCTCGATGTGCTGACGAATCGCACCAAGGACGTCCTGGAGCACGTCATCGGAGCCCCCGTCCAGTTCATCGCATATACGGGTTTGTGGCCGTGGCCGACGAGCAGCGAGGGCGCGACGCAAGAAGCGTCCATGTTCGCGACGCTCGCGAGCTACGGATACGTCGGCGGACTCCAGGATCTGCGCATCGACGCAGACGCCGTGGTCAGCACCACGCTGTGGCAACTGCCGAGACTCCGCGTCGGGCTCACCACGGGCCTTGGATTCTTCGAGCGCTGGTTCGGCGTGCAGCCCTCCTGAGCTTCGGCTCAGGGGCCGTGGGTATACTCGATCAGAGATGAGTGATCCCGGGGCGCTCGACGCCCTCGAACGTGCGCTCGCAACGGTCATCGATCCCGAACTGCACAAACCGATGCTCCAGCTCGGGATGCTGCGTGACCTGGCAATCGGCGGTGGGGTGGCATCGATTCGGGTCGTGCTCACCACGCCCGCGTGCCCGCTGAAGGATCGAATCCGAGAGGACATCGACGCAGCGGTCATTGGCGTTGTACCGGACATCACGCGTATCGAGATCACCTGGGACGCTGACGTCAGCACCACGCGCGGATTGCCGGGACGCCAGGAGATCGCCGGAGTTCGCAACGCGATCGCCATCAGCGCCGGCAAGGGTGGTGTCGGCAAGACCACCGTCGCGGTCAACGTCGCCATCGCGCTGCGGCTGGCGGGAGCGCGAGTCGGGCTGCTCGATGCCGATGTCTACGGACCGAACGTCCCGATCATGCTGGGGATCCGCGAGCGTCCGCACGCCGCGCCCGACGGCAAGATGGAGCCACTCGAGGCCCACGGCCTCAAGGTCGTGTCGTTCGGCACCATCCTCGACCCCGGTCAGCCGGTGATCTGGCGCGGTCCGATGCTTGCCAAAGCGCTGCGCGAGTTCCTCTACGAGGTTTCGTGGGGTGAGCTCGACTACCTGGTCATCGATCTCCCGCCCGGGACGGGCGACGTCCAGCTGAGTCTCGCGCAGAGCATGCCCATGACCGGCGCTGTCATCTGCACGACGCCGCAGGACGTGTCACTCGCCGACGTGAGCCGTGGCATCGAGATGTTCCGCAAGCTCAATGTGCCGGTCCTCGGCGTCGTCGAGAACATGAGCGGCTTCATCTGCCCGCACTGCAATGAGCGCACCGACATCTTCGGCTCCGGCGGCGGGCGTGACCTCGCCGCGCGCTACGAGCTGCCCTTCCTCGGCGCGGTACCACTCGATCCGCGCATCCGCGGTGCTGACGGCGACGGTCGTCCGATCATGGCCGCGGCGCCGTCGAGCCCGATCGGTGAGGTCTTCCGCGACGTCGCATCGCACATCGCCGCGCAGGTGAGCCAGGAGAACTTCAGCGCTGCCGTCGGCCCAGTGATGCCGAGCGGTCCGCGTCTGCCGGTCGCACCCTAGGGTCGCGGTTCCGGCTCGTCCGATCAGCCGGCGATGACCGACTTGACCGCGTCACGGACGGTGCGCAGCGCGGAGACGTCATCGATGAAAACGCGAATCACCTGGTTGTGCTGTGGCAGCCGCGCGACCAGCTCGGCTGCGCGCGCGGCCTCGATGGTGTCGTTGAGCGGATCGTAGATCCGCACCATCCCGTCGTCGGTCATGGGGTTCTGCGGTGCGATGCGCGCAATGGCGACATCGACCTCCACACGCGCACCGAGCGCCTTGGACGCGAGTGCCGCATCGAGACGCTGCTGCAGCGTCGACGTGTCCGTCCCTTTGTGGACGATACTTTCGTAGGCGAGGTGCCACGGTAGGTCGCGTGCCGCGATGCGCGCCCATGCGTCCGCGAGGCGACGGCGCTCGGTGCCCGGAGGTTCACCCTGCCAGCGCTGCACCGCAACCAGCACCGACCAGTCGTTGAGCAGCTCGTACTCATCGAGATGCTTGAGCGGGTTGCCGTGGAGCAGCTGCGCGATGGTGTCGGCGAAGATCTCGCGCATCGAAAGGTCGAACCGGCGGCCGGTTCGATGATGGTAGACCTGCAGATACATGTAGAGGCGCGACGCGAGAAACATCTCGAGCGCGCCTGCTGCGTGGGCGTGGAGCACGATGCTGTCGCCGCTCACAAAGGTGTAGTGGATGAGCCGCTGCACCTCCACCGCGCCGAGGCTGATGCCGCACATGTAGGCGTCGCGTGGGACGTAGTCCAGATTGTCGACGGTTGCGGGACCACAGAGGATCGGCTTCAGCGCGCGCAGCCATCCCGGTGGCGAATACCCCGCAATATCGGCGTCGGCCATGACCCACGCGACCCACATCGGATCGATCTGCTCGCCAGGGGAGAATCGGTCGGTGGGGCTCGCCCGCAGCGATCCGATGACGTCGGCGAGCTGATGGTTGACGAGGTGGCGACCAATCACCTCGTGATCGAGGTGCCACTGCTCGAGCACCTCGTGATCGAAGAAATGACCAAAAGGACCGTGCCCGACNNTCGGGGAACGCGGCACGGAGCGAACGGTCGACGCGCCGAGCGAAGAGACTCGCGAGATGCATCGCACCCAGGAGATGGGTGAATCGCGAATGTTCAGCGCTGGGAAACACCCACCACGCTGACTGCAGTTGGTGGACGCGGCGGAGGCGCTGCAACCAGACGGTGTCGAGGAGCTGACGCTCGCTCGCCTCACCCGGCCGATCCTTGGTGATCTCTATGTAGCCATAGAGTGGATCGGCGATGAGATTGACCTGGCGGAAGCGCTCCGCCGCGCCGAGGGAGCTAGTCGTCCTCGTCCTCTTCCTCGTCGTCGCCCGCTTCTTCGTCGTCGTCATCGGCGAGCGAGACGGGTTTCCAGCCGTGTCGGTCGGTCATCGAGGATCTCCTGATGTGGGCGATCTGCCGGCTGTCCGGTGAGCCAATTCTATACGCCATCGCACGTGCCAGACGCCGGGACAGTGGTCAGGCGATCACCTAGTGGATGTCACGACTCAGTGATCTCTGTCACAGCGGCGTGTCACTGCGGGAATTGGCTTCTAGAATCATATCGGTGCGCCGTAGTTTCACCTTGACGTCTGCATTGTTCGCGGCACTGTCCGTTGCGTGGTCAGCCACGCCGGTCGCTGCGGGTGCGCTGCCGACCGGCGCGGCGCGCTCATCAATTGCTGAGCATCCGCTGAGCCCGGCGCGCGTGCCTTCGGCTCCCCGACCTAAGACAACATCGACGACGACCTCGTCACTGCCCGCGCAGCTCGGCGCATTCCCCGGCGGGGGAGAGCTCGCGGCGATGGCGAACGTCGGTGCTTCAGGCAATACATCGGTCACGACGCCCGCCGACCCGAGCATCGCGGCGGGCCCGAGCAACGTTGTCGAAGCTGTCAACAGCGCGCTGTTCGTCTATGCGCGCACCGGGGGCACGCCGACCGTCTTTGGTATCAACACCATGATCAACAACCCGGTATCGACCGGCTGGGTCGCGCGATACCCGCACGTCGTGTACGACCCGGTCTCCGGTCGCTTCATCCTGATGGTGCTTGAGTTCGACACTGCCGGGTGCGGCAGTCAGATTGTGATCATGGAGTCGCAGGCAAACCCCGTGCTGCCGTGGATCGCACGCGGGACGCTGAGCATCGACTCGCAACTCGCCCCACCGCCGAGCGGGAGGTGGGTGCTTGCCGATGTCTCGCTGGCGCTGACAGGGACGCTCCTGGTCGAGTCGAGCGACTACCAATCATGTACATCGGGAACGCTCGGAGCGTTGGCCGCCAGCCAGACTGACGAAATTCAGCGGGCCGACCTCGTCGGCGGCACCATGACCGTCAACAGCGTCGCGTTCCAGGCAGGTGGCCCAATCGGCGTGCAACCGGTCATGGCGACGGGACTGACAACGGTCGCATACGAGATTGTCAACGATGCGAACTGCTCGTCTGCGCAGGCGAGCACGGTGGCGATCTTCACGATCACGGGGACGCCGGACGCGAAGAACGTTGTGAATGCGTGCTCGAATACGGCGACGTCGTCGTTCGCCGAGACGAGCGGCAGCAGCACGCCACCAGCGGCGCCACAGGGCGGGACGACGACGACCCTGCAGACGCACGACGATCGCTTCCTCAGCGCGGTTTGGGGGAACAACGTGCTCTGGGCCGCAGGCAACACCGGATGCACGCCGGCCGGTGGCAGTGTCAGCCCATGCCTCAACGTCGTGCACGCCACGGCGATGACCACAGGAGCCGTCTCCGGGGGAAGCCAGTTGGCGTCCGAGGGAGTCTCCGGCTCTTCCCTGTACTACCCGGCACTCGCGGTGGACAGCGCAGGCGACGTCATGGTCACGTTCGATCAATCCACCGGCTCCACCCTCGAATCGATGATGCTCGGGTTCATCACGGGCGGCACCACGTGGAGCAGCAGCTTCGCCACCGTGGCCACGAGCGCGGATTTCTACAGCCCGGGCGGCTGCACGTCATGCCTCTGGGGTGACTACTCGGGAGCGGTGCAGGATGCGCTGCATCCCACCGATGTGTGGGTCGCGTCCAGCTATGTGCACGGCGATACCGGCCCCGGTTGCGCGACGGTGAACAGCTGCTGGAACACGTATATCGCCCGCTACACGATCGCGTTACCCTCGGTCGCATCGCTGACGCCCTCGTCAGGCCCGGGTGGAGGCGGAGAGAGCGTGCTCGTGTCCGGTTCCGACTTTGCGAGCGGAACGACGGCAACGATTGGGTCCACACCCATAACGCCCACCAACGTCACACCCGACTCGTTCACATTCATCACGCCGCCCGGGCCGCCCGCAGGCGGCATCGAGAACGTCATCGCGACCGACTCGTTGGGGTCGAGCACCGCCACGGCGGGATCGGGATATCTGTACATCCCCCTGTCCAACTACGTGCCCGTCACCCCATTCCGCGTTCTCGACACGCGCAACACGGGAGGGCCGCTCGGGCCGGGTGTCATCCGACCCCTTCAGGTGACCGTGGGCACCGTGCCGAGCAATGCGACCGCTGCCGTGCTCAACGTCACCGAGGTGAGTGGCAGTGCGTCGAGCCTGCTCACGGTGTACCCGTACAACACGCCAAAACCGACGGCGTCCAACCTGAACTTTGGAGCGGGCACGGTCATCGCCAACCTCGTCACGGTGACCCTTGGGTCCAACGCGGGACAGGGTTGGATGGATATCTACAACGCGCTCGGGAGCGTCAATGTGCTCGTTGACGTCGAGGGCTACTTCACCACCCATCCGGCGACCGCCTTCGACGGGCTTTTCCATCCGATTCTTCCGGTCAGGGTCTGTGACACGCGCACGTCGTGCGAGGCCCACTCGGCCGTTGGGCCCGGACAGTCGATCGTGGTGACGGTCCCGACCGCCGGCGGCGTGCCGGCTGATGGAACGGCAGGGTCAGCGGTGGTGAACCTCACCGGCGTCGCCGGCAACGCCTCGACGTATCTCAGTCTCTTCCCGACCGACGGGAATGGACATTGCAACCCCACCGGGACCTCGACGATGAACCTCTTGCCGGGGGTTGTCCGCGCCAACCGGGTGATGGTCGCTCTGGGCCCGACCGGCGTTGGCCAGCCTGACGATGCGCTCTGCGTCTACAACGCGGTCGGCACGATCAACGTGCTTGTCGACGTCAACGGCTGGTACGGGAGCGCGACGGCCACCGCGACTCCACTCGGATATCAGTACCAGGCGCTCGGACCGACTCGGATCTGCGATACGCGCATCGCGTCGACATCCTGCGCCACCGGTGCCATCAGCGCCGGCACCGCTCTCCAGCGCCTGATCACCGTCGCCGGCCATGCCGGTGTGCCCGCCTTCGGCAGCGGCGCCCCCGTGGTGGCCATCGTCGCCAACCTGACCGCCATCGCGCCGACAGCAGCGACCTACCTCACCCTCTTTCCGGCGAGCCTGACGGGCCCCAGCGGTGTCTCCGACCTCAACCTCGGGGCAGGAGCGGTGCTGCCCAACCTGGCGGTGGTCGAAGTCGACACAGTCCCAAGTAATCCGAACGACGGCGACGTCTACCTGTACAACGCTGCCGGCAGCGTCAACGCGATCATCGATCTCGAGGGCTGGTTCCAGTAGCAATCGGGGGCAGTTCGATCCGGCCGTCGTCACGGCTCGGCGAACTCGATCGTTGCGACGGTGTGACGGCAACGTCAGACCTTCTCTGGCAGTCTGGACCGGCATGCATTCCACCCTCTATCGAGTTGCGGTTGCGGCGTTGCTCGCGGCATCCGTAAGCATGGTTCCGGTGATCAACGCAGGGGCATCAGGCGTGGTTGCGCCGGCTCCTGCAGCCGCACGGAGTGTCGGCGCGGTGGTCGACCTGACCGGCGCGGCTCCCCGGGCGGCCACCACAACCCACAGCGCGCCGGCCGCCACGGCGGGGACCCCTGCGGCGAATCACGGCGCGCCGACGGTCACCCACGGCATGCTCAACGCGCTCCTCGCTGGCACCGGTTCCTACGGCGTGCCGCTGATCAGCGGCTGCGCCTGGGCCACGTGGGTCACGAACTGTCAGAACCTGACCGCATACGGCAACGGATCCGGATTCAACAACGTGGGCTGCGGGCCACCCAACGGGTGTGCGTTCGGGCCGGAGTTCCAGTGCGAGGAGCTCGCGGATCGCTACGCGTACTACGCGTGGGGCGAGCCTGCGAACTGGTATCCGTACGGCGCCACCGGTGGCGCACACACCATGTGGCAGGCGGGCCCCAACCTGCCGATCCCGCTCACCCAGTACGCGAACGGCAGTGGGACGCCGCCGATGCAGGGCGATCTCATGATCTTCGGGCCCGGATGGCTTGGGACCTACTGGGACGGCTCCGGGCACGTGGCCATCGTTCGTGATGTCGGCCCGGGCTACGTAGACGTCGTCGAGCAGAACGCGACCTCGTCGGGAACCGATCGCTTTCCGCTCAACGGCTCCCTGGCGACAGCCAACGGTTACACGCCCATCATCGGCTGGCTCAGGCAGACCGAACAGACCCCGATCGAGCTCACCGCAAGCAACGTGGCAGGCGCCCCGCAATCCGTTTCGGACCAGTCGGGCGACATCGACGTGCTGTGGCGCGGCGCCGATTCGAAGCTGTACGACCTCGCCTACCGGAACGAGTCGTGGCTGGCGCAGACGGGATCAGCCCTCAGCGACGCCAACGTCGCGTCGACACCAGCGATCGTCTCCCCGGCACCCGGAAAGGTCGACGCGTTCTGGGAGGACGCGACGGGCAATCTCTGGCAGGTCCAGTCACAGACCGGTTTCTACGGAGCCGAGACGTGGTCGACGCCCCAGCAGCTCTCGGTCGGTGGGGTTGCGCTCGGATCGGCTCCCGCTGCGGTGAGCCAGGGCCCCGGCCAGCTCGAGTTGTTCTGGAAAGCCGCTGACAACACCCTCTGGTCGGAGACGTACAACGGTGTATGGTCGGCACCGACGCCGCTCAACAGTGGCGCCGTCGCCGGCAATCCGGCAGCGGTCGCGACCTCCAACGGCACGATCGCCCTGGTGTGGCGCGACACCGTGGGTAACCTCTGGACCGACCTCGGAGCGTCATCCGGCTGGTTCGGAGCCCATGAGGTGGGCACCGGAGGTCTTGCCAGCGACCCGACCGTCGTTCCCTCAGGCCCCGGGACCGTCGACGCCATCTGGCGCACCGGGTCCGGCGCGGTGTGGGCGGCCGGAGTCACTCCGAACGGCGGTCCCGCTCAGGTTGAGGTCGACTCGGCGGTCAGCATGGGCCGGCCGGCAGCGGCCGGGACGGCGGCGAGCGCGGTCACCGTGGTCATGCAGCGTGCCAACGGCAGCCTTGCAGCGGCGATCTACAACCCGAGCAACGGGTGGGTCGGACCGCAGCAGCTGAACCAGGTCGCCGCGAGCTCACAGCTCTCGGCGGTGAGCTGGTACGGCAACGCGGTCGCGGCCTTCTGGCAGGGAAGCGGCGGAAGCTTGTGGTGGTCGGCGGCCTGCGACGGCTGCGCGGCGCATCCTCCGCCGGTGTACACCCCCGCCCCGTAGCGCTTGCGCCCGCGTCACTGCGACGAACCGCGGTCGCCGGACGCGATGATCCGGCGGTGACCACGCTGGCCGAGCTGGCTCGCGCCGGCGACGCGATCGCGACGACATCGTCGAAGTCGGAGAAGGTGCGGCTGCTCGCGCAGTTCTTCGTGGCCGCCGCTGAGGACGAGCTTGCCCAAGCAGCGCGGTACTTCGGTGGCGGCGTGTTTCCGGCCGGTGACCAGCGCACACTCCAGGTGGGCGGGGCTGCCTTCTCGACGGTGCTGCGCGCCGTCAGCGGCGCCGATGAAGCGTCAATCCGTGCCGCGTGGCGGCGCCACTCGGATGCGGGCGATGTGACCGGAGACCTGCTCTCCCGGCTCGAGGGTCGTTCCTCAGAGACGATCTCGATTCGCGACCTCGACCGTGCGTTTGCCGAAATCGCCGATGCGCGCGTCACGCGAGAGCGCACGGCTCGGCTGACCGCGCTACTCGAACGAGCAAGTCCGGATGAAGCTCGCTACATCGCGAAGCTCATCACCGGGGAACTGCGCATCGGTCTGCGCGAAGGGTTGGTGGAGGAGGCGATCGGGGTGGCTTTCGGGGCGGACCCTGCCGCGGTGAGCCGCGCCGTGATGCTCACTGGAGACCTCGGTGAGGCCGCCCTGCTCGCGCGTGCGGGCCGTCTCGATACGGCGGCGCCGCGCTGGTTCGTGCCCCTGCGGTCGATGCTCGCGACGCCGGTCGCGGGCGCGGAAGAGGCGGTGGCACGACTCGGCGAGGACGTCTGGGTTGAAGACAAGTATGACGGTATCAGATGCCAGCTCCACCGAAGCGGCGGCGAGGCAGCGTTGTACAGCCGTGACCTGAAGAACATCTCGACTCAATTCCCAGAGATCACCACCGCGGCTCTCGACCTCCACGCGGATGTGATGCTCGATGGCGAGATTCTCGCGTTTCACGATGGTCGCGTCATGCCCTTCCATGCGCTGCAGACTCGGCTGGGCCGGGCGGCGCCTGGCGCTGCGGTCATGTCAGCGGTGCCCGTCATCTACGTGGCCTGGGACGTGCTGATGGTGGATGACGAGGTGCTCATCGACCGCCCCCTGCACGAGCGGCGCGGGCGCCTCGAGGCGCTGGGCGTGCCGCATCCACTCGCACTCGCCCACCTCGAGCGAGTCCGAGGTGCGGCCGAGATCGATCGGCGCTTCGAGGATGCGCGCGCGCGGTTGAATGAGGGCCTGCTGTTGAAGCAGCCGGATTCGCCATACACGCCAGGGCGGCGCGGCCTGAACTGGCTCAAGCTCAAGCGTCCGCTCGACACACTCGACGTGGTGGTGGTCGGTGCGGAGTGGGGCCATGGCAAGCGGCGCGGCGTGCTCAGCGACGTGACCTTTGCTGTGCGCGTCGACGGTACCGATCAGCTGGCGACTATCGGCAAGGCGTACACGGGACTCACCGACGCGGAGATCGCCGAGATGACCACGCTGCTGCTCGATATCACCGTCGCGGATCACGGTCATTACCGCACCGTCCAACCACGCATCGTGCTCGAGATCGCGTTCGATGCCGTGCAGAGCTCAGCACGACACAAATCCGGCTTCGCCCTGCGTTTTCCGCGGATCGCACGCTGGCGGCACGACAAGTCGCCCGCCGATATCGACACGCTCTCCCGAGTCCGCGACCTGGCCAATGCGATCGAGAACGAGCGTGTCCAGCTCGTTGACCAGGGCGGCTCCTGATCAGCTGCGGTTGAGGAACGCTCCGAAGAGCTCCGGCGTGTCCATTGCCGGGTCGCCGACCTGCGAGAAGGCGTCAAATCGTGCCCTGAGCGCGGCGTATTGCTGCACCAGGGCTCTGTCGTCGTACGCTTCCATCGGGTCCCAGGGATGGAGGTAGTGCACCTCGCTGATTCCTGCCTGGAGCATCTCCTTGAGACAGCCGAAGCACGGTTGGGTGGTGCTGGTCATCGACGCGCCGAGCGTCTGCTGACCGAACCGAGCAGCCGTGAGCAGCGCGTTCTGCTCGGCGTGCACGCAGATGCAGATGTCGTAGGCACCGCCGCGGAGCGCGTCATCGTCACGGCGCGAACAGCGGTGGCAGCCGCCCTCGGAACAGTTCGGCATGCCGAAGGGAGTCCCGTTGTAGCCCGTGCTCAGGACCCGCGCGTCGCGGGTGATCACGGCGCCGACTCTGCGACCGAGGCAGTCGGCGCGCGTCCGTGCGGCAAGCGCGATCAGCAGGAAGTACTGATCCTTGCTGGGTCGAAGCGGGGCTGGAGCGGTCAGGGCTTCCGCCCCAGGAAGGCCGCCAGGCGATCGATCGCGGGGGCATCGTCGGCCACCGGCTCGGGGGTACCGAACGGCATGCCCTCCCGCGGCCGGCCGGCGAGGCGCGTCTGCCAGAGGATGAGTGCGCCCTCGGCGAGGTCCTCGGGAAGGTCCGCCGGTTGTCCGATGGCTCGCGCCAGATCCCACCCGTGGATGAGCAGCTCATTGATGCGCATGTGCACGATGGTCGTGCCCTGCTGCTGCCCCATCATCGGGGTCTCGTGGGTGCCGTCGAGGAAGCCAGGGTTGAGAAAGGCGTCGTGCATCATCGCGCCGGTGGCCCGGAATCCGGCAGCCGGGTCACTTCCGAGTCGATCTACCGCGCGCTCCTCGGCCGTCACCGGCCCGGAGGGCCGCGTCCCATCCGCGACACCGGCGAAGACGGCGTTGCCGTTGGCCACGTGGTTGAGCAGCTGGCGGACGTTCCATTCGCTGCACGGGGTCGGTGCGGTCCACTGGTCTGGATGCACATGGTCGACGAGGCGCTGGACGGCCGCAGACGCCCGGTCGCAGTCCGCCACGACGGGAGGGATCTCGCTCATAGCTCTATGGTGGCCGAGACCGAGTGGTTCGTGCCGCCGTCCGCCGGGCGGCTAGAGTTTGCGCAAGGGCGGGTAGCTCAGCCGGTTAGAGCAGGGGGCTCATAACTGCGCAAGCCAGTGTCCCGAGGCGTCCAGCGGGGTCTCCCTGATCTGCGGCTGACCACTCGTGTGTCCAGGAGGATCCAGTGTGATCCATGCACGAAGGTGTCAACGGAGGTGTCAACACGGGGGAGTGCCTCAGTTTGAAAGGAGCCGGGTTTTGGCGGCCGCGAACTCGTCGTCGGTCAGTTCACGGCTGCGATGCAGCTCGCTCAGGCGAAGCAACGCATCGGCGACCCCGCTATCGGCGGGAAGGCCGGACGGTCCCGGCTCGCCAGGCTGCTCGGGTGGTGGCGCTGGCGGCGGAGGCAGATTCGCTGTGCGAGCGAAGTGCTCGCCGTCGTCGAAGGTGATCCACTTGCCGTCCGGCGTCACCCTGGTCACGTGCCGAGGCGCTGGTTTCCCGGTGACCCGGGCGACATATGCCTCCCAGTACGCCTCGTCGCGCGGTTCGATAGGTTCGGCCACCGCCGGTGCCGCACCCCTGTGCATCCAAGCTGGACGCACCGTGGCCCCGCAGTTCGGGCAGGAGTACGACTCGACCTTGCTGCCCAGCAGAGCAGCTCCGGGGAGGAGCAGCTCACCGAATATCGCTCCGGTATTCCGTACCCGGTGGGTGTTCTTGACCCCAAGCACCGGCCCGCAGCGCTGGCACCACATGTTGCCCTGAGTACGCTGTCCCATCCGCTGCAAGCATATGGCCGCGAGGGACGGTCAGTTTGGAATCGGACGGCGTAAGGAGGGCCTGACGTGAGCGTGGATCCGGTCGCCGCTTTGGGTCCTATCCAGGTTCACCGGGGCCATCGACGTTGCCGGGTGGGCGGGTGCCCTGGCCGATTCTGGGCAGCCTCGCGACGGCAGCTGCGAGATCCCGCTGACGGACACGGGTCAGTCGCCCGAGCTTGTAGAGAGGGAGATCGAGCTCCCTCGCCA
>PLZA01000030.1 GCA_003153505.1 Candidatus Dormiibacterota bacterium
GCACCATCACCTGAGACATCACAATGGCTGGGGAGGAAGGATTCGAACCTTCGGATGGCGGATCCAAAGTCCGCTGCCTTACCACTTGGCGACTCCCCAGTGGCACGTCGATCCTACCCGGGCATCGGGCCGGTGGCCGGCTTCCTCAGGCCTTGGCCGCTGCTGCACCTGCGCTGTCAACGGCGACAGCGGCGCCTTGCCGGGTCAGCCAGTCGGTGACCACGGCGACGAATTCCGCCGGGACTTCGAGCATGGGCACGTGACCGGCGCCGGCGAACTCGTGATACTCCCAGTCAGGACGCAGCGAAGCGATGTTCCGAGCGGAGGCGACCGGGACGAGTCGGTCGCGATCACCCTGGAGGAGCAGTGTCGGGGCGACAACCTCCTGCACCCAGCGGAGGACCTTTCGCTTCAGCGCCAGTGCCGCGACCAGCGAACGCGTTGCCGCATAGAACGATTCGTGCCAGCTGGATTCCGCGAGACGCTCGGCCTCGAGCGCGATATGGGCATCCACCACGGTCGACTCGATCCGGCTCGCATCGCCGCTGACCAGACGCATCGTCTCGCGCACCAGGCTCTCCGGGCCGACCACCGCGACAGCCCGGCTGAGCCGCTTTGCACCCCACCGGGGCATGAAGGCGGTCGCCAGGAACGTGCGCGAGACACGATCCAGTCGAGGCGGGAACTCGTGGCCAGGCGCCGGTACGGCGGGATCGACCAGCACCAGAGCATCGATCAGGCTCGGATGCCGGGCGGCCGCACCGATCGACAGCAGGCCACCCATCGAGTTGCCCATCAAGACGATCGGGCCACGTGAGAGCCGGGTGATCGCCCTGCTCAGCAGGTCGACATTGGCGGCGATGGTCGATCGACGACCGGCGAGCGGCGAGCGCCCGAAACCCGGAAGGTCGAGCGCGTACACGCGGTGATGTGCCGCCAGTTGCGGCGCCACGGCCATCC
Source organism: Candidatus Dormiibacterota bacterium (assembly GCA_003153505.1). Lineage (GTDB taxonomy): Bacteria > Chloroflexota > Dormibacteria > Aeolococcales > Aeolococcaceae > Palsa-851. The sequence continues at coordinate 961 of PLZA01000030.1, forward strand.
AGTTCAGATGGGCCCCGCCGAGGCCGTGCACCAGCAGCATCACCGGGCCGTCACCACCGAAATCGGCGACGTAGACCGGTCCCTCGATATCGAGCATGGAGGACTCCACGCCATCCATCGTACGGACGCCGCCTGAGGCCCGGCTCCGGCGAGCCCGTATACTCGCGAGTACATGGGTGACGGGCCCCACGCGGTGATCCTCGCCGCGGGGCAGGGCAAACGGATGCGCAGCGCTCTCCCCAAAGTCCTCCACTCGCTGGGCGGCCGCCCACTGGTTCTTTACGTGCTCGAGGCGGCGCGTCTTGCCACCGGACGTGCTCCTGTGGTCGTCATCGGCCGGGACGCCAGTGAGCTGCGCGACCAGCTCGGCGACACCGCCATCTGCGTGGAGCAGCACGAGGCGCTCGGCACCGGCGATGCCCTGCGCAGCGTCCCCGACGAGTTGCGCGACCCCGGCCCGGTGCTCGTGGTGCATGGCGATTCGCCACTCCTCAAACCGGAGACTCTCCGGCGGCTGCTCGAAGCCCACGCGGCGACCCCGCGGGCCTGCACCCTCCTCGTCGGCGTTCCCCGGGATCCGACCGGCATGGGGCGGGTCATTCGGGACGCCGGAGGCCACGTCGCCCGCATCGTCGAGGAGGCCGACCTCCCGCTCGGAGAACCGGTGCCGCTGGAGTGCAACGCCGGCGTCTACGTGTTCGAGGGGACGCAACTCTGGGCGGCACTCGATCGCCTTGGCACCGCCAACGCTCAGCGCGAGTATTACCTCACTGACGTGGTGGCGCTTCTCTCGGGCCCGGTGGAGGCGGTGCTGGTCGCGGATCCCGACGAGGTGCTCGGGATCAACGACCGGCGCCAGCTGGCGGCAGCCGAGGCGGTCCTCCGCCACCGGACGGTCGACGCGCTCATGCTTTCCGGGGTCACCTTCGAGGATCCGGACACCACCTATGTCGACTCCACGGTCGCCGTGGGCCGCGACAGCGTCATCCACGCGATGACCTCACTCCGGGGGGCGACCACCCTGGGCGCCGGGTGCGAGATCGGCCCGATGGCAGTGCTCACCGACGTTCGCGCAGGCGACGGCGTCATCATCGGCCCGTCGCATCTCGAGCAGTGCGAGCTCGGCCACGGCGTCCGGGTGGGGCCGTACTGCCGGGTCCGTCCGAATACCGTGCTCGCGTCCGGGGTAGAGTTGGGGACGCATGCCGAGGTCAAGAACAGCACAGTGGGCGCCGGGACGCACATCAGTCACTTCTCCTGCGTCCTCGACAGCGACGTGGGTGAGGGGGTGACCATCGGCGCCGGTACGGTCACCTGCAACTACGATGGCGCTGCCAAGCACCGCACCACGATCGGCGATCGGGTCTTCGTCGGGACCAACGCAACGCTCGTGGCCCCGGTCCGCCTCGGTGAGGGTTCGTACATCGGGGCGGGCTCCTTCGTCGACCACGATGTGCCGGCGGGCGCCCTTGCCGTGGGCAGGAGCCGGCAGCGCAACGTCGAGGGATGGGCGGCCCGGCGGCCGTTGCAGCCGTGACCGACTCCAACCCCTACGGCGAGCTGCTGCTGCTCTCGGGAAGCGGGAATCCCGAGCTGAGCGAGCGCATCGCGCGCGAGATCGGTGTGAAGCTCGCTGAGTGCGAGATCACGCGTTTCGCCGACGGCGAGTTCGACGTCAAGATCCGCGAATCGGTGCGTGGGCACGACGTCTTCCTGGTGCAGCCGACCTGCCACCCGGTCAGTGACAACCTCATCGAGCTGTTCATCATCCTCGACGCGCTGCGCCGCGCTTCAGCGTCACGGATCACCGCTGTGATCCCGTACTACGGGTACCAGCGCAAGGAGAAGAAGACCCAGGCTCGCGACCCGATCAGCGCCAAGCTGATGGCGAACATCATCGAGCTGGCAGGGGCGAACCGGGTGATCTGTGTCGACCTTCATGCCGAAGCGATCCAGGGCTTCTTCGACATCCCCGTCGACGCGCTCATCGCGACCAAGATCCTCGCCCGGCGAGTGCGCGAACGCCACGGGCACGATGTCGTGGTCGTGTCACCGGATACCGGTGGCGTGCACCGCGCCCGCAACCTCGCGCGCATCCTGGACGCACCGATTGCGGTGATCGACAAACGCCGTCCGCGTGACGACACCGTCGAGGTCGTCAACGTCATCGGTGACGTCGACGGCGCTGTCTGCGTCATCGTCGACGACCTGATCTCCACCGGTGGGACGCTCGTCAATGCCGCGGTCGCGCTGCTTGCCAGTGGCGCGAAGTCGGTCGACGTGGTCGCGACCCACGGTGTCCTGAGTGACGGGGCGGTGGCGCGACTCCACGCGGCGCCCATCGATGAGATCTGCATCACCGACACGATCCCGTATCACAACGGCAGCCATAGTTTCGACGACGCGCCCAAGCTCCGCATCCTGTCCGTCGCGCCACTGATCGCAGAGGCGATCGTGCGTGTCCACGAGGGCCGGAGCGTCAGCGAATTGTTCCGGTGAGCGGCTCAGACCCACCGGCGTTCTCGAGTCGATGACCCCGCTCGTCATCGTCATCGTGCTCGGCCTCGTCATCGCAGCATTCGCCGCGGCGGCGGAGACGTCACTGACGAGCGTGAGCAGGATCCGGATGCGAAGCCTTGCCGAAGACGGCAATAAGCGCGCTCGAACGGTCACGCGTCTGCATGCCGACCCGAATGGCTATCTGTCGACCATCCTGAGCCTCAACACCGTTGCGGTGATCGTGGTGTCGACCGCCACCGCGTTGCTCATCGGCAGCTACCTCCGCAGCATCCCGCAGGCCGTCGCCACCATCGTGCTCTCGATCGTGGTCCTCATCTTCTGCGAGATCGCGCCCAAGTCGCTCGCGTTGCGCTTCAACGAACGCTTCGCGCTCGTCCTCGCCCGCCCTGTCCAGCTGCTGACGCAGCTGCTCCGGCCGCTGGTTGGCGGGCTGAGCGCGATGTCGCGCCTGATCGTGCGCGCCGCGACCAGGGGGCATACCGTGCGGGGGCCGTTCGTGACCGAGGAGGAGTTGAAACTGCTCCTCTACGTCGGCGAGCAGGAGGGGATCGTGGAGCAGGAGGAGCGGGAGATGATCCACGGCATCCTGGAGATGACCGACAAGACCGTCCGTGAGGTGATGGTGCCGCGCGTCGACGTCACAGCCGCGGAGTCGACCGACTCGATCGCCGACGTGATCAGGATGATCATCGAGTACGGGTACTCGCGGATTCCGATCTACGAGGACAACGTCGACAACATCGTCGGCGTCGTGTACGCCAAGGACCTGCTCCGCCACGGGGTTGTGGGTGACGACCCGCGCTCCCTCAAGGAGGTCGCGCGCGAGCCGTACTACACCCCGGAGGCAAAGCACGTCGGAGAGCTGCTCCGCGAGATGAAGGAGCGCAAGGTGCACATCGCCGTGGTGGTCGACGAGCACGGCGGCACCGCGGGCATCGTCACGTTCGAAGATCTCATCGAAGAGATCGTGGGTCCGATCCGCGACGAGTACGACATGCGCGAGATCGAGGAGCTCCAGATCGTCTCGGACCACGAGGTGGTGGTCAGCGCGCGCTTTCCCGTCGATGACCTCAAGGAGGCGCTCGATCTCGATGTCCCCGAGGTCGAGGCCGATACTGTCGGTGGCCTCGTCTACGAGCGCCTGCAGGAGATCCCGAAGGTCGGCGCGACCATCCAGCTGGGGACCGCCACCCTGACCGTCGAAGCGGTCCGCCGCCAGGCGATTCAAACCGTGCGCATCACCAGCCCGGTGACGCTGGTGCGCGATCGCGGCAGCCGCCCCGGCGACCACGACGCCCAGCAGGAGGCTCGAGACACTCAAGAGGAGTCCCCGGCGCACGCTCGCCACCAGTAGTGCGCATGATGGTCGGATGCCGACCTACAGCGACGAGGGCATCGTGCTGCGCCGCATCGACTACGGCGAGGCCGACCGCATCCTCACCGTCCTGACCCTCGAGCACGGCAAGATCGGCGTCATCGCGCGCGGCGTGCGCAAGAGTCAGAGCCGGCTCGCATCGCGTACCGATCTCTTCACGCGCAGCCGTATGCAGCTCGCGCGCGGTCGGGGCGAGCTCGACGTGCTGACCCAGGCGGAGACGGTCGCGGCGACGCCGTTGCGCAGCGATGCGCGCCGGGCAGCGTGCGCGTCGCTGTGCGCCGAGTTGACCGATCGCGTGCTCGAGAGCCACCACGCCGACCCGGAGATCTACGCGCTCGTCGCCGGAGCGCTGACCGCGTGTGCCGACCCCGAGCGCGACCCGCGTGCCGCCACCGTCTGGTTTGCGCGCCGGATGATCGACCGGCTCGGATACGCGCCGCAACTGCTCGATTGCGTGGGCTGCGAGCGCCGCCTCCCCGAGGACGTCGCCTGGTTCAGCGCTCCGGGCGGGGGTCTGCTCTGCGCGCGCTGCGCGCCGGCGGACCCGGAGGCAGTCGCCTGCACGGTGCGAGTGATCAAGGTCCTGCGCGCTGCTGCCGACGGGGACGAAGCGCTCTGGCTTCGCCTCAGGCTCGATGCTCCGACCCTCGAGACGCTCGAACGGATCGTCGAGTCCGAGCTGGCCCATCACCTCGACCGCCAGCTGCGATCCATCGACGTGCTCCGGGCAATCGAGGGACGGGGTGCCGTGAGGCTGCCGGTAAACTGACCCGCCATGGCTGAGGACCAGGCGCAATCGGACGTCATCGAGAAGCTCGTCTCGCTGTGCAAGCAGCGCGGTTTCGTCTACCCGTCGAGCGAGATCTACGGCGGTCTCAACGCCGTCTACGACTTCGGACCGCTCGGCGTCCGTCTGCGCCGGAACATCCGCGAGCGCTGGTGGGAGTCGATGGTGGGCCTCCGCGACGACGTCGAGGGCATCGAGTCGGCCATCCTCATGAACCCCGAAGTCTGGGTCGCAAGCGGCCATGTGGCCGGCTTCACCGACCCCCTGGTGGACTGCACCGGGGCCTGCAAGAAGCGGTGGCGTGAGGATCACCTCGCCGATGAGCGGCGCTCGCGGGGGAAACCGCCGGATGCGCCGGGCTGCCCCGAGTGCGGCGGAGTCCTGACCGCAGCCCGGCAGTTCAATCTCATGTTCAAGACCTTCATCGGCCCCGTCGAGGAGGATGCGGCCCAGATCTGGCTCCGCCCGGAGACGGCGCAGGGCATGTTCGTGAACTTCTCGAACGTGGTCAATTCGACGCGGCGACGTCTGCCCTTCGGCATCGCGCAGCAGGGCAAGGGATTTCGCAACGAGATCTCTCCGGGAAACTTCGTCTTCCGGCTTCGTGAGTTCGAGCTCTTGGAGATGGAGTATTTCTGCAAGCCCGGCACTGATCGCGAGCTGCACGAGTACTGGTGCACGGAGCGGCTCCGATGGCACGTCGACGTCATGGGCGTGCGCACGGCGAATCTCCGGCTGCGGCCGCATGCAAAGGAGGAGCTTTCCCACTACAGCTCGGCGACGAGCGACATCGAGTATCGGTATCCCTTCGGCTGGGGTGAGCTCGAGGGCATCGCCGATCGCACCGACTTCGATTTGAAGACGCACATGGAGCACAGCGGACGCGACCTCTCGTACTTCGACAGCGACACCAACGCGCGCTACGTCCCGTACGTGATCGAGCCCGCGGTGAGCACCGACCGGATCTTCATCACGCTGCTGGTCGACGCATACGACGAGGAGGAGGTGCGTGGTGAGAAGCGCGTTGTCCTCCACCTCCATCCCGACGTCGCCCCGGTGCAGGTGGCGGTCCTCCCGCTCTCCAAGAAGGCGGAGCTCACCGAGCCGGCACGACGCATCGAGCACGGCCTGCGCCCTCATTTCGCGACGATGTACGACGAGACCCAGGCCATCGGGCGCCGCTATCGGCGCCAGGATGAGATCGGCACGCCACTCGCGATCACGTTCGACTTCGACTCACTGAACGACGACGCCGTGACCATCCGCGAACGGGACGGGATGACTCAGGTGCGTGTGCCCATCGAAGGGCTGCGCGATGCGCTCCACGATCAGCTCGAGGCCGGCCGGACCCGAGCGCGCGAGCGAGCCAACGGCTGACACGAAGCATCCCGGCGTGGTGAGTGCTCGCAGCAACACCGACGCGGTGGCAGCCGGGGTTCTCGACCTGCTGGCCCTCGGCGACGCGCCGGATCTCGACACTGTGCTGGAGCGGATCGTCCGAGCCGCGCGACGCCAGGCGTCTGCTCGATACGGGGCGATCGGGGTTCCCGACGGCCGCGGGGGGTTCGCCCGCTTTGTCACCTCCGGGATCAGCGAGCGCACGGCAGCAACCATCGGAGAGCTGCCCCGGACCCACGGCGTCCTCGGTGCGCTCCTCGACGAGGGGCCGATCCTGCTCGACGACATTCGGCGCCATCCCCGTTTCTCGTACTACCCTGCGCACCACCCAACGCTCACGGATTTTGTGGGTGTGCCGATCAAGCACCGGGGCAGCGTGCGCGGCAATCTGTTTGTCAGTGGACACGCGTCGGGTCACTTCACGAAGAGCGACTCGCGGAAACTGGAAACCCTGGCGGCATACGCGGGTGTCGCCATCGCCAACGCCGAGCTGTACGCGCATTCGCAGCGTCTCGCGGTTGTCGAGGAGCGCAACCGGGTTGCCCGCGAACTGCACGACGCCGCGACCCAGACGCTGTTCAGCCTCGTGCTCGCCGCCAGGGCGGCGGCACTGTCCACCCGCGATGAGGAGGCACGCGCCACCATCCTCGGGTTTGAGGAGCGCACCACCTCCGCACTCCATGAGCTGCGTGGCCTCGTCCAGGCGCTGCGGCCCAAGAGCCTCGAGCGCGACGGGCTCGCGGCGACGCTCGCCGACCATGCCGATGCGCTCAGCACCAGCGGAGCGCGCGTCGTCGTCGACGCTGCGGCGGGCATCCGGCTGCCGCCCGAGACCGAGCATGCGTTGCTGCGCATCGCGCAGGAGGCGCTCAACAACGCGCTGCGTCACGCGCCCGGCTCCTCGGTCCGGGTCACCCTGCGCAAGGGAGCGAAAACCGTGACGCTGCGGGTTCGCGACGATGGCCCGGGCTTCGATCTGTCCGCGCTCCCGCGGACGCGACGCGGCATCGGCCTCGCCACCATGCGCGAGCGCGCGCAGGACATCGGTGCACGCTTCGACATCCGAACTCGCGCTGGAGGCGGGACCACCGTGACCGTGAGCGTCCCGCGGGGGTGATCCAGTGAACGCCCCGATTCGCGTGCTCATCGTGGACGACCACTCCGTCGTCCGCGAGGGGCTGCGCGCGTTTCTCCGTCTTCAGGACGGAATCGAGGTGGCCGGCGAGGCGGCCGGCGCCGACGAGGCGATCCGCGTTGCCGCGACGTCGGCACCGGATGTGATTCTCCTCGACCTGGTGATGCCCCAGGGCGATGGGATCGGAGCGATCCGCCGGCTGCTCGAGACGGCGCCTGGCGCCCGCGTGCTCGTGCTCACCAGCTTTGCGGACGACGCCCAGATCTTCGCCGCGATGGCGGCGGGAGCGGCCGGGTATCTGCTCAAGGATGTCGATCCCCAAGCACTCGCCGACGGCATCCGTGATGTTCATGCAGGGCGTCCGGCGCTGGATCCGTCGGTTGCGTCGCGATTGATGCGAGGGAGCGAGCGATCACGCCCGGCGCACGACCAGCTCACCCCGAGGGAGCGAGACGTGCTCAGCCTGGTGGTCGAGGGGCTCGCCAACAAGCAGATCGCCCAGCGGCTCGGCATCGGGGAGAAGACGATCAAGACTCATGTGAGCCGCGTGCTCGCCAAGCTCGGCGTCGCCGACCGAACCCAGGCGGCGGTGCTCGCCATCCGCGAAGGCCTCGTGGACTGAGCGGGTCCGCCCTTTGACGGACCCGAAAGTGCGGCATCCGGCGGATGCGCTCGGCTCGATCAGCGCGCAGGATTGAGGTCATGAGTACGTTGTCCGGCAAGACCGTCATGATCACGGGCGCGTCGCGAGGCCTTGGGCGGGCGCTTGCTCGAGCGACTGCCCGCCAGGGCGCGGCGCTCGCCGTGTGCGCTCGCGGTGGCGAGGCACTCGAGGCAGTCGCCGACGAGTGTCGCGGCCTGGGTGTTGACGTGCTCGCGGTGATTACCGACATGGCCGATGCGTCGGATATCGAACGCTTCGCCGCGACCGCGCTCGAACGCTTCGGCGGCGTCGACGTCCTCGTCAACAACGCGGCGGAACTCGGCCCGCTGCCCCTGCCACAGCTCACCGATGCGCCGTCGAGCGCGCTCGAACACGTGCTGAACGCCAACGTCCTCGGACCATTGCGACTGACCCAGGCCGTGATCGGCGGGATGCTGCTGCGCAACCGCGGCCTCGTGGTGAACATCAGCACCGACGCAGCCCTGATCGGGTTCGAGGGGCTCGGCCTCTACAGCGCCTCCAAAGCAGCGCTCGACGCCTTGACCCGGAGCTGGTCTGCGGAGTTGCGGCAGACGGCGGTGCGGGTCGTCAGCGTCGATCCTGGCGACATGTACACCCAGATGCACATGGCCGCCGACCCGGAGGCCAACCCGGCTGACCTGCTCCGCCCTGAGGACGTCGCCGAGCGGCTGCTCATCCTGTTTGAGGGTCGACTCCCGATGGGCGATCGAGTCGAAGCCGTGAGCCTCGCGTGATCTCTCCACCTCGCGAGCTGCGCGCCTCGCTTCCCGCCGAGCTTCGCGGTCTGCGCCGCGATGGCGCCAGGTTGTGTGTCGTGGAACGCGCCTCGGGCAGGATCACCCACACGATCGTCGCCCGCATGGGAGAGCAGCTCGCCCCCGGGGATCTGCTGGTGCTGAATTCCAGCCGAACGCTGCCGGCGGCATTGCGGGTTCACCGCGCCGGTGGGCAGGCGGTCCAGCTCCGGCCGGGCGCGCTTCGCGAAAGCGAGTGGGATGCGCTGGCGGTCGAGACTGTGCCACCGCATCGCAATATTCCGCTTGAGCGCGGCGAAACGCTTCGGGCTCGAGGCGGCCTCCTGCTCCGCGTCATCGAACCGCGCAGCGATGCCCCGTTGCTGTGGCGCATGTCGGTCGAGGGCGGCGATGCTCTTCGAACGTTGCTCAGTGACGGCGAGCCGATTCGCTATTCGTACGTCCCCAATCCAGTCCCCCTGGAGCACTACCAGACGGTGTACGCGGGCGCTCCCGGATCGGTCGAGACTCCGTCGGCCGGACGCCACCTCACCTGGGAGCTGCTCGGTGAGCTGCGCCGGCGCGGGGTCGACCTGACCGACATCGTGCTGCACTGCGGGCTCAGCTCATTCCAGGACGACGATGTCGACCTGCAGAAACCATTGATCGAGGAGCGCTTCGACATCGGCACGGTCGCCGCCGAGCGCATCAACCGCGCGGCGCGCGTGATCGCCGTCGGCACCAGCGTCATCCGGACCCTGGAGACCGCCGTCGACCATCGCGGCGACGTACAGCCGATGAGCGGCTGGACTCCATTGGTGATCACGCCGCGTACGCGCCTGCAGGTTGTCGACGCACTGCTCACCGGATTGCACGAGCCCCCGGCCACGCATCTCGACATGCTTGGTGCGCTGCTCGATGTGGCCCTCCTCGAGCGCGCATACGCAGAGGTCCGCGAGCGTGGGTACCTGTGGCACGAGTTCGGCGACGCCATGCTCATCCTGTAGGCTGCGTTGAAGACGGCAGGTTCCGTCTGACATGATCCCGGCGCCCGGTTCAAGGGCCCGTGACGCCTATTCGGAGAGAGCAATGTCTGAGGTACTCATCCTCGAGTTCGAAGGCTTCGGTGCCGAAACATACGAGCGGGTCAATGGGATCCTGGGGATCAACGCGGACTCCGGAGAGGGCGACTGGCCGGCCGGTATGCACACCCACCTTGCCGGTCCGACTGCGGGCGGCGGATGGATGGTGATCGAGGTCTGGGAGTCCCAGGAAGACCAGGACGCATTCATGCAGTCGCGTCTCGGTCCGGCGCTCCACGAGGCCGGGGTCACCGCGCCGCCGAAGCGGGCGGATTGGTCCAAGGTCAGGTCGCATCACTCCCCGAAGAAGGCGTCCGCGAAGGCCAAGTAACCGGCGGAGACCGGCCCCGGCCGGCACCTCAGTCCCTTCGGTTCGGCCGCGCGGCGGCCCGATGCTACGCTCACGCCTTGCGTGGCGCGTTTGCGCGCACACAACCATCACGTTGAGGGCTGGCGAATGGCGGTAAGCACCCGGGGCACGAAGAAGTCGTCGAAAACGCGCGCGCGAACGACCGCGACCCGCGGCGGATCGAAGCCGGCGGCGGCTGCGCGCCCTCGCACCCACAAGTGGGTGTATCGCTTCGACGAGGGCAGTGCCTCGATGCGCGATCTGCTCGGTGGCAAGGGCGCTGGCGTCGCTGAGATGACCCGTGCCGGGCTCCCGGTCCCGCCCGGCTTCACGATCACCACCGAGGCGTGCAACGCGTTCTACGCGCGCGGCGCGAAGTTCCCGGAGGGACTCTGGGAGCAGGTGGAGAGGTCGCTCAGGGTCGTCGAGAAGACCACGGGCAAAGGATTCGGCGATCCGCGCAATCCGCTGCTCGTCAGCGTCCGCAGCGGCGCGAAGTTCTCGATGCCCGGGATGATGGACACGGTCCTCAACCTCGGCCTCAACTCCGCGACGCTCGAGGGACTTGCGAAGCTCACCAAGGACCGGCGCTTTGCGCTCGACGCGCACCGCCGCTTCATCCAGCTCTTCAGCAAGATCGTCCTCGGCATCGATGGCCAGCTGTTCGAGGAAGCGCTCGACGGGATCAAGAAGCGCAAGAAGGCAAAGACCGACGCCGACCTCACCGCGCCGGCGCTCGAGGAGCTGATCACCGAATACCGAGCGATCGTCAAACGTCACTCGCGCACAGGATTCCCCGAAGACCCGATGGACCAGTTGCGCGCGGCGATCGGCGCTGTGTTCGAGTCGTGGAACAACAAGCGCGCCACCGACTACCGCAACTACAACCGCATTCCCCACGATCTGGGCACGGCGGTCAACGTGCAGTCGATGGTGTTCGGGAACATGGGCGACGACTCCGGGACCGGTGTCGCGTTCACGCGTGACCCGTCGACCGGTGAGAAGAAACTGTACGGCGAGTACCTGACCAACGCGCAGGGTGAGGACGTGGTCGCCGGCATCCGCACGCCCAAGCCGATCGCCGCGATGGCGACCGATCTTCCCAAGGCGTACAAGCAATTTGAGCAGATCGCGCGCAAGCTCGAGAAGCACTATCGCGATGTGCAGGACATGGAGTTCACCATCGAGCGCGGGACGCTGTACATGCTGCAGACACGCGGTGGCAAGCGCACCGCCGAGGCGGCGGTGAAGATCGCGGTCGACATGGTGCGCGAACGCCTGATCACCAAGCGCGAGGCGGTCCTCCGCGTGGAGCCAGGACAGGTCGATCAGCTGCTTCACCGTCGCATCGATCCAAAGGCGAAGGTCAACGTTCTTGCAACCGGTCTCGCCGCATCACCCGGCGCCGCGTATGGCAAGGCGGTGTTCGACGCGGACCGCGCGGAGGAGATGGCCAAAAAGGGCGAGAAGGTGATTCTCGTGCGCATCGAGACCAACCCCGATGACGTCCACGGCATGATCGCCGCCGAAGGCGTGCTCACATCCCGTGGCGGGCGCACATCGCACGCAGCGGTGGTCGCGAGAGGCATGGGCAAGCCCTGCGTCGCCGGAGCGGAGTCGGTACAGGTCGACCTCGTCAAGCGCCAGTTCACTGCCGGTGGCACAAAGGTCAAGGAAGGCGATCCCTTCACCATCGACGGTTCCACGGGCAATGTCATCGCCGGCCAGGTCGCCATGCTCGACGCTGAGATCTCCGGTGAGCTCGAGGAGGTTCTGCGCTGGGCCGATTCGTTCCGCCGCCTGCAGGTCTGGGCCAACGGCGACTACCCCCACGACGCGGTGCGTGCCCGCGAATTCGGCGCGCAGGGCATCGGGCTCTGTCGCACCGAGCACATGTTCATGCAGCAGGAACGGCTTCCTATCGTGCAGAAGATGATCCTGGCGCCGGACGAGAAGGAGCGCCGAGCGGAGCTGGCGAAGCTGCTCCCGATGCAGCGCAGTGACTTCCACGGCATTCTCGAGGCGATGCACGGATTGCCGGTGATCATCCGGCTCATCGACCCGCCGCTGCATGAATTCCTGCCCTCCCTCGAGGAGCTGCTCGTCGAGGTGACCCGCGCGGAGGCGCTGGGCAAGCCGGAGAAGTCATACCGCGCGCAGCGCAACCTGCTTGCCGAGGTGCAGAACCTGCACGAGCAGAATCCGATGCTCGGCCTTCGCGGTTGCCGGCTCGGGCTGCTCTTTCCAGAGATCATCGAGATGCAGACGCGCGCGATCATCGAGGCTGCAGTTGCCCTGAAGAAGAAGCGTGTCGACGTGCGTCCCGAGATCATGGTGCCACTGGTCGGGACGCTCGAGGAGTTGCGCAGGACTCGCGAGGTCATCGACCGGGTGGCGCAAGCGGTCTTCAAGGAGACCAAGACCACTGTGGCGTATCTCGTCGGCACGATGATCGAGGTGCCTCGCGCGGCGCTGACCGCCGGCCAGATCGCACAGTCGGCGGACTTCTTCTCGTTCGGAACCAACGACCTGACGCAGATGACCTTCGGTGTCTCTCGCGACGACGCGGAGGGGAAGTTCCTGCTCCGCTATGTGGAGGACAAGGTGCTGCCGCGCAACCCGTTCGAAACGCTCGATCGCGACGGTGTCGGCCGGCTCATGCGCTTTGCGGTCGAGGAGGGCCGGGCGGTCCGGCCATCATTGAGCGTCGGCATCTGCGGCGAGCACGGCGGCGACAGCGACTCGATCGCGCTCTGTGAGGAGTTGGGCCTCGATTACGTCTCCTGCTCACCCTTCCGGGTGCCCGCCGCGCGGCTGGCCGCGGCACACGCCCGCCTTGCAAGGGTGGAGCGCGACCGCTGACCCACACGGGCCGGGAGGCACGATCCGAATGACAGAGCACGTGCGCATCCGCAAGATCTCAACCCGAAGCGGACGGCCCGAGATGCTCGATGACGGTCATGTCGTCGAGGGTGACGAGCTGTCGCCCCCGACACCGGGGATGCCATATGCCGTTCGTCGCACGGTGACCGAACATGCGGACGCACCCGATGTGTTCGCAACATCACCGGTGCGCGCGGTCATCACCGAGCAACGCGGTGGCATCGTCTTGCTCACCGACAACTCGAAGTATGCGATCGAGGTCGTCGGGCGCTAGGGAGCCCGTAACGGATCACTGGCGGTGGCCCACTTGGTATACCGTTTCGCCTACTCTTTGTAGAGATGTCCTGGCCGCAGACACCCATGCCCGCAGCCACTCCTACCGCGCCGGGTGCTGAGCCATATCTTCCCGTCGAGGAAGTGGCGCAGAGGCTTGATCTCCCGCTCGGTATCCTGCTTCGACGCGTCGAAGCAGGCGATGTCCCGTCGCGTCGCGAGGAAGGTCCCTCCGGCGTCCACTACCTGGTCCGCCTCGGCGACCTGGGCATCGAAGCCCCTGAAGCAGTGGTGGTTCCGCCGCCCGCACCACCACCTCCTCCCGAAACGGTCAACCACGAGGCGCCGGCGGACCTGAGCCGGAGCGTCGATGTGGTCGGCACGGCGCAGCCGTCCTCCTGGCCCGACAAGGTCGTGCCGCCGCCCGCGGAGGAGCTCGCCGCCGAGGCGAAGACGTCGCACGGACGCGCCGGGTCGATGATCGAGACAGGCAGTGAACCCCGCCGCGACGTCGCATCGATGACGTCGCTCGATCCGCGCGAGCTCGTGGCCGGGCTGCTCGACCGCTGGGAACGCACGCTCGAGCAGCGCATCTACTCCGAGCAGCGCCAGCGGTTTGAGGCCGAGCTGAACTCGCGCCAGAACCTCGTCAAGCAACTCCAGCTGGAGTTGCAGACTGCGCGTGCCGAGCATGCTGCCGCGCAGGCCGAGAAGGATCGCCGCCTCGCCGACCGCGACCGGCGGATCAGCGAGCTCGAAGCGTTCGCGCCCGACCCGCAGGACGCCGCGGGCAGGCGTCGCCGCTGGTTCTTCAGCCGCTAGCGAGCGGTCGAGGGCTGGCGGGCCATGGCTGGGGACGCTGTCGCCGAGGTCAAATCACGGCTTGACCTCATCGAGGTGATCGGTGGGTACGTCACGCTCCATCGAGCGGGGCGCGAGTTGACCGGGCTGTGCCCGTTCCACGCCGAGAAGACGCCGTCGTTCACGGTGAGCCCGGAACGGCAGGTCTGGTACTGCCACGGCTGCCACGAGGGCGGTGACCTTTTCAAATTCATCGAGCAGATCGAGCGCATCGACTTCCGCCAGGCGCTCGAGATGCTCGCCGACCGCGCGGGGGTCGAGTTGGAGAGCGGGCCGCGCGCCGCTCGTGGCACGGGACGGCGGCGGCGGCGGTCGATCGAGCTCAACGCCAAGGCCCAGGCCTACTACCAGCATGTGCTCTGGGCGACGCCGGCCGGCGAGCCCGGCCGTGCGCTGCTTCGCGATCGCCACGTCGACGAAGCGCTCGCGCGCCAGTTCGGAGTCGGCTTCGCACCCGCCGGCGGCCCGGGGGAGGACGCACTCGCCCGATACCTCACCGGCAAGGGCGGCGCGACGGTCGACGAGCTCGTCGAGGCGGGGCTCGTGCATCCGCAGCGCGGCGCGAGGACCCGCGATCGGTTTCGCGACCGCCTCGTGTTCCCGATCCGCGACGAGCGTGCCGAGGTGCTGGGGTTCGGGGCCAGGGCACTGGGAGAGGCCAAGCCGAAGTATCTGAACAGCCCGGACTCCGCCGCGTATCACAAGTCGTCCGCGATCTTCGGCATCGATCTCGCCCGCACCGCGATCGTGCGTGAGCACGCGACGGTGATCGTGGAGGGGTACTTCGACGTCATCGCCGCGCATGCAGCCGGCGTCCAGCACACGGTCGCGAGCAGCGGCACCGCACTCACCCGGGAGCAGGTGCACAGCCTCGGGCGCATCGCGGAGACGCTGATTCTGTGTTTCGACGGCGACGACGCCGGCCGGGTCGCCGCCACCCGGGCGGTGGATGTCATCGCCGCCGAGGGGGTGCAGGCGCGGATCTGCCGGCTTCCCGGTGGGGCAAAGGATCCGGACGAGCTGGTCCGGCGGGATCCGCCCGCTTTCGTCCAGGCGGTCGCCGACTCCGCGCCGGCCTGGCAGGTCCTCCTTGACGCCGCCCTGGGTGCGGGCGAGGGGGGAAGCGTGGATGCGCGGCGCGCCGCCGCGGAGCGGGCCGTGTCCGTACTCGCGAGGATCCCTGAGGCGACAACTCGCGAGCTCTACCTCCAGCAGGCCGCCCGACGTCTCGACATCGGCGCTCGTTCGCTGTCGACCGACCTCGCGCGCTCGATGCGAGACGGGGTGCGGCGGCCCGCTCGGATCGTCGTCACCGCGCCTGCTGAACCGGCAGCGGGCGCTGTTGAGGAACCCGAGCCGGTCGAGGCGGACGAGCCGATGCCGCCCTGGGAAGCGCAGCTGGCGCGGGTGGTGCTGATCAGGCCGGAGCTCGCGGCGGCGCTTCGAACCGACAGTGGTCTCGGCCCTGATGAGTTCACCAACCCGACCGCCCGGCGCATCTACGACGCTGCTTCCACCGACCCGGCGGGATTCACGCTTCGCCGGCTGGGCGGGGGAGATCAGCGCCGCGCGGCCGGCCTCCTGGTCCGGGAGGTTCCGGAGTTCGCCGACGAGGCCGAGCCCGAGGCGATCAAGCAGCTGATGGCCGACTGTGTCCGCCTGATCCACGAGGAAGCGGTCCGGCGTGCGCTTGTCAGTATCTCGGCAGAGATGCACCGCGCCCGCGACGAGGGCAGGACCGAGGATGCCGACGCGCTCGCAGCCAAGCTCAGCCGCCTTGCCGCCGACGCGCCCCATCTGCGCCGGACGGTCGCGGTTCGCTGATCGAGCTCGACTCGCGGGCGCGCGCCGGCGAGTGCACATGTTTGATCTGCGGCCTCGCGAGCCACCATCTTCCTCGTGCCCGCGTGGAATCCCCCTATCCGATCGCCCGAATTGGCACACTCAGACGGCTTCGACAATTATTGTGAACGCTGTCGTTGTACCGATCGTCCGGCCGACCTCGCAGTCGCGGGCGTCAGCCTGCGCCGCGTGAGACAGAGTTGAGATGACCACAGCCACCACCACTCGATCCAGAGCCGCCGCCTTGCCACCGCCCTCGGGCGCCGACCTGCTGGTCTCCGCCGCCGAGGCGCTGATCATCAAGGGCAAGGACCACGGATACCTCACGCCTGACGACATCCTTGCCGCGTTTCCGGAGATCGACGTCGAGCCCGATCATCTGGAGCGAATCTTCCACGTCTTCCGAGAGATGGGCATCGAGGTCAGCGACGGCGACAAGGACTTCGAGACCGTCGACGAGATCGACGAGGAGCTCATCGCCAAGGCCGAGGCGATCGACTCCGTCTCCCTGGACGACCCGGTTCGGATGTACCTCAAGGAGATCGGTCGGGTCGCGCTCCTCAAGGCCGAGCAGGAGGTCCACTACGCCAAGCTGATCGAGCAGGGCGACGAGGAGGCGAAGAACCAGCTCACCGAAGCGAACCTCCGGCTTGTGGTCAGCATTGCCAAGAAATACATCGGCCGCGGCATGTCGTTCCTCGACCTGATCCAGGAAGGGAACATGGGCCTGATCCGAGCGGTCGAGAAGTTCGACTACCACAAGGGCTACAAGTTCTCGACGTANNGATCCGCCAGGCGATCACCCGCGCGATCGCGGACCAGGCACGCACCATCCGCATCCCGGTGCACATGGTCGAGACCATCAACAAGCTCGTCCGGGTGTCGCGCCGGCTGCTCCAGGAGCTGGGCCGCGAGCCCAACGACGAGGAGATCGCCGACGAGATGGGGATCACCCCGGAGAAGGTCCGGGAGATCACCAAGGTGTCGCAGGATCCGGTCTCGCTGGAAACGCCAATCGGTGAGGAGGAGGATTCGCACCTCGGCGACTTCGTCGAGGACAAAGAGGCCACCGCGCCCTCTGATGCCGCGTCGCTGACCATGTTGCGCACCGAGGTCGAGGACATTCTCGACACGCTGACGCCCCGAGAGCGTCGCGTCCTGCAGCTGCGATTCGGCCTCATCGACGGTCACCAGCGAACGCTCGAAGAGGTGGGCAAGCGTTTTGGCGTGACCCGCGAACGCATCCGCCAGATCGAGGCGAAGGCGCTGCGCAAGCTGCGCCACCCATCGCGATCCAAGAAGCTCAAGGACTACCTCGAGTAGACGGCACGGCGCGATCTGCTGCTGCGCCAGATGGCGATCGCGAAGGCACGGTGCGTCACGGCAGGTAGACTTGAGTCATGATCCGGGTTAGCTCAGCGGTAGAGCAGGCGGCTGTTAACCGCAAGGCCACTGGTTCGAATCCAGTACCCGGAGCGTCGACGTCCCACTAGCAGCACGCGGTACCGCCCCAGGCGGCGCCGTACACGAGGAACACGGGATGACCGAGACCGCATCGCGGCCGGGCACCACGCCCGCTGTCGCGACCCTGACCGCGCCCGACCCGCAGGCCATCGCCTCCACTGACCCGCCCCCGACGTGGTCGTGGCCCGCATCGGCGCCGACGTCCCATCCGCCCGTGGGTGAGCTGGTGGACGGCAGCGAGGGTGATGAGCACGTCATCGACGGCAGTGCGAGCCCGCCGCCGCTCGAGACGGGCGAGGCGAACGCAACCGAGGTCACGGTGGTCGCGGCGATCACGACGCCCGACAAAGCACCTCCCAAGGTCACATCCTTCGGGCCTGCGGGCAAGCGGCGATCGACTCTCGCGATCGTTGTGTTGTCGATCGTCACGCTGGGGATCTACAGCCTCGTCTGGTATCACCGCATCAACCGCGAGGTCGGCAACTTCGACACCCGCATGCATGTCGTTCCCGGACGGTCCACGGCTGCCGTGACCATCCCGTGGGCGATCGGCGCGCTCGTGAGCATCGCTGCAGCCACGAGGATCGTGCTTGCGGTCGCCAATGTCACGCTGTCCTTCGACCCGCACTTCACCGTGCTCCAGGCATATGGACTGCTCGGCGGCTTCCTGCTGATTCCGTATCTCGAGCTGTTGCTTCCCTTCAGCGCTGTCGCGTCGGTGATGACCCTCGAGCGCGTGCGCATCGTCGAGGATCGGATGCTCCGCACCACCGATGTGCAGCTGCGTCCGACTCGCGTGATCTTCTGGATGCTGCTCCCGGTTGCGGGCGGCCTGATTCTCATGGCAATCATCCAGCGGCGTCTCAACCGCGCCTGGGAAGACGACATGGCGGCGGCACCTGCGGTGCGCCCGACAGTGCGGGTGGCGCCGAGCTGACCGTTCCTGCCGACGACATGCCGACTTTCGTGTGCCGGTTGCGGCGGCCTGCACTAGACTAACCGGTCGCGGTGGCTGTTTCGATCGCCTGTATCTCCGGAAAGGGCGGGGTGGGAAAGACAACCACCTGCGCCTCCCTGGCGGCTGTGTTCGCCGAGCGGGGACGGCGCGTGCTCGCGGTCGACATGGATCCGCAGTCCAATCTCACATCCGGCCTGGGATTCAATCCGTACTCGCTGACCCACACCGTTGCGGATGCGATTCTCGAGCCCGACCAGTCCGTGGACGAGCTGATCGTCCGCACCAAGTGGGCGGGGCTGCACCTCCTCCCCGCGAACCCTGATCTGAGTGCCGTCGAGGCCGGGTTGCCGACAACGCTCGATGCGGAGACCCGTCTGCGCCGAGCGCTCGATCGCGATTGTCGCGACTACGACTTCATCCTCTTCGACACGCCACCGAGCTTCGCGTTTCACACCATCAGCGTCCTCGCCGCCACGGACTACATCGTGATCCCCATGCAGATGTCCGGATACGCGGTGAAGGGACTCAAGGAGACGCTGCGTTCCGTGCACCACGTGCGCCAGGAGTTGAATCCCGACCTGCGCGTGCTCGGCCTGCTCCCAACCTTCGTGGTGATGCGCACGCGGTTCTCTCGTGACCTGCTCGAGGGACTGCGCGCGATCCCGAACCTGCGTGTCTTCAACACCATCATCAAGGTGACGGTGCGGCTGCAGGAATCGGCGCTGGCGGGTGAACCGGTCACCGTGATGGCGCCCTCGTCGGAGGCGGCCGCCGCGTACCGCTCGTTCGCGGACGAGGTGCTGGCGGCGCTGATCGCAGAGGGTGAGCGCGGTGTCTGAGATGCGCTCCCCGCGCCGGCGGCGCAGCGTCGCGGTGGCGCCGGCGCTGCTCGATCCGGCCGAGTTACCTGAGGATGCCCCCGGGCGGGTGAAGTTGATCGCCGTCGAGTCGCCCGCCGACATCGTCGACGCGCCGGCTGCCGCCCCCCCGAGAGTCGCGTCCTCCCCGTCGCTGCTGGCGGCCGGTGGGGGGTGGATCGTGGTGGCGGTGGCCGGGGTCGTGATCGTGGCCATCTTCCTCATCGGGATGCTGCTGACCCGATCCTGATCTCTGCGTCGACAACTACACAGCTTTGTGATACTCTCGGGAACATGCACAACGAGACCGACGGCAGGAGTGGGGAGGCGGAGTTGCTCGCGCGGGCGCTGGGTGGCGCGTCGCCGGCCGCTGATCTGAGTGCCGTCGCAAATCGGGTTGCGCGGATCCCCTGGTGGGAGCGCCGGGCGCTCGACGCCGCTGGGCTCACCCGCGAACATGGGGTTCCGCGCGAGCGTGCGGAACGTCTGGCCGCGATGTGGGAGCTCGCTGAACGGTGGACCGACGACGACCGTCCGGCGATCGGATCTCCCCGCGATGCTCTGCTCATGCTCGACGGGCTACGCCGAGCGCGTCGCGAGCAGGTCGTGGTCCTCCTCCTCGACGCTCGTCACCGCCCGATCAGGCTCGAGACGGTCGCGGTCGGGACCATCAACGCGTCGCGACTGCAACCGCGCGACGTGTTCGGGCCGGCACTGCGTAGCGATGCAGTTGCAGTCATCATCGGCCACAACCATCCGAGCGGCGACCCCGCGCCGAGCCGTGCCGACCGTCTGGTCACTGCGGCGTTGCGGAGTGCCGGCACGCTCCTCGGCGTCCCGGTGCTCGATCACCTGATCGTCGCCCGTCGCGGCCATCATTCGTTTCGCGAGACCGAGAGCTGGGACGACGCGGCCTGACGGTCAGGCGAAGGCGTTCTCGCCGGTGAGCTCTTTACCGATGATGAGCGTGTGCACCTCCTCGGTTCCCTCGTAGGTCAGCACCGATTCGAGGTTCGCCATGTGCCGCGCGACGGGGTACTCGAGCGTGATGCCGTTCGCCCCCAGGATGGTGCGCGCACTCCGCGCGATATCGAGAGCGGTGCGAACGTTGGCCCGCTTGGTGATCGACACCTGGACCGGATGCAGTCGCCCCTGGTCTTTCAGCGTGCCGAGCCGGTGGGCGAGCAGGCGTCCCTGGACGATCGCGGTGGCCATGTTTGCCAGCTTCTGCTGAGTCAGCTGCATCGCCGCGATGGGCTTGCCGAATGCCCGGCGTGTCTTGCTGTACTCGAGCGCGGACTCGAAGCAGGCGCGCGCGGCACCCATGGTCCCCCAGCCGATGCCGAAGCGCGCCTCGTTGAGGCACGTGAGCGGGCCTCGCATCCCGCTCACCTCGGGGAGGACCGAACTGTCCGGCACGCGCACCGCGTCGAATGACAGCTCGGAGGTCACCGAGGCGCGCAGGGAGAGCTTGTTGTGCACATCCGACGTGGTGAAACCGCGTGTGCCGCGTTCGATGAGAAACCCGCGAACACCGGAGTCGGTCATCGCCCAGACCACCGCGATGTCGGCGATGGAGCCGTTGGTGATCCACATCTTGGTGCCGTTGATGACCCAGTCGCCACCGTCGCGGCGCGCCGACGTGCGCATCGACGAGGGATCGGATCCGGCATCTGGCTCGGTCAGCCCGAAGCAGCCGATCGCGCGCCCCGCCGCCATCTCGGGGAGCCAGCGAGCCTTCTGCTCGTCGCTGCCGTAGGACCAGATCGGGAACATCGCGAGCGATCCCTGGACCGACACGAAGGAGCGCAATCCGCTGTCCCCCGCCTCGAGCTCCTCGCAAGCCACCCCGTACGCGGTCGCCGTCGTCCCGGCGCACCCGTATCCGTGCAGGTGCATGCCAAGCAGGCCGAGCTCGGCGACGCCCGGCACCAGCTCGCGCGGGAAGGTGCCCGCCTCGAAGTGGTCGGGGATCACGGGCAGTGCGCGCTCGCGAACGAATGCCCGCACCGTGTCGCGGATCAGGCGCTCGTCATCGCTGAGCAGCTCGTCAATGGCGAAGAGATCCGACGGAGACAGCGCACGGGTGCGCGGCGCGCGCTCGGTGACGGCCATGCGCTCAGAGTACCCGGTTGACTAGGCGGCGACCGGCATCCCGGCATCAACGAGCTGCCGGCGGAGGACCTCCCCAGTGGTGAAGCCGACGTTGATATCGGTCACCTGCCCGGACCCGTCGAGCACGATCGTCGTCGGCAGGGACATGACCCGGTAGCGGCGGGCCAGGTCGGGCTCGACGGCGATGTCGATCTCGCGGATCTCCATGCCCGAGTCGAGGCCGGCCGCCAGGGCGTGGAGCGCCGGGCGCTGCGCGGTGTGGCAGATGGTGCAGGCCTCGCCCGTGAAATAGAGGATGGAAGGAAGCTCGCCGCTGCCGGCCACCGTCTCGACGACGCTGCCCACGAGCTCCCGCTGCTCGCCGCGCTGCACCCGAAGCAGGAGCGCTGCACCGGCGATCACCGCGATGGCGATCAGGGGAGCGAGCAGCAGGATCATCGCGCCGGTTCGCGCGAGAGCGGCAGCAGTCCGACCCGGACGAGTTGCGCGTACATGATGCAGCCGACACAGATGTTGAACGCGAAGTTGAGGAAGGCAAGCGCCGCGACGATCCAGGCCAGCACCCAGGCCACCAGCAGCAATCCCGTGATCACGAACACGCTTGCCGCGGCGAGGAACACGCCACCCACCAGCTGCGCGAAGCGGTGGGGTGCAGGGTCCTCCTGAACGACGCGTGGCTTCACGAGGCCCGCGGGCTTGAGCCACCGGAGGTAGATGAGGCGAGGGACGTTCCAGGAGGGCGACGCCACGGCGGCGAGCATCATCACGGCAAGCACAGGCAGCGCCCAGGCGACCGGGTGATAGGCGAGCCCGACCACGTAGCCGGCGACGATGACGGTCATGAGGATCGCCTGGTTGACCTTGAGAACGCTGCGGTCGAACGGAATGACTGCCATGGTGCCGAAATCATACCGCGCAGGTCAGGTATTGCTGGGCCGCCGGTCGGTTTGCCGACCTGCCAGAGTCGGCTTTGCGCATCGTCATCCTGATGGAGGTGTTCGTGACGCTCGAAGGTCTGGCCGGACTCGATCGCCAGGACGTCCGCGTGGGCGAGGCCTACGAGCTCGTCCGCGCGGAGGAGCGCCACCGGGTCGCCGGACTGAAGCGGATCCGCCGCATCGCCCTCGGCGAGATCGTATCGCTGGTGTTCGAGAACCGGGAGACGATTCGAGCGACCCTCGAGGAGGCGCTTCGGACCGAGCGCATCGACGATCCCGATCGGGTCGCGGGCGAGATCGCGGCGTTCAACGCGGTCGTGCCTGGCGAAGGTCAGCTCGCCGCCATGCTGTTCATCGAGGTTGCTGATCCCGCCGATCTCAACGCGGCGGCGACGCGGCTCGAGGGAATCGAGCGAGCGGTCTTCATCGACATCGGCGGGTCGCGGGTTCGAGGTGTCCCCGAGGCGGTGTCACCTCCGGGCGAGAGCGCGCCGGCCCACTTCCTGCGCTTCAGCCTCCAACCGGATCAGCGCAGCGCCATGCTCCAGGGCGCGGGGGTCGACCATCCCAACCTCGCGGTCTCCGCTCAGTTCGATGAGGAGCAACGGCGAGCGATCGCCGCTGATCTCTGACCTGCGGCCGCTGCGACCTCTTCGTAGACGGCCGCGGTCATCGCCGCGGTCCGCTCCCAGGTGTAGCCCGATGCTCGATCGACGCCTGCGTGGCGCATGCGCGCCGCGCGGACCGGTTCGCTCAGCACCCTGTCGATGCCCGAGGCCAGAGCTGCTGCGTCTCCGGGCGGGACCAGCTCCGCGACGTCCAGCGTCAGCTGCGGGAGGTTGCCTGCGGTGGTGGCGACCAGCGGCACGCCGCAGGCCATCGCCTCCAGTGCGGTCAGACCGAAACCCTCGTGGGTCGATGGCAGCACCACCACAGCAGCCTGCCGGTACAGCGATGCGAGCTCACCGTCGTCGACCGAGCCGCTCAGGACGAGCCGAACGTGCCGCCGCCACGCCTCGGCTGCCAGACGGTCGGCCTCGGGCCCGAGCGCCCCGACGAGCGCCAGGGGCGGACCCCCGCCCGGAAGTCGCTCCATCGCTTCGAGGAGCGTGTCCAGCCCCTTGCGCGGGTCACGCGATCGCAGGCTTCCCACCCAGAGCACGAATGGTTCCTCGAGTCCGAGCGCCTCGGCAGTTCGGGCGTCACGAAGCTTGGGGCGCGACGAGAAGAGCGGCCCGACACCGAGAGGGACGACTCGAACCCGGGATGGGTCGAGCCCGAGCGTCGCAACAGCCTCGCTGCGGGTGGTGTCGCTCACCGCGATGACGGCAGCGCAGGATCGGATGAACGGTGCGAGGAGTGTCGCGTAGACGCGACGCGCTGCGGCCGCGGGCCCGCTGCTCGAGGCGCTTCGCCACATCTCGACGTCGTGGACGGTCACCACCTGGCGCGACGCCGGGAATCCCAGGACGGGCTCGCCGGCCAGCCCGTGAAGCAGGTGGGGATGCCTGGCGATCGCTTCGGCGAGCACGTGCGGCTGTGCCCGGAGGAATCGCGCCGGGCGTGCCTCACTCAATGGGGGCGACGCCGGGACCGACGCGGTAATCTCGAGGTCCGGCACGTCCCGGAGCGCATCGATCAACTGTCTGGCATAGCGTCCGATCCCGGCGTCCCGGCGGCCGTCTCCAAGGCAGCTCGCCTCGAGCAGGACGCGAAGAGGTCTCTGCATCGAGGCTTTGTAGCAGGCTGGGTGCTCGGCACCGCTGGCACAATGGGTTCGATGCCGAACTCGCGTTCCCATATGCCGTTCACCGCCCTGGTCGGCCAGGAGGCGATGAAGACCGCGCTGGTCCTCAACGCCATCAATCCGGGCATCGGGGGCGTGCTCATCCGGGGCCAGCGCGGCACCGCCAAATCCACCGCGGTGCGGGCGCTCGCCCGGCTGCTGCCCGAGATCGACGTGATTGCCGGCTGCCGCTATCGTTGCGACCCCGAGGCCCCGTCGACGTGGTGCGACGACTGCCGGGCTCGTGCCGAGGCCGGCGTCGCGCCCGCGGTCGAGCGCCGGCGCACCCGCGTTGTCGAGCTGCCGATCAACGCCTCCGAGGACCGCGTGGTCGGGACCATCGACACTGAGGCCGCGATCAAGCTCGGCGAGCGACGCTTCGAGCCGGGCCTCCTCGCCGACGCCAACCGCGGCATCCTCTACGTGGACGAGGTCAACCTGCTCGACGATCACATCGTCGACGTCCTCCTCGACGCCGCGGCGATGGGATGGAACGTGGTCGAGCGCGAGGGCATCTCGTTCTCCCACCCGTCGCGATTCATCCTGGTCGGCACGATGAATCCCGAGGAGGGGGATCTTCGCCCTCAGCTGCTCGACCGGTTTGGCCTGTGCGTCGATATCACCGGCCTGCGCGACCTCGATGAACGCGTTCGCATCATGGAGCGGGATTCACGACGCAGCCAGGACGGCGCCGCGCTCGAGACGGAATTCCTGACCAGCGAGGATCACCTCAAGGCGGTGATCCAGGAGGCGAAGCGCCTGCTCCCTCGGGTCGAGATCCCACCGATGATCGGCTGGTTCATCGCCCTGGTGTGCATCGACGCGGGCGCTCTCGGACACCGCGCCGACATCGTCGTCAGCAGTGCGGCTCGAACCGTGCGGGCGTGGGACGAGGCCGAGAAGCTGGTCCGCTCCCGCTTCGATGGAGTCCCGGCAGAAGCCGCCGATCGCCTGGTGGTGACCACCGCAGACGCCACCACCGCCGCCGAGCTGGCGCTCGCCCACCGCCGGCGCAGCCGTCAGGACGGGGTGTCCCAGCAGGGTGGCGCCGCCACCGAGCGCGCCCGCGAGCGGCTCGAGGAGATCGCCCAGGAGGCGGAGGCGGCGGTCGTCTCGGAGCAGACCGCCGAGGCGGGGGATCAGCCGCCGGACGACTCCGGCAGCGGCGAGGAAGGGGAGAGCCCTGGCCAGGTCCAGGGCAGCGAGCAGGCCACACAGGCGGTCACCCGCCGCAGCGCCGAGCAGCTCTTCGAGGGTGAGATCTTCCCGGTGCGCAAGATCGCCCTGCCGCGCGATCGTCGGAGCCGTGCCACCACCGGCAAGCGAAGCTCATCGCAGAGCAGTGACAAGCGCGGCCGGTACGTCCGCGCAACCCAGACGGAGAAGACGACGGATATCGCCTTCGACGCCACCATGCGAGCCGCTGCCCCTCACCAGGTCCGCCGCCGCGCCGAGGAACCCGCGGGCCGGATCGGGCCGGCGCTCCACCTCGAGCGCCAGGATCTGCGCCAGAAGGTTCGCCGGCGCCGCACCGGCACGCTCATCGTCTTCGTGGTCGACGCGAGCGCGTCGATGGACGCAGAGCAGCGCATGCAGGCCACCAAGGGCGCGGTGCTGTCGCTGCTCCGTGATGCGTATCTGCGCCGGGACAAGGTGTCGCTCGTCGTCTTCTCGGGTCGTGCGGCGCGCGTCGTCCTCCAGCCGACCTCGTCCGTGGACCTGGCGGAACAGCGCCTGCAGCGGCTCACGGTGGGCGGCACCACACCGCTGACCCACGGTCTCGTCGCCGGGCTCCGGATCGTGCGCACCGAACGCCTGCGTGACCCGAGCGTCTACCCACTCGTCGTGCTGATCAGCGACGGGCGTGGCAACATCTCACTCTTCGGTGAGGAACCGCTGGTCGAGGCGCAACGCGTGGCGGAACAGCTCGGCGCCGACGGCGTGCACATGCTGGTCATCGATTCGGCTCGTGATCACACGACGCGGCCGATGCCCCGCGTCGGTGGCCACAGCCGTCCTCCGCTGTTCGGCGGATACGGCTTCAACGCCTGTCGCGACCTCGCAGACCGCGCCGGCGGGGAATATCTCGGCCTCTACGACCTCTCCCAGGGGGCCATCGTCGAGGGCGTCGAGAAGACGCTTCGAGGTCGCATGGCACAATGACTGTGATGCAGACAGGCAGAAGCGTGTTCCCGTTCACCGCGATCGTGGGACAGGACCTTATGAAACAGGCCCTCATTCTCAACGCGATCAACCCGGCGATCGGCGGCGTGCTGATTCGCGGGGAGAAGGGGACCGCGAAATCGACGGCTGTCCGGTCGCTGACGAAACTCCTGCCAGGGCTTGACGTTGTGGCCGATTGCCGCTACGGATGCCCACCCGATGAGGCGGATCTGCAATGCGCGGAGTGCACGGAACGCGTGGTGGGTGGCGAAACATTGCCTCGCGCGCGCCGCCGGATGCGTGTCGTGGAGTTGCCGATCAACGCATCCGAGGACCGTGTCGTCGGGGCGATCGACATCGAAGCTGCGATCAAACGAGGCGAGAAGGAGTTCGAGCCCGGCGTGCTCGCGGAGGCCAATCGCAACATCCTCTATGTTGACGAGGTGAACCTGCTCGACGATCACATCGTCGATGTGCTCCTCGATGCGGCCGCCATGGGACAGAACACCGTCGAGCGTGAGGGCGTATCGGTGTCGCACCCGTCGCGGTTCATCCTCGTTGGCACCATGAATCCCGAGGAAGGCGAGCTTCGTCCGCAGTTGCTCGACCGTTTCGGTCTCTGTGTAGACGTCGAGGGCATCCGTGACGTGCGTCAGCGGGTCGAAATCGTCGAGCGGCGTGAGTCGTTCGAAGAGGACCCCACCGCGTTCTCCGCGCGTTTCGAACCCGCCGAACAGGCGGAGGCGGATCGGATCGCGCGGGCGATCTCGATGCTGTCCGACGTCGTGGTGGATCGCAACATCCTCGTGGCCATCGCAGCGCTCAGCATCGAGCTCGAGGTGGACGGGCACCGCGCCGATATCGTGACCCGAAAGGCGGCGCAGGCGCTTGCGGCGCATGAGGATCGCGCAGCGGTGGGCATCGACGACGTCGAGCACGTCGCGCCGATGGTGCTGGCGCATCGAGTCAAACCCGGCCTCTCGGGCAGCCGGCGCGGGCTGACCGACCTTGCGGAGATCCTGCGCATGGCTCACAGCACCGACGGCGCGCTCCAAGACTAGGCATCCCCTCCGTAGCGCATGCGTCTTGACCGGATCCGCAACTTCAGCATCATCGCGCACATCGATCACGGCAAATCCACCCTTGCCGATCGCTTGCTCGAGGCGACCGGCACCGTGGCGCTGCGCGATATGCAGGACCAGGTGCTCGATCAACTCGACCTCGAGCGCGAGCGCGGCATCACCATCAAAGCGCAGGCGGTCCGGCTCGCCTACACGGCATCTGACGGCATCACCTATGAGTTGAATCTCATCGACACCCCGGGCCACGTCGACTTCGCATACGAGGTGTCGAGATCGCTCGCGGCATGCGAGGGCGCGCTGCTCGTTGTCGATGCCACCCAGGGCGTCGAAGCACAGACGCTCGCCAACGTGTACCAGGCGATCGAGAACCATCTCGAGGTGATCCCGGTCATCAACAAGATCGACCTTGCCAACGCGGACGCTGAACTCGTCCGGCGTGAGATCGAGGAAGTCATCGGGATCCCCGCCGACGACGCGATCCTCACCAGCGCGCGCCAGGGGATCGGCATCGACCTGGTCCTCGAGGCCATTGTCAAGCGGGTGCCGCCGCCCCAGGGCGAGCGTGACGGGTCGTTGCGGGCGCTCATCTTCGACGCGAAGTACGACGCGTATCGCGGGGTTGTGGTCTACGTGCGCATCGTCGACGGACGCATTGCCGCCGGGATGCGCATCCGGATGATGAACAACAAGAGTGAATTCGTCGTCGACGAGGTCGGGGTTTTCGCGCCGGCGATGACACGGGTCGATGAGTTGCTCTGCGGCGAGGTCGGATACTTCATCGCATCGATCAAGAACGTTCGTGACAGCAAGGTTGGAGACACCGTCACGGACGCTGCGCATCCCACCACGCACCCACTGCCGGGATACCGAGCGGTCACACCGATGGTCTACGCCGGCATCTTTCCGGTCGATTCCGACGACGTCACCGATCTGAAGGAAGCGCTCCAGCGCCTCAACCTCAACGACGCCTCACTCATCTTCGAGCCGGAGTCGTCGGCTGCTCTGGGATTCGGGTTCCGCTGCGGCTTCCTCGGCCTGCTCCACATGGAGATCGTGCAGGAGCGTCTGGAACGCGAGTTCGACCTGTCGCTGATCACGACGGCGCCGACGGTGGAGTATCGCGTCCGCCTTCGCTCCGGCGAGGTGATTGCGATCGACAACCCGGAGATGCTGCCGGACGCCTCGAATATCGAGGCCATCGAGGAGCCGCGGACCAAGGCGACCATCATCGTCCCGAGCGCTTATGTCGGCGCGATCATGGAACTGTGCCAGGAGCGCCGGGGCGAGTTCCAGCAGATGGACTACCAGCCGGGCGATCGCGTCGCGTTGACCTACGACCTCCCGCTCGGCGAGATCATCCATGACTTCTACGATCAATTGAAGTCGCGCAGTCGCGGCTACGCGTCACTCGACTACGAGATCACGGGCTTCCGCGCCGAGTCGCTCGTCAAGCTCGACATCCTCGTGGGCGGACAGCGCGTGGATGCGCTGAGCATGATCGTCCACCGGGATCGCGCCAACGCGCACGGGCGCAAGCTGGCGGAGCGCCTTCGCAAGCTGATCCCGCGTCAGCTCTTCGAGGTACCCATACAGGCAGCGATCGGTGGCAAGATCGTCGCCCGTGAGACTGTCTCCGCGATGCGCAAGGACGTGCTTGCCAAGTGCTACGGCGGGGACATCACGCGGAAGCGCAAGCTGCTCGAGAAGCAGCGTGAAGGCAAACGCCGCATGAAAAGGGTGGGCAACGTGGAGATTCCACAGGAGGCATTCATGGCTGTGCTCAAGATGGACGAGGAGTAGGTGGGCGCCTGATGCCACGGCCGCACCCGCCCCGCAAACGCCCCCGCCGGCGTCCCGACTCCGTTGAACGCGCGGCCCGTGCCGAGGTCTCGCTCGCCAGGCAGACTGCACAGGTCAAGTCATCCGACGGGAAGCAACAGGCGAATGCCAAGCAGCAGCCTGCCTCGAAGACGCGCACGCTGGCCAAGGGTGGGATGGCGTCGCGTGCCCGGGCCATCGACGAGCCCTTTGTCCCGTGGGCCAAGCGCTCGTACCTGATCCTGGTCGCGCTGCTCGCGGCGGCTGAGGTGGCTGTCGGGTCGCTCGCATTCTTCACGCTCGCGGACCCCAAGCCCGCCTTCGGGCTCTACGTCCTCGGGGTCAGCTACAACCCACTCGTGCCGGTGGCATCCGCGCTCGTCGCGGCCCCACTCGCCAAGCTCATCACCAAGGAGCCGCGGTCGCTGCGCTTCATGGAGTCGGTGATGGCCGGGATCATGCAGTACTTCATCTGGCTGGCCCTCTTCGTGGCGCTCACGTATCTGATCGGCGGGTTCTTGTCATCCAAGAGCAGCGCTTCGACGGTGGCGACGCCAACCGCGGTCGTGGGGCTGATCGGCATCGACATCCTCAGCTTCGTGGCGACGTTCTACCTCTACCCGCCGCTCTACAAGTTCATGCGCCGGCGGCCGCCGCCACGCACGCCACGGGCACCGAAGGTGAAGCCGAAGCCCGAGGCGGCGAAGCAGACTCCAGAGGCAACGGCAAAGGACGCGACCTCCTGAACGCTGTGTTCAACGACGTGCGCTCGCTCTACCTGCACATCCCGTTCTGCGAACGGAAGTGCGAGTACTGCGACTTCACCAGCGTTGCCGGGGCCACCGGATCCGAGGCCTATATGGGGGCGTTGAACGCCGAGGTCCGCCGTATCGGCGAACGCCTGGGCCCGCTGGCGCTCGACACCGTGTTCATCGGTGGTGGCACCCCGTCGCTCGTCGAACCCGCGCTGCTCGCCGGCCTCATCGCGACGGTTCGGAGCACCTTCTCGGTCACGGCCGATGCCGAGGTCACCATGGAGGCGAACCCGTCGAGCATCACGGCCGGGCGGGCGCGGGTGTGGCGGGAGGCCGGAGTCAATCGCATCAGCATCGGGGTCCAGAGCCTCGAGACCGATGCGCTGCGGTTCCTCGGGCGGGTGCACGACGCCGACCGCGCTCTCGCCGCCGTCGCGGAGGTGCGCGAGGCGGGCTTCACGTCGATCAACTGCGACCTCATCTATGCAGTACCCGGCCTGGGTGACACGCGCTGGCGGCGCACCCTGGAACGCGTCGTCGACGCGGGTCCGACGCACATCTCGTGCTACGAGCTGACCGTCGAGGCCGGAACGCCCTTGCACGCGCGCGTGCGCCGCGGGCTGGTCACACCGGTTGACGGCGTTCGCTCGATCCGCCAGCACGGCATCGCGGTCGACCTGCTCGAGCGCGCCGGGTATGCGCACTACGAGGTGAGCAACTTCGCGTTGCCCGGCGAGGAGTGCCGCCACAATCTGGTCTACTGGCGCAACGGGTATTACGCGGCCGCCGGTGTGGGCGCCCACGGACACCTTCCCGCCGCCGCTGCTGCGGCTGTCGGCCTCGATGTGGCAGCCGGCGCGGTGTCGGTGCGCTATTGGCACGGGCGGGGAATCGCGGCCTATGGGCGCGCCGTCCGGGGCGGGGAGCTGGCCATTGCCGGATCGGAGCCGGTGGGACCGGGGATGCGCGAGCAGGAACGAGTGATGCTCGGGCTCAGGCTCCGCGAAGGGGTGCGGATCGGCGCCTCGAATCTCAGTGAGGCCCACGCGCTCGCGGGGCTCGGGCTCATCGCCGTCGATGGTGATCGAGTGAGGGCGACGGCCCGGGGCGAAGCGGTGCTCAACCAGGTCACCCTCCGGCTGGTGGGCGACCAGGCCGCTTAGCTGGTACCCTTAGCACTCAACCCTGACGAGTGCTAAAGCGCCGGTGACCGGCGGCCTCCACCGTCACCTCTGGCCAGACGTGCAACACCCAGTCCCTCTCGACCAGCGCAAGCAGCAGATCCTCAAGGCCGTCGTCGCGGATTACACCCGCACGGGGGTCCCTGTGGGGTCGGCCTCCCTTGCTGTCCACCTTGCCACGTGGTCTTCGGCGACCATCCGCAACGAGCTGGCCACCCTGAGCGAGGTCGGGTACCTGATCCAGCCGCATACTTCGGCGGGGCGTGTCCCTTCCGACCTCGGCTACCGCTACTACGTCGACTTCCTCATGGACGAGGAGGACGTCCCGCCGGCGGTGCGCCGCCAGGTGGACCCGTTCTTCGCGGTGATGCCGACCGGCATCGAGGACATTCTCGAGATCGCCGCGACCGCACTGGCCCAGGCAGCTGATGCGGTGAGCCTGGTGACCGCGCCACGGGCGCTCGGTGTCCGGGTCAAGCACCTCGACCTCGTGAAGCTCAACGATGCTCAGGCGCTGCTCGTGCTCGTGCTCGAGGGCAACCTCGTCCGCCAGCAGGCGCTGAATCTGACCTCGCCGACAGACCAGACCGTGCTCAGCGCCATCGCCGCGGGCCTCAACCTGGTCGTCGTCGGCCTCGACGCCGCAGGGATGTCTCGGCTCCCTCAGTCTGTCGGTGTCCATGCGGGGCTCGAGCACGATCTGCTCGCGCAGATCATCGCCTTCATGACGGTCTGCGATGCGCAGCAGGACACGCTCATCCTCCACGACGGTGTCCGCAACCTCCTGCATCAGCCCGAGTTCGGCGACGTCGAATTGCTCCAGCAGGTCATCGAGGTGGTGGAGGAGGAGCGCATGCTCGCCGCACTGATCAGCGCCGCCGACCTCGATCACGGCATCCAGATCATGATCGGACGCGAAAGCGGGATGGCCGGGTTGTCTCGTTGCAGCCTGGTGCTGACCACCTATCGCGCCGGGGCGGAACGCCGGGGGACCATCGGGGTGCTCGGCTCCACACGCATGGCCTATGCGCAGGTCGGTCCGCGGGTGCGCTACGTCGCCCAGCGAGTTGGACGAGCCGTCGGGCGTGCTTTGAGCTGACCGTGGGCATAGTGATCGCATGACGACAGACGGATCGGACATCGCCGGCGCGCTCCCCGCGGCCGAGCCCAGTCCGGCTGAGCCCGCCACCGGCGCGCCCGACGAGCGAGATGCGCGTTACCTGCGCCTCGCCGCGGACTTCGAGAACTTCAAGCGGCGCAAGGCGCAGGAGATCACCGACGTGCGGCGCTACGAGAGCGAGGACGCCGCCCTCGCGATGCTGCCGGTGCTTGACAACCTGCGCAGGGCGGTTGAGCACGCAGGCGAAGCCGGCGCCGAGGAGTTTTTCGTGAGTGGCCTGCAGCTCGTGGTGCGCGAGTTCGAGACGGCTCTCGAGCGGATCGGGGTCGTCCCCGTGCCGGCCGTCGGGGAGCGCTTCGATCCGACGATGCACGATGCCATCGCCGCCGAGGAGTCCGACGACGTCGACGAGGACACCGTCATCGCGGAGCTCGTCCCGGGCTACCGGCTCCACGACCGGCTGCTCCGGCCCGCGATCGTCCGCGTTGTCCGGCCCCGCACCGAATCGACCGGCAACTGAGCATGGCGACGGTTAAACGCGACTATTACGAGGTGCTCGGCGTCGCGCGCGACGCGACCCCTGAGCAGCTCAAGGCTGCGTATCGCAAGCTCGCCATGCAGTATCACCCCGACCGCAACAACGGTGACAAGGGCGCCGAGGAGCAGTTCAAGGAGGTCGGCGAGGCGTACTCGGTGCTGAGCGACCCCCAGAAGCGACAGCGCTACGACGCCTTCGGCCACGTCGCCGACGGGCCGCAACCCGATTTCGGCAACTTCTCGTTTGACTCGGCCTTCGACCTCTTCGACATGTTCTTCGGCGGAGGCGGACGGCGCCGCGCCCACACCGGCCCTCAGCGCGGCGATGACCTGCGCATGAACATCGAGATCACCTTCGAGGAGGCGGTCTTCGGGGCCAAGCGCACAGTCGAGGTACCGCGGGCGACGCAGTGCACCGAATGCAACGGTTCGGGGGCGAAACCCGGCACCTCGGCGACCCAGTGCGCCACCTGTCAGGGCAGTGGACAGGTGCGACGCACGATGCAATCGATCTTCGGGCAGGTTGCCAGCGTGACGCCGTGCCCGACGTGTCACGGCGAGGGGCAGGTCATCCCGGAACCGTGTCCCGTGTGTCGCGGGCAGGGACGCATCCAGGGACGCCACACAGTCGAGGTCACCATCCCTGCCGGTGTCGACGACGACGTCACCCTGCGTCTGACCGGTGAAGGTGAGCCCGGTCCCCGCGGTGGGCCCTCGGGAGATCTCTACCTCGGCTTCCGTGTGAAACCCCATCCGAACCTCGTGCGTCGCGGTCAGGATCTGCTCTACGAGCTCGCCATCTCGGTGCCGCAGGCCGTGCTCGGCGACACGATCGCGATCACGACCGTCGACGGCGAACATCCGGTCGAGGTGCCTGCGGGCACCCAGCCGGGACGCCAGATCAAGTTGCACGGGCTTGGCGTTCCCCACGTCCGCACCGGGCGTCGCGGTGACCTGATCTGCGTCGTGCGTGTCGTCGTTCCGAGCCACCTCTCGCACCAGGATCGCGCGCTCTACGAGCAGCTCGAAGGACGCGGGGGACAGCCTGCCGAGGTCAGGAAGGGCTTCTTCGACTCAGTCCGCGACGCGTTCCGAGGCTGAGTCTGCCGGCAGCCGACCCCTGATGCCTGGCCGCCCCTAACCGGGCGGCCACGTCATCTGGCGTCCGCCGAGCAGGTGGACGTGCAGGTGATCGACCGTCTGGCCGCCGTTCTTGCCTGTGTTGACGACGAGCCGGAATCCGGTCTCGTCGATGCCCTCGTCCTGCGCAATTGATTGCGCAACGTGGAGCATGCGTCCCCACAATCCGTTCTGGGACGGCGTCAGCTCGGCCACGGACTCGATGTGCTCGCGGGGCAGCACGAGGATGTGGACGGGCGCCTGCGGGTTCACGTCGCGGATCGCGAGCACCTCGTCGTCCTCGCGGACGAACGTTGCCGGGAGCTCGTGTGCCGCAATCGCGCAGAAGATGCAATCGGTCATGAGCGGAGCAGAGTACAACGCAGGCGGTCGCCCAGGACTGCCTCCGCTCGGACCACGCTCAGACCTCCCTGGCGAACACCGGGTGCGCTTTCGACGATGACCTCGTGATACCCGGACGTCAGGCCGTGGGCCGTGGGTGCATCCACGGCGTCCCACACGACCTCGTGCACGCGCCCGCATGCGCCGGCCAGCGACCGCGAACCGGAGCGTCTGGTCGCGCGCCGCACCTCCGCGCTGCGATGGCGGGCGACCGCGTCATCAACCCGGTTGTCGATTGCCGACGCCGGCGTCCCAGGGCGCGGGGACCAGCGAAAGACATGACCTTGCAGGAAACCAACCTCGTCAACGAGTGACAGCGTGTCTGCGTGATCCTCTTCGGTCTCTCCGGGAAAGGCCACCATGATGTCGGTGGTGAACTCTGTCTCGGGCTGCATCTCGCGGAGCGCATGCGCGACTCGCAGGTACTGGGCCCGGCGGTATCCACGGTGCATCGCACGCAGGACTCGATCGCTGCCGCTCTGGAGTGGCATGTGCCAGTGGGAGCACAGTCGCGGATGCGCGTTGAGTGCGATCAACGCCGGGGTGACGTCATTTGCATTGATGCTGCTCAGGCGGATGCGCGCTCGTTCCCCACACGCGTCCAGGAGCGATCCCAGGAGCGTCGCGAGGTCGGTGCCGGTATCACGACCGTAGGCTCCGAGGTCGACGCCGCAGAGCACGATCTCGCCGTGGCCGGTGTCGATCGCGGCATGCACTCGCTCGTGAACCGTGCGAGCGGGAACGCTCGAGGACACGCCGCGCGCCTGCCACACGATGCAGTACGTACAACGATGGTCGCATCCGTCCTGCACCTTGATGAAGGCGCGGGAGCGCATCGCCGGGGCATCGCGCTCCTGGGCCGTGAGCGGTGCCATCGCGAGCACGTGTTCCGCGATGCTCTGCTTGTCCCGATTGGCGAAGATCGAGTCGACCGTCGTGTACGCACCGGGGTTTGCGTCGACGCTGCATCCCGTGAGCACGAGATGCGCGTCGGGATCAATGCGCCGCAGCCTCCGGATGCGCTGGCGCGTGGTCGCGTCCGCCTGGGCGGTCACGGTGCAGGAGTTGAGCACGCGCACATCCGCTCTCTCGGTCTCCGGCACGACGTCGCACCCACCGGCGGCGAGCCGTCCCGCCAGGTCCGCCATCTCGGCGAAGTTCACCTTGCACCCGAGCACCGTCAGCGCGACCCGGAGCGGACGATCCAGCGGTGCGGTCATGACGGCGCCGGCGCCGCAGCAGCATCCAGGTCGCCGGCGCCGGCGAGGAGCAGCGAGGTGGCGACCGCCCCTGCCAGCCGGCTCGGAAAGACGCGCCTCCCGAGGTGGACGAGGATTGCGCCAGAGCCGTCCAGCAAGCGGAGGTCCGCGGCATCGAGACCACCCTCGGGTCCGATGACCAACCCGACAGCGACCGGGGGCTCGGGGACGGCACGCAGGATCGGGGCGGCGCCCTGACCGATGACGCACGCGAGGATGCGTGCGTCTGTGGGCAGCTGGCCCAACGCGTCGCGCAGCGGGAGTATCGAGTGCACCTCTGGGGGCGCGGCCCGACCGGCCAGTTGCGCCGCCTCTCGGGCGATCAGCCGCCAGCGCTCGAGCCGGTGGACGACCCGAGAAGGATCGGGGCGGGACACTGTCCGGTGGGTGAGCACGGGCCGGATCGTTGCGGCGCCTGCCTCGGTGAGCGCCTCGACGGTCGCGTCCATCGCCTGCGCCGGCACGGCCTGCAGCACGTGGACCTCGAGGCGGGGCTCACCCTCGACAGGCCTGCTCCAGACGATCGAGCCGCTCACCCGTGACGGGGTCACCTCGTCGAGCCGAAGACCGTGCTCGACGATGCCGCGCTCCACGATCACGATCGTCTCGCCGACCTGCGCGCGGAGTGCGCGCGAGAGATGACTTGCATCGAGCCCCGTCAGGCTGGCGCGGCCGCCGGCGACCTGGTCGGATTCGACAAAGAATCGGGGCACGGCAGCCTGCATGGTGCGGCACCCGCGTCCCGGTATGGTGGTCGTGTGGCCGCGACGCAGCTCACCGTGCAGACAGCCGACGGTGTCGGACTGTCGGTCCACATCACGGGAGACGGGGACCCGCTGCTGCTCATCCCGGGGCTCGGCGCGGGCCGCTCCGCGTTCGATCCGATCGTGCCCGACCTGGCCAGGGCGCATCGTGTGATCACGTTCGACCCCCGCGGCATCGGTGAGTCCAAGGGTGGCGCCAACACGACGCTGACGGCCATGGCTCGCGACGCAGTTGCCGTTCTTGACGGCGCCGGGGTGGATGCGGCCGCGGTGTTCGGTGCTTCGATGGGCGGCCTGGTCGCGCAGCACATGGTCGTCGATCACCCCGATCGTGTCGCCGATCTCATCCTCGCCGCCACGGCTCCGGGCGGCAACGACGGCGTCGATTCCACACCGGAGGACCAGGCGGCGTTGCTGGGCAAGGGGGCCCGAACGCCAGAGGACGCGTACCGGATGGCGTGCACGGTGTTGTACTCGGTCCCGTTTCAGAGGACACACCCGGAGTTCATCGAGGAGCAGATTCGCGAGCGAGCGCTCCACCCGGTGCGTCCGCGCGTGTTCTCGGCCCAGTTCAGGGCGATGTGGGAGCCTGACGACTCGTTCGCCCATCTTGCCGGTGTGAGGGTCCCGACGCTCGTGATGCACGGCACCGACGACATGGTCACGCCGTTCGAGAACGCCCGTCTGCTTGCCGCCAGGATTCCGGGAGCGCAGCTACGTCCATTCGATGCCTGCGGCCACCTGTTCTTTCACGAGCGCCCATCCGAAACCGCGCGCGTCGTGCACGAGCACCTGCGCGAGGCAGGGATCGGGCCGGGTCAGTCGTCGTCCGGGGTTGCCTCGTCGTCGTTCTCGGGCGATTCGTCGGACGCCGCGTCCTGACGTCCTCCGGCGTGCTCGGCAACCGCAGCGCGCACCGGGACCAGCTGCGCGGGCGCCGTGGCTGTGGCGGTCGTCTCGCGGATCACTGTCACCTTGATCACGCCCGGGTACTGCATCTCGGACTCGATCTCGCGCGCGATCTCGCTGGTGAGCGGGGGCATATCCGTGTCCTTGACCTGCGAGGCTTTGACGAACACGCGGAGCTCGCGGCCGGCCTGCAGCGGGAACGCGCGGTCCACCCCACCATGCCGGGTGGCGATGGTCTGGAGCTGTTCGAGGCGGAGGAGGTAGGTCGCCAGGGTGTCGCGCCGCGCGCCGGGCCGCGAGGCCGAGATGGCATCGGCGCAGATGGTGAGCATCGCGAGATCGGTTGACGGCTCCTCATCGAAGTGGTGGGCCTTGACGGCGTGGACGATGCCTGGATCGACGCCGAGCACGCGAAGCAACTCGCCTCCGATGAGCGCGTGCACCCCCTCGACATCGTGGTCGACCGCCTTGCCGACGTCGTGGAGCATGCCGGCCTGACGGGCGAGGCTCTGCGGCAGGCCGAGCTCGGCCGCGAGCACCCCGCAGAGGTGGCCGGTCTCCTCACAGTGCAACAACGCGTTCTGGCCGTACGAGAACCGGTGGTGCAGAGTCCCCACCAGCTCGGCCAGCTCCGGGCGGCCCTCGATCTGCATGCGCCACAGGGCACGCTCTCCCACCTCGACGACACGCCGCTGGGTGGTCTTGCGCGCTCGCTGGATCAGCGGGGGAACCTCCGTGGCCTGGAGGCGGCGATCAACGACCTCGAGGGCTGCCTGCCGCGCGATCTCGCGTCCGATGGGGTCGACAGTCCGCAGCGTCGCCTGGTGCTTCTCGTCGTCGATGCCGAGTTCCGCTCCGGTCTGCTCCGCGATGACCGCGAGCGCGGACAGGAGCCGCTCCCGGGCGTGGTCGTCCAGGCCCTCGAGCGAGAGCGGTGACATCCTCGGGGCGGTGTCGACGTTGGACGCGTCCTGGCGCTCCACGGCCTGGACGATGAGGTCGTTCGCGCTGGTCTCCACGCGGTCGCCGATGATCTCCGCAACCGTTGCTTCAACGAGCGCCGAACGCTCGGCGACGAGGTCTGACTGGATCCTGTCCAGAACGAGCGCCGCTGCAGCATCGCGGTCCAGGGCGGCCTTCGCGCGGAGGGTCTCGTCAATCTGGGATCCCTGTTCCGCGACCCGCGCACGCCGTTCCTCGATCTCATCCCGGCGCTTGCGGTAGGCGAAGCGGCGATCGTCGAAGATCTCGCGGCGCTCGCGGAGGTGCTTGTGGCGCTCAGCGATGACCGCCTCCCGTCCCTCGACGTCGGCGAGCCGCTCCTTGACCTCTTCCATCGCCGCCTCGTGAGCGTGGAGAGCGGAGGTGCGGGCCTCGGCGATGAGTGAAGACGCGTACTGGCTGGCGTCGGCGAGGCTCTGGCTCGTCAGTGGTGCCTGCGACCCTCCCTGCGGCCCGCGCCGCGCGTTGAAGAGGGCGATTGCCGCGATGGCGGCCAGAAGCACGGCGATCACGATCAGGAGGGCTGCTGCGATGCTCATGCGTGGAGTGTTGTGAGGAGGGCGGTCAGGCGCTGGCCGCCAGGTCGAATGGGTCGCGGGCCTCGGCGATGAGTCGCTGGGCGAAGAGGTTGGCGGCTGGAGGCAGGGTGCGTCTCCGGTCCCAGCAGAGGGCCATGGTACGCGCGATCGGCGGGTCGCGAAGCGGAATCACCGCCACCCTGGTACTCGGAACCGGGAGGGGCATGGGCATCAGGGTCGTTCCGAGGCCGGCCTCGACAAGACCCTGGACGATCGTGAAGTCGTCCCCCTCGTAGGCCACGTGGGTGGTCAGCCCCTGCGCCGCGAAAGCGGCATCGATCACCCGGCGGAGTCCGCTTCGGGAGCGGGGGAGGATCAGTGGCTCTCCGGCGACGTCCTCGAGGGTGCACGAACTGCGGCCCACGAGCCGATGGTTGGCGGGAACCACCACCGCCACTCGCTCGCGGAAAAGCGGGTGGATCTCGAGGTCGACGACACCGGTGGGGGGTGGACCCAGGATGCCGAGGTCGTAGTCGCCGCCGAGGACGCCGCTCATCACCTCGGCGGTCGTGCCCTCCTCGAGCGTGAAACGAACCGCCGGATAGCTCTCGAGGAAGCGGGCGAGCCGCTCCGGGAGCCAGCGCGCGCCCACGGTGTGGAGGAATGCCACGCAGACACGGCCGCTCTCTGCGGCAACGGCGCCTTCAGCCTCGGCGATGGCGTCTCGGAGGTCGTCGAGGATGCGTTCGGCACGGCCGACCAGGCGCCGGCCGGCCTGCGTCAGTCGGATGTTCCGGCCGATCCGCTCGAAGAGGAGGACCCCCACCTCCTGTTCCAGGCGCGCGACCTTGCGGGAGACGGTTGATTGATCCGCTTGCAGCGCTTCGGCCGCGCGGCTGAGGTGTTCAACCTTGGCAACCTCGACAAAAGTGCGTAGAAGGTCGGCATTGATGCGATCCATGCATCAATCTCACCCTAAATGTGCTGTTGATGTCAATGACCCCACCCGGTAGGCTAGGGATCGTGATAAGAGAACCCGAGGTACTGGAGCGTAGTCAGGTAGTCGACCCGGGGCTTCTCATCGAGAGCGCCACTGAAGAAGTGCACGCCGCGCGCCGCAGGCATCGTCGCGAGGTCGTCGAGCGGACCCGCCTGCGCCGGCTCGTCGAGCGGGTTGACAGTGCTATCGAGCTTTGCGAGGAAACGCACCTCCAGGGCATCAAGGAAGTGCCGCCGGATGTCGCCGAGCGGGCGCAGAAGGTGTTCACCTTCGCGCGCGGCGCGGTCCGGAAGACAGGCGATGTGGACGCCCTCTCCACTGTGGAGGCAGCGCTCGCGCGCCGTCAGGTCAAGATCACCGAGGTCATGGACATCCTCTGGACAATCCAGGAGGTCGTGTTCGACCTGATGCTTCCGTGGCGCACCCAGCTCCCTGAGGATGTCGAGCCCGAAGGCGACGAAGCGTCGTTGGTTGGGTTCTGGCGAGAGTTCCGCCTGCACCCATAACGCGACGGCGGCGCCGGGGCGGCGTGATGCGGCGTCGGCTCTCCGCCCGGCGCGAGTAGGGCCCGCGAAGCCACAATCCGGGGATGGGCTCGCAGGTTGCCGTCGATCGGATGCTGGTCACGGGCCATCGCATCGAGGTGCCGCTCGACTGGAGCGCGCCCGCCGGACCGCAGATCAGTGTGCATGCTCGCGAGGTCGTCGCCGCCGAGCACGCCGGTGATGCGAACCGTCCGGCGATCGTGTGGTTCCAGGGAGGTCCCGGGCACGAGATCGCATTTCCGGATCATCGCGGGGGCTGGCTCGAGCAGCTGCTGACACGCTATCGCGTGCTGCTTCTCGATCAGCGTGGCACCGGGCTCAGCACACCGCTCGACGCGCGCTCGCTGACGATCTCGGACCCGGCGGTGCTCGGGCCGTACCTCACGCACTTCCGTCAGGACTCCATCGTGCGTGACGCCGATCGATTCCGAGCGACTCTCTACGGGGAAGACGCGGACTGGTACGTCTTCGGCCAGAGCTTCGGTGGCTTCTGCTCGCTGACCTATCTGTCGCTGCTGCCCGAGCACCTCCGCGGCGTGATCATCACCGGCGGGTTCGCGCCGGTCCTGCACGAGACCGACGAAATCTGCACCAGGCTGTTCAATCACGTGGCGACGCGGAATGCTGAGTACTACGCGCGGTTTCCCGCCGACGTCGCGCGGGTGCGGCGGATCGTCGACCACCTCGAAACCACCAACGAGGTCGACGGGCAGGGTCAGCGGCTGAGCGCTCGCCGGTTCTTGATGCTCGGAGGCATGATCGGCCATCAGCATGGCGCTGCGGAGTTGCACGGCATCATCGAGCGAGCGGACAGCGACCTCGACCAGTTGCACATGCTCGGTGGCGCAGTCCACCTGCAGATCGCCGAGACGATGTCGCCGGCGACCAATCCCATCTACACGGTGCTGCATGAGGCTGCTTACTCCAACGGCCCCGCGACACGGTGGGCGGCCGAGCGCGCGCGGCTGGCTGATCCTCGGTACGCCCTTGATGCGCAGCCGGTTCCGTATTTCACGGGTGAGGCAGTATTCCCCTGGATGCTCGAGGAACTCCGGGAGCTGCGACCGCTCCGAGACGCTGCCAACGTGCTGGCCGAGCACGAGGGCTGGCCACCGCTCTACGACGTCGCGCGACTGCGTGCGAACATGGTCCCTGTCGTGGGTACGGTCTATTGGGATGACGAGTACGTCGAGCGCACCATGGCGCTCGAGACGGTGTCGCTCCTCGGCAACTGCCGCCCGTGGATCACCAACGAATACGAGCACGGCGCGTACCGTGTCGACCCGAAGCATGTCGGCGATCGACTGTTCTCGATGCTGGACGATCTGACTGCGCGTCGCTGACCCGGCCGCTGCAGCCAAGCTGCGAGGTCAACCAAGTATCGGAACGCCGAGGGCTCCGGACTTCCGGCGACTCTGCTTCGCGGCGTAGAGCGCTTCGTCGGCCTTTTCGGCGACGCGCGCGGGATCGGCTCCTGCGGCCCCTACGGCCGAACCGACGCTGATGCTCGGGGTACCCCAGAAGAGTGCGAGGCTGGACACCGCCTGCTTGAGGCGGCCGGCGAGCTCGGTTGCACCCTCCGCGTCAGACCCCACCATCAGCACAACAAATTCATCTCCGCCGGTTCGCGCCAGCACATCGGCGCTGCGCAGCTCGGTCTGCATGCGGGTTGCGATTGCCGCGAGCAACTCATCGCCCGCGCTATGGCCGTGCGTGTCGTTGACGGGCTTGAGCCCATCGACGTCGATTGCCACGAATGCAAAGGGCACGCGCGGGAGCTGGCTGATTCGCTCGCTCAGCGCCCGACGGTTTGCCGTGCCCGTGAGGGGATCGGTTCGGGCGAGATTGCCGACCGTCTCAAGCAACTCGGCATTGGCGAGCGCCAGCACTCCCATCGCGGCCACCGCCTTGAGATGCTCGAGGGTTGCGGGCCGCACAAGTCCGTTCTGACGCCCCGCGACCGCCAGGATCGCGAACACGTCACCGTCGCGAATCATCGGGACCCAGACGCAGTTGGTGACGCCGGCGAGTTTCATCGATGGTGTCACCGAGGGGCCGAACACGCTGTAGTCCAGGCGATTCAGGCTGCAATCGTCGTGCCCGTCACGGGTGGCGACACCGGAGCCACGGGGATCGTCGCGAGCGGAGCCCTCGGCTTGATGGGCTTCCTGTTCCTGATGTCCGCCGGTCGGCGACGGCGCCGCTACTCGGCGACCGTCGCGGCTCGACCCTCGTCGCAGACCGTTCGGAAATCGCAGCGCTGACACTGCCAGCGCGATGGCTTCGGCGGGAACGACCCGGTGCTCGACGCGAGCGCCAGCTCGCGTGCCGTGGCTGAAAGGTGCCCGTGCGCCTTGCGCAGGAAGGCCTTGTCAGCGATCACGCGGGTGATGGCACCCTGAAGGTAGTGAAACTCGACGGCCACCTCATCGGTATGTTCGCGCTGCGCCAGGCCGACGGCGTAGGCGCGAAGCTGCAGGTCCGCGCGCAGCGCTCCCTCATCCTTCGGCCGGCCGGTCTTGTAGTCGACCACGGTGGGAATACCGTCTGAGCGAGTGTCGACCCGGTCGAAGCGGCCCGCCGCGTCTGCATGGTCCAGGTTGATGGTCACCGGCTCCTCGACCTGGTCGATGATCGTGTCGGTCCAACCGGGTGACTCGAGGTACCGGCGTAATTGATCTTCGCCATGGGCGCGCAGGTCGGCATGCCGTCCTTTGGGGCCGCGTGACTGCTCCCAGGCCGCCTGCCACATGGACGCCACCACGTCGGCGCTGATCACCTCTCCGGCCATGCGGCGGGTTGCGGCCGAACGCAGCACCTCATGGATCATCGTCCCGTACCAGCTTCGCGCGTCGGGCCGGACCGGGAGATGCCAGCGCCGCAGGTAGTTGTAGCGGCGAGGGCAGCTTCTGAAGACGCCGAGATCGGACACCGCGATGGAGAGGCGCTGGAGCACGGGAGGTCCCGGGGGACGCGGAGCCCGCACGGCAACCGTGCTATCGGCCGGCATCTCCTTGGAGAGCACCGACCCGCCGCGCAGTGCCATCGCCATGGTGAGAAACGGGGTGCAGGACTCTTCG
Source organism: Candidatus Dormiibacterota bacterium (assembly GCA_003153505.1). Classification (GTDB taxonomy): domain Bacteria; phylum Chloroflexota; class Dormibacteria; order Aeolococcales; family Aeolococcaceae; genus Palsa-851. Next base: position 44,260 of record PLZA01000030.1, read on the forward strand.
CTCGACGGCTGCGGGTACGAGCGCGCCCACGTGTAGACGAGGCGGTCCCGGGCGCGTGTCGACGCCACATAGAACAGCCGGCGCTCCTCGTCGACCGCGACGTCTCCCGGTGGCGGGGGCTCGGGCACCAGGCCATCCGGGAGCTGCAGGTCTGACGAGGATTTGGTGCGTCCTTGCCAGCGTCGCTCGGTGCAGCGGGAAAGAAAGACCACGGGCCACTCGAGTCCTTTCGAGCCATGCGCGGTCAGCAGCACGACACCATCCTCGATGGCCTCGATGCTCGGGAGTTCTCCGCCCTCATGGCTGTCACGGAGCACACCGAGGTAGCGGAGTGCGGTGCTGACCCGCCGGTCGTCACTCCAATCGGCAAATGTCTCCAGCAGCTCACCGAGCTTGTTGAGGTTTGCGCCCATCTGCAGCCGGGCGACGCCGGACTGCTCGTCGATGATGCCGAGGAATCCGCTCGCCTCGAGTGCCAGCTGAAAGAGGTCGCGAACGTCTTCGCGCTGCGACGCCGCGTGGAGCTCATGAATCTCGCCCACGCACTGCCGTGCAGCGGACAGGTCCGCGTCATCGAGTCCCTCGACTGCCGTATCGGCGATCAGCGTGACCAGCGGCACGTCGTGCTGGTGTGCCGCGCGCACAAGCGCGACACGACCATTTGTGGTGACACCCCAACCTGGGAGCGTGAGGCAGCGGAGCACCGCCTGAGAGTCGTCCGGGTCCTCGATGGCGGCGAGCAGCGCGAGCGCGTCCTTGATCTCACGCTCCTGGAAGAACCCGCGACCACCGGCAACCTGGTAGGGGACACCGCACTGACGCAGGGCCCGCATCGCGGGCTGCATGTCGACGTGCTGGCGAAAGAGCCAGGCGATGTCTGCCGGCCGGATTCCGGAGGCGACCAGGCGGGCGCACTCGCGAGCGACCGCCATCGCCTCGCTGCGCTCCTCGGGTGCGCGCCACACCTCCACGGCGGCGCCCGGTCCACGATCCGCGATCAGCTCTTTCTCGATGCGGGTTGCAGGGCTGGCGACGGCGATCACGGCACGCGATGCTGCAACGATCTCATCGGTGCTCCGGTAGTTGTGCGTGAGCACGAGCTGGCGATGCTCCGGGTACTCGCGCGTGAAGCGGTCGAGGTTGGCGCGGCTCGCGCCGCGGAACTTGTAGATGGACTGGTCGTCGTCGGCGACCACGAACAGGTTGCGATGACCCACGACGAGCGTCTCGACGAGCTTGGCCTGGGCGTAGTTGGTGTCCTGGTACTCGTCGACCATCACATGGGTGATGCGATCCGCGATCGCGCTGCGGACAGCGGGTTGCTCGCGGATGAGGCGCTCGGCGTAGAGGATGCAGTCGTCGAAATCGAAGACGCCCGCACGCCGGTAGCGCTCGTCGAGACGCGCATAGACGCGTGCCACGTCCTGGTGGCGTTCGAGCACGATTCGCTCGGCGGGGTCATCACACTCCTCGAGACGCGCCACCGCCCAGGCCGCATAGGCAGCGGGCGTGACCAGCTCCTGTTTCGCGGTGCCGATGATGTCGAGGAGTGGGTCCATCAGGTCGTGTGGCCGGAGCGGATTCCAGAGCAGCGCCGGCCGCAGCTCGTCGAGCACCGCTTCCACGTGCAGCCAGCGCTCGGCCGCGTCGGCGATACGAAGGACGGGGGAGATCCCGAGCAGCCAGCCCCACTCGCGCACGACCCTCAGGCCGAAGGAGTGGTAGTTGGTGAGCGGTGCGTCGTCGCCGAAGGATCCGTGCGCCCGTTCGACGCGCACTCGCATCTCGTCCGCCGCCTTGCGTGTGTAGGTGAGCACCAACTGCTTTCCAGCACCGACGCCGACCGAGGAGAGCCGGTGGAATCGCTCGACGATGATTCGCGTCTTGCCGCTGCCCGGACCGGCGATCACGAGGCAGGGGCCGTCACCATGCCCAACCGCGACCCGCTGCTCGTCGTCGAGTGCGGCAGCCGGCGCCGGCTCCGAGAGCGCGAGTTCGGTCATCAGTGTCGATTCTGGGCTGAGGCGGCGACAGCAGGCTGTCGCGGTCGGGAGAGAATTCCGGCATGGAGCCGCCGAGCAGCGCAGACGCCCCGACCTCCAGGCTTGCCGCAGCGCTGCCATGGCTGCGCCACGCCCGGCGCATCCTTGTCTTCACCGGAGCCGGCATCTCGACCGAGTCGGGGATCCCCGACTTCCGCGGTCCCAACGGCGTCTGGAAGACCACCGACCCGAGGCGCTACACGATCGAGAGCTACATCAGCGATCGATCGGTGCGTGTCGAACGGTGGCGTGCTCGCCTGGAGTCTCGTTTCTCGGACGCGCTGCCGAACGCAGCCCACCTGGCGGTCACCCGACTCCAGCGAGCGGGGCTCGTCACGATGGTCGTCACCCAGAACATCGATGGTCTGCATCAGAGGGCCGGCGCTGTGAACGTCGTCGAGTTGCACGGCACCTCGTCCGAGGCGATGTGCCTCGATTGCGGGAGGCGGATGCCCATCGAGGTGGCGCTTGACCGGGTGCGCGAAGGCGACGACGACCCGCACTGCGAGCGCTGCGGTGGCCTGCTCAAGACCGCCACGATCAGCTTCGGCCAGCCGCTGGTGGCCGCCGACATGGATCGATCGATCGACGAGGCGCGCCGGTGCGACGTCTGCCTCACGATCGGTTCGACACTCTCCGTGTGGCCGGCAGCGACGGTCCCGGTGGAGGCCGTACGGCACGGCGGCAGGCTCGTGATCGTCAATGACGGGGCCACCGATCTTGACGGTATGGCCAGCCTGCTCCTCGCCGGACGGGCCGGCACCGTGATGACGGAGCTGGCGGCCGCGCTCCTCGGTGGTGGGGACTCAAGGTAGAATTCACGGTCCGCGCTCCGGATGCGCGGGTCCAGCCGAAAGGAGGTGATTCCGACCGTGTCGGAAGTGAAGGTCCGCGAAGGCGAGACCTTTGAGAGCGCGCTACGACGGTTCAACAAGAAGATCAAGCAGAACGGCATCCTCTCCGAGGTTCGCAGACGCGAGCACTACGAGAAGCCGTCCGTGCGCCGCAAGCGAAAGATGCTTGCAGCGCGGAAGCGTCGCGTCAAGAGCACCTGACGCAGTTGCGCCCGTGCGGGTGAACGTCATCCGCGATCCAGGCCTCAGCCCGCGGCTGCGCCGTGCAGCCGCGGAGGCTCGCCTCGGCGCGTTGCTCCGCGAGTGCGGCGACCGGCTCGATGTCCCGGTACGCGCCAGCCTGTCGGTGCGCCTGACCGATGACGCGGAGCTCCAGGATCTCAACGCGCGCTTTCTCGGGATCGACGCGCCGACAGACGTTCTGGCGTTTCCGGCCGGCGAGCGCGCCCGCGTCGGGGACGTTGCGATCTCGGTGGAACGTGCTGTCGATCAAGCGCCGGATGGCGTTGCGGAGATCCGGCTGCTCGCGGTACACGGGTTGCTCCACTGCCTGGGGCACGACCACGCGCTCCCCGAGCCGGCAGCCGCGATGACTGCGGCGACCCGCATGTTGCTGCACGGCGCCGACGTCCCCGACCTCCAGACCAGCGCGCTCGGCGAGTAGTCATGGCTCAGGTGATCATCGGCCTCGGCAACCCGGGAGGCGAATACGCGCGCACCCGGCACAATGTGGGGTGGATGTGCCTTGATGAGCTCGAGCGCCGCGGCAAATTCGGCCGCGAGCGGCGCGAGGGTGCGGCGCGCGTTCGCGAAGGGACCATCGACGGCTACGACGTCCTCACCGCTCGCCCGCAGACGTTCATGAACCTCAGTGGCAAGGCGGCAGCACAACTGACGAGCAAGCACGGCGCGGCGCCGGGCGATGTCATCGTGATCCACGATGAGGCCGATTTCCCACTCGGACGGGTGAAGATCAAGCTGGGTGGCAGTGCCGCCGGTCATCGCGGCGTTCAGTCGCTCATCGATTCGTGGCGCACGGACGCGTTCCCGCGCATCCGCATCGGCATCGGCCGCGACGGCGACAGCAATGACCTGATCGAGCACGTGCTCGACCCGTTCCTCCCCGACGAGCGCTCCGAGGCCGAGGCAGCGATCACCCGCGCCGCCGGGATGGCCGTCGCCATCATGCGTGACGGGGTCGCGGCCGCAATGAACGTCTGGAACCGTGCCGGCGCGGACTGATACCGGCGCCACCTCGACCGCGGTGGTGTCGGCGACCCTCCGGGAACGGCTCGATCAGGTGCCCGAGCTCGCCAGGCTGGGCGCCGCGCGCGGCGGGATCGTTGCGGGCGTCCCCTCGGGCGCGGTCGGGCTGATCGCCTGGTGGCTGCGCGAAACGACATCTCGAACCGTGCTGGTCGTTGCGGCCGAATCCGAGCGCGTGTATGCCGACTCACTCGTCTGGGACGGTGGCACGGGCGCGGCGATCTTTCCCGCGGGCGACACACCCCCCTTCGACAGGGTCCCGCCGTCGGAGGAGGTGACCCGCGCGCGTCTCGCGACCCTGATGCGGCTGCACGCCCGCGCGGAGCCGCTCTTGGTGGTGGCCTCACCCCGCGGCCTGCTCCGGCCGACCCTGTCGCGCACCGTGGTCGAGGCTGGGCTGACCGAGGTCAGGCGGGGCGAGCGGCTGCCCCGCGACGGGCTCGTGGCGCGGCTCGTGGAACTCGGGTACCGCCGCGAAAGCGCCGTCTCCGTCCCCGGCGACTTCGCTGTCCGTGGCGGCATCGTCGACGTCTTCGGTGTCGACCGAGCCCGTCCATGGCGGGCCGAATGGTTCGGCGATGACGTCGAGGATCTGCGCGCCTTCGACCCTGCGACCCAGGAGTCGATCGCCAAGCTCGAATCGGCACAGGTCTGGCCGGCTCGAGAACTCGACCTCAGTCGCGCATCGGTGGGGCGTGCGCTCGCATCGGTCGCGGCGCTCGATGCCGGCGCGTTGCGCGACGACGTGCGTGAGCAGTGGGAGAGCGACTGCGAGATGCTCACCACCGGCGTCTATGAGGAGGGGCTCGACCTGTTCTTTCCCTACCTCGGCGAGGAGCAGCCGTCGACCCTGCTCGACCACCTCAATGATCCAATCGTGCTGCTCGATGGAGGACGCGAGCGGCTGATCGCCGCAGCCGAGCGGCACGCTGCCGAGATCGAGGACCTTCGCGTTCAGGAGGAGGCCAGAGGCGAGCTCCCACCCGGGGCGGCGGCGGGACTGATCGACGTCGAGGTCCTCTTCTCGGCACTCGATCGCTATCCCTGCTTCGACCTGGTACGCGAAGCCCCGACAGGGGTTGCGCCGGCAGCCGATCTCGGATGGCGGGGCGTGGACAGCTACGTCGGCCGTTTCGACGCGTTCGTCCGCGAGGCATTGCATGAGCGCGATGCGCATGGGTGCGTGCTCGTGGTGTCTCGACAGCAGCACCGAGTCGAGGAGCTCGCAGCTGAGCATGGTGCGGACACCGTCGATGCGCCGGACTTCGGGGCATCGTCGACCCCACTGCCGGCGGGCACGATCCTGGTCGCTTCGGCCGACCTCACTCAGGGCTTCGCCACCGCCGACGGGTCGGTGCACGTTTACACCGACGCCGAGCTGTTCGGTGCGGTCAAGCGGCGCCGTTCGGTGCTTGCCCGGGGATCACGTCGCGCGGTGTCGACGTCGGCGCGCGGCTCGCGCAGGGCGGCCAGCGGCAACGCCGCGCGCGAAACCTTCGTGCTCCAGTTCGCACCCGGCGACCTGGTGGTGCATCGCGATCACGGAATCTCGCGCTTTGTCGAGATGCGCGCGGTCACCGACGACGGTGGCGCCGTGCACGAGTACATGCTCCTGGAATATGCGGAGGGCGACCGGCTCTTCGTTCCGACGCAGCACCTCGATCGCGTCGACCGCTATGTGGGCGGCGCCGAGTCGCATCCGAAGCTGTCCCGGCTCGGGAGTGGCGAATGGGAGCGGACGCGGCGCCGCGTCAAGGAGCGCACCGAGGAGGTGGCTCGCGAGTTGCTCGGCCTCTACTCACGGCGCGAGCAGGCGCAGGGTCATGCGTACGCTCCCGACGGCGCGTGGCAACAGGAGCTGGAGGGCTCATTCCCGTACCAGGAAACGCCGGACCAGGTGCTCGTGCTCGAGGAGATCAAGCGCGACATGGAAGCCTCCCGCCCCATGGACCGGGTGGTCTGCGGCGACGTCGGCTTCGGCA
>PLZA01000048.1 GCA_003153505.1 Candidatus Dormiibacterota bacterium
TCCGGAAGCCATACCATCGGGTGGCTCAGGGCCGGGTACGCCGGACGCTAGGACGTCCGGTCGCCGAGTTCCAGAATTGTGATCGTCGCGATCCATGTCGATCCTCCGATGAGTTAGTCGTCTCCGTCGAAATCAGTCGAGCCCTCAAGGGGCGGAAGCGCAGACCTCCCTGCAGTGAACGTGTCGATCCGCACTGGCGTGCACGACGCGTTGCGGATCTCTACATTGGTGCCCGGTCGCACTACGAGAACGACGGCACGCTTCGCTGACCGCCTCGGATGTCGGTGAGCCTCCGCTGGCCGGCTGCGAAACCGCCTCTGTTCTCGAGCACCTCTGGGTGAGGGTCGGCTCGCTCCTGACCCGCGGCGAAGGTGCCTTGGTGGGCTTGTACCCGCAGTTCCTCGCCTGAAGCGAAGTTGCCTTTTTCTCTGAGAAGCTCGGGGTGGTGCTCGGTGAGTTCTTGCCCCGCGGCAAAGCTGCCTTCATGCCTGCGGACAGCCGCATCAACGCCTGGGACACGTTCGACTGCGTGAGCTGGGCTCCGAGACGTCGTTACCCGAGGTTCTCCATCGCGCCAGTCAGAGGCGCGCGACCCCATGACCTCCCAAGGGTGGCCACCTGACTGTTGGCTGTTTGCGTCCATGTCGCTCTCCAACGGGCCTGAGGAGAACCGATCCAGCCGACAGACCCTGTAAACGGACTGACTGGTATGTTTACTAGTTCAGATCCTACTCCTCCGCACCGAGAAATACCATCTTGTGGCTCGCGAAGCGAGAGGCGGGTGAATGGGCAACTGATGACGGTCGAGGAAGGACTGCGTGGTCTGGTTAGTGGTAGCCTGCCAGGGTGCCAAAGCTGCTCGACAGCACTCGGGAATTGCGTCGCCGGCAGCTCCTCGACGCTGCCTGGCGCTGCATCGCGAGGGAGGCGTTTCGTGATCTCACCGTCGACGATGTCTGCGCCGACGCTGGACTGAGCAAAGGTGCCTTCTATAGCCACTTCACATCGAAGGAGGCGCTGCTCCTCGCCTTGATCGCGGACGATGCTGAATCGATCGCCCGTGTCGCCGACGATCCAGCGACGCTCCGGCTCAGCCCGGTCCAGCGTCTCCGCAAGGTGACCGAGACAATGCTGATGCAGGGAGCGGACCCCGCACGCGTCCAGTTGCGTGCCGACGTCTGGGGTGCGATGCAGATGTATCCGGCTGTACGTGCCGTCGTGACATCCGCGGTCGCTGAGCGGCAGCGTGTGCTCCGGGAATGGGTTGAAGAGGCGGTCACAGTCGGTGAGATGGCGATGGACTTTCCACCCAATGCCTTAGCAGCGCTGCTGCTCGCCATCAGCGACGGACTTGTCCTGCACTATGCGCTCGATCCACACGCTTTCCGCTGGGGAAAGATCAGCAAGGCGGTGGACGGGATGCTTGACGGGTTTGCGACGCAGCGACGTCTTGCGAGGGTGTGATGAAGGCCGCGGAGCGCCAGGAGCGAGGTTCATGGACGACCGCGTCAGTTATCGATCGCAGCTGTCGTCCATTCGTGGCATCGTCTCTTCGCGGACCGGGTCTCGAGAAATATGACTGGCACTAGGTGGGTCATTGACCTCTGGCGGCCTAACGCCGGGACTGATTGAGAGGATACAGACCTGTCGGGTTCAAGTTAAGCGTTGACAGGTTCAGAACCATCCTGATTGCCACCGACGGCACCGAAGCTGGAGATTCGGCGATCACATTCGCAGGCAACCTCGCCAAATGAGCAGCGGTGTCGTGTTGCGAGTGCTCCACGTCGACGAGTTGCTACCCGGGCACCGAGGAGAACACCATTCGCAGGCCCTCGAACCGGAGACCCAAACGAGGATCCAAAGCCAGGTCTGCGAGTTGCAAGAAGCTGGCCTAGATGCGGAGTACGAGCTCTGTCAAGTCGTTACCAGGAGCCGAGCTCGGGCGATTGGCGGGGCCGCTCGGGCGATCGACGCTGACCTTATTGTCCTCATTGTTCTCGGCAATGTCGAAAGCCGGACCGCTGCGAGGTCTGCTCTTTGGCGTTGCACACTGGCTGCTGCAAATCGCACGCTGCCGGTGATCGTGGTTCCAACAATACTCGGCTTTAAGAGAAACGTTCGCGTGCCTCTTCGGATCGTGGGCCTCACTCCCGAGGCCTCGCGGGCGACGCTACGCGCTGCTGACGTCGCTCCTCTACCTGGCGCCTTGCTCGTCAAAGACAACCACCGCATCGCCCGTGGATAGCGCGCCGCTGCACGCGCCGATCCGTTGAAATGCCGCCGCCACGCGGTTCGAGTTCTGGGCGCGTCTCCATGCTGGTGCGCTCCCTCGACTCGAGGCTCTAGCTCTGCGCGCCTTCGCCCCCTCGGAGTGCTCCTGCTGCCTCCAAGCGGTCGAGGAGGAGATGGAAGTAGACCATCCCGGCGTACGGCTGCCAACGTGAAAGAGCGCGCCCCACGGCGTCGTAGTCCAGCGGCGGCTTGAGGCCAAGCCAGCGCGCCAGATTGTTTCGCGCTCCGACGTCATCGCCGGGGAAGACGTGCAAACGTCCGAGACCGCGCAGCAGTATGTATTCCGCGCTCCAACGTCCGATCCCGTGCAAGCTCATCAGCTGCGAGACGACGTCGCCGTCCGCGAATGGTTCCAAGCCTTCCAGATCGAGGCGTTCGTCGACCACCGCTCGGGAAACGCCGATGATCGTCTCTGCTTTGCGGAGGCTGAAGCCAAGGACACGTAGCGCCGCCGGCTCAAGGCCGGCGAGGTCATATGGGAGGGGGAATGCGTGAAGCAACATCCCATCCATCCGGACTGCCTTTCCATAGGTTTCGGCCAGTCGGTTAAGCAGGCTCAAGCCAGACTCGAGCGACAGCTGCTGGACCGCAACCGCATTGAGCAAGCTCTCATAGACAGTCGGAAAGCGCGGCGGTTTCACGCCTTGGAGATGCGCGCTAAGTGGGCCGAGCACGCTGTCTGCGCGGGCCATGCAATAGAAGGACGCCAACTCGACTCGGAGTCCGAGCAGGCGCTCGATGCTTGCCCGAACATTCCCCTCTACGTTCCCTCCGACGCGCTTGTCGAGAGCGACCGTAAGGGAGGACGCATCCGATGGATCGGCTTGAGTGACCGAGAACGCGACGCTTCCTTCGCTGAGCGCGAGCACGCGACGGTACGCCGTCCCGTCCCAGCGATCCACCATATTTCTCGGCCGCCGACGCAAGGCCCAGACGGTGAGGTCGAGCCGAAAAGGCGGCGCCGGATGGAGATCGAACGTGCTGCCCAACTCGTTCCTCCTTTGGCCATCATCGGCGCCGCCCTCGTTCTCCCAGCGTGCCTCAGCGGCAGCCAGGGGATCGCTCAAGCGCTCAGCGAACCTGGGATGCATGGCTGTCGCACAGTTGGTGACCGCCAACGATTCTCACTCTGGTCGCATTCTTCGGCGCCACGACGGGGCGAGTACGTGATCACGTCGCTGATGTCGGTGGCCGAGGCACGACGACTACGGGACACGGAGCGTGATGGACGCACTGTTGGCTGACAGATCCCAGCAGGAGGCCGGCGAACCCCCCGTGTCCGCGTGACCCCACCACCAGGAGGTCGCCCGCAATCACGGCGCCGACGAGTACCTCGGCTGGGCTTCCGTCGATGACCTGGCGCTCGACTTCGACGTCATTGACGTCGCCGGCAACGTCCGCGATCAAGTGGTCGACTAACTCCTCTGCCTCGCGCTGAAGTTCACTGTTGTCAACGCTAATAGCCGAGGAGGAATCAAATCCGCCCAGATAGCCGTACCCTCCGGTGGCCGCGCCCAAGTAGGCGTACGTCCACGCGTGGATGATCCGCAGCGGGGCTTTCCGCAAACGCGCCTCCGCGAGTGCCCAGCGGAGGGCTTCCTTGGCTCCGTCGGATCCGTCGACCCCGACCACAACAGCGGATGCTGTCCTCGTCTGCTCGCCCTCGGTCATCGCCTTGCTCCTTGCTTCGTGATGGCGTTCCAGTGTGCGCAAAGGTTCCCACATACGGCTTACCGCAGTCGGCAGTCCGCTGCTCTGCATCAGGCCGTGCGGGTCGGCTGTCGGCGTCGACGCAGGGCACTCTCAGTGGACCGATTGGTTCCTCCCAACGTTGCGCGAAGGATCTGAGGCACGACCCGTCGACGCCGACGCGTTCGAGTGATAAGTACCGCGCGGGACGAGATCCAGCCGCCCGGTCTGCATGCCGACAGTGGAAGATCGACACAGACCCCGCCGCCCCGCCTTCGCCACGCAAACCTCCAGCGTGGTCGTTTGGCATCGTGTTGCACCGACCTGTTGCGCGCACCGAAGGTTTCCAGCGCCTTGCCATATCAGACGCGCGTTGATCTCGTGCTCGTCCTCGGAGACGGACTGCAGATCGTGCCCCCGTTCGAAGTGCGAGACGGTGACACCCCTCGTTTGCCACCGCGCAGCCCGTAGAGTGCGGACTTCGATGTCCACCGAAACCTCGCTGACCGCGATTAGCCAACGTTCAGCCGTCGAGGACATACCCATCGCCGAGTTTGACCCGGACCGAAACGCTGTCATCGAGCCTGGTCTGGTCGTCACACCAAGCGACATCCCCCGAGCCGCAGTCATGTGCTTCTTCAACGCGGTCGTCGAGCGCATCGCGGCCAGGCCTGAGGCGCGAAAGGTGGGCGCCTTGCATGCGGCTCACGGGAAGCACACGATCTGGGAGATCACGATCCGGGGCGAACGCCTTGCCGTCTTTCATCCCGTCGTTGGGTCACCAATGGCCGCGATGTTCATGGAAGCAGCGATCGGGCTGGTTGTGGCGCCTTTTTCGCATGCGGAGGTGCGGGTGCTCTGCAACCCGATCTCGCCCTGGGACAGGTGGTCGTCCCCGATTCGGCACTGCGGGATGAAGGCACGAGCTTTCATTACCTTGCGCCGGACGGCATCGTCGATGCCGATCGGCGAGAAGTGACGATCGCAGTGGACGTTCTGGAAGGGCTGAGACTACCGCACCTCGTCGGACGCACATGGACGACCGACGCCCCATACCGGGAGACGCGGTCCAAGTTGCAACACCGCTTGGACGAGGGTTGCATCACCGTGGAGATGGAGGCTGCGGCATTGTTCGCGGTCGCCCGTTTCCGTGGGGTCCCCTTCGCGCAGTTGTTGTATGCCGCAGACAGCCTGGCCGGCGAGAAATGGGAGGCTCGAGGCTGGCCTCACGCTGACATCAGAGAACCGCTGTTTTGGGCCGCGGCCGAAACCGCACTCCGACTCAGGCCCCGCCCCTCGGCATGATTATTGGCTCGTGATCGCAGCGACGAAGCGCCCCACAGCCGGAATCGCGCTCGATACATCCGTGCAGTCGGTCCGTTGAGGGACTCGCTCGAGATCCACCCTGATGCACAGACAGAGCACAGCCATAGCTTGATGCACCTGCTGACCATCGGCCACGGCACCATATCGGCGGAGGAATTCGTCCGCCTGCTTCGTGGAGCTGGAGTCGCTCGAGTTGTCGATATTCGCTCCGCGCCTGGCAGTCGGCATAACCCTCAGTTCGGTCGCGCTGAGATGGAGCGGTGGATTCAGGTGGCGAGCATCGCCTATCAGTGGGAGCGCGCATTGGGGGGCTTCCGGAAAGCCTCGGCGGAGTCGCCCAATACGGCGCTGCGCCAGCTTTCCTTCCGCGGATACGCTGATTACATGCTGACACGCGAATTCGCAGTCGGCGCCAACGCGTTACGCGAATCGGCGGCGAGCACGGTCGTCGCTCTAATGTGTTCCGAGTCGTTGTGGTGGCGCTGCCACCGCCGCCTGCTCAGCGACTACCTGATGCTGATCGACGACTTCGAGATCCGCCACATCATGCATGACGCTTCACTGCGCGCCCACCGACTGACCGAGGGCGTGCGGGCTGTTGGTGACCACATCGTCTACGACCAGCTACCGACCACTGTCGAGTCCTGAATGGTGCCGTCACTGGCTGCATGCACCTGTTCGGCCGTGGTGACTGACGCGCGGTAAGTCGGAAAACTGTAAGACAGCTGGTGAGGCTGCACCGAACGGATTCCAGGTCCAGGTGACTCGATGCCGGGTGAAGGATGACAACGCCGATCAACCCAGCGTGGACTAACCTCAGAGGGGAACTCCGGACACGGCCTCTTCGGTATGCACCGGCGCGGAGACCTCCAAACGAACCTCGATGAGATGACGCCAGGTCGCGCGATCACACGGTACGGTGGATTCGCCTCGGAAATCGTCGCCACCGCATTGCGGCGACCGTATTGCTGCCTGCCGACGACCCAATAGGTGCTCCGGGTCGACGCGTCACCCGCATTTCCCTTGTGTGACCTTCCTGGCGGCCGTTTACTGTAGCGATACTGAGCTAGGCCGCTTTGATGAGCTGCTGACGGGGGTGCGAACGCCGTTCCAGGGGAGTGCCGGGTACCACGCATGAGGATCTGATACGATCACCAAACGGACGCAGTAGTTTCCTAGTCGACCTCGCCTCCCTCCCTAGAGCGGGTGATAGTGCGTCACCCGCTCGCACCGGCTCTCCTCCCGTTCTTTGCAGCTGGTGAGTTGGCTTGGTCTCGCATGCTCGGGGCTGCGCTGGTCGACTCGTAGATCCTCGCCAGCACTCCCGGTTCGCGCGCCGATCTACTCAGCGGGCCGATGAGCTGGGTTGCCTGGCTTCCGTGTTACCCAGCGATCACGACCGTACCCATGCCGCTCAGCGCTAGGAGCAGCACTCCTTCGACTTTGCGGACGCCCCTGCCCCAAGTCACAGCGAAGGCATCTTGTGCCAGCGAAGGGCACCGGTGTACCGTCGGAGTAGTCTGAGGTAGACCGATGGGTTCTTTTGAGTCGACTCTTGCTGGCGCCGTCCATCCGGCGCTCGGAGATGACGATGAGCACGAGCAACCGCCGCCCGGTTGCAACCTATTTCCGGAGAGGACTCCTCTCATCGTGGAGAACCCGCCCCGTTGCGCGTGGTGATCCTCCCGGCACCGGATGCCGACATGAGACCGCTTGACGGCATGGCGTGCACGTGCCGGACACCCGTAGCGCTCCACTCGGTGCGATGGCGTCGCTTGGTCAGTGATGCATCAGCAGGGCGCCGGACGGCTCACATCGACTCCATCCACTGTGGCATCGGCGTCCGGGAACTGATCTTGAGCTTGTGTTCTGAGCTCGATCCGGTGTTTTCGATGTGGGTCCCCATGAATCGACTTCTCAGGAGGCGACCGATGGACCGCCTGACTACATCAGGCGGTGGTCAGCGACGTGTTCTAATCCCGGGCCGACTCCGCGGGCGCATGGGGCTACCGGAGACTCCCCTCTATGTGTCCGCCGCGACGCTTGGAGACACCCGGTGGGCGGTCATGGGCGACGCCGCGGATCAGCAACGGAAGAGTCGATGAGCGCGCTCGCAGCAGTAGCACCTCGCAGCCCTGATGACGCGGCGGTCCAGGCTGCTGAGTTCCTCATCCTCCGGGGCAAGGAGGAGGGCCACCTGACTCCCGGCGAGATCCTCGCGAGCTTTCCCGTCGTCGAGGCAGAGCCCGACCAGCTGGAGGTGGTGTTTCAGCTGTTCCGCGCGATGGGCATTGAAGTCAGCGACGGTGATGGCTTCCTCGAAGACGACGAGCCGGACGAGGGGGCAATCGAGGCCACGGCCGGAGACACCTCATACATCGATGGTCCGATCCGCCTCTACCTCAAGGAGATCAGTCAGTTCGCGCTGTTGCGCAAAGAGGAGGAGGTGGAGTACGCACAGCGCATCGAGCGGGGCGACGCAGCCGCACGCAGGAAGCTCACCGAGGCCAATCTCCGCCTGGTCGTCTCCATCGCGAAGCGGTACAGCGGCCACGGCCTGCCCTTCCTTGACCTCATTCAGGAGGGCAACACCGGCCTGATGCGGGCTGTGGAGAAGTTCGATTACCACCGAGGCTACAAGTTCTCGACGTACGCGACCTGGTGGATCCGCCAGGCAATGACCCGGGCTCTGTCGGACCAGTCTCGCGTCATCCGAATCCCCGTGCACATGGGGGAGGTCATCACCAAGGTCGGCAGGGTCTCCAGGCGTCTGCTCCAAGAGCTGGGTCGCGAGCCCGACAACGAAGAGATTGCCGAGGAGCTGGGTATCACGCCTAACAAAGTCCGCGAAGCCCTTGGGATCTCCAGAGAGCCGCTGTCGCTGAGCACCCCCGTCGGGGAGGACGACGATGCGCAAATCAGCGACTTCGTGGAGGACAAAGCAGCGATCGCGCCGCCCGAAGCGGCATCCCTGGCTATGCTGCGCACCGAAGTCGAGAACGTCCTCGACTCGTTGACCCCGCGCGAACGTCGTGTCATGCAGCTTCGCTTCGGCCTTCTCGATGGTCAACTGCGGACGTTGGAGGAGGTCGGCAACCGCTTCGGTGTGAGTCGCGAGCGCATTCGTCAGATGGAGATAGAGGCGCTTCGCAAACTCCGTCACCCATCCCGCACCAGGCGGTTGCGTGAGTACCTCGAGTAGGTGCGCTGTGCAACCCGGGTGAGTGCTGGAATCGATGCCACGCGCAGACCTGAATGGCGAGCCCTGGGTGTCTAGGCGCCGCCAGTTCTGTGCCTGCGATCGATCAGGTGCCTCGCCATTGGGTTGAGGGGCAAACGCGAGGTGGTCAAGAAGTCCCGCACAAGGCGATCAGACCCGGTGTGGCGTGCTGAGGTTGCCGACTCGCCCTGTCCGTCGAGGTCTTGAAGCGAGGTCGCCAGACTGCGTGCCGGCCGCCGATCAGCGCCCAAATGCCCGTCATCGGTGACCAGTTCTGTGGCGGCGAAAGCGCGATGCGCCGCCCGGGCCACGCCCGGCCATCATCGCCACAAGGGGTAAGCGCGCCTCGGACTGCCCGAGTAGCCGATCGGCCTCGCGACGGGCGGCGGAACGCTCGGCGACCAGCCGGCTCCAACCCTGTACCGCCGGGGTTTTAAACTAGGTTCTATAATAAAAACAATAGATCCAGGTTTAAGAGGATGTTCGAACCATGAAGCTACAGGTTTTGGCGTTGGGCGCGAGCGCGGCAGCTCTGATTGCGCTGGTGGGATGTGGCACCGGCAACGGCCCGGTGACCAGCTCCGGCGGTGGCTCGGGCACGTGCCCTGGCACGGCCGCGGTGAGTGGGCTTGGAAGCGTCACTGTCACCATCAATGCGACCGATGGCCTGGTCTTTGTCCCAGCCGCCGCAACCGCACACACGGGCGACGTCATTGAGTTCAAGAACACAGGGTCCGTGGCGCACACGGTTACGTTCCAAGACAGCAATGACGGATGCCTTACCGATGAGACGCTCGCTCCCGGCGCGACCTGGGAAGTGAAGTTCACCGTTGCGGGGACATACAACTACCTGTGCACCGTCCACGCCCCTAACATGAAAGGCGAGATCACGGTCTCATGAGCGGCAGCCGGTACGTCGACCCCGTCGTTTCCGTGAACGCATGACGGCGACTCGGTTTGCTCAATGAGGCGGTGACATGTTCAAGGCTATCCTGATCGCGACCGACGGTTCTAAGGCAGGCGATCTCGCCCTCGTATACGCAACAGAGCTCGCTGTTGATCAGAAGGCTCGTCTCCTAGTGGTCCACGTAGATGAACTGGTGCCTGGTCATGGCGGTGCGCACCACGTTCAGGCGCTCGAGCCAGAGATCAAGACGCGGATTGCCGAGCAGGTTGCCGCGTTGAAAGCAGACGGTCTCCACGTCGACTTCGAGGTCCATCGCGTCACATACAGCGGGCCCGCTCACGCGATCGCTGACGCCGCGGCCACAGCCGACCTGATCGTTCTCGGCAGCGTGGGCAGCGGACCCCTGAAAGGGTTGCTGCTCGGGAGCGTTGCTCACCGCTTGCTACAGATCGCGCCATGCCCTGTACTGGTCGTCCCTACGAAAGACCGATAGGCGCTTCGCCCACCCCGAGCCGTCGGACGCGAGCCCCCCACCCCGCGATCAGTCGTGGGCCCGTCGGCGGCTCAGCGAGTGCATCGACTACGACCAGAACCTGGCCGGTCAAAGGAGAGATCATGGCGAAGCCATTCAATGTCGAAGTCACCGGAACGGAAGAGACCAGGGCGACGGTTTGGAGGCGCCCGAGTGACAGACGAGCTGCTCGATGGCGTCATCAGCGGACAACGCTGTCTCGACGCACCTACTGATGTGGTGCAGCGAATGGTCGGCAATGCATACAGCCTCCCGGGCGCTCTGCGTGCGGCACCCGGAGGGCAGGGTACGACCTCCGGATCGCGGTCACGCCCTGGGAACGAGGGCATCGGGACCGCACCGCGGTTTGCGCTACGAGTCGACGCCGGCTGTGCCGCACGCCGCTCGCGCGTGAAATGAGACGGCAAGAGCCGGTCGGCTGCCAAAGTGTCGCATCACGCGTGTTTGTTGATTCGAACGGTGGACGTGGTTCACAAGCAGACCTTCGTGTCCCTGGATGAACTGACCAAGGGGAAGTACTTGAACCTAAGTGCTAGGAAAGCAGCGACCTGCGCCCGCCCTCGATCAAGGTCGGGGCATCGGCCGGTTAAGCCAACGTTTCTCGGTCGAGGGTGGCACACTGGTCGCAAAGTTCACGTTCAACACCCTCCCCGCGATGGCGTTGCCGTCTTCGGTAACTCTCTTACCGTAGCCACACTCGCTTTGGTTGTGATAGACGCTCCGCTCCTTCTCCGAGTACGACAGGGACTCAGTGTGAAAAGCGCTCACCTTGGGCATCCGGTACCTCCTTAGACGTCGTCTGAGTGCAGCCGGTTGCGTGATGGGCGGGAGAATTCGAGGCTTTGCGAAATCGCCTCGCATTTGCCGCAGAAGGGTGTGAGACGTGTATCCCCGCAGCTTGGATGGTCTCATCACCACAGCGCAGACACCGACGGACGGTGCCATGTGATGTCAGGATCACGACGCGATTGTGATCACCACACCATGGGCAGTCGAATATGTGAGTCTCCAATACGGAGACCCGCGTGAGTGGAGACCGCGCGGCATGCGGCGATCCCTCCGCCGACTTGGTGGCATCCATCGTTTCAGCGTGACTGGTTCAGATCGTCCGTTAGCGCCACAGGACTGAAGACCACGCGAAGAGATGGCTCCTTCCGTACTCGGGTCTGCCGCCGGATCCGTCGCACAGGCGCTCATGGCACAGCCCTGGCCGGCATGTGCCGACTTGCGCACCGTCTTGACCGACTGTGGGATCGGCGCACTCGGGTCTATCAGCCTTTAGTCGCGCTCTGACGGGGCCATCCGCGACGAGGAAGGAAAGCGCGATCCCATGCCGTCGAGTGGCTCAGGCCCGGGGGCGCCAGATGCCATGCCGTCGGGTGGCCCAGACCCCGGGATGCAGGACGCCATGCCATCGCGTGCCACGTCGATTCTCCAAGGGCCTGATCATGACCGGACCAGCGCCAAACACAAACAGACTGACTAGTATGAGTACTTAGCTCAGATCCTACTCCTTCGGACCGGCAAATGCTATCTCGACTGCGCCCTCAGACGGCGGTGGGTAGCCATTGACCGGGATGGATCTGTGAAGACCGATCAGTCTGATTCGTGGTAGCCTGACAGGGTGCCAAAGCTGCTTGAACGCACGCGCGAGCAGCGCCGCCGGCAGCTTCTCGACGCTA
>PLZA01000013.1 GCA_003153505.1 Candidatus Dormiibacterota bacterium
CTCACCTCGATCGGCCTCGGCACACGCGGGCGTGGCGGCGATACAGATGGCTTGGCTGTTCGGTCGTGCACGCCGGACGTTGCTGGTGCAATCGACTCCGCACCACCGCATCTGCGCTTGACTCGTCAGGTGGCGCCTAGCGACGGGGGGCGGCAAGCGTCCCGCAGACCGTCAGGAATGTTCGGCCGATCGCCGGAAGGCTGTGAGTGGCTTACCCGACCCTGCGAAAGCAGCATCGCCGCTCGTTCTCATTTGTGCAATCGCTGCAGGTATCTGCGCCCACAACGGCCCATGCACTTCCGAAGCGGGCGTTCGACTGTCAGTTCGAGGCCGCGTCAGGTAGCCATTCGGGTGCGGTGCAGCTCGCTATTTTGGGATCAGTACAACGGACGCCCCGCGAGCCAGGAGCGCATGATTGTACGAAGCTAGGAGTAGTGATGTCCTCAATCAAGGCGCGGGTCGAGGCAGGGTTCAAGCGTTTCGAGAGCGCGCTCGGTGTTGACCGCGAAGGACGAACCGTCTGGGTGTGGCTCTTACCCCCGGGACTCGGCCTCGTCACCGCGATGATGGTGCTCCTCGTTCCGGGAATATCGAGCGGGATGGGATGGTTCGGTCAGTTGACCCTTGCCATCTTCGGGCTCCTGGCCGTGACGACGATCGCCTCGATCTACCTGATCGCGTTCGACAACGACCACAACCAGCAGCCCCCTGTCGAGGATCCGCCAGCTCCTGGTCACGACGACGGTCGCGAGATGCCGCCGGTACGGTCAGGGCACGCGCGCCGCTCCGGCTGAGCGCCTTGGCAAGCATGGAGCGCAGGCGGCTCACTCGAGGTGTTCTGCTTCAAGTTCCGGCGCGCGGTGGGCAATGACAACACGGTTCGCTTCGGCGCGTTGATCATCAACCTCCCGTCGCGCCAACAACGGATCAGCTGTGCGCATCTCCGTGTCGAGGTGCATCAACGCTTCGACGGCGGCGTGGAACTGGCCAGCGCACGTCACGCGGCCGGCGAACCCGACAGCTTGCGTCTCGGCAGGATCGGCACCGGGCATGCCCTCTCGCCGACGCCACCGACAAAACCACCACCGAATCCAGCGCCTCCCCGCTGGGCCGCACACAATCACCCGTGGCGGCGATTCGCTACGGTCGCTTCCAGGCCACAATCACTGAACTTGTGCAGCTGACGCGGGGTCCTAATCGGTTGGAGGCCCACTGTGGGCCTCCTTCGGCCCTTCCACTACATGAATTCGCCGGATGGTCGGCCGGCGGAAGGATCGTCGGCAATCGAGGGCTGGGATGTGCCGGCGGGCGGGCATGGTCGCAACTCCCAGGGGAGACCAACCCCTCCCTCCGAACGAGGACCGTGCCCCGCCTCCCTCGTCAAACTGACCCACGACCGAAGCGGACTTGATGGGCGAGGGAGCTCTACACGACAAGCGCGCCTGAACCACAAGTCAGAAGACGGGGCTCTGCGGGGTTGTTCCCCACATCAGACGATTGTGTGCGGCTGCTGCGAGCGAGCGGAGGTCTTGCGCTGCTCGCCCATGGTCGTGACCTCCCCGTCCACGCGAACCGTCAGGAGCAGGTTGACGCCTGGTGCGCTCTGGTCGGTAGGGGAGATGGTCACGACCTTGAACGGTCCCGGCGCAGCCGGGGCCGAAGGACCCTGGTACCGCGGTCGGCGCCGTCGTAGCTTCAGGGCATGGCGCAATCCAATGGCGTCGCGCTGGCCGCCGAGATGAAGGCCGAGCTGCCCCCGGTCGTCCAGCTGGACGAAACGGTCGTGCTGCCGCGCATGGGGGTGACGGTCGCGAGGGCCGCGTGATGGCACGATCCAACGACGCGGTTGCTGCGGCACTCCAGGAGTTCGCCGACCTGCTCGCCATTACCGGCGGCGATCCGTACCGGGTGCGCTCGTACGAGAAGGCGGCGCGCTCGGTGGCCCTGTACCACCTTGAGGTCGATGAGCTCGACCTCAAGGGGCTGATGGCCTGTGGGTGCCGAGAATCCAGTTCCATCGTTTCATGCGGCGATCTCGTACTCGTGGATGAGACCGCCGAGTCGGTCATGCCGGCGAACCGCGCTGAGGTCGACGCCGTTGGAAGACTCGACCGATACGGTCTGGCAGGGGGCGCGCTGATCAAGGGAGCGGTGCGGTCGATGGGTGTTGTAGTGCTCGACGTAGACCTGTAGCACACCTTCGAGGTGGCGCCGGCCGAGGATGAGCAGCCGGTCCAGACACTCCCGGCGCAAGCTTGAGAACCAGCGCTCCATGACCGCGTTGGCGCGGGGCGCTCGCGCCGGGGTGCGGATGATCCGGATGCCCTCCGAGCGGAACACCTCGTCGAAGGCCGCCGTGAACTTCGCGTCCCGATCCCGGATGAGGAAGCGCATCGGCGCCGTGCGATCAGTGAACGCGCTGATGAGGTTGCGCGCCTGCTGGGTCACCCACTCCCCGGTCGGATGCGCGGTCACCCCGCGACTCGCACGGATCCGTGTCTGCAGCTCGATGAACACGAGCACGTAGACCCGGCGGAGGAGCACCGTGTCCACGGTCACGAAGTCGCAGGCAACGATCCCGGCGGCCTGCGCCCGGAGAAACGCGCGCCAGGTCTCCGAGGCGCGCCGCGGCGACGGCGGCACACCCGCGCGTCGCAGCACCTGCCGCACCGTCGAGGCGGCGACCCGGACGCCAAGCCGGGCGAGTTCGCCCTGAACGCGCCGGTAGCCCCAGGTCGGGTTCTCCCGCGCCAGCCGTACGATCAACTCTGCCACCCTGGCCTCGACGGGTGGGCGACCTGGGCCACGTCGGGCATAGGTCCAGCGGCGAGCCAGCGCGTCGCGATGCCAGCGGCGCACCGTCGCCGGACAGACGATCAGGCTGGCCCACCGTTCCCGGGGCAGCAGCCGCGCCAGCGCGGCGAGCACCGCCCGGTCGGCCGGGCGGAAGCGCGGCCGGGACACCTGTCGTCGCAGCACCACGACTTCCTGACGCAGCACCAGCAGCTCGATCTCGTTGGCGACCTCGCGCCGCACGCGCAGCACGATCAACTCCAGGAGGCGACGCAGCACCCAGTAGCAGAGGGACATGACCATCCGTCGATCCTGCCCGATGCCAGTTCAAGCAGGCGCGGCACAACCCTGACCGAACGCGAACCGAATTGTCGGCACCCACAGGCTGGCCGCGGATCCGGATGAACCGCTCATCCATCGTGGCGACCCCGAGTGTCGTCCGAGGGCGTGCTTCGCGCTCACTGCGAGGAGCCGAACATGGAAGTGCGGACTGCGCGAGACTTTGGAGCTGGTCGACGTTGCACACTCCTGGAAGCGCTGGAGCGCGAGCGCTGCCGAGGGTGAGTATAGGGTCCTTCCTGGCTGGGCATCGCTGTACCCAGCCGAGGTCGCCGGTGGTGAGCGCTGCGGCGTTGCAGCTCTCAGCTGGCGGGCAACTCCAGCCAGGGAGGACGCCCGTGGACGATCTCGATGTCACTGCAGTCGCCGTCTACGTTGGCGTCGCATGACCCGTCGGAGTGGCGTCGGACGCTGATGGCGAGGCGCTGGTTGCCGACGCGCACGTTGTGGACCTTCAGTTCCGGACACCAGGGCGGCAGCGCAGGGTCGAGGTAGATGCGCCGAGAGGGCATGTCGGGCTCCAGCCCCAGGAGCAGGCGCACCGCGTGGAAGATGCTGCCCGCCGCCCAAGCCTGGGGCACGTTGGCCTGCTGGTAGGGTACGGGCACGCCCGGTCGGCGGCGGGGCAGGCCGGCGAAGAGCTCGGGCATCTGCACACGCTCGAACGACGTGACGGCGGCGAGCAGGCCGTCGACGAGACGCCAGGCATCCTCGACGCGTCCGTAGCGGCGCAATCCAGCGGCGGCGATCATGGTGTCGTGCGGCCAGACTGAGCCACGCTGATATGAGTGGGGGTCGTAGGCGGGGTGATCGCTCGACAGGGTCCGGAGGCCCCAACCGCTGAACAGGTCAGGCTGCATCAATCGGTCCGCGACGCGCTGTCCGCGCGCTTCGTCGAGCAGGCCCAGCCACAGCACGTGGCCGGGGTTCGAAGTTGCCGTGCGCACCCGACGTTTCTGGCCGTCGAGGGCGAAGGCCACAGTGCCGTCAGCTTCCAGCCAGTAGGCCTCGAGGAAGCGCCGGCGCAACACGTCGGCCTGATCGCGGAGCTGGTCGGCGCGGGCGCCATCGCCCCAGGCCTGGAAAAGGTCCGCGACGTCTCGTTTGGCTGCGTAGACATAGGCTTGGAGCTCGCAGGTGCCGATGGGGTGCGGCGGGAAGCCACCCGATTCGTCAAGCACGCCGTCCTCGGCGTCACGCCAGGACTGGTTGCGGTACCCGGTCTTGGTGTGGGGCGCGTACTCCTGGAACCCATCGCCATCGGAGTCACCGTAGTGGTCGATCCAATCGAGGCAGCGTTCCGCGGTGACGCGGAAGCGGCGGAGTACCTCGGCGTCACCCAACCACCGGTAGGTTTCTGCCAGCAACAGCAGATACAGAGGGGTGGCGTCGGCGGTGCCGTAGTACGGAGAATGGGGGATGGTGTGGAACTGCGCCCATTCGCCCACACGCATCTCGTGACAGATCTTGCCCGGCTCGGCGTCACGAACCGGGTCATCGTGGGTCGCCTGCCACATGCTCAGCTTCTGCAGTGTGCCCATGGCGAACAATGGATGCACAGGCAGCGCCTGGATCGAGGCGATCAGCGAATCGCGCCCGAAGACGGCGACGAACCAGGGGATGCCGGCGGCCGGCAACCACACGTCCGGCGAGAAGTCGAGGTCGTAGAGGCGCAGCGCTGAGAAGTCCTCCACGGCCTGCTCGTAGGCCTGCAGCACACGCAGATCGGCTGGGGTCACGCGCGAGACGGTGCGATGCCAGCGGCGGCGGAGCCGGTCGGACCGGTTCACAGCCGGCATCTGAATGGGGCAGGACGCCAGTCTGGGCCGCGCGCGCGGCGACGTAAGCAGGTCGTACTGGAGGCAGGCGCGCCAAGGCTGCTTCGGCTGCAGATCGATGGGAAAGTGGAGCTCACCGTTGGCGTAGGTGGCCGGATACGAGCTGTCGCTTCGCACCACGCATCGGCGAACAAATGCATCACGGCGGTAGTGGCTCTCCAGCTGCTGCGCGTGCCAAGTAGTGGCGAGGCTGGCGCGTCGCTGCCACCGCTCCGTACGCACCTCGAAGAGGTCGGCGAAGTCGCTGGCGACGATCACCTCCAGGAGCAGGAGCACAGGGACTGCACCGTAGGCCTCCACGGTCAGGTCTTCGTGCAGACGCTGAGCGGTGACCAGGCGATCCAAGGTGACGGTGACGCGGACGTCGGAGATGTTGCCGTCCAGCGAGGCCACTTCGGCGGCCATCAGCGTCCAGCGTGCGTGTTGATAGGACAAGCGGCTTGAGGCCACGACGCGCAGCGGCTGCCCATTGAGCCGAACCTGGTGTCGCGAGAGGAATCGGGTGTCGTTGGCGAACAGTCCCTGGCCCTGTCCCTCCAGGGACTCGATGGAGCTGTCCGCGGCGCAGATCAGGAATGTGGATCCGTGGTTGATCGAAATGAGCGCCGGCCCCCGCTGCACGGTCGCCAGTGACGTGCGCGAGAAGCGGCGACGTTCTGCCATGGGGTGCGGGCTCACGCAGATCCTCGGTGCGAATGTACAGTGGGGGAATCATCCCACGGAAGCGCGAGCTGGGCCTCGCTGCAACAGCCAGGCGCGCTCAGCGTCCGCGCCGATAGTTACACCAACGACCAGGCCATGGACTTCCTGAAAGCTGGGATCGCACGGCTTCTCGCTGATCCGCCTCCATATGAGGACAGTTCCCTGGCTCGCAAGGTTCGTGAGAGGCCCGAAGCCAAGGCTCTGATCGATCAATCTCACCGTCGCGACCACCGCCAGAACTGAGATGGGTCTCCCACGTCCCTGTCTCGAGTTCGGACAGCCCTTCCGACCCAAGACCTGGCGTCAGTCGTTGTCCACCCCATCGTGCGGCGGAAACTCAGCGAGACGCGGACAGGTCTGACAGCACTGACCCACCAGGCGCGGCCCTGCGTGCCAACCTCGAGGGTGAACGCGCTTGCCCACACCAGAGCAGAAGGTGCTCAGATCGCCCGCTGTCCGGCCACCGCGACAGTGCCTGCTCTGCGTCGTAGTAGTGCTCGATGACGTGGTTGACGTCCCGGGCGTCAACCGCACCCTGCTGGTACTGGGAAACGGCGGCAATCACCTGTTCGAGCGATCGCGAGAGCTGGGCATCGACGTAGCTCGAGATGCGTTCTCGAATAGCAGCACTTGCGACCTTGGTGGAAGTTGGGGCTAATCCTCTGTGCCGCTCTTATGGTGATGGGCTCCCACGGCGCTTACGCCTTCCCTCAAAACCTAGCACTCGGTATTTTGCAGTAGAAGAGCGAGGCCAGCTGCCGAGTGTCGGTCTTCCCGCATTGCGGGCAGGCCGGGGGCTGGCCCTTCAGCTTCGCATGCTCCGTGATCGGCGCAATGACGTCGAAGCGCTTCTGGCAATCGCGGCACCCAAACTCGTAGGTGGGCATCGATGACCCTCCGAACCTGGCGGCTTCCTCGTTCATTTTTTGTCCACACCGCAGCCTCGCTGTCAGGCTCCGGCGCAGACTCGCCGCCACCCATCAGGATGACACTTCGATCGCACGTCTGCAGCAAGTGGGGGGCGATCGTCGGAGTTGCTTCTACGGTCATCGCGGAACTCTACGCCGACGCGCTGCCGGGACCGGGACTCGAAGTTCACCGCGGCGTTCGATGAGGTGTTCCGCTCAGAGGGCGTCCGGATCCTCCGCACCCCGGTGCGCGCGCCCCGGGCGAACGCGATCACGGAGCGCTGGTTCGGCAGCCTGCGCCGAGAGTGCCTGGACCGGCTGCTCATCGTCGGCCGGCGCCACCTCGAACGTGTGCTGCAGGTCTACGTCGACCACTACAACGCCCATCGACCGCACCGCTCCCTTGAGCAGCGCGCCCCGACCCGTGCCGTGCCGCACGGATCCGGCGTGGTTGACCTCAGCGCGGTTCGCCGGCGTGACCGGCTGGGTGGCCTCCTCCACGAGTACGAGATCGCCGCCTGATGATGGAATTCTGGTTTTCGGCACCCACACGATCACGATCGATCGGCTCGTCAAGGAACGGCGGCGCCCACCATCATCAGATTGGTGGGATCTCCATGTGGAGCCATGCCGTATCGACCGGGCGGCCGCTCCGGTTTGAGGTCCGCGGTGACCGGGAGACGTTCGGTCCAGTTGTGGCGCTCGGAATCAGTGGTTCCTGGTGGGGATGATGAGCACGGGGCAGGGTGCGATCTGCAGCAACCGATGTGCGACGCTCCCCAGGAGGAGGCCCTTGAGCGGCCCGCTGCCGACGCTGCCGAGCACGATGAGGTCAGCGCCCGACTTCGCCGCGGCGTCCGCGATCGCGTGAGCCGGGCTGCTGGGGCCGACCTGATACGTCTCGAACTCGACGTCGAGGCCTTCAGACCGCGCCTGGGTGACCTGATCCGCGATCTTCGTTTTAAGTTCAGGCTCCATCGCCTGAATGTGATGTGCGCCCCCGTGCCCCGGAACCAGCTCATCGACGTGGACGACGATCAGCCGGGACTTCTGATCGCGGGCGAGCTCCTTCGCGAAAGTGACCGCGCGATCCCCGGAATCCGATCCGTCAGTCCCGGTGAGGATGATGGAAAACATGTCAGCAACCCTCCATGTAGCGGTTTTTGGTCGCGATCGACCGATGCTTGGAGGCTGCGTCAGGACAGCACAGCGATGGGGTCGTCTCGGCACCTGACCGGCTCTCGAAGGTCGCGCGCATGAAACCCATCCTATGACCCACGTCGATCAACGGAGGACACGTCGTCGCTTCGGACGTGGACAACGCCACTCACTGCGATCGCCGCAGTCGTGACACGCCCGATGTCGCCGGTCGTCCTGACCGTCCCGGTCAAGGTGACGACGCCGTCGATCACGGTCACCCCGATGCCTGGGGGCTCAACGTCGATTGCGCTGGCCGCAATGCTCGCGATGACGTCCCTTCGGATGTCCCGGTCACTCCGGAGGAACACCTTCAACAGATCCGCGCGGCTCACGATGCCGACGACCTGAGCGCCGTCGTCGACGACCGGAAGGCTCTTCACGTTGCGAGCCAGCAGGATCCTCGCCACCAGCGGGACAGGGTCGCCCGGCCGGGCCGTCACGACAGGAGCCGACATCAGCTCGCCCACCACTTCGACGTCCACGCGTTTGCCGATGAAGTCAGTCTCCGAGATGATGCCAACCAGCGTTCCATCCGCGCCGATGACCGGGATTGCGGCGATCCGTCGCTCACTCATCAGCCCGGCCGCCTCCTTGACGGGTGTGGATGTCGACACCGTCACGACGTCCGTCGTCATTACCTCGGCAACAGTGAGACGACGCGTTGGATCGTCGGGGCCTGCCATCAGATCAGGCGCCTCGACGTGCGGGTGGCCCGTACCCAGGTGTGCAGAGCGTCACCTCATGCTGCGCCTCGTCAGCGACTCGGCGGATGTGATTGAGGTGCCGACGAATGAGCGCGTGCTCGCGCGAGATGAGGTCCTCGACAGTATCGTCCGGTGGCGGCTCGCCGGTTGCGCTCATTGCGATGGTCACGCGACAGTGCTCGGTTGCATGATCTGCCCCGCGCGTGCCCATTCTAGTTCGGGCTCCCAACCAGGACTTGGCGCCGGCATCACCCTCAGATGGCTCGTGACGCGCTCGACCCCTGGGGCTGCTGCCGCTGCCTTGGTCGCGGCGTGCTCCTCCGCAAGTGAGGAGACGCTGCCCGTGAGCGTGGCCACGTGGCCCAGTACCTCCACGTGAATGGAGCGTGCGTCGAGGTCGGCCCGCCGATGGAGAGCGGCACGGATCTCCTTGTCCACGTTGTGCGCCGTTGGGCGCGTCGTGAGCTTGAGCGCATTGGTGATGCCGACGACGCCGGCCACATGGCGCGCGATCCGCTCGGCGGTGTTGCGCTGGTATGCCCAGTTCACCCCACCCTCGAGCTGCACCCAGGCATGGCTGACGGTGGCCTTGACGGATCCGGGGTCGATCAGCGGGCTCTCCGAGAGTGCTCGTGCAAGACTCTCGGCGATGTCCGTGTCATCCCGCCGCCACGAAGCAGGCAGGTGCACGTCGAGTTCATTGGCGATGGCGACCACGCCTCGAATCCTTCTCGCTGCCTTGTCGGCTGCGACGCGCTCCGGGTAACTTGCCACGTGACCGGACAGGGTGACGGCGCCGTCGTGCGCGCTCACACCGATGGTGGCTGCGTTGATGCTGGAGTCCCAGCGCAACTCAGCCACGACCGCCTCCTGCAGTGTCGAATCGGATGTGCTCATCATCAGGTTCCTCGCCTGTGCTTCCCGTTGACGCTCATGAGTGACAGGCTAGGAGCCCGCGAGGTGGGGTGAAAGGGCCGGACGTCACATCTCGTGTGTGACCTCAGACCGGTCCGGATCGATCCGGATCGATCCGGCCGCTGGAGCGACCCCGGCTGGTCGGTCACGACACCGGCTCTCAGCCGCGGCGGTGTTCGAGGTGCGCCTCGCTGGTACGCAGCCTGCGCCACCGACCATCGGTACGTTCCCAACCCAGACTGCCGCGGATGCCGCTGGGAAGCGCCGCGTTGTCGCCATCGATCGTGACCAGATGCTCGCGCATCTCGATGCGATTGACCGTCGGGTCTTGCCGCAGTTTGCGGACGTGAGACAGCCCGGCACGCCGAGCGTCCGGGGTGTCCACCGAGAACACCAGCTCGCGTGTCCCATCTCTCCAGGCCCAAACCCGAATCGTGTGGATCTCTTTCGACACGCCGTCCTCCTTTGCGGGCACAGGTCGCCCGAACGAGTGCCCGCCGAGGTGTGTACCTCGGCGGGCGCTGCCGCTCAGTGCTTGATCGGAATTGTGGCCGCGGCCTTCGGAGGTGCGGGCTTCGCCAGGGCGAGCCGGACTTCCAGGATACCGTCGCGGTACGTCGCCGTCACGTCCTTCTCACTTGCGCCATCGGGCAGCGGAAGGGTCCGTGAAAACGAGCCGTACTGCATCTCCGAGAAGTGCTTCCCCTTCTCATCCTGCTTGGTCTCGCTCCGCCGTTCGCCGGTGATGGTCAGCAAACCCTCGTCGACGACGACGTGAATGTCCTTGTCAGGGTCGATGCCCGGCAACTCCGCACGAACGACCAGGTGGCCGTCGTCGACAAACTCCTCGAGACGCATCGGAAAGTCCTGAGTCAGGCCGAGCAGCGGGAAGACCGGCCAGCGCAGCTCATCGCCCGAACGCGACTGCAGCCGCATCGCTCCCTTCCCGCGAGTTACCTCCTCACGCAGCGGCACCGAACCGATAAGAGAAGTCAACTCCGTGCGCGCCAGTGGTACTCGCGCGGGAGACCCCCGTCTTCCGCTCCAGGCGCCGGGGAGGGTTGAATCGAGTAAACCGAGCCGCAACGGTCATCCCATGCGCCCGTGGTGGCCTCGTTTACGATGCGGCCGAGTTCGAGGTACGAGAACAATGGGGAAGAGGGGAGATGGGGTACGCGCAATAGACCTCTGTGGATGTCGACGCGATTCCAGCGGATTCCATTACGCGCGCTCTAGTCGTATTTCCAACCATTTCCCGACGAAAGCACCCTAAGCCGAACTCACCCCGTATCGGGAAATAAGTGCTGGTCTGGGGGACCAGGGGTCGGGAGGGATCGGCAGCGTCGGTGACGGGGAGGACGACGGTGGGGGCGAGGACGCAGGTGGCGTAGCGCTTGGGCTCGGCGTCAGGCTTGGGGCTGGCACTCAGGGCCCTTCGTAGGTACAGGTCTGGCTCGGAAGGGGCACCGGACCGTAGTACGTGCAGTTGGTCGAAGCGCCGGGCTGGGTCCCGGGGAGGTAGAAGTCGGCGTCGTCGCCAGAGCCCGACGCGATGATGTCGGCCGGCCGCGCGTACCAGGTGGCGGGGACGCCGCGTAGCGCCGCGGACATGTAGTCGTGCCAGATCGGCGCAGCGCCGCTGTACCCCGACACGATGCCGTCGAGATGCCCGCAGTCACCGTTGATGGGCTGCAATCCGTAGTGGCGCAGATCCGAGGGGCTGAAGGGATATTCGTAGCTAGTTTCCCCGTCCTCGATAATGTTGCCCCGCTGGATCTGCCTCTCCATGTAGGCGTCGTCTTTTGGCTGCAGGCAGCTCTGGGTCCCGCTGCCCACCCAGACTGCGGTCAGCAGGGTCGGGGTCCAGCCGACCGTGAGGTTGTCGATGAAGTAAGGGGCGGTGCCCGTTTTCGCGCTCACTCGGTGCGGGTTGAGGGTCAGGTACCCGTTGGCACCGAACTCCCGCAGGCGGTTGGCATCGTTGCTGGTGATCTCATTCATGATGTAGGCGACGTTGGCGGGCACGACCTGACGCCCTGACGCAGCGGCGTTGTACTTCCACAGGGTCTGTCCGGACGCCTGCGCGACGATGCTGGTGACCGGCATCGGGTTGTGCTGCACACCCATGTCGGCGAGCGTCGCCGCACCGTCGGCCAGATCGAGCAAGGTGATCCCGCAGGTGAGCGAGCCCAGCGTGGCAGCCCACTCATAGGGTGCGGGGCGGTTGACGTAGGTCTGATCGCCGATGGTGCAGGCCTCGTCGATCGCACTCACGCCCATGGCCACCTCGAGGTTGGTGATGTACTCGATCCCGGTCGCATACTCGGTTTTCACGGCAGGCATGTTGAACGAGTTGCCGAGGCACTGCTTGAGCTCGCATACCCCGTGCCAGCGCCGGTCATAGTCGAGGGGCGAATATCCTCCAGGGTTTTCTGGAATGGGGAAGGTGTACGGCCCATCGAGGATCGGCGTGGTCATGGTGAACTTGGTGGAGGCGATCGCCGCCGTGTATGTGAAGAGCTTGATCGTCGAGCCTGGGTTGATCGGCGTGTCGGCCATGTTGTACTGGCCAATGAACGGATCCGCGTAGTTCCAGGTCCCGACCATGGCGAGGATCTCTCCGTTTTGCGGATTCAGGCTCACCAGCGCCCCGTCACGCATGTTCTCAGCGACTCGCTCCTTCTGCACCTGGGTATGCACGGTGTTGTATGCGAGGCTCTGCTTGGCGGGGTCCAAGGTGGTGTGGATGGCGTAGCCACCAGGGCTCACGTACTGCGGAAGGTTCGCAGTCAACCATCCCTGGAGATACCCGACGAAATCGGGGTCGAGGTTGGGCTCGGACTCGGTCCACAAATGAAAGGTGAGCTTCTCGGCGTAGGCCGCCGCGGCCTGCGCCTGGGTGATGTCACCATTCGCGACCATCGCTTCAAGAACGACCCCCTGACGGTTCTTCGCGAGGGGGTTCACCAACACCTTCGGGCCGTGAGTGAGTGGATCGTCGGCCGTTGGTGACTGTGGGAGACCGGCGAGCATCGAGGCCTGGGCGAGATCGAGTTGACTGGCCGGCTTGAGGAAATAGAGCTCAGCCGCCGTTCCAATCCCCACTGAGTAATTTCCGAAGAAAATCCTGTCGACGTACATCTCGAGGATCTGGTCCTTGCTGAAGTGGAGCTCGATCTCGTTGCCGAGCACGATCTCCTTGATCTTGTAGTCGATGTTCTGGGGTGGGGTAGCGCCACCGTAAAGGCTGAGCTTGGCGAGTTGCTCGGTGATCGTCGACGCCCCCTGGATGGTGCTGCTGTGTGTGATGTCGGCCACGCCGGCCTCGATCAGTCGAGCCAGGTCGAAGGAACCCTCGGTGTAGAAGTGACGATCCTCGATGTCAACGATCGCTTCCTTGAACAACGGCGAGATATCAGCGAGGGCTACCTCCACGTGGCGGTAGCCCGAATTGTGGAAGACGTGGATGAGCTGCCCCGTCGCGTCATAGACGTCCGTGTCGATCTGCGGCTCCATGTTCACGATGGTGGGGGCATCGGGAAGCTGACCCTTGTAGGCGTTGTAGCCCGCGAAGGCGGCACCAACCGCGCCCGTCCCAAGCGCCACGAACAGGGTCATCACCATCAAGACCACCCGCAGCACCCGCCCACGCGGGAGTGGCTTGCGCAAATGCAGGTAAGCGCTGACTCGACGGCGGCGTAACTCCTCGCGGATGACGGCCTGGCCAATGCCGGAGTACGGCCGTCGGGTGACTCCAAACTCGTGCCGGGCATTCGTGAACAAGCCTGGCTGGCGCCGCTGGGAGGGCGGAGTCTGGCGTGGTGTGAGGTGGGTGAGCATTGGTTCGGCATCCCGAGCGAAGGGCCGTCGGGACAATCCGGCGACCTTCAGCTCAGTGCTTGATCGCCAGGTGCGCCACCGGCTTGGCAGCCGGTGGACTCGCTAGTGCGCTCCGGATCTCCAGGATGCCATCGCGGTAGCTCGCGGTCACATCTTTCTCGCTGCTCCCCACGGAAAGGGGATCGTGCGTGAGGACAAGCCATATCGCATCTCGGAGAAATGGCGTCCTCTGGCCTCGTACTCGATCTCGTTGCGCCTCTCGCCACGGATCGTCAGCAACGCATCCTCGGCGGGAACTTGTATGTCCTTCTCAGGATCGACGCATGGCAGCTCAGCGCAGACGACCAAGTGGCCATCGTCGGTGAACTCTTCGAGACGCATAGGGTCATCACTCGTCAGGCCCAGCACCGGGAAGAGCGGCGATCGCAGAAAATCACCGAGGGTCCGACCAAACACCCGGTGCGCAGGGAGCTGGGTCAGGGTTTCTGTGTCGGTCATAGCGACACCTCCATTCGTGCTGGCTCACTATTAAGGTTGACCAGCCGAGGGACCCCGAAACAGAGCCGAAGGTCCCGCTTCGCAGCGGTCACGGTAACCAAGACTTGCGCTGCTAGCTGGACGGCGAGAAGTGCCTCAGGTTCGAGAACCACGAGCGCTACCGCGAAGGAGGATCGCAACCCTCGATTTTCGCCGACCCTCCCAATCGAAGCTCCTCAGTGGCTGCCCGGCCCGCGTCGCCCGGGTCGGATGTCGTCACCACGTCGTCGTCAAGTCTCATCGATTACCTCACGACGGTCGACCGGCCCACAGGCGAGAGGCGCTCTCACCCGGTCAATCTGCATGACGAAATGCACCTTGTCTTTCATGTCTGCGACAGACGCTGCGCGTCGAGGATCCGGCGCGCAAGTGCCTCAGGGCCAGGCTCGCAGGGGTCATTGGTCCCGAATGCCAACGGCAGGTAGGACCCCGGTTACAGTCGCGCAGGAACGGGCCGAAGTTTGTGGTACTCACCCGCGGTCCGCGCGAACCACTGGCGGTTCGGCCCGACGGCTCCTATGTGGTGGGACCGAACCCGGGCTTGGGCATCCTGGTGCGGATCAAGCGGAAGCTGTACGGCACTGTTGGGCTGGTGGGCTGGAGTGATCGAACACGAGATCAGCCCCTGTGCGTAGAGGCTGAGATCAACCGCCCGGCATTCCGAATACCCGAGATCTCGTAATGTGAGGTTAGCCGCGATCGGGGAGCGTAAACCGGGCTGGCGCCTCCGTTTCTAAACTGGACCCACCGTGGCGCAAGTCGTTCTTGCAACAACCCCTGCGGGCCTCGCGAGAGCCGATGTGAATATCAAGGTGCCCGATTTGGTCGGGATCGAGTCAATCTCATTAGAGCGGACTTAGCCTGAGGTTTGAACCGCAGACCACAGCGTGTGCCGTTGTCATCGCGGCGCTCGGTCCGGCTCCGTCTATGCAGCGCGAGGAGGCATGACTCGCAACTCGCCCAGCTGCATGCGTCGGGCTATATCGCTGGGCGACACGATCCCCACCAGCTGGTCTCCATCGAATACCAGCGCGCGACCATCGCTGGAAATGCCGAGCCTCGGGAGCAGGTCGACCAGAGGATCCCCGGAGGCCGCGGTGGGGACCTGTTCCAGTGGTATGGCGATATCGGCGGCGCGCATGTGTCCGCGCTCCGCGACGGCAACCCGTTTCATGCCGCGTAGGGTGACCAACCCCTGAATGTGGCCGCTAATGTCGTGGATGGGAAACGTCGTGAAGTGGTAGCGCATCGCGTACTGCTCGATGAGTACGTCGACACTGACCCAGCCAGGGACCACCACAGGATTCGGCGTCATCACCTGTCCGACCGTGACGCCGGCGAGCATGCGCTGCACACTCTCACCCTGAACCTCGGCACGATTCGCCGTCTCGAGGAACCACCCGATAAAAACGAGCCATATACCGCCGATATCACTGGTTAGGAAAAAGTCCACAAGCCCCGCCGCCATCAGGAAGAAGGCGAAGATGCGGCCCCAAAGCGCGGCGGACCTCGTCGCCGATGCCCGGTCACCGCGGTGCGCCCAGAGGATGCCGCGCAGAATGCGACCACCGTCGAGCGGGAAGGCGGGCACGGTATTGAAGACAAGGAGGGTGACGTTTACCACCGCCAGCCACCAGGGAACCACCACCGCCAGAGGGGGCGCACCGACGGCGTCCAGGGCGGCGGCGATGCCATAGAACAAGCCAGCCAGGATGAGAGTCGTTGCCGGCCCTGCAACCGCAACAGCGATCTCGGTTCGCGCCGATCCCCAATCGCCCTTGATGTGAGAGACGCCACCAAAGACCCAAAGGGTGATGCCCTCAACCGCGACCCCCCGCTGACGCGCCACGAGCGAGTGGGCCAGTTCGTGCGCCGTCAGCGAGGCGATGAGGAGCACGGCGGTTCCGGTTCCAACCAGCCAGGCGATGAGCACTGAGGTGCCCGGCGCGGCGACTGGGATCACTCCGGCAGCCACGCTCCAGGCGAGGAGCGCACCGATCACCAACACACTCCAGTGTGCCGCGACGCGGATACCCGCGATACGCGCGATCGGGATCTCCTGGTTCACTACCATCTCCTCGGCGTCTTGCGCCCATGATCGACAGGGGCGAGGCGACATGCCAGGGCCTTTGGTCCCAGAGCGCGCCGCAGGAAGACACATGATTTTCGGACGACATCCACGTGGCGCGAGCGTTCCGTACGAACTGCCCTCATCGCGCCCACCTCGGCGGAGCCCCGAGCGTACAAATCGGGAGGGACCCCCAACCGATCAGCGCTTTCCCGCGGCCGCTGCGCCGATCGCGGTGACCGTGCGTTCTTGCCGCCCCCGCCGACCGCCTGTTCTCCGGGTCGAGATTAGGGACTTCGATTCCTGATGTGATTAGGTCGGTCATGCTGATCGGCCACAACCCGGGCCTCCAGGATCTCGCCCTGACGCTCGCAGGTCGCGGAGCCGAGCTGGATCGCCTCAAGCAGGGGTTTCCGACCGCGGCGCTCGTCACCCTGAGCATACCCGCCGGGAGCTGGAGCGGACGCGGTCCCGGGGACGCCGAGCTCGTCGACTACGTGCTGCCCCAGGAGCTCTGAGCGGGAACTACCCGACTAGCCGACCCGCCACATTCGAAGCCGACCGACTCAAGCTCTGCGGTCGCGTCCTCGGACTGACCAAGACTGCCTGGTTCGGTCCCAAGCGGTACCTCGGTTGGGGCTGAGGATAAGAAGCAGGCACGGGTGGTTCACACGTTAGGCTGGGCGGGCAGGTGCTGCAGTCAGCGCTGCCAGGAAAGGTCAGAAGAGGCCGATCGGGTTTCCGTTCTGGTCGACGTCGACGTGCTCCGCCGCCGGGTGCGTGGGCAGGCCGGGCATGGTCGTCACGTCACCTGCCAGCGCATACACGAACCCCGCACCCGCGGACACGTGCACGTCGTGGATCGGTAGCATGTACCCGGAGGGAGCCCCGACCAGCGCGGGATCGTGTGACAGTGAGAGATGCGTCTTGGCGATGCATATGGGCAGGCGCCCGTATCCGTCGCGCTCACAGCGCTCCAGCGCCCCGCGTGCCGTCGGCGCAAACTCCACGCCGGCGGCGCCGTACATCTCGCGCGCGACCGTCACGATCTTCTGCTCAAGCGGCATGGAGTCGGGGTAGAGGAAGGTGAAGCCACCGCGCTGATCGGCTGCGTCGAGCACCGCCTCGGCGAGTTCCGCCGCGCCGGCGCCACCGTCCGCATACGACGTGCTGACCACCGCATGCGCTCGCATCGCGGTGGAAACCTCGGCGACCGCGGCGACCTCCGACGGATGGTCGGCGGGCATAGCGTTGATCGCGATCACCGCGGGAATGCCGTGGCGGCGCACGTTATCGACCTGGCGCTCGAGATTGACGGCGCCGGCGACCACATCCTCGGGGTGCTCCTCGCCAAGCTCTGCGGGAAGCCCATGCCCGGAGGCGACGTGGTACTTGCCCGAGTGCACCTTGAGCGCGCGCACGGTGGCAACGATCACCGCGGCGTCGGGGCGAAGACCGCTGACGCGACACTTGATGTTGAAGAAACGCTCGGCTCCCATGTCCGCCCCGAAACCCGCTTCGGTGACCACCACGTCCGCGCCGTGAATCGCGAACCGGTCGGCGATGACCGACGAATTCCCGTGTGCGATGTTGCCGAACGGCCCGGCGTGCACGAGCACCGGCGTTCCCTCAGCCGTTTGCACGAGGTTCGGTTTCACTGCGTCGCGCATGATCACCGCCATCGCCCCCGCGGCGCGCAGGCTTTCAGCCGTGACAGGCTCTCCGTCAAGTGTGGTACCGACAACGATGCGACCGAGGCGCTCGCGAAGATCCTGCAGTGAGCTGCAGAGCGCCAGGATCGCCATCACCTCAGAGGCCGCGGTGATCTCGAAACCCGCCTGCCGGGGAATGCCGTCCTCGTGCCCCCCGAGGCCGATCACGATGTTGCGGAGCGCGCGGTCGTCGATGTCGAGCACGCGCGGCCACGTAACGCTGCTCGCATCGATGCCGAGCGGGTTGCCGTGAAAGAGATGATTGTCGAACATCGCGGCGAGCAGGTTGTGCGCCGACGTTACCGCATGCATGTCGCCGGTGAGCTGCAGGAGCACGCGGTCGAAGGGGACGAGACGGCTCCGGCCGCCACCAGCGCCACCACCCTTTACCCCGAACGTCGGTCCCATCGAGCTCTGGCGCAGCGTCACCACGGCGCGGCGGCCAATATGGCGCAGCCCGTCGCCCAGGCCGATCGCGGTCACCGTCTTGCCCTCACCGAACGGTGTGGGGGTCACCGCGGTCATGAGCACGTACTTCGCGAGCTGGTGCGCCTGGAGCGCGTCAGCGGCCTCGAGCTTGATCTTGGCGACGCCGTCGCCGTAGGGCTCGAGCATCGCTGCGGGAACACCCATATCGGCTGCCAGCGCGGCCGGCTGCCGCATTTCCGTGACTGCAGTGGTCATGAAAGACTGTTCTCCTGCAATCCATGCTCGCAACGGGAGGGCGATTGGGATAGAGGCGAACGTCACGGCTATCGACGCGGTAATTGCAGGCGGCATGGAGATCACAGTCGTGGCGCTGCGAGTTCCCCGCACTCATCACCGTCTGCAGCACAGCGCTCGCCTGGCCGGCCATGCTGCCCGCGCTCTCCCAGGAAGCCCTCGATACGTGCCTCAATGCCACCCGCTTGAAGGCCCAGGCCGCTCTCGACGCGGCTTCAGCGCAACTGCCCGAAGGCCTCTCGGCGAGCGCCGTGAGCACTGCGGCCGCGCCGGCCGACACCACCCTCGACCAAGCCGGGACCGGCGGTCACGACCTCACCGTCGTCGGCTCTCGCGACCGCGGTGACGTCGCCTCCATCCTGCTCGGTGGCGTCAGCCACACCGTGGTGCACCACAGCCGTCTCCCCGTGCTCGTCGTGCACCTCCCCGATGTGGACCATCGCAGAGGTGAGCTGCCGTCTCACCCCTCGCGAGCCCGAAGCGGTTCGGGGCCGCCGGTCGTCCCAGCCTGCGTCCGTCGGCGGCGACGCCGCTCCGGCCAGAAGGGCAGGTCGAGGATGACGAAGATGATCAGGGCCAGAGCTGCGGCCGCCACGATGTACACGGGCCACGGCCCGAAGACGGTGAGCAGGCTGCCTTCGGCGGGGGAGCGGAGAAAGTTGTAGTTCCCGCCGGTGACAGCGTCAATGATGCCGGTGGCGGCCATGTAGGCGGCGGTGATCGTATAGACCCGGCGGACCGCGCCGGGCCGGGGATGGACCCCGCGTGCAACGACGAGGACCAGCGCGCCGATGATGACGCCGAGGTGGCCGCCGTAGAACTCCAGCCAGCCATAGGAGGGGAAGGAGACATCCTGGTTGGGGGTGATGACTGCCTGCGTCGCGCCCGCGATCGCCCAGAACCAGCTGATCTCGACGAGTTGCGGCGAGGGCCAGATCAAGGCCGCGCCGACGACGAACTCGGCGATGTCACAGAGATAGAGGGGGAGAGACGCGGAGACCGACCAGGCTCCGCCTGCAACTACAACGCCCTGGTAGACGATGGCGTTGACGATCAAGAAGGCGCCCAGGAGCACGCACAAGCCAGTGACCACAGACTGTGGAAGGAGGCGGGCGAGTGGAACGATCACGAGTGCCGCGATCACCAGCGTCACCATGGCGATGACATGCCCGGCGTGGCCGAAGACGTCCATCTCGGCAATATTCACCCACTCCGTCCGCTCTTGCTGTGCACTGAGACTGCGCCGCATAGCCTGGGCAGGCGGACGTCGCGGATGCCTGGGTGCCGACAGCGGCTCCGTGGTCTGGCGAGGCTCTGAGATGACATGACACGAACGTCGGGTCTCATAGGCGGATGGACCGACAACGTAGCGGAGCACCGCGGTGGTGGCTCAGCGCAGTGCGTGGAGTTCCTTCGCTGGGCGCTCCCACATCTGCGCCTCCGCTGGTCAGGGTTTCGCAAGGTCCGCCGTCAGGTGTGGAGGAGAGTACGACGGCGCGCTGCCGCCCTGGGCCTCGGCGACCTCTTCGCTTATCGCGCATATCTCGAGCGACACCGGGAGGAGTGGGCGGCGCTCGACGTGCTGACCCACATCACGATCTCGAGCTTCTACCGGGACCGCGCCGTCTTCGACTTCCTCCAGCGCGAGGTGCTGCCGTCACTCGCCATGCGCGCCCTGATGGGGGGACGGACCAGCTTCGAGGTGTGGAGCGCGGCCTGCGCATCGGGCGAGGAACCCTACACGTTGTCGATCATGTGGCGGCTCGCGCTCCGGACGCGCTATCCAAACCCTCCACTGCATGTGCTGGCAACCGACGTCGAGCCGGCTGCGCTGGTGCGGGCGCGCGAGGCCTGCTACGCACCGGGGAGTGTGCGCCAACTGCCCGATAGCTGGAGGTCGCTCGCGTTCGACGAGCGTGCCGGCCAGCTGTGTCTGCGACCATCGCTCCGCCGCTGCGTTGAGATTGCGCAGCACGATGTCCGCACCGCTGTCATCGGCGGTCCCTACGACCTCGTGCTGTGCCGCAACCCGGTGTTCACGTACTTCGAGGAGTCTCTGCAACGAGAGGTGCTCGCTCGCTTTGCCGGGGGCAATGCAACCTGGGGCTGCGCTGGTGCTCGGCCGCCACGAGTCCATACCGGAGGGAGGGCGCATAGTCAGTCCGTGGCGGTTTCGCCCGACGTGTATCGCCGCGAGTGATCCCTGCGGCGCTGGTGGGAGTGCGAAGCCTGCCCCAGATCCGGGCCCGAGCATTTGCGGAGCTGTGATGGCTCTCAGACCCCCCCAAGGCCCTGGCTCGAGCTGAGCGAGCCGCCGTGCGTGCGCGCCTCAGGGGCTCCGGTGTGCGGACACGGAAGGTGCAGGCCACAAGGCTGGGTTGATCCGGGGCTGCCGCCGACACCGGCGTCGGCATCGACGGCCACTCCTCTGGTGACCCTGTCGCCGGCCCCGGCAGCACCCGCGACAGTAGCGTAGGTCCAAGAATGCGGCTCAACCTAAAGCCAGGGCACCCATCGGCCTCTCAGCTTTCTCAGCGGTTGATTCCCACCGCGGCCGGTGGCACTCTCAAGCTCTTTCGCCGGTCCCGGCGCCGCCGGGCTGGTCGATCCTGTTCGCATGCCAGAGCATCGGCGAAGCGACTGAGAGCCGCCGATGTTATGCCGCCGGGACGACGCAACAGTCAGCGCCGTTACGTGTGGAAATGCGACGGACACATAACTCACGCAAGGCAGGTACAGGCTATTGGCGGTCGCGGTGCAACAAGCCGGTAGTCGCAGGCTGACCATCGCCACCAGTCCCTCGGGTGAATGATCGAGCGGTCGACTGAATGGGTAGCACGGGGCCATCCGCCAACGTGACAGATCTGCGAAGGTTCCCGTTCCAGCTTCTCGGACCGATCCAGCGCCAGTGAGCAATTGTGTTCGAGAAGAAGGAGCAATGACGTGAACAGAGGCACCATCAAGAAGCTCGTGTCGGAGCGGGTTCGGCTTCATCGCCGCCCCCGATGGCACGGACTACTTCTTCCACCGTAGTGGCGTCGAGGAGTTCGACAGCCTCCGCGGCGGCGAGAAGGTTACCTTTGAGGTCGAGCAGAGCCAGAAGGGCCTCGGGCAATTGGAGTCCGCTTGAGCTGAGGTTAGGGAGCCTCGCGCCGACGAAGCGCGAGGCGTCTCCCTTTGAGTGGACACTCGCTCCCGGACAACCGCGGTACGTTCACCCCCTCTACGTGAGGCGCCCGACCCGACGTGGATGCGAACCCGCGCGTGGACGGCGGCCGCCGCTTCTGAATGAGGGTGGTCCTCGTCGGCACACATCCGCTACGTGCCCTCCGTGTCAGCGAACGCGTTTCAACAAATTGCAACGGGCCGCGACGAGAGCTGGTTGGGCTCGTGGTCAACAGCAGCCTTGACCAGGCACGTCAGGAATGTGACCCTCAGGTGCTGCCACGGTGGGCGCCGCGCTCGAGGATCCCACGGATGTAAGCGGCCTGTCCGGCATGCTGGAGATCGTCCGCGACAACGCTGACGAGCCGTATACCCAGAGTCACGGGCGGGTCCCAACGCGTGTCCACGACGCGCTCCATAGCAGCCTCGGTCAGTTGCCGCACGAACTCGAGTGTCCTATCGCACACGGCGTCGTGGTACTCGCGGAGCATGGTGGGAGTGCTGGTGACAACCGCAACCTGCTGGGCGGTGTGGCCGTACCCGGTGTCCGATACATCGAGCGGCAGGTCGAAACGCCCTGCCCAGCCCGCCGACGTCCATACCTGCTCCGTCTCTGCCACTGCCGCGACATGGTCGTCTTGGATGCGGGTCAGGTGCCAAAGCAGCCACCCGATCGAGTTCGCTTCAGGGTCAAGACGCACGCCGACGTGATCAGGCTTCAGGCCATCGACCACTCGGTGCACGATGTCACGGATCCGCCCGAACGAATCGTCCAGCACATCAGCGCCCGTCATGGCACAGCCCGCTGGGTCATGCCTTCATGAGTGGCGACGCTTCAACGCGGTGACCGCTCGCCGTTCGCGACAGCTCCGCTCGGCGTGTCGGCGCGCGATGTTGGCCCCCTTGCCGCCGTCGCTTCATGGTCGAGGAATCCGATGACGTCATCGATGGTGTTCATCAGCGGGGCGGGGAAGATGACGGTTGTGTTCTTGTCGACACCGAGTTCGACCAGCGTCTGCAGCGTGCGCAGCTGGAGAGCGATGGGATGGGCCATCATGACGTCGGACGCCGCTGCCAGCTGATCTGCTGCCAGCGCCTCGCCTTCCGCAGCGATGATCTTGGCGCGCTTCTCGCGCTCTGCCTCAGCCTGCTTAGCCATGGCTCGCTTCATGGCCTCGGGAAGCTGGATGTCCTTGAGCTCGACGAGGGTGACGACAACACCCCAGTCCTCGGTGATGACGTCGAGGATGCCGCGGATGTTCTGGTTGATCTTGTCCGTCTCCGTCAGGATCTCGTCGAGCGTGTGCTGACCCACGACCTTGCGCAGCGTGGTCTGCGCGATCTGCTGGATGGCGGCGGCGACGTCCTCGATGGCGACTACGGATTTCACCGCATCGAC
The DNA here is from genome assembly GCA_003153505.1 of Candidatus Dormiibacterota bacterium. Taxonomy (GTDB): domain Bacteria; phylum Chloroflexota; class Dormibacteria; order Aeolococcales; family Aeolococcaceae; genus Palsa-851. Next base: position 22,844 of record PLZA01000013.1, read on the forward strand.
GACGCGGAAGTACGCCACGGCGGCCACGCCGATGCTGACGTTGTCGCGGGTGATGATGCCCTGCGACTGGATCGGCATGGTCACGATGCGCAGCGAGACGTGCCGCAGCTGGTCGACGACCGGGATGATGGGACGCAGACCCGGTTGGCGCACCGCGATCACTTTGCCGAGACGGAACTGAACACCCAGCTGGTACTGCTGCACCAAGCGGAGCGAGAACAAGCCAACGACGAGCGCGACACACGCAACGGTCACGACCGCGATCATGAGTGCGGCCACGATGCACCTCCAGTGGGCGCCAGCTGGCGCTCAACTCCAGCGTAGGCCTCCGCGTAGCGGCCGCCAGGGCCGAACGTCCCGGAAACCAAGGCCTGAATGGCGCGAGGAGATCGGCGCAACTACCAAAAAGCCCCACATCTTTCGGTGTGGAGCCTCTCAAGTACGGGAGGCGGTGCCCTTCGGTGGCCCTCAGGCTCGACCCTCGTCCGGACCGATGGGCCACCACCGATCCGGGCCGCCCACCCGCCGTCTCTGACGAGTAGACCCGCAACCCACGATTCTACGCGCGGTCGAGTCCGTTTACAACGGGTCGTGCCGGCCGAGCTGACCGCCGGTCAGTTCCGTGAGCCACACTCGCGGGTTGAAACCCGGGTGCGCGTCGATGCGGCGTGCCACCGTTGAGTCTGCCCCGGCACAGATGAGCGCGCGCGGCGACGAGCGACGTCATCGGTGGAAGCCGCGAACGCCGACGAGGCGCACGAATCGGGGTGATGCCCGCGGTCGCCAGGTTGGCGCGGGCGGCCGCTGCCAGGTCCGCCCACCGCTCGATGCTCCAGACGTATCGTGCCAGGCGAGCCAGCAGCGCCGTCTGGTACCCGTACCCGGTGCCCACCTCGAGGAAGGTCTCGCGGCCTGTGAGTGCGAGAGCCTTGAGCATCGCAGCCAAGCGAGGGCTGGGTCGTGACCTGCTCATCACAGATTGCCACCGGAGCGTCGAGCTCAGCGGTGGATGCGTCCTCCGCCGGCACGAACAGCGCGCGGGGCACACGACGCATGGCCCGCAGCATCGCACGTCCACCGTCATCAAGATCGACGACCGCATCGGCGTGGACTGGGAGAGATGGAGCGCAAGGTCAGCGCCGTCCAGCTGCTGATGTGACAGTCTCGGAGGCGAAGGTCACACGGGAACACGACCTCTGGCCCTGGTCCGACGGCGCGGCAGGTGCCTTGATGGGGCTCATCGACCCGTGAGGTTGCGGAGGCACAGATGATGCGCTGGATAGCTGATGATCAGGCGCTGGGGTTCGTGGATCGTGGCGACGCCGGACGCCGTCTGGCGGAGCGCATCGTGCAGCTGGGCGTCACGGATGCGGTGGTGCTGGGGTTGCCCCGGGGCGGCGTGCCCGTCGCCTTCGAGGTGGCGCGAGCGCTGCGTGCTCCGCTCGATGTCGTCGTCGTGCGCAAGCTCGGCGTGCCCTTCCAGCCGGAGCTGGCCATGGGAGCCATCGGTGAGGGTGGGGTGCGGGTCATCGAGCCGCGAGTCGTCGTCGAGACCGGCGTGAGCGCCAGCGAGGTGGCCGCGGTCGAGGCGAGCGAGCGAGCCGAGCTGGAGCGCCGCGTGCGCCGGTACCGGGATGGCCGCTTGCGTGTCGACCTGCACGGGCGGACGGCCATCGTGGTCGATGACGGGATCGCCACCGGCTCGACCGCCAGGGCCGCGTGTCAGGTGGTGCGAGCCCAGGGCGCGTCGCGGGTGATCCTGGCGGTGCCGGTGGGACCGCGCGATTCGATCGCGCGGCTCCGCGATGTCGCCGACGTTGTGGTCTGCCTGGAAACCCCTGCCTGGTTCTTCGCCATCGGCCAGTTCTACGAGAACTTCTCCCAGCTGTCCGACGAGGACGTCGTCGAGCTCCTGGCGCAGGCAACCACCGCGCCCGGTGCAGCGCCGGCTCCCGCCCCAGCCGCAGCGGCCGACCCACCCAGCGAGGACGTGGTCGTGCCGGTCGGGCAGATCCAGCTCGAAGGCACCCTCACGCTGCCCAAGAACGCCGCCTGCGTGGTCGTCTTCGCGCATGGCAGTAGCAGCAGCCGCCACAGTCCCCGGAATCGCTTCGTCGCCTCGGAGCTCCAGGAGGCAGGGCTGGGCACGCTGCTCTTCGACCTGCTCACCCCCGCCGAGGAGCTGAGCCGCGCCAACGTGTTCGACATCGAGTTGCTGGGCCGCAGGCTCGTCGAAGTCACCGCCTGGCTGCGGGCGCAGCCTGCAGCACACGGCATGGCCATTGCATACTTTGGGGCCAGTACCGGCGCGGCCGCCACACTCTGGGCCGCAGCCGAGCAGGCCGTCGACGTGGCGGCGATCGTGTCCCGCGGCGGACGCCCTGACCTTGTGGGGTCACGCCTGGCGAAGGTGCGCGCCCCCACGCTGCTGATCGTGGGCGGCCACGACCGCATCGTGCTCGAACTCAACCGCGAGGCACGGGCCAGACTCGTGTGCGAGAGCCAGCTCGCGGTGGTCGCCGGCGCCACCCACCTCTTCGAGGAACCGGGGGCATTGGAGGAGGTCGCGCAGCTCGCACGTGACTGGTTCGTCGCGCATCTGGCCCGAGCACCGCGGGCTGCAGCATGATGCTCCCTCGGGGCTGTGCCCCGAGCATGGTGAGAGTGATCCGAGGCGAAGGTCACGGATTTGGCGACATCCGGCACTTGCGGACCAGCGTCCGGTGCCGTACTCCATGATCATGAACCTCGCGGTGCACGGGTCTGATCGCGTCGACGGCAGGATGGTCCGATCCCCTCCCGCTGCCAGTTCACTGCACCTTGTGGTGAGCGATGTGATGAGCCGTGATGTACTCACGGTCACACCAGAGGCGACGTTCAAACAGATCGAGCGCCTGCTGGCGGAGCACCACGTCAACGCAGTCCCAGTCGTGGATACCGACGGGCGGCCCGTGGGCATCGTGTCGGAGACAGACCTTGTGCTCAAGTCGGAGGCGGGTCAAACGCCACCGACCGGTTTCGGACCACGAGCCAGGCATCGGCGCTCGAAGGCAGCGGCCTCCACGGCCCGAGGTCTGATGACAGCACCACCCGTGACCGTCGAGCCCGATGCACGTCTCGCTGTCGCCGCGAGACTGATGCGCAAGCATGCGGTGAATCAACTCCTGGTGGTGAATAGAGGGCACCTGATCGGTATCGTCAGTCGGAGTGATCTGCTCAAGAGCTTCCTGCGCGCCGATGAAGACATTCGCAACCACGTCTTGCAGGGAGTGATCGTCGGCACCATGTGGTTCAATCCCGCAGAGTTCGCGGTGAGTGTCCGCGAGGGTGTCGTCGACATCAGCGGGGTGATGGAGCGGCGCAGCCAAGTTGAGATCCTCGTCGACCTCATTCACGGTGTCGACGGTGTCGTCGACGTCAGGCCGGCTCTCAGTTTCCGCCTCGACGACCGCACCATCGCCGTGTCCAGCGGATTGCCGGCGTACTGACCGAACGCGTCCGCATCACGAGAATTGGCGCGCTGATCACCGCGCGAGCGCGGGCATCGCCATCATCGTTCGCCACCAGCGACAGCTCTCGCTTCGCAAGGGCGCGCAACGCCTGCTTCAGGATGGTGTCACCCAGACGCTCTCAGGAACGTCGGATATTCGGGAATGTCCTCGGCAAAGGCTGCGAAGGACGCATCCCCGCGAGCGAACGCCTCGATGCCGGAGTGGGCCATCGTGCCCGACGGCGTGAGCCCGTACCGCCGTGCTGCCGCAAGATTGCTGGTGGCGGCGAAGTCGACGATTGCGACGCGCGCGCCCGGGCCATGGCGGCCTCGGCGCCGTGGGTGCGTGGAAATCGACGAGGGTGCGTGCCTGCGCCGCCGGCCGGCAACGCCCAGACGTCGCCGGTTTCCGCGCGCCGAGTTAGGGCCGGAGGTCACCTTGAATCGCGCCGGTGCCAGTTGAGGGCACCGGATGAGCGGCGCCCGTCGGGTCCACGACGTCGAACACGAATCAGGGCTGGGAACTAACAGACGCCGCCCGGGATCGACGTGAGCAGCTTGGCGTAGGGGTGATCTTCGCCAAGATGGCGCAATTCCGCGGTGCACTCGTCGATCTCGGCATCCAACCGATCGATGTGCTCCAGCGCGTCGGCAATGTTGGCCGTCCATGGCTCGGGCAACTCCAACCGCGACAGCAGCCGGCGCCCGCCGCTGCCGAACAGATCGGAAACGGGACAGGGTTTGCCAAAGGCCATCAGGGTGGCGTGGATCCGGTTCTTGAACATGGTTCGGTGGCGCACCAGATGGAGGCGATAGCGGGCCCGTTCGCGCTCCGTGCGGACCGCGGGATCCGGCAACCAGATCGCGGGCACGAGTTCGCGCCGAGACAACTCGGCAAGGACCCAGGCATCGATCCGATCGGTCTTGCATGCCAGCGGCGCTAGCCCCTTCACCTTCTGTGCATCGGCGATCTCGACATCCCAGCCGAGCAGCTCGAGCGTGTCGTGGATGTCGTGAGCACCGTTCATCGATTCGATGGCGGCACTCACGGGTTCGCCAAACCCGGCGATCTTCCGCACGAGCACTCCGAGCCCGTCACGGTCGGGCGGTGAGGTCGTCACCGCGAGCTTGTCGCCGACCTCGCCGAGCACGCACACATCCAGACGAGTTCGACTCAGATCGAGTCCAACGTGCACCATCGTCCGGGGCCCTCCGTGGTGATTGGTTCCTGATGAGAACCCACACGTTCTCACCAGGGGGGCCCTCTTCATGACATTTCTATTGTTTGTCAAGCCGCTGCGGCGAGGGCAGCTCGGGGTACGAGCTCGCGGTAGATTGCGCGAGCGACGTAGCGCTTGAGGCACCTGATGATCTCCGGCTTGGACATGCCCTCCTGTGTGCGCCGAACCATGTAATTCCTGGTCGGCTCATGGGTGGCGAGACGCACGGTGACCACTCGCCAGAGCGCGCAGTTGGCGTGTCGGTCGCCGCCATGGTTGAGTCGATGGCGACCGCTGATCTTTCCGGAGGACGCCGGCAGCGGTGCCACCCCGCAGAGATTGGCGAACGCACCCTCTACCGAAGTCGCTCCGGGTTGTCACCCGCGGCCACGAGTACGGCTCCCGCGACGTCGGGGCCGACACCCTTGAGTGCGCAGAGTGTCGGTACAGCCGCAGCCACGAGCCGATCCAGATCACGGTCCAAGGTCGCCAGCTCTGTGGTGAGCATCTGGTGGCGCTGTGCTAGGCACTTGAGCGCCAGCTTCACTGCGGCCACAGGTGTCGCCACCGGACCGGGACGCAGGCACACCGCGGTCTCAACGAGGCGGTCGTGCGAGAGCGAGCGCACTGGCATCACGGCACACGCGTGATTCGAGATGGGAGTGCGGGAGGTCGTGGACACATCGAGAGCATCCCAGTGTTAATTGCACGCTGGAGTGCACGAGGGATTCCTCACGCGGCGGCACCGCAGTTGCGCTGAACTACGGCCAGCACAACCTGATCTCGTTCGGGGAAACCAATTCCGTGTAGGGACTTGCCGCTAAGCTCACCAGGCTGGCCGTAGCTGGCCTAGCATCACTACGGTGCGGAGCGCCGCTTGCAAGACCTCGAACTGCCCTCGACCGCCAGGGCCGAACCTCATTCGAGCCCTGTCAGGGCACCCGATGTCGTTCAGTCCGCACCTCTGGCGTCGCCAGCGCCGGACGCATCACCACACCCAACACGGCGCTGAGCACGCGGAGGCAAAAACAAACCGGGACCGGTCACCCGGTCTCGGTTTCTCGCCGGGAACTCACCCGCTCCGGCGTCGGGCCCGGCACGCCTACCGGGCTGGTCTCGACCTTCCATATTTAACGTACCCCCGGCCGGCTGCGGCCAAACGTTAGCCTTGGCGCTGCGCATGCATGACGGCGAGCCACCTCTCGACTCGGCGGCCGGGTCACCGGATCCTGCCGCACGTATTGCCGACGTTCTCCACGCCAGTCACGTTGACGGCGCGGACGCGGCCGTGCGGATCCCCGGTTACGGAGATGATCGCGGCCAGGTGGAAGACCACTTCGCCCTCACGGAACGCGGGACGAAGCGATTCCGGATCGAGCACATCGCCGGCCACGAACGTGACGTCAAGGCCCTCGAGCGCAGCGCTGCGCCGGATGTCGAGCGCTCGCACCGCGTGGCCGGCGTCGAGCAGTGTACGCACGAGGTTTGCGCCGATGTGTCCGCACGCACCGGTGACAGCGACGGTCATGGTTTCGGCGGTCGTGCGCCTTCGCTCAGTACTCGTCGAGCGATCCGTCGGGGACCGTCATTGCGTACGCCGGCGGCTCGATCTCCAGTGTCCGGTGATCGCCGTCACGGATGACCACGCTGTCGTATGCATCCGGATCCGGACTGCCGAAGCGGATGAGGACATCTCCTCCAGTGGCGACAACGTCCACCTGGCCGGTCTCGTCGCTGCCGATGGGGGCAGCACGCTCGTTCGAGATGTGAATGGTCTGAACCTTCGTGCTGCCGCGAGGCGTGATGGTGAGTGTCGTCATGTCAGGCCTCCAACGTGGACACGTCGTACGTCCGTGACACCCCCGCCCGGCACGCGGTGGGTCGTGCCACTTCTGACTCTACGAGGACTGCGCACGCGGCGCCAGGGTCGTTCGGCCCGGCTGCAGGCGATCGACCCGACGGCATCGGGCCATTCGACCCAGGGACGAGGGTAGGAGCCATGCGGAGTATCGACGTATGAGCGCGGGAGTGACCGGAGCTTCTACGGACGTCGAGCTGAGCCCGAACGCAGACGTGCTGCTCCGCGAGCGCTACCTGCGCCGCGACGCCGGGGGTCGGGTTGTCGAGACGCCGGCTGAGCTGTTCGACCGCGTCGCGGGGCACGTCGCCGCAGCGGAGACGGAGTACGGTGGCGACCCCGCCAGATGGGCCGAGGAGTTCGCCGCCGCCATGCGGTCACTCGTGATCCTGCCCAGCTCGCCGGTCCTGATGAACGCGGGGACGTCACTGGGCTTCCTCTCGGCCTGCGTCGTGCTCCCCGTCGAGGACACGCTCCACTCGATCTTCGCTGCGGTGCGCGACATGGCGCTGGTGCACCAGTCGGGTGGCGAGGAGGCAGTGCTTCTCGCCGGCAGGATCGCCTCGGTGCTGCAACATGAGGCTGCCGCCGAATCCGAAGCGCTCGCCGTGGTGCGCGGCCCGTTTCCCTCATGGCCGGCGAGCACGTTCGCCAAGCGCAGCGCGCGACCCCGTCGCAACGCGCAGCTCACATCCATCGCTCCTACCGGAAGCATCTCCACCATCGCCGGCACGACCGCAGGCATCGAACCGCTCTTCGCGCTTGCGTACAGCCGGCACGTGCTGGGACGCCGCCTCGTCGAGATCGACAGACACTTCCAACGCGCTGCCGCGGAGCGAGGGTTCGGCTCCGAGGCGTTGCTCCGCGACATCGTGGCTCGCGGCACCGTGCAGGGCGACGGTCGCGTGCCGGACGACGTGCGCAGGCTGTTCGTCACCGCGCTCGACATCGCGCCCGATTGGCACCTCCGCGTCCAGGCTGCGTTCCAGCAGTGCGTCGATGAGGCGGTCTCGAAGACTGTCAACCTGCCGACTTCGTCGACGCCCGAGGACGTGCTGTGCATCTTCATCTCCGCGTGGCATGCATCGGCCAAGGGCATCACGGTGTATCGCCACGGCAGTCGTCCGGACCAGGTGCTGCGCATCGATGCCCTCGCCGACACCTCGGTCGAGATCGACCTCGAGTACGCCGGTGGTTGCGCGGCAAGTGTCTGCGAGGTGCAGTGATAGATCGGCGCGAGTTCGCTCGGCTCGTTGTGCACCGGTTCAGAGGCCGCTTCTCGGTCGAGCTCGGCCTCGACGTCGACCAACGCCCCGGCGATGTCGAGCGATGGTTCCTCGCCGCGACGCTGTTCGGCACGCGCATCAGCACCGCGATCGCGATGCGCACCTACCGCACCCTGGCGGCTGGGGGCGTGTGCACCGTGCCCGATGCCGGAAAGCGCAGCTGGGACGACCTCGTGGTCATGCTCGACGAGGGCGGCTACGCTCGCTACGACTTCCGCACCGCGACGCGCCTGCAGCATCTCGCCACCGTGCTCGACGCCGCCTGGGGCGGACGGGTGGGCCACCTCCTCGCCGAGTGCCGGACTCGAACCGCGATCGAGACCGCGCTCGACGAGCTTCCCGGGTGGGGAACGGTGACGGTGCGCCTCTTCCTTCGCGAACTGCTGCTCGACGAGAGGCCGGCGATCGACGAGCGCGCCGTTGCCGCCGGCGTCCATGTCGGCCTGATCAGCAGTGCGGATCCTGCGAAGGCCGCTGCCGGCATCAGGCGCGCTGCCGCAGCCGCGGCACTCGACGCCCGCGACCTCGAGGCGGCGCTGGTGCGACTCTGCTTGCGCCACCGAAGGATGGACGGGTGTCCCGGCGGTAGCGGGTGCACCCTCCTGGCCACACGCACGCTGCAGCCCCGAAGGGCGAAGACGGTCCGACGGTCGTGACCTTCGGCCCTGGCGGCCCCTCGCGTTGCGGCCCATGATGATGGCCTGCTCCGGACGTGGCGGAGAGTTCAGCACCAACTGAGCTCGCCAAGCGTCCGGAGTTCTCTTGTACGCGGCTCAGGCCGCGGCGCGCGGCGCCTCTCCCCGAAGCTCGCTCAGCTGCATGCGGCGGGCCACGTCGCTCGGCGAGACGATGCCAACCAGCTGATCACCATCGAAGACGAGCGCGCGGCCGTCGCTCCGGGGACCCGGCTTGGTCAGCAGCTCGGTCAGCTGATCGGTCGGCGCGGCGATGGGAATCTGCGCCAGCGGAATGGCGATATCGCCCGCCCGCAAACGTGACCGCTGCGACTCGGGCACGCGTTTCACACCCCGCAGCGTCACGAGGCCCTGGATGCGGCCCCCGATATCGTGGATGGGGAAGGTCGTGAAGTGGTGGCGCATGGCGTATCGCCGGTTGGGGACGTTCGACCCTTGTGACGGAGGGCTCGCCATCGAAGAATTGAGCTGCGATGCGCTGAAGGACCAGCCCCGGCCTGCCCACAGTGCGGCAAGACCAACACCCGGCAGTTGGCCTCGCTGTTCTACTGCAAGACACCGAGTGCCAGCTTTTGAGGGAAGACCACCTCGTCGTAGCACTTGCTTCGCCAGGCCACGGAGCGTTACAACGCTCCAACGGAAGTCGCCGCCAACGCGGCTGATACGCAGCTGCCTGACCTGGTGATCCGGCGGACCCGCTGACGACCGCTACAGATAGAGCTACGGAGCTCTCGGGACCACGACGTCGACGAGCTGGGCGCCCCGGGGTCTCCGGCGCAAATCGCGGGCTGGCTGGTGGTCGAATGCCCAGACGCCGAAGTTGATCTGCTCGCGCACCCGAGTTTCCCGGCTGCCCATGGCGCTCCATCTCGTCGACCAACGCCATCGAACGGGTAGCCCGGAGATTGACGCTCGCGCCACGGTAGTGGGCATCCTTCTGGGCCAGCCTGCTCCGCCTGACCGCTGTCGTGGTCCAGGACCAGCAAGTCAGCAGGTGACGTGAAGGATGGCGTTGGTGTCTTCGGCGTCGCTGGCGAGAAGGTGGATCGCCCGCTTGGTTGGCACGGTCACCAGCTCGACGTCGCGACGACGAGCCTCGGCCTGGACCGCGTCCATCACCGGCAGGGCGCCGTCGGCGCCGGTGCCGATTACCAGCCGACGACAGCGCCAAGGAATCTCCTCCTCGGCTGACAGTGGCGTATGTCCATATCTCTCGCGGTGACGCTTCGACGCGCCCTTCCGGCGCTTGCGTATCTGGCCTCGATCGATAACCACGTCGTAGGTGTAGGTTCGGCCGTCGATCTCGATGGAGCCGAAGGAGAAGTTCTCGATTCGCACTGTGATCCTCCCCGTTCAGGATACTCGTCCGCCCCGGGAGCCGCCAGGGGAACCCTCGGGTGCTGTCATTACCCTCAGCCCCGTGGATGGCGGAGTCCGCGTTCCTTTCCGTCTATCCCAGCTCACGCTGGCCGGGCTGGTCGCAAGGCCTGATGGCGCTCGTATTACCGCGAGGCCGTCAGGGCGCGAATTCGGCGGGCTGGGAACGGATTGATGAACACACCAGTGACTTCGCAGCCGATCCCGCCAGGCTCGGGAATCGTGAACGGCACAGTAAAGGGCTCCTCCGGTGATGCGAACTCGGATCGCCGCCACGGAATTACTGCGACCGTTCTGCTGTCCGTGCTGCAGCGGCAGTGAGGCCTGACCGCGGACGCCACCCTCGGGAGGCTGCCCCGGTGTAGATCCCAAGGAAACCTGGTCTTCTCAGGGATGACGGCCTTCGAAGAGCGACTCGTCGAAGCGGTACGCCGACGCAGTCCGGGTGACGCTGCCCTCCATGCCTTCCGGCGCCTGCTGGTGGACGGCTTGCGCCTCGAGAGCGAAGAAGCCGCCGCGCTCATCCACAGGGCAGCGGTAGTCATGCGTGATAGCGCTCCGTTGCAGGGCACGTCGGTTGAAATGGGGATGTTCTCCACGCTGGCGAGCTATGGCTACGTCGGCGGTGTTCTCGACCTCCGGGTCGACAGTGACGCCGACACGAGCACGGCATTGTGGCAACTGCCCAGGGTACGCATTGGGCTGGGGGACACCGTCGCGGGCCTTGCACGTTGGTTTCGCGATCAGGGCGTCTGAGCCCGGGACCGGGCATGATCCCGTGAAAAAGCTCGCGTGCGCACCGCTGCTTTCCAGGAGGGAGAGGATCTCCGGGGTCCAAGTCGGATTTGGCCCATCGCCAAAGGTCAGGTAGATGGTCTCGGTGAAGCCCTTGTAAGGCGCCGGGGTGGACGCCGGTGCCGTGGGCGAAGGTGTGAGCCTGGAGCTGGGGGAGGGGACGATCGATGATGTGACCGTTGGAGACGTGATCGCTACCGGGCTCGGATGTGCGCTCGCGGTGGCGCAGGCAGCGAGCAAGAGGACGGCGAGACCGGAATCTGGCAGTCGCGTGAGAGTGTCGTATTGTTGCCCGTCGTCCTCACTCGTCATTGGCTGCTCAAGTGGCGGGTGTCGATCAGGGAGTCGTCCCACCCGTCAATCGCTTCCGCCGCGATGCGTTCGACCAGTCGACTACAGAAGACCGAAACGCTCACTCTGGCGATGCCGTCATCGTCCGTATCCAGCGCATACGCGTTCAGGTCGCCGGACAGGAGCAGAACTCGGTCGAACGTCGCGGCGGGTTTTGGGAAGCCATACCCGTGCAGGAGTGAACACCGTAGCGTGTAGATGATCGCGGCGTCAGGCTCGGAGATATCGTGACCGGTCAGCAGCCTCGTCCAACGCGTCCCCGCCGGCTCGCCAGTACCACCGGACAGCGAGTCGAGGACGGTCATGGCAAGGCTCAAACCGATCCACGAGCGGTTCCCGTCGCCGTTCCCGGTCTCGGGATCGCGTCCGTTCGCCTCTCGCATGTCCCGAAGGGCAAGGTCGCGCGGTGGGTAGCGATGCTCCGGACGAATGGGGCACGTCAGCATTGCCACCGGCGTGGTGCCGTGATCTCGGAGTGTCGTCACGATGGGATGGTAGCGGCTACGGACTGGTACGGAGACACACTCCATGCCTTCAGTCCTTAGTGCCGGACTAGAAGTGGCGGAGAGTCGAGTAGGTCAGCTTGATTCTTGAGACCGGGCCAAAGGTCGACGGCCGCTGCAGTAGCTCACGAGATTGGCAACCGCATCAGCGGCGGGTTGGCTGGCGGTGACTTCGCCAACTCCCGTTCCTGCATACATGGCCATGTCGGTCACGGTGCCGTCGACGCCCGGTAGGGTGGTACCGTCTCCCGCCAGCTACCGATGGGCGCGTCACGTGCGGTCATGCGGTGGCGGTGTGCTCAGCGCTGACATCCACCATCGGTTCGGCCGGTCGATCCATGGCGTCCTCCGCAGGGAGGGGACTGAGTAACTGCAGGCTGGCGCACACGAGCGTTATGTCACCTGGCCCGGCGCAGATGAACCACATCTCACGAGCCACGCCTCCAGTCGGCGACGGTGCTCAGCACGGTCCGGCTCGGTGATGATCGCCCGAACGATACTGCAGCCGCATCGCTCCATTCCCGCGAGCCACCTACTTACGCAGCGGCATCGAACCGATAAGAGAAATCAATGCCGTGCGCGCCGGTGGTACTGGAGCGGGAGACCCCCGTCTTCCGCTCCAGGCGCCGGGGTGGGGCGAATCGAATAGACCGAGTCACTACGGTTATCCCATGCGCCCGTGGTGACGTCGTTACGATGCGGCCGAGTTCGAGGTACTAGGGAAGAGCGGAGATGGGGTACGCCCAATAGACGTCTGTGGATCTCTCGGCGATTCCAGCGGATTCCATCACTCGCGCTCTAGTCGTCATTCCAACCAATTCCCCACAAAACCACTCTAAATCGAACTCAGCACTCATCGGGAAATAAGTACTGGTCTGGGGGACCAGGGGTCGAAGGTTCGAGTCCTGTCTCCCCGACAGACGCGCAAGTTGAGTTCGTGGCGAGCGGTTGTGCGGTGCGCTGACCGCCTCGACTCTCTGCTGTCGGACTCTGGGAGTCAGTAACCGGAGTCTCTATGAAACCGGGGACTACTCACTCCACTTCCCAAGCCCGTGCCAAGCAGAAGGGTCAAGTCTTCGATCGGCATCGGCTTGGCGAAGAGATACCCCTGCGCGACCGAGTATCCAAGGTCGACCAACGTGGAGGCTTCAGCTTCCGTCTCGACGCCCTCAGCGATCATGTCCGCACCGACCGCAGCGCTCAAGTGCAATATGGCGGTGGCCATGGCGCGCGCTTCGCATCGGACATCAAGGTCAGCGACGAACGCCCGGTCGAGCTTGATGACGTCGATGGGCAGGTTCTGCAGCCGTGCCAGGGACGAGTATCCGGTGCCGAAGTCATCGATGGCAACCTTCACACCAAGTGCACGAACGAGATCGAACGCCCTGCGAATGGGAGCGACCTCATCCATCAGCACACTTTCTGTCACCTCCACGGTGAGGGTGTTCGGCGCCAGCCCGGTATGCTCGAGCAGTTCTTCCAGCCACTCAGCAAATCCGCCGCCCGCCAACTGACGGATGGACACGTTGACTGCGATGTCCATCTTGTGGGTGCGCTGAAGGTGACGAGTGTCACGGCACGCCTGGTCCATCACCCAGGCGCCTATCGGAACGATGAGCCCGCTCTGCTCGGCAATCGGAATGAACTCCGACGGGGAGATGTTGCCGCGCTTGGGGTGGATCCATCGGAGCAGCGCTTCCGAGCCGAGGACATGGCGATCAATGAGGTTGACGCTCGGTTGGTATGCAAGGCGCAGCGCATGGTCCTCGAGCGCGGTCCGCAACCCATGCTGGATGGCAAGGCGGCTCTCCACCTGGCGGCGCATCTCGGCGCCGTAGAGCCGATATTGACCGGTGCCCGCATCTTTCGCCTGGGAAAGCGCCGAGCTGGCGTTGCCGATCAGCGTGGATGACGACCCACCCGCGTGCTTGATCGCAATTCCTACCCCGGCGGTCACGCGGAGTGCATGCCCGCGTACCGTCAGCTCGGCATCGAATGACGCGCGCACGAGCTCCGCTGCGGCCATGGCGGCCGCCTGATCGGTATCGGACGCAACCACGACAGCGAATTCATCGCCACCATTTCTGGCTACCATCAGGCCAGGGAACGCATCAACGAGGCGGCTCGCGATCTCGAGGAGCACCTCGTCGCCGATCTCGTAGCCAAGGCCCTCGTTGATGAGCGTGAAGTCGTCAAGATCGAGGAGCAATAGTGCGCCGGGACCGTTCTCGGAGGAGGCCAGGGTGTTGAGATGCTCCATCAGCGCAGATCGGCCGGGAAGGCCCGTCAGCGCGTCATGTTGGGCGACGTAGAGACGAAGCTCCTCGGCCTGCCGGCGCACCGTCTCCGCGGCGACCTCGGCGGTGATGTTGGTGGACACGGAAATGACCCCCACCACCGCGTTGCCTTCGTCACGCACGGGTCCGATCAAGCTGAGGTACGTCTGGCCGTTGACGATCGTTCGCGTAATCGATTCGGCGCCGGCGAGGGCGCGGTGCAGGCCCTGCAGTGTGGGCCGATGTTTGGTGAACTCGGTCACATGCCGGCCGAGGAAGTCCTCGGCGCGCTTGCCGACGCGTTCCATACCGCCAACTGCGTACGTGAACTGGAGGTCGGTATCGAACGCCGTGAAGCTCATCGGCAAGGTCGCAATAGCGCCGTCGATCAGCGCCTGACTGCGGCGTTGCGCGGTCTCAGTCGCTCGCTGCTGACTCTGGTCCTCGAGATGAACCAGGAGCTGGATGGGGTTGCCGTGTTGGTCGCGAGCCACCGAGACAGTTGCCAAGGCCGGGAGGAGGGTGCCATCTCGACGCTGCAGGAACCGCCGCACAGCGTATCCATCGGCCTGACCGTCCGCCAAGCGCTCGAATACGTCGCCGACGGGGCTCGTGCCGCTGGGAAAGACCAGCGAAACATCACTGCCGACCAATTCGTCGACACTGAAGCCGATCATGGAGCAGAAGGCCTTGTTGACGACATCGATGCGAAAGCTCGGGAAGTCGACGATGAGCTGTCCAAGCGCGCTGCGTTCGAACATCGTCTGGTAGAGACGCACTCCCTCGTGCAGAGCGACCGCATGCGCTGCCAGCCGGCTGGCCGTTACGGTGCGGTCCGGAGGGACAGTCTTCTCGGCGGTTAGTTCAGAGCGCGCGGCGCACGCCGAGTCGATGCGCCGATTCTCACCGGGCGACGAACCGTGTGTCATGCCATGAACGTTGCATCGCCGTGGGGGAAGAAGGTCGCGCGCTCGTCGCAAACCTGAGCGAGACTCGAACCACGCAGGGCTTTTCGTGGTCAGCACAGTGACTCCCGTCACACCATGCGTAACCGAGCTCCGCCTCGGGCGCTGATTGCTCTGCAGTCACGGACAGTGTTGACGACTGGTCATGCTATGAGAAGGAACGAAGTTAGTCGCTTCCAACACGACCTGACCACTCACCGCGTGTCGCGATCCATGAAGGCTCCGACTGTCGCGCGGTCAGGCAGTGAGCTCCCGCGGTGCCGTCCGTCAGAGTGCGGGCCAAGGTGACTGCGGAGGCATGCGCCGCAGAGGCGTCCGCTCCTCCGGCAGCGCACGGTAGTGCAGGCAGCGGAGCTACGTTGTGCACGCACGAGCCTGCTTTGGCTTGTGGTGGCACGCATATCGGCAGGCGGCGGAGCGAGCGGCCGGCATGTGGTCAGTGACACCTTTGCACCCAAGGGTGACGGCGTTGCCACTGGTCATCAGCAGTGATCCGGTGGGACTCTGCGCGCATCGCACGTGACGGATATCACGTAGGTCCTGCGGTGCACGTCCTGCGCGCCGATGGTCGGTGGAAGCGCATCGTGAAGCGGACGATCGACCGCCTCGAGTGATGCGCTTGGGCAACCGCGACGATGACGGACTGCGTCTAATCCTTATCTCGACGCTGAGCATCGGCACGAGGTTCCGCGCCCATTGCCAGCTTGTGGGGCGGATGGGGACAGCGTTCGCGTCCCGGATCCCTTCCCAGCGCGATCCGTTTCAGCCGCTGCTCGTCAAGTATCTCCACCCGCTGGGGCTTGGTGGCGAGGATACCTTGGGCGCGGAGCGCACTGAGTTCGCGATTGACAACCTCGCGCGCGGTGCCGGCTGCGTCGGCGAGGCGCTGCTGAGTGATGTGCGCAACCGGGAGTCCATCATGGGACGGCAGGGCGATCGCTCCGAGGTGGAGGGCGATACGCGCCGCCGTCGGTAGCGAGCAACTTTCCTGGAGGGTATGGAGCGCACTGGATGCCCAGGTCGCGACGTGCTCAGCGATCAACCATAGGAGGTCGGGGCGGCGTCCGGCGGCCGAGCGGACGTGATCGATTGTCAAGATCTCGACGGTGGTGTCAACGACAGCCTCGGCACTCCACGTGCGGCTGCCAGCGAGCAGCGGAGCCAATCCGACCAAATCGCCCCGTCGGCCGTAGCGGATGGTCAACTGCTGCCCATTTGTCCCGGAGAGAAAGACGCGGACGATGCCAGCGCGGATGAGCGCGATCCTTGGTGGCGCGCCCGGGCAAAAGATGAGATCGCCGGCAGGGACGTATGCAGGCTCGACCACGCCCTCGAGCACTTCCTCCCAGATCGCGCGCCTACTGTCCTGGACGTTCTCAACCAATCCTCGGTGAGGATAACTTTGTGTGGCGCGATCGGTCTATGACTGGAGTAGCAACGCGGGTGACCTGATGCACATTGAGCTTGACATGAATCGCGCACATTCGTTGTGCGTCGCGGATCGGGGCTGGGTCCTTGCCATCCACCAACAGAAAGTCCACTGTGTGACGTGAGTCTCGCTGAGGAGCGGCGACGAACTCCACCGTGCGCCCAGGGGGATACAAACGCCTAAGGACCACGAGCCACTCCATCCCGAAGGTCTCGCGGCGGAGGCGACAGAGGCTGTGGCCAACGCACCGCTTCCTGCGGCGATCATCGAGGTCGCGTCGGGTCGGATCATGGCGGCCAGCCCGCCAATGCGTGAAATGTTTGCCTCCGGTGGGGACACGCTCCTGGGCAGGACGGTCGATGAGTTCATGACCGACCAGCCTTCGGGCGCACTCGATCTACTGCGCGCCGGTCGCCTCCAAGGCTACGTCACGACACGTTCGCTCCGCCGCAAGCAAGAGCAGCGCGTGCCGGTGCAAGTGTGGGTGCGCGCCCTGGGCACGGACACTCCGCCGCGCTTTGCGGTCGCCGTGTTTGCGACCGCCCTTACCAGGACCGGCGCACTCCTGCCCGAGGTTGCGCGCCCGGAATTGACCCCCGTCGTGGGAACGTGGGACGAGAGCCTGTTGATCGACCGCATCAGCAGCGACGTCGAAGGCCTGCTCGGATATCGGCCATCCGACGTCCTTGGGCGGTCGATTCTGTCGTTGGTGACAGATACGAGCGTCCCCGACCTGCTGAGCTTACTCGCCCATGCCGCGGCGACCGGGGCGGGAGTCACCCTCAATCTCGTCGCCTGTTCCAAGCAGGGCGATCCAGTCTTGCTCGAAGCGGTTCTCTGGCCGCTGCGCCCGCCACCACGCTGCGGGTTCGCGTTGCTCCCCGGCGCCTACGCGGAGTCTGCGTTCGGGACCGCGGCCGATGTGGAGAACTGGATGTCCCGGTATGCGAGGAACTCTGAAGCCGTATCACTCTCGCGCCATCTCGCGACAACCCCGCGCGAAGGGGACCTGGCCGGCCTCTCGGGGCTGACCACCAGGGAGTTGGAGATCGTCAGCCGGCTGCTCTCCGGTGACAGAGTCCCGTCGATTGCGAAGGCGCTGTTCCTGAGTCCGAGCACCGTGCGCAATCACCTCCATTCGATCTATCGAAAGCTCGATATCCATTCGCAGCAAGAGCTGATCCACGCATTCCGTAGAGGGTCACCGTTTCGCTGATTATTGCGTCGGAGTGCGTTGCGCGAAGTCATATCCGTTCTCTCGCCTCGAGTTGGTAGGACGGATGACACTCCGTCTACGATTGCGTGATATCACGCCTATTCCGATTGGGCCGCGGCAACCTTCACACTGACATCGATGCCCGTGTCCACTCACGAGTCCCTGCCC
This sequence comes from Candidatus Dormiibacterota bacterium, assembly GCA_003153505.1. Classification (GTDB taxonomy): domain Bacteria; phylum Chloroflexota; class Dormibacteria; order Aeolococcales; family Aeolococcaceae; genus Palsa-851. The sequence continues at coordinate 40,473 of PLZA01000013.1, forward strand.
GGATCGATCGCGCCGCGGGTTGGGGTTAGTCGCGTGCGCAGCAGTCACTAACAGCTCACTGGAATGTGGCAGGAACAGCTCGGCTCTGGGGTCGACGAGGTACACATCACCGCGGGCGCACTCATCTTGCGAGCCGGTCAGCTCCCGAGGATTGCACTGGTGGTGGCCGGCATCGTGCGAGTGTTCATCTCGACACAACTAGGCCGGCAGATGACGATCCGTTACGCGCGAGCTGGTGATCTCGTCGGGCTTTCGCCCTACCTTGCAGGCACCGATCAGTGGAACGCTGAAGCGATCACCGACGTGAGCGTCAAAATGTTCACTTTCGACCACGTGCGCAGCGCCGGAGCACTTGATCCAGAGCTGCCATGGAACATCGCGCAACATGTCGCGGCTGTGATGGCGGAGGCGTTGCGCACCGTCGCCGACGCAAGCGGGCAACCGATCACGGTGCGAGTCGCGCGCCACCTTCGCGAGATGGCGTTGCGCGGACTCGACGGGCGCACCGCCGTGCACATCAGCCACCAGCGTTTGGCTGATGCGGTGGGGACGGTTCGCGAAGTGGTGAGTCGAGAGCTGATTGCATTGAGAGCAGACGGGGTGATCGACAGAACCGCGGGAGCAGTCAGGGTCATCGACGAGGATCGGCTCGCGAGCCTCGCCGCAGGCCGATCCACCTTGCGCGTGCGGAGACGTGACGGCAGTCACGCAGACGGCAATCGCGGTCACTGATGTTTCCCGCCGACCTGTGTATAGACGGTACGAGCATCATCGTCAAACGATCTCGGGTGGAAGGGAGTCGACCGTGGCCTCGCAGCCTTTCAACATGAGCGAACCGACCAGCCTCGGTGCAGGTGGAGGTGAGCGCGTCACTCATGACATCGCTAACTCGCGAGGAACTAGAGACCAGCCGACACCGGCTTCCCGTTACACCGCGACGCTTCTCCAGTTGACGGACGCGGCCATGTCAGGCATCGCGATCAGTCAGCTCGCGCGACGCATGCTCAATGCGAGCAGCAGGGTGCTGCGAGCTGACGCGGGATATGTCGTCGAGGTCCGCTCCGGGGGCCGGGTGCTGAGCGTGCTGGCGTCTCGTGGGCTGCCGATGGTCATTCCGAGATCGACCCTCGATGAGGGAAATGCCGGGGCACGCCTCCTCGAATCTGGTGCACCGATGCTCGCGGTGTCGGACTACGACCTCGGCGGATTCGCGGAAGGTCTTGTGCTCAAGGAGGCGGGGGTGCGCAGCGGTCTCACCGCACTGATCCGCGGCACCGAAGCACCGTATGGATTCCTGGGTCTGTATGCCCGCGAAGCCCGCTCGTGGGCCGCCGAAGAAACCGAGTTCCTGCAACTGGTGGCGAACGTCCTCAGTGTTGCGGTAGCAACAAAGGTTGCATCCGACGACCGGCGGGTGCTGATGTGCCGCCTGGTCCGGGCCCAGGAGGAGGAACGCAAGCGGATCGCTTTGAGATCCACGACGACGCGGTGCAGGTGATGACAGCTGTGAACCTGCATCTCTCGCCGCTCATCGAGCACCTCGCAGGTCGGGAGTACCAGCGAGAAGGCCGCCAGGTCCAGGAGACCGTGCGGCTGACCATCGGCCGGCTGCGACGGCTGCTATTCCAGCTCACTCCGCCCGAGCTGCAGCGCCATGGCCTTGCGTCGTCGCTGCGACTGCTGCTCGAGACCCTGCAAGAGGACAGCGGCGTGCGGTGGGAACTCGACGATCGATTGATCGAGGAGCCCGCCCCGGCTGCTGCGCTGGTGGTGTATCGCATCGTGCAGGAAGCGCTCGGCAACGTCCGCAAGCACGCGGGTGCGTCGAACGTTCGACTCCGTATGGCCCCTGGCGAGGGCGGCGTCGACGTTCGAATCGAGGACGACGGGTGCGGATCGTCACCTGCAACCCAGCATGAACCTGGTCACCTCGGGGTGGTCGGCATGGGCGCGCGCGCCGAGATGTCAGGAGGCCGGCTCCGCGTCCGCAGTGTTCCCGGGCACGGAACGATCATCGAGTTCTGGATCCCGATTCCGGGCTCGGGTGAGCCCTCGGCCGTGACTGCGGTCACAGACACAATTCCGGCGCCGGCTTAGGGTGAAACGTCAGGCGCGCAATCACCGTAGCGGTCTCGCGGGCGCATTCCGACGCGTTTCAGGCAGGTAGCCCGATCTTCGAGTGAAGACCATCGAAGCGACCGGGGTTGTCGCGCTCCGTGAGAACCGGATTCTGGCAGCACTCCCGCCCTCGGACCGGCGGCAGCTGTTCGAGGCTGCCAGCAGCGTTGCTTTCCCGCGGAAAACGGTGCTCTTCGAACCGGGACGACCGGTCGACGCCGTGTACTTCCCTGTGGACGCGGTGATCTCGCTGGTCGCCCCTTTCCAGGACGGCGCCATGGTTGAGGTCGCCACCGTCGGGAACGAAGGCATCGTCGGTGTGCCGCTTGTCCCATTCGGTGGCCTGGCGGTGCGTGCCATCGCGCCGGTCGCCGGCCGCTGTCTTCGATTGGACGCAGCCGCATTTCTTGAATGGGCAGACCGCTGTCACGCGTTCCAGAGGCTCGTCGAGAGCTACACGCAGGCGCTTTTCGGCCAGATCGCGCTGTCCGCAGCGTGCAACCGGCTCCACTCGAATGATGCGCGGCTCGCCCGCTGGCTGCTGATGAACCAGGATCGCGTCGGGTCCGCGTTCACGATCACCCAGGACTTCCTCGGTCACCTGCTTGGCGTCCGACGCTCCACCGTCTCGGTCTCCGCAGGACTCCTGCAGCGCGACGGGGCCATCCGTTACACACGCGGCCGCGTCACGATCATCGATCGAGAGCTGCTCGAGACGATGTCGTGCGAGTGCTACGCGACGATCACTTCCGAGCTGGAACGCGTGGTGTACCGCGCCCTGCTGCAGCGCGCCTGAGACTTCGCCCGATCCTGCGGTTCAACCGAGCGTCCGGGTGAGAAGGTCGCTTCTCACAGGCGCGTCCTGTCACCAGACTCACGGCGACTACGGGTCCGATGCGCCGGCGGTCAACTCGGCGGGCACGATGCTCATGCTCAAGAGAGTGGAGCGGGGAGGAGCGCCATCGGCTTCGGCCTTAGGCGCGCCCGTCGATGTCGACGCGATTCTAACGGATTCCAAAGAGCACGGTCTAGTCGTCATTCCAACCATTTCCCGACGAAAGCCCTCTAGCTCGAACTCAATCCGAATCGGGAAATAAGTACTGGTCTGGGGGACCAGGGGTCGCAGGTTCGAGTCCTGTCTCCCCGACGGCCGCGCAATTCGAGTTCGCAGCGAGCGGTTGCGCGGTTCGTCGGGCGCCGGCGGGCGAACCGGGTGTAGTGCTCTAACCAGGAATAATGACCTTTCCTGCAAAAGGCATCAATTCCCACGGTGGGGGCCGGATGCCGCTGCTCATAGCTAGAGATTGTGGCAGTCAAGCGCATACATAGCGCTTACATTTTCCGCTGTGGCTTCGAATGTAGAAGTCCGGCAGATACTTGACACCGCAGGCCGCCATGAGCTCAGTGCGTTGGCGTTGTCGCTACACGCGACCTGGTGGTTTCCAACGCGATCGCCCAAACGAGGCGGCGTGACTCCGGTGCCAAGGCGTTCGATCCCGAATATCAGACCTCCGCGAAGTACTCGTGCTGCCACACGCTCAATATCAGCGCAGTTGGGAGGAACCTGCCGAGTCCTTTGCCGATCGCCCCCCGCTGACTCTTGTAGGCGCGCAATGCACGCAACTTTGCAGCGAC
>PLZA01000007.1 GCA_003153505.1 Candidatus Dormiibacterota bacterium
GCGTGGCAAGGTCGATTCGGCGGAGCAACCTGACAGGTGCAGCCACCGCAGGCATCGACATTCTGCCCTCCAACGATTTCTCGCTGTACGACCATGTCCTCGACACCGCGGTCATGGTTGGGGCAACCCCAAAGCGCTTCGCCACCAATGGCGACGCTGTTGACGGCAGCCGATACTTCGCGATGGCGCGAGGAACTGCATCCGCGCCGCCGCTGGAAATGACCAAGTGGTTGGACACCAACTATCACTACTTGGTCCCAGAACTCAGAGGCGACACGCTCTTTCGGCTGGACGCAAGGAAGCCGATCGGGGAATTCCGTGAGGCGCTCGACTTGGGGATCCAAACGCGACCCGTCGTGCTTGGTCCGGTGTCGTTTCTGCTACTCGCGAAGATCCATGAGGGTCATCATGAGCGGTTGGCGCTCCTCGACCAGTTGCTCCCAGTCTATGCGGAGCTCCTGTCGGAGCTATCGCGCGCTGGAGCGAAAGAGGTACAGATTGACGAACCCTGTTTGGTCCGTGATCTCACCGACTTTGAGATCAGTGAAGTCGAACGGTCCTGGGTGCGAATGGCGGCAAGTTCCTCTCTTGACCTGGTTCTGACAACCTACTTTGGTGGCCTCGGCAGGTGGCTCGATCGGGTGCTGGCACTGCCCGCGGCAGAATTCCACCTCGATCTGGTCAGGGATCCGGCACAGCTGCAACCGGCGGTGGCGGCACTGCAACCGAACGCACGGTTGTCATTGGGTGTCGTCGATGGCCGCAACGTGTGGATCACCGACCTTGATGCCGTCCTGGCCGTGGTCGAGCTGGTGATCGAACGTCTCGGGGAGTCCCGGGTGCGGCTGGCTCCCTCCTGTTCGCTGCTGCACGTTCCCTACGGCCTCGACCGAGAAGTCGGGGTCAACTCGCAGGTTCGGGCCTGGCTCGCCTTCGGTGCCGAGAAGCTCAGCGAGCTCGATCTCCTCAAACGCGCCCTCGGGATGGACGCGTCCGCAAGAATTCAGTTGCTTGCGACAAACCGTGAGGCGATACTCGCACGACAACACTCAACTCTGGTGCACAGCGCTCGTGTCGCTCGCGAGTTGGATGCAGTCGCACCCGACCACCTGATACGGCGCTCCGACTACACGCATCGCTCGAATGAGCAGGCCAAGGTTCTGGAACTCCCGGAACTGCCGACAACAACCATCGGATCGTTTCCGCAGACCCCGGAGATCCGCGACGCACGTCAGCGCGCGCGCCGGGGCGAGCTCGACGAGCAGGGCTACGAAGCCTTTCTCCGCGACGAGATCGCCACGATTGTTCATCGTCAGGAAGAGATGGGATTGGATGTTCTGGTCCACGGCGAGGCCGAACGCAACGACATGGTCGAGTACTTCGCCGAGCGTTTGAGTGGATTCGTGGTTTCCGCTTACGGTTGGGTACAGTCCTACGGCTCGCGCTGCGTGAAGCCTCCCATCCTGTATGGCGATGTCGAACGTCCGACGGCGATGACGGTACGCTGGTGGGAGCATGCTCAGAGGTGCACGTCGAAGCCGATGAAGGGCATGCTGACTGGACCTGTCACCATCCTCCAGTGGTCCTTCGTGCGCGACGACCAGCCGCGAGCGGTCACCTGCCAGCAGATTGCCCTTGCGGTTCGAAGCGAGACGCTCGACCTGGAGCGGGCGGGCGCCAAGGTTATCCAGATTGACGAACCGGCCTTGCGCGAAGGCCTCCCACTTCGTGTCGCTGAACAGGATACGTACCTTCGCTGGGCAATCGACTGCTTTCGTCTGGCAGCCAATGGCGTCGCCGACATCACGCAACTGCACACCCACATGTGCTACTCGGAGTTCAACGAGATTCTGGAGCACATTGCGCGTCTTGACGCCGACGTTATCTCCATCGAAGCCTCGCGGTCGCAGATGGAATTGCTCGACGCTTTCCAGGACTTTCGGTATCCGAACAGCATCGGTCCGGGTGTGTACGACATCCACTCCCCGAGAGTCCCCTCGGTGGATGAGATCGTCCTCCTGATTCGGCAGGCGGAGCAACGCATTCCGCGTGAACAGCTGTGGGTCAATCCGGATTGCGGTCTCAAGACCCGAAGGTGGGAACAGGTGGCGCCGGCGCTCGAGCACCTGGTGGAGGCGGCCCGTCAATGTCGAGCCGAGCACACCGGGCGCTAGTCGAAGGGTCGGCGTTCAATAAGTGGGCGATGCGTTGGACCGGCTCCCGCACTTTGCGACAACGGGGGTCGGGTCACTCCCTCACACGGATCCCGTAGCCGCCGTTCGCCACGTGATGCGGTCATACGACGTACCCTTCTGCCCGCAACTTCCACGACTGGACGGCGACATGATCGTCGAGTGGGTGGGCGTGGAACCGGGGCGATGCGGCTGGAGCCCAGATCGAGATCGGCGCGTACCGTACGCCTGGCCTGCCTTTCTGGATGCCGTCACAACGGCACCGCCCGCTCACAGGATCGTGAAGTTGCAGGTCACCGGCCCGGTGACGCTCTGCGGAGCGATCGCCGAGGTCGGTGATCCCTCACCGTTCCTGTTCGCGAAGGATGTCGGGGCATGGCTCGCTGGTCAAACGCAGACTCAGATCGCGGCATTGCGCGAGCGACGTCTCGACTGCCTGCTTATCGTCGATGAACCGGCGCTCAACATCGCCGGCGTCGAATCGACCGTGATCGAGGCTTGGGAGCCGCTACGGACGTTCGGTGCAGCCTGGGGGCTCCACGTGTGCTGTCAGCCGCCCTGGGCCCTTCTTGAAGCCGCAAGGCCGGACATCCTCAACATCGACCTTGTGGCGTTTCCGTTGGATCGCGCGGCGAGCGACGCCGTGACCCGCATGGTCCGAGCGGGCACCACCATGGCGTGGGGTATCACGCCCGTGCATCGCGACGAAGAGACGAGTGTCGCTGTTTCGCGTCTGATGAATGCTGTCAGCTCAGTACGAGCGAGCGCCGGTGTCGGCATCGCCGCCGCAGAAGCACGAGCTTTGCCGACTGCATCGTGCGGAACGGGTGCACAAGCGATTAGTCGAGAATCGCACATTGCCCGTGTACTGCGGGACGCCCTGGTGGGCATGGACCGCTGAGGCCAAGGATTGTGTGTCGTTATCTTCGTTCGGTACTTTCTCGAGCTCGGCGACTGCTGTCAGCAAGAAGCCAGTGCCGCTGACGCCTGGCAAGGAAGACGGACGGCCGTCCACCCTGATGTATTCAAGCCTCGGCTTCAGTTCAACCTTCAGGCTATTTCGGCCGTAACCAAGACTGATCCAATCCGACCCAAACTGCCTGTTTCGTATTCAAGATGGCCCGCGCCGGAGCCATGGAGCGGGAGACGGGGCTCGAACCCGCAGCTTCAACCTTGGGAAGGTGACGGTCCGATTTTGTATTCAGGTGCGCTCGATAAACCTCTCAGGATGTCTATCCAACCCCGTTTTCGAGCGCGACCACATGGACTTCGCCAGTCACCATCGGCCAATC
>PLZA01000008.1 GCA_003153505.1 Candidatus Dormiibacterota bacterium
TCGGGGTGGGCTCCTGGCTCGGGCGCGGTGACGAAGCGCCGTTCCGACACGCGCCGCAAACGCGCCCATACGCAACGCCATCGACGCCCGCTACCGACCCCGTTTGCGCCTCCTCTCGAAGGAGGTATTGGCCCAGCGAAAATCGAAATTGGCGCCACTGCAACGAAATCGAGTGCCGAGGAAGGGAATCGAACCCTCCCAAGCTCGCTCAAAACGATCGGAAGAAGCGCCGCTTGAGCTCCAGCGAGCGGCCAGGAAGCGCCACATGAAGCCGCAATTGGCCAGAGGTATTGGCCCAGCACCTCCAAGCGCCACGAAGGTGCGAGTTGGCGTGGGTCAGGACAGAGGACGCTCGCGTGAGCGGACATCCAGTTCCTTGATGGGTGCTGCCGACGCGTGAACGTCGGGAACTAGCCCAGTGCGACAAGCGTTGATAGCGTGAGCTACATGGCTTCCATCTTGCGATCCACGCTCTTAGGTATTGCGCTGATGACACTGGTTGCAGGATGCGCGCAGCCCGCCAGCACGACTAGCCCGGCCACAGTCCTGCGCTCCCTCCGTGGAGCTAAAGACGTTATGCAGCTTGCCCGGAGGGACTTCCTTCGTTCCGATCACGATCAGGTCTCCTCATCCCCGTAGACCCGTGCACTATTCGCGCTCAGAACTGCGCACTATTCCTGCTCACCCACACCTGCCCAGTCGCGATGGGGTCCTCGAACGCTGTACTCGTCGTTCCAGGCGTCAATGGGATTCCGCGTCCCGGCGCTGACGTAACGTGTCGCTCAGAGCATGGCCCGGAGCGCATCGTTGGGCGGGAGCACTGCCGCCCGCAGTGCGGGATAGGGCGTTGCGATGAGTGCCACAACGAGCGCGCATCCCAAGCCGATGAGCGGCGCGCCAGTAGGAACCCGCGGGGCTACCCCTTGCTGCCATGCCGCAATTAACGTGACCCACGTGCCAAAGACGACTCCACCGACACCGCCACACAGGGCAACGATCATCCCTTCTGCTACGAACAAGCCCGCGACACTGGCCCGACTGGCGCCCAGAGCGCGACGTATCCCTATCTCGACACGACGTTCAATCACCGCAATGGTTAGCGTATTAGTAACACCGAAGCCGGCCACTAGAAGTCCCACCCCCGCGAGCGCAAGTAGGAGGCCTTGAAACGCAGTTGCGGCAGCCGCTTCGGCGATGACAGCCGAACTGTCGAGTTTCACCTCGAGACCGAGCGATCCCGTTGGGTCGATCGTCGGTACCAGAAGATTGCTGACCGTATTCGAAAACGCAATTGGAGCTCGCACAAGAATCGTATCGAACCGTCCATCGAATCCCATGGCCTCGCTGGCAAAGGCGCCGGGAACAAACAGCGCACGATCGGCCGCTGATTCGATTGGGGTCGGACCGAGAATACCAACGGCAACCACCCAGGAGCTATTCACCGACAACTTGAGCGGGAGCAGTTGTGGCGTCGCTCCAAGGGCCTGTGCGGCGTCCCAGCCCAGGAGAGCTTCTGGAAGACGCGATGTCCCACTCAAAGCCCGCCCAGCAAGGATTCGCGTCCCTGTTGCACCGGCTATATCCCCGTCAAACGCGGTCACGCTGATACCACCCGATTGGTCGAGGGGGATGGCATTAGTGCGCCGCGCGGTCAACATCAGGGTCCTCATCCCCGCCACAGACTCGACGGTCGGAATTCGCTCGACCTGCGGGATTACGTAGCTTGGAAGATATGACGTGTTAAGACCCTGAGTGAATGATTGCACCGTCAAGATGTCGCCCAAATCGGTAAGCCGCGCAAGGAGTCCGGCCTGGATGCTGGATGACACTCCCAGCACGCCGACCAGAGCGCCTACCCCAATCGCAACACCAAGTCCCGATAGGGCGCTGCGGCTGGGCCTCGCGCTGATCGCCGCGAAACCTCGCGCAATGGCGTCAATGGGACCCACTTCGGTCTCCAACAATCGAGCCGGCATCAAGCGTGATGACCCGGTCGAGCCTCTCGGCCACCATCGGGTTATGAGTGACGATCACAACCGTGGCAGTCCGCGCTGCCGACAACATTGCATCTACGACTGCAGCCCCTGTACGCGGATCGAGATCCCCAGTTGGTTCGTCGGCGAGAAGTAACGCAGGCTTCTTTACGAGAGCCCGGGCGATGGCAACGCGCTGCCGTTCCCCGCCCGACAGTTCATGGGGATAATGGCCCATGCGCGTCGCAAGACCCACGCACTCAAGCACTTCGATTGCCATGGATTCCCTGAGCTGGCGACTGATGCTCCCGTAGCACATAGCCTCAGTTACGTTCTCGATCGCTGTCAGCCGCGCAAGCAAGTGGAAAGCTTGGAACACGAAGCCGATACGAAGTGCCCTGATGCGCGCGAGCGCTCGGTCGGGAACTGTGGAGATGTCACGCCCTTCAATTAAGACGGCGCCAGATGATGGTCGCTCTAATGTTCCCATCAACGCCAGCAGCGTGGATTTTCCCGATCCTGATGGTCCGACTATGGCGACTCTCTCTCGTGCTGCCACGGTAAGGCTCGCATCGCTGAGTGCGGTTACTTCGCCGTGACCGCGGAAGCGCTTCGAAACACACACAAGCTCGACGGTCGGCGTCATGAAGAGGGCGCCTCAACCTCAAGGCCGTTTCTTAGGTGCGGACTAACCACCTGTGCCAAATCTCCGACATCATCAATCAGACCGACGCTTACTGCCATGAGATGCGAATGTCCTCGCCCGTCGTCGACTTGGAGAGCATAGCCACCTCCGAGCAATGCAACCAAAGCCGTCACAGGCACGACGAAGACGTCGCGCAACACTACCACCTGCAACTCGACTGCAACTGTGCTGCCCTGAGGAGGTGGTGCATGAGGTTGAGTTTCGAGACGAAGGGTGACGTAGCTGCTTTGCCCATTGCCTTGGGCTGGGCCACTTGCGATCGACGACGAAGAGCCACTTCCGCTTCCTGCCGGCGGTACCGCAGCGATCGCCGACACGCGGGCCATGACTGGAACCTGACCAGTGGCGAGTGTTACTGATGCCACTGTACCGACATGAACTTCGCCTACTTGCGACGCATCGATCTGCGAAAGGACTTGAAGCGTGCTTCCTTCAACCTGGAGTACCAAGGCCCCAGGCGATACGCTCCCCCCAAGGGAGGTGGCATACCCGGTGACCACGATCGGGCCGGGCTCGAATACCACAGACCCGAACGCTAGCGTCCCCGGTGCACCGGACAGGCCTTCAGCCTTGGCGAATCCAGCGGCGGCCTCGGCATCTGCATGGGAGTAGCGACCGTTGGCGATCAGCCCGAACCGTCGTCCGAAGCCCAACGACAGAAGATTATCCTGCAACTCGAGTATGTCAGGGCCCGACGACATTCCGGAACTGAACGATCGCCACGGCGGGATCGATCCGTATAGAAGCACAACCGGGATGTTGTTGACGCGAAACAGCGGCTGGCCACGAGTCACCACCTCGCCGAGGTCGGGCACCCAGGTCACGATGCCGCTGCCGGCTGAGGTCATGGGTATCGGCAGCGGGGTGCCTTCAAGAGTTCCCGCAACGTCAAGCCTCTGCGTGAGGTCTTCTTGGGTGACTCGTACGTCTTCAAGCGGCAATGGTGAAATGCTCGCTGGTGCCGTAGGGTCGCGGGACGCTGTGAAATACACATATCCTGTTCCGGCAACGACAACAGAGGCTGCGAAGACGAGGCTCATACTCCGGACCCGATACATAGCTTTGTGAACGTGACAGAGCGCGCGTCACCACATCCTTTAGTGGATCGCCGGCACCAGGTCAGGGAGTCCAGCCTCGGTACCACACGCTGCCGCGGCCGCGTTGAAGCCGGGCATTGCTGGACCTACACCGTCTGGCAATGTTTCGACAACATTCCCATCGGCGAGGACAGTTGGATCTGGAGCAGGAATCCCGCGCGAGCGCATACATCTCGCCCAAGCGAGGAATTTATCGCCACTCGCGGAAGGCTGCTGTGGGTTAGGCGGCAGGAGTGATGCGCAGGCGGCTTCGGCTGTGTCAGTAACGTCAAGCTTCGCGGATCCTGGCGGAGGCGAGTATGGGTCATACCCAGCGGGTACTGTGACGCCGTGATTGCGTAAGCATTGAGCCCACCCTGCGATCGACACACCGCTCGCGCCTGTCTGCGGCCTTAGGGACGGAAACGCAGGGGCCACTGCACCGCATGCGCAGACAAGCGCACTCATGGTGAGCCAGATCCAGCTTGATTTTAGGCGCCGACGCGTTGCAGCTAGGCAGCCAGCTTCCACGACGCGCACATCGGTTCGCCCGCGCAACCACATTTACGTTTCTCTCATACCGGGCTCATTCGAAACCCGGTCCAGTACCTAACTCAATGTCCCGCTCGCCGAAGCCCAAATCCGAGGCGATTGGGTGCCCGGCGGAGTGGTGCGTTGGGGTCTTTCAACCAAACGCTTTGTCACCGGCCTTGCAGGCTGATCCTCCATCGACCTCGCACGTCCACCAGTTACTGCTCTGACTGTGGGGAGGACCATTCAAGTTATACGTTCCGTTTTCACCGCCTTGCAACGTGTTGCCTGCGTACGTCCAAACCGTGACGTAATAGTATGGGTTGCAGCCGTTCCATGACTGGAACCACCACCCAGTAAGGTCAAAGTCATGCGCCATCCAAGCGTCGATCGTGTAGTAAACGAAGTGGCAAGCTTGATTATCGCCGCCGACGATTGCGCTGGCGGCTAGGTTGTTAACATCTCTCAGCGAAAGGTATTGGCCGTTCGAACCGGCTGCGGCAGGGGTAGGTCCCGATGCCATGAAGAGGCCCAGCGTCGCTACACCGGCGAGAAGGAAAGTGGCGACGCGTCGTCGTACCATTGACGCCCTCCTTCAGGCGCTCAGCCGATTATCTGTTCGGTCGAGCCGCCCAACCGCCACGGGGATCCGTAGCATTGGCCATTAGTTACCATAAAGTCAGGCTACTGTCAAGATTCGACAGTCTCAATGTGGACGTTCTGAGAAAACGTCCTCCCTGAGGAGTTCTGTGAGTTTGTCCTCTCATGGAGGACAGGGTCACCTTGAACCAGGCAGAACAGCGGCGGCTGTTGGTGCTCAACCATCTCGAAGCCGGAGCACTCGTCAACGCTGAAGCGGCTGAGTTGCTGGGCATCTCGATCCGGCAGGTGCGGCGGCTGCGAGCCGCCTACCGGGAGCGCGGGGCAGCAGCGCTCG
>PLZA01000070.1 GCA_003153505.1 Candidatus Dormiibacterota bacterium
CGGAGAATCGGATGCGTTGGCGGCTACCGCAGGTCGCTAACAGGAGCTCAAGAGCTCGGCATGCAGTGTGGAGCTGGGCCAGAGGGATCAGCGCCCTTCGCGCAGCGCAGCCGCGGCAACCTCATCCATGTGGTCGCCGTCCCTGTGCGACCGGGTCTGCCGGCGCGCGACTGCGGTGCCTCGTGCTCGTCCGACGACTTCGGCGGTGGCTGGCTTTGCTCGCACGATGGCAACCGGACGCCGTGCTCTGTGGGTCAACTGTCCGGCGGCACTTCTCGGGAAAAGGTCATCCACTGTGCTGTGCAACCCACCACCCACCACAACCACGCGGGCATCCTCGGTTTCTGCGACCCGCAGGATCTCGATCGCGGGGTGACCTTCGACGATGACGAGCCGATGTCTGACCCCTGATGTCGTCAAAGGCCCGAGCAACTCCCTCTTGACGCGCAGTTGCGTCGCGACCCCAAGGTAAGCGAACTCCCGCAAGCGAACGTCGGCGACGCTCAGGGCAGGCGCGTTTCCACCGAACGGTCTGAGCGCATGCACGGCGATGATCTCGGCGTCGTCTCGCTCTGCTTCCCGAATCGCCCAGTCGAGTGCGGGATTCGATGCCGCCGAGCCATTTACTCCGACCACGATCTTCTTGGGGTTCATCTACTCACCTCCGGCATCCGGAGTTGTTGCGTAACCTCATCGAGCGCTTTGTCGACGCTCTTGTCTACTGCCAAACGTCCCGAGTCGATTAGACGCCGCGGTCGTGTCGCTCACGAAGAATCACGCGGACTCTTACCGTGTGGGCGCTGACCTTGTCACCGGATTCTCTCCGCCGAGCTGCGCCTCAGCGATGGTGCCTGAGTTCGAGGATCGGTTCGTTCTCGAAGACGACAGTCGCCTCGGGCACAGCCCAGACGTCGCCGGTGAAGCGCATGCCGGCCGTCTCACTCAATGCGTGATTGGAATCCGAGCCGCCGGCTTGGCTGGCACCGCCTTCGCCAGCGGGAGACGGACTTCCAAGATGCCGTTCTGATAGGTCGCGGTCACATCCCGCTCGCTGGTGCCAGCTCATCGTCAGTCGGATGCCGCCGCGACCACAACGGCCAAAAGTCACAAGTACCACGTGCGCGCTCTCGCGATCGTGAGTCCGAGGGCACGGCATGGAACAAGACAGCTCGCTGCGCTGCAGACCATTGTCATGACGTGCTCGTGGCAGGCGTTTGCGGCCATCGCCGTGAGTCAATGCCCACGTCGTCAGACGAACACGCGTTCAACGGTGCAGCCAATCGCACCGAGGATCAGCGCAGCGAGGGCCGCGTAGTCCAGATCCGAGTCACCGCGACTTCTGCACGCCAGGGTGTACGCTCCCCGATTGTCACCAGCCACTTCGGCATGGGTGACTCCGATTCGAGCATCGCCCAGCGCGACGAGCATGGACGCCACGCCATCCGATCGGCACGGCGGAAGAACAGTAATCTGAAAACTGCTCGTGGGCGCGGACAGCGTTGTTACTGACATCACGACTCCATTCGTGCGGTGACCCTTGAGATGGAATCGTGTCGGTCCTGCCGTGAGACCGACAAGGGCCCTTTGTCGTGAGCAAGAAAGGCCGTCGGTCACATGAGTGCGGCGGGCCGCGCAGCGCCCCCTTAGTTCGACGCGAGTTTGGCCCGCCACCAAACATTCCGAACGCGCCGATCACGCTAACGGGGACCTTGTGGCCGATGCCACAACGCTCACCTGGGAGCGAACCGCCCTCCCACACTATGTCCCTTGGTCAGCCGGCTCGCGACGTTCGGCTCTGTCGGTTGCGCGACGACAGCATTGCGTTCTCTTGAGACAACCCAAACCGCCAGAGCGAGGGCAGGCTGATGGCATGGCATCGATGGCAGCAACACCAGGCTGACTGAGCTGAGGCCCACGCAATTCGCACGTACGTCTCCCGCCACGACGGGTACCGAGCCATGTGCGCCCTCGTCGCGGATGCTCAACGTTGCGCCGACAAGCTCTAGGCGCGCTTCTGGCAACGGTGCAGGGTTGCTAAGTGGTCGAGGAAGCCCGGCTGGTCCGAGTGGCCCCCGGTCAAGAAATGCTGAGGCTCGCCCACCCTGGCGTACAACTTTCACACCAGAGCAGAGGTGCCAGAGCGTCGTCGTCGCCGACCTGATGCCCCGTGGTGCCCCGGGGCCAATGGGCCTTTGAGGTCAGGTCGTTCGCCTCTGTCGCCGACTGCGGGCGGACCCAGACGATTGCTGTGTTTCGATCGAATGATTCGTGCGGCCACTTCGAACCACCTGTCAAGAGAACGAATTCTCCGTAAGGAGGCGACGATGATCAGCAACGAAAAGCTCGTCGATGTCGTGTCGGTGGAGGACAGCGCGCCGGCCAACACCAAGCTCCCCGTCAAGGTGAGCCCGTTCCACACCGCTGCCTCTGGCGTCTGGCCGGCGCTGAGCCCAGGCTTGACCGAGGATGGACTCGGAGCTTGCTGACCTTCCGATAATCACGCCAGCCCAGGTTGAGAGACTGGCCGACGCCGCGTTCCTGACCGATGCTGACGGCACCATCACGGTGTGGAACACGGCGGCAACGGACTTGCTCGGCCATCCAGCCACTCGCGCCGTGGGCGGCCAGTGTGCTCTCCTTCTCGAGGGGGGTACGGATGCACGGGAGACCCGTCTGCACGCCCACATGTCTGCTGCTGCAGGGTTTGTCATTTACACCGAAGAGTTCGCGCACCGCGCCACACCCGGACATCATGGCGCGTCACGCCGACGGCGGACGCCTCAACCTCAGTGTCGTCGGCATCGCCGTATCCGTGGTCGGAGTCCCAATGCTGCTGCATGTGCTTCGCCACGATGCGCACAGTGAACGCGATTCGTTGACGGGGTCGTTAGGCCGTGACGCCTTCACCGTGCGAGTGCTTGACGAGCAGAATCGGGCTCTTCGCGCCGGGTCATCACTGGCGGTGGCGCTCATCGACGTTGACGGGCTTAAAGCCATCAATGACGCACATGGTCACGCGACCGGCGACAGAGTGCTCGTCGCCGTCGCGGACGCGCTGCGCGCGGGTCGTCGCGTCGACCTGGTTGCGAGGTGGGGCGGTGATGAGTTCGTCGCTCTCCTCCCTGACGCTACGCCGGTTGAGGGAATGCGTCGCCTGCAACGCACGCTACTCTTTCTCGGACAAACGATCGCGCTCGAAGGCCGGCCGCCGAGCTTCTCCGCCGGTGTCGCGAAACTCGAGCCGAAGGCACGGTTTAGCACGGCAATTCACGCCGCGGATAAGGCGCTATACCGGGCGAAGCGGCGAGGCGGCGCCTGTGTGCTCCTCGCCAAGTCCGAACCTCACGGCAGCGAGCTTCTCCCGCTACCCTCGAACTACGTAGGCAGCGGGCCGGCTCGCTAAAGAGCCCGATCCTCCAGGCCGCGCGCCGCTGTCGATGTGGCAGATGTCGGCGACGAGTAGCCGTTTCTCGAGCGACAGCGGGTTCATGATCTGCCTCAGCCATGGTGGCGCCGGGCTCACGGTGCGATCACTGGGGCCATGCAGACGTTGGACGCAGCCGATCGTCATCGAGTGAGCCGATCACAGGCACCAGCCAGCATCCCACTTCGCGGCATCCGGCCGCGGAGAACTTGGGTGATCCAGCAGCGCGTTCCACCGCGTGAGGAGGGCACGGCGAGTGGCGGCGACGGCCAGGCGACGGTGACGCTTTCTGGAAATGCGGAACACCAGAAAACTGGTATCGAGCGGGCCGGTAATGCAGGTCTGGCTGCTCCTTGATCGCGATTACACGGCGGTTGACGCACTTCGTCTGCGCGCCGTACAGTTTCTCTCGACGTATCCACCGTGCTCCAAAGGTTTCTTTCAACCCGAAGGCGTTGTCCATATCGGGCCAAGGATTCCTCCAGCGAGTTCAGGACGGGGCGTCGTCGGGGAGTGCGCCTTGGTAAGGCGTAGGCCGTGAGTTCAATCCTCACCTTGGGCTCCAGCGACTGGGCGACCTCAATTGCGATCGTCCCGACCTTTCCGGGACCAACAGCACTGTCTCGCAGCAGCCAACTCCTCGATGATGACCTCAGGGCAACCTCTGAGCAAGGCATGGCATGGGCCGCCGGATACATGTGCTGGTTGTCTATGCGAGCAACAACGGGTCGACCAGAAAGATCGCGGAGTGCATCGCTTCGCGGCTCGAGCATCACGGACTATCGATTGACGTCGCGCGTGCACGCGAGCTGCGCACCATCGGGGATCACGACGCTGTCGTGATCGGCAGCGCCGTCTGCTTCGGATCCTGGATGAAAGAGGCACGGGCATTCGTTCGGGGAAACGAACGTACGCTTGCGCAGCGCCGGTGTGGCTATCCAGCAGCGGGCCACTCGGCGCCGAAGTCACGGACGATCATGGAAGGGATCTCCTGGTCATTTCGCGGCCGAAGGAGTTCGATGAGTTCGAAGCAGCCATGAGCCCACGGGAACACATGGTGTTCTTCGGCGCGCTGCACCGGCGAGCGCTGCGAGGCGGGCACCGCATGCTTCGGCTCCTCCCGGGGTCTCGGAAACTCCTCATCGAGGGTGACTTCCGCGACTGGCACGAGATCGAGGCGTGGGCTGACGGGATCGTCCGGACGTTGCTGCCCGTCGTGGCCCGGTCGTCGAGCGCAGTCACGATGTAGCAACTACGGTGCGGCGGCCCAGTGTCATCCCGCAAAAGGGGTGAGTTTCGTCGGGCACACGCCCGGGCCGGTTGCCACAGGACGGAACCTTCTGTGGCACCCCAGGTCGCAGCAAGATCGTCAGAACCGGCGGGCATAGTGGACCGGGACCTTCAGCGCAGCCTTGTGACCTTAGACCATGGTGTCGAGTCGCGACTGCACCCCATCATGAGTCGAGGCTGTCAACTCGGCCAGGAGGCGTCACCATGGCAGAGACGAATCGGACTCCGACCTACCCGAACGATATTCTCGGGAGGATGTTCGCCGACCCAATCGAGCACTGATCAGCCGCAGGTCATTGTTGGCGGGGACGCCAGGAGGCACAAGATGAGTAGATCCGATTCGATCCTTCAGGACCAGGTCATGGCAGAGTTGCACTGGGATTCAAGCATCAACGCCACTGACATCGGCGTCAGTGCACACGAAGGTGCGGTGACGCTGTCCGGGCACGTGGCGAGCTACCCGCAACGACTCGCCGCTGAAAAGGCCGCGCAGCGGACTCGGGGGGTGGTCGCGGTCGCCAACGAGCTCGAGGTGCACCTCCCCGACTCCTGGCAGCGCGACGACACGGATATCGCGGAAGCGCTCGCTCGCGGGCTGACTGCTAGCACGTTGATCGCGCCGGGCTCCGTGACGGCGACCGTCACCAATGCCTGGGTGACCCTGCAAGGCACGGTGATGTGGGCGTACCAGCGAGCCGCCGCCGAGCGGATCGCGCGACATGTCATTGGAGTCGTCGGGGTCTCGAACGCCATCAAACTCACTGCGCGACCCACCGGGCATGATGTGGACAAGGCGATACGCGCGGCTTTGCATCGAAGGGCAGATGTGGACGCTCGAGCCATCCACGTGGAAGTGCTCGGCAATGTGGCAGCGCTTACCGGCAGGGTTTCATCCCTGGGCGAAGAGCGAGCCGCCAAACTTGCCGCATCCGCCGCGCCGGGTATCGAGCGGGTCACCAGTCATTTGACTGTCATCCCGGCAGGCGAGCCGGCAGCTATCGCAAGTTAGATCGCGGAGGTCCGGAGCGATCACATGATTCGCTCCGGACCTGGTCGCTTCAGGCCCCTACGGCTCAACCGCCAAGCCGCCTTCTCGCCCAGCTCTCGCGGACCATGGCCATCCCTCCCATGCATCGCGGCGCGGGTCAGCCTTTGAGGACGAGCGGTGCGATTTCTGGTGACCTTCGGCTCTGGTCGACCATGACGAGGGAGACGAGCATCGTAGCGAAACCGTCCACATTGCATGGAGGTGCCGCCATCGCACGACTCCGACACGGTGTATCCGAAGGACGTGATCGGAAGAACGTGGCGACTTCCCCAGACAGCCGCTCTTCCCGCTGGCGTTCGATGGATTGACGTATTCACAACGCCGATCGCTCGCGGAGCGGGTGGCGTCACATACGGTCTGGAGGTAATGATCTTATGGGTATGCAAGAAGGTACGCGGGGCACGGTGTCCCGACGTTTGACAAAGATGAGTCGAGTGACGCTCGTCGGTGCGGCCGCCCTGGTGGCAGCGGCCTGCGGAAGCAGTTCGACCCCGTCGGGCTCGGGGACGGCGACGAATCCGGGCGTCCCGTCGAGCATCTCGGTCAGCGCATTCACCACCGACATCGCGTCGACGATGGGTACGCTCAAGCCGCTGACGCAATACGCGACCAAGGGCGCGAACACGCTGCTGATCGGGGTCATCCTTCCCGACACGACATCCTCGACGCGCTACGTCAACTTCGATCAGCCATATCTGACCGCCGCCCTGGCCGATGCCGGGTTCAACCAGAACCAGTTCCGCATCGACAACGCGCAGGGCAGCGATGCGACTGAGCTCGACGACGCGACCGCGGACATCAACCTGGGTGCCAAGGTCCTGATCTTTGACCCGCTCGACGGACCGACGGGTTCGGCCATCGTGCAGCTGGCCAATACCAAGGGCGTCACAGTGATCAGCTACGACCGGGCCACCTTCCAGGGCTCGAAGACGTACTACGTCAGCTTCAACAACGAAGCTGTCGGCGAGGCGATCGGCAACGGGTTCCTCTCCTGCGTCTCCTCGTGGG
>PLZA01000025.1:0-110773 GCA_003153505.1 Candidatus Dormiibacterota bacterium
ACTTGGCGCTCTTCCAGAAGTACAGATGCGGGACGAGCAGCCGTGCCGGACCACCATGTTCACTCTCGAGCGGCTGACCGTCGTACGCAAAAGCGATCCAGGCCTTGCCACCGGAGAGGTCGTCAAGCGGGAGATTCGTCGTGTACCCGCCGTCGCAGAACGCCATGACGTAGTCCGCCGCCGTCTCGACCCCCTCGAGCAGCGTATCGATGGACACGCCCTCCCACGTGGTGTCGAGCTTGGACCACTTGGTGACGCAGTGGATGTCGCGGGTCACCGTTTCGCTCGGCAGCGCGCGCAACTCGTCCCAGGTCCAGTGCTTCTCCTCGTCCACCTCGCCCTCGATGGAAAAGGACCAATCGCCAGGTCGCGTGTGTGGCGTCGGGCCGGCCGAGAGCACTGGAAAGTCACGCACCAGGTACTGCCCCGGGGGCACCCGAGCATCTCGGAGCTGATCGTGAGGGCGGCCTCTGAACGCCCGGCTCACGAATCCCACGCGGCGACCTCCACACCGGCATTGTGATGGGCCTCAGATCGGGCCGCAACACGGATACGGTCATTCCAGCGGCTGGTTTGCCCGGTTGGATGTTTGGCACGGTGCCGATGGGGTATGGTGATGCCATCGCCTCGATTCTCGGGGATATCGCTCGTGGTCGTCATTCCTTCTCGAACGGACGCGCTGCGTCTGACATGCAATGACGAGAAGGAATTGGAGAGACCAGAGTGATTGGTACCGTAAAGAAGATCGTCGCCGAACGCGGCTTCGGCTTCATCACCGCCGAGGATGGACAGGAGTATTTCTTCCATCGCAGTGGACTTGACAGTTCGCTGACCTTCGAAAACCTCACGGGCGACGAGCGCGTGAGCTTCGAGATCGAGCGCAGCGACAAGGGCCCCCGTGCCCGCCAGGTCAAGGCGGCCTGATCCTCGCTGTGTGAGGCATCCGGTCATCGCCGATCCGTCGGCGATGACCGGCACCTCGTATCGCCGTATAGAGTTGGACTCGTATGGTGGACGAAAATCTGGATCGCTCTGATCCGCCGAGCGACCCGTCTGTGACCGATTCCGATTCCGACGAGGAGGGCTCGCCCCCGGCGGATGACACGTACCTGCTCGGCGCCACCGGGGTCGAGGAGCAGGTCCTTGCGGACCTCGCTCGCACCGAGGCGAAGCTGCATGACCCGGAGGAAGCGGCCGACGAGAGCGACGGTGCTGTCGTCTGACGCTGCCTAGGCACACCGGCTCCGCGCCGGAACCCGCGCGGCGGAGAGTGCCGGTTCCGCTCCGCCGAGTGTTGACCGGCGTCATCGGGCTCGCCGGCATCGCCGCTGTGGTGGTGTTCCTCGATCCGGCCAAGGTGGGCAGCGCGCTCGAACATTTCCAGCTCGCGCTCATCGCGCCGATCGTGCTGCTCTCCGTATTGGTGTACATCCTGCAGGGGATTCGCTGGCATTACCTGCTGACCGATGTCGGCACCAAGCTGCGCCTGCGAGACACGATCCTGATCAACCTCGCCGGCCAGACCATCACCGCCATCGTGCCGCTCGGCGATCTCACGCGGGCGGCGTTTGCAAGCACCGCCGACGGCACCGACTTCGGCACTGTTGCAGCCACGGTCACCGTGCAGGAGCTGTCCTACATGTTGTGGCTCATTCTCTCGGCGCTGCCGGCAATCCTTGCGCTCGGCTACGGGCTCGCCGCGGTGATCCCGGTTGCAGCCGGCATCGCGCTGATCGTCATCGTGCTCACAGTCTCACCGGTGTTCTGCAGGTTCCACAACCTGATTGCGCACATCCCGTTCCTCAACAGGCTCCTCCCCGCCATCCACGAGTTGCAGCAGGAAACCTCGACGTTGCTGCATCGCCCGGACGCCCTGGCGCTCTCGGTGCTCGACGCCGCTCGCGTCGTCGTCGCCGTGACCACCTTCTGGCTGGTGCTCCAGGGCCTGGAGCCGGGGAGAGTCGGCTGGTGGCAGGCCGCATTCGTGCTCGCGCTGGCGAGCATCGGCGGAGCGGTGAGCCTGATTCCCGGCGGGGTTGGCGCCAACGAGGCGAGCGTCGCCGCACTGCTCATCTTTCTCGGATTCGACGCCGGCAGCGCCGGCGCTGCCGCGATCATTCAGCGAGGGCTCATGACCGGGCTCTCGGTCATCCTGGGCTTGTCGGCGTACGCGCTGATCAATGAACGGCTGCATCTCGGTGGGATCTTCCAACTGTTCTCACACAGGGTGGCACCCGTGCGCGCGTAGTCGACCGGGACGCGTCCACACTTTGTCCATCGTGGATGCGACGCCGATTGCGAAGATCCTGCCTCGGAGCCCCACGGACGGACTCATCGCACGCCGCAGGCTGGAGCAGCTTGCGGCCACAGCGCGTACCCGCCGCTTGACCGTGGTCGTGGCGGAGGCGGGATTTGGCAAATCGACGTTGCTGGCAACGTGGTGGGAGAACACGCCGTGTGCCTGGTACACGGCCGACCAGCACGACCTCGACCTGCCCACCCTGGGGCGGCAGCTGAGCGACGCGCTGCGTCTGCGCGTCCCCGACATCCCGAGCGATGTGAGCTGGCTTGCGGAGGGTGCAAGGGGGTCCCGAGCTCGAGCAGTTTCTGCGAGCAGACACGCTGGCGGCGCAACTCGCCGAGATTCTGCACGCGCAGCTCTCCAGCGATCTCATCCTCGTGATCGACGACGCCCACGAGCTGGCTGCGGCGAGCCCGTCTGCGCGGCTCGTCGAAGCGCTGTGCCGCCACGCACCTCCCCGTCTTCACCTGGTGATCTCGGGGCGACGGGAGCCACCCTTCCAGATCGAGCGGCTCCGAGGACAGGGGCAACTCCTCGAGATTGACGGCGGCCAGCTCGCCTTCAGCGTCGCGGAGGTGGCAGAGCTCGTCGAGCGCCAGCTCGGCCACGACGCCGGCGACCTCGCCGCGGAGATCCATCGCATCGCCGGAGGATGGCCGGCGGCGGTGCGCCTTGCCATCGAAGCGCTGAAGTCCTCGCCGCCGGAGACCTGGAGCACCGTGTTCGCCGGCCTCGACAAGCCAAGCGCACCCCTGTTCTCGTATCTGGCTGAAGAGGTGTTCGCGCGCCATCCCGAGCCTGTTCGGGCTCTGGTGAGCAAGCTCGCGCTGTTCGAGCGATTCACGCCTGAGCTCTGTGAGGCAATCGGTATCGAGGGATCGCGCTCGATGCTCGGAGCGCTGACGCGCGAAGGCCTCTTCGTGGAGCGGGGACAGGATGGATCACTGACGCTGCGTCCGCTGATTCGAGACTACGCGCTCGAGTCGTTGCCGGTGCCGGAGCCGGTCGCCCAGAATCTGCGGAGCACCGCGGGCACGTGGCTCGCCGCGAACGGGTCGGCGGCGGACGCGATCCAGGTGCTGCTCTCGGCTGAGACGTGGGATCAGCTCGCGAACGTCGTGAGCAGCGAGGGCGCGAGGCTGCTTGCCGCAGGACAGATCGCCCCCGTGCTCCGAGCGTGCCACGCCATCCCAGCAGGGCTGCGCACCGCTGAGATCGAGCAACTCGAGGGCGAGGCGCAGCAGATCCAGGGCGACTGGAGCGCGGCGATGACGTGCTTTCAGCGCGCCGCCGCGGGTCGGATGTCACTGCCCGCGCACCTCGCCTGGCGAATCGGCCTGATCCACTACCTTCGGGGCGAGCACAACGAGGCCCTGGCCGTCTACCAGCGAGGGGTGGACGACCGGAGCGGGGAGCCCATGGAAATGGCGCTGCTCCTCGCGTGGACGTCAACCGTGCACTGGATTCGCGGTGACGTCGAGCCGTGCCGCGAGCTGGCCGTCCGAGCGCTTGCCGCTGCGAATTCGTGCGGTGATCACCGGGCGCTCGCCGCGGCGCACACGGTCATGGCGATGCTCGCAGCGCTCGACGGTGACCGGCGTGCCAACGACGCGCACTACCTCCTCGCATTGCGCGCAGCCGAAGAGGCATCCGATGTGCTCCAGCTGGTGCGCATCCGCACCAATCGTGGCTCCCACTTCCTCGAGGAGGGTTCGTATGCGGAGGCGCTCCAGGAGCTCGACGTGGCGGTCCGCCTGGCCGAGCTGACGTCGTTCGCGAGCTTCCTGGCCCTCAGCCTGAGCAACCGCGGCGAAACCAAGTTGCGCATGGGCCGGATCGACGACGCGCTGACGGACCTCGAGGCATCGAGGCTCCGCTACCGGCAGATCGACTCCGACATGGTGGCGTATCCGCTGACCCTGATCGGCGAGATCTACAGCGAGCGCGGGAACCTTGCTCAGGCGCGCGTCATGCTCGAGGAAGGGCTCGAGATCGCCGAGCAGTCGGGTGACGTCCAGGGGGTGGTGCCGGCGCTCGCGTGCCTGTCCATGGTCGTTGCGGGCGAGGATCCCGAGCGAGCGCGAGCACTTGCCGATCGAGCGGTGTCGTACGGCACCGGGATGGCGTATGTCATCGCGCTCCTGGCGGCGGGCTGGGTCGCCGCTGCGGGCGGTGATGGCGCACGGGCTCGTGCGATGGCCGCGGAGGCCGAGAACGTGGCGCGTTCACGCCACGACCGCCCCGGGCTGGCCGACGCGCTCGCGCTTGCGGCCGTGACCGCCGACAATGCGCGCGTCACGACCCGGCGCCTTGAGGAAGCGGCGGCGATCTGGCGCGAGGTCGGGAATCCACTCGGTGAGGCCAAGGTGGAGCTGGTCCTCGCGTCGATCGACCGGGGAGCGGGCTCGGCAGCAATGCGACGCAAGGCTGAGCACCAGCTCGAGGCCCTCGGCGTGCGCGCGCATCAGAGCGGCAACGTCGCCGCGGGCCTCCTGGCGTTTCTGAGCCCACATGACCGTGTGGCGGTGCGCCTTCAGTCCCTTGGCGGATTTTCCGTGTTTCGCGATGGAGAGCTCGTCCGCATCTCCGAGTGGCAATCGAAGCGTGCGCGTGAGCTGCTCAAGCTCCTCATCGCGCGGCGCGGCCGCCCGGCGCCGCGCGGGTATCTCATGGAAACCCTCTGGCCGGGCGAGGATTCGGAGCGCGTGGCAAATCGCCTGTCGGTTGCGCTGACCACGGTCCGCGGCGTGCTCGACCCCCAGCGCCGCTTCTCGCCCGAGCACTTTCTGTCCGCGGACAAGGACGCAGTCGCGCTCAACCTGGATGCGGTCGACATCGACGTCGAACGGTTTCTCTCAGCGACCGACGATGGGCTCGACTGCCTTCGTCGTGGAGATGTCGCACGAGGGCTGCCCGCCCTCAGCAGCGCAACCGTCCTCTACGCGGGAGACTTCCTCGAGGAGAACCCCTACGACGATTGGGCGGTGTCCCTCCGCGAGGAAGCTCGCGCGGCGTACGTCGCCGCCCTGCGCCTCCTTGCGCGGCACGCGAACGATCCCGACGCAGCGGTCACGCATCTGCTGCGCATCCTCGAGACCGACCGCTACGACGAGCAGGCGCACGTCGGACTCGTTCGCGCGCTCGCCGACGCCGGCCGTCATGGCGAGGCGCACCGGCACTACCTCAACTACCGCCGCGCCATGGACGAGCTCGGCGTTGAACCGGCGCCGTTTCCAGGCAGCCGCGGCGGCAAACCGCCGGGCAGTGATCGCGCTGCGAGTGCCTTCAGCCAACCTTAAGGCTGCCTGAAGAGGCCTGCGTAGGCTTCGGGCCATGGAGACGTTCATGGTGCGGGTCTGGACCCCCGACGGCGACGACTGGTCCCCCGGCGTCCGCGGCACGGCAACCCACCTCGCCTCGGGCAAGCAGGTCACCTTCAGCGAGGAGGCGGGACTGATCGCGTTCATCGCGGACACCAGGTCGTCAAGCGAAGGGCAGGCACTGGATGAGACCCAACCACCCGCCACGAGTAAGGGCCATGCGCGTCCATAACTTGAAAAGCCAGAAGGAGACAGATCGATGAGACGCACCTGGATGATCGGCACCACCGTGATCGGCGCGAGCCTGCTTGCGGCATGCGGGGCTTCGACGACCGGCGGCACTCCCACGCCCGCCGGCACCTCCGCCCCGGCAGCCACCCCGACGGCAACTCCCGCGTCGACGCCCACCGCGTCACAGACGGCGGTGCCCACCTCGCTCGATCCCTGTCAGGTGGTGCCCGCATCTGAAGCCTCGTCGGTCGCGGGCGTCTCGTTCGCGACCGGCAAGGAGGAGACGTACTCCGGCAACGGCAAGGGCTGCGTCTACGGCGCCGCCACGCTGAACGTGTTCACCGTCATCGTTGCGGTGGCACCCGACGCCGCGACCGCGCAGGCCGACTGGGTCACGGAGGAAGCCCAGGTGAAGGCAACGCTGCAGACGGCCGCCCAGGGGCACGGGATCAACGTGAGCATCGGCGACGTGTCCCTGTCCGGCGCAGACAAGGCTGCGGTCGGCACCGGGAGCGCGAGCATCGCCGGGGTGACGCTCGCCGCGAGTGTCATCTACTTCCTCAAGGGCGCGACGTTCGTCTCCTTCTCGGATCTCACGCTCGGCCACACCGCACCCAGCGCCGCCACCATGGAGGCCGAGGCGCAGAACGTGATTGGGCGTCTGCCATGAAGCGCGCAACGCCACGGCGCAGGCGGGTGGTCGTCGGCCTTCGACGCGCTGCGTGAGAGTCGGGGGTCGGTTGGGCGCAACCGGCCCCCGTGCTCAGCTGGGGCAGCCCGAGGGTCGTCATGTAGGCGTGAGGGCTCGATCAATCCTCGGAGACTGTGGTCGCGTGTCCCGCTCGCAGGAGCAGCCCCGGCGGGCAGAGCCAGGTCATGACGTCGAGGGTGAGACGTCCGGCCTCCACGGCTGGATCCGCCTCCGCGAGCTCACGCGCCCGTTGCAGCGATCCGGTCCGGTAGAACGTGAGGCCACGAAGTGACTCGTCGGGCTGGTTCATCACCGGCCCGTTGGTGGCGATATGCCCCGACGCGCGAAGGGACGCGTGGTAGACGAGGTGCTCGCCCTGAATGCGATCCAGGGTCACTTCGTCGTAGGCCCGAGCGTTCGCCGGACGGCGAAGGAGCACCAGTTCGAAGGATTCCAGTTCCACGGTCACTCTCCCGGCTCGTATCTGCAGCTTTTGGGTCAGGGGTATTAGACTGCCCGGCGATCCGGCAACCCGTGGAGGGGCATCGATGGGACTGGCAATCCTGCTGGTCGGAACGCGCAAGGGCCTGATGATCGCGCGCAGCACCGACGATCGCCGCACCTGGACGACGAACGACTTTCAGTTTCTCAATCAGGAGGTCTACAGCGTCGCGATCGACACCCGCCATGATCCGCCGCGGATCTTCGCCGGCGTCGGGACAGGTCACTGGGGTCCA
Organism: Candidatus Dormiibacterota bacterium; assembly: GCA_003153505.1. Classification (GTDB taxonomy): domain Bacteria; phylum Chloroflexota; class Dormibacteria; order Aeolococcales; family Aeolococcaceae; genus Palsa-851. Next base: position 7,282 of record PLZA01000025.1, read on the forward strand.
TTGCTCACCTTCTCCGATGACCTCGGCAAGTCCTGGACCGAGCCCGAGGAGCCGCCGATCGGATTTCCACCAGGAAGCGATGCCGCCGTTGCCCGCGTCTGGCAGATTCAACCGGCGCCGGCCGACCAGCCGGACGTCGTGTATGCGGGCGTCGAGCCGCACGCCCTGTTCAGATCGGATGATCGAGGCAAGAGCTTCGGGCTCGTCGAGGGCCTGTGGAATCATCCGCATCGTCCGAGCTGGATGCCCGGCGGTGGCGGCGCGTGCCTGCACACGATCCTTCCCCATCCGGCGGATCCGGACGACCTGCTCGTGGTGATGTCCGCAGCCGGCGTCTATCACACGCGCGACGGCGGAGCGAGCTGGGAGCCGGCCAACCGCGGCATCCAGGCGGCGTTTCTCCCCGAGGATCAGCGCTTTCCGGTATTCGGACAGTGCGTCCACAAGGTGGCATTCCACCCCGGCCGCCCTGAGCGGCTGTTCGCTCAGAACCACTTCGGCGTCTACCGCAGCGAGGACCGGGGCGGCTCGTGGACACCCATCGAGTCAGGACTGCCGAGCAACTTCGGATTCGCGCTGGTCGCCCACCCCCACCGGCCGGACACCTTGTATTCGTTTCCGCTCCAGGCGGACGCTGAGAGGTTTCCGCCGGAGGCAAAGCTTCGCGTGTACCGGACCGAGAACGCCGGCGAGACGTGGGCGCCGCTCTCGGAGGGCCTGCCGAAGGATCCCTACTACGCCGCCGTACTTCGCGACGCCATGGTCGCCGACTCTGGAGACCCTGCCGGGATCTACTTCGGCACGCGGCTCGGAGAGGTCTACGGGAGCCGTGACGGCGGGGACGGCTGGTCGTTGCTCGCCAGCCACCTTCCCGACGTGCTCTCCGTGCGAGTCGCCGAGGTCGCGTGACCTCGCGGCTGCTCCTGCCGGCGACACTTCGTCGCTACGCAGGCGGCCAGGCTGAGGTGGAGATCCGCGGCGGCAGGCTGGGCACCGCACTGGACGATCTCTGCGAGCGGCTTCCCCAACTGGAGCGCCGGTTACGTGACGAGCAGGGCCGGCTCCGGCCTCACGTCCTGATATTCGTCGACGGGGTGAGCGTGCGCGGCGGTTCGCCCATGGACACGCCGCTTCCGGAGGGGGCCGAGGTGTTCGTCGCGCCAGCCGTGTCGGGCGGGAGCTGCGGGTGAGTCAGTCCCCGGACTGAGCCGCCGGGGCCGCAGCCGGGTCCAGCCAGCGGTGGGCCCATCTGCCCAGGGCGCTGAGTGACTCGTTGAGATCCCTTCCGGCCCCGGTGAGGGTGTACTCGACTCCCACCGGCGGGCCCGGAAGGACGTGCCGCGACACCAGCCCGGCAACCTCCAGCTCACGCAAACGGTCGGCGCAGAGTCGCTCTGACATGCCGGGGACTGCGCTGACCAGCGCGTGAAAGCGAAGCGGTCCGCGGAAAAGCAAGCTCACGATCGCTCCCGTCCAGCGCTTGCCGATCAGCTCGACCGCCTGGTGATACACCGCGCAGACGACGGCGGGATCGTGGGACACCTCGGGGGTGGACGTCGCAGCAGCATCGGGCGCAAGAGCCATACGCACATTATACCTCTGCTCCGTACTCTTGACATAGTTGCTTATTATATGTAAGCTACTTTCATTACTGCAGTCCGTCCCAGGCCAGGAGGCCTCCTCATGAACGCTGGTTTACTCATCCTTCGCCTCGCCTTCGGCGTGGCGCTCGCCGCCCACGGCGCCCAGAAGCTCTTCGGCTGGTGGGGCGGTCCAGGACCCCGCGGCCTTCGCGACCACCTCACCCACATGCGTTTCCGGCCGGCTCCGCTCTGGGTCGCCGGTGCGATCGCCACCGAGATCGGCGGCGGCCTTCTGCTCGCGCTCGGGTTCTTGAGCCCGCTCGGGTCAGTGGGCGCCGGCGCATCGATGCTCATGGCGATCGTCGCCTTCCACTGGGGGAAGGGGTTCTTCGGTCAGCGGGGCGGGTTCGAGGTGCCACTCCTCTACCTGGTGGCCGCCTCGGTCCTCGGCATCACCGGAGCCGGTTCGTATTCTCTCGACTCGCTCTTCGGGATCTCGCTCCCCGAGCCCCTGATCGGCCTCGTCGCTGCCGCTCTTGCGGTCGGTGGTGTTGCCCTCGCGATGGCGGGGCGTCGCCCTGCCGTACCCGAGCAGCGCTCGGCGCGACTTGCGGCGTAAGGTCCTTCGCCGCGCCTACCGTCAGTTCGATCTGGCATTGCACATGGCCGGTCGCTCCCCGGACGGCGCTCGATTCCGCATGCGCGACGCGTTCACGGTTCGGACGACGGGGTGATGCGGTAGTGGAGATGCACCATGCCGCCGGCGAAACGGCGCTCGTCGAGTAAGTCGAGTCCGATCCTGAGGTCGCTGGGCAGGGCAGCGATGCCGGCCCCGACGATGACCGGCGCGATCAGCAGGTGGTATTCGTCCACGAGGCCGGCTCGGAGCGCCTCAGCGCCAAGGTGAGGGCCGCCCACAGTGATGTCCTGACGTGCCTCGGCTTTGAGCCGCCGTACCGACGCAGGATCGAATTCCCGTTCGATGGTGGTCCTGCCGCTCGACGCCTGCGTAAGCGTTCTCGAGTACACGATCTTGCTGGCCGCCCGCCAGATTGCAGCAAACTCGCGCTCGACGGGCGGGAGACCCGCAGCCGTGTGGGCCGTCTCCCAGTAGACCATCACCTCATACATCCGCCGTCCGAAGAGATAGATCCCGATGGGACGTTCGAGCTCATTGACGAACCGGAACACCTCCTCGTCGGGCTCGGCCCAGCCGAACTTCCCGTCCGCATCCGCCACGTAGCCGTCGAGCGACGCGATCGTGGTGTAGATCAACTTCGCCATGGTCAATCGGCGGGGCCGTCGATGGTCACTTCGAAGAGCGGGCTCTGTTCGACCATGGTTTCGAGGTCGTCGCGCTTCCACGCTCGTGCGATGGAAGGGAGCACCTCGCGACGCTCGGTCTCATCGGTGATCACGCGCGCCGTGGCGGCGAAGTCGGCGTTCAGCGCACCCTTGAGGTGAAAGATGAAGTGCGGGTTGGCCAGCAGGTTCGCGATGTAGCTCCGCTTGAACCCCGGCATGCCGCTGACGTACTGCCGGCCACCGACGTTGTGGAAGACGATCTCGATGCGGTGTTGGGTCCCGGTCTTGCGACCGGTCGTGGTGATGTCGATCACCCCGCCGCGATTGAGCGCGTCGATGACGGGTCGGTCGAGCGGTGCGCTGGTCATGGTGCTTCCCTGGTGGTGGCTCGGCTCGTTGGCGCGTGAGGTATCAGCCTAAACCGCCTGCGCGCGAGGACGCCTTGTGACCTTCGTCCCGGCCGGCGACGACCTTCGCCCGTGGCCCGGGGCGACGTAGCAATTCCATCATTGAAATCGGACGACTCACACGGGCGCACGACTTGGAGGGCGAATCGATGGAGATTCTGCGAAACCTCTGGCGGCGCAAGTTGCGCACGACACTCACTGTCAGCGGCATCGTCATGGGCATCTTCGCGCTGACGACGATGGGGTCGCTGGCGGAGCATTTCAACGTTCTGCTTGGCGGCGGCATCACGTACTACGGCGGCAGCATCCAGGTCACCGACGACAAGAGCAACGGCGGTTTCGGCGCGGGCGCGATGTCGCTCGACACTCTCCAGAAGATCCAGCAGGTGGATGGGGTTCTGGCGGCGGGTCCCGCCGTCGGAACCTCCGCGAAACCAGGCTCGGTCTCGACTGTGAGCTTCGGTGTTCCCGACTACATCATGAATTTCGATGCCACGACGACCGCACATTCACCATTCAAGATCTCAGTCGCGAGCGGCGCGTTTCCGAATGACGCATCGCGCTTTCAGGTGACGCTGGGAAGCACGCTCGCCTCGGAATTCAGGAAGCATGTCGGCGATACGATCATGCTCCCGGTCAGGCCGAAGGACGCGACATCGGATTTCATCAATCACCGGTTCACGGTGATCGGCGTCCTCGACCAGACGCTCACGGCGCCGGACAACGGCGCGTACGTGAGCCTGCACGACGCCCAGATGCTCCTCGGCGAAAGCCTTCCCGCAGCACTCCGCGGCACGGTGAATCCCTACCAGCTGATCACGTCGGTGGTTGCGTACGGGCGCCCCGGAGTCAACCTGGACGCGCTTGCCACGCGGATCACCGCCGTGGTGCCGGGGGTGAAGGCGACCAAACCGAGCGACCTCGTGAGCAGCTTCAAGTCGGGTGGAGCGATCTTCACCTTCATGACCACCGCGGCAGCGCTGCTGGCGCTGATCATCGGTGGCCTCTCCGTCGTCAACACGATGATCATGTCGGTTACCGAGCGCACCAGGGAAATCGGGCTCAAGAAAGCAATCGGGGCAAAGACGCGCAACATCCTGTCGGAGTTCGTCGCCGAGTCAACGGCGATGGGACTGATCGGGGGCCTCATCGGTTTCCTCCTCGGCATGCTGATGACCTTCCTGCTCAACAACGGTGACCCGAGTGGCGGCCTTTTCCTGATCACTCCACGATTGACGCTGATCGCACTCGTCTTTGCGGTCGCCCTCGGCGCGGGAGCCGGCGTGATCCCGGCAATGCGCGCGGCGAGGATGGATCCGGTCACTGCGCTGCGGGCGCAATAGGAGCACGGGGATGGCGACGATCAAAACGCTGGGTCTCAGCAAGACGTACGGCACGGGCGAGTCCATGGTGAAGGCGCTCGACGGAGTCGATCTCACCATCGAGCAAGGTGAGTTCCTCGCGATCGTCGGTCGGTCGGGGAGTGGGAAGACCACGATGCTCGACTGCATGGGACTGCTGATGCGTCCCAGCAGCGGCGCGGTCATCGTCGACGGCACCGATGCGAGCACCCTCAACGACGGTCAGCGCGCAGAGCTCCGGAGCAAGCGCATCGGGTTCATCTTCCAGGAGTTCAACCTGCTCCCGACCATGTCGGCGATGGAGAACATCCTCCTGCCGCTGCGCTACTCCGGTGGCGATCGAAAAGCTGCGCGGATTCGCGCCGAAGGGTTCCTCGAGGAGGTTGGTCTCGCGAAACGCGCCAACCACCGGCCCACGCAGATGTCGGGTGGCGAGCAGCAGCGTGTCGCGATCGCACGGTCATTGATCAACGAGCCGACACTGGTGCTGGGCGACGAGCCCATGGGCGAGGTCGACACCGACACTGCAAACGCGCTGCTCGAATTCATGCGCCGCATCAACGCCGAGCGCCGTGTCTCATTCGTGATCGTCACCCACGATCTGGACCTCGCCGCGCGCACCGACCGGGTGATCCGCCTGCGCGACGGACACGTGATCAGCGACGAGCGCCCGTCGAGACAGCTCGTTCAGCGACCGGCAGCCGCGGCGGCAGCTTAGACGCGGCCCTCTCGCAGGTCGGCGATGGCTTTGTCGATGCGGCGCTGCCGCGTCGGGGGTGAGGGTCACGAGCACGCTGTCTCCGGCGTTGACACCCGCGCCGGCACGATGCTCGGCGCTGATCGGCAGCATGAACACGCCGCCCATTGCTGCGACAGTGCTTCGGTAGCGGTAGCCGTTGATGGTGACGTTGACGGCGGCCCGCCGGCCGCCGCCAAGTCCTTCGACGATGTGCTCCGGTACCTCGATACCCGTCGCAGTCTTTCCCGAGAGCAGAATCGTCGCCTTGAATTTCATGACGGCCCCACGAACTGCGTGCCGCCGAATCAGCCGGCGGTCTGCAGCACCGGAGCCATCTGCGCGACGCGGATGTGGTTGCCGAACGGATCGCGGAGTCCGAAGTCGATGCCGTAGGGCTGCTCCGTCGTCTCCTGGGTGAACTCGACGCCCTTGGCGCGCAACTCCTCGTACGTCGTGCGGGCGTCAGAGGTTGTGAAGAAGAGGTGGCCGCCGGTTCGACCCTTGGTGAGGAGTGAGCGAACCTCGTCCGCCGTCGCCGGATCCATCGCGGGCGGCCCGGGCTTCTCGAGCATGATCTGGCGGTCCGGGTCGCCGGGAACGTTGACAGTCAGGAATCGCATGAAGCCGAGGTCCTGGTCGGTGTTGATCTCGAGGCCGAGCTTCCCCACGTAGAAGTCGACGGCCTGGTCCTGGTCGAGCACGTAAATCTGCGAGATTCTGAGGCTGCTGAGCATGTCACTGGTTCCCTTCGGTGAGTCGGTTGATTGGCGCCACGCTACCGGGTCGATCCGCGTCCGTCTTCTCCAAAACTGCTCGGTCTTGTCCAGGCCATGGCGAAGCAGGTCGGGACCGCAAGGATCTCTGCGCGCCGCCGGTATTCCGTCGGCGATTCACCGACGATCTGGTGGAAGGTCTTGCTGAACGTGCCCACGCTCGAGAAGCCGACGTCGAAGCAGATGTCAGTGATGCTCCGATCCGTGCAGCGCAGCAGGTAGAGCGCCCGCTCGACTCGCCGGCGTTGCAGGTAGCGGTGCGGGGTCTCCCCGAACGCGGCGCGAAACGTTCGAATGAAATGCGCCTCGGACACGAAGGCGATGCGCGCCAGCGCGGCAATGTCGAGCGGGTGGCCGTAGGTGAGATCCATGGCGTCGCGGGCTCGCAGCAGCCGACGATTGGAGTCCTCGACCGCCCGGGTCATCGAGAGCCGGACGGCTTGCCCGGAAGCGACCGCGCGTAGGCGACTCCCTCGTGCACCCACCGCTGCAACAGTGCTTGGGTTCGAACCCCTTCGGGATCGACCCGCAGCCACCCCTGCATCTCCTGCCCGCGCATCACGGCAACCTCGGCATGAAGACGGCTCGCGAGCTCGGCGGTTCTCGCCGGATCGACGCGCACCAGAACCCCGCCCTGCCCGCTGGCGCTGATGGCCATGTTGCCGCCGATCAGGAAGGCGAGCCCGCCGAACATCCGCTTCTCGGTCAGCCCCGCCTCGTTACGGACCAGCTCGCGGATGCGGGCGGCCAGTTCCTCGTCAAACGCCATGCCCGCATTTTCGGTCAGCGGGCGGTGCGTCGGCTGTGGCTGGTGCGCTTGGCGGGTCAGCCCGGCGCGGGGGACGCACGGAACTCAAACGTTGTCCCCACCGATGGCTGAACGAACGCGTCCGGCATGGTGCGCGCCAGCGCGTGGACCGCGCGCCATCCCGTGCAATGCGCCGGCACGATGCGGTCGATGCCGACGGCGCCGATGTCCGCCACCGTCTCGGGAATGAGCGGCTCGAACAGTCCGCCGGTGAGATGGAAGCCGCCGATCAGACCTGCCACGCGCCGCTCGCCGGTCAACCGCTGCGCATTGCGGACCACGTTCACGATGCCCGCGTGCGAGCAGCCGGACACGATGACGAGCCCGCGGTCGCGCACGTTCACGACCAAGTTCTGGTCGTCCCACGTCCAGGGATCCGGCTCCCATGTCCCCGCCGCTCCGGACCTCGCGACCTGCACCGGAAAGCCTTTCTCGTAGGCGGTCACGCGCTCGACCTGACCCGAGACCAGGACGGTGCCATCGATGAGCAGTGTCGGCCCGCGCTCCTCGATCACCGTCAGCCCTTCACGCTCGAGGTCGTTGTGACTGGGCGGCGGCAGGTGCATCTCGGCGCCCGTCGGAAAGACGATCTTTCGGTCCTGCCGCGCATCGGGGTGGATCACCAGTGGCAGGTGCATGGCGCCATGGCGGCGGAGGAGCCCCTCCAGCCCGCCGTGATGATCGACATGTCCGTGCGAGATGACGATCGCCCGCAGGTCGGACGCATCGATCTGCATCACGTCGAGGTTGTGCTGCAGGCCGAGGGCGGAAAGGCCGCCGTCGTACAGGACAGCGTGTCGACCTCCGTCAACTGTCACGGTGACCAGCGCCGAGAAGCCGTGCTCGGCAAGCAGGGCTTCGTGGTCCGACCAGTCGTACGCGAGCTTGAATCGCTGCACGCCTTCCTGTCCCGCCATGAGGATGTCGAGCGACAGGTCCATCACGAGGGTCACATCGACCGCATCGACAGGAACAAGTGCAACAGTCACGACGGTGTTCGGAATCGTACCCTTGACCTCGATGGCGTGTCGGTTCGAGCAATCGAGCGGCCGTCAAGGTGCTGACGCGTCACGACCTCGACTGGTCCGCATCGGCGTCCACGGCGAGCGAGGGGCTGTGGACAAGGCGCTCAAGGGCGCGCGCCTGCACCGATAGGCGCCCAGAGCGCTCCCGCCGGAATCCGCAATCGGACTGCAATCAGCCCAAGCGACGATCCCGGACGTCGTATAACACCAGGAGCGTCACCATGACAGACCCGATCGACAGGTTCACCCAGGCGATCGAAACCGCGTCCATGAGCGGATCAGGCGTGTTCGCCGAGGATGCGGTTCTCGATGCGACAGTGCCCCACTGGCGTTTCACCGTCAGCGGCGCGACCAGCGTCGAGGCTGAGCTGGGTCGCTGGTTTGCCGACCCGGGTCGCTTCGAGGAGATCCGCCGTACCCCGCTGCCCGACGGCGCGCTCGTCGAGTTCGTGCTCACCTGGGAGGAGGACGGTGAGCCGCACATGGTCCACCAGGCGCACGTGATCGAGGTTCGCGATGGTCTGATCACCCGTGACCAGGCCTGGTGCGGGGGCCGCTGGGGCGCAGCGCTCCAGGCTGAGATGGCAGAGGCCGCGCGTCTGTGACAGCCCTCTCCTCGACGCAGAGGACCGTTGAGGTCGCGGAGTCGGTCGAGGTGCTCCTGCGGGGCGTCGAGCGCCGCGAACCGCTGCAGACCGCCGACTCGCTGTCGGGCAGCCGTTTCGAGCGCGTTGTCATCGGCGGCGCTCCGCTGATCGTGAAATACCTCTCACTCGACGACGACTGGATCATGCGCGCCACCGGCGACCTGGGCCGGCGCCAGCTGACGCTCCTGTCCTCCGGGGTCCTCGATGCGCTACCCGGATGCATCGACCACGCCATCGTCGGGTGCGCTCCCTTCATCACGAGTCGCGGGCATCAGGGCATGGCGCTCCTCATGCGCGACGTCTCCGCTGCGCTGGTCCCCTCGGGGAACGAGCCCATCGCACGCGATCTGCATCGCGGCTTCATTGACCACATGGCATCGCTCCATGCGCACTACTGGGGTTTTCGCGACGAGCACGGTCTCTTTCCGCTTGCCCATCACTTCGTGGTACTGACGCCGATGATGGCCGCGCTCGAGGCCGAGTTCCCGCATGGCGATCCCGTGCCCCCGGCGGTGGCGGACGGATGGCGGCAGCTCGGCGAGCGGTACCCGGCGCTTGCGCGCCGCCTCGTCGAGCTGGCGAACGATCCGTGGCCGCTGGTCACCGCGCTCCGGGCCGGACCGCAGACGCTCGTGCACGGCGACTGGAAGCTGGGCAACCTCGGAAGCGATGGGTCACGGACCATCCTGCTGGACTGGGACCGCACCGGTGAAGGGCCGGCACTGCTCGACCTCGCCTGGTATCTCGCGGTGAATTGCGACCGGCTGCCGGAGACGAAGGAAGACACCATCGCGGCATATCGAGCAGCGCTCGAAGCCGCCGGAATCGCAGCCGATGCGTGGTGGGATGCGCAGCTTGCGGCCGCCCTCGCCGGAGCGTTCCTGCAGCTCGGCTGGTCCAAAACCGGCGACGCGACCGAGTTCGCATGGTGGAGCGAGCGCCTCGCCGCGTGGCAGCCGTAAGCGCGGGACCGAGCAGCGCCTATCAGGGCGTCGCAGCAGCATGGGCGCGAGGCCCGGCGGCGCTCTACGACGCGCTGGCCACGGTGGCGATCGCGGAGGTCGCCCACGAGCTTGCGGGGGCGACGGTGCTCGACGTCGGCGCCGGGACGGGCGCGCTCTGTCGCGCGCTGCGATCAGCGGGAGCGGTGCCCATCGCGGTCGACACGTCGGCAGACATGCTCCGCCTCGCCGGCGCTGCAGCCGCGTTTACCGTGGTCGCCGACATGTGCGCGCTGCCCATCAATGAGAGAAGCGTTGACGCGGCGGTGAGCGGGTTCGCCATCTCGCATCTCCACCAGCCGGAGCGCGCGCTGGAGGAGATGCGCCGCGTGGTGCGACCGCACGGACGCGTCGTCGCGGCAGTGTTCGGTGAAGCTCCTGCGAGTGCGGCGAAGGACGTCGTCGATACTGTCGTCAAGGACTACGGGTATCAGCCGCCGGACTGGTATCTCGAGCTCAAGAACGGCACCGAGCCACGATCCAACACGCCCGCGCTGCTCCGGCACTGTGCCGAGAGCGCACGCCTCGACGCCATCGAGGTCGCCGACATCAGCGTCGAGCCCGGTCTCGACACGCCCGAGGCGATCACCGCGTATCGCACCGGTCTGGCGCATGTCGCGCCGTTCATTGCGGCGTTGCCGATGGCGCAACGCGACGAGCTCATCAGTCGCGCTGTCGCAGCGGTTCGAAACCGCGGTCAAGCCGTGCGGCCGCGAGTCCTGGTGCTCTCGAGTCGCGTTCCAGCGTAATCAAGGAACGCCGCGCGCACCGACGCGTCGAGGTGTCCCGCGAGCCGGTCCCGATGCGCGTCCGCGAGGCCGAAGCACACGTCCGATCCCAGCGACGCGCCAAGCTCCGCCAGCACCCACCATGCTTCAATGCCGGCAACGGCCGACAGCGACGAGCTCAGCTCGGTCAGCACCTCCGGCGCCGGCGGCTCGGCCCCAAGCCCGGCACGGGCCTGCAGGCGAAGCACCTCGCCGAGCTGCGCATACCTGGGCGCATAGCGGTCCGTCGCACCCGCGATGAGGCGCTCGGCGAACTGGAGCGCCGCGTCCGGGTCGTTGCGGAGCAGCGCGATCCGCCCCTCGAGGAGGTCGAGCCGCAGCTCGTTGCGCCATCGGTACGCGTACGGTTCCTCCATCCGTGCACGCGCCGCGTCGATTCCATGGCGCGCGGCCGTGACATCTCGCGCGGCGATCGGATCGTCGCAGGGGTCGAGGAGCGCATACACCTCGAGCTCGCGATACCCCGAGTCGCGGGCAGGGTCGAGCGCCGCCGCGTTGGCTTCGCGAGCCCGGTCGATCTCACCGATGTTGCGCAGGACCCACGCGCCCATGTTCGCGCCGAGCGCCGCGTACCTGACCAACCCTCGCCGGCGGGCCTCAGCCACCGCGCGCTCGAGGACAGCGCCTGCCTCGGCCGCGCGACCGCATGTCGCCAGCGCGTACCCGTGAGCCAGATAGCCGTGCACCGGCGTGTAGATGATCGTCGACGCGGCGTCCGCGGCGGCGAGCGGGCTCGCCTCGATGGCGCTGATCGCGAGGCCGACCTCGCCCATGTGGACTTTCAGGAACGCGTACACGGAGGTGGGCTGACGCAGCCGGTGTTTTCTGCACTCGGCTATGGCCTGCTCCATCGCATCGTCAGCGCCGACGACGTCGCCGATTGCGTGCAGTGCGCGAGCCTTGATCACCCCTCCTTGCACTCGCTGGCTCGGGTCGCCGGACTGCTGGATGAGTGCCTCGCCGAAACGTGCGGCGTGGACGAAATCCTTGCAGTAGTACGCGACGGCGCCTGCAACCTCGAGGGCCCGCGAGTCGGCGGCGACCCCGACGGCACTGGCGGCATCGGCCTGCGCAGCGTCGAACCGTGCAAGTCGCAGTTGCACAACAGCACGCTGGATGCGCGCATCGGCCGTGTCGTCAGCATCGATCGCCTCGGTGGCGAGGTCCAGCGCCGTCGCATAGTCGAATCGATCTGCGGCGATACGGCTTGCGCTGGTGAGCGCCGCCGAGGCGAGCGTTCGCGCGCCGCTGAGCCGGGCGTGATGCGCCACCAGGAGCGGATCCGCCGCCGGCCTGGTCGACAGCACGCGAGCCGCTTCCCGATGCAGGAGGGCACGCCGGGGCGACGCGGTGGACATGTCCAGGGCCTCACGCACGATCGCGTGGCGGAAGGCGTACGCGCCTTCTCGCGCCTCCAGCAGCCCGAGGCGCACACCGACATCGAGGTCCTCGAGCAGCAGGATCGGATCGGTCCTGAGTACCGCCGCGAGGACGTCGATGTCGATGGAGGCTCCGAGAACGGCCGCGCTCATCAACGTCCGCGCCGCTGTGCCCGCCTCCGAGCAGCGATCGAGCACGGCCGCCTGGATCGACGCCGGCGGGGCGGCATGCTCATCGCTCGACGCCAGCTGCGTGAGAAAGAGTGCGTTGCCACCGCTGCGTTCGTGCAGGCGGCGAGCGTGCTCCTCCCCGACGATCTGTCGCGCCGCTTCGAGCGACAGCGGAGATAGCACGATGCGTGTCGCCTGCGCCGGCACCTCGCCTTCCTCGGTGCGGCGCGTCAGCAGCACCAGCAGGAGCAGGTCAGGGCTCGCGATCAATTCGTTGATCCAGGCCCACGTGAGCGGATCGGCCCGCTGCAGGTCATCGATGAAGAGCACCGCGGGTGACGTGCAGGCCCGGCGAACGAACCGCCGCAATGCGGCAAAAGCAACCGCGAGACCGGCGAGCGACGATGCCTGCGTCTGCGTGATGTCCCCAAATGGCACGCTCTCCGTCGAGCTCCAGTCGAGCATTGGCTCGAGCAGCAACGCGTCGGCGCCAAGCAGCTCGAGCCCGACATCGGTGCCGACCTTGCGCAGGTGGTTGCGGATCATCTGCAGCACGGGCTGGAGGGGGAGCGATCTGCTCAACTGGTCGCAGCGCGCGGAGAGCACCACGGTGTCGGGGCCCAGCCGATCGATCCAAGCCGACGCGACGGCTGTCTTGCCGATTCCAGGCTCTCCCTCGATGACAACAGCGGCCGGGGATCCCGTCTGCGCCCTGGCAAACGCCTCGTCGAGCGCGCGCAGCTCGTCGTCCCGTCCGGGGAGGTCCGCTCCACCGCCGCTCCGGCGCGGACGTGACCGTGACGACGCCACGACGATGCCGGGAACGCGCAGCCCTTTGAGGACCGCGATATGCACGGCGGTGGTGAGCTCGGAGGGTGAGCTGCCGAGCTCATCGTCGAGACGGGCGCGCATGCGCTCGTACATCGCGAGCGCAGACGACGACCTGCCCTGGGCGGCCAGCGCCGCCATGACCAGCCGCAATGATTCCTCGTCGTACGGATCCTCATCGAGAGCCTGTTCAGCCGCCTCGACACCGGTGGCGAGATCCCCGGCGGCGAACGCGGCTCGCGCAACCAGGTGCCGGGATCGGGCGCACAGGCGCTCGACAGCCCGTCGTTCCTCCGCCGGCCACGCCTCCTCGTCGAGCGCCGGGTGCGCGAGCAGGGCCCGAGCCGCCGCGGCCGCGGCAAGCGCGGGCGCGGGCTGGTCCTCGTGCAGCCGGCGGTCTGCCTCCGATGCGAGTTCCGACGCCGCGGTCAGGTCGACCCACTCGGCATGCAACGCGTACCCGGCGTCGCTGTGGGTGATGCGCCCGGCCCCGAAAACGCCCCGGAGCCTGCTCATGATCACCGCCAGTTGGGCGGGTGGGTCGCGCGGCTGATCGTCGACCCAGAGAACGTCAGCGAGGCGCTCGATGCTGACCGGACGCCCCTGCGCGATACCGAGCACCCTCAGCGCAAGTCGGGCTTTGCGGCTGCCGAGCTGATGCTCGGAGAACCCTTCGACGGAGAGCCCGCCGATGACGTGGACTCGCACCTCGTCCGGCAACGACGCCGGGCGCACCGACGGCGGTGCCTCAGCGCGGACCACGGCACCTAGGATACGTGGCGCGGGTCCGCGCGAGGGCAGCACCTAGCGAGCCTGAATCACGCCTTCCCGTAGTTGCTCGCGCCGTTCCAGTCGATGAGCACGACCGGCTCGTCACCGACCACCCAGGCGTCATGACCCGACGGCAGCGCGGTGATGTCGCCGGTTCGCGCGTCGAACTCGCTGCCGTCCGCCATCCGGATGCGGAGCACGCCGGACGCGTGGTACTGAAAATGCGGCGCCTCGCAGAGCTCGGTCCCCGCGATCGGCTTCACGTGCACTGACCACCGCCACCCTGGCTGCAGGGTCAGGCGCCCGACCGTGCCGCCACCGATGTTGACGAGATCGACCCGTCCCTTCTCGAAAACCCGCTCCTCGTCCGGGCTGCTCAGGGTCTTGTGTTCCGCCGTGATCGTGGTTGGCATCGCATGCCTCCTGTGAATGCTCGTGGCGCCGTCGCAGCGCCTCGAGTCGGCATCCTGCGCAGCGGCGATTGCAGGATCCATGCAGCTTGGTCAGGAAGCGTCGGCGGCAGGTCCGGGACTTCGTTGTTGAGGAAGAGACAGACGCGAGGCTGCCGCTGCCTTCAATCTTGAAAGGTGGACGCGTCCCCGGATTGAATCGCGGCCGCTGAGCCGGCCGCGCCGTGGCGAAGGCCGTCGAAGAGGAGTCCCACCAGGCGCTCGGAGGCCTCCGAGCGCTCCTGGTCGGTCGTCATGCAGATGCCGCCAACCGCCCGCAGGAGGTCGCCTCCATCCACGTCGGCGCGCACAGTCCCGGCCGCGACGCCGGCATCGAGGAGCTTGGAGGCGGCTTCGGTGGCGCGTCCTCGGGTTTGGTCGGAGAAGTTCGGATTGGTGCTGAGCAGCGGCTTGAGCACCGAGAGCATCCCCCGCTTGGTGGCCACATGGCGGACGAAGAGCTGCATCCACTCGGCGAGCGCCTGGTCGGGCGGCATGGTCTCGAGGAGTTGGTCAGCGCGCTCACAGAGGACGTCGATCTCATGGCGATACACCGCTTCGACGAGCGCGTCGCGGGTGGGGAAGTGGCGGTAGAGAGTGCCGATCCCGACGCCGGCGCCGCGGGCGACGTCCTCGAGGGACACATCAGCGCCCCGGGCTGCGAAGGCGGCGGCGGCTGCGGTGATCAGCAGGTCGCGGTTGCGGAGGGCATCGGCGCGCGGGCGGCGATCTCCGGTAGCCGCGTCGGCGGCATCGACCGCCCCGCTCGGACCGACCGCGATGTCATGCGCCACTGGACCACCAATATCTTGAGTTTGCAAAACGGAGGGAGCCTCCGTATAATACCGGAGGTAGCGTCCGCTTTGACCATTCTACGCCACACGGAGGTCCTCCATGTCATCCCCACTCACCCTCGTCGCCAAGCCCGTAAGGGCAACCCAGCGACCCACCCGCCGCGGCCTGGTGCTCGCCATCATCCTTGCCGTCCAGCTGATGGTGGTCCTCGACGCCACCATCGTGAACATCGCGCTCCCCCAAATCGCGGGCGCGCTCCACTTCTCCCCGGCCAACCTTTCGTGGGTGATCACCGCGTACACGCTGGCCTTCGGGGGCTTCCTGCTCCTGGGAGCCAGAGCCGGTGACCTGCTCGGTCGCCGTCGCGTGTTCATCGCCGGCATCGCGGTCTTCACGGCTGCCTCCTTTCTCGGCGGGATCGCGCCGTGGAGCGGCTGGCTGCTCGCGGCGCGCGCGCTCCAAGGCATCGGTGGAGCGCTGGCGGCGCCTTCGGCCCTGGCCCTGCTCATGACCATGTTCCGCGACGGGCAGGAACGTGTCCGCGCAATCGGCTGGTACACCGCCGTCTCGATCGGTGGCGGCGCCATCGGCCTGATTCTCGGCGGCCTGCTCACCCAGGTGGCCTCCTGGCGCTGGGTGCTCTTCGTCAACGTGCCGATCGGCATCGTCGTCATCGCACTGGCCCGCCGCCTGCTCACCGAGACTCCCAGCCGCAACGGCCACTTCGACGTCCGCGGTGCGCTGACGTCGACGATCGGCGTCACCGCGCTGGCCTACGGCTTCGTGCGCGCTGCAACCTCCGGGTGGGGCGACACGCTGACTGTGGCCGCGTTCGCGGCGGGCGCCATCCTCCTGGTGACGTTCGTCCTGCTCGAGCGCCGGGCATCCGAGCCGATTACCCCCCTGCGGCTCTTCGCCGACAGGAGCCGCAGCGCCTCATACGTGGCGCGTCTGTTCCTCACAGCCGGCATGTTCGGGATGTTCTTCTTCCTCACGCAGTTCCTCCAGGAGGTGCTGCACTACAGCCCGCTGAAGACCGGGCTCGCGTTCCTGCCCTTCACCGTGGCGCTGTTCGCGATGTCGCAGCTGAGCGCGAGGGGACTGGTGGAGCGGTTCGGCGCCAAGCCGCTGATGGTGTTCGGGTTCTCGGTGTCGACCATCGGCATGCTCCTGCTCACCCAGCTTTCGGCGTCGAGCAGCTACGTCTCCCTGCTTGCACCTCTGGTGCTGTTCGGTGCCGGCAACGGACTCGCGTTCGTGCCCCTCACGTCCACGTCGCTGAGCGGCGTGCGCCAGGAGGATGCGGGCGCCGCGTCAGGACTGGTCAACGTGATGCAGCAGCTCGGCGGGGCACTCGGGCTCGCGGTGCTCGTCTCGGTGTTCGGCACGGCAGCGCGTGGCGCGGCCGTGCAGTCAGTGAGCGCCGCGCAGCATTCGTTCGTCCTTGGCGCCGATCACGCCTTCATTGCGGGGACGGTGTTCGTGAGCGCGACGGTGGTCGTGCTGGTGGTGGCGATCCGCGGGCGGCGTGCAGCCGCCCGCGCCGCCGCCGTGCCCGTCTGGGTTCGCGACCTCGAGAGGACTCCTACAGCGGTTGAGGGGTGATCCGGTCGAGGAAGATCGTCGAGCGATAGTAGGCAAGCTCGGCGATCGACTCGCGGATGTCGCCGAGCGCTCGATGCGCCTCCTGCTTGGGAGCGGCGGCGGCGAGGACGTCCGGATACCACCGCCGGCAGAGTTCCTTGACGCTCGACACGTCGATGGAGCGGTAGTGCAGGAAGTTCTCGACCTCAGGCATGTGCGCTGCCAGAAAGCGCCGGTCCGTCCCGATGGAGTTGCCGCACAGCGGGACTGAACGCGGCTCACCAATATGGCCCCGGAGGAATCGCAGGGTCTGCTCGCCTGCTTCGGCGAGCGATATCGGCGATGACTCGATCGCCGCCAGGAGCCCCGACCGCGTGTGCATCGTCCGAACCACGTCGTCCATGCCGTCCAGCTCGGCCGGCGTGGCGTGCACGACGATGTCCGGGCCCTCCGCAACGGTGCGAAGCTCGTCGTCGGTGATCACGGTGGCAATCTCGACGATCACGTGCCGAGATGGGTCGAGACCGGTCATCTCCAGATCCATCCAGGCGAGCACCGTCCGATCCTAGCGCGGGTCCCTCAGGCACCGGCGCCGGGTGAGCCGAGCATCTCGTACCCGCGAAGCGTCAGGAACTCGGCGAGCCGGTCGCTGTAGACGAGCTCGTTGAACAGCGTTCGGGCCTGATCGAGGCAACCCTCCGCGGCAGATGCGGCGGCGATCTCAGTTCGGAATGCCGCGGCTTCCTCGTCCTCGATTCGCGCCATCAGCGCACGCGTCACCGTGCGCCCATCCGGCACCGCCGCACCTCGTTGCAACCACTGCCAGAGCTGTGATCGGCAGATCTCCGCGGTTGCGACGTCCTCCATGAGGTTGAACACACCGGCCGCACCGTTGCCGCCGAACCAGGACGTGAGATAGCGCAGGGTGACGCTGACGTTGTTGCGCACACCCGTCTCGGTCACCTCGTGCCCGGCCGAGTCGAGGTCGAGCAGGTCGCGCGAGGTCACTGCAACGTCCAGTCGAAGGCGGTCCAGTTGGTTGGCCTTGTCCCCGAGGACGGCGTCGAACTCTTCGCGCGCGGTCCCGACGAGGTCGGGGTGCGCCACCCACGTGCCGTCGAACCCGTCCCCCGCCTCACGGCGTTTGTCGGACCGCACCCCCGCGAGCGCGGCGGTCGTCGCGTCGGCATCGCGGCGGTTGGGTATCAGCGCTGCCATGCCGCCGATGGCGTGCGCCCCGCGGCGATGGCAGGTGCGGACCAGCAGTTCGGTATATGCGCGCATGAAGGGCACGGTCATCGTGAGTCGCTTCCTGTCGGGGAGCACGCGGCGGTCCTGGTTCGCGAAGGTCTTCACCGCGCTGAACAGGTAGTCCCACCTGCCCGCATTGAGGCCGGCTGAGTGATCGCGCAGCTCGTAGAGAATCTCATCCATCTCGAGTACCGCCGGCATGGTCTCGATGAGCACGGTGGCGCGGATCGAACCCCTACCGAGACCGAGTTGGTCTTCGGTGAACACGAAGACGTCGTTCCAGAGTCGCGCCTCCAAGTGGCTCTGCAGCTTGGGCAGATAGAGGTACGGATTGGTGCCCTGATCCCGCAGGTGCCTGGCGTTGTGGAATGCGAAGAGGCCGAAGTCGAACATGCTGGCTGAGGCAGGTGCGCCATCGATGAGGAAATGCCGCTCCGTGAGATGCCACCCGCGGGGACGCACCAGCAAGGTGGCGACCTCCTCTCGCAACCGGTACTCGCGACCGTCGGGGTTGACATAAGAGATGGTTCGGTTCACCGCATCGCGGAGATTGGCCTGCCCCTCGACCATGTTCTCCCACGTCGGCGCGTTCGAATCCTCGAAGTCGGCCATGTACCCGGTGGCACCAGAATTGAGCGCGTTGATCAGCATCTTGCGATCTGTTGGCCCGGTGATCTCGACACGCCGGTCGGTGAGGTCGAGTGGCGCCGCCGCCACGGTCCACGAGCCAGCGCGCACGCCGGCAGTGTCGGAAAGGAAATCGAGCGAGTCCCCTGCGTCGATCCCCTGCTGCACCACGGCGCGGCGGGCAAGCAGCTGTTCCCGGACCGGGTTGAACCGGGTATGGAGCGAGGCGACGAATTGCTGCGCCGGAATGGTGAGCACCGATGCACTCGAACGCGTCGCGGATCCCTTGATCGTGATCACCGCATACCTCTCAGCCCAAGCCTGGCGATATAGTAGACTTGTTACGCCCTACGAACGTAGTGACTGCCGACGGCCGCTCGCCGGCGCGCTGACAAGGTGGATGCGATGACGGACCATGGGGAGGCAATCGCTGAACGCCTCGCACAACTTGGGTTCACGCAATACGAGGCGCGCACGTACCTCGGACTGTTGCAGACGGACACCGCCACGGGCTACTCGATAGCCAACGAGACCGGTGTCCCCCAGCCCAAGGTCTATGAGACGCTGCGGCGCCTCGTGGAGCGCGGTGCGGCGGCGCGCACTGGCGAGAAGCCCGCCCGCTACCGGGCCGTCCCTCCGGATGCGCTCCTCAAGGGCATCGAAAAGGACTTCGCCGCGCGGGTTGCGGCGGCTCGCCACGACCTCGAGTCACTCCCGCGCCGCGAGACCCCTGCGCAGCTCCTGCCGGTCTCTCGGGTGGAGTCATTCGCTCCGGCGCTGGAGGCAGCCTCAGCGGCGATCGCTGCGGCGCGAACTCGCGTCTATCTCAGCGGGAACCACGACGAGCTGTCCGGGTTGCGGGCTGCGGTCGGCCAGGCCGCGACGGCCGGCGTCGAGTTCGTGGTGGTGCACTTCGGCAAGCTCCCCTTCCCATCTCCGCCCGGCCAGGTCATTCGTCACGCGAGCACCGACGGAGCGATCTACCGATCGCGGCACGCGCGCCATCTGGCCGTTGCGGTCGACTCCCGGTGGGCGTTGTGGGGCGTCGCTCGCGACGGCACGCAGTGGGACATCCTCACCAGCGAGTCAGCGCTCCTCGCGGGTCTCGTCAAGGCATATATCCGCCACGACATGTTCGTCCAGCGAATCTTCGCGGACCTGCCGGCGGAGCTCGAGCGGCGGTACGGCTCTGGACTCCTCGAGCTCGATCACCTGTCCTGGTCGGGCGAGCGCAGCGGTGCCGATCATGCTGAGGAGGCCGGCTGAGGTGCCGGCTATGATCGGTGCGCTCCCGCCGTGGTCGCCGGCAACCACGGCCGAGTGATGCGCACGATCGATCTGCATTGCTATCCGGGCACGCCCGAATGGATTGCCTCGCAAGGGCCATTCGTCGAGGCGCTTGCGGCCTACTGGAAGCGAGACTGGGTGGGCAAGGCCGAGGCGGAGGTGACCGCCGACTTCCGGCAAGCGGGCGTGAAAGCCGTGCTCGTGGCATTCGATATCGAGTCGGTGACCGGGTCGCCTCCATGCACCAACGAGTACGTCGCCGGCATGCGCGATCGCAACCGCGACACAATCCTGCAGGCGTGGGGAGCGGTTGACCCACTGAAGGGGAGCGCGGCGATCGCCGAGGCCGAGCGTGCGGTCAACGAGTTCCACGTGCTCGGCTTCCACTTCCACCCGATCATGGGTCACTACTCGGTCGACGACCCGGCGCTGCGTCCGCTGTTTGATGTCATCGCCGGTCTCGGCGTGCCCGTGATGATCGATGTCGGCACCACCGGAATGGGCGCGGGACTCCCGGGCGGCCTCGGATCGAAGCTGCGTCACGCGCACCCCATGTCGATCGACGATCTCGCCGGCAATTTTCCGAATCTGACCATCGTCGCCGCACATCCCGGGTGGCCGTGGGTTGAGGAGATGACCGCTGTGGCGCTGCACAAGGGCAACGTCTTCTGGGAGGTCTCGGGATGGGCGCCGAAGTACCTGCCCGACGGCCTCAAGCGGGACATCCGCGGCCGGTTGCGGGACAAGGTGATGTTCGGGAGCGACTACCCGAGCATGCCCTACGAGCGCATCTTCCGCGAGTGGGACGAGCTCGGCTACTCCGATGATGTGATGTCCGGGCTCTTTCACGCCAACGCCGAACGCATCCTCGGGCTCGACCTGGCGACAGCCGCGGAAAACGCCGGGTGAGCGTCGACGCAGCACGCCCGGTCGCACTGGTCACCGGCGCTGCACGAGGAATTGGCCGCAGCACAGCCATCGCCTGCGCTCGCAATGGCTTCGACGTCGCGCTCAACTTCAGCCGCAGCCGCGCCGCAACCGAGGCGGTGGCTGCAGACGTCGCCGCGCTCGGCGCCCGAACGCTGCTCTTTCAGGCTGATGTCGCGGACGAGGCGCTCGTGCGGGAGATGCTGCAGGCGGTCGGCAGCGAATTCGGCCGCCTCGATGCGCTCGTCAACAACGCCGGCACGACGGTGTCCACCCCGCCGAGCGACCTCGACGGTCTGCGCATGGAGGACTGGGATCGCGTCTTCGCCGTCAACGTCCGAGGCACGTTCCAGGTGACGAGAGCCGCGGTCCCCTTGTTGCGCGAGTCGCCTCGCGGAGCCGTCGTCAACCTTGCAAGCATCGTGGGATTGCGGCCCGGACCGCAGCCGTTCCCGTACGCGGCGAGCAAAGCCGCCATCGTCAACCTCACGCGCACGCTGGCTGGTGCGCTCGGTCCCGCCATCCGAGTCAACGCCGTCGCGCCGGGATGGATGGTCGGCGACTGGATGGAGGAGGCTTTGGGGGACAACTACGATCGCCTGATGGACCGGCGCGCCAAGCTGACGCCGCTACGACGCTGCGTCACCCCCGACGAGGTTGCGGAGACGATTCTCAGCCTCCTCGTCAGCAATCCGTTCGTCACCGGTGAGACCGTCGTCATCGACGGCGGTTTCAGCGCGACGACCTAGGCATATCGGTGCCTCCATTGGACGGCGTCGTCCCGTTTCCACCCGAGTTCGCCGCGCGCTACCGAGCCGCCGGCTACTGGGAGGACCGCACGCTTGACGACGTCTTCAGCGAACTCTTCGCGGAACACGCGGAACGCGTCGCGCTCCTCCATGCTGGTGACACGATCACGTACCGGCAGCTCGCCGAGCGCAGGGCAACACTGGCCGCGCGGCTGCACGATATGGGACTGCGCCGCAACGACCGCGTGGTCATGCACCTCCCGAACGCGCCGGAATTCCTCTATCTCTACTTCGCGCTCCAGATGCTCGGCGTGATCCCAGTTCTGGCGCTCGCGCCCCACCGGCGGCTCGAGATCGATCATTTCGTCAAGCTGACCGATGCCGTTGCGTACTTCGGGACCGACCCTGAGCTGGGCGAGGTCATCCGCGCTGCAAACCCTGGCCTGCGCCACGTGATCCTGATCGACCAGCTGGCGCCCGGACCCGGAGGCGCCCAGCCGCCGCACGTCGAGATCGATCCGACCGACCCCTGCTGTCTCCTGCTCTCCGGCGGCACCACAGGCATCCCCAAGCTGATCCCGCGCACGCACAACGACTATGTGTACAACTCGCGCGCAGCTGCAGCGGTGTATTACATCGATCGCGAGAGCTGCCAGCTGGCAGTGGCGCCGCTCGCCCACAACATGCCGCTCGCCTGTCCCGGCGTCCAGGGCTTCCTGATGCACGGGGCCCGGGTGGTGCTCAGCGAGGGGACGCGTGCCACCGAGATCCTGCCGCTTGTCGAGCGCCACCGGATCACGCACATCGCCGCCGTGCCCGCGCTGTACATCCGCTGGCTCGCGGATCCAGACGCCGGCGACCACGACATGTCCTCGGTACAGCTCCTCCAGTCAGGCGGCCAGCGTCTGCAGCCCGAGTTGCGCAGGCAGATGGCAGCGTTCTTTCCCAACGCCTTCGTCCAGGAGAACTTCGGCATGAGTGAGGGCACGCTGTTCTTCGTGCGCAAGGACCAGCCGGAGGAGGCCCGCATGGAGACGGTCGGCTTACCCGTTTCAGCCGACGACGAGGTGCGGCTCTGCGATGAGTCGGGCGCCGAGGTTCCGGATGGCGAGGTCGGCGAGTTAACGGTGCGTGGGCCGTACACGCTCCGCGGCTACTACCGCGCACCCGAGTACAACGAGCGCCAGTTCACACCCGACGGCTTCTATCGCTCCGGCGACCTGATGCGCCGGCATCCCTCGGGCGCCTACCTGGTCGAAGGACGCATCAAGGATCTCATCAACCGAGGTGGCGAGAAGATCAGCGCCGAGGAGATCGAGAATCTCATCCTCATGCATCCGTCGGTGCGCAACATCGCGTGCGTTCCCTTCCCGGATCCGGTCCTCGGCGAGCGGATGTGCGCGTGCGTCATCCTGCGGCCCGGCGCACAGCTCACCCTGGATGCACTCGGGCAGTTCCTCTTCGACCTCGGCATCGCAAAGTTCAAGCTCCCTGAGCGACTCGAGATCCTCGACGACTTTCCGCTCTCGCCGTTCGGCAAGACCTCCAAGAAGGCGCTTACCGAAAACCTGCGCGATCGGAGCGCGGTATGACGGTCATCGACTCGTATGCGCACGTGTTCCCGATGCGCCTCATCGAAGCACTCGAGGACGTCAGCCCGACAGCGGAGCTGCGCGCGCTCCGCAACCAGAGCTCGTATCTGTATGACGACACGCGCCGGATCGCGTACATGGACGAGCACGGGTTCGACGTCCAGGTTCTGGTGCTCGCGCGACCGCCGGTATGGCTCGGCATGGAGCGTGCTGACATCCACCGGCTCACCCGCGTCGCGAACGACAGCATCGCCGAATTCGCGGGCCGTCACCCGCAGCGCTTCCTCGGAGTCGGCGTGATTCCGGTCGTCGACGACGTCATGATGGAGGAGTTCGAGCGACTCCATACCGAGCTCGGGCTCCGTGGTGTTCTGATCTTCTCGAACATCGAGGGCAGGCCGCTCGACGACCCATCGATGTGGCCGCTGTACGAGCGCGCCGCGGCGACCGGCGTGCCGATCTGGATACATCCTCAGCATGCGAACTTCTATCCGTGGATCGGCAAGGACGTGCTTGATCGTACCCTCGCCTGGCCATTCGATACATCACTGGCGATGGCGCGGCTGGTCTACGGCGGCGTCTTCGAGAAGTACCCCGACATCAAGTTCGTGACCCACCACATGGGCGGCATGATCCCGTACTTCGCGTCGCGCATCGACGCGTTCTCGCGGAGCACCGCAAAGGTCTACGCGCGCCTCGGGATTGGTGAGAGCAGCGGCCCGCAGCTCACCGGGCCGGCGATCGACCACTTCCGCCGCTTCTACAACGACTCCGTCAGCAACGGTTCCGCCGAGTCGCTGAGCCTCGCACTGCGTTTCTTCGGTTCCGACCACATCATGTTCGGGACGGACTTTCCCTTCGGGCCGGAGGATGGGTCGTGGGCGGTCGAGGAGCTGCGCAACGTGCGCTCGATCGACGTATCCGATGACGACCGCGAGCGGATCCTGCACGGCAACCTGGAGCACCTGCTCGGTCTCTAGCCGCGACCGGCTGATCAGCGTCTATGGAGCGCGGTCTGCGGTGACCTCGTTCGGTGCGGTGGCCCCGAGAAAGATCTCGCGCATGTCCGGCTTCGCCAGCACCTCCTTCGCATCCGCCGACATGACCACCTCTCCGCGTACCAGCATGTATGCCCAGTCAGAGATGCCCAGCGCCGCCACCGCTTTCTGCTCGACGAGCAGCACCGCCTTGCCGAGATCGCCGAGCGCTCGGACCTGGGTCTCGAGGACGGCTTTCGAGAGCTCCGGCGACAGGCCTGCCGTCGGCTCATCGAGCACGAGCACCGACGGGTCGAGCATGAGCACCCGGGCGATTGCGGTCATCTTCCGCTCGCCGCCGCTGAGGGTCTCGACATAGCGATTGAGCCGCGGCCGGAGTTGCGGGAAGACGGTGAGCGCGCGCTCCATGCGCTCGGCGCGCTGGTGCTTGTTGAAGAGGTACCCGCCCATGTCGAGGTTCTCGCGCACGCGCAATCCGTCGAAGACGTCGTCGACCTGGGGCACGTAGCCGATGCCCAACCGCGCGAGCTTCTCGAGCGGCAGCCCCGTCACATCAGTGCCGTTCAACTCGACCCGTCCGGACTCCACGCGGGCAATGCCGAGGATCGCCTTGAGCAGCGTGCTCTTGCCCGCACCGTTCGGTCCGACCACTGCCACCACCTTGCCTTTGGCGACGTCCATGTCAAGGTTGGTCACGATCGGCGGCCCGCCATAGCCGGCGGTGATCCCACGAATCGCCAGTGCCAGAAACGGTTTCTGAACGTCAGCCGATGACATACGCGTCCTGCACCTCGCGGCTCAGGCGGAGCTCAGACATCCGACCCTCGGACAGCACCTTTCCCTGCGCCATCACCACGACCTTGCCGCAGAGCTTGTCCACGGTCTCGAGCTCGTGTTCGACGAGCAGCAGCGAGAGACCTCCATCGGCAAGCTTGAGGAGGACGTCCTCGAGATGGCGCGACAGGCTCGGGCTCAACCCGGCCATCGGCTCGTCGAGCAGCAACAGCTTGGGTTGCATCATCAACGCACGCATGATCTCGACGGCGCGTTTCTGGCCACCGCTGAGGGTACCCGCGAGGTCGTTCGCCTTCTGCGCCATGGAGAACGTCTCGAGCATCGCCTGCGCCTCGCTGACGAGCTCCTTCTCCTGGGAGCGCCAGGCGCGTCTGCCACCGACGACCCCGGCGGCGCGCTCCCCGCGCTGGCGAGGAGCTGCGACGAGGAGGTTCTCCAGCGTCGTCAGGTTCCCGAACACACGCGCCATCTGGAACGTGCGCACCAGGCCGATCCGGGCACGTGCATGCATCGCCATTCCGGTGATGTCCACGCCGTCGAAGCGGATGCGTCCGCCACTCGGTTGCACGAATCCACCGATCATCGCAAGCGCGGTCGACTTGCCCGCACCGTTCGGTCCGATCAGCCCGGTGATGCTCCCGCGTTCCACGGTGAATGAGATGCCGTCGACGGCACGGACGCCGCCGTAGTGCTTTTCCAGATGGTCGACTTCGAGGAGCGGCCCGGTCGCAGCGAGTGCCACCGGGTCAGCCCGGTAACTTCGACGGTGACTCGCCGCGGTAGCGTGGCCGCCGCTCTTTGAGCACACCCTGCGGACGGAACCAGATGAAGGCGATCGTCGCAGCGCCCAGGATGATCCAGCCGAAGTCCTCACTGAGTCCGGGGCTCGAGGCGATCTGCGGCAGGAACTGGACTCCCTGGAGCAGGAGCACGGCGATGATCAGCGTGCCCAGACTGACGCCGAGGTCGCTGCCTCTGCCGCCGACGATGATGCAGCTGAGAAATGCGAGGGTCTCGATGTATGCCCACGCCGAGGGCGACCATCCACCGATGAACCCGGCGAGCAGCGCCCCGCTCAGTCCGCCGAACGCGCCGCCGACCGCCTGGACAACGAGGCGAAGGCGCACGACATCCTTGCCCGCCGCCGACGCGGCGGTGTCGTCATCGCGCATCGCCCGGAGCGTCCGGCCCATCGGGCCGGTGGTGAAACGACGCAGCACCACGAAGCCGATCAGGCAGCACACCGCGACCAATGCGACGTACGCCCAGCGTGCCGTGTCCGGATCGAGGTTGGAGAATGGATTGGGAATGAGTGCAAGGCCCGCGGTGCCGTTGAAGAGCCCGATGTCCGCGCTCACAATCGTCGTCACCATCAGGGACACGACCAGCATCGCCACGCCCTGGTAGTCCTGACGCAGCCGTTTGAGCCCCGTGAGCCCAATGAGCGTGCCGACCAAAGCGCCGGCTGCCGCACCGACCAGCAGCGCCAGTGGAAAGGGCAACGTGAAGCCGCCGATGTACGTCTGAAAACCGCCGTTGCCCGACGACGGACCGAGGGTCACGATCGCGTACGCGTATGCGCCTGCGGCGACCACCACGATGTACGCGAGATTGGCGATTCCCGCGACGCCGAACTCGAGGTTGAGCCCCCAGACCGCGAGCAGGTCGGTGCCGAGGTACACGAGCATGACGACCAGGTAGTACTCCCAGGCCATGCCTACCCCTCCATCAGCCGGCGGCTGGACCACGCGGCGCCGAAGAGGCCACGCGGCCGGACGAGCAGCACGATGATGAGGATCACGAAGGCCACCACGTCCTTGTAGTTCGGGTTGCTCACCGCGGCCGCCACCTCGCTGGAGATGCCGATGATCATCCCGCCCAGCATCGCGCCATACGGCTGACCGATGCCGCCGAGCACCGCTGCCGCGATCATCGGAATGAGGAACAGGGCGCCGAGCGAGAAGTCGAAGCTGACGGTGGTGATCGCCAGCGCAACGCCGGCCGCACCGCACAGGCATCCTGAGATGAACCATGCGATGTCGCTGATGCGGCTCGTCGCGATGCCGCAGCTGCGCGCGAGAGTCCGGTTCGAGGATGTTGCGCGCATCGCCTTGCCGAGCGTCGTCCGGGTCAGAAGCAAATGCAGCGCCAGCATCAGGATCGCGGTGAGCACGATGATCGTGACCTGCCCGAAGGAGAGCGTCAGATCCAGGAAGTGGAAGGTTTGGCCGCTCTGCTCCCCATAGCTCTGCGACGACGGTCCGGCGATCGCCACGATCACGTACTGCAGGATGGTTCCCGCAGACACAGTGACGATGATCATGGCGATCGCCCGGGTGCCACGCCGCACCAGCGGTGCCAGGAGAATGCGGTGGTAGATCACCGAAACGGCCCCTACTGCGACGGCGCTGATGGCGAGTGCTGCCCACGCATTGATGCCGTGGTTGATCAGCACCAGCCCGATGTACGCGGAGAGCGTCATCAGCGCGCCATAGGTGATGTTGAGGATGTTGCTGATGCCGAACTGCACCGAGAAGCCGACCGCGCCCAGAGCGATCACTGCACCGGTGGCGATGCCGAAACCGATGGCCTCAATGATCAGCTGCAACGGTCATCCCCACTGGGCGATTGTATGAATGAGGCACTGCCTCCGCCGTCACAGCAGGCCGAGAACCTGCGTGCCGGAGATGCTGCCCACGCGGCTGGCGCTGCCGTCGGGGTTGAAGATGTTTGCGGCGAACTCGCCCGCCGAGTTGTGGTACTGGTTGAAGACCACAGGGCCGATGACACCGACGTACTGGATCTGCTTGCCGGCCTTGAGCGCCGCCACACCGTCGGCGAAGTTGCTCACCACCACGGCTCCGGGCTTCGGAGAGATGATCTTGGTCACGAACTGGTTGTAGTACGAGCCGACGGTCGACTTGGCCATGACCATGGCAAGCGCCATGATGTTGATCCCGTCGTACGCGGACGCCGGCGGGCCCACGGCGCTGAGCACGTCGGCGATCGCGCTCGTCCGGGAGTCGTTCTGGAGCGCGGTCTTGTACGTGTTGAAGGCCGCAGTCGTCTGGCTGAACGAGGATCCGACAAGGTAAACGTCCTGGGTGACGTAGGTGACGCCTACGACCCGCTTCAGGGCACCAAAGAAGTCAGGGGTCAACGAGTCGGTGGCGGTCACCATCGGCGGGATCGAGCCGTTGTTGAGCTGCTTGTACTCGGACATGAAGGTCGCCGTGGTCTGCGGATCAGCGGACCAGATCAGCGCATCCGGGTGGGCGTTGATGACCCGGGCCACTTCGCTCGAGTACGAGGCCGCGTCCGCCGGAATTGTCAGCTGCAGCCCGAGGCTGCCGCCGAGCTTCGGCATCGCGGATGTCAGACCAGGAAGGTTCCCCTCGGAGCCGATCCCGTTCTGGAAGACAACCGCGACGTTCTTGAATCCCTTCTGCACCGCCCACACGGCAAACGCCGCGCCATTGGCGTCGTCGGACGGAGTGAGCCGCCAGTAGTACGGGTAGCTGTTCTTCGTGAATGCCACGAGCCCATTCGTCGTGACGATCGGGATCTTGGCGTCGTTGACGAGCGGCACGGTGGTCGCGGCCGTATTGCTCTCGAGGCCGACCGCTATATCCAGGTTCGTCGTGGTCGCGATTGCGCGGGTGACGTTGGGGACCGCGTCCGCCGGGTCGCCGGTATCGTCGATCGCCGAGCAGCTGATCGTCTTGCCCAAGATGCCGCCGGCCTTGTTGATCAAATCCGTGGCCGCGAAGCAGGGGGCCGACAGGAGCTTGCCGAATTGGGCGGCCGGCCCGGTGAACGGCGCGATCACGCCCGCGGTGATGTTGCCCGACTGTGTCGGGACTGACGACGAGGAGGACGGGCTGCTGCTCCCGCAGGCAGCGACCAGCGCGGTCGCTCCCACCAGAGCGGCCACTCGCCAGGTTCTCTGGGAGCCCATGGAAAAACCTCCTTGTGAAGGTCACGCCGTTCCGGCGGTGTCGCGTCCGCACCGTCCACCCTACCGTGGTGAGCAGTACCATAATGGACGCAGCAGACAAGTGCAAGGCCCGCCGGCCTGTGCGTGCCGCGATGCGGCAAGCGCCTCGAAACGGGCGAAGGAGACGCGATGATCGACGACGGTTTCGAGATCAAATTCCTCCCCGGCACGTCTCCCCAGGACGCGGGGTGTCCACCGCTGTCACCACGCACGGAGCGCGTTGACGGCATGATCATCGAGTACGACACGGCGGTTCGCATGCGCGACGGCATCGAGATCTACGCGGATGTCTTCCGGCCGGACGGCCCGGAGCCCGTGCCACCGATCATCGGCTGGGGACCGTATGGCAAGCACGGCGCGGTCAAGTACGACATCTTCCCCAAACACGGGGTCGACCCCGCATGGACCTCGAAGTACGCCGGGTTCGAGGCACCCGACCCCCTGTATTGGACCCGCCACGGTTACGCCGTGATCAACGTGGATCCTCGCGGCATGTGGAACTCTCAGGGTGACGCCACCTTCTACTCATCGCAGGAGGCACGTGACGTTTACGACTTCATCGAGTGGGCGGGAACGCAGCCGTGGAGCAACGGCAGGGTCGGCATGTCCGGCGTGTCCTACCTCGCGATCACGCAGTGGCGGGCGGCGGCCGATCGCCCCCCGCATCTCGCAGCGATCAACCCATGGGAAGGGGTCAGCGATCGCTATCGAGACATGTCGTATCACGGTGGCATTCCGGAGGACAGTTTCGGACCGATGTGGCGGTCGAAGCGCGTCGCCTTCTCCAACGGCATGGTCGAGGACACGGTCGCCATGCACGCGGATCACCCGCTCTTCGATGCGTACTGGGCGAGCAAGACGCCCGACCTGTCAAAGGTTGAGATCCCCACGTTCGTGGTTGCCAGCTGGTCGGACCAGGGATTGCACAACCGCGGCACCATCGAGGGCTTCAAGCACATCAGCTCGAAGGACAAATGGCTTCTCGTGCACGGCCGGAAGAAGTGGCAGTTCTACTACCGTCCTGACAACGTCGAGTTGCTCCGCCAGTTCTTCGACAAGTTCCTCCGCGGTGTGGAGGACAGCGGAGTCGATTCGTGGCCCCGTGTGCGACTCGAGACGCGCGAGCGCTTCTACGTCGGCGACTATCGCGACGAGGCCGGCTGGCCGCTGGCGCAGACGCAGGCGCGGGCGCTGTACCTCGAGCCCGAGTCGAAAACACTGGTCGCCGACGTGCCGCCCAAGGAAGGTACCGTGCGATATGCCGGCGCCACCGAGCGGGTCGAATTCACGCATCGATTCGGGGAGCGAACCGACCTGATCGGCCCGATGAAACTGCACCTCTGGGTCGAGGCTGAGGGCTCCAGCGACATGGACCTGTTCGTCGCAATCCAAAAGCTCGACGAGCAGGGTGAGATCGTGCCCTTCTCGTTCCTCAACTCGCTCGAGGATGGCCCGGTCGCGCTTGGCTGGCTGCGCGCGTCGCACCGCGAGCTGGACCCGGACCTTTCCACCGACCTGCAGCCGTGGCATCCCCACACGCGCGAGCAGTTGCTCGAGCCTGGGCAGATCGTGCCGGTCGACATCGAGATATGGCCATCCGGAACGCGCTTCGAGGCCGGTGAGCAGCTGCGCATGATCGTCCAGGGCAGCGACATCTACATGTATCCGCCGGGCATCGTGCGCATGGGTCATTCGAAGACGCGCAACGCGGGGAGCCACGTGATCCACACAGGCGGCCGCTACGACTCGCACCTGCTCGTGCCGGTCATCCCCGCCTGACATCGTGTGGCGGGCAGCGGTGTGAACGTGCTGCTGCTGCTCGCCTTGCCTGAGCCCGTCCGCGCCGCGTATCTCGGAAGGCTGCGGCGAGCATTTCCCGAGGTGACCGTCAACCTCGCGGAGCATCACGAGAAGGTCGGTCCCTACATCGCCGATGCGGATGTGCTGATCACCTTCGGCGCTCACATGAGTGACCACGTGCTCGAGGAAGGTGTCAACCTCCGCTGGATCCAGGCGCTCGGCACCGGCGTGGACGGCATCGCCGATCGACCTGCCCTTCGTGCCGGTGTGCTCGTCACCAACCTGCGCGGGCTGCATGGACCCGCAGTGTCCGAATCCGTGCTCGCGTCGATGCTCGCGCTGGCGCGCGATCTGCCGCGCTCGCTCGGCAACCAGTGGCGCGGGCAGTGGCAGCGATTCCCGGTGCAGCTGCTCAAGGGCAAGACTGCGGGCATCCTGGGGGTCGGTGTCATTGCCGAAGAGCTCGCGCCAAAATGCGCTGCGCTGGGGATGCGCGTCGTCGGTGTGTCGTCAGCTCAGCGAATCGTCCCCGGCTTCGAATCCATCTGGGGGCTCGACCGGCTCAACCAGGTTGCCGGTGAGTCGGACTTCCTGGTGCTGCTGACCCCCTACTCGGCTGCGACGCACGGCATTGTCAACGCTCGGGTGATCGCGGCGATGCGGCCGTCCAGCTTTCTGATCAATGTGGCGAGAGGCGGGATCGTCGACGAGCCCGCGTTGATCACCGCGTTGGAGCAGCACAGCATCGCCGGTGCCGCGCTCGATGTCTTCAGCGATGAGCCCCTGCCCGCAGATCACCCACTCTGGAGGCTCGACAATGTCATCCTCACGCCGCACATCGCAGGGTTTCACGTCGGCTACATCGACGACGCGCTGCCGATCGTGGAGGAGAACTTGCGTCGATTCATCGCCGGGGATGTCAGCACCATGCGCAACGTGGTGAGCACCTGATGGCCGGGTTTCCAGCCGTCCCGCGTGCAGCCGAGCGGGTCAACACGCCGATCCCCAGTCGTGAGCTCGAGCGGCGATGGGCCGCAATCCGAGCAGCAATGGACTCGGCCGGGCTGGATGTGCTGCTCGCCCAGGCAAACAACGACTTCATGGGCGGCTACGTCAAATACTTGACCGACCTCCCCGCCACCAACGGCTACGTGACCACTGTCATCTTCTTCAAGGACGAGCCGATGACGATCATCGGGCAGGGTGCGTTCGGCATCGACAGCCACCTGCCCGAGGAAGGTGACGGCGTCAGGCGGGGGGTTGCTCGGGTGATGGGCACGCCCAGCTACGCGTCAGCGCACTACAGCGCCGGATACGACGCCGAGCTCGCGGCGCGCGCACTGGCGCGCCATGCACATGGGACGATCGGCATGCTGGGCACCGCTGCCATCTCATTCGCCCTCATCGAGTCGCTCCGGACCGGAGCGCTGAGCGGTGCTCACTTCGTCGATGCCTCAGACGTGATCGATCCCATCAAAGCGGTGAAGAGTGCTGATGAGATGGCACTCGTGCGCTTGGCCGCAACCGCGCAGGACGAGGCGATGCGCGCCGCGCTCGCGGCGGTCAAGCCCGGCATGCGCGAGCTCGATGTCGCCGCGATCGCCGAGCAGGTCGGGCACTCGTTCGGCAGCGAGCAGGGCCTCTTTCTGGCGTTCGCCGGACCCGCTGGGCAGCCGGGCCAGATCGTCAATCGGCACCTGCAATATCGCGTCATCGAACCGGGGGACCAGTTCAGCCTCCTGATCGAGAACAACGGCCCGGGTGGGATGTATTGCGAGCTCGGCCGCAGCATCGTGCTCGGCACGGCGACACCCGAGATGCGCGAGCAGCACCAGTTCCTCCTCGAGGCGCAGCGGTTCTGTGTCGAGCAACTGCACGACGGCGCGGACGGTCCGGACATCTGGGACCGGTACAACCTCTTTATGCGTGAGCACGGGCGACCAGAGGAAAAGCGCGTGCACTTCCACGGACAGGGCTACGACATGGTGGAGCGCCCGCTCATTCGTCACGATGAGACGATGGCGATTCGCAGCAACATGTACTTCTCGCTCCATCCGGCTTTCAGCACGCCGCACGGCTATAGCTGGATCTCCGACAACTACTTCCTCGACGGCGACGGGACGGTGGAGCGTTTGCACGCCACGCCTCAGGAGCTGTTCGAAATCGATTGAGCACCAGTGCCTGACGCGGTCGTGGTCGCGGCCGGACGGTCGCCGATCGGCCGTGCCGGGAAGGGGTCGCTCGTGGGCTGGCGCCCCGATGATCTCGGCGCGCTCGTCGTCACCAAGGTGCTCGAACAGATCCCGCAACTCCCGCTGAGCGACATCGAGGATCTCATCTGCGGCTGCGGTCGGCCGGGTGGCGAGCAGGGCTTCAACCTGGGGCGCATCGTGGCGGTGCTCGCGGGCCTCGACGTCCCCGGGACGACGGTCACGCGCTTCTGTGCGAGCTCGTTGCAGACCACGCGGATGGCCGCGCATGCGATCACTGTCGGCGAGGGCGATGTGTTCCTGTCTGTCGGGATCGAGATGGTGTCGCGGTTCGTCAATGGCATGCCCGACACGGCCGAGAACCGAAACCCGCGACTCGCGCCTGGCAACACCGAATCACTACCGGACGTGTACATCGCAATGGGTCAGACAGCGGAGAACGTGGCTCGTCGAGAGGGAATCTCACGAGAGGAACAGGACCGGTTCGCGCTGCGCAGTCAGGAACGCGCGGTCGCGGCGCAGGACAGCGGCTTCTCCGACCGCGAGATCATCCCGGTGCCGCTCGCTGACGGCAGGGTGATGACCAGGGACGACGGCCCGCGGCCCGGGACCAGCCTGGACAAGCTCGCGGCGCTCGCCCCCGTGTTTCGCGAGGATGGCACGGTCACGGCCGGCAATTCGTGTCCGCTCAACGACGGTGCCGCAGCGGTAGTTGTCATGAGCGACTCCCGTGCACGCGACCTGGGTATCACCCCGCTGGCGCGCATCGTCAGCACCGGGCTCGGATCGCTGGACCCCAACTACATGGGACTGGGCCCGATCAGTGCGAGCAGGCAGGCGCTCGCCCGTGCCGGTATGAGCATCGACGACATCGACGTGGTCGAGCTCAACGAGGCATTCGCTGCCCAGGTCATCCCGTCCGCGCGAGGCATCGGCATCGACCCGTGGGATGAGCGCTTCAATCCGCACGGTGGGGCAATCGCACTCGGCCATCCGTTCGGAATGACCGGAGCCCGCATCCTGACGACGCTGCTCAACGATCTACGCACCAGTGACAGCTCTATCGGCCTCGAGACGATGTGCGTCGGTGGCGGAATGGGGATGGCAATGATCGTGGAGCGATTGAGTTAAAGTCTGTCCGAGGGCGACACGCAGCCAGGAGCGCAGTCCATGGGCACCAGGATCCGCGTGGCCACCACCATCAGGGCATCCCCCGACACGACGTGGTCGGCGATCGAGAAGCTCGAAACACACGTCAACTGGATGGCGGATGCGGAGTCGATCGCGTTCACGACGGCGCAACACTCTGGCGTGGGCACCATGTTCGACTGCGTGACCAGGATCGGCCCGATTCGCCTCGTCGACGCAATGTCGATCACCCGGTGGGTGCAGGGTGAGGCAATGGGTGTCGAACATCGCGGCGTCGTACGCGGTTCCGGCGTCTTCACGCTGCGCGCGATTGGTGACCGGCGCACGCTGTTCTCCTGGGAGGAGGCGCTGACATTTCCGTGGTGGCTCGGCGGTTCGATTGGTGAGATCGTCGCCCGACCGCTGCTCACTCGGATCTGGCGGGGCAACCTGGTCCGGCTCAAGCGCATGGTTGAGGAACGTGGCTCGTGACCCCGAGTCGCGTGTGCGACCGCGCCGGCGAGCGCCCGGGTGCTGGGTCGAGCGATCTGGACGCCTGGGTCGGACCGCTGTAACAAGAACGCAACCGCAGGCGGTCCAGATCGGACCGCTCTGGCAAGGCCCTCACGGCTCGCTCCCCTGGAAGTCACAAAACCGATCACGGGTGATCACAAGGCCTTGAGACGAGCGGGTTTCGCATACGGTCGTGGCGTCTTCGTCTATCAGGTTTGAGAGATCCTTTGTGAGCAACACTCACCCGCTCCGATCGTCCGGACACGCCCTGGCCCGCCGGCTGCAAACGCCGATGTGCATGGTGACCGTGTTCGCGACGCTATTCGCGCTCCTGCCGGCCGACGCACTCGCCGCGGGCTCCACGCTCGAGACGGAGACGTTCGCCAACAACTCCACGGGCGCCGGGCAGTGGTACCTGCCCGCCGGGCGAGGGGGCACCAACGGAGCGTGCCTGACCGCTGGACCAGTGTCGGCCACCACCTCCATACCGAACTGCCCGTCGCCGCCTGACACCTCAGGGAGTGGCGCGCTCCGGCTGACCACCAACGCCGGCAACGCGGTCGGGGCCGCCTTCTACCAGGCGAGCCTGCCGACCACCGAGGGTCTGGACCTCACGCTCGACACCTATCAATACAACGGCACCGGCGCGGACGGCATCGTCTTCACCCTCGCCGCAGCCAACCCCGCGAGCCCCACGCCGCCCTCGACCACCGGCCCGCTGGGCGGTGACCTGGGCTACGCGGCGAATACCCAGGGCTCGCCGGGAACAGCCGGGATGCCTTACGGGTACCTCGGCATCGGCCTCGACGTATATGGCAACTACGAGAACACTCCGCTCGCGGGGGGGTCCGGCTGCACGATCCCCTCGCCGCTTGTGGCCAACAAGGCCTACCCGGAGTCGGTGACGGCACGCGGGCCCGGCAACGGCACCGTGGGCTACTGCATCCTCGGCACGACCGCGACCACGTACAACAAGTCGAGCGGCGGCGGCAGCGGCGGCGGCACGATCGGCAATGTCGGCGCCGGCAACACGCTCGACAAGCAGACCGCGACCTCGCGTGCCGGGGTCTTGGTTCCTGTCGAGATGGCGATCAACCCGTCGGCATCGGCAACGACCACGGCGAGCGGGCTGTCCGTCCCTGCCAACTCCTGGATCATCGCCTACACGCCACTCGGGACCACCACCCAGCAGACTCTGACCGGTGCCCTTCCCACCACCACCAACAACGCCGCACTGGCGACATTCCCGGCGTCGTGGATCAATCCCGCGACCGGGATCCCCTACCAGCTCACCTTCGGTTGGACGGCGTCGACCGGCGGGTCGAATGAGTACCACGAGGTCAACCAGCTGGTCGCGACGACGCTGGTGGGCGCGGTCCCTGACCTGTCGATCACCACGTCCGACAACGAGGGCGGACAGATGCTCGCCGGCAACCACGCCAACTTCATCCTCGCCCCTGGGGTCGCGGCAAGTGGTGGCACCGAGGCGAACCTGCTGACGGTCACCGACACGCTCCCGGCGGGCATGACCCCCGGTACGGCAACGAGCAGCTCGGACTGGGCGTGCACCACCGTGTCCCAGACGGTCACGTGCACGTACACGCCGGGCTCGGCGATCGCGGCCGGCACCTCGCTCCCCAACATCACCATTCCGGTGACGCTGTCGTCGGGGTTGAGCGGCAGCGTCACCAACTCCGCGCGCATCTCGTCAACCGACGGGCTGCCCGCGGTGAGCAGCGACACGGTGAACGTTTCCTCTTTCACTGCAACCGCTTTGCCCTCTCCGCAGGCATACAGGCAGGCGGTGACGTACACAGCAGCGCTGCCCGCTTCTGCAACCGGTACGGTCACCTTCAGCATCGGCGGCACGACGATGTGCACCGCGACACTGCCCGCGCTGAGCTGCAGCGCGACCACTGCGCCCGTCGGCTCGGACACCGTCACCGCGACGTACTCGGGTGACTCGAACTTTGCGCCCCAGACGACCACGACACCGCTCACGATCACCAAGGCAACCCCATCCTTCACAGAGTCGGCGGCGCCGGCGACGATCGTCTTCGGCGCACAGGACACACTCTCCGCCTCCGGTCTTCCCGCCGGCGCAACCGGGACGGTGACCTTCGCTTCTGGCGGGTCGACGTTGTGCGTCACCACGCTCCCGGCGACGAACTGCCAGACGGCGAGCACCCTTGCGGCAGGGACATACCCGGTCACCGCGACCTATTCCGGTGACGCTAACTACACCACCGCAACCGCAACCGGCGCCAGCTTCACCGTGACCAAGGCGAGCACCTCGATGACCGAATCTGCCGCGCCCGCGAGCATCCCGTACGGGACGGCGGACACGGTCTCGGTCTCCGGGCTGCCTGCGGGAATCGCCGGCACCGTCACCTTCGCGTCGGGCGGATCAACGCTCTGCGTCGCCACACTGCCTGCCTCGAGCTGCGCAACGTCCACGACACTGGCTCCGGGCACGTACCCGGTGACCGCGACGTACTCGGGTGACACCAACCACAGCGGCACCACCGCGACCGGTGCGAGCTTCACGGTCACCAAGGCGAGCGCGTCGATGACCGAGTCCGCAGCGCCGTCCAGCGTTCCCTACGGCACCAGCGACACGCTCTCGGTCTCGGGGTTGCCCGGTGGCGCCACCGGCAGCGTGACGTTCACCTCGGGTGGGTCAACGCTGTGCACCGCGACGCTTCCCGCAACGAGCTGCGCCACGTCGACGACACTCGCACCAGGCACGTACCCCGTGACCGCGACCTACTCGGGTGACAGCAACTTCACCGGCACGACCGTGGGTGGGGCGAGCTTCATCGTCACCAAAGCGGACACGTCGATGACCGAGTCCGCGTCGCCGCCGTCGATCGGGTTCGGCGCGCAGGACACGCTGTCCGTGGCGGGTTTGCCCGCAGGCGCAACGGGAACTGTCACCTTCACCTCGGGCGGATCCACCCTCTGCGTCACCACGCTTCCGGCGGCCAGCTGCCAGACAGCGACGACACTCGCCCCCGGCGCGTACCCGGTGCAGGCGACCTA
The DNA here is from genome assembly GCA_003153505.1 of Candidatus Dormiibacterota bacterium. Taxonomy (GTDB): domain Bacteria; phylum Chloroflexota; class Dormibacteria; order Aeolococcales; family Aeolococcaceae; genus Palsa-851. The sequence continues at coordinate 44,612 of PLZA01000025.1, forward strand.
TTCGGGTGACAGCAACTACAACGGCACCACCGCAAGCGGTGCGAGCTTCATCGTCACCAAGGCTGATCCGACATTCAGCGAATCCGCGGCACCGTCGAGCGTTGCGTACGGCACAGCCGACACGCTGTCCGTGACCGGGCTTCCTGCCGGCGCCACCGGGACGCTGACCTTCACGTCGGGTGGATCGACGCTCTGCGTCACCACGCTTCCGGCGACCAGCTGTGACACGTCGTCGACGCTGGACCCGGCGTCCTACCCTGTGACCGCAACCTATTCCGGCGACAGCAACTACAACCCCGCCACTGCGACGGGCGCAAGCTTCACCGTCACCAGGGCGGACACCGCGATGACCGAGTCCGCGTCACCCGCATCCATCCCGTACGGATCGCAGGACACCCTGTCGGTGGCCGGGCTGCCCGTCGACGCGACGGGAACGGTGACCTTCTCCTCGGGCGGCTCCTCGCTCTGCACCGCGACCTTGCCGGCGATTAGTTGCCAGACCGCCTCCACGCTCGCCCCGGGCACGTACCCGGTGACCGCGACATACGCCGGCGACAGCCATTACAAGGGCACCGCCGCGGGGGGCGCGAGCTTCAGGGTCACCAAGGCCGATCCCCCGTTTACCGAGTCGGCCGCACCCGCGATCATCCCCTACGGCGCCGCTGACACACTGTCCGCGGCCGGACTCCCAGGCGCTGCCACCGGCACCGTGACCTTCACATCGGGCGGGCCCACACTCTGCGTCGCCACAATCCCCGCGATCAGCTGCCAGACGTCGATGACGCTCGCTCCGGGCACATACCCAGTGATCGCGACGTACTCCGGTGACAGCAACTTCAGCGGCAGCACCGCGACGGGCGCGAGTTTCACTGTGACCCAGGCAGACACGGCAATGACCGAGTCTGCCTCGCCCGCGAGCATCCCCTTTGGGTCGCAGGACACGCTGTCGGCAGCGGGACTGCCGGGCGACGCGACGGGGACGGTGACCTTCACCTCGGGTGGATCCACGCTCTGCACCGCCACCCTGCCCGCGATCACGTGCCCGACGGCTGCGACGCTGGTGCCGGGGACGTATCCCGTCACCGCGACCTACTCGGGTGACAGCCACTACAACGGCAACACGGCATCTGGCGTGAGCTTCACGGTCACCCGCGACATCGTCGACCTCCTCGAGTCGGCGGCTCCCGCCACGATCGTCTACGGCTCGACCGACACCATCTCCGCGCTGGGACTGCCTGCGGGCGCCACCGGGACGGTGACGTTCACGTCCGGCGGCACGACGCTGTGCGTGGCCACGCTCGCAGCAACGAGTTGCCACACGGTGGCCACGCTGACGCCGGCGACCTACCCAGTGACGGCCGCCTACTCGGGCGACACCTTGAACGCCCCCGCAACCGCAACCGGCGCGCAGTTCACGGTCATCAAGGCGGATACGCACATCACGGTCACCGTCTCGCCCGCGTCCACGATCAGAGGACAGACCGTCACGGTGTCGGTCGGCGGCCTCCCGCCCGGCGTGTTCGGGACGATCACGTTCACCTCCGTTGGCCTGGTGCTCTGCACCGCGACGCTGCCGGCGCTGAGTTGCACCACGACGATCAACTTCAACCCCGGCACCTATCCCGTGACCGCCACGTACTCGGGTGATCCCGACTACAACGGATCGACCGCTGGCGGCAGCGGCCAGGATGGTGTGCTCTCCGTGGTTGAGGGCATCGCTGATCCCTCGACCGGCGCAGGTCCGATGGGCCAGCGGGGCCTGCTCGGTGCGGCGATGGTCATCCTCGGGACCGGCATGATGGTGGTCTCGCGGGGCCGGCGGCGGCGCAACCGGAAGATCTGACTCGAGGCGCGGTCCCGAGTCCCGAGATCGGGCGGTCGCAGGCGCCGGTGCGCGTGAGAGTAGGCTCGTGGGCAGCAATGACCACCGCTGCAACGAGCGTCACCGACCGGAGCCTGCTCCACCGGATGACGCAGACCACGCCCACCTGCCTCTGGAATGACTCGGCGTCGATCGAGGAGCTCACGTACGCGATCGAGCAGGGCGCTGTCGGCGCCACGTGCAATCCGGTGATCGCCATGGCGGTGCTTGCGGCTGATACGGCCACATGGCGTCCGCGCACGGAAACCCTGATTCGCGAACTGCCCACCGCGACCGAGGACACCATCGCCTGGAGGCTGGTGGAGGAGCTGTCGATCAGAGCGGCGCGGCTGCTCGAACCGATCTTCGAGGCACAGCACGGGCGCAACGGGCGGCTGTCGATTCAGACCGATCCCCGGTTGTTCCGCGACAGCGATGCGATCGTCGAGCAGGCGCTCGCCTTCAACACGCTCGCCCCGAACATGATCGTGAAGATTCCCGTGACCCGCGCCGGAATCGTGGCGATCGAGGAAGCGACATACCAGGGGATCAGCATCAACGCGACCGTCAGCTTCACGCTCCCGCAGTGCATCGCTGTTGCCGAGGCCGTGGAGCGCGGACTCCGGCGCCGCGAGCACGAGGGCAAGGACATCGCGTCCATGGGTCCGGTGTGCACGATCATGGTCGGCCGTCTTGACGACTGGCTCAAGGCGTCAATGGAGCGGGATGGGATCGCCATCGATCCCGGGTACCTCGAGTGGGCGGGTGTGGCGGTGTTCAAGAAGGCGTACGCGATCTTTCGCGAGCGTGGCTACCGGATCAGGCTGCTGTCAGCAGCGTTCCGCAATCACATGCACTGGAGCGAATTCATCGGCGCCGACGCCGTGGTATCCCCGACGTCCGCGTGGCAGAAACGCATCAATGCCAGCGATATCGAGGTTGTTCCCCGCATTGACAACACGGTCGATCCGAAGGTGGTGGACGAACTGCTCGCGCACTTCGATGACTTCCGCCGCGCGTACGCCGAGGACGGCCTCAGCGTCGAGGAGTTCGACGGTTTCGGTGCGACGCGGCACACGCTGCGCCAGTTCTGCGCAGCGTGCTGCGACCTGAACGCATTCGTGCGTGATGTGATGATCCCCGACCCGGGTCGAGGCTAGGCATCATCGACACGACGTCGTTGATCCGCGCGGGCGAGCAGACCACGTACATCTCGCTCGAGCTGATCGCGGCGCACGGTGGGGAATCGATTGCGCTCGAGGCTGGGAACGAGCGGCTGGCGGTCATCCTGTCCGGGCGTGCGTCGGTCACATTCGACGGACGGGGGTCCGGAACAGCCGGCGGCCGGGCCGACGTCTTCGACGGCGCGGGTGACGCCATCTACCTCCCGCCGTCATCCTCGGCGGAGCTGGTGCCGACGGGCGATGGCGATGCGACGGCATTCCTCGTCGCGGTCGTGGCTGCGCCGGCCGGTTCGCAGCCGCCCGGCCCTGCGCGTGTGATCCCTGCTGCGTCACAGCGCGAGGCCGTGGTGGGACGCGACAGTTGGGGCCGCACGGTGCGAACCATCCTCGGACCGGACGATCCCGCGTCGCGACTCATCGTCGGCGAAACGGTGCACAACGGCACCGGCACATGGTCGTCGTTCCCGCCGCACCGGCACGACCGGGAGTCAGCGGATGAGGCGCGGCTCGAGGAGGTCTACTACTACCGCGTGCACCCCAACAATGGCTTCGCTGTGCAGGTCCGCTACGACACCGACAGCGGGAGCGAGGACCTGCGAATCGTGCGCGATGGGGATGCCGCGGCGATCACGTCGGGCTTCCATCCGGTCGTCGCCGCGCCAGGTCACGGTCTCTACTATCTCTGGGTGTTGGCTGGGGAAGCGCGAGCGATGCGTGTATACCTCGATCCACGCTATCGGTGGGTCAACGCACCGGCTCCGTAGACGAAGCCGCGACGCATCTGGTGAGCGGATCAGCAACGAGTCGTTGCTGGCCGCGTGGAGATTCGTGCCCGGTGGGACGGGAAGCGGCGATCCGCGATGGGAGTGGGCGCAATCACGGAGCCGCTACTCCCCATCCACGCGCCGGGACTTTGGGGCGGGTGTCTGCCGGCATCGTGCGGGTGGCGCCGGATCAGTAAGGCCCGGGCATGACTGTGACCACCTCGAATGGCGCGAGTCTGCCCGCTACCGTACGTACCCGCTGTTGCTGTCTTTATTACGGGCAACGGCACAGGCTCAGTGAGCATGAGTCCGCCGAGCGCGGATGTCGCGACCAATTATTGAGGAGTAGACAGATGATCTTTCTCGGCATCGTGCTGCTGATAATCGGCTTTGTTGCAAGTGTCCCAATCTTCTGGACCATCGGCATCGTCCTGGTCTTCATCGGGATCGTCCTCGAGCTCATGGGAATGGCAGGACACGCGGTGGCTGGCCGACGCCACTACTACTGAGCGGGTCGGCACGCGCCTACTCCCGCCCTCGCGGCGGGTGCCGCGACAAACCTGGCAGGCATCCCACGGCAGAACATCAAGGCGGCAACGACCACGTTGTCACCGACGATCGTCGGTGACAATGCCTGATATGAAACGACTCGTCCTCCTGGTGGTACTCGGCGGCGGCCTTGCCGCGTGCGGTGCGACGCCCTCGGTGAGCCCCACCGCCGCCCCCGTGCAATCGTCCATCGCGACACCAACGCCGACCGCCACGCCGAGCTCGAGCCCGACTGCGACGCCGCCGGCGACGCCCACCCCCTCACCGGCGCCGAGCCCCAAGCTCACCACCACCTGCGCGGTGACCGGAACCGCCCAGGGCGGCAGCGTCTCCTGGACGGGCACAGGCGCCTCGTGGCAGCTGCTCATCTCCCCTGGCGGCATCGTGGTGAACCCGACGAACACGAGCGGCGAGTACGGACCCCTCAACGCGGGCACCTACGCGTATGAGTTCAAGGATGCCGGCGGGAACGAGGTCATGCACGGGCAATTCCAGGTCGCGGCATGCGCCACGTGATGATCGATCAGCATCGTTCATGTCCGGTGCTCGGCGGGGTCCCATCCAGCTGACCTAGGCGATTGGCTCTTCACGGGACCTTTGCCCGGGCAACGCAATGCCCTCCGGCCCTGTTCACCACCAGAGACGAGATGGACACTGTGAGCAGGAGGTCCGAACGCAGAGATGATCCGCGCCCGTCTGATGACCGTTCTGGCGCTCGTGGCCGGTGGCCTTGCCGCGTGCAGTAGCGCTTCGCCGGCCACTCCGACGAACACGGTGTCAATCGGCAGTGCTGGTGTCCATCTCGGTACCCCCGCCGTGGTCGTTGCGGCGACTGATCAGAACACCTTCAACCCCGTGACCGTGACGGTGACCGCCGGCGAGATCGTTGAGTGGAGGGACGACGGTTCGGTCGCTCACAACATCATCTTTGCCGACGACTCGTCGATCGGGGATCCTGTGATCGATGGTGGCGGCGGTTCGTGGCAGGTGAAATTCACCACCCCGGGCACGTACCAGTACGCGTGCACGATTCACACGGGAATGCTCGGCACGGTTGTTGTGACCTCCGGATAGCCACCCAGGCTGGCCGGCGGGTCTCGCCTGGCTCTATGCTGCGCCGTCGTGGCCCAGCAACGCGATCTCGACGTGGTCGTCTTTGGTGCGACTGGGTTTGTCGGCCGGCTGGTCGCCGCTTACCTGGCGCGTCACGCCCCGGACGGCGTGCGCGTCGGACTCGCAGCGAGGTCCCAGGAGAAGCTGTCCGCGATCCGCTCCAGACTCGGACCGAGTGCCGAGTCGTGGCCACTCATCGTGGCCAACTCCGATGACACGCGCTCGCTCACAGCGCTTGCCGGCAGGACACGCGTGGTGGCGACCACTGTGGGGCCATATCGAAAACACGGGCTGCCGCTGGTGATGGCATGCACCGATGCGGGCACGCACTACGCCGACCTCGCCGGCGAGGTCGCCTTCATGCGCGAGAGCATCGACACGTGTCACGAGGAAGCCGCGCGGACCGGCGTGCGCATCGTTCATGCGTGCGGATTCGACTCGATCCCCTCGGACCTGGGAGTCCTGCTGCTGCATCAGGCAGTCGGGGCCGACGGCGCGGGCGATCTCGAGGACACCACGCTCGTCGTGAAGATCATGAAGGGAACGCTCAGCGGTGGAACCATCGACTCCATGCGAGTGCAGCTCCAGGAGGCCCGCGCAGAACCGAGCGTTCGCCGGCTCGTCGCTGATCCGTATGCGTTGAGCCCCGATCGCGCTGAGGAGCCGGCACTTGGCGACGAACGCGACCTGCTGTCCGTCCGCCACGACAGCGACCTGGGCATGTGGGTCGGTCCCTTCCTGATGGCAGGCTCGAACACGCGCGTGGTGCGGCGCAGCAACGCGCTGCAGGGCTGGGCGTACGGGCGGCATTTCCGGTATCGGGAGGTGACCGGGTTCGGGAGCGGTGTCCCGGCTCCGTTCAAAGCGGCCGGGATGGCGAGCTTGGTCGTCGGTCTGGCGGCCGGCCTCAGCTTTGGGCCATCGCGTGCGGTCCTCGGACGCGTGCTGCCGGCTCCTGGTGAGGGGCCGAGCGAAAAGGCTCGCGAAGCGGGGTCGTTCCTGGTCGAAATCCATACCCGGACGTCGAGTGGGAAGCGGTATATCAGCCGCGTGGGAGCGCGTGGTGACCCGGGTTACGCCGCGACCTCGGTGATGCTCGGCGAGTCGGCGCTGTGCCTGGCCTTCGACGAGGAGCGTCTCCCGGCGCGCGCCGGCGTCCTCACTCCGGCGACGGCAATGGGAACGCGGCTGGTTGAGCGGCTCCAGGCGGCGGGAATGACCCTGAGCGCCCAGCCTGCTGGGGCCTGAGAGAACGACACCGACTCGCACATCGGGTGCGCCAAACAGCGCCGGGCGCTGCTCTAACTGACGGCTATGGAGGAAGACATCCGCCAATGCCTTCGGCTCCGGCAACCGCACAGCCACCTCGCCCACACGTGGGTCGCTCGCGGCGCGTGGCGCACTGAGGGGTACCGAGCGCTCGCCGACATGATCGTGTATGCCCTGGCCGGCGCGCTTGGGCTGCTCGTGGCTCCGGCCATCGGACTCATCCTCTTCTGTGTGCTGCCCGTGTTCTACGCGGTTTCCAGTGAGGGACAATCGGCAGCCAGGGGAGGCCTGCCTTCACGCCGCCAACGGGAGTAGCGTTGCCGCGCATGCCGTGCTGCGATGTCCGGAGGATTTCACGGATCGCGACGTGGCCCGCTTTCGGGTGATCTGAATGGCGGATGCGTGGCCCGCTGTCGAGCCCGAGTTGAGCGACGGCCGGCCTCCCACGCGACGGCGGCCTCGCAGCCTGCTCATCGCCGCCATCGTGCTGGTTCCAATCGCGATCGGGGTATTGGTCAGCACCGTGCTCTACTCGACTCGAGTGGCACCATCGGTGTCGGTGCTGGCGCCATTGCCTTCGCCGAGCGCGATGGATGCGTTTGTCACCGACGGGCAGGTGCTGCTCGTCGAGCCGGCGACGTCAGCTCCCGTGTCCATGCTGACCGGACGGAAGATCGAGATCGTTCTGAACACGGGCATCGGACAGACGGTGTCCACGCTCGATCCGTCAGTCCTCGAAGCAGTCGCAAATCCACTGTGTCATCTCACCCCAGTCTGCGGTGTGACGGGCGCAGGGTCGTGGACATTCCTTGCACGACGCTCGGGGACGGCGAATCTCCATGTCATCTTCGGTACCGGCAACTGCCCCCAGCGTTCCAGCTGCCCGCGATTGCTGCAGCTGCTGATTCCGATCACGGTGATGCGCACTCCATAAGACGCATCACGCCCGCGATCGTCAGCGTTCCGATCAGACAGCTCGAACCTCTCCGATTCTGCGGCCCACCAGGGGAAGGACGTCCAACGGCGGATCGGCTGCATCGTCGTCGTCACCGATCGCATAGGCGACGGCTTCGTCGATCGTCATCGCCGCCCCGAGGCTTCGAGCCCGTGCCAGCGTTTCCTCGTCCAGCAGCCCGCACACCCTGGACACGGTGCGCTCGGCGGCGTCGCGGTCGGGGAGACTGTCAGGAGCAGCACCGCATCGCGCAGCGATACTCTCCACCGCCGCCGCCAGAACCGCGGCCCGGAACGGTCGATCGGTGGCGGCCGCGATGAACGCACAGGTCTCCATGGTGGTTGACAACCCGAGGGCGAACTCGGTGCGATGAGCAATGCGCAGCGACGCGACCGCGTGGTCTCGGGCCACGCTGTAGCTCCCCACATGGCGCTCGAGATTGGCGAGACTGTTGCGCACGGTCACGGTGCCGAGACAGTCTTCGAAGCCGAGACGGATCGCGGCTTCATACCAGGCTCGAGCCTGCTCGAAATCGCCGCGGTAGAAACAGGTTTCGCCAAGATTCCCATAACCGGCCATGAGCCCAACCGGTATCTTGAGCAACTCCCATACCGCTACGGCCTGGCGGAAATGCGCTTCGGCACCGGCAGCGTCGTCGCGCTTGTTTGCGAGGATGCCAAGGCTGTTATGCAGCACTGCCACGTTGGGCTGGTCGTCAGCCTGCAGCGAAAGCGCCATGCCCTCGACAAAGGCCGCCTCGGCTTCGCCAATGTCTCCTTGAATCGCGGCAAGGCGCCCCTTGCCGCTGAGCGCACGCCCGCGGGCTCGATTACTCCCACCCTGCATTGCCAGTGCACGATCGAGCCAGACGCGTCCCTCCGTGAGCGAGCCCTGCAGCCACCAGTAGTGCCACCAGGTGGCTGCGAGGCAGAGAAACAGCGCGGCATCAGCTCCCTCAGCCCACTCGAGAGCTGCCCGAGCATTGCTGTAATCGGCGTCCAGCCGGCGGACGAGCGTGCCCGATCGGACTTCGCGGTACCGCTGCTCAAATGACTCTCCGACACTCAAATAGTGCGTGGCATGGCGACTCCGAATCCGGTCTCCCCACGGGTCATTCGCCAGTTTGTCTTGAGCGAACTGGCGCACCGTTTCGAGCAGCCGATAGCGTCCTTCCCCCGCGACCAGGTCGGAATACACGACCAGCGATTTGTCGACCAGTTTCGCCAGCAATTCGACAACCTCCGCGGAGGGAAGGTCGTGGTCCGCACAGACGGTCTCAGCGGCGGCGAGGTCAAAGCTCCCGGCAAACACGCCCAATCGGCGGAACATGAGTTGTTCCTGTGCCGTGAGCAGGCGGTGACTCCAGTCGATCGTCTCCTGCATGGTGCGGTGGCGCGAGACGGTCGCCCGCCGGCTGCCGGTGATGAGCCGGAAGCGGTTCCCAAGGTGTTCCAGCAACTCTTCGGGTGAGAGCGCCGCACTGCGCGCGGCCGCAAGCTCGATGGCAAGGGGGATGCCGTCGAGCCGGGCGCAGAGTTGTGTGACGGCTCCCGCGTTGCCGGCGGTGAGGGCGAACGACTGACGCGACTTGTGCGCGCGCTCGACGAAAAGTCTCACCGCGTCGTGCTCGAGAAGCCGCTCGACGGAGGGGATCCGCGCAGCGTTCGGGGTGTCGAGCGGCGGCACCGACCAGGCCTGCTCCCCGTCGCAATTGAGGCGCTCTCGGCTGGTTGCGAGAATTGACAGCGCGGCGCAATCGCGGAGCAGTGTTTGCGCCAGTTCAGCCGTGGCGTCAACCAGGTGCTCGCAGTTGTCGAAGACAAGGAGCAGATGGCGTGGCTCGAGGAGCCCGGCAAGGCTCTGCACCGGAGTGAGGTCGGGTTGCTGACGAAGCCCCAGCCGGGCCATCACCTCATGAGGGAGCGCCTCGGCCTCAGCAACGGTCGCGAGATCGATGAGCCAGACGCCATCGCGATAGCGGTCAACGGCGCGGCGCGCGACCTGAAGGGCGAGCCGGGTCTTTCCGATGCCACCCGAACCGACCAGGGTGACCAGGCGATTCGATGCCAGCAGCTCCGCCACCTCGGCGATCTGGTCTGCACGCCCTATGAAGCTGGAAACCTCGGCGGGGAGGTTGGTGCGGCTGCTCGTCGCTGACGGCGGATGGACGCGCCCTTCGGGTTCGGTGGAGCGAACAGGACTCACCTCATGCCTGAGGATCTCCCGGAACGTCGCCTGGAGGTCGGGTCCCGGCTCCATCCCCAGGTCATCCAACAGCCGGCGACGGGTGCGCTGATACGCGTCGGAAGCCTCGGCCTGCCGTCCGCACCGATAGAGCGTGACGAGGAGTTGGCTTTGCAGGCGTTCCCGAAGTGGATGCTCGTCGGCAAGCGCCTCGATCGCGCTGACGTTCTCTCGATGCAGGCCCATGCGCAGGCAGAGGTCGAATCGATCCTCGAGCGCCTCGAGGCGCAGCTTCTCGAAGCGAACGCGGTAGGCAGCGACAAAGGCAGCGTCGCCGAAGTCGTCCAGAGTGGGGCCTCGCCACAAGCCGAGAGCGCGGTCAAACAGGGCGAGCGCCTGCTGGTGACCGCCGCCGCCGGCAGCGGTTCGAGCTTCCGCGATGAGCCCGCGAAAGCGCGTCAGATCAAGTTCATCGGCCTTGAGCAATAGGGAGTATCCGGCCGGCCGACGCACCAAGAGCCTGCCCTCGGTGTGATCACAGTTCCCGTTCGGTTCGATCGTTCGACGCAACCGGTGGACGTGAACCCGAAGCGCGTCGACGACTCCATCGGCGGGCTCATCGCCCCAGATGATCTTCACGAGCTCGTCGTCCGACACGACGCGGTTCGCCTCGAGCGCGAGGGCCGCCAGGAGCATCCGCTGTTTCGCCCCACCGAGGTCGAGCGGCTTCCCATTGCGCCATACCTCGAGCGGGCCGAGGATGGCGAGGTCAAGAGCGAGCGACTCTGTGGGGGCCTGTCCGATCAGCGCCCCCCTGCCGTGAGCGGACATCGTAATCAGGATCTTATTTGGTTGAAAGCCCCTTCACCGATGCTGGCGGCAGTTCACCCGCGACCGGCCTTTCAGGAAGACCACGGAACGGGCTCCTCCTGACTGTCCAATTCGCCGCAGGAGGCCAGCCCTGTGCGCAACCACACCGGACCCGCCTCAGCGTCGCGTGCACCAAGCCGTCAGCAGCCGGATCGGGGTAGCTCCACTCCTTCGCTGCGCACGGAGCGTGACCGGGCTCGTTGTGCCGAGCTCTACAGTGCTCACCGCGAAACGATCTTCGATCATTGTCTGCGACGGCTGGGGTCGCGCATGGATGCCGAGGACGCGGTACAGGAGACCTTTGTACGGGTCCTGTCCCATCCGCCACCACCCCAGATCGAGCCCCTTGCCTGGCTGCGACGAGTGGCCAGCAACCTGTGCATCGATCACATCCGGCGCCTCTACAGACAGGACAGACAGACGGACCCGTCGACCCTTGATGTTCCGCTTCGCGGTCGAATTCATTGGCGCCGACACACTCGAAGGTCGCGCCTTCGCCGACAAGTGGCGCTACGCGGAGTTCCGCCACGCATTTCGGGTGACAACGGTGGTCTGGGGCCTCTCATACATCGCTGAAGCCGCTGTACAACTCGTGATCATCCAGCTCGCGTCGACCACCTTCGCCAAGACCACGTCACAGGTGCTGCCGCTCCTGTTCACCGGCGCGGTGATTGCCTGGAACATCTCGTACGCCAAACGTGGCCAGCGACGAGGTGCCCTGCTGGAGGCCGCCGCTCGCGCTCGCGGTGATAGAGCCCCCGAGATGCCGGCGTAGCGCTACCGCGCGCGAAAGCGCCGGCGCTCAGTCGTCGTCGCCGCAGGCGTGCGCGTTCGAGACGGCCTGCAGCTCATCGAAGATCCGTCGCACGACCGCCGAGTGCGTCGCAGCCGATGCCAGGGTCGCGAGCTCGCCGTCGATGGCCGCCAGGATGGCGTCGACCTCTTCGCCACTGACGAGCACGTCCATCGATTCAGCGGCACGCTCGACATCCGATGCGCCATACGCCACGCGCACGGTGATGCGATGTGCCGGGGTGGCGACTGTCGCTGCGCTGGTCATGTGTGCATGGTCACCCTCGCTCGCTGGCTTCGCCAGTGCCGTTGGTCCCAAAAACCCCTCGGGGGGGTGATCGCAGAGCCACGCATGCCAAGCGACCTTCGGTCCTCGGGTGAGGACTTTCGCCTCTGTTGGCGGCGGCATGCGGTGGCGGATGGTGGGTTCGGCGGAGACCCACCAGTCTCCCAAGCATGAGGAGAACACACCATGCGAAAAGCCATGACGAAGACCGTGCGAACGCGCCGGCTAACGCGCAATCCTGAGGACGGCCTGCTGAACAAGACCTGGGCCGGCATCGCTCGACGGGAGGAAGCGGTGCTCAACGCCGCCACCGAGGTGGTTGAGACCCTGCCCGCCCCGGCAGACGTCGTCGACGGCGCCCTGGCGTTCGCCGCCAGGACCCTGAAGGCGCAGCGGGAAGCGCTTGTGCCACTCCTCCAGACTGTCACGCCCGAGATGGCAATGGGCCGCTCGGCTCCCACCGTCGCCGAAGCTGTCGCATCAGCATTCGGCCTCGCTGAACGGGTGCTCGAGACGCAGCGGAAAGCGCTCCGCGGGATGATCGAAACGGTCACGCCGCCGCTTTCCAGGCACGCCAGGCGGGCAAATGCCGCCCCGGCGCCCCCGAAGCCCGCAGTCGCACGCCGCGCCGTGCGCCGCGTCGCCGCGAGGAAGACGACGAGCGTCCGCGGCTAAAGTTCCCCACTCCAGGAGGGCTTCGCGACCTCACGTGAGGCTCGCGGAGCCCTTTGCGTGATGTCGCCTAGTGGGCTCCGACGATCAACGCCCGCACCGCGTCCACCACCAGCTGGACCGCGATGGCGGAGAGGAGGAGCGCGAGGACGCGGGTCAGGAAATCGACGAACGCCGGTCTGAGAAGGCGCGCCAGCTGCCCCGCGAGCAACAGGATGACCGCCACCGCTGCCACCACCGCCACCACCCCGAGGGTCACGCCGATCCGGCCGGCGACGTCGCTGTGACGGTTGGCGAGGACCATCACCGCGGCGATCGCGCCTGGACCGGCGAGCAATGGGGTGGCGAGGGGAACCAGCACGATGTTGACGTTGCCGCTCACCTCCCCCGAGCGTCCGCGGAACATCTCGAGCGCAACGAGCAGGAGGAGGAGACCGCCGGCGATGGCGAGACTTTGAATCGAGACGTTGAGGTAGCTCAGGAGAATGCGTCCGAACAGCGCGAAGACCGCGATGAGCAGGCCGGCCGTGGCGGCGGCCTGGACCGCGGCCCAGCGCCGCTGGGCAGGTGTCCGCCCAGCCGTCAGCGCAACGAACATCGGGACCGTTCCGAGCGGATCCACGATCACGAAGAGCGTCACGACGGTCTCTGAGAACGCGAGCCAGTTCACGCACGGAAGCCTAGTGGTATTCCGACCGAGCCGTCACGAATTGCCGGCAGGGCTCAGGCGACACCGCAGCGCGTCGCTGCCAGCGTGCACCTCCGCTTGCGCACACCTGCTGTGGCACGCGCCTCAGCGGGCCTGGGATGCTCCCGCTGCCAACGCCGCCAGCGCGGGTACCGGTGTCGGCACCGCGACGTTGTGCTCGAGCAGCCGTCGCATCGCGAGCGGCGACAGCGGTTGTCCGAAGAGGAATCCCTGAGCCAGCTCGCAGCCCAGTTCGTGGAGCTCGTTGAGGCACTCCTCGGTCTCGACGCCCTCGGCGATGACGCTCAGGCCGAGACCGACTCCGAAATTGAACACAGAATGCGCGAAGCCGATCGACGTCGTGGGCCCGCACAGCGATGCGGTGAACGATCGGTCGATCTTGAGGATATCCACCGGGAAGTCACGCAGCCGGCTGAGCGATGAGTGTCCGGTCCCGAAGTCGTCGAGCGCGATGCGCACGCCCAGCTCGCGAAGCTCGTTGAGGCAGCCGATGATCGGCTCCGTGTCGTTGATGATGTCAGCTTCGGTCACCTCGACGATCAGTCGGCGCGCGTCGAGTCCCGTTTCCCGGAGCGCGGTGCGCACGGTGTCGACGAAGTCCGGCTCGCGAAGCTGGCGGACGGCGACGTTGACGCTCACCGCGACTGGATCGATGCCATCGATCGACGGCCAGTCGCGCGCCTCCTCGCAGGCGCTGCGCAACACCCATGCTCCGACCTGGGTGATCAGCCCCGTCTCCTCGACGAGGCTGATGAAGTCGTCCGGCAGGACCGTCCCGCGCGTGGGATGCCGCCAGCGGAGCAGCGCCTCGGCAGCAACCACCGAGCAATTCGAGACGCGCACGATCGGCTGATACACCAGCTCGAATTCGACCGACTCCACCGCGTGGTACAGGTCGGCCTTGAGCCGGTGCCGGTGCTGCACCGCCGCGTACATCGCCGGCTCGAACAGCTCCCAGCGAGACTTGCCGGAACTCTTGGCGGTGTACAGGGCGAGGTCGGCGTTCTGGAGCAGCTCCTGACCGTCGCACCCGGTGTCGACGGCCGTCGCGATGCCGATGCTCGCGTGGGTCAGCACCTCCTCGGTGGCGATGGCGAACGGCTCGCGGAGTGCCTCGATGACCCGCTCCGCGATACGCACGGCAGTCGGCGCGCCGTCGATGCCGATGAGCAGCACGGCGAATTCGTCGCCGCCCAAACGCGCGGCCACATCGCCGGGACGCAGGCATTGCCCGATGCGGTCGGCGATCGCGCGCAGCAGCTCGTCGCCCGCGGCGTGGCCGAGGCTGTCGTTGACGGTCTTGAAGTCGTCGATGTCGATGAAGAGCACGCCCACGTGCTGTCCGGACTGCGCGAGGGCCTGGTCGACGCGAGAGCCGAAGAGCAATCGGTTCGCCATGCCGGTCAACGGATCGTGCGACGCCTCGTGACGCAGCTGGTCCTGGAGCACGGTGAGCTGCGACAGCGAGTGCTGCAGCCGTCCGCGTTCGAGGATGACGCCGGTCTGATTGGCGAGCATCTCCAGCAGGCGAAGATCCTCGTCGTCGAAACCGGTGACCTCACCGAGGCGGTTGGCGATGAGCATCGTTCCCACCATGTTGTTCTCGCCGCGGAGCACCACGGCCATGGCGTCGCGCAACCCGCGGCTTTCCAGGAACCCGTTGGGGTCACCACCGGTCTTGCCGTGCGCACTCAGCAGCAAGGGCGAGTCGAGGAGGAGCCGGCTCATGAACTGCAGCTCCGCGTCGTCGAGCGTCACCGGGGTCATGAACTCCGTGGTCTGTTCCTTGTCAACCGCGGTGCGTACCACCGCGTCGCGCTCGCGGGTGGGGAGGAACGTGATCTCCGCGCGCTCCGCACGGAAGACCTCGCATGATTTAGTGAGCAGCGCCGCCACGGCGTCGTCGACGGCCGCGGTGCGTTGCAGGTCCTTGCTCGACTGGTAGAGGAAGTCGACCTGGTCGCGCTTCTCGCGCTCCGCAACATAGAAGCGGTAGGCGACAAAGACGCCGACGGTGGGAATGGCGAGCAGCCAGATCTCCCCAGGGTTCTCCCACACGAGGCGGACGCCGATCAGCGCGAGACACGTGTTCACGATCGTTGCCGCCTGGGTGAACCCAAAGGTCGACGCGATGCCGGCGCGGTCGATGCGTCCCTCGGAGAGCGATATCGCGGCGAGGATCACCAGCGACTGGAGCACACCGCCGGCGAGGATCGCCCCCAGGACGCCGAGGAAGCTCATCGCGCTCAGCGGGTCGTGATGGTTGACGAGGTGCATGAAGAGCACCGCCACGACGCTGTTGGCTACGGTGAAATTGGCGAGGTTGAAGGCCAGCTTCAGCGGTGACTGGCGGCGATGGACTGAGAGCGCCAACGCGGTCCCGGCAACCATCGAGAGCACCACCACCACCGGCGGTGCGAAGAAGAATCCTGCGACCAGAGGCAGCTCGCTGAGCGAGAAGGAATGCGCGTCGCGCCGGAACTGGAGGTGGACCACGAACACCTCGGCCGCGCAGAAGGCCGGGATGAGCACCCACCAGGGGATCTGGCGGGGCGCCGCCAGCTCGTGCAGCGGGCCCACGACCTTGACGAGGAGGACGACCGCGGTGGCGACGAGCAGCACCGTCAGAAGAAGGACGCGGTGTCCCCTCCGAGCAGAAGCGGCGTGCCCCGGGTCGTCAGCGGACGCGCGGGCATCGACCTCGCTGGTCATGTGCGCATGCTCCGCGACGTGAGGGGAACCCGAACTCACCGTGCCAGCCCTGTTGCCAAGCGGTAGCAGGGCCATCGGCGGCGCGCGCATCGTCGTGGCGAGGCGATGGCGAGAACGTGCCGGGCGAAGGTCGCGGACCTAACTCCAGTCGTCTTCGGACCAGCTCGAGCCCGACCAGGAGGAACCGGACCACGAGCCTCCTGACCACGAGGAGCCGAGCCATTCGGCGCCTGACCACGATGACCCGGACCAGGATGAGCCCGACCACGATGAGCCCGACCACGACGATCCCGACCAGGACGAGCCCGACCACGAGGAGCCGGACCACGACGAGCCGTTGAAATCCCCGCCATCCCAGGCAGAGCCATTCGCCTCGGCCGCGGCGAGTGCCGTGGTGTCGACGTTGTTGCCGAAGATGTCCTGCTCGCCGGTGAGCGCATTGCCGTTCGCGTCGACCACATGCTGCGAACCGCGCGCGGCCTCGAGGCTGCCGGTGCCGGTCGACGCCTGCCAGTTCTGGGTGGCGTTCGGCGTGGGCGCGGCGAGCACGCCGGCGAGGTTCAGCTCACCGCTGCCCTTGAGGTCGCTGTAGCCGTACATGGAATGGGTGTGGCCGACGAGGAGCGCCTTCACCTGGTCCGGCGTCAGGCCGGGCCGCTGGCTGAGCAGGAGAGCCGCCGCGCCCGAGACGACGGCGGCTGCCTGCGACGTGCCGCTCCCGAGGAAGAAGCGATTGCTGACCGTTGCGGTGGCGCCGAATGCATCGTCGACGAAGGATCCCGGATCCCGCAGTGAGACGATGTGGACGCCAGGAGCTGAGAGGTCGGGGTTGCGCGTGCCGTCGCCCTCGCTTGTAAAGCCCGCGGGCGAGTGGTAGCGGACCATCGTGGTGTTGCGGGTGTTGGCCGCACCCACTGCGATGACGTACGGGTCGATCGCCGGGTCGGCGAGGCCGTTGGAGTCATTGCCCTGGTTACCGGCAGCGACCACCACGACGATGCCGTGCAGCCAGGCCTGCTCCGCTGCATAAGCAAGCGGGTCGAGGACGTAACTCTGGTTGCTGTCGGTGCCGTATGAGAGGTTGAGCACGCGGATGTTCATGCCGTTGTCTTTCTGGTGCTGTACCACCCAGTCGATGGCGGCGAGCACCTGCGACACGTCGGTCTGGCCGAGCGCATCGGCGACCTTGATGCTGACGATCTGCGCATCAGGCGCCATGCCCATGAAATGGGTGGTGTCGCTCGAGCTCACCGACGTCGCCTCACTGTCGCGGCCGGCGATGATCCCAGCCATGTGGGTGCCATGACCGAAGGTGTCGAGATACTCGAGCGACGGGTTCTGTGATTCGAAGGAGAGGTCGGGCCCGTTGACCACCTTGCCGGGGGTGGTGAGTCCGTCGACGGGGGCCACGCCGGAGTCGATCAGTGCAACGCCGACGCCCTGGCCGGTGTAGCCCGCGTTCCAGTACGCGTGCGCGCCGTCCATCTGCTCGACGTTGTACATGGAGTTGACGTCGGTCACCGGGTTGTACGGGTTGCTCGGCGTGCCCCAGCCGGCGCCGAGGAGCTGGACCGGTGCGTTGAGGGTGACCTGGGCGACGGCGCCCGAAGTCTCGAGTTCCGGGACGGCGTCTGCGGGGACGTCCGCGACGGTCGCGTTGATCAGACTGATGTGCTCCTGGACGGTGCCACCGAGCGAGGTGATCTCCTGATCCGCGGCGGCGGTCCCGGCCGGCTGCGCGCGCACGATCACGGACACGAGGTGTGCATCGGCATGCGCTGTCGTGGCCAGCGCGCCGGCGCTGAGCAGGACGGCCGTGGCGCTCGCGAGCGCGCTGACGGTGCGCCGCTTGCGATCGTCCCAGCTGATGCCGTGGACAGGAGCCATCCCTGGAAACCCCCCGGTCTCGTGCCTTGCGGCACTGTTTCCCCGCCTCTGATTCGTCTGGCGTGAACGCTAGAACGAGTCGCGTGGTGCGGCTCCGTCCGCCACCGTTCTGCGACGTCGTGATCGGATCTCGGCCGCGTCAATCGGATGTCGCTCGGGTGCTGCGATGGCGCGGCCGGGCGCCAGAGAGCAAATCGCGGGTCCCGGTGTCAGGGAGCGGCAGTCGCGTCGACGGCGCGGCGCACGGCATCGACAGACCGCGCCACGTCGGCAGAATCGGTGGACCAATTGCTCACTGAGATGCGCAGCACATCCTGGTCACGCCAGCGAGAGCCCGACATCCAGACCGTGCCGTCGGCGATCAGGTGAGCGGTCACCGCGCGGGTGCGCGCGTCGTCGCCAAAGCGCAGGCATACCTGCGTGTACACGACTTCGTTGACCACCTGTACCCCGTTGATGGCGGCGATCCCCTCCGCCAGCGCCTGAGCATTGCGGACGAGCCCCTCGACCAGATCGGCGACGCCCGACCGTCCCAGCGATCGGAGCGCCGCCCAAACGGGCACACCACGCGCCCGCCGCGAGAACTCCGGCACCTTTTCCATGGGGTCGCCCGGGCCGGAGTCATCGGCGATCAGGTAGCTGGCGTGCGCCCCGAACGTGGAGCGCATCGCCACCGGGTCGGCCACGATGGCGATGCCGCAGTCATACGGCACGTTGAGCGTCTTGTGCGCGTCGGTGGTCCATGAGTCCGCGCCGGCGAGTCCGGTCGTCAAGTGACGCAGTGACGGTGCTGCCGCCGCCCAGAGGCCGAACGCACCGTCGATGTGCACCCAGGCCCCGTGCTGGTGCGCCACCTCGATGGCGGCCTCCAGTGGATCGAAGGCACCGGAGTGCACGTTGCCGGCCTGTAGGCAGACGATCAGCGGCGTTCCCGAGTCGAAGGCATCCAGCGCCTCGGACAGGGCATCGACCCTGACCCGGCCCTGCTCGTCGGCCGCAACCGGCTGTGGACTGCCGAGGGCGAGGTAGCGAAGCGCGAGATCGATCGTTTCATGCCGCTCAGCGCCGACGAGCACACGAATTCGCGGCGATTCGCTCAGCCCGTCGCGGCCGACGTCCCAGCCAGCCCGAGAGAGCACCGCGCCGCGTGCGGCCGCCAGGCAGGTGAAGTTCGCCATCATCGCGCCGGTCACGAAGCCCACGTCGGCTCCCGCGGGGAGCCCGAGCAGTTCGAGCAGCCAGGCGGCCGCCGCTTCCTCCGCCGCAGCCGTTGCCGGGGTTGCGTACCGCGATGCCGCGTTCTGATCCCATGCGCTGACGAGCCAGTCCGCCGCGAGTGCCGCCGGCAGAGTTCCGCCGATCACCCAACCGTAGAAGCGGCCCGATTGCATTGCCATGAGCCCAGGTTCCGCCAGCGTCGCCAGCAGATCGACGACGTCCTCGGGTGGTAACGGCGCTGCGGGGAGCGGACCGCCGAAGCCTGCGAGCAACTCGCTGGCCGTCGCACGCGGTCCCACCGGGCGCTCCGCAACCGAGTCCAGCCAGGTTCGCGCGTGCTCGGTGGCGCGCGTCAGCGCTCGGTCGTACGAATCGCCGCGGAATGACATTGGCGGTCTCCTGATGCGTGGCCGGGTCGTGTCATCGTCGTCGTTGGCCGGGGGCGAGGTCAAGATTCGTGGCCCGCCCATGAAGCGTTCCGTGTCCAGCAGACGGCTCGCGTCGCAGACAACGGTCCGCCGCAATGCGGGATATCGACTTGTGATAATGATGATGCGTACTGGCACGATGAGCATGAGGTCTGCCGTGAACGACGAGAGCCAATTCGACACCCATCTGGACATCCGATTCGCGGGACTCGAGCTCATCGACGTGCAGGCGCTCGTCGATGCCAACACGCACCCCTGGTACAACCAAACGCTCTGCCGAGTCAACGATTGTGTGATGCGCCTTGGAGTTGTGCAGGGCGAGTACATCTGGCACAAGCATGACGACGAGGATGAGTTCTTCTATGTCGTCGAAGGCAGGCTCCTCTTGGATCTCGAGAACCGCACCGTCGAGCTCGCAGAACGGCAGGGGTTCTGCGTGCCGAAAGGGGTACGTCACCGTCCTCGCGCGCCCGAACGCACCATCATCCTCATGGTCGAAGGCGCCGGCGTGGTTCCGACCGGCGACGCCTGACGCGTGCGCTGCGGCGTGCTGCGCAGGTTCGCTGCAGAGCGCATGACCGCGGTGCGCCCCATGCGCGAGTCAGACTTTGAGCTGGAAAGACCTCTGGTTACAACACAACGCGATGCCGAAGTCCGGCTCCAGCTAGACCGCGCGCACGGGTCGATACGCCGGCTCCCACATAGCACTCCGGACTTGATCGATCAGATCGCCGAGGTCGGCACGCGCGAGCCCTTCGTCGAGCGCTGCGCGGGCCACCGCGACGCCGACGTGCAGTGATACCGCGCGCAGGTCGTCCACTGGTGGCGTGATCGAGGCGCCCGGTTGTCGCACATCGACCAGCTCGGCCACCGCGCCGGCCGCGGCGGCGAGCATGCCGTCGCTCACCCCGCTCGCTCTCGCCACGATCGCGCCCAGGCCGAGGCCCGGAAAGACCAGGGCGTTGTTGGCCTGGCCGATCGTATACGTGGTGCCTGCATGGGTGACCGGCGGAAATGGGCCGCCGGTTGCGATCAGCGCGCTTCCATCGGTCCATTCGATGAGACCGGATGGCACCGCTTCGGAGAGCGACGTGGGGTTCGAGAGCGCGAAGATGACCGGCCGCTCCGCGTGAGCCGCCATCTCTCGGATGATCTCCTCCGTAAACGCACCGGGTGAGGCGGAGCACCCGATCAACAGGGTCGGCTGAACCCGGCGCACCACCTCGAGCAGATGGATCCCCCCTTCGTCGCCTTCCCCGTCCCGACGCCAGGCGCCCACCTCGGCATCTGGACGCGCGTAGGGCACTTGAAAGTCGCGCATCTGGCTGAGCATGTCGGTGGTCAGCAGGCCACGATGCCCGAGGCACCAGAACCGACTGGTTGCTTCCGAGCGTGAGAGCCCGTCACGCACCATCGCATCGCGAATCAGGTCAGCAATGCCGATGCCGGCAGTCCCCGCCCCGAAGATGACAACGCGGTGGTCGGCGAGTCGCTGACCGGAAGCCCGCGACGCCGCGATGACACCGCCGAGCACCACCGCACCAGTCCCCTGCATGTCGTCGTTGAAGGTGCAGAGCTGCGAACGGTAGCGATCAAGGATGCGTCGCGCATTGCTGGCGCCAAAGTCCTCCCAATGCAGGAGCGCGTTGGGGAATCTGGACATCACCGCCCGCACGCAGGCGTCGATGAAGGCATCGTAGGGCTCGCCGCGCACCCGCGCGTGATGTGCGCCCATGTAGGCCGGGTAGTCCAGAAGTGCGGCACGATCGGTGCCGACATCGAGCATCAAGGGGATCACGCGCGTCGGGTCGATACCCGCTGCGGCCGTGTACACGTCGAGCTTCCCAACCGAGATTGCGATGCCCCCGACACCCCAGTCGCCAATGCCGAGGATTTGCTCGGCGTCAGTGACGACGATCAGATCGATGTCGTCTGGCCCTGCACCGAGGTTGCGAAAGGCATCGTCGATCGAGTCGGAGCTATCGATGCTCAGGTAGACACCGCGGGGGCGTTGGAATTCCTGGCTATACCGCTGGATCGCCTCCCCGACTGTCGGTGTGTAGATGATCGGGAGCATCTCGCCAAGGTGGTCGCAAAGGATCCGGTAGTAGAGCGCTTCGTTGCGATCGTGGAGTCCGCTGAGAAAGATGTACTTGGCGAGATCATCCGGCTGGTGTTGGAACTGCATGTACGACCGCGCAGCCTGAAGGCCGATGTCCGTCACCGCTGATGGGAGCAGGCCGGTCAACTCCAGATCGCGGCGCTCCGTGAGCGTGAACGCCGACCCCTTGTTGAGGAATGGCGTCTCGAGCACTTCGAAGCCTCGGGCGCGCGTCTCGTAGACGCCGTCAGCAGCGACCTGGAAGTTGCGCCCTCGGCTGATGCTGGTCATCGACTCCGCTCTATTGTTTCATGGGTCGCAGGAACGCGCGGTTGCCGACCAACCCGGTCCTGCCTTTCCGAACTGGGTGATGACTCGCCCCGTGACGTCCAGGGTGCGAGCACACAGGCACCGGTCGGCCCGCGGGCCGACCGGTCCTTATGACAGAGGCTTAGCGGGAGGCGACGACGGTCAGATCCTTCCAGGCCGTCTCGAGCGCCGAAAGGTTCTCGCAACCGAGCACCAAACGCGTGTCTGTTGCCAGGTACACCGTTGTCAGATTGATGCCGGCGTCAGCAAGGCGACGCGTGACCTTGCCAAGCATGCCGGGAGAATTCTCAACGCGCTCAACGATCACTTCCGTCGTGCGGATGACCTTGTAGCCGACCTTGGTGATGGCGAGGCTGGTTCCGGACTTGTCCGCAGTCAGCAGGTGGAAGATGACGCTCCCGTTTTCCTCGACGGCGCAGAGCCCCTCGATATTGATCTTCTCGCGACCCAACTCCTCCGCGAGAGTCGCAAGACTGCCCTTGGTGTGGGGTACGGCGACGGTGAAGTCATAAGCGTGCATGACTGACCTCCTGTGTCGGGCGCCGAGTATTTCAGCTGGCCCACCACTCACCGTGCGCGTGCTGTCACACGAAATGCAACCGCAGCGAATCGCGCAGTGTCATCGGACGACGCGCACCGGTCGGAATGTGACATTCGGTCCCGGTGCGCGTGTCACTCGCCTCTGTTGGTGCGAACACTCATGCGTCCATGCTCTCGGGCAGCCATCCCTGGGGCGAGCGAGCAACAATCACGATTGAAGGGAGCAGATGTACGCAGCGCCTGAGCGTTCTGCCTTGGTCGACAGACCAGCGATGCGAGTTCGGCAGGAGGCCCGGACCCTGGACTACGATTATCCGACTATGGCTGTTGTCGAACCAACCGCTGGCGAATCGGTGCCATCGCGCCTCTTCTCCGGAAAGGTGGCCATCGTCACCGGGGGCACCCGCGGCATCGGGGCTGCGATCACCCGGGAGCTGACTCGCCTCGGCGCCCATGTGGCTGCCGGGTACAACCGCGACGCCGAGTCCGCGACGGCCCTCCGTGACGAGCTGTCCGCCCAGGGTGGCTCGATCTCCGTCCACCAGGGCAACGTCGGTGCCGCCTCGGACTGCACCCGCGTGGTCGACGAGGTCTTGAGCAGTTACGGTCAGGTCGACTTTCTTGTCAACAACGCCGGCATCACCCTTGACAAGACCGTCCGGAAGATGAGCCTCGATGACTGGCATGCGGTGATGCGGATCAACATCTCGGGCGCTTTCTACATGATGAAGGCGGTTCTGGACCACATGCTCGAGCGTGGCAGCGGACGGATCGTCAACCTGAGTTCGGTCATTGGCCAGACAGGAAACATCGGACAGGCGAATTACGCTGCCTCAAAGGCAGCCCTCTATGGACTCACGCAGAGCCTCGCGCTGGAGACGGCTCGCAAAGGGATCACCGTCAACTGCGTGGCTCCAGGGTTCATCGAAACTGAGATGGTTGCCAAGATCGCGCAGCCGATCCTCGACGGCATCATCGAGAAGGTGCCGATGCGGCGGCTGGGCCGGCCCGACGAGGTGGCTCGCGTGGTCCGGTTCCTCCTCGAGGACGAGTCGGCATACATCACCGGGGCGATGTACGCGGTGAACGGCGGCCTGTTCATGTGATCGGCTCGTGAGCAACAACATGGGCGAGGACACGGCCTACGAGGCGCTGCTTGCCAAGGTGGACCAGAGCGATTTCGGCGGAGCCTTGCGCAGCGTGTTCCTCGATGACGCGGTGCGTCACCCGCTGCACTTCGCGAAGGCCGGTCTGGATCTCTCGGCCGGGCAGACGGCGGTAGCGGCGCGCGCGGCCCGGCGCGCATTGGGCCGGGGAACGGGTGACCCAGTTGCTCCGGGCGACAACCGCTTTGCGGACCGGACGTGGCAGGCGAACCCAGCGTTCCGAACGCTGGCCGAGAGTTATCTGAGCACGGTGCAGTGGGCGCAGCAGTTGATCGATACGTCACCCGCTCCCGCCGTCCAGCGTGAGAAGGCGCGGTTCGCACTCAATCTCATGCTCGATGCGCTTGCTCCGACCAATGTGCCGTGGATGAATCCCGCGGTGTGGAAGGAGACATTCGAAACGGGTGGGCAGAGCCTCATCGCCGGCGCGAGTAACTTCGTCGACGATCTGCTCCACAATGGCGGACGGCCACGTCAGGTCGACGCAACGTCATTCACCCTCGGCGAGAACCTCGCGGCAACCCCGGGGCGCGTGGTGATGCGCAACTCGTTGATCGAATTGCTCATGTACGAGCCGCAAACCGATCTGGTCCACGCGCAACCGATCGTGTGTAGCCCACCATGGATCAACAAGTACTACATCATGGATCTGGCACCCGGACGATCCTTCATCGAGTACGCGGTGCAGCACGGCTTCACCGTGTTCTGTATCAGCTATCGCAACCCCGACGCGTCGATGCGGGGAGTGAGTTGGGACGACTATCTGCAGCTCGGGCTGATGACGGCGCTCGACCAGGTGAGCGAGATCACCGGCTCACCGGTCGTGAACATCGTCGGTCTCTGTCTCGGGGGGACGATGTCGACGATCGGCCTGGCCCACCTTGCGGCCAAGGGCGAGGCCGAGCGCGTGGGATGGATGACCGTCACCAACACGCTGGTCGACTTCAGCATCCCCGGCCATCTCGGCGTCTTCGCAGACCGCAAGAGCGTGATGCGCCTCGAACAGAACATGAAGCAGCACGGCTATCTCGAAGCGTCAGCGATGGCGCAGACGTTCGACTGGCTGCGCGGCAATGACCTGGTCTGGAATTACGTCATCAACAACTGGTATATGGGCAAGACCCCGCCGGCGTTCGACCTCCTTGCCTGGAATGGGGACAGCACGAACATGCCGGCGGCAATGCATACGCAATACCTGCGAGCCTGCTACGTCGACAACCTGCTGATTCGCCCAGGTGCGTTTCGGATCGCCGGCACCGCGATCGATCTCAGCACGATCAAGCAGCCAATGTACGTGCTCGGCGCCGAGAACGACCACATCGCCCCCTGGAGAGGATCGTATCTGACCACCCAACACGTCGGCGGCGAAGTCCGCTACACGCTCACGTCGAGCGGACACGTTGCCGGCATCGTCAATCCGCCCGGCAACCCGAAGGCGGCGTTCTGGACTCGGCCGCATGCGCATCGCGGTGTCGACGCCGACGCGTGGCGCGAGGGAGCAGAACGTGTGAGCGGGAGTTGGTGGGACGACTGGGTGGCGTGGGCCGGGGAACGGTCGGGGGAACTTGTCGCGCCCCCACGCGTCCCGAGCGGCGATCCGGCACCTGGGAGCTACGCCAAGGGCGAGGATGCTCGACCTTTCAAAGCCCGATCCTCAGCGCGCCGTTCCCAGCGTGCTCGGACCGGCGCAGCAGCGAAGCGTTCCTGACCCGACGACCCTCAGCGGGACTTCGGCTTCGCTTTGGCCCGCGCCGGGTTGGACGGCACGGCTGTGGCTGCCGTCTTGCGCGCAGGGCGCGACGGCTTCGGGCCCTCCGCAGACGGCTGCTGGGTGGCGATCAAGCCTCGGTAGACCTGGATCAACGCCTGCTTGGCTTCCTGAGTGAGCCGACCGTCCACCCGGATGGCGTCCTCGACAGTCAAGACGGGCCGTTCCACCGAGTCATCGAGAAGGCCGGCCTCCCGGTACAGGGTCTCGGCGGATATGTCGAGCGCGTCCGCAATGCCCTTGAGCACCTGGGCTGACGGCGTGTACACACCGCGTTCGATCTGACTGAGATACGGATTCGACACCTTGGCCAGCCCCGCGAGCTGGCGCATCGAGAGTGACATCAGTTCCCGCTGCGTGCGGATGAAGTCTCCGACTGACTTGAACGGTGGCGTGGGCTCAGGCATCAGCCAATCCTAGCGCTTGGGGAGCCAAGCTGATGGACGGTTGACATAAGCAGCGACTGCTTGGTATACTAAGCGCCAGACACAAGCCTCGATGCAAAGGAGACCAGCTATGACCGACTACCAGACCAACGTGACCGACCTGCAGAAGCAGTTCCTGACCGCGATCCAGAAGGTGGGCGAGGTGCAGGCAAAGCTCTTCGAGGCAGTTCGCGATATGCCGACAACTCTCGAGAGTGGCCAGGTGACTCCTGTCGAGATGGTTGAGAAGTCGTTTGACTTCGTCACCCAGGTGCTCGACACCCAGCGCGACATGACCCTTCGGCTCATCGGCGTCGCCGCTGGTGGGACATCGACCAAGACCAGGACTGCCAAGCAAGCTGCGTAACCCCTCGATACGGGTCGGGGCAACCCGGCCCGTATCGGATCCGTTCACGACGAGGACAAACGCCATGACCGAACACGTCGACTACCGCGCCACCACTGCGGCTATCGCAGAGGGCCTCGACCGGACCACAGAGATCGCGATTGCGACCACCGAGGTTGTGAAGAGCATCACCTCCGTTCTGGTTCCGCTCAGCGTTTTCCTGCTCCCCAACTCTGACACGCTGATTCCCGCGATCGACAAGGTCGTTGATCGAAACTTCGGCATCGTGCTCAAGGTCGTTGAGTGGCAGCACCAGCTCGGGGCCGCGGTTCTCGGTCGTGTGGGATCCCTCGCTTCCATCTGACCCCGGCGGCAGCGCTCAGCGCCGCAACAATTATCGGGACAACCTGCTAGGTTGTGAGAGACCCAGGACCGAGGCGAGAGCCGTCAAGGCGCCGGTCGGGGCGACCTTTCTCAGGGGTTGTCAGCCAGTTCCTCCACGTTTCTTCTTGGCCCTCCAAACGCGCACTCCGTTGGAGGAGCACCACATGGCTGTTGCAACCCGCCCCACCGAGAAAACTCGGTATTTCAAGGCCTCGCCCCGCGCGCTACTCATCAATGGCAAATTCGAGCAGGCCGAGAGCGGTAGGACCTTCGACACGCTCAACCCGGCCACTGACACGGTGCTCGCAAGCGTCGCCGAGGGTGACGCACACGACATCGATCGCGCAGTGCGTGCGGCTCGCCGAGCATTCGAGAACGGCCCGTGGAGCCGCATGACCCCGTCGGAACGCGGCCAGATCATGCATCGAATCGGCGACCTGATCATGGAACACGCAGACGAACTTGCGGAGCTCGATTGCCTGGACAATGGCAAGGCGCTCAGCGTGGCCCGCGCGGCTGATGTTCCGCTCGCCGCCGACCTCTTCTGGTACATGGCGGGTTGGGCCACGAAGCTCAACGGCGGCACCATCAACCCCTCGGTCCCCTACCTCCCCGGCGCCGAGTTTCACGCTTACACATTGCGCGAGCCGGTCGGCGTCGTCGGCCAGATCATTCCCTGGAACTTCCCGCTGCTGATGGCCGCGTGGAAGCTGGGTCCGGCACTGGCCACCGGTTGCACGGTGGTCCTCAAGCCTGCCGAGCAGACGCCGCTCTCGGCCCTGCGGCTGGGTGAGCTCATGCTCGAGGCCGGCCTCCCCGAGGGAGTGGTCAACGTCGTCACCGGATTCGNNGGCTCCACCGAGGTCGGCAGACTGATCGCAACGGCTGCCACCGGCAACCTGAAGAAGGTCTCGCTGGAACTCGGGGGCAAGTCGCCGAACATCATCTTTTCTGACGCCGATATCCACGCGGCCATCGCCGGCGCGGCTCAGGGAATCTTCTTCAACCAGGGCGAGGTGTGCTGTGCGGGGAGCCGTCTCTTCGTGCAGCAGGACCGCTTCGATGAAGTGGTGGAGGGCGTCGCCAAGGCGGCCAAGAAGATCAAGGTCGGACCCGGCATGGATCCCGACACCGATATGGGCCCGCTGGTCTCCCGCGAGCAGTTCGATCGGGTCACCGGGTACCTCGCCAAGGGTGAGCAGGCAGGCAACCGCGCGCTCGCAGGCGGACACGCACTCGACCGCCCGGGCTACTTCGTGGAGCCGACTGTGTTGGTGGACGTCGAACCCAACGACGTCGTGCTACGCGAAGAGATCTTTGGACCGGTGATCGTCGCATTGCCGTTCAGCGACGTCGATGACCTTGCCCGTCAAGCCAACGACACCGTCTACGGACTGGCCGCAGGCGTGTGGACCAAGGACATCTCGAAGGCCCATAAGCTCGCCAGGCGCATCAAGGCGGGCACGGTTTGGGTCAATACCTACAACGTGTTCAGCGCGGAGCTGCCGTTCGGCGGCTTCAAGCAAAGCGGCTGGGGCCGCGAGATGGGCGAAGAAGTCCTCTCGAGCTACCTCGAGACCAAGTCGGTGATCGTCCAGCTCTAGTTCTCGTTCGTTTGCCAGAGTCGCCGTCGGGTCCCCCCGACGGCGACTCACTCGTGGCGAGTACTCGCCTGAAGCTGGCGCCCCGAGAACGAAATAACTACGATCCCCGGGATGGCTGCAGCCGGACGTCAGGCCGAAAGGTCGCCAAGGCGAGTCAGTTCCACCTGGGCTCGAGTGACCCTCCGCACGCTGCGAGTGACACCCGTCGTGGTGAGCGTATTGTCCGCACCGAGACATCACGGCTGCTCCACTACCACGTCGGCCAGAGCTCGTAGAGCAGCGGGGAACCCCTCTTCATCCTGTAGGAAGCGGAGTACGAGGTTGATACCCGATCGGTGTCAGCCGGTTCAGAGGGTTGTCGCGGGAGTATGACGAGCGCCCCCGGCTACTGCGAAGTCCCTGGCGAGCTATGACAGTGTTGGGCACTGGTCACGCACGGTCGCTCTGTGGTCACGAAAGTTCAAACGATGAGATACCTGGCGCTCCCACGGTGTTGGCGAGCGAGATTCTACGGCCAGTCAGATGAAACGGACATTGAGAGGGAACTCGCAGACGCCTCCCGAACGCGCCGCCTCGACCCCGAACTCGGGGGGCGGTTTGCGGGAGGTAACCCAGTGTTTCGCGCGCGTTTCGGCGTTGCGCATCCACCACGAGTCGACCGCGCTGCGGGTCGGCTGAACCGGATGCGGCGTCATGAAGGGGAGGGTCACGCCGGGGTCGACGGCATGCAGTGGAGGTCGGGTCAGATCTGCTAGCGCGTCGCGTCATCGCGGCACGAGGGTCGTTCGCCAGGTCGGCGCCGCTCTCACCGCCGGGGCCCTCGCGCTGTTCTCGGGCGGCATCATCGGCCACGCGCTGTCGGCCTCGACGACGACCCTGACCTCACCCACCAATCCATCTGTGTGGGGGCAGTCCGTCGTGTTTACCGCGACGATCACTCCGGTCGCGCCGGCGCCGACTGGGACAGTCACCTTCCAGGACGGTGGGACCAACATCGCCGGCTGCGTCAACAGGCCGGTCGCGGCTCGAATCGCCACCTGCACGACGGCGGCCCTCGCGGTGGGATCGCACACAGTTACCGCCGTATACAACGGCAACGCGACATACGCAACCAGCACTTCAGCCGCTGTGACCCAGGTGGTCACCATGGGATCCACCACGACGGTCGTGGCCGCATCCGTCAACCCGTCGGTCAGCGGTCAGACCGTGACCTACACCGCCACGGTCAGCGCGGTCGCGCCCGCCTCGGGGACGCGCACCGGCACCGTCGCATTCGAGGATGGTGGCGTCCTCATCGCCGGCTGCGGCGCCAAGGCTGTGGCGGTCGCCGGCACGGCAACGTGCGCCGTCGCCTACGCGGGACCGGGCACGCACACCATCACCGCGATCTACAGCGGTGACGCCCATTTCACGGGGTCGACAGCCGCTGCCATCATCCAGACGGTGAACCTCGGCACGACCGCTGTCGCGCTCAGCTCGTCTGCCAACCCCTCGCGCACCGGCGCGAACGTAACGCTCACCGCCAACGTCACGGCGACGGCACCCGCCTCCGGGACGCGAACCGGGACTGTCGACTTTCAGGTTGGCAGCGTCGACATCGTGGGGTGCAGTGCGCAGGTCGTGCCGGCCTCGGGGAAGGCCACATGCGTCACGAACACGCTGACCGTCGGCGCGAACACGATCACCGCCACCTACAGCGGTGATGCCAACTTCGCGGCCAGCACATCGGCGCCCTTCACGCAGACCGTCAACCAGGGCGCGACCACGACCAAGGTCGTGTCGTCACTGAATCCGTCGAGCACCGGCGTCACCGTCACCTTCACCGCGAACGTCACCGCGGTCGGTCCTGCATCGGGGACGCGCACCGGCAGCGTCGCGTTCGAGGACGGCGGTGTCGCCATCGCCGGCTGCGCCGCCCAGATCCTCGGCGTGGCGGGGACCGCGACCTGCGCAACCAACGCGCTCGCGGCCGGCGTGCACACCATCAACGCGGTCTACAGCGGTGACGGCAACTTCACCACGAGCACGTCACCCGCGCTCACACAGACGGTGCTCAGCACGACAACGACGATGGTCACCTCCAGCGCGAACCCGTCCGTGTTCGGACAGAGCATTCAGTACACGGCGTCCGTCGCCGGCGGTCCGACGGTGACCGGCACGATCACGTTCCGCGACGGTGGCGCCAACATCGCCGGTTGCGTCGCGGTGGTGACGGCCGCCGGCTCCGCGTCGTGCATCGTGTCGCCGACGGTGGCCTCGCACAACATCACCGCGGTCTACAGCGGTGACGCGAGCAACACCGCGAGCACCTCTGCCGTCATGACCCAGGTCGTGACCGCTGACCCGACCACCACGGTGGTGACCGCGACGGTGAACCCGACCGTGTTCGGCCAGTCGGTGACGTTCACCGCCGCAGTGACCGCCAACGCCCCCGGATCTGGCACACCGACTGGGAAGGTGGCATTCGACAACGGCGCGGCCGCCATCGCGGGGTGCGGTGGGGTCACGTTGGTCGCCGGTGTCGCCACCTGCACCACCAACGCACTGACGGTGGGGGCGCACGCGATCACCGGCCACTACAACGGCAGTGCGAACTACGTGACCAGCACATCAGCCGTCCTGACGGAATCGGTGAACCAGGGTTCGACCACGACGATCGTCAGATCGTCGCTCAACCCGTCGGTGTCCGGTCAGTCGGTCACCTACACGGCGACGGTCACGGTGGTCGCGCCCGCCGCAGGCACACCCGCCGGCACGGTCAACTTCGAGGACGGTGGCGTGACGATCGCGGGGTGCGCTGCGAAGGCATTGACTGCCGCCGGTACCGCAACGTGCTCATTCACCTATCCTGGAGCCGCGATCCACTCGATCACCGCGATCTATTCCGGTGGCATCAGTTTCGCAGGCTCGACATCGCCCACGTTGACGCAGACCGTGAACCCGGCGTTGACATCGACTGCTCTCGCATCGTCAGTGAACCCCTCAGTTGCCGGCCAGTCGGTGACCATGACCGCGTCGGTGAGTGTGATCGCCCCCGGAATCGGGACGCGAACGGGGACCGTGATGTTCGAGGACGGCGGCGTGACGATCACGGGCTGCGCCGCGCAGGCGATGTCGGCCGCGGGCACCGCGGTGTGTGCGGCCGCCTTCGCCGCAGCTGGTGCGCATCCGCTCACAGCCGTGTACAGCGGCGACTCCAACTTCAGTGGCTCCACGTCGCCGATCCTCACCGAGACGGTCAACCAGGGCGCGACCGCGACCGTGGTGATCTCGTCCGTGGATCCATCGGTATCCGGTCAGACCGTGACTTACACGGCGATTGTCACCGCAACCGCGCCGGCTGCCGGCACCCCGACCGGAACGGTGACGTTCATGGACGGTGCCACCACGATCAGCGGCTGCATCGCGCAGGCGATGGTCGGCGGTGTCGCGCCCTGCACCAGCGTGTACGCCGGAGTTGGGGGGCACGCGATCACCGCCGTCTACAACGGTGATGCCGACTTCACGAGCTCGACGTCTCCCATCCTCACCCAGACCGTCAACCAGGGAGCGACCTCCGTGCTGGTGACCTCGTCAGCGGACCCCTCGGTGTCCGGTGAGAACGTCACCTCTACAGCGACCGTCACCGCTCTCGCCCCCGGGAGCGGCACACCCTCGGGCACGGCCACCTTCATGGACGGCGCCGCCTCCATCAGCGGCTGCATCGCGGAGCCGCTGATCAACGGGGTCGCGACGTGCAGCGTCACCTACCCCGGAGTCGGGAGCCACGCGATCACAGCCGTCTACAGCGGCGATCCCAATTTTGCGGGGTCAACGTCGCCAAGCCTCACGCAGACCGTCAGCCCAGCTTCGACGTCGACATCGCTCGGGTCGTCGGTGAATCCGTCGGTCACCGGGCAGTCAGTCACCATCACCGCGACGGTGAACGTGATGGCGCCGGGAGCCGGAGCACCGACCGGCACCGTTACGTTCCTGGACGACGGCGCGACCATCCCCGGGTGCGCAGCCCAGGCTGTGACGGGTGCCGGCGTCGCGACATGTGACGACGCCTTCGTTGCGGCGGGTGCGGAGACAGTCACCGCCGTGTACAGCGGTGACGCCGACTTCAGCAGCTCGACGAGTGCGGCACTGACGCAGACGATCAATCCGGGTGCGACCTCGACGGTGGTCACCTCGGCGGTGGATCCATCGGTGTCCGGTGAGTCGGTCTCCTACACCGCCACCGTGTCCGCCGTCACACCTGCGAACGGGATACCCACCGGCACCGCAACCTTCATGGACGGTGCCACCACCATCACTGGCTGCCTCGTGCAGCCGCTGGTCGGCGAGGTCGCAACATGCAGCGTGACGTACGCCGGGATCGGCATCCATGCGATTACCGCAATCTACAGCGGTGATCCCAACTTCACGGCGTCGACGTCGCAACTCCTGACCCAGATGATCAACCCGGCCACGACGTCGACGTCGCTCGCGTCGTCGCTGAACCCGTCGGTCACAGGGCAGACGGTCACCTTCACGGCGACCGTGGACGTGTCCGCACCGGGTTCCGGCTCCCCCACCGGCACCGTCGCCTTCCTTGACGGCGGCGTGCCGATCGCCGGCTGTGCCGCCCGGGCCGTTGCGAGCGAAACCGCGGCGTGCGCCACATCATTCGACACAGCCGGCGCGAGCGACATCACCGCTGTCTACAACGGTGACCCCGACTTCGTCGCCTCGACCTCGGCGCCGCTGAACCAGCAGGTCGGGCTGGCTGAATCCGCGACGACGGTGACATCGCCAGCCAGCGTCTGGGCGTCCGGTCAACCCGGGATCTTCGAGGCGACGGTCTCTCCGGTCGGGCCGGCACATGTCACCCCGACCGGGACCGCTGCGTTCATGGATGCCGGTGCCCCCATCCCCGGATGCGCTGCGCAGCCGGTCGTGTCCGGGACCGCATCGTGCAGCGTTGCATTCACCGGAACCGGAACGTACCCGATCACGGCCGTCTACAGCGGTAATGCGGCCCTGACCCGCTCCACGTCGCCGACGTTGATGCTTTCCGTGTATGACGATCCGCCCACGCCGGACGCGGGAGCGAATTCCACGACGACGACGCCCTTGGCGTATGTCGCCATCCTCGGCGGCGTCTTCCTGCTGTTCCTCCTGGGTTGTGCGCGCCTCCGGCGCAGAAACGTCGACCGGGACTAAGCCCGCACGAGGCCCTCCTCGAGCACCAGCCCGACCCGCAAGCAGGTCGTCGTCGCCGGGGCGGCAATCGCGGCTGTCCTCTGCGCGAGCTTCGTGACGGTGGTCCTCGTCAACCGGTACGGTGGGACGTCGACCACTGCAATGTCGGACCCGTCGGGTATCAGTTCGTCCTCCAGAAATAGCGCGGAGGTTGAAGAGGCGACATGATTAGTGCTAGAAATGGCGCCCACGGCCGCTACGGTCGCTCCGGATCTCTCAAGTGTATGGAGGCGAGGAAACATGGCCGATCATCCGAACGCCGAACTCTTCAAGCGCGGGTATGCAGCGTTTCAGCAGGGCGATCTCGATACCGTACGTGAGCTTTTCGACTCCAACATCGTGTGGCATGTCCCAGGACATAACCACACGAGTGGGGACCATGTTGGCGTCGACAACGTGCTCGCGCTTTTCGGTAGCAACTTCCAGGAAACCAATGGCACGTTCAAGGTCGAGCCGCACGACATACTCGCCAATGACTCGCACGCGGTGGCGCTCGCGACCGTTTCAGGCGAGAAGGACGGCAAGACCCTGAGCGACCGCTACACCCATATCGTCCACATGTCCAACGGCAAGGTCACGGAATCGTGGATCTTCGACGAGAACCCGGACAAGGTTGACGAGTTCTGGGGGTAGCCTCTCGGCGAGCTCTGTCAAAGAGTCACTGGAGTACGTCCGCAACAAGCGCTAGGGGCCGACCGCTGGATTTCCGCTTGTCGCCGCGCTAGACTGGCCAGCGCCCGTGCTTGAGGGGCACCGAACCGAGGCTTGGAGGGTCAGGAGTGTCCTGGAACGTTACTGGGTCCTACTTCGAGACGTGCTCGTGCAACGTGGTCTGCGCGTGCACCGCGTCGCTTTCGCTTGGCGCCACACTCGATCGTTGCAAAGTCACCCTGGTCTTCAACGTCCACAGCGGGGACGTCGAGGGGACCGATGTCGGGGGGCTGACGGTGGCGGCCATCGTTGATACGCCGAAGGTCATGGCCGACGGCAACTGGCGCGTGGGTGTGTTCATCGACGCGGCCGCATCCGACCAGCAGGCGGAGAAGCTCGGTGGCGTGTTCTCCGGAGCGCTCGGTGGACCCATGGCTGCGCTCGGGCCGCTCATCTCGGAGAATCTCGGCGTGCAGCGGGCGCCCATCGAGGTCCATGAAGACGGGCTGCGCCACTCGATCCGGATCGGAGACGCCGTGGATTTCGAGATCGAAGACGTCGTGCCATTCGGGGTGGAGAACGGCCAGCCGGCGAGGCTCACCGGCATCTTCCATCCGGCCGGCTCGGAGCTGACGGTGGCTCGGGCAACTCGGTCGAAGATCGACGGTTTCGGGATCGCATACGAGGGCAAAGCTGCCTTCTCGACCTCGAACTTCTCGTGGTCGGCCTAGAGACCGTCGAGTCGGCGTCTGCCGCGCAGCAGCAGCGCGGCTCGGAGGGTCTTGGCGAACTATTCGCCGCCGTGCGATCGCGGCTCGGCCTGGTCGTACTGCTGCTCGTACTCGCCGGTCTCGCCTGGTGGGCCACCGTCAATCAGATGGCCGGTATGGACGCAGGCCCGGGCACCGACCTGGGCGCCGTCGGATGGTTCATCGGCGTCTGGGTTGTGATGATGGCCGCGATGATGTTTCCGTCGGTCGCGCCGACGGTGGCGCTCTATGCGCGAATGACGCGTCTGCGCAGCCCGATGCGCCCGCTCCTCTTCGCCGCCGCGTATCTGGTCGTCTGGGCTGCGGTTGGACTGGTCTCGTACGGCCTCTTCGAGGTGGGCAAGACGTGGTTCGGGTCGCAGCTGGCATGGACTGCCGGCGGGCGATGGGTCGTGGCAGCTGTGCTTGGAGTTGCAGCGGTCTACGAGCTGACACCGCTGAAGAATGTGTGCCTGGGAAAGTGCCGGAGCCCGCTCGGCTTCCTGCTCGGCAACTGGCGTGACGGGGAGACCGGCGCTGTCGAGATGGGGGCGAAGCACGCGGCCTGGTGCGTCGGGTGCTGCTGGGCGCTGATGGCAGCGCTGTTCGCCCTGGGCGTGATGAGCCTTATCTGGATGGCTGTGGTCGCAGCACTCATTGCGGCTGAGAAGACCATCCCCTGGCGGCGGCCGGTCGTGTGGGGGACGACCGCTCTCCTGTTGGCGCTGGCGGTGATGGTGGTTGTCGCCCCCCGCGACGTGCCCGGGCTGGTGGTGCCTGGAAGCGCAGGGATGAGCACCATGGGGACGATGCATTAGTCCCTGGCACTGATGTTGTTGGCTCGCTCGGGACTGGCGGCGCCGTCCGACCGCCGCATCGTTAATCGACTTCAGGCTAAGAGGAACCCCAAATGCACTTCACCCGATTGAGCGAATCCGACGAATATCGGCGTCAGCGTGCGGAGCTACGGGTCGCCGAATTGGATCTCATTGATCAGGCCGAACGCGTAGCCGCGTTGCGGCGCACGCTGCCAGCTGACACTGTTGTCGACGACTACCCCTTGATTGACGTTGCGAGCGGCGACCGCGTGCGGCTTTCGGAACTGTTCAGCGCTCCGGGCCGGCCACTGATCCTGTATCATTTCATGTACGGCAAGCTCCAGACGGAACCCTGCCCACTGTGCACGATGTGGAGCGATGGGTACAACGCGGCAGCGCCACACCTCACGCAGAACGCGGACTTTGTCGTGGTCGCTGCGGCTGATCCCGCTGCCATTGCCGCCCACGCGGCGTCTCGCGGCTGGAGCAACTTGCGTCTGCTCAGCGCCCGCGACAGCACCTTCAAGTACGACCTCGGTAGCGAGGAGGAAGACGGGGAGCAGATCGAGTCGATATCGGTATTCACCCGCGGTGACGACGGTAGCGTGCGTCATGTCTACTCCAAGGGTGCGCAGATGGCCGACGACCGGCGCGAGCGAGGCATCGATCTGCTTACGCCGGTGTGGAATCTCCTTGACCTCACGCCGAACGGACGCGGCGACTGGTACCCATCACTGCACTACTAGCTGCTGTGTTTCCTTAACCTGCGCAGCGGATCGACTAAGCGGGTGCTGGGAAACTGGCGCTAGATTCGTTTGAAACGCTACCCAGCCAGCATGCGAATTCTGGTGCTGGGGGACCTTCGCCGAAGTCACGACCGGCGACGGTAGCAGCATCGGCCCCTGGGTTTGTCACCGCGACAGTCATGCCGGTTGCACCCTAGACGCTTTTGGCGGTGGTCGACCTCTGCGCGTGCTCGTCGTGCCGGCGAAGCCAGAGTTGGGGCGAGTCCGATTCGTTGCGACCCTTGGGGGCACGATCGAGGATCGGGTAATACCCCATAAGAAACTCCAGCCCACGGGAGGTGGTGGAGTACACGTGATACACGGCAGCCTCGTCGAGGACGAAAGCGCTGAAGCCCGGGGCCTCGGATAGGTAGCCGACAACGTCGGTTCCGGAGGCGCTCGCGAGGTGGTCCACGACCGGCGGCATCCCCGCCTCCATCATCGGCCTGATCCCTTCGCGAGTCTGTTCTTCGGTCCGCGACATGCCGAAGTCCAAGTTGAAGTCACTGTCGGCCGATGAGACCCAGAGAAAGCTCCAGCCCATCCGGCGCCTATACGCCCGGAGTTGCTCCAGTGGCGCACGCGACACGTAAACGATCGTCACGTCCCGGGCGTTCAGATGAGGAACAACACCATTCACGGCATCGGCGCTCGAGGAGCAGGTCGGGCAGCCCGCGTCATAGCTCGGGCCGAACATGAAGTGGTAGACGAGGAGCTGTGACCTGCCGTCGAACAGCTCGGCGAGGGTCCGGGTGCCTTCGTCGGTCTCGAAGCGGTACTCCTTTTCAACCCGGACCCAAGGCAGCTCGCGACGTTGCCGCGCCAGCTCGTCGGCCATCCGTGTGTGCTCCTTCTCGCGCGCGAGCAGCCCAACAGGTGTCGGAGAACGGCGACTACTGCTTCACTCCGGGCGAGGAGACCAAAGAGTCGTCGCCGGTATCTGGGTCCGCGCGAAGCGGAGAGCTTAATCTAACGAAGGAGTGCTCGCAATACACGGGCCTCGCCGATTCCTTCTGCACGATCACGTCCTCGAACCTCACCGCCATCACTGTGGGCTCAACTGAGGTCGCTCTCCAGGCAGCAACTGCTACTGCGTTGGACAGTGACATCGTCCTGGTCGTCGGGCCCGGCGACTACGCGCTTGGCCATGTCGTCCTCAATCGCGTGACCCATCTTGGGGTTATCACGTACTCGGGCGGGACCGGGGCGTTCCGCTGGTTCCACGCCCGCGCCATTGTCATTACATCGGTTCAACCGGTGTTATCCGTTCTACACGCACTCTCCAGATTGCGTGCTTTTGTATTCAAGAGCTTAGATTGACGCAGCAACTCCTGATGATGATCATTGACTAATTCCGTGGCTCGCACCTGTCTCACAATTGCTCGAAATCTAGCATGTCGTAATGCATATTTATCCTTCCCTATCTGCGACCGTTGCGCGAGCAATGCAAGCGACTTGAGTCAGTGCCTCCACGACATACACTGACGGTGTCGTTTCGCGTGAAGAGACTATCCGTTTCCGGGGCTCCGGGTAGTACTATCGCAATGTGATCCCCAGCCAAACAGGTCGCGAGGCAACGGTCCTCCGCACTGGTGCCGGCACGACCGCGGGAGCGAAGCCTTCGAAAGGTGTCGACGCCGTGATCCGGCGGACAGCACGCACGGATCGGCGCATCCTCAAGGCACTCGCTGCGTTCGACCGCGGCGAAGGTCCAGCCGCCTGAGCCGGCCTACTACCGCACACTTGCGGATCTGGTGCGCGGAGACGTCGACTGATGCCTGACTTCACGTCGCGAGCCGGTGAGGAGCGCGGATCAGATCGCGTTGCCGTCAACGGCGTCGACCATGACATCGGCGCAGCGGCGGATCTCCCTCTGCTCAGCTGGCTGCGCGAGGTCGTCGGGCTGACCGGCACCAAATACGGGTGCGGCGAGTCGGCGTGCGGCGCCTGCAGTGTGCTCATCGATGGAGCTCTCGCCCGCGCGTGCGCCGTCGCGACTCGTGATGTCGCCGGGCGGTCCGTCACCACGATCGAAGGCCTGGGCCGGAACGACACTCTCCATTCCGTCCAGCAGGCGTTTCTCGACATGGGTGCGATGCAGTGCGGCTACTGCACGCCGGGCATGGTCGTTGCCGCCGTGGCGCTGCTCGATGCGAACCCGCGTCCCAGCGACGACGAGATCGTCCGCTGGATGGCCCCGAATGTGTGTCGGTGCTGCACATACCCACGCATCATCGACGCGATCCAACGAGCTCGTGACCACCGCGAATCCGCACCGAATGCGAGGGTCGTGACCGAGCGTGCACCGGACTTCGCACGTCGACCGAGGGCGCCGTGGGACCTCGTCGCGACTGACCGGCGCG
The DNA here is from genome assembly GCA_003153505.1 of Candidatus Dormiibacterota bacterium. GTDB lineage: Bacteria > Chloroflexota > Dormibacteria > Aeolococcales > Aeolococcaceae > Palsa-851. The sequence goes on from PLZA01000025.1 coordinate 83,321, forward strand.
ACTATTTCGACGTGCTCGGCGACGGCGCGGTCTTTGTCCTTCCGCCGCCGGCGGCCGCACCGGGAGTGTGGGCGCGGACCGGGGGCGCATGGCTGCACATCGATGCGGCCGGCACGGTCACCGCGTTCACAGGCAAGGTGGAGGTCGGCCAGGGAACTCGGCGCGCGCTGCGCCTCATCGTTGCCGAGGAGCTGGAGACGGCCCTCGAGAACGTGCGCCTCGTGATGGGCGACACTGACCTGTGTCCATGGGACATCGGAACGTTCGGGAGCATGTCGATGCCGACCGCCGCGAGCGATCTGCAGCGTGTCGCCGCGACGGCGCGCGAAGGTCTGTCACGCGGCCCCGAGCTGGTACCCGGCGTCCGGCGCGCCGAGGTCGTCGAACACGAGGTCCGGCTCACCCCCGCGACCGATTGGCACCTCGCGGGACACGGCGTCGCACGCGGCGATCCGGCCGCCGTCACGGGCGCGAAGCGCTTCACCTCCGATTTGAGCCGGCCCGGAATGGGCCACGCGCGCATCCTCCGTCCGCCCCAGTTCGGAGCGCACCTCCGCAGCGCCGACGTCGCTGTGGCACGCGCGATGCCCGGCGTCACCGTCGTCGTCGACGGCGAATTCGTCGGTGTGGTCGCGCCCAGTCCCGGCGCCGCTCGCAGGGCCATCGATGCGATCCACGCCGAGTGGGATCCGGTCGACGCCGTGTCCGAAGCGGACCTGGTGTCGCACCTGCGCTCGCACCCTGTCGAGGTGGAGGGATGGGGAGGCGCGTACGCACACGACAGCGGTGACTACGAGCGGGCGATCACCTCCGCGCCGGTGCGTCTGAGTCGCACGTACACGACGCCGTACATCGCGCACGCTCCACTCGAAACCCGGGTCGCGCTTGCCGAATGGGAGGACGGCCGGCTCACCGTCTGGACCGGGACGCAGCAGCCCTTCGGCGTGCGCAGTGCGCTCGCTGAGGCACTCGACGTGCGCGAGGAGCGCGTGCGCGTCATCGTTCCGGACACGGGCGCGGGGTTCGGCGGCAAGCACGCCGCGGACGTCGCGATCGCGACCGCCCGGCTCGCGCGCGCGGCCGGTTTGCCGGTGAAGCTGCGGTGGACGCGCGAGGAGGAGTTCACCTGGGCGTACTTCCGGCCGGCGGCGGTCATCGACGTCACCGCAGGGGCGACGTCCGACGGTGGGATCACGGCGTGGGAGTTCACCAACATCAACTCGGGCAGCGCCGCGATTGGCGTCCCCTACGATATCCCCAATCAGCGCGTTCGATTCCAGCCCGCAGATTCGCCACTGGCACAAGGCCCCTACCGCGCGCTCGCGGCGACTGCGAACACCTTCGCGCGCGAATCGTTCATCGACGAGCTCGCCGATGCGCTGCACGTCGATCCGTTGCAGCTCCGTCTCCGCCACCTGCGCGACGAGCGGCTCGCGGACGTGGTGCGCGCGGCTGCGGACCATTTCGAGTGGGGTCCCGCGTCCAATGAACGTGGTGGTGGCGTAGGCATCGCGGCCGGGTCCGAGAAGGGCGGCCGTGTTGCAACGTGCGTCCAGGTCCGCGTCGACGGCGCGCGACTCCACATCATGCGCGTCGTGACGGCATTCGAATGCGGCGCGATCATCGACCCGGACAACCTTCGCAACCAGGTCGTGGGAGCCACCATCATGGGGCTCGGCGGCGCGTTGTTCGAAGCGGTGCACTTCGCGGAGGGACGCATCCTCAACCCGCGGTTCAGTCAGTACCGGGTGCCGCGATTCGGTGACATCCCACCGATCGAGGTCGTCCTCGTCGACCGTCCGGACCTTCCCTCGGCCGGCGCCGGGGAGGCGCCGATCATGACCATCGCGCCGGCACTCGCAAACGCAATCTTCGCCGCCACCGGCAACCGAATCCGCGACCTGCCACTGCTCGAAGGGCTCGCTCCGAGCTGAGCTGCGCGTTCAGGTCATTGGAGCCTTGGCAACTCTAGGCTGTGATATCGCGGTACCAGAAGCTCGCCCCGGCGACGACCGACATCCCGACGGCGTACAGACCCGCGATGAGCAGCGCACTGGTGTACGAGACGCTCGACGAGCCCGCTGCATTGAACAGGGTTGCCTGACCGCCGGTCAGCACCACCGAGAGGATCCGGCCGGGCAAGTATTGACCGACGGTCGGCTCCACCTGGTTGACGAGGCCTTCAATGACCAGCAACCACGCGATCGCGGCGCCCACCGCCCCCGCGGGGTTGCGGACCAGCACGGCGACCAGCGTGCCGAAGATCGTCCACCCGATGACCGCGAGCACGAGATTGCCGAGAAACTCAAGGTAGTCGGTGGTGCCCGTCGAATCCCACCACACCGCGGTGTTGATGCCTTCATGCGGTGCGACGAGCATTGCCACGAGTGTGCCGACTCCAATGGTGAGCACCGTCGAGATGATCATGTAGACGAGCAGGGCGAGCACGCGTCCGGAGAGGAGCCGTACGCGCCCCGGCTCCTGCACCAGGAGGTTTCTCCAGGTGCCCTGAGTCCAGTCGGCCCCCAGCACCGCCGCGATGGTGATGAGGACGATCACCGCCACGAGGCTCGCACTTGGTTGGAGGGTGCCGACCAGGCCGAGATCGGTCTTGATGAGGAACTGCTGCTCCAGCGAACGTCGCTGAATGCGCGCCAGCGTGACGCCGACGGCGAGCGCCGTGAGCCCCACCATCACGAGGAGCGCCAGCAGGATGCTGCGCCGGCGGATCTTCGGCCATTCGGACAGGAATGCCGCGAGCATCAGGTGGCCTCTCCGATGATCTGCAGGAAGCTCTCCTCAAGGGTGGTCTGGAGCTGATGCAGCTCGATAAGGGTTGCGCCTGCCTGCATGGCGAGCCGGTTCAGCTCACCGGCGAATGCCGGCGGCGCCGCGACACGAGCGCGGCCGTTCTCGATCACCACCGCGTAGCCGCGATCGCGAGCGATCCTGGCGACGATCTCCAGCTGCTCCGGCGCTTCCGTCGCCACCAGGATCTCGGTGCTCTGCCGCCCCGGCAGGCTTGCGGCCGGGCCGGAGTAGACGGCCCTGCCCGCCACCAGGACGATCAGCCAGTCAGCGATCTGGTCCACCTCGGCGAGGAGATGGCTGCTCACGAGGAGCGTCGTGCCGCCATCTCGCAGGCGCCGCATCAACTCACGCATCTCGATGATCCCGGGCGGATCGAGACCATTGGCCGGCTCATCGAGGAGCAGCAGCTCGGGGTTGGACAGGAGTGCTGCCGCGATGCCGAGGCGCTGCTTCATGCCGAGGGAATACGAGCCGACCTTGTGCCGCGCGCGATCCGCAAGGCCCACGGTCTGGAGCAGTCCCGAGATGTCCGCGTCGCGATGCCGTCCGAGCGTCGCGAGGGTCGAGAGGTTGGTTCCTCCCGACAGAGTCGGGTAGAACGCCGGTCCCTCGATGAGCGCGCCGACGCTGTGCATGAACGTCCGCGGGTGACGGATCGACTGACCGAGGACGGACGCGTTCCCGCCGCTCGGGCGTATCAGGCCAAGGAGCATGCGGAGCGTGGTCGTCTTGCCGGCTCCGTTTGGTCCAACCAGTCCGGCGATGACGCCTCGCGGTACCCGGATGGAGAGTGAGTCGACGGCGCGACGCGCTCCGAATCGCTTGGTCAGATCATGGGTTTCGATCGCTGCCGGCAGCGGGGACTCGGTGCCTGGGGAGGCGATGGGTGCCACATCCTGAGCCACTGCCGCATTCTGTCATGAGGGTCGCCGGCCGACGCAGTGAGGCCAGAGGACTCGTGCCCGCTGCCCCGCGACCCGAACACGTGGATACCCGATCGGGCACCTCGGCGTCACGCACCACCAGAGTCCATGGCCGGCCAGGCGCTCTCACACGAGTGGCCAGCGTGCCCATGGTGTTGCTGGCTTTGTTATGCCTCGAGGCGAATGCTCCCTCCACGACGGTGACGTCGGGAAAAGGTCCTGTGGTCGCGGATACCACCTCAATCACAGGTAAGCAAAGGGGCCCGCGATGAACCACATCACTCGAAGCGCCGCAGGAATCCTGGCCACAGTGGCAGTCCTCGCTGCAGCGCCCCTCTCGGCCTACGGGTCAACCTCCGCGCCCTTTCTCGGTGGGGCCGCGAAATTCGTGGTCCTGGGCGGGGCGGGGGTGACCTGCACCAAGTCCACCGTCGGCCTCGGCGCCGTGGGCTCCAAGCTCACGGTCACGAAGACCGCAACGTGCAGCATCGCCGGGGCCATTCACGCAGGGGACGCGACCGCGGTGGCCGCGTTCAGTGCCTTCGGCACCGCGTACACCGCCCTCAAAGCCAAGACGTGCTCCCCGGCTAACAACCTGACCGGGCAGGCGCTCGGCGGAAAGACATTGGCACCCGGTGTGTACTGCTTCAATAAGACGGCGGGCCTCACCAGTGGCATCCTGACGCTGGCAGGGCCATCCTCCGGCGTCTGGGTATTCCAGGTCGGGACCGGTCTCACCACCGCCGCCTCCCAGGTCGTGATGGCCAGCGGCGGACAGGCCTGCAACGTGTACTGGGCGCTCGGCACCACCGGGACGATTGGGACCGGCTCGAAGTTCCAGGGAAATCTTCTCGCGGGTTCGGGAGTCGCGTTCACCGGGGCAGGTTCAAGCCTGGTGGGCCGTGCATTGGCGAAAACAGCAGTAACGATGACCGGCACCAATCTCCGCCTTCCGTCGAACTGGGATGCTTCGACCTGTCGTCAAACCCCGTAGCGGCGCCCGGGTTCCAAGCTCGGTGTCCGCGGTTTGCGCTTCAGTCGTCGCGCCGCCGGTCGTCTGTTGAGGAATCGTCTGGGCTGATCAGCGCACGCAGCCACCTCCAGCGCCGCGTTGGGACCACCGTGAGTTCCCACTTTCCCCACGCAGTTAGGGTGTCGAGTCGGGAGCGCGGCCGCGCAGCGCTGGGCTCGGGCGCGGGGCGTGCGCCAACGACGTCCGCCCTCGGCACTGTGCGTCGCTTCGACGCGGACTGTGGAGGTTGGTGCGGTTTGGCGGCCACGCGCTCCATGCGTTCGCGAAGCTCGCGCGGCGTCCGGCTCCGCGTCACGCGGCGAGTTCCTTGGTCATCAACTCGTCGAGCACGACGCGGTACGGGTTGTCGCCCGACGGGATGGTGCCGAAACTCGTGGCAAGGCTCTCACGCAGCGGGATCTGCGCCTCGAGGAGCGACACGCCCATGTCGGCGAGAATCTCGCGTGTCAACCTGGCGCTTCGCGTCGCGGCGCGCACCCGTGTGAGCAGCACGAAGCTTTGCGTTCTGGAGGTTGCGTCGACTTCCGCAATGAGGTCGAGTGTCGGGCCGAGACGGTCGAGGTCGATGATGCTTGGGGGGATGGGGACGAGGATGATCCCCGTTGCAGCGATCGCGCTGCGCACGATGGCGCGGTCTCCTGGCGGCGTGTCGACGACCGCGTGCATCAGCCCGGGCAGCAGGTCGTTCAGACGCCTCTGCAGGTCGCGTACCGGGAGGCCGACGATTGCGAACGGCAGCCGTTCTGCCTCCTCCGACCAGGAAAGAGCAGAACCCTGAGGGTCGGCGTCGACCAGTAAGGTTCGTCCCTGGTCCGCCAAGGCCGCGGCGAGGTGTACCGCGGTGACCGTCTTGCCGGTGCCGCCCTTGAGATTGACGATTGCGATGCGCAATGAGGTGAACCCTGTGCGATCGGCCGACGCCGTAGTCTACGTCTCGCCACCACGCCCGCGTGAGGTCGCGCGAGCTCGCCTCGAAGTCGCGGACTCGGAGTTCGTCGCACTGCTGGGAGGAGGGCGCGCCCACAGTGGCGCGTCAATATGCTGAACTCTCAGGAGCCTGCGGGCGCGTACTGGCGGCGGGCCACACGAATGGAGGCCACATCTCGATGGAAGTCCCCTTCACTCCCCTGGATTTTGCCCGCCGGACGCGGCGCCTCCACGGACACCGTCCCGCGGTCGTCGATGGCGACCTGCGTCTGACGTATGAACAGTTCCTCGGTCGCTGCGACCGGGCCTCGGCCGCCCTCGAGCAGCTTGGAGTTCGGCCTGGCGATCGGGTCGCCGTCATCGCGCCGAACACGCATAGTCATCTTGAGCAGTACTACGCCGTACCTCAACTGGGCGCGGTGCTCGTTCCTGTCAACTTTCGACTGACGGGCGACGACTGGGCCTTCATCGTGGAGCACTCAGGCGCGCGGGTCGTGCTCGCGCACAGCGACCAGCTCGATGCCATCGACGCCGCGCGAGAAGGAATGCCTGGCGTGGAACACTTTGTCGCGCTCGAGGGCGCTCACGAAGGCTGGCTCGACTACGAGGCACTGCTCGCGCAGGCGCCGCCCACATTCACTCGTCCCGAGAGCAACGAAAGCGATCTGCTGACGATCAACTACACGAGCGGCACGACAGCGCGGCCCAAGGGAGTCATGATCACCCACCGCAACGCGTGGGTGAACGTGATTGGGACGCTCCTCCACCTCGACATTGGGGTCGGAGACCGCTACCTGTGGACGCTCCCCATGTTCCACGCGAATGGGTGGAGTTTCCCTTGGGTCGTCACCGCAGCGGCGGGGGTCCACGTATGCCTGCGCAAGGTGGAACCTGCGCTCGCCTTCCGCCTCGTCCGCGACGAGAACGTCTCGTGGCTCTGTGCGGCGCCCACGGTGCTGATCGCCCTGGCGAACGCGCCCGTCGAGACACGCGGCGAGCTTCCGAAGGGTGTCCACGTGGTGACCGCCGGGGCTCCTCCGGCAGCAGTGACGATCGAGAAAGTCGAGGGAGAGCTGGGCTGGGAGGTGACCCATGTGTACGGGCTCACCGAGACGTCGCCTTTCATCAGCGTCTGCGCACCGCTGCCCGAACACGCGGCACTACCTTCCGGGGAACGGGCAATGATCAAGGCGCGCCAAGGCGTCGAGCTCTTGACCAGTGGCGACTTGCGCGTCGTGGATACTGACAGTGGCGAGGTGCCCTGGGATGGCCAGTCACTCGGCGAGATTGTGGTGCGTGGTAACGCTGTCATGGCGGGCTACTACCGCGATCCCGAGGCCACGCAAGCCTGCATGGGAGATGGGTGGTTCCACACCGGCGACGCCGCTGTCGTACACCCTGACGGCTACATGGAAATCCGCGACCGCATCAAGGACGTGATCATCAGCGGGGGCGAGAACATCTCCACCGTGGAGGTGGAATCGGTGCTGCTGCGCCACCCAGCCATCCTCGAGGCAGCGGTTGTCGGCATGCCGGACGAGCGCTGGGGCGAGACGCCACATGCCTTCATCGTTTTCCGCACCGGGATGTCGGCCCCTGACGAGGAACTGACTGCGTTCGTCCGCGAACGCATGGCCCATTTCAAGGTGCCGAAAGTCTGGCACCCAGTTGAGGCATTGCCAAAGACGGCGACCGGCAAAATCCAAAAGTTCGTGCTGCGCGGCGGCGCCGCTGCGATAGCCCGACAGTAAGCATCTCGCTGCCAACAAGCTTCGCCAGCCGCCTTCCAAGGGGGACGCCCGCTCGAGATTCTTCTCGACGCAGCGACCCCGAGCCTGTAGACGAACTGTGGGGCGCGCACGGGCGCTTGGCGCCACGCCACTGGGACGTCGGGCGCCTTGTGCCGTTCGGCTCAAGGGCGAGCTCGTGGACGTGGTACCGATTATTCAGCGAACACGGCGACCGGTACCAGTCTCAGACATTTGGCATCGGAGGCCTGATCACCTGAACGCTTCCAATGGGCGCCTCGCGAGCGGCTACGCTACCTGCATGAGTCCCTGTCCTGCGTGCGGACATGAGAACCAGCCAGGGGCGAACTTCTGCTCGAAGTGCGGCACTTCGATGGTCGAGGCCGGTGCCGCCGCCCACGAGGAGCGCAAGGTCGTGACGGTGCTCTTCGCCGATCTGGTGGGCTTTACCTCGCGCTCGGAGCAACTCGATCCGGAGGATGTGCGCGCCCTACTGTCCCCGTACTACACGCGACTGCGCACCGAACTCGAGCGCTTCGGGGGCACCGTGGAGAAGTTCATCGGCGACGCGGTGATGGCGCTTTTCGGAGCGCCGGTGGCCCACGAGGACGACCCCGAGCGGGCGGTGCGCGCGGCCCTGACGATCCGCGACTGGGTGCTGGCGCAGCAGGCGGACTTGCAAGTGCGCATCGCGGTCAACACCGGCGAGGGCGCAGCCACGGAGGAGGCGCGCGACCGGCTTTGGCTTGCCGAGAGGCTGATCGACCAGGGCGCCCGGGCTGACGCCGATGTCGAACTGCAGCGCGTCCTTGCCTTCTACCGTTCGGTCGGCGCGACCCGCTGCATTCGCGAGGCTGAGGCCCTGCTCGCCGCGTCCGGGTAGCCACACCAGCCGACGACTCACTGAGCGCTTGTCGAGAAGCGTGAACGCGACGGGTCTCTCCCGCCGAGCTGGTCGCTCGACAGGTGGGCATGCGTATTCATCGCTAGCGCCCTGAGTCTCCACGATAGGTGTGATGTTCTGATCGCTTGGGATCTCGCGCTATTCGACGCTTCCGAATGCCTTGATCTCCTCAAGTTCTTGCGGCGACAGCTCGCGCGGTTGGTCGCCTTTCGCCACCTTCTCGGTCTGGACTTGCTGGCGGATACTCTCCACGATCTCTGGATTTGCCAGCGTGGTCACATCCCCAATATCGGTGAAGTTGGAGATCGACGCGATCACCCGCCGCATGATCTTGCCTGACCTGGTCTTGGGCATGTCGGGAACAATCCAGACATTGTGCGGACGCGCGATCTTCCCGATCTCGCGGTCGATCGCTTCGACGATCTTCTTCTTGATTTCGTCGCTCGGTTGCACACCCGGCCTCAGTGCCACATACATTTCCACCGCGCGACCGCGAAGCTCGTCAATTACGGGGACCGCGGCCGCTTCGGCGATCTCATCAACCGTCAGGCACGCCGACTCCAACTCCTTGGTCCCCAATCGGTGCCCGGCTACGTTGATCACGTCGTCGACACGACCAAGGATTCGTATGTAGCCATCCGCTGCCTGGACGGCGCCGTCACCCGCGAGGTACGGCCAGTCGCGCCAGTCCTTGCTCTCCGGGTCCCGACAGTACTTCTTGTAGTACGTATCCACGAACCGCTCGGGTTGACCCCAGATCGTCTGAAAGATGCCCGGCCAGGGGTTGCGGATGCAGATGTTGCCTGCGCGATTGCTCCCCGGCTCGATGACGTTGCGATCCTCGTCGTAGATCACGGGATAGATGCCGAGGACTCCGGGGCCGCAGCTGCCCGGCTTCATCTGGTCGAGCGCCGGAAGCGTGCTGCCCAGGAACCCGCCGTTCTCTGTCTGCCACCACGTGTCGACGATGACCGCTTCGCCTTTGCCCACCACCCGGTGATACCAGCGCCACACCTCCGGTTCGATGGGCTCGCCCACCGTTGTCATGTGCTTGAAGTGGTAGTCGTACTTCGCTGGCTCATCCGGGCCGAACTTGCGGAGCATCCGGATTGTGGTGGGCGCCGTGTGGAAGATATTCACGCCAAGACGCTCGGCGATCCTCCAGGGTCGACCGGCATCCGGATAGAGCGGCACTCCCTCGTACATCACGCTCGTCGTCCCGAGCGACAGCGGACCGTACACGATGTACGAATGCCCGGTGATCCATCCAATGTCCGCAAAACACCAGTACGTGTCTTCGGGGTGAATGTCCTGGTAGAACTTTGACGTGCCAGCAACGTAGGCAAGGTAACCGCCCGTGCTGTGCACACAACCCTTCGGACGTCCGGTGGTACCGCTGGTGTACATCATGAACAGCGGCGCTTCGGCCGGCATCGACACCGGCTCGACCACCTTGCCCGCATAGTCCTTCAACAGATCGTCAACGAAGAAGTCGCGGCCTTCGACCATGGGTGTCTTGGAGCTGTACTGACCAGGGTGGCGTCGCCACACCAGCACCTTTTCGACCTCGATGCCCTGCTCGCGAGCAACGGCGATCGCTTCATCGGCTTTGGCCTTATGGTCGATGAGTTCGCCGTTGCGGTAGTACCCATCCATGGTCACGAGGATGGTGCTCCCGGAGTCCGCCATCCGGCCTCCACAGGCTGTCCCACTGAACCCACCGAACACCTGGTTGTGGATGACGCCGAGGCGGGCGCAGGCGAGCATCGAAACCGGGAGATCCGGAACCATCGGCATGTGAAAGGTGACACGGTCACCGACCTTCACTCCGCCGAAACCGCGCAGGAGTGCAGCAAATTCGTTAACCCGTTCGTAGAGCTCCTGATAGGTGATCGCCTTGGTCTCCTCGGCTTCGGGCTCTGGGACCCAAATCAGGGCTGCCTTGTTGCGGGATTTCGCAAGGTGACGATCGACACAGTTGACGCTCGCGTTGAGCCGGCCACCGACGAACCACTTCCAAAACGGCGGATTGCTGGTGTCCAACGTGGTGTGCCAGTACTTATCCCAGGTGAGCAGGTCCGCATACTCTTTGAAGCACTCGGGGAAGTTCTCCTCGCGGAACCGCTCGCGGATGCTGGGGTCGCTGGCATTCGCCTGTCCGATGAACTTGGGTGGCGGGGCGAAGTAGTCCTCCTCGCGCCAGTGCACCGCAATTTGGGCTTCAGTGACCTGCACTTCCACTGCCATTTGGTCGACCTCCGACTTACCGCCTGACCCTCATCGCTCCATCCCAGGGTGAAGCCCCCACTCTAGTCTTCCGCCAGCAGCCTTGCAGAGACGGCGAACTCGCGAAGTTCAGCAGCCATCGTCGCCTGAGAGGTCAGTGCCTGGAGGTCACCTCGCGCAAGGGAGTCACGGCAAAGCCCCCGGATCAGGCGGAGCGCGTTCATCGCCATGTAGGGCAGCGTCTCAAACGGTGCTTTCTCAGTCTCCACCCGCAGCCGGGCGAACTCGTATGCGAACTCCGCGTCAGGAGCGTCGGCCTCCAGCTGCACGAGCCGAATCGACAACTCCCCGATGATGTATTGCTCGGTCACTGCCAACTCGCCCGGTTGTATGAGCGTCTCCGGCGGCTTGTTCCCGCTCGGTCGCCCCATAGTGCGCCGCCCCGCTGGGATGGTCAAGCTGGCCTTCAATCAATCAGCGTCCCCGCCTTGTCGCGCCGGCGCTGTCCTCGATTTGGGCCGCAAACTTGGCCACCTCGTTCGTTCTACTCGGGGCTGATTATTCGACCCCCCGAAGGTCGTCTCCCCATCACCCGAGGGGAACATGTCCCGGTAATTGCGAAGGGTCGGGCTGAGACCTCGTCGGGACCGGCTGAGTCGTCAACCGGTTGCAACGCATTTGCGAGCACTCGATCGTCGCAGTCGGCGCCCACTTTCACGCACTCGCGCTCGGCATCATCGGCACCATCCGAGGCCATCGCCTCGTCAGCCATTCACGATCAGTCGATGACTTAGGTCGCATGTCATGGCAGGACTTCGAGCTGCTGGTTGCCGCGGCGTTCCGGAGCAGTGGCTATCGCGCCGACTTAACGGGACGTGGCGCGGATGGAGGCGTCGATATCATCCTTTCGAGGAGCGGCTCCAAGACGCTCGTGCAATGCAAACAGAACGCGTCTCGGTTAGGCCCAGGCGTCGTTCGGGAGCTCGCGGGTGTTATGGCGAGCGAAGATGCTACCGATGGGATCGTCGTTGCGTGCGGCGGTGTTGGCGATGAGGGGCAGGCATTCGCAAAGCGCAACGGCATCAGGATCATTGACGGGTCCGCCCTGGTTGGACTCCTCGTCGACATGGAGGTATGGCAAGAGCAGCCGCTCGGGACAGCCGCCCCAACGGCGGCGCCCATGCAAGATCCGGCTTGTCCACGGTGCCACTCGACGATGGTCCGTCGCGCCTCCCGTCATGGCTTCTTCTGGGGCTGTAGCCGGTTCCCGAGTTGTCGAGGTACTCGCGCATGAGAAGGTAGCCGCGCTCATTAGCCCGAACCTCCGCGAGATTCGCGCGCACGACTAGTGACAGGGCAGCTCCGTCACGGGACGGTTGGAAGCCAGACTCCGAGAGCCGACCAGCGAGCGCGAGCGAACGCGCCGCTGCGCGACTGGTTCGTTAGACCCGCTCACGCCAACTCCGATGCGAGTTCGGCAATGAATGCTTGATGGTCGCCTCACTCGAGCGATTGCTCGCTACACCAATCGGATATCAGGGATAGATGCCGCGGTCAGTCGTCGCCTCTGCGACTCGGTCGATGGCAAGGAAGTACGCGCCCTGGCGTAGCGAGACTCCGTGCTGCTTCGACATATCCCAAACCTCAGTGAAGGCGCGGTGCATCACCTTCTCGAGGCGAGCATTGATCTCATCCTCGTCCCAGAAGAAGGATTGCAAATCCTGTACCCACTCGAAGTACGAGACAGTCACACCGCCAGCATTGGCAAGAACGTCGGGTACCACGGTGATACCACGCTGCTCGAGCAGGATGTCCGCATCGGGGGTGATCGGGCCGTTGGCTGCCTCGAGGACGAGGCGCGCCTGAATGCGCGCCGCATTCTCGCTGGTGACCTGGTTCTCCAGGGCGGCGGGCACGAGCACGTCGCATTGCACCTCGAGGACCTCGTGGGCAGCGATGACGCTCGCGCCCGGGAAGCCGGTGACGCTCCCGGTCGATTTCTTGTGCGCGATCAGGCGATCGACGTCGAGACCGGCGGCGCTATGGATCGCGCCGCTGCTGTCAGAAACCGCAACCACGGTGAAACCCTGCGCTGCCATCAGCCGCGCCGCGATCGATCCCGCGTTCCCGAATCCCTGGATGGCGACGGTCGAGCTCTTGGGATCGATGCCGAGCCGCGTGCAAACCTCGAGCGCGACGAACATCACGCCCCGCCCCGTCGCTGCGTTGCGTCCCTGGCTGCCGCCGACCGAGAGCGGCTTGCCGGTGACCACCGCGGGAATCGAGAACCCATGCTCCATCGAGATTGTGTCCATGATCCAGGCCATGATCTTCGGCGACGTGTTGACGTCGGGAGCGGGGATGTCGTACTCGGGACCGATGATCACGCTGATCTCGGTGGCGTAGCGCCGCGTCATCCGTTCCAGTTCACCCTCACTGAGCTTCTTGGGGTCGACCACGATGCCCCCTTTGGCGCCGCCGAACGGTAGTCCGGCGATGGCGCACTTCCACGTCATCCACATCGCCAGGGCCTTGACCTCGTCGAGCGTCACTCCCTGGTGGTAGCGGATGCCGCCCTTGGCCGGCCCCCGGGCCATGTTGTGCTGGACGCGGTAGCCCTCGAAGACGCGCACCGAGCCGTCGTCCATCTTCACCGGGAAGCTGACGATGAGCTGGCGTTTCACCTCGCGGAGCACGGCGCGGAGGCCGGATTCGAGGTGGATTAACTCGGCAGCCTGGTCGAACTGCCGCTGGGCGTTGTGCCACGGGTTTTCCATCGCCACTGTGGTTGAAGGAACGGTTGCGATCGCAGTCACCTGAACACCTCAGCGGGCCCGCGGCGATGTCGTCGCACAACGGCTCGCGACCTCCGAGCCTAGCGCCTCGCGAAGGGGTCGAGGTAGGGTCATTGGACCCGAAAGTGATCTGGGATATCCTCCCGGACAGGTCAAGACGCCGACGTCGGACGGAAGTGGCAGCTCAGCCTATGGCCGCTGGACAGGTCGCCCAAAGGGGCTGTGGCGATGCCGCTACAACTCGCGGATCGGTGCCCCGTTCGCTAGTGCGAACTAAGGACCTTCGGCCCTAGTACGACACGCTGGTGGAGCGATCTGATACGCGCATCTGGAACCTTCCAGGCGGGGCAAGGAGGTGGAGGAGTTCGGCACCTGGACACAGAGCCGCTTGACATCGACGGGCCCGAGGCGAAGGTCATCGGGATTCTCGAGGATTCGAGGCGCCTGGATATCGAGGCCAAGGGCAGCCAGCTTTGCGCACGCATCACCACCGACTTGCTCATCGTTGGTGAAGAGGTGTAGGAGCAGATCGCCCGCTTCTCGAAGGTCAACACCAAGCTTCCGCCGGGACCGCCTGACCGCGTGGGTGCTTTGCGCTGGAGGCGTGGATGCCCCGCCTTCAGCTCCGTCCGGATCTGGCACCGGTAAGACCGCCAGGACCAGACACTGAGGAGATCATCAGATGATCAGGACCATTGTCGTCGGGACCGATGGCTCAACTCATGGGCAGCATGCGGTCACCTGGACGGCTGACCTTGCGAGCCAACTCGGCGCGAAGGTTGTCCTCGTTCACGTAGCACCGCCCGCGCAGCCGCCGATTGCGGCAGCCGGGGGCTACGTCATGTACGTGCCGCAGGACATCATCGATGAGACCCGTGCAGCGCTCCAGGAGCAGGTGCGCGACGAGTTCGGCGCTCCCCTCACCGCGGCCGGTGTCGCCTGGGAAGGGCGATTGCTGGAAGGATCACCGCCGGCTGTTCTCCGAGACGTGGCAGCCGAGGTGGGCGCTCAAGTGATCGTCGTCGGAACGCGCGCTCTGCATACGCTGGGTGGGCTGTTCCTCGGTAGCACCAGCCATGCGCTGACGCGACGCAGGGGGGTGCCGGTCATCGTGGTTCCACTCGCCGCTGAGCCACTGAACCCCTGGTCATTCATGGCAGGGACGGCTCTGGACGCCCTCTGAAGCGTCATCGATGCAATTGAATCGAATCCGCGCCCAGCGAGAACGGGCCTCGTCGCGCGGATGACGGACGGTCACTCCCAAGAAGTGACCAACGACCCTGGCCGGGCGCGACCAACACCGTCAGAGTCCGGCCATGGGAACGCTCCGCGGCAGCCACCGGCGTTGGGCAGAGCCGTATCGGATCAAGATGGTCGAGCCGATCCGGATACCCACACGCGACCAGCGTGAGGCGGCCATCCTCGACGCCGGGTACAACACCTTCCTGCTGCGTTCCGAGGACGTCTACATCGATCTGCTGACCGATTCGGGGACGTCAGCGATGTCCGACCGTCAGTGGGCGGCGCTCATGGTCGGCGACGAGGCGTACGCGGGGAGCCGCAGCTTCTACCACCTGGTGGACGCGGTGCACGAGGTGTATGGCTACCCGGAGCTCGTGCCCACGCACCAGGGTCGGGGAGCGGAAAACATCCTCAGCCAGATCCTCATCAAGCCCGGCGACGTCATCCCCGGCAACATGTACTTCACGACGACACGCTGGCATCAGGAAAAGGCCGGCGGTTCGTTCGCCGACGTGATCATCGACGAGGCGCACGATCCCGCGTCCCTGCATCCCTTCAAAGGCAACGTCGATTTGGACAAGCTGCGCCGGATCATCGCCGAGGTCGGCGCCGAACGGATCCCGTACATCTCGCTCGAGACCAACGTCAACATGGCCGGCGGACAGCCGGTGTCCATGGCCAACCTCACAGCGACGTATGAGCTGTGTCACGAGCACGGCATCCTGGTGATGCTCGATGCAACCCGAGCCCTGGAGAACGCCTGGTTCATCCAGCAGCGCGAGCCCGGCTACGCACGTCGGAGTGTCGCCGAGATCCTGCTTGAGATCTGCTCCCACTCCGACGGCGCCACGGTTTCGTCGAAGAAGGACAACCTGGTCAACATCGGCGGTTTTCTCGCGCTGCGGGATCCGGAGCTCGCGCGGCGTGCTCGCGGGCTGCTTGTCGCCTACGAAGGGCTGCACACGTACGGCGGGATGTCCGGACGCGACATGGAGGCTCTCGCGTGCGGTATCCGCGAGATGATCGACGGTGACGACCATGTCCGCGCTCGCATCGGTCAGGTGGAGTATCTGGGCAATCTGCTGATCGACGCGGGCGTTCCGATCGTCCTGCCCATCGGCGGACATGGCGTCTATCTCAACGCGCGGGCCATCCTGCCGCACCTGCCTCAGGACGACCTGCCGGCGCAATCGCTCGCGGCTGCGATCTATCTCGACTCGGGGGTACGGGCCATGGAGCGTGGCGTCGTCTCCGCTGGTCGCGATCCCGCCACCGGTGAGAATCGCCATCCTCGGCTGGAATTGGTGCGCCTGACCATCCCACGGCGCGTGTACACGCAATCACACATGGAGGTCACGGCGGAGTCCGTCGCCAGCGTGTGCGCAGATGCGGACGAGATCGGCGGCCTGGCCTTCACCGACGAACCCGAAGACCTGCGTTTCTTCCTGGCGCGATTCCGACCCCTGCCGGTCCCGGCGAAGTCCACGGCCGAGGTCTCGCAACGCCCGCTCGCGGAGCCCCATCTGATCGCATCAGGCGGCTGATCGCCTGCCACGTCCGCCGAGCGACCTTCGAAACAAGGGCTCCTCGTGACCGGCGACCACCGCAAGGATCATCCACGGTGGTCTGATCCAGGAGTAGCTCATCTACCTCAAGCACCTGCGCCACGGGCGTCCTGAACTCCGGGGGGTGGGCTGACCCGACGACCCCGCTCGTGTGCAGCGACTGATCGATGCACAGGGCGGTCAGCGGCCGCTCCGGATGCCCCACGCCGTGGCGCCATACCTCGACCGATGGGCCGCGTCCGCCGGGTCCTCGCCTCGCTGAAAGTCAGCTCGACGCGACGACGGTGGTCCGAGCGATGTCCGGGTCGGTGAAGACGTCGAGATCGTCCCGGCTCTGCGTGGAGAACTCTGAGACGATTGCACCCTCTGGCCCCGCCTGAAACCAGTGCAGCGTGTTGGGCGGGACGAGGTGTTGCTGGCCGGGCCGGAGGATCACCTCGTGCCAGACCGTGTACGCGCCCCGCTCGGCCTTTGCCGGCCGGCAGCTGGGTCGCTCCGCCGGCGGGCCCTCGAGGTAGAGGTACACCAGGCCCCGGCGGCAGCGGAACGTCTCCTCCTTGCCGGGGGTCCCGTCGAACGGCGGGTGACGATGCTCGGGGCAGGTCTGCCCGGGGAACAGCACCAGCTCTTTGGCGCAGACACGCTGCGTGTTGACGTAGACGACGACCTCCAGCCCCGTTTGTTCGAGCTCTGACAGGCCGAAGTCGGCCACTTCGATGCTGTCGCGCTCCAGCTCGGTGAGCACGAACCCCGCCTCGTCGAGCACCTGTGCCGCTCGCCGCCGCGCGTCCTGGATCTGCTCGGGTGTCAACACAGCTCGTGCATACCTTAGGACGTTGCCATCCGCCTGAGCACCTGCTCCCGATCCGGAATTCCGGCTGAGCATCCCAACGCGGTGCACGCGAGCGCGCCGACCTCGCTCGCGAACCTCAGTGACCGCTCCAGCGGCCAGCCCTCAAGGATGCCGACAATCAGCCCGGCCGCGAACGCATCGCCGGCTCCGGAACCGTCAACGACCTCGACCCTCGAAGCAGTGAGCAGCCGAGTGTCGGCGGCGGTGCGAACGAGCAGCCCGTCACCGCCCATGGTGATGACCACGGTTGCGGCGCCGGCCTCGTTGAAGCAGGCGGCCTGACGCTCTGGGTCCTGCTCGCCGGTCAGCTGGCGGGCCTCGTCGTCGTTGGGCAGGAAGAAGTCAACGCTCGGCAGGATCGAACGCAGATCGTCCATGGAGGCCTGCGTCTCTCCGGGGAGGACCACATCCAGGACAGTTTGCCCGCCTGCCCGATGCGCCGCCTCGAACAACTCGACGACTGACTCAGTGGTGAGTCCGGGCAGCACCAGGTATCCACCGAGGTAGACGACATCGACCCCGGACATCGCGCCGGGGGCGAAGTCCTGTCCCGTCAGGTCGGCGTTGGCACCCACGGTGTGGATGTAGCGCCGGTCTTCGCCGGCCACGGGGACGATCACCGTTTTTGCCGTGCCCATCGTCTCCGACCGCCCGATGAACGAGACGTCGATGCCCAACCCCGCCAGCGATGACGTGACGAAATCACCGAAGGAGTCGCGGCCAACCTTGCCCACGACCCTGGAGCCGACGCCCAATTTCGACAGCACCACGGCGACGTTGGCGGCGCAGCCCCCGGCACCCATGAGGAAGTCGTCGGTCACCAGGAGCTCGCCGGCCGCCGGAAGACGCGGCAGCGGCGGGACGAAGAGGTCGCCAACGAGGATCCCCGCACAGAGAACGCGCGGAGTCATGAACGCCCGGAGAGTTCGAGGACGGTGCGCGCCGTGGAAAGGTTGGTGACCAGGACGTTCACCATGCCGCTGCGCAGCGCACCCAGGATCGCGTCGCCCTTGTCGCGCTCGCTGCAGATCGCGACAACGAATGGGATCGCCTCGAGATCCGCTCGCCCGATCGCCACCACGCGGTCCCCGATTCCGTCGACAACGGCACGGCCATCCGCATCGAAGAACGAGCCGAGGATGTCGCCAACCGCTCCGCGATCGCGCAGTCTGCGCATCTCGGACACCGAGAAGCAGCCCATGCTCACCACGGCGCTGTCATCCCGAGCGTTGCCGATCCCGATCAGCGCAACGGTGGCCCGTCTCGCGCGCTCGAGGACATCGCGCACGTCGTCGTGATTGATGAACGCATCGCGGACCGCGGGCGTCTCCGCATAGGCGGGGGCATACAGCACCTCGGCACTGCCGGCAAACGCCTCGGCGAGGCGGCGGCAGATCTCATTCGGGTTGACGCCGGTTTCCACCAGCGGCGATCCTCCGATGGCACTGACGAACGTCGCAGCGCGGAGTGGTGGAGTGCCGATGAAGTCGGGGACAGCGCCAACATTCCTCCCCATGCCCAGAGCAACCACGTCGCCGTCGCTGAGCTGGCGCTTCAGGAACGCAGCGGCCGCCCGGGCCACTGACGCCCGCTGGCCTGATTCATCGGTCTGATCGTTGACCAGGAGCACGTGGTCGAGGCCGAACGCCGCGACCAACGCGGCCTCGACCTTGAGACCGAGGTCGCGGGGCACGTGCACCGTGATCTCCACGATGCCGACGGTTCGGGCGCGATCCAGCAACCGTCCGACCTTGGGCCGCGAGAGACGAAGGGAGCGAGCCACAGCTTCCTGGGTCATCCCCTCCAGGTAGTACCGCGAGGCGACGCGGGTCATCAACTCGACGTCACGGTCGACGCCGCGAGCCCGGCTCGTTGCGACCTGCGCTGTCTCGCCACGAGTACCCATTCAGATCACCCGCTCGTTGCCGCCGTCGACCGGAACCTGCGCACCCGTTGTCTTTGCGAATGCGGGCCCGCACATCGCCACACACATCTGCGCGACGTCCTGACTCGTCACCTCGACTCGCAGCACGTTATTGGCCTTGTACTCGGCGACGGTGAGGCCATACTGGCGCGCTCGCGCCTCGATGATCTCCGCTGACCAAAGCGCAGTGTCGAAGACCGCATTGGGATGGATCACGTTGACCCTGATGCCATCCGCACCCCACTCAAGCGCGGCCACTCGCGCCACCTGGGTGAGCGCTGCCTTGGAGGCCGAGTATGTAGCTGCGCCGGGACCGGGGGCCGCGACGTTCTTCGAGCCGATCACCACGACCCTGCCGCCGCGTGGTGCGAGTCGCAGGAGTGGGTGCAGGTGACGCAGGAGGACGACCGAGGATTCGACATTGACGCCCATGACCGCACGCCACGCTTCCACGTCCAGGGCATCAAGGCGCTGACTGGGCGGGAAGATGCCGGCATTGAGGACGGCAATGTCGATGCCACCGAACTGCTTGACCGCCGCCCCGATCGCCTTAGTCACCTGTTCGGGATCGGTCACGTCGCACTGGAGGCCGAGCCATGTGGGTCCTGCGGCCACGTCTGCAACTCCTGAGTTGAGATCCAGACCAACGACCGCGGCTCCCTGTTGCAGCAGGAGTTGCGAGCAGGCGTGACCGATTCCTGAAGCGGCTCCCGTGACCAGAGCGATCTCGCCGGTGAACGGTGGCGGCGTTCCCTTTCCGAGCTTGGCCTGCTCCAGGTCCCAGTACTCGACGTCGAATATGTCCGCAGCGGAGAGGGCGCGGTAACCGCCCAGCTCGGTTGCGTCGAGGATGATGTCGATGGTGTGCCGGTAGATCTCCGCGGCGACGGATGCGTCGGCCGCGGATCGGCCCGTCGAGACCACTCCCATCTCTGAGTCGATGACGACGCGGGGTGCTGCATCGAGCATCTTCAATCGAGCGACAGATCTGCTCGACTGCTCTGCGAAGTAGCGCTCGTAGTCGCGCGCATAGGTCGCTACGTCGCGTCCCACCATCGGCAGCCGCTTGGTGCGGATCACATGGTCGGGAGTCGCCGGACCCTGCTGAGCAATCACCGACACGTCCGCACGATTGGCAAAGGAAACAGCGTCCGGCCCATCGTCCACCTGCAGAGTCATCGGGACTCCGGCCACCTCCGAAAGCTCGCGCCGAAGGGCGGCGACTTCCGTCGATGCATAGGCGGTCGTTGCGTGCTCGGAGGTTCGGCTCCGATGTCCAACCTGCTCCTGTATGTACGCCTCGGCAAGCGCGACCATGTCGATCATTCGCTCGTACGACTCGCGAGCGGTCTCGCCCCACGTGAAGATGCCGTGGTTCATCAGCAGCATGCCAATCGTCTGCGGACCGCGCAGCCGCGGATACAGGACGGCGCACAGGGCGGCCAGCTTGAATCCAGGCATCACATATGGGATGTGCAGGAGGCGATCGCCATAGACCGTGGCAATCAGTTCGGCGCCGTGCACCGAGTTGGTGAGCGTGAGGACCGCGTCCGCGTGCGTGTGATCGACGTACTTGAACGGCACGATTGCGTGGAGGATCGCCTCGACCGACGGGGACGGCGCGGCCGGATCGATCGTGCCGATCCGGAGTTCGCGTGCCATGTCGGTGTCCGAAAGTGCGGTGAGCTTACTGAGCGCCAGGAGCTGCCGCATCCGAACCGGCGCGAAACCGGCCGGTTGGATTGATGCCAGGTCCCAGCCGCTGCCCTTGACCCAGAGGATGTCCTCCGCCTCGCCAAAGATGTTGGTCTCGGTGAGCTTCACCGACGTGTTGCCACCGCCGTGGAGCACCAATCGCGGATCCTGACCCAGCAGACGCGACGTGTACGCGCGCAGCTCCAGCTCGGTCGCACACGCAGTTGCCTCGTCGTCGCGCCAGCGACTGGTCACCACGGGGCGCGCGGTGGTTGTCATCGCGCGCTGTCCGCCGGGGCGTCGTCCGCGACAGCCGAAGCGGCCAGCTCCACGTCGCGGACGGTGATCACACCGCCCTGGCCGGTGCCCCCGATTGTGTGCAAGTCGACACCAAGGTCGCTCGCCAGCCGACGAGCGGCAGGCAGCGCCGCGACTCTGCCGGGTGTCACTTCCGGCGCGCGAGGCTCGGGAGCGACGGCCGGGGCGGAGACTGGCGCCGCGCGCTCGGTTACCGCGGCCGCGCCGGTCGCGTTGTCAGCAGAATCCGAGCCGCCGCCGCCATCAACGTCGACGTCCAAATCCGGCACCGCATCACCCGCAGCGCCGATGTACGCCACCGGTGAACCGGCCCGCACGGTGTCTCCAGCCTCGTGGAGGATTTTCAGCAGCATCCCGGCGGCGACGGACTCCACCTCGACCTGAGCTTTGTCGGTCTGAACGCTGAACAGCGATTCTCCGAGCGCGACCGTGTCGCCTTCCTGCTTCGACCATTCGACGATCACCAACTCGTCGGTGGTTTGCCCCACCGATGGCATGTCAATCCGATGCGCCACGATGCCTGTTCAGCCTTCGCAGCAGCGTTGGATCGCTGCCTTGATCCGCGCCTGAGACGGCACCACGGTCTGCTCCATCACCGGGGCGACCGGAAGCGGGACATCGTGGCTGGCGACTCGTCGGATCGGTGCTTGCAGCGAGTAGAGGCACTCTTCGGCGACCCTGGCCGCAAGCTCGGCACCCCATCCTCCGGTCAGCGTGTCCTCGTGAGCAATCACCAGCCGGCCGGTCTTCCTGACCGACGCGAAGATGGTCTCCTCGTCGAAGGGGAGCAACGTCAGCGGATCGATGACCTCGCAGTCGATGCCGTCCTGCGCCAGCTCCTCGGCGGCCGCCAGTGAACGATAGAGGCTCATGTGCGTTGCCACCACCGTGACCGACATGCCCTCGCGCTTCACCACCGCCTTGCCGATGGGGAAGAAGTACTCCTCCTCCGGCACGTGCGCGGTCAGATCCATGCCACCGGCCTGCTCGCGCCCCTTGCTGCCGTAGAGCAACTTGTGCTCGAAGAAGAGCACAGGGTCGTCATCGCGCACCGCGCTCTTCAGCAGTCCCTTGGCGTGATACGCGTCGGAAACGCAGACGACCTTCAGGCCGGGGACGTGCACGAAGTAGCTCTCCGGACACTGACCATGCTGCGCCCCGCGATTTGCCGTGCCCACCGGACAGCGGAGCACCAGCGGGACGCTCAACTTCCCGTTCGACATGTACCGCATCTTCGCCGCCTGGTTGACCAGCTCGTCCATGCACTCGAAGAGGAAGTCGGCGTACTGCAAATCCGGGATCGGTCGCATCCCCATCAGCGCAGCGCCGATCGCGGCACCCGCTAGCGCCTTCTCGCTGATCGGGGTGTCGATGATGCGGTCGTGACCGAACTCCTCGGTCAGGCCGAGGTACACGCCGAACGCACCGCCGAACCCCCCGGGGACGCCGATGTCCTCCCCGATGAGAAAGACCTTCTCGTCGTGGCGCATCTCCTCGGCGATCGCCTCGCGCAGCGCCTCGGCAATCGTGAGCCGGCGTTCGCCGACGACTGGCGCTTCGGCCGCAGTCACGACGCTGACCCCCCGCTGATCACTGTCGCGTACGCGTCGGTCAATGCGTCCTCAGCCCGCGGCAGTGGTGACTGGCGCGCGAACTCGATGGCGTCATCGAGCGCCGCCTCCACCTGCGCGTCCATATCATCGAGCACTCCCGCATCCAGGGTCGCGGCGAGGCGCGCGCGGAGACGAACTATCGGATCACGCTCCTTCCACAGGACCTCTTCCTCACGGCTGCGATAGCCCTTGACGTCACCACGGCTGTGACCCGCAAATCGGTAGGTCTTGCACTCGAGGAGGACCGGACCGGCTCCGGCGCGCGCCTCCGCCACCGCGCGTCCGGCAGCCTCGCGCACGGCGAGGACATCCATCCCGTCGACGATCTCTCCCCGCACCCCGTACGCGACAGCGCGGGTCGCCACATCGGGGACCAGGCTCACCTGGTGGAATGGCGTGGAGGCGCCGTACAGGTTGTTCTCGCAGGCGAACACGATCGGCAGATGCTGGACCGCCGCGAAGTTCAGCCCCTCGTGAAATGCACCCTCGTTGCTCGCGCCCTCACCGAAGAAACACACGGCCACCTGGTCGGTCCGCATCAGCTTGAATGCCAGCCCGAGACCGGTGACCACGGTGTTGCCTCCGCCGACGATGGCGATCGCCGGGAGCATGCCAACCGATGGATCGCCGAGATGCATCGAGCCCCCCTTGCCGCCGCAGCAGCCCGTCGCCTTGCCGTACAGCTCGGCCATCGCTGCGCGCAGGTCGACACCCTTGGCCAGCGCGTGACCATGTGGGCGATGGGTGGAGGTGATCCAGTCCGTCGGTCGAAGGGCGTCGCAGATGCCGACCGCAACCGCCTCCTGGCCCTGGCTCTGATGCAGCGTCCCAGGGAGCTCACCCTGCAGGTAGTGCAGATAGACGCGCTCCTCGAAGCGCCGGATCAGCTGCATGCG
Source organism: Candidatus Dormiibacterota bacterium (assembly GCA_003153505.1). GTDB lineage: Bacteria > Chloroflexota > Dormibacteria > Aeolococcales > Aeolococcaceae > Palsa-851. Next base: position 106,794 of record PLZA01000025.1, read on the forward strand.
GCGATAGAGGTCGAGCCCGTGGGTTGCGTCGACGTCGGCCGTGAGTTGACCCGAACCCGGCTCAATGCTCCCAGCCCGCGCGACGTCACTCATCGGGCACTCAGCTCCGCCGCAACCACTTGGCGCCTGCTTCCCCCGTACTGCCGAATAAGGGAGCGAACCTTGGTCGTCATCCGCTGCTGGGCGATGGCCATCACGTCGGAGTCCTTGTGGGAGCCGAGCAGCCGGTGCACATCGGGGTTCGCGCCAACGGACCGAACAGAGGATCCCAGCCCAGCCCAGAACTCGTGCTTGAGGACCGTGCCAACGTTGAACTTCGCGACCCCGAGCGCGACCGCCGGCGCAACCGCGGACGGCGGAAAGCTGGTGCCGCCGTGGATGACCAGGGGCACGTCGACGTGCTCATGGATCGATTCCAGTCGCTCCATGTCGATGGATGCTTCCTTGTTCATCATGATGTGGACATTCCCGACTGAAACTGCCAGGCAGTCGACGCCGGTCTCCGCCACAAAGCGCGCGGCCTCGTCTGGATCGGTGAGACTCGCGTGACTGTGATCGATCCCTGATGCCGTGGCTTCCGCAGGGCTGCCAAGTTCACCCTCAACCGCCGCACCCGACTGGTGCGCCACCCGGCAGAGCTCACGGACCGCAACGATGGCATCGTCCGTCGGCCACGAGTGCGTGTCGATCATCACCGCGTTGAAGCCCGCGTCGATGCCGCGCTTCGCCTGGTCAAGGGTGTGAGCCTCGTTGAAGAGCAGCGCGACGTCCACGGAACTTCTCGCCGCATAGCTGCGACCGATGGCACCGAGGACCTCGATGCCACCGCGGTCGAGCCACTTCCCGTCCACCATCATCGCGCCGAAACCGAGAATCACGGGGGTGGACTCCTCCTCCGCGGCGGTCAGCACGGCCTCGAGCGAGCACGCGTCCCACGCCTCGAAGTACCCGACCGCGTACCCGTCAGACCGTGCTGTGCCCAGGAGTCGCTGCAGCGGGATGAGGGGCATCTACTGGCGGCCGGACTCGGGCATACAGATCTTCTGGATCTCCATTGACGCCAAGTAGCCTAGCGCCCCAGACGAGCAAATATCAACGTCGTGAGCACATGCTCACTCAGCCCGCTGGAAATCCGACAATCGGGCAGGGAGTGCGGCACCGCTCGAAAGGACAACCGCGGGTGCGACTACGCAGCGTACGTTCCCGACCGTCTTGTCGGACGCACCTTCAGGTTCGACGGCGAGGTCGCCGCCGACGTCGCCAACGCCGAGGCGGCCATCACACGCCTGAACCTCGAGGCAACGAGCCTCGTTGACACGGAGGCCTTGGCCCGCATCCTGTTGCGGGCGGAATCGGTTGCCTCCTCCCGGATCGAAGGTCTCCAAATCGGAGCCCGCCAACTCCTTCGAGCTGAAGCCGCCAGAGGGTTGGGCGAGACGCCCGCCAATGCCAAGGCCGTTGAGGTGCTCGGAAATATCGACGCGATGGTCTGTGGCATCGAGCAGATCCATACCGGGGATGCGATCAGCGTCGAATTGCTTCTCGAGATCCATCGCCGTCTTCTCACCCGAACCCGATTCGAGGAGTACGGCGGGGCGTTCCGCACGCAGCAGAACTGGATCGGTGGCAATGATCACCACCCGTGCAGCGCGGACTTCGTACCGCCGCCACCGGAGTACGTTCCGGACCTCGTCGGTGACCTCATCAGCTTCTGCAACGACGACTCGCTACCGGCGGTCGCCCAGGCGGCCATCGCTCACGCTCAGTTCGAGACCATCCATCCGTTCGTCGACGGCAACGGGCGCACAGGGCGGGCGCTCATTCACCTCGTGCTGCGGCGTCGTGGCCTCAGCCCCCGGGTGCTCCCCCCGATCTCGCTCATCCTCGCCACATGGGCGAAGGACTACATCGGCGGCCTGGCTGCCACTCGATACCGAGGCGCGGCGACGTCGCAAGCAGCGAGCGCCGGCGTGAATCTCTGGATCGGACGTTTCGCCGCTGCGTGTGTGCGGGCCGTCAATGACGCGGTTACGTTCGAGCAGAAAGCGCTGGCCATCGAAGAGCAGTGGCGTCGGCAACTCGGCAGGGTTCGTGCTCGGTCGGCCGCTGACCTGCTTCTGCGCCTCTTGGTTGGCGCTCCGGTGGTGTCGGTCAACAGTGCTGCCGGCCTGATCGACCGGAGCTTCGTCCGCACCAATGAAGCGGTGAATCGCCTTGTGCAAGCTGGTGTCCTCAACCAGGTGACCATCGGTCGTCGCAATCGAGCGTTTGAGGCCCCGGCGATCATCGATGCGTTGACCGCCTTGGAGCGACAGCTTGCCAGCCCCGCGGGCGATATTCGGACGAGCAAACCTGCTCGACGCGTTCCGCAGCGTCCGTAAGGCAATTGAAGGCAGCTGGTGATCGGCTCTGCGGTTACTGCTCCGTGCGCGAGCGACGGCTTCGTCCGGTCGATCGGAAGCTCGGCCTGTTTGCCGCCGGCGCGGCGACCGCCAGGGCTGCCAGCGCGAGGATCGCGAGCACCACAAAGGGCAGCGCAAATCCGCCCGACATACTGCGCAGCAGACTGACCGCAAAGGGGCCGGTCGCCCCAAGCAGATAGCCGTAGAAGAGCATCGACGCCGTCAGACTGCTTGCCTCCTCAACGCTGGACGTCGTCGCCAGGGGCACCGTGAGCGTCAGCGGAAAGATGCCGCCTGCGCCGACCCCCAAAAGAGCGATCCACAGCCAGGGCAACGAAAGCGGGCTCAGCGCGACGAGAACAAGGCTCAGTGCGGACACGGCTGCGGTCAGGCGCAGCCCTTCGACGAGCCGGCCGCTGCGTTGCACGAGCAGCGAAGCCGTGAGCGCACCCACCACCTGCATCGCCGTGAAGAAAGAGAGAAGAAGCCCGGCTTGAACCTTCGACCAGCCGCGCTCCTCGTAGAGCGGCGCCAGCCACGCAAGGATCCCGTAGTACACCATCGACTGAAGACCGAACAGGCAGGCCGCTATCCAGGCCTGACGCGTCCTTCGGGGCATTGCCACCCTGATTGCCAGAGGCTGTCGCGGCGCTCGGGTCGCGACCAGGAGCCAGAGAAGCAGCGCGACGACAGCCATCGCAGCCCAGATGGCCAGCGCACCTCGCCAGGTGGACGAGAGGCTCTGGGCGAGACGCGGCGTCCCGAACGCCGCGAGTCCCGCGCCGATGTTGATGCCAACCGCGTAGATGCCCGTCAAAAGCGCACCGTGCGCGGGGAAGTATCGGCGCACCACAGCCGGAAGCATTGTGTTCCCTGCAGCGATGCCGCAGCCGAGGAGCGCCGCGCTCACGAGGAGCGTGATCGGCGAAGTCGCCCAGTACCGTACGGCCGTCGCGGCGCCCACGATGACGATCGCCCCGATCACGGTGCGCTCCAGGCCAAACTTTGCGCCCAGTCGGGCGCTGAGGGGCGACGCGACTCCCATCATCACCACGGGCACAGTTGTGAGCAGCGACGCGTACACGAGCGTGACGTCGAGGTCGTGCACCACCTGGGGGAGCACCGGACCGACCGACGAGATGCCCATGCGCAGGTTGAGTGCGAGCACGAAGATCGCGGGCCCGAGCACAGCGGCCGGCAGACGAGGCCGCGCAACCAGAACCGCGCCCGTCCGGTCGAGCGGCACCGGTATCGAGTCTTCTGCGGTCGTCACCGCTCGCGCGGGGCGAACCCATTGCGTCGCCGGCGCAGCACCGTTCCCGTCACGGCTCCGGTGTCGGCACCCTCGCGGATCACCGCTGTTCCGTCAACGAAGACGTCGTGGACACCTGCACAGAACTGGTGCGGTTGTTCGTAGGTTGCACGATCGATCACTGTCGAGGGGTCGAATACCACCAGGTCTGCTCGCGCACCTGGGCGCACTGAGCCGCGGTCCGTCATCCCCAGGCGCTGTGCCGGCAGCGACGTCATCTTGCGCACCGCCTCCTCGATCGGGATCACGCCCTCGTCGCGCGAATA
>PLZA01000025.1:110805-147889 GCA_003153505.1 Candidatus Dormiibacterota bacterium
TCGACGTCGTTGCGGCGGCCACTGTGGACGGAGGCGATGGTGACCGTCTCCGGTTCGAACTCGCGTTTGGGGCGACCGTCCGTCGGCCCCGTGAGCACCTCGGTGCGTGCTGCCGCCCGGATCTGGTCATCGCGCAACCGTTCCTGCATCATTGCCACGCCGCCCTCGAGCATCCAGGTGGGCAAGAGCGCGGTGAGGGTTGTCGATGTCGCGTTGTATGGATACTGGTCGAGCAACACATCCATGCCTGCGGCCTGGGCCTCGGCGATACGGGCGAGCGACCGCTCGGTGAGGCCCCAGTTGCTTCGCCCCAGCACCTTGTGGTGGCTGAGCTGCAGTCCCGCCCCGGACGAGGATGCGATGGCGAGCGCTTCCTCGACGGCGGCAAGCAACGCCGGGCCTTCGTTGCGCATGTGGGTCGCGTAAAAGCCGCCGTGCTCGGCTGCGACGGACGCGAGGGCCACCAGCTCCGCGCGCTTCGCGTAGCTCCCGGGTGAATAGATGAGGCCGGAGGACAGGCCGGCGCACCCCTGCTCCATGGCGTCGGTGACCAGCTCGCGCATGACCATGAGCTCTCGCTCGGTCGGCGGGCGGCGCTCAAATCCCATCGCCGCGATGCGAATCGACGTGTGGCCCACGAGCAGGACAACGTTGAGAGCCAGCGGCTCACGGTCGAGCATGTCCGCATAGCCGGCGGCATCGTGCCAATTCCATTGCAGCGAGGTGCCGAGGTGTGCCGTGGAGTCGCGGAGGAGGCCTGCCCGGGCAGGATCGATCGGGTACGGAGTACTGCCGCAGTTGCCGGTCACGATCGTCGTGACGCCCTGGCGCACCATTGAATCGGCGCGCGGATAGAGCGGGAGCGTGAAGTCGCAATGCGTGTGCAGGTCAATGAAGCCGGGCGCGACGACGAGGTCTGCCACGTCGACCGTCATGGCGCCGGATGGCGCATCGAGGCCCGAACCCACGGCGATGACCACGCCATCACGCACTGCGACATCAGCGATTCGCGACGGCGCGCCACTCCCGTCGATGACCCGGCCACCGCGAAGGAGGAGCGAGCCGCCGCGATCCGAAGCCACTCCTGACCTTGTCAGCTGGTGGCGTCAGTGACCGACGTTGCTGCTTCGCGCGAGGCGGTCATCCGCATGCCCCATTCGATGTGGCGCTGAAACTGGACGATCATGATCGGGTGCAGTCCCCGATGTTGCAGTCCCGCGTAATCGTGCGTCGCGATCAGTTTCTTGGCCTCGTCGTCGACCTCCGGGTAGCGGCCGAGCACTGCGTCGGAGTCGCCGAGAAACTCGACAAAAAGGTCCTCGTCCTCCTGCATGTCGTGGAGCAGCCGGTGCACGTAGTAGTCACCGGCCTGCGGGCGTGGATACATCAGGTGTTCATCTGGCATCTTCTGTCCTCTGGTTAGAATTCGATGACGGCGTAACCGCAGTGACCGGAGTCCCAATAGGAGTGGCGCTCCACCTGTACCCGGTCACCCCTGGCACCGAGGGAGACGGCCCATGTGCGCAGCTCCACCATGCCGATGGCATCGAGGTCCGCGGCAGACATCGACACGAGCTTCTCCGTTTCGCCGGCCTCGAGCCAGCCAAGGACGCGGTGGTCCGCTGCCACATCGGGCTCGGCGAATCGATCGGTCCCGGGGTAGTGCGACATGCCGCCGGTGGACACCATGCCCACGCGCTTGCCGGAGGCTTCCGCCCACGACGCGATCGCCTTGCCGAGGTCATTGCAGCGGCGGATGGAGGGCTGCGGCGGCACATACGCATTGATGATGAGGGGGATAACCGGTGCTTCCAGACCTTCTTCCACCATGAAGTTGAGCGGAACGAGGAAGGAGTGGTCGAGCACCTCGTTCTGACTGAACGCCGGGTCGAAGCCTCTGTCGAGCAGACCGTCCATGAGGCTGTTCGCAAGTTCCGGGCTGCCATTCAGCTCGATCCGGCGCCGGTTGAACTGCGCCACAACCGGGTTGCCGGTGAAAATGGTGAATTGAGGTACGAGGTTCAGGAAGTGGTTATGCAGATGGTCGAGCGCGACGATGATGAGCGCATCGACGTTGTGCTCCTTGACGCTTCGGGCGACGGCGCGGTAGCCGTCATGCATCCGAGCCAGCTCCGCCGGATCTTCCTCCTTTGGCTGGGTAAAGATCTGCGGCGCGTGCGACACGCAGTAGCCGAAGGCTACGCCCCCCTTGTGGGTGGCGTCGGCGGAGCGCACGCCGTCGGTCGTGACAGTGGTCATGCGAGTTCTCCTGGTGCGGTTGATCCAGCGGTCGCTGCGTTGCGCGTGGCGATTGCGTTGGCGATAAACGCGTATTGAGCATCTCCGGCGGTGAGCGGCGCGCGTCCGCCTGCCAGGCCTCGCGGCCAGTGCACCCGCACGCCGGCGTTCCGCGCGGCTTCATGATCGAGGCCGCCGGGGGGTGAGGCAATATCGACGACGATGCGATCGCGGAGCTGGGCAAACGCTTCCGGTGGAATCGCATCGGTCGACGGAACCGTGTTGATGATGATGTCCGCTGCTCCCATGGCTGCGACGCGGTCGTCATATGGCACCGGGATCGCGCCGCACTGGCGGGCACGTTCGAGCCAGCGCGGACGCCGGACGGCGACCTGCGGGGTGCAGTGAGCCGCTACCAGATAGTCGACGATCACCGCGCCGGTGACCCCGTATCCGACCACGAGAAATCGGTGTTCCCGCAGGATGCGTCGCGTCAGCTCAATGAGCAGTCGCATCACGCCCTCGGCGACACCTGTGGACAGGCGGGTGGCCAATCCCGGATCGTCCTTGAACTGATAGATCTGGATGCTCATCCGGCTGGCGATCTCATCGAGCTTCGCAGTCGAGCGCCCCATGACGACACCACCCTCGCGGGCCGCGGATTGCTCGAGGAGCGCGCCATCGACCACGATGGGTTCGGGAGCATCGGGTGCATAGATCAGATCACCGTTGAGCCCCGGAGAAGGGAGCACGAGCCACTCGGTGCCACGCACCGCGTCGGCCACGGAGGTGGCAACACGCGCGCCATTGGACGCATCAGCGGCCTGGCCGTAGCACACCGCGTCGTGACCGTCTCTCGCGAGTCGCTGGGCGACATGTACCTCGCGCCCGTCGCCGCCGAGCACGGCGACGCGGTAATGCCTCATGACTACACCTCCAAAAGGGATACGGACGAGCCGATGGCTGCGTCGCATTCGGCCAATGCGTCGCGCAGCGCATTGATGTTATCGGCCGAGCACTCCGCATACGGAGCGCGGACGGCGAGCGATCCAGCGAATCCTCGAATCTGCATCGCGGCCTTGACCCCGGCGGGCTGGCCGACTCGCGCCAGCGCGCGCCGGTATGGGGCAAGGGCGCGGTGGAGGCGCTGCATCTCGCCGAGGTCGCTGCGGCTCGCGGCCGCAAGCAGGCCCAGCATCACCTCCGGAAACACCCATGCGTTGGTGGACGTCAGACCATCGACCGGCGCAGCAAGAGTGAGCGCGGCGCTGAGGTCTGACGCGATGAGGATCCGCACGGTGCGCACCGTGGCTCGAATGGCTTCGACGCTCCCGAGAAGCCGGACGGTATCGCGCGTTCCCTGCTTGACCCCGACGTACCCGTCCATCGCCATGACCTCAGCCATGACACGCGGCTCGAGGTCGTGGCCGAAGACTGGATTGTTGTAGACAACAAGCTGCCGTCCCACCGTCTTTGCCAGATACTCGAAATGCCGCAACACATCGCTCTCGGTGGTCTCACAAGCGAGCGGCGGTGCCACCATCGCGGAATCTGCCCCCTCTTCGAGCATGGTCAGTGCAAGGCGCGCCGTCGCCTCGGCTGACAGCGAAGCAGCACACGCCATGATCGAGGCGCAGGCGCCGGTTGACCGCACCTGCCGGAGTATCTCGATCCGTTCGGCATCACTGAGCGAGTGGAATTCGCCGTAGGCGCCCGTGAGCAACACGTGTCTGATCCCCGTCGCTGCAAGCCGCTCGACGTTCGCCGCCATCGCTGCAGCGTCGACCGAGCGTCCGTCGCCTGTGAACTGCGTCGGAGCGATCGCGTAGAGCATCATCGGATCCCGCTCGGCGACCGTGCTCATGTCCTAGGTCCGAACATGCTCGGCATGAGGGAGCCGGCGATGCGCCGCAGCCGACGCGCCGAGGTACAACCGGCCGACTTCGGGGTTGTCCAGGAGGTTGGCAGCGCGATCCTCGATGCGCACGGTGCCGAGCTCGAGCACCGCCGCATGGTCCGACACTCGGAGCGCGGAGCGCGCGTTTTGCTCGACGAGCAGGACCGTGATGCCGTCCCTGCTCATGGTAGTGAGCGTCTCGAAGACCAGCGTGCGACTCTTCGGGTCGAGCCCCAAGGACGGCTCATCCGCGAGCACCACCTTGGGTTCGAGCATCAAGGCTCGGGCGAATTCGATGATCCGCTGCTGACCGCCGGACAGTGAACCGGCGTGCGAATGATGAAACTGCCTGATGGTCGGGAATCGCTCCTCCAGTGCCAGAGCGCGGCGGCGAACCTCGCTGTTGTCTCGAATGATGTAGCCGCCCATCAACAGGTTCTCCCAGACGCTGAGGGTCGGGAACAGGCTCCGGTCCTGCGGCACGTGCACAACACCCGCTTCGAGAATTTGTCGTGGCGTCAATCCCTGGAGCGCCATGCCGTCGAGGAGAATCTCGCCGGACTGCACCGCGATCAGTCCACTGATGGCGCGCAGCAGGGTCGACTTGCCCGCGCCGTTCGGGCCAATGAGACACGTCATCTCATGGCGGGGAACGCTCAAGGTGGCACCACGCAACACGGTGCCGTACCCATAGCCGGAGACGACCTGGCGGATTTCGAGGCAGGTGTCCACTAGTCTCCCAGGTACGCGTCGAGAACGAGTTGGTTCTGTTGCACGTCGTCCGGAGCCCCGGCAAAGAGCTGCTTGCCGTGGTCCAGCACCACGATCGGATCGCAGAGGCTCATGACGAATTCCATGTTGTGCTCGACGATGAGGAAGGTCAGCCCTTTCGCATGGAACTCCCGAATCCGCTCGGTCATGAGGTCGACCATCACATGGTTGACCCCGGCGGTCGGTTCGTCGAGGAGGACGAGGCGAGGCTTGCCCATCAGGACGGTTGCGAACTCCAGCAACTTCTGCTGACCGTATGACAGTTCACCCGCCTTCGCCTCCGCGAGCCGGGTCAGCTTGAATTCATCGAGCAGCGTCATCGCGTAATCCACAGTGGCCCGGTTGGCCTTCGACATCCCCCACACCGCAAGACCCCGCTTCGGCGCGGCGACGAGCAGGTTGTCGAGAACGTCAATCTCGGGCAGGACGCGGGCGCGTTGGAAGGTTCTGCTCATGCCGCCGCGATACATTGTGGTTGGATCGGGACGGGCGACCCGCTTCCCGTCGAACCGGATCGAGCCACTGTCGCTCGCGAGGTAGCCGCTGAGCATGTTGAGCACGGTGGTCTTGCCTGAACCATTGGGGCCGATCAGGCCTGTGATGCTCCCTCGCTCCACACTGAACGAGCAGCCGTCGACGGCGACGATACCGCCAAAGCGCTTGCGCAACGCGTCGATCTCCAGGAGCGGTCCGTCGACACTCATCGCGCCACAGCCGGCGCGGGGGCGTCGCGCAGCGCTTCCGACTCCGCGGTCGCCAACTCTTCAACCACCTGCTTTCGGCGGCGACTGCGGCGGAGGGCGCGGTCGGCGATGGTCGTCACGACTCCGCGGGGCAGGAACAGCATCACGACGATGAAGACGGCAGCGTAGGCGATGAGGTAGAGCTGACTGCCGCCGAGCGAGTACGCGAAGTACTGCTGAGCGGGCGTGAGGATGGCGGCTCCGACGAACGGTCCCCACAGAGTCCCGATGCCGCCGAGGTAGGCGACGAGGATGATGCCCATTGCGAGGAACTCGCCGTCGAACGCAAACTGCGGGTACACGGTCGACAGGTAGTACGCCCAGACCGCTCCAGCCATCGCGGAGAAGGCGGCACAGCCCGCAAAAGCGGCGTATTTCGGCACCGATGTCGCCACGCCGAGACCGCGCGCCTTGTCCTCGTCCTCACGGACGGCGAACATCATCAGCCCGAGCCGGCTCCGTCGCACATAGGCGCATGCCAGGAGCGTGACTGCGAAGACACCCAGCATTGCCCAGTAGAAGTATTCCTCGTACGCCCCAGGAGGGAAGGGCGCTTGAGGCACCTGAAGGCCGGGCGCTCCACCGGTGATATCGGTGAGATTCAGTGCCATGTACTGCAGGATGATGACCAGTGAGATCGTGACGATGATGAAGGGCAGGCCGCGAGTTCTGAAGGCAATCCAGCCGATCGGCACACTGACAATCGCCACAGCGATGCCGATGATCGGGACCAGCGCAAAGGGCAGAAAACCGTTACCGATACCGATGTGTTGAAACGTCAGGGCCAGCCCATACGCGCCGAGTCCGAAGAAGGCAACGCTGCCGAGCGACACATACCCCGTGTACCCGCCGATGAGGTTCCAGGCCGAGCCGAGCGCTGCATACATCAGCGTGAAGATCCCGATGTTGACGATCCAGCTCTCGGCGCCGCTGAACGGAAACAGCGCGAGTGCGGCGATCACGCACAGCCCGACGAGGAGTCCACGGCGAGCGCGAACCTGATGCTTCAAATGGCACCCCGGGCGCGCACACCAAACAGGCCTTGGGGGCGGGCGATGAGCACAATGATCAGGAGCACGTAGAACGGCACCGAGGACCAGGCCGGCGAGAGCTCAGCCTGGACCAGTGACTCGGAGAGGGCCAGGATCACGGCGCCGGCGATGGCCCCGGCATTGCTCCCGAGTCCACCAATCACGCAGATCGCCAGGAGTCGCCCGATCAAGTCGTAGTGACTGGCCGGATCGAAGCTGCTGACGAGACCGAACATCGCCCCAGCCGCGCCCGCGGTGGCAGCGCCGAGGCCGAACGCGAGCGCGGCGGTCCTATCGGTATTGACGCCGAGAAGCTTCGCGGCCGACTCGCGCTGCGAGACTGCGCGGACCGACCGGCCGAACTTGGTCCGGGTGAGGAGCAGGTACATTCCAACCAGGATCGCCACCGAAAGCAGGAAGGCAAGCGCTCGCACCACGGGGATCTCGTAACCGGCGATGGTCCACGAGCTGTTCTGATACGTCGTGAGGATGCCGCGAAAGTCGGTGCCGAAGATGAAGCTGAGAATGCCCTCGAGGCCGATCGCCATCGCCCAGGTCATCAACAGCGACAACCGGTGCGCATCGTGGCGAAGCGGCTTGAGCAGAAATGTCTGGAGTGTGAAACCGATGGCGAAGAGCAGCGGTGTCGAGACAAGAATCGACAGGAAGGGGTCGATGTGCAGGTAGTTGAAGAGCGTGAACCCAATGTACGCGCCGCACACCACGAACACTCCCTGGGCCATGTTGATGATGCGCATGGTGCCGAATGTGAGGGTCAACCCACTGGTCATCAGCGCGTACAGGCCGCCCGTCAACACGCCGAGGATGATCGCCTGGATAAAGAGGTGCACTGGATATCGTCCCCCGCCGCTCGACTATGGCCAGACCGGCTTCGGGATGACCGGCGCGTGTTCGGCGATGTTCGGCGGGTAGACGATGGTGAGCGTGCCGCCGATCCACTCCTCGAGGAACTGACTACCTTTCGGAGCGCCGTACTGGTCAACACTGACCACACCGACGACCGTCTGATAGCTGCCCTGGTGCAATGTGGCGATGATCGTCGCGTTGTCAATCTTGCCGGTCTTGGCAGCCACCGCCTCGATCAACTGTCCCACGGCGTAGGTCTGCGCCGATGTCGAGTCGATCTGGCTCGGATCACCACCAAACTTCGCGATGTACGCCTGCACGAAAGCAGTGTTGCCGGGGATCGGAGCGTTGTAGGTCCACACATCCGAGGTGAAGATGCCCTGGGTGTTCTGCGCGCCAACGTTCTTGGGGAAGTCAACCGGGTTCTCAGGACCGTTGGTCATGAAGAGGAACTGCGGGTTGAACTTCTGCTGAATCATCGCCTGAACCTGGGCCCAGCCGTCAGCGTCCTGCGAGCCGCTCACCACCATGTCGGGATTCGTGGAGGCAACCTTGGCGATGACGCCGCCGAGACTGGTGGTCTCAGCAGGATAGATTTGCGAGTAGACCGTCTTGATTCCCGCTGCTTCGAAGCGGGCCTGCAGCGCAGCGGCCGCCGGCTGCGAGAAGGGATCGTCAAGGGACGGGTATGCCGCAGTCTTTGGGCGCTGGTCTGCCGGGAGTGACAGGATGTAGTCGCCCCAGACCTGTGCCCCGTTGATCGCGGTGGCCGGTCCGGCGTCGATGAGATTGGGCAGATGCGCGGCGAAGACGGACGGACCATTGCCTGCACCTTCGACGAAGGCATAGCCGTAGCGGTTGGCGACCTTCGCGGCCGCGAGCGTCAGCAGGCTCGAGTACGGCCCGAAGACGAGATCCACGTTGTCGCGGCTGATGAAGTTCTGATAGTTGGTGACGACCTGAGTCGGGCTGCTGGCGTCATCCGCGAAGGTGAGCTGCACCTGGCGCCCGAGAACTCCGCCCTTGGCGTTGACCTGGCTGGCCCATAGCTGGTATCCGAGCTGAGCGGCCTTGCCCGTGTTCGAGAAGTCGCCGGTCAGCGAGACGGAGATGCCAATGGTGAGCGGGCCCTTCGTTGCGGCGCTGCTCGAGGTCGGTGCTGGCGTGCCGCAAGCGGCAACCCCGACACAGAGCCCGATAGCCAGTATCCACGAACGGAGCCGCGTCCCTGTACTGAGCATTGTTTCCCCTTTTGCCGTACGTCGTGTGCGCCGGGCAGACACCCAGACGCGACCAATCAGAGAGTTGTCAGACGGCGCTTTGTACTTCGTCCGTGAGCGCGTCGAGCACCATGTTCATCACCTTGTCGATGTGAGCCAGCATCTCCATCGACGCTCGCTGCGCCTCGTGCTCACGAATCGCGCCGGCGATGCTCACATGCTGACGAGCGCATTCGATCGAGTCCCCGGTGACCGGGACATCGCGACGGCGCAGCGCCCAGGTGAGGGAAAAGCTGTTCTCGACAAGCTGCGTCAGCAATGGGTTGGACGCTGCCCGAGCGATGCTGCGGTGGAACCGCGCGTCGTATTCGCGAAATCCCATGGCGTCCCCCGCCTCCGCGCTGAGGACCGACTGCTCAGCGACACGCTGCAGCGTGGCAACTTCGCGGCGCCCGGCCCGGGCGGCCGCCAGCCTGGCGGCGGTGAACTCGTGGCCGCCGCGAACCTCGTATGCGTGACGGATCCGGTCTCGAGACGGCGTCACCACGCGGGTGGCATTGCCCTCACTCTCCACCAACCCGACCGCTCCGAGCCGGAGCAGCGCCTCCCGCACAGGGGTCTTGCTCACTCCGAACTTTTCGGCAAGCGCCGCCTCGGACAGCCGAATGCCCGGGGGCAGCGCCTTGGACACGATCGCGTCCCGGATGGCGTCGTAGACCTGCTCGGTCAGGCTGTGGCGACGAAGGTCGATCGCCTCGAGCGTTGATGGGGCCTCGTGGATGACCATGATTTGGGGCACGGCTGCAAGATACGATATTGCGCATCTCAGATGCAATATCTCGTACATCATCCCTCGATACCAGATCACGCCGATCTGGAGCTAGGATCTCGACCACGTGATGCCTGATCTCCCCACGCTGCCGAACTACCCACTCACTCGAGGCGTCCACCCACCGCTCCTGTCGCCGGACTACGGCTCCACGCGGCTGCGTGCTCCTCTCAATGGTCTGCGGCTCATGCCCCAGCGCCTGACGGAGGTCACCGGCCCGCTGCTCGGCGAGGGCCGCGTCGCACCAGGTGATCACGATCTGACCCGGCAGCACTCGGGTGAGGCGCTGGGTCAGCGGATTGTCGTCGCGGGACGCGTGTCCGACGAGCACGGGCGGGCAATCCCCAACACGCTGGTGGAGGTCTGGCAGCCGAACGCGGCCGGCCGGTACGCCCACGCATGGGACCAACACCCGGCGCCGCTGGATCCGAACTTCACCGGCGTCGGACGTTGCCTCACCGACTCGGAGGGACGGTACCGATTCATCACCATCCGGCCAGGCGCTTACCCGTGGAGGAATCAACCCAACGCGTGGCGGCCGGCGCACATCCACTTCTCGCTGTTCGGCCGCGCCTTCACGCAACGCCTCGTGACGCAGATGTATTTCCCGGGCGATCCCCTCTTCGTGCAGGATCCAATCTTCACTTCGATTCCCGACCCCGCAGTCCGTGAGCGCCTGGTGTGCCGCTGGTCCCCCGAGCTCACCGAGCCGGAACAGGCGCTGGGTTACGAGTGGGACATCGTCCTCCGTGGGAGCACGACGACCCCATGGGAGCAACCGGGATCCTGATGACGCTGGGGTTGACGCCGTCGCAGACCGTGGGCCCGTTCCTTGCGATCGGTCTGACCTGGGCGGACGGCCCCGCTGTCGTCCCGGCCGGCAGTCCGGGAGCGATTCGCATCAGCGGCCAGGTGTTCGACGGCACCGGGAGTCCCGTCCCTGACGCCATCATCGAAACGTGGCAGGCAGATGCGCAAGGTCGCTTCGCGCACCCCGATGATCCCAGGCCTGACTCGACATCGACCTTCCGCGGTTTTGGCCGCTGCGCTACCGACGATGAAGGCGTCTACGCGATCGTGACCGTCAAGCCCGGTCCACTTCCCACGGGGGACGGACGTACGGAGGCGCCTCACATCGATGTGTCCATCTTCGCGCGCGGTCTGCTCGACCGGCTGGTCACACGCATCTACTTTCCGGACGAACCTGAGGCGAACGGCGATGATCCGCTGCTCAGATCCCTCCCCCAATCCGAACGTGACACGTTGATTGCGGTCTTCGACGGCGAGAACCTGCGATTTGACATCCGGTTGCAAGGACCGGACGAGACAGCTTTCTTCGAACTGTGAGAAGGGGTGCGGTGAGTGATATGAAGACTCGTGTTCTGGGACAGGGGCTGGTGGTCTCCGCACAAGGACTCGGCTGCATGGGAATGTCGGATGCATACGGCCCTGCCGATGACGCGGAGTCCATCGCCACCATCCATCGCGCGCTCGATCTCGGTGTGACGCTCATCGACACCGCCGACATGTACGGGCCGTGGACCAATGAACGCCTCGTGGGCGCTGCTCTCGCCGGGCGGCGTGGTGAGGTGGTGCTGGCCACGAAGTTCGGCAACGTCCGCAACGAGGAGGGTGCCTTCCTCGGCGTTCGCGGCGACCCGGAATACGTTCATGCGTGCTGCGACGCCTCACTGCAGCGCCTCGGCGTGGATGTGATCGACCTCTATTACCAGCACCGCGTCGACCGCAACGTGCCGATCGAGGAGACCGTCGGAGCGATGGCCGAACTGGTAGCTGCCGGCAAGGTTCGCCACCTCGGGCTCTCTGAGGCCGCGCCCGGTACCATCCGTCGCGCCCACGCCGTTCACCCGATCACGGCACTGCAAACCGAGTACTCGCTGTGGAGCCGCGAGCCCGAGGGTGAGCTCCTCGCCACGACTCGAGAGCTTGGCATCGGCTTCGTTGCCTATAGCCCGCTCGGCCGGGGGTTTCTCACCGGACGTTTCCGCTCCTGGGAGTCCACCGTCGGCGACAATCGCGGTCGATATCCCCGATTCCAACGGGAGAACATCGAGCGCAATCTTGTCATCGTCGATGCGGTGGAGGCGGTGGCGAAACGCCTCGGAGCGACGGCGGCTCAGGTGGCGCTCGCGTGGGTGACGCAACGTGGTGACGACATCGTGCCGATCCCGGGGACGAAGCGCGTGCGCTACGTCGAAGAGAACATCGCGTCCCTCGACCTCATGCTGGATGCCGAGGATGTGGCTGCACTTGAGGCGGCTGCACCGGCCGGCGCCACTGCCGGCGAGCGCTACGCGAGCATGGCTTCGATCGACAGCTAGATGAGCTTCCGGAACGCCGGGGCGCGGGGCCCGGTCGACGATCCTTGCGCGGCGGCCCGTACCTCGGCGACTGGCAGGCGATGGGCAGCGACCCACGTGAAAGGCTGGACGGTGCCGTCAGGAGTCACGTGCTCCTCGCGGCTCGACTCGACCACAGTGAATCCGTCGAGGAGCCGCTCGAGGTCTGCCGCGTCATAGCGAGCCACTGGCAGACCTGAGCAGCGTTCGGGCCCGTCGGAAGCGAACGTTGCGATGATCACTGACCCGGAGTCGCTGAGCGCGTGCCGCATTGTCGTCAGGTATTTCGCGCGCTCTCCGGCGTTGGTCAGGAAGTGGAAGACCGCGCGATCGTGCCACAGGGCATAGCGACGTTGCGGCTCCCAGGTCATGAGATTCTCGTGCAGCCAGTGCACATGAACCGTGTCATCGAGACGGCGCCGCGCAATCTCCAGCGCCGTTGAGGACAGGTCGAGGACGGTGAGATCCGTGTAGCCGCGGCCCACGAGCCGATCGACCAGGAGGGAAGCGCCACCACCGACGTCGATGACCGGCGCTTCTTTCGCCACGCGGAGGCGGTCGATCAGTGTCAGCGACATCGCGGGCTCAGGCTGATACCAGCTCACGCCGGTCGCCCCGGCACCGGAGTATCGGCGGTCCCAGGGATCAGTTGCTTCGTCCGGGCCTGACGACCGTGATGGCATGGCGTCCAAAGTCTGCACCGTCGAAGAAGGATTCGACCCCTGGCAGCGCACCCAGTGTGGTCTTCCGGTGATGCGCTGAGCTGTGTCCTACGCGGCCACCACCTCGGCGAATCGGTGCAGGTAGAGCGGCCAGCCTTGCTCCGCGTCGACCCCTTCGCGGACGGACTCCCAGCCGTCGCCGTGGCGATCGAGGTTCCGATGCTCGGGCGGTTTGAAACTACCGAAGCCCTGGGTGAACACCGAGAACGCGTGCTCGATCGGCGCGTCGACGACAACCTGGTGGCGGATCAATGTTGCTGCTGCCGGTGTGGTCATGGCTCCTCCTTGTCGGGCTGTTCGACGGCGGCCTTGTACGAAATCAGGGCGTTGGTCCAGAAGCGGTCCAGCTCCGCGCGCAGCTCGCCGAGACCGACCGGGTTGATGGCGTAGATGCGGCGGTTGCCGACCGGCTGGTCGACCACCAGCCCAGCGTCCTTGAGCACTTTGAGGTGCTGTGAGACGGCCGGCCGGCTGACCGGGAGGCCCTCGGCGAGCTCGCCGACTGGGTAGGGCCGCACGGTCAGCCGCTCAAAGATCGTGCGCCGGGTTCGATCGCCGAGGGCGGACCAAGCCGCAAGTTGGTCAGTCGTCACGCACCGTAAGGTACTGCTTACGGACATCGGGTGTCAAACAGCAAACCCCGACCACGGTGCGTCAGATTCATCTCAGCCGGAACCTCCCGCCGATGAGTTTCGATGCCGAGGTCGGTCTGTTGAGGGCATGAGACCAATAGGAGATGAACCATGAGCAAGGTGCTGGCGCTGATCACGATGTCGCTGGATGGCTACATCACAGGTCCGGATGACGGTCCGGGGTGCGGCCTGGGCGTCGGCGGCGAGCGCTTACACAACTGGGTGTTCGGCGGTCCGTGGCGCTACGACTCTTCGGAGCGCGGGCGGATGCTCCCGGATGATCAGGCCTGGTTCGACGCGCAGTCGGCCTCGATGGGGGCGGTCATCGGTGGGCGCGGCACGTATGAAGCCGCCGAGCACTGGGGTGATCGGAATCCCTGGCCAATACCGTTCTTCATCGTCACGCATCGGCCTGAGGAAGAGCCGCCGGGCCACGGCTTCAACTTTGTGGGCAGCGTCACTGAGGCAGCGGAGCATGCTCGCGCGGCAGCCGGCGAGAAGGACGTGCACGTCATGGGCGGCGCCGATATCATCCGGCAGTTCCTGGAGGCCGGCCTCGTCGCCGAGTTGACCATCATCGTCGCGCCGCTCATCCTCGGTGACGGCAAGCGACTCTTCGACGGGTTCGCGCACCCGATGGAGCTCGAGCAACTCGGTGTCCGCCAGTCACGCTTTGCGACGTTCATCGAGTATCGAGTCTTGCCGCGCGCGTCCGAGTGATCAGAGCGTCAGGACGCCACCGATAGTCTCCGTCGGAGGGCGGAGGGTTCTTACCGACTCCCCTGCGCCCGCCGCTTGCCCTCATGCATGGCCTGGACGCGAGCGACGGGGATAGATCTCCCCGCTTCGATCAGCTCCGTCCCAAGCCGCTGTGGCAGCGGCATCCGGGTTGCCCATCGGTCGCCATCGCCGAGCTGACGCACGGCGGTGAGCACGGTGAAGTCAGCAGGCGCGACGTTATCCAGCTCGCCCCAGTCCAGCGGAAACGACACAGGAGCGCCTGGCCGGACACGCGGGCTGTAGGCCGCGGCGACGGTTGCCCCGCCGACGCGGGTCGAATCGACAAACACTTTGCCTGCGCGGTCATCCTTCACGAAAGCAGTGGTGACTGTTCCAGGATCCATTCGCTCGGCTCGTGCCGCGATCGCCCGGGTGGCCGCTGCGACCGCGTCCATGGACACGCTGCTGTCGATGGGAACGAAGATGTGCAAGCCCTTCGCGCCGCTCGTTTTGATAACAGCATCCAGGCCTTCATCGATGAGGACTTGCCGTACCGCCCGCGCGGCTCGCACGGCGTCGGCAAAGGCATCTCCGTGTGGTGGATCAAGGTCGAGCACCATGTGAGTCATGTGATCGGGGTTGTCGACGCGGACCAACGCCGGGTGATACTCCACCGCTCGCTGGTTCCCGAACCACAGCAGCGTCCGCTGGTCATTGCAGAGTGCGTAGGTCACATCCCGTTTCGACGACTCCGCCCACATCGTCACCCGCTGCACCCAGGAAGGCGTATACGAGGGCAGGTTCTTCTGCATGAAGGCCTCCTGGCCGCGGTGAACACGGATCACCGAGAGCGGTCGGTCCGCGAGCTCCAGAATCATCCGGTCGGCCACGCCGTCCAGGTAGTTGATCAGGTCTCGCTTGGTTGCGCCGGCACCGTCGAACAGCGGCTCGTCGAGGTTGGTCAACTGCACGCCCAGCGAGACAGCGTCCTCAGGGCCCGACGTCATGACTGTCTCCCTTTCCAGCCGTGGGCAGGCGATCCTTGAGCGAGAGCTCTGATGCCCGACTATTCGTTCGGATGTGGGTGCGAGGACTGATATCGCGCCACGGTGGCAGCGATGATCACGGGCACGTCGACGGCGAACAACACCAGCATCAGCGAGACCACGAGCAGTGGCCCACCGGTGGCATGGTTGCGCACGAATGAGAACTCGATCATGGCCGCCGAGATGACATACGCGACCAACGCCCAGCGCGCGACCAGCGAGAAGGTTGCCCACGCAAAGCCGCGCCAGCGCACGAGGAGCAGGATCGCGGTGCCCAGCAGCGCGGCACTGACCGCCACAAGCGCGATCGGAAGCGTCAGCGGCGGTCGGGTCGGGAAGTACGCAGCCATGAACACTCCGCCGACAACAACCAGCGCTAGTGACACGGTGGCGAGCCCGACCGCGGGCGGGTATGCATCCCTCGTGGCGCCTGATGCGATGCTCTGACGTCCGACCTCGGTCACTGCGTCGCCACCCTGGTCATGATCACCAGGGTCGCGATCTGCATCGCCCCAGTGACTCCGGCCGAGTAGACGAAGCGACGCATCAACCGGGCGATGAGCTCTCCGTTGGGATGCGGCTTCTTCATCTCGAACAGGACGGCGATGTTTGCGGGCTCGAGGACGCCAAGCGCGACGGTGGCCATGACGCCGACGACGACGAACGATGCCACCAGCCAGCCGTGGTTCGGGCTGACGGATTGGAGGTTACCGAGCCCGAGCGCCAGCTGGAATCCCGAGGCCAGGGTCATGAGCACAACCGTTGGCATGATGACCACCATCATCGGCATGAATCGCGCAGAGAACTCGGCGCGAGCAGGAATCGAGAGCCGCCCGAGGATCGGGCCGATGACGAACCCGACAAACAGGTCGATGCCTGTCCACAACCCGCCGCCGACCACGTGGAAGAAGACCAGCGCCCAGAGCCAATTGCCGGCAATCGTGATGACCAGGCCGGCGACGACAACGGCGATGAGCGGCAGCGCTGCGCGTGGCACGATCTGAATGGACTGCCGCGTTGGCGCGTCCCCCGGGGCAGCCGGTGCCCGTGCGGATGTCATGTCCACCTGTTCGGCTTCCCTGTGCTCTTACGGACCTGGTCGTTGGTGCCGGTTCACGAACGCCGTCGGCGCGCAGGATATCCCGGTCGGCAGTCTGGTGGTCACGCCACAGCCACCATGGGGCACTTGACCCGTTCGAAGCAATCGAACCCCCCACTGCATCGGTGCCCAGAGGAACGGTTACACTCCGCCATGCCCTTCCGGGAACTGCGTGCGTCGTAGTGATGCCTGGGAGATGTCCGACGAGCGATATGGGGGAAGCAATGCAAGCTACAAGAATCATCCGAGTCGTGCTGGCAGCAGGACTACTCGCGGGCGTCGGCGTCGCTCAGAACCTCCATGTGGCCGCGGCGAGCACCGGCGACCCCGATCGAGGGGCGCTCTTCGTGTCGCCGCGGGGGGCACCGACCAATTCGGGCGAGGCGTGCGCGACCGCCCGCTACAAGACGATCCAGTCAGCAGTGAATGCCGCCCCGAAGTGGGCCACCGTGATCGTCTGCAAGGGCACGTACACGGAGGACGTGGTCGTGTCCTCGCCGCTCAACCTGAAAGGCCGCGACGCCAAGATCAAAGGAACCGCGACGACGCCGTTCCTGTGCGATCAACTCGGACCAACCGGCCCGGGCGTGGCTCCCTGCCTCGCCGGCGTGACCATCAGGAGCTCGCACGTCTCAATTGAGGGCTTCGCCGTCACTGGCGCGATCGGCGAAGGCATCCTCGCCACCGGCACCCTGAAGGGCGGCTCGATCACCGACGTGAGCATCAAGGACAACTGGGTCGTCGGTAACAACGTCGGCGGGATCCCCCCGTCTCCGACCTCGCCCTATCCGCAGTGCGCGGCGAACGGCCAGGTCCCTGGTGACTGCGGCGAGGGCATCCATCTCATGGGCGTCACTCACTCCGTGGTAGCCGGCAACCACGTCAGCGCTAACGAGGGTGGTGTCCTCCTCACGGACGAGTTTGGGCCGACGCATGGCAACCTCGTCGAAGACAACACGCTCACAGGGAACCCCTTCGACTGCGGCGTGACCGCCCCTGGGCATAACCCGTTTGCGCTGGACGCCAGCGGCAATCCGCAGCCCTTGGTCGCCGGCGTGTACGGCAACGTCATCCGTGGCAATCGCATCACAGACAACGGCTTGCTGGGAGAGGGTGCGGGTGTGCTCTTCGCCAACGCAGGGCCGGGAACCGCCTCCTACGACAACCTCGTCGAGGACAACTACATCGCCGGCAATGAGTTGTCGGGTGTGACCATGCACGCGCACACCCTTCCACCCGGAACCTTCGAGGACCTCAACGGCAACCGCATCATCGACAATGTGATCGGGCGCAACAACGTCGGCAGCCCAGTGGTCCCCGGAGATCCACTCGATGGACCGCCCGCGCAGGACTTCGTGACTACCGGCATTCTGGTTTTCTCGGGGACAGTGCCGGTGCACGTGACAATCAGTGACAACCGGATCTTCGACGATCAGTACGGCGTGTGGCTGGGGATCAACGGCAACGTGACGGTGTCGCGCAACGACAACTCGTTTCATCACGTCGCCAAGCATTTCTTCACCTTCAGCTGAACAGTTCATCACCAGGGATGATATGTCGACCCTCGTCGGGCGTCCGGCGAGGGTCGACATATCACGATCGCCACGATCGTCATGCGCAGATGCCCGTCGAGCGGTATTGACGTCGCATCGCGCTCGGCCTGACCAAGACGGGAAGGGTGATCTCGCCCGCGGGCTGGTCGTTTACCGGACCGCGACTGGCGGAGCTGCTCGCTAACTGGCGCGCAACCCCAGGCAGGGCCCGATATTGACTGATGAGCAGTCTCGGACGTTTCGGTGATCCTGCCCAGCGCGGGTTCAACCCGCCCAGTCAGGCGGTGACGCCGTCCCCGGCGTTGCCTTCCGCAGCGCGCGTTGCGGTCGGATCTCCACCGCGCCCGCGGAGCAGGATCGCAAAGAACACGGCCATGACTGAGCCGGCCAATGGGCCGACCACGTAGATCCACGTGTGCGTGAGATCTCCTCTGATCAGGTCCGGAGCAAATGATCGCACCGGATTCATCGACGCTCCACTGAGCGGGCTCGACCATAGCCCTGCGAGAGCGATG
The DNA here is from genome assembly GCA_003153505.1 of Candidatus Dormiibacterota bacterium. GTDB lineage: Bacteria > Chloroflexota > Dormibacteria > Aeolococcales > Aeolococcaceae > Palsa-851. The sequence goes on from PLZA01000025.1 coordinate 129,049, forward strand.
TAGGCTCCCACCGCAACTGCAGAGAGCGCGCCCACGTTCTGCGCACTCGACGCCGTGCCGAGAATGACACTGACCAAGCCAGCGGTCAGCACCGCCTCGACAATCATCGCTCGAACATCGCCGATGCCGGGAGCCGGCAGTGTGGCACTGAGGGCAGCGGGGCGACCCACAACCACCCAGAGGAAGAGGCATGCGAGCACGCCGCCTGCGAGCTGCGCGAGCACGTAGGCCGGCACTCTGCGCCAGGGGAACTCCGAGCGAAGGGCGAATGCCAGGCTCACAACCGGGTTGAGATGCGCGCCGCCAACCTTGCCCATGAAGAGAATAACCGCCATGACCGTGAGCGCCGGAGCGGTGACGGCAGCGGCTCGGGAGATCGGCACGCCTGTGGAGGATTCCACGACGCCGGCGCCAACGGCTGCAAGGACCAGAAGGAACGTTCCGAGCACCTCGGAGAACAGCCGGCGCCACTCACGTGAGGGATCACCGAACTCTCGAACCCATGGTTGTTCGCCGTGGGCCAATGCGCCCGTCGCGGGCGGTCCTGGCGATCGACCTGTCAGCTCGGGATCATGTGCTCCCATGGCCAGCGAGTATGACGGTCGAGTACTGACATTCCGGCTGGCGAAAACTCCGTCGCTGGAACTCTCTGCCGTGGGTGGCGTCGTCCCGTTGATCGGAACTCGGCGTGTTTGGCGCCAGCCGAAACCCACCGGCCGGGCTCCCGTTTGTCAACAACATTCTCGACCTCACTCCCTACGGACCACAGGAGGACTGGGAAGATTCTCCGCCTCGCTGGCCGCAACATCCCACGTACAGATAGGTCAAACGGTAGTGGTGGCCCGGACCCTTGAGATTGCGCGCGTAGGACAGCAAAATATATGACTGCTATGAGTCAGCACACAGGGACGTCAACAATTCGTTTTGACGCGACGCCGTACACGATCGACAAGTGGACCATCTTGCGCCTGCCTGAGAGAGCGAGTGCGAAACTGCCGTCGCGTGGGCAGGTAGCGGTACAAGGAGCGATCAATGGCCATGCGTTCCAGACGGTATTGGAACCAGACGGCTACTTTGGCCACTGGATGAGGATTGATCGAAAGCTGCAACGAACAGCTGGTTTGAACACGGGCGCCGCAGCGACGCTCGAAATTGAGCTACTCAAAGCGTGGCCGGAGCCGACCGTGCCACAGGATCTTGAAACAGCGCTGGCAGCTGCCCCGCAGAAGATCCAAACCCTGTGGAACGGCATTACGCCGATGGCGCGCTGGGAATGGGTCCGCTGGGTCAACGCAACCCAAAACCTTGAGACGCGCAAACGACGGGTCGAGGTGAGCATCTCGAAGATGAACAGCGGGAAGCGACGGCCCTGCTGTTTCAACCTTGCCGCATGCACCGACCCGAACCTGTCAAAGAACGGCGGGCTTATTGATCCAGTGTGATGTGTCGGGTTCGACGTCGGCGGCAGGACGAAGACAAAGCCCCGACCGACTGATCGGCCGGGGCTTCGCTGTTGCTCGGGGAAGTGGACAAGTCATTCACGATCGTCGGGCTGCGGATCTACCACACAACGACGCGGGTCAGTCTCCCTTGTTAGGGCAAGGGGATCGTGTTGAACACACCCCACGGAGTGACCGCGCCCGCCCCGTTGATGCTCTTCGTGCCGGTGATGCCCGGGATGTAGGCGTCCTTGATGAAGAGGTACAGGGGCTTGCCATGGTAGGTCACCTGACGGGTGCCGTCCGGCCTCACGACAACGCCGAGCGCGTGCTGATCGACGCCCTTTCCGGCATCGGGCTGCGCTGAGGTGAGCACCGGTGACCATATCAGGGCACAGAACCGCTCGCAGGCCTGGCCACTGCCGTTGCTCAGGGTGTAGACGGGGAAGTTCCCATGCGGCAGAAGGGAGAAGTCGTTGTCCATCGATGCCGACAGCACCTCTTTGCCGCTGACCGTCTCAACATGCATCTGAATCCGACCGGGCGCCGGGTTTCCTCGACCTGGCTCCACCAGATACCACGTTCCAGCGGGACTGGTCACAGGGTCGAAGAGGTTGGCCCCGTCCGTTTGCCCCGGCGTCTCGTCCAGGAAGAACCGGTACAGCGGCAGACCAGCGTAAGTCACCTGCCGCACGCTCTCGCCAGAGAGCACGTCGGTGCGGGTCACCGTCCCGAGCAGGGTGCGGTTGACCCCCGGGCCGGCGATGGGGGCGCCCTTGGTCAGAAGCGCGGGCCAGAGGGCAGAGTCGCACGGCTGTCCGATGGCGTTTGGGCCGTCACTACACGCAAAGGCAGCCAGACCAAACGTGAGCGAATGGAGTTGGTCGGACGTGAGCACGTACAGCGAGCAACCGGCGTTGGCGCCGGAACCGACGATCAGCACTTTGCCAAAAGGTGTCGATGCCGTTGACACGGTCGCAGGGCCGGTCGGGGCGCTGGTGACGGGGGTTGCGCAAGAAGGAGCACCAGCTTTGGCGCTCACGGGTGAGATGAACTGAGGGGCCGCGGCAAGGACGCCGAGCGTGAGCATTGCGGCTGTTGCAGGGCCTGCAACGCCCCTTCGGGGTCGGCGAAACAACATCATGATGACCTCCAATATTTCCGATGCTCGGTGACCCGAGCCGTGGTGAAAGTCCAACGCATCACGACACCTCACTTGTAGAAGTAGGGGTCGAGCACCTGGACTCGCGTGATGCTCTCGACAGGCAACCCGTTGCGGTCGGCCGCGCGCCGGATCGCCTCTGGGTCGGGCCCGTCATAGACGCAGTAGGTTTTCCTCTTGTCCTCGCTGACGTAGGAATGCACCCAGGTGACACCGACGTCGGCGTTCTGTTCCACGACGGCGAGGCATGTGGCTGCGCCGTCGTCGTTGACGGGGATTTCGAGGCCATCCGGAAAGATCCGTTCGACCATGTATCGCGGCATTGGGTACCTCCTTGTCTTGACCAACCGGACTCGTGGTCCGACTGCGCGTATTGCGCCAGACAAGGCCGCGGAGGTCATGGGGAGGTGCCACCCATGTTGGGAGGCGACGCCACCTATGTTTGCGTCGGTTCAGCCGTCCGAGATCGGCAGCTCTCGCAGCTTCCTGGCGGCTTCGGTTCGGGATCGCACACCCAGCTTCGACAGGATCGCCGAGACGTGGTGGTCCACGGTTCGAGTCGACAGGAACAAGCGGCTCGCAATCTCGCCGTTCGACGCTCCGGACTCCAGCAGGCGAAGGACTTCAATCTCGCGCGCGGTGAGCAGCGCCCAGTTTCGTTGCGTCGCGGGCCGCGGTCCGCGAGGCAGGTCGCGAATCCCCCGCTCCTGCAGACGTCGAGCCACGATCGCCGCCGCCGGCCTGGCGCCCAGACGCTGCAACTCAGTGAGGGCCTGCCGCAAGGCGCCGGAATCGTCGGAGTCGGCGAGTGCAAGCGCAGCCTCGTAGGGACAGTGCAGCCGCCGCCAGAGGTCAGCGGCGAGCGAATAATCGCCCTGCAGCTGCGCAGCGAATGGCGATGGCAACACAGGCGCCCTGTGCGCCGTACTCTCCAAACCGGCGCGCAGCCGCCAGGACGTGAGGCCGGCGGCGATCCAGGATGCATGTCGCGCCTCTGCCAGGCGGAGCACGGGCGCGGTGGCTGAGTCAACCGCCGGCGCATCGCCCTCGAGCCACCCGGCCTCGGCTCGGGCCAACGCGGGGAGCTCCCATCGTTGCAGCTCGCCCGTCGGCTCAGCACGATGCCACGCCTCGTCGAGGAGCGATCGCCACTCAGGGTCCCCGCGGCGGGCGCGTACGAGGCCGATGATCGCCTGCGCAATCGGTATGACGACCGGGGAGGTTCGCGGATCGTTGACGATCACGTCCGCTGACTCGACTGCCTGATCCCAACGTCCCTGATCGAGTTCCGCCCGCGCACGGGACACAACGAGGTAGCTGCGCCAGAGATCGAGGCCGTGCTCCGTGCAGTAGTTCAGCCCGTCGTCAAGCCACCGCGCCGCATCGGCATGCGATCTGCTGCGGCCTCCCCAATAGCAAAGAGCGACGTAGGAGCGGCCCGCATACTCCTCGAGGCTGGCTTCGGATGCCTGCCTGAGGCAGCGTTCGAGGGTGGCAGTCGCCTCGGGTACGCCCGCCAGGTAGTCAATGCAGGCGCAGTTGATGAGCGCGTAGATCCTCGATTCAAGATCGCCGAGCTGATCCGCCAGGGTGATTGCCTTCGCCGCCCAGTGGGACGTGCTCTCCGCATCCTCGACGCTCATGAAGAGGTACGAGAGATTGCAGTACGCCAGGGCCAGTTCGCGCCCAGGAGTGATCGTCTCGAGCACGGTCACCGCCGAGCGCCCAGCCTCGAGCGCCCGCTCCGGGTGCCCCATATAGCGCAGCAGGCGGGACAGCGCGCGAAGCGCGTTGCCCTCACGGCGCCTGTCGCTGGACAGCCGATAACACTCCAGTGCGACCTGCGCCGACGTCAGCGCCTCCTCGAATCGGCCGGCGACGTAGCACTCGTACGAGTGGCCGTCGAAGAGATCGCCGCGTACGTTGGGGCCGGCATCGGCCGAGAAACGCAGCGCCCTGGCGTATTGCGCTGCCGCTTCGCGATGCGCGCCGGCAGCGACCGCGGCGATCGCTGCGCGCGGCGCATGCCGGAGCACCGCAGCGGTCTCTTCAGCAGCCTCCGCGTGATGGGCAAGCCGGGCGTGATCGTGCGTCTCGGCAGGACGCGCCTCGAGCGCGACGAGCGCGGCGCGGTGCAGCGCGCGACGCGCAACGGGTGCCAGCGACGTCTCGACGGCCAACCGCGCGAGTTCGTGACGGAACTTCACCGCCGCGATCGCGGGGACAAGCATCCCCGAGCTCAAGCACTCGTCGAGGTGTGCGTTCGCCGCCGGGGCCATCGCTTCGAGAAGCCATCCCTCCGCCTGCGGCTGCAGGATCGACGCGGCTTCGAGCGCTCGATGCGCGCCCGGGCTGAGGCGAGCGGCGCGCGCGAGGACGGCATCGCGCACCGTGTCTGGGACAGCTCGGCCTTCAGCGGCGAGGACCTCCGTGACGAAGAACGGGTTGCCTCCTGTCTTGACATAGAGATCTGCGGGATCCACGCCTTTGGAGGGCGCCATCCGCGAGACTGCCTCAGGCGTGAGTAGCGGCAAGCGGATGCGCCAACCGATGCCGGCCGAGCTGAGCTCGCCCAAAAGCATGCGCAGTGGATGGCGGCGGTCGAGTCCCTCGTCGCGATAGCTGAGGAGCATGAGCAACGGCACCGTCTCGACCCTGCGCGCGATGAGACCGATGACGTCCAGCGTCGCCTCGTCCGCCCAGTGAACGTCCTCGACAACAAGGACGGTGGGGCCGCGCGTCAGCCTCGCCAGCAGGGCCGAGGCCAGACGGTGCGGAGGCACGTCGTGCTCCAACAGTTCCTCGAGCTCACGCCCAGCGGCCGGCGCGATGTCGTAGAAGGGGCCGAGGGGCCGGGGTGTGAACAGCGCGTCGCAGGCACCCCTGAGCACGCCGACTGTCTTCGCCTGCACTGCCAGGAAGCGATTGATGAGCGCCGTCTTGCCGATGCCGGCTTCGCCGCTGATGAGGACGACACCGCCGCGCTTCTGCGCGATCACCGATCCGAGCCGCTCGGACAGCTCGGCAACCTGGCTTTCGCGTTCGAGCAGCTCCCTCCCGGCGTCACCACCTCTATCGTCCATTCTCTCGACAACGGAGTTTGGTCGAACTCGCCCACGTTAAGTGTTGCAGACGCCGGATGGACGGAACGCTCGGCCCGCCGACCCAAACCGCGCGCGTCCGCCTCAGCCCGTACCCTTCAGCGATGGACAAGCCGATCCACTATGCGGTCCACGCGGGCGTGCACATCGCGTACCAGGTCGTCGGCGATGGGCCGATCGACCTGGTCTACACGCCAGGGATCTGGTCCAACCTCGAAATCATGTGGGAGTGGCCCGCATGGGCTCGCTACCTCAACCGGCTTGCGTCCTTCTCGAGGCTGATCCTGTTCGATATGCGCGGGGTCGGACTCTCCGATCGCGGTCCGGAATCGCCAGTCCTCGAGTTGCAGATGGACGATGTCAGCGCTGTCATGGATGCCGCCGGCTCGAAGACGGCGGCGATCTTCGGCGGTGCGCGCGGAGCCGCGATGACGCTGCTCTTTGCCGCAAGCTACCCGGAGCGAACCAGGGCGCTCGTCCTGTATGCGCCCTTTGCAAAGACCCTACGGTCGGCTGACTGGCCCTTCGGCCGGACCGAGCAAGAGCAGCAGCTGTTTTTTGACCGGTTCACCCGGGAGATGGGCACCGGAGAGAACCTCGACCTCCAGGGACCGACCCACGATGCGCGATTCAAGCAGTGGTGGGCGCGCTTCGAGCGTCTTGGCGCGTCGCCGGGTGCGTGGCGCGAGCTGGCTGAAATCCTCAGCTCCATTGATGTGCGACAGGTCCTGCCGCACATCCAAGCTCCGACGCTGGTGGTCCACCGCACCGGCGACCGAATCTCAGACGTCGCCCAGGGCCGTGCCGTCGCCGAGCGGATACCGGGTGCGAGGTTCGTTGAGCTTCCCGGCGACGACCATATTCCGTTCCTCGGGGACTACGACGCGATCACGAACGAGATCGAGGAGTTTCTCACCGGCGCGCATCAGCCCCCCGACACCGACCGCGTTCTGGCGACGGTTCTCTTCACCGACATCGTGGGATCCACTGAGCGCGCGGCAGCGCTTGGCGATCGGGCGTGGAGAGACCTGCTCGAGGCCCACCACGCAGTGGTACGGCGTGAACTGGCGATCCATCGTGGCATCGAGGTCGACACCGCCGGCGACGGCTTTATGGCCCGGTTCGATGGCCCGGCGCGCGCAATTCGTTGTGCGCAAGCGGTCGCTGCGTCCGTGCGGTCGCTCGGCATTGAGATCAGGGCGGGATTGCATACCGGTGAATGCGAGTCGATGGGTGATCACCTCGCGGGGATCGCAGTTCACATCGCGGCCCGAGTGGCGGCGGGAGCCGAGCCGAGCGACGTACGCGTCTCCAGCACCGTCAAGGATCTCGTTGCGGGATCGGGCATTCGATTCATCGATCTCGGCGCCCACGCTTTGAAGGGTGTGCCCGGAGAGTGGGTCTTGTTTCGGGTGCAGGAGTAGCAGCCCGATTCAGTGTCGCAGTGGCCTTCAACAGAACCTGTAACTTTCCTCATATTCAGGAGGGTGAATCTTCGGCCGAAGGAGGTGTCAAGCTTCAGCCGAATTTGGCTGGGGAGCGGGGTGGCTGGGAGCCGGCTACGCCAGCGGGATGTGCTGCGGCAGCACCCCAAGGGCGCCTACCGCCGGGACGGGTGAGATCTTAGTGCGGCTTGTGAACGCAGGTGAGAGCAACCAGGTCGCTCCATGTTCCGGGAAGTCGTTATCCCACCCGACTAGACGATCGTCGGGGAGCCACACCTCCGGCGCGAAATTCCGTACGGTGGAAACTGTCTTTTTGGTGCTCAGATCCACGACCGTGGTCACGTAATAACCGGAATCGAAGGTCCCCACGTAGGCGGCATACGTCAGGTAGCGTCCGTCGGCGGACACCATCGCATCAGCGTAGACCGCTGCGTTTGCGGGTTGCAGGGGCAGCGTCTCGTTGCCCGAGTTGCGCACCACCGTCAGGCTCGACGAGTCCACGATCACGCATGCCGAGCCGGGTGCGATGGAAGCGGGGCACAGATACCCTTCTCCTCCCCCGGCGTAATTGGTCGGGGTCTGCGTGAGCGCCCGCGTGGTCGGGTTAAACGTGGCTTGGGCGCAACCAGTCCACTCGAGGAACGGTCCCATTCCGCCGAGTCCTTTGCACATCTCCGAAACCGAGATCCCTGTAGTGCTCCACGCGAACGGCATCAGGACCTCGCCGCCATTGTCGCTGTTGTTGGCGTCGTCGTAAACCATGGTCGCGTCCGCGGCGGTGCCGCCCGCGGGCTCGGTCCAGAGCTGTGAATGGTCGGTGGGCGCGCCGTTGTCGAAGGTCATTGCCAAGGGGATGCCGAACACCAGCATTGTCTGGTCGGGGGACACGGCAAACGTGGTGTACCCCTGGAGATCCGCCGCAGTGACTGATGTCTTCACCTGCGGCACCTGGCCAACGGTCGAGACGGTGCCGGATCTACCGAACGCCTTCACGGTGGTGCCGTCGAGGAAGTAGACATCGTCGGTTCCGACGTAGTACGCATGGCCATCGACGCCTCCGGGGTCTTCGACCGTGGCGGCTACGCTGCCGTTCTCACCGACCAGGCTGAGTTGCACAGAGGTCGCGGAATTCCCCCCTGCGGTCACCACCAGCGACGGAGGCGGCGCGGGAGTGGGGGATGGAGTCGGCACGGGCGTTGCGGTCGGCGCAAGGGTTGGCCGCGCAGTCGGTGTGGCGGGACTGGATCCACATGCTGCGAGGCCGACGGCGGCGATGGCAGTGCCGATGACGGTGGTGAGTTTCATGTCTGCCCCATTCAACGGGAACGCCTCATCCACGGTTACATCCGCGCCAAATGCGTCGAACGTCCCCCATTGGGATCGGGCTCAGGCGAAGCAAGGAGGCGCGTGAGGTTGTCAATGATGGACGCGGGTTCGACGTCACCGCCGTCACGCAGGGCGCTGGGTTGACTCAGGAGACCGGCTGGACGCGCTCGCTGTCCCGGGAGAAGAAGGGGGCCGCGCGCATCAGCCAAGTGCTCGACATCCTCGATGGCCAGGCAAAGCCTGGGGCTCGAACACCCTACTTCGAGCCGGGCTCGATCACCGGCGTCCATAGTGCTCCATCGCCAATGACAGGTCCTTCTTGTACGCTGGCGCGCTGGAGGTGCGTGATGAGTCGTGATCCGTACGCCGATCTTCCTCAGGTGCCGTGGTTCAGCCTGTCGAGCGATGACATCAAGGACGGCGAGCAGTTGCCGTCGGCGCAGCGAAGCGGGATCTTCGGTGCCGGCGGAGAGGACGTGTCACCGGCCCTCTCATGGAGCGGCTTCCCCGAGGGCACGAAGAGCTTTGCTGTGACTGTGTACGACCCCGACGCGCCGACGGCAAGCGGGTTCTGGCACTGGGCCGTCGTCGACCTTCCCAGCAGCGTCACCAGTCTGCCGGCCGGCGCTGGTGACCAGGCCGGTCAGAGCCTGCCATCGGGAGCCTTCCATCTTCGCAACGACGGAGGCCTCGCCGGTTACATCGGCGCGGCGCCGCCGCCGGGGCACGGCCCTCACCAGTACCACTTCGTGGCGCACGCGGTCGACGTCCCGTTGCTCGGCATCGGCCCCGACTCCACGCCCGCGTTTCTCGGCTTCAATCTGTTCACGCACACGCTGGGCCGCGCGCGCATCGTCTCCTGGTACGAGAATAGCTAGGGCGCCGCGGGAAGGTATCCGCTTGCTGTCTGCGGCGCATTGATCGTTGCCGGGTGCGTCTATCGGACGTTTATCACGCGTCCACCAAACTCGGTCCCGCCGTGACTTCGCGTGCTGACTCGGTCGGTGTCTCCCCAAATCCAGACCCGTGGCCCCAAAAATCGATCACGAGTTCGGCGACGGATCGCGCGGCCTCGAGCGGGGCAAGGTGTCGCGTGCCGGCAATGACTGCGGCGGTTCCATGCGGCAACTTTGCTGCGGCGGTCCGGGCGTCCGAAGGGGTGAACGATGGCAGCTTATCGCCGGTGATGATGAGCGTTGGGGTCGCAAGGTCCGAGAGGGCCGGTGTCAGGTCCGGCCGAGCGAGCATCACGGACCGCATCGCCGTGTACATACCGCGGCGGTCGGCGTGGCGGAGGGCGTCGGCGACGAGACGGACGGCGTCGGGATCTGTGGCGCGAGTTCGGGAGGAAAGGAGGCCGCGCTCGACGGCCTTGACAAGAGGACCGACGGGACCGACCACGCGATAGAGGGCGACAAGGGCGCCAATCTGCCGCCGCTCGGATGCTCCGAGCGCGTGGATGGGAGTGCCGATCATAACCAGGGTTCGGCATCGCTCCGGATGGGCAGCGGCAAAGAGGGTGCCCACGTGACCGCCCCAGGCATTGCCCACCCAGTCGACCGGCTCGGTGATTTCGAGGTGATCAAGGATGTCGAGAGCCGCGCCGGCGCATTCGTCGAGCGTGAACCGACGCGTGGCGGGTGCGCTGGCCCCATGCGAGGGACCGTCGATCATGAACAGCCGTCGAGATTGCCCGAGCGGAGCACGCGCCCGATCCCAGGAGGTGGAGTCCACGAACAGGCTGTGCCACAGCACTGCGGGACGACCCGTCCCCGACGCTTCCACGCGCAGTGTTCCAAGTCTGGTCGGGACCATCGCGACCATGTCGTGCTGCTGCTCGTCCATGCCAGCTCCTCTAAGTTACTTCGGTTTCCGAAGCTTCGGTGACCGAAGTATACTCACATGCCATGCCGACGTCACAGGACTTGCCACGGGACCGGTTGGCGATAGGCCAGCTCCTGGGGCGCCTACTCCGGGAGTTCCGGGTCGAGCTGTTTGCCCCAGCTCCCGAGCATGGGTATGCGGATCTGCGCGCGCCGCACCTCCAGGTCTTCGGCAACCTCGGGGTCGAGGGAATCCGCCTCACTGACCTAGCCGCCAAGGCCCAGCTCAGCCTGGCTGCTACGTCAGAGCTCGTCAGTCAACTTCAAGAGCTGGGATATCTCGAGCGCCGGCCGGACGCCAGTGATCGCCGCGCCAAACTCATCTTCCCAACCCATCGAGGTCTTCGCGCCCTGGAGGACGCCGGGGATCGTGTCGCGGAGATCGAACAGCACTGGGCTCAGATCGCCGGCAAGAAACGATTTGAGGCTGCGTGCCGGACAATGCAGGACTTACTTGATGCGCTGACGGAGCGCGACACCACTGGTTAGCTCTTCAAGTCGCGGTTGCGATATCTGCAGGTTTGTCAGTCCTGGGTTTGTAGACCCGTAGAGTCAGCCCAGCGTGTCGCGGTCACCACGATGCCCGTCGCGACTGGGGGTGTGAGCTAGAGACGGAATTGCATCGTTCTCGGTTGGGTAGCCAGGCCCTCAGTGAATGCGACGAGATAGGCCCGACGATGGCGCGCGAGCGCGTCCGAGCTTCAGACCGTCTGATGCGACCTTGGGAGACGGCCGCGCAGCACCGACTAGAGGCAGGACTGGCAATACAACTCCTCGCGATGCGGCGCGTCAGCCCCCGACCGAGTCTGATGACCACGTCAGGACCGTCTTCGCGGGGTGTTGGGAGCGGAGCCGACTGGTGCTTCAGCTCCCTTGCTGCGCAGAGTGCCCTTGACAGTGCAGTCGGTCATGCGTGTTTCTCCAGAATGGCCCAAATGCTGGGAATAACTGTTGATGGACTAACCCGCAAAACCCAAGTACAGCACTGGATATCCGGGTGACTCGACGTATCTTCAAAGGCCCGCTCGCCGGACCCGCAACAGCTGAAACGAGTTGAAATAGGGTGTCGGGGCGGGTTGGCTGGGGAGGGAGGATTCGAACCTCCGATTGGCTGATCCAGAATTACTCGTTCCTGGGCGCACCTCCTGAATTCGTTTTGTGGCTTGCAACAACATAATCTAACCCTATTTATCCGTTGCTCTGCATCGACTAAGCGGGTGCGGGGGGTCGATTTGGAGTGACTAATCAGGTGCGCCGAAACGTCGCAAAATCGCTCGCAACTTAGGGCGTGATGATACAAAATTACTCGATGATCCGCACGAGGCAGAACGCAGCGAAGTGAGCTCGGGCTCGTTTGTGGCGGCAGTTAAAGCTCGTCTTGTCGTGAACATCCGGGATCGGCTGTGGTTGACGCGCACAACGGAGCGCGGAGGATGGCTCGGCTCTGGGTGATCCCATTACACACACACGACAACCGACAGGCTGGACATGAGCTGCGTCGGGGGCTCAGATGATCGGGCCTTGACCTGCGTCTCCAGAACCGGCGGGCAGATGAGCGCGATCGCAAATCAACCCCTCCACCGCATCGGGGTCGTCGGGCGTGACAAAGGGAAGGATGTGGCGCCCCAGGTCAAGGATGAGACCGACCCGCTTGCGCGTCCGCTGCGGGTCCAGGTTCGCCTAGTAGCGCGGGTTGGTTGTACCCCAGATCCGCCACATCCCTCGCACGGTGGAGAGTTCGACACGCCGAACTGCGCGAATCGATGCATAACGGATGCGTTTGGTTCCCCAGGGAAAGTTGTAGGCCCGAAGACGCACATCGTTTGGCGTGCATGCGACCCATCGGTCCTGGTAGTCGACGCTCATACTTGCTCAGATTTGCCCAGGCGCTTCTCCGCTGACGCGGTCTCGGGGGTAGGTTAGCCGCTGTCTGCCGACGCGTCCATCACACCACGCGTGCCGCGGTGGGGTTGGTCCGCTCGTCAGGAGGAAACCCAGCCCCGAGCGAGCAGAGTCGGAGGAGGGAGGTAGGGGGTGGATGAAGCGTTTCACACTCCGCCGCACCGTCTGGTGAGGCGCCGTGGACGCCGCCGCCGCCGTCAGTGTCGAGGCGGGTGATGGCGAAGACCAGGAGAGCGCGGCGGACGAGTCCTCGCGCTCGGCGCGAACGTGAAAACACTTAGGATTTCGCGAGATGGCAGGATGGTGTGAGGGCAAAGACGATGGAACTGCATGTGGTGGCGATCCGTCCCGGCGAGGGCGTCAATCTGATCCTTGGACAGAGCCATTTCATCAAGAGCGTTGAAGACCTGCACGAAGCGTTGGTAAGTTCGGTGCCAGGAATCCGCTTCGGGTTGGCATTTGCGGAGGCGTCGGGAAAGGCGCTCGTGCGCTGGAGCGGCACCGACGACGATCTCACCGTCCAGGCCCGCGAAACAATGCTCCAGCTCGGTGCCGGGCACACCTTCCTCATCCTGATCGGCAACGCCTTTCCGATCAACGTGCTGCGCGCGGTCCAGGCCGTGCCCGAGGTATGTCATATCGACTGCGCCACCGCCAATCCTGTCGACGTCGTGGTGGCGGAGACGGAGTTGGGACGCGGGATCATCGGCGTCATCGACGGAGTCAAACCGACGGGCATCGAAGGTGAGTTGGACATCGCCGAACGCAAGGACCTGTTGCGGCGCTTCGGGTACAAAGCCGGCTGATATCACTGACGGTGACCCAGATGTTCCATTTGGAATGGCACGAATGGACTGGCTGATCATCATCGACCATCCCGTTGCGCGCGCCTACCTAATCATTCCCGGAACGCTCGCCCCGTCGTAGGTGATCGCGTCCTGCCCGGACGTCACCATCCGCCTCCTGCACACACCGGCACCGTGGTGACCATCGCCGTCCCCATACCGAGCGGGTTCCTTGGCTTCTGGACTGCCTTCATCAAGGCGTTCGGCGAGCACCTCGCGACGCTGACCGGGATCACCTCCGTGCAGGCCGCGGGCCTCGGCGACCAGGCCGAAATGACCTTGTCTCTGCCGACGACGGGAACATGGACCGGCGTCGGGGTGACGACATCGTCCCTACTCTCTGGATGCAAGCAAGTCCCGACCGCTTGGCACAAATGGTTGCCCGCGTCGGTGCCGTCGGCTGTCGCCATCGAGGAGCCGCTCGGCTTGGGGGGCTCCGACGTTCTCGGGTCGCTGATCCCGTGGGTGCACTCCAACTTCAAGACCGAGACGTGGGTCCAGCAGAACGCGCTCAAGGCCAGCACCCCGACGACCAGTGGCTACTGGCCGATCCTCAAGAAGGCGAGCTACTGGACCAATCCCTGACAGAGGTACGGGGGCGCGCTTGCGCGGGGGTAGCGGCCCTCCTCGGTTCGAGCCACAGTCTTGACGAGAGAGGCGTACGCTTCGCGGCTGTGAACTTCCCTCAGCATCGTGGCCATGTCGCGTTGCCCTGCCCACATGATTGCGGCAGCGAGATCGAATACACGCTGTCCGTCCGAACGCGTCAGGATGGCGAAGTCTTTTACTACCAAGCACCCCCTGAATGTCCCGGCTGTCACAGAGAACTTTCGATGCTGCCGGACTCGAATTTCGAAAGGCTGATGCGAGAGCCCTGAGGCGTGCTATCCAACGGATTCCCGCGAAGGCTGGCCGGTCTTCTTGGGCTCGAACCTCTGGCGCATTTACGCACCCTCGCCTAGGCCACAGCATGAGCTTGACGCGGAACGCGCTCCCGTTGCCATTCCAGTCAATCCTTCGAGCCTGAGGTCCTCACATCTTGGGGCCCTTGGACCCTGGAGCTTCGCCCGGCTCGTGCGGAACCATGAGTGGCTATGACTCCCACAGACGCCGACCTGCCCGAGAGCCTCGGCGAGCGGCCCTGGCCGGGGCACCCTCGCCGCTGGTTGATCCTGGGTGCGCTGTCGCTCAGTCTCCTTGTCATCGGCCTCGACCTCACCGTGCTGAGCGTCGCGCTGCCCACACTGGTCCGGGATCTCAACGCCAATTCCACGGATCTGCAGTGGATCATGGACAGCTACATCCTGGTGCTCGCGGCGCTGCTGCTTCCCGCCGGCAGCCTCGGGGATCGCCTCGGGAGAAAGCGCGTGCTCGTCGTGGGCCTCGCACTCTTCCTCATCGGTTCCCTGCTCTGCGCCAACGCCGGCTCGGCGCAGGAGCTCATCGGCTTCCGCGCCTTCATGGGCCTTGGTGGCGCCATCGTCATGCCCCTTACCCTCAGCGTGCTGCCGACCATCTTCAACGACACCGAACGTGCCCGCGCGATCGCCGTCTGGTCGGTTGTCACCGGCGTCAGCATTGCGCTCGGCCCTATCGTCGGCGGCTGGCTGCTGGATCACTACGCGTGGGGATCGATCTTCATCTTCAACGTTCCGTTCATCCTTGCTGCGCTCGTTGCGGTGGTGCTGCTGGTGCCGGAGTCGCGCAACCCCATTCCCCGGCCCTCCGATCCAGTCGGCGTGATGCTTGCCGCTGCCGGGCTCACCACGGTCGTCTACGCGATCATCGAGCAGCCGACTCGCGGTTGGGACAGCGTCACCCTCACCACGATGATCGGTGGCGTCGTGCTCCTCGCCGGCTTCGCCGTATGGGAGGCGCGATCCCGCCACCCGGTGCTCGACGTCCACCTCTTCGCAAACCCGCGATTCACATGGGCGGCAGTCGGATTTGGGCTCGTCGGACTGGTGTTGACGGGAGCGATGCTCCTCTTTACGCAATACCTGCAGAACGTGCTCGGCTACAGCCCGTTCGACTCCGGGGTGCGCGTCCTCGCCCTGGTCGGCGGTCTGCTCGTGGGTGCGCCGGTCGTCAGCCGTCTGCTCCCTCGCATCGGCACGAAGGTTGCGATGGTTTCGGGTTTCGCCATCCTCGCCGTCAGTCTCGCTCTCTTCAGCACGACGACCGTGCAGACAGGATTCGGCTTCGTCGGGCTGTGCCTCGCGCTGATGGGCGTCGGTCTCGGGGTGGCGATGACCCCGGGTCTCGACGCGATCATGGGCGCGCTCCCCGAGGGGGAGTTCGGCGCGGGATCGGCTGTGGCGAACACCTTCCGCCAGGTTGGCGGTGCCGTCGGGGTCGCGCTGCTCGGCAACTTGTATCTGAACCGATATGTGACCGACCTGCATCTTCCGTCGACACTGCCCACCCCAGTGGTGCACGCCATCCAGCAGTCGGTGGGCGCAGCGAACGCGGTCGCGGCCCAACTCCCGGCGCCGTTGTCAGCGCAGGTGCGAAACGCCGCACACGCTGCGTTCATGTCGGGAATGGACGAAACCCTGGTCATCTCTGCAGGCATCGCCGTTGCTGCGGCGGTACTGGTGCTGGCGTTCTTGCCCGGACGCACGCGGGCCGCCCAGCCAATCCTAAAGACCGCGACGACCGGCGCTCGATCCTAGGCGCGTCGTGCGACGACCAGGCACGGTGTTGGTGAGTTTAGGAGCTCCTCGTCTCGAGGATTCGAACAGTCACTCGAGCACGACGATGTTTCGCCGCGCGCAGATGTCCTTCAGTTCCTGGGGCCACACGCTGACGCTCACCTCTCCGAGATGCGCCTTGCGCAGCAGGAGCATCTGAGTGCGCGATTGGCCGATGCCGCCCCCGACGCTCAAGGGCACTTCGTTCCCGCTGATCGCGCGGTGGTAGGGGAGCGTCAACCAGTCGAGCTGTCCGGTGATCTCGAGCTGGCGGCGTAGCGCCGCAGCATCCACGCGAATGCCCATCGAAGACAGTTCGTGCCGCCGCCGGGTCACCGGGTTCCACACGAGCAGGTCGCCGTTGAGACCATGGGTCGTGCGTCCATCATCTTCGTGCGCCTCAGTGGACCAGTCGTCATAGTCTGCTGCCCGCATCTCATGCGGGTACCCGTCCGCAAGCGTCCATCCGATGCCCACGATGAAGACGGCGGGATGGTCTTGAAGGATCAGCGTCTCGCGCTGCTTGCGGGGCAGGTCTGGATACCGCTCCAGGATCTCCTCGGCGTGAAGGAAGGCCACCTCGTCGGGCAGCTCCGGGTACCCGCCGGCGCGAAGCGCCGGGAACAGCTCGAGTGCACGCGCCTCGGCGCCCTTGAGCACGCGCCAGATTCGGCGTACGACATCCTTCAGGAACTGGAGATTGCGATCGGCGGCGGTCATCGCCAGCTCCCAGTCCCATTGATCGACGTAGGCACTGTGATCGTGGTCTAGGAAGTAGTCCTTGCGAATAGCGCGCATGTCTGTGCACAAGCCCTGGCCGGGAAGCATGTCGAACTCGCGCAGTGCCAGGCGCTTCCACTTCGTCGCCGCCTGGACGACCTGGGCCTCCACTGGGTGCAGCCCTCGGTCGTTCGCGATGTGGAACTGGATGGGCGTGCGCGATCCGTCACGATCGAGCATGTCGTTGACGCCGGACTCGGCCGTCACGATCAGAGGCACCTGGACCATCATCAGCCCCAGTTCGGCGCAGAGGCGGTCCTCGATGTGCCGCTTGAGCTCAAAGATCGCCACCTGCGTCTCACGAGGATTCAGCAGAGGCTTGTAGTCGCTCGGGAGCACCTGCTCGAGCTCTTCGTAGCTCCCGATGCCAGGGCCCGCCAGGTCTGCCTGCTTCGCGCCAGTGGGATCCGCGGCCGGGCTCACATGGGGGTCGTTCGTTTGCATCACACGACCTTACTCGGCGGAGCAGTCCACTACCGCGACGTCGAGCCGGGTCACCGTCCCAAAGGGCGGCGAGGCTGCCGCCCGATTGGTTGTGGCCGAGGGTCATTTGCCCACACGAAAGGTGGCTTCCGGCCCTGTTCGTACTCCAGAGATGCTGCGGAGACTTGGATGGGAGGCGCATGCCCCGAGTACCTCATGAAACGAAGGAGACATCGTGGTTGGAATTGACCCCCTGACTGGGTCCGTCTGGGGCTTCCTCGTCGGCGCTCCCAAAGGGAAGCAACGATGAGTCAATCGTGGTGGTCGTGGTGGGAGCACGGCAAGAGGAGCGGCGAGCGCTGGCGAGAGGAGAGCGCTCAGCCTGACGAGATCAAAACGATCGAGACGCTGTACGCGAAGGACGCAGGCCTCGGCTTCTCTCGCCGTTGCCGATCCGCGGCGGACCAGATCGACTCGGGTGACTTTGACAACAAGTGGACGACGCTCAGCGAGTGGGTAGTGTCAGAGCGGCCGGCGGCACGCGATTCCGAGCGGCTGCATTGGCTGGCGGGCTTCGTTCACGGCGTGCTCGAACCTGACACCGTGATCCCGACTTCATAACGCAGCAGCGCCAAATCGGTGCAACGAGTTCGTCGGCTCCACCAGTCCCGGATACTGAGCGCGACATGAGACTGGTGAACACCGTCGTCCGCTATGAGTCCTCGACTCGCCCATGGCTCCGGCTGCTGGAAATAGCCGCCGACCACTTCCCTGACACACTTGCCGATCTTGCGTTCCTGCGAACTCGTGGCGTGAAACTCGAACTGCACGTCGACGACGACCGAGCCTCCTACTTGGTGAAGCTGGTCGGGCCGGACGTGCTCGTCGTCGAGGCGGATCGGAAAGCACAGGGACGAACCCCGCTCAGTCAACCGCTCGCCGCACTGGCCGAAGACAGTCAGGAGCACATGGATGCTGGACATGAACGCAGGCTTGTATCGAGCCCGGGTCCGTCGGAACGCATACCTAGAAAGGGTTCGGCAGCGACACGACCCCCAGGAGGAGGATGCCGACGGCCCGACGGATTAGGGGGGCGGTGCGGGTACGGGCGGCGGCTGCGGAGTTCGCGGCCTTGGTGTCCGTCTTGTCTTCTGCAGGAGCCACCCAGCCCCGCCCGTACCACCCCTCCCCGGGTGCCGCTCGCATCGTCCTCGCAATGCGCGACGCCCCGCGGCTGTGGTCCGCGACAGCACGCCGCTCGGCAGCAGCGTCAAGCTTCGCTAAGACTTTTCGATGGCGTCGTTGGGGGGCGTCCCCGAGTCGAGGCTCCTGAAGCGGCTCGGGGCGTCTCCCTCACTGAAGGACCATCTGGACACGTCCTTAGCTGATACTGCGGCTGAGGTCGCAGTCGCGCGCGCTCCCTTCAGCCAACTCGCCTCGTCTCCGCACACGTAGCAGCGGCTGACGACACCATCTCGTGTTTTGACGATGAGCCGCTCCTTGTCAGCGCAGCGGGAGCATATTGTGGTCGAGAATTCCAGCTCTTCAGTCGTTCTCATCGGGAGGTGGTCCCTATGGTTGTTCGAAACCGCACAGAGTCATGGCTTCGCAACAGGATTGAGTCAGTCGGATGTTGATGACGACGACCGACCCTTCACCCTCTTTGGGATTCGGGGGCTAGGGCGGCGGGCTACGTGTCCCACGCCGGATGCCAGCCGATCAACTCGCGCGTCTCCTTCACGTCGAGACTGCGGACGACCTTGTCTGAGCCGTCCGACTGCCTTTGCTTGATCTCAACGGTGGGCTCGCCAGGCATTCCCGGCACAATTCGCAGCCACGTCA
>PLZA01000067.1:0-70393 GCA_003153505.1 Candidatus Dormiibacterota bacterium
GCACCATCACCTGAGACATCACAATCCGGAGCGAGAGGGATTCGAACCCTCGATACCAGTTTCCCGGTATACCGCATTTCCAGACCGTCCGAGCGGGGTGCAGGGTGGGGCACCGACGGGCACTCCGTATTCAGATTCGCAGCGCTTACGGCAGTACAAGGCAGGCGAAGGCACGCGCGTTGGGTCTGCGTTGGGCCTGAATTTTCGGGCGGGGGCGGAGCGCGACAGCCACCTCAGGTGACATGACGCTCGTGTGAGCCGTGGTCGCCTGACCGGGCCTCGGTTGGTGCAATCGCAGTCCTTCGTCGTTACAGACGATCCGCGATCTCGCGGAGCAAACGCTCGGCGAATTCGTCCGGGATTCCGGGATCGGGCCAGTACTCCCAGTCGAACTCCGTGTCGAACCCGGAGGCGTACGGCTCAGGGAGGCGCCACCACCGGATGGTGATGGTCCCCTCCGAGGGCTGGGGCTGGGCGAAGAGTCCCAACAGACAAGTTGTCTCCGACAACCGTAAATGCCGTTGTTACTTACGATGGCTGCGCTGGAAATCGGAGGGGCCGCATTGAGTACGGGAAATGGCGCATAGCCTCGTGGGCACCGAGCGGCTTCTCGCAACACCCGCGTGCGCCGCCGTCGCCGATGATGACGAGGCTGCCCTAGTCCGCGCCGCTCAGGAGCGACCCGAAGCGTTTGCGGCGCTGTACGAGCGCCATGTTGACGCTATCTACCGCTACCTCCAAGTCCGGGCCGGAACGGACGAAGCAGCCGACCTCACGCAACAGGTCTTTCTCAAGGCGTTCGCGGCTCTGCCCAAATACAAGGCTCGCGGCCTGCCCTTCTCCGCATGGTTGTTCCGCATAGCCCGTAACCTCGCCGCGGACCGCCATCGGTCGCGCTTTCGCACACCTGAGGAACTGTTGCCAGGTGTTGCCCAGCCTGGTTCCGCTGCCAACCCTGAGGAGACGGCCCTGCGAACCGAGATGTATGAGCGACTCCGCTCCCTGCTAGTGGAGCTGGACCTCGAGAAACGAGAACTGTTGGCCCTGCGATTCGCCGCCGGCCTCTCCTCTCGACAGATCGCCGGCGTTACCGGTAGGAGCGAAGCGGCTGTGAAGAAGCAGCTCACCCGCATCCTCCGCACCCTCAAGGAGAAGTACGGATGAAGCTAAATCACGCGATCGACTCGTATCCCGATCTGTTGGACAGCGACCACGACGCTGCACTGGAAAGGCTGGTGGTCGACCTCGCGACCCTCTACCGGGGAGCCGCAGCTCCCACAGTGCTTAGGACGACGCTTGATGCGGCTCTCCGTTACGCCGGTGGCGCAGAGGCTCCTCTGAACTCTCGTACGCCTCGCCATCGCCGATTCCGTTTAGGCGCTGGGGCGCTCGGTACAGCCGTGGCACTGGCGCTAGTCCTCGGCGGCGTTGCCTATGCCGTGGTACCTCTCGTCAGCCGTTTGCTCACAACCGAGCAGGGGGCGACATCTCTCCCTATGCGCACCATCGGCCAGTCGCAGACGGCGCACGGCGTCACCGTGACACTTGAGCGCGGCTACGCGGACGCGAACCGTGTCCTCGTCGCCTACACGATCCAAGTGCCGTCGGGTTTCGCCAACTCGACCAGTGGCATCGATGGCAAGATCGGCTTGGCTGATGCGCAAGGGCTCACGCTCCCCCTGATCGACGGCCAAGGGCTCAACGGGGACACTCAGCACGTCAGCGCTGGGCTCGTGACGTTCGATGCCGAGTCGCTGCGCTCCGGCATCGCCACTGTGAGTCTTCGACTCACATTTTTGAATGTCCGCGCCGCAGCGAAGACGCTCAACGGCGCCGCGCTGACTGCCGGGCCATTCACCTTCAGCTTCAGTCTGCCCGTCGCGCCAGGACGGGTCGTGACCATTGTCAGGACATCGGTAGTGAAAGGCGTGCCGGTCACTCTGGAGCGGGTGGTAATAACTCCGTCGGAAACACGCGCCTACCTGCGATTTGCGGCGACCGCGGGGATCAGCGCCGACGACTGGAACGCCCAAGCCCACATATCCGGCACAGGCTGGGACTCCCGCACCCTCCAACCTCCGAGCGACCCCGCCGACCTGGTCACGACCGGGACCTTCTTCGTGAATGCCCGCGGCGAACACGTGACGACCTGGTCAGGCGATTTCGTCGGCCACCACGGAGAATGGACCCTAACCGTCGACTGGATTTGGGGCGCGGATACCTCAACTCCCATCAGGCAGGATCAGGTTTCAGGTCCCTGGACCTTTCGCTTTTCCTTGCCATGACTCGATGAGTCGACTGGCCGGGGTTCGTCGGATCAACAGATGGGATGTTGCTCGCGCTCGGTCGCAAAGTTCGCAGGCGTAGCCAAGCCGGCCCGTCGCCTGCGACCACAACCTGTGCCGTGCGAATGGAAACGGTGACCGCCGCTCCATCCTCAAGTCCGCAGGTGAGCGGCCGCAACCACGAAGATCAGTAGAAGCACG
The DNA here is from genome assembly GCA_003153505.1 of Candidatus Dormiibacterota bacterium. Taxonomy (GTDB): domain Bacteria; phylum Chloroflexota; class Dormibacteria; order Aeolococcales; family Aeolococcaceae; genus Palsa-851. The sequence continues at coordinate 2,487 of PLZA01000067.1, forward strand.
AGCGCAATCAACAGCGCCCACTGGTTAGGTCCGCCTACAAGCCAGCCTGCCCAAGCACGGTGCGGATGAGGGCCAGCGAAATCCGTTCGGTCGGCCGCGCCCCGACGTCATCCGCAAGGCGCAGGACCTTATGGCTCGGGGCCGATGGCACGAACGAAGCCTGCCCTGGGAGATGCGCCTGCGCTCATTCGTCTAGACGATGTCTCTGGCGACATTGGCGGATGCTCGCCTGCGCGACCACCGTGTCATTCGGGCGCCCTCGACCAGCCGGTTCATCGGGGCCTGGAGTCCTGGCCTTGAGGCTCCCTAGGCGACCGAAGGAGCGAAGCCAATGGCTTGTTGGCGTCGATCGGTCAGCCGACACGCTCGGCTTACGCCGGAAGCATGCGCCACCGGGGCGCTACCCTCAGAGCAGGGTTTCCTCTTGTTCGGACCGCGCGCTCCGACGGGGCTCGCGTCCCGCTACTGGGCCGGATGCCGGATGCACAACGATCGCGATAACACGTGTCGCCATGAAGCATCCGACGCGCACCAGGTGTCCCGTACGAGTGAGCTCCGCCACCTCGACCACGCCGTGAGCAGTGGTCACTTCGACGCGCCCGCCTGCCCGTGTCGCCAAGATCTCGAAAGTCCGCGCGCTCCCGGTCCCAGCGTCAACAATCACCTCCACCATGTCTCCGATCATCCGACCACTCTAGCGATCGGGTGCCTGGTCGACCGTCGGCGGGTGCCCAGACCCTTCGGAGCCGGTCCGGCAACTAGCCAATCCCCACTGAGACGTCACATCCGCACTGAATCCGTCGCGGTCGCTTGCGGCGAACAAGAGTCGATTCACTGCTTGGCGAACTGGGCGAGCTTAGGTCCAACGCATACGAATGAGTAGGTCGTCCCGCCAGCCGTGACGCTGCCAGTCGTCTGATTAAGGTCAGAAGACGTGGAAGAGCCAGTCCCTGCAATGCCAGCCCCCGTCCCGAGGCTCCCTAACCACATCCAGATCGGGCTACCTTCATCGACCCCATGAGACATGCAATCGACCACTGGGCCTCGAAGCAGGACCAGTAGGCAGAGCGGGACAAGTCCCAGCGTGAGAACGAGTCCCGCACTCACGCGTCGCCTCGGCTGAGTGATCGCCGCAACCCTGTGTCCCTGGTGGTTTGCCACCAGCAACAGCACGACCATGACCGGAAGGAGGACGAGAACGCCCGCCACGAGGAAGCCGAGCAGGGCCGCGAGGGTGACGGTTGGCGCAAGCCATGAGGTGACCTGACCTCGGCGTGTTGCCAAGACTCCACCAATCCCCGTCATCGCGGCGCAGAGGCTACCCGCCAGTACCACCCAGAAGGGCATGACATAGGCCGGCTGACGCCACCAGATCCCGAGCAGTATCGCCAACAGGATCGCCAGAGCCGACGTGCAGAGCGCCAATAGGCCCGCGAGAACCTGATGGGCGTGCCGAGCATCTCTTGTCGGAGGCTGGCTGGCAACGACGGAGTTCACGCGAGGCGCCACCTCAAACCCTTCGGTGCTTCTGTTGACGGTTTACATCGACCAGAATATACTGATCATGTGGTCCAGTCAAGCGATCAGGGTATCCTGGTCCCGAAACCCGTCGGGGAGAATCGCCGCCCTGGACGTACCACCGTCACCAACTCCCCTCTCACATCGAGGGACATCGGACAGTCGGAGTTCGGTGTCGGACCCAATCGGCGCCGTCAACGTCGCAACGAAGCAGGCGACCTGATGCGAGGACGCATCGTCGACGCGGCTCTAAGCACCCTGACCAGCACGGGCTACGCGAATACCACGGTGCGCGCGATCGCGACCACCGGTGGCTTCAGCCCCGCGCTCGTCTTCTACCACTTCGGCAGCGTCGACGCTCTGCTCCTGGCCGTCCTCGACCGGGTGAGCGGCGACCGCCTGGCTCGCTACAAAGCCCGCCTCGCGGACGTCTTCAACCTGCAAGCACTGGGAGTCGCGATGCAGGAGCTCTACGCTGAGGATCTCCAACTCGGTCAGCTCACCGCGGTGCAGGAGATCGTCGGAGCAATGGCTTTCGACCCCGAACTCAGTGTCGAGATCCTCGACCGCATGCAGGCTTGGATGGTCTTCGCGGAGGAGCTGGCATCGCGCATCCTCGCCGGCTCACCACTCGCTGGCCTGATTGATCCGTCGGTGATTGGTTCGGCGGTCATCGCACTGTACATGGGGCTCGAGATCGTCGCGAGGATGCGCGGCGGCGATAGCACTGGATCGAGCGCGCTGATGACGACGTTGGTACAGGCCGCGCCATGGATCGATCAACTGCTCGGCAAGGCGTCCCCCACGCGCCGGCGTACGACCACCAACGTGGCGATCGAATGATCAGGGCAGCCGTGAAAAAGGCGGAGGTTGCCGGTGCCACGAGCCTCCTGCTGGTGGCGGCCGCTATCGTCTTTCTGTTGGTCGGACCCGTGTATCAAACCAGCGGCGTCGGTTGTTCCTCGAGCGGCTCCTGTGTCACGTCTGGAGGTACCGAGTCGTTTAGATGGAGCAGCATCCTATTGGTTCCGCTCATTGCAGCTGGCCTCGTGCTCGCCGGTTCCGGGCTGAATCGATGGAGCAAGCTCTCCCTGCCAGTGACAGGCCTCGGCTGTCTTGGGCTTGCGGGCGTCACTTTCCTTGGCCTCTTCTCGATCGGGGTCTTCCTACTCCCGGCGGACGTGGCAGCTGGCCTGGCGTTGCTCTGGATCCAGCAGACACGCGCCTCCGCCTGACCAAACGGCTATCAGCTCTGCTGTGTTAATTGCACGCTGGGGTGCGCCACGATCACCTCTTTCGGGCCGCTCAAGCGGCGGAGAGCAAACGTTTCGGCCGATTGAGCGGCGTATCTGGAATTCGGGTTCAGACGTTCCACTAAGCGCCGACTGCGCACCCCTTGCGCTGGCGCAACTGGAGGGTGTTCTATGGCCCACTGGGAGGCCGTTGGGATCGTCGCCACGCTCGCGGCCCTCAGCCTTGCCGGCTGCGAACCGACGATCGTGCACCCAAAGCCCACAGCAACGACGTCGCCATCCCCCGAGCCCTCTCCCGTGACGAGAGGGTGCATTACCAGTGACTTCGAGGTCGGCAGCGGCGGAGCGGGGGCCTATCAGGGAGACGCGGTGTATAGCATGGTCCTGCACAACATTTCGGGTCTTGCTTGTGCTGTGAACGCACCGCCACAGATGACAATCACGCTCCAGTCGGGCGTTCAGGAGCAGGTAGCCGTCGGAAATATCTCTACCTATGTCGGTGTGGACGTCGGACCGGGCCAGATCCTCCACATCATGATCGGCTCCCCGGGGTACTGCGCGAATCCGAGTAACGCCCTGCCCGCCTCCAGCCTCACTGTGAATCTGCCGGGCGGCAGCCTCACCGATAAGCGTGTGAACCTAGATGTGCGATGCGGCGTACCCACTGTACTTATCTTCACGCCCGTCGACCCGCCAGCGATCACCGCTAGGAACGCGGGCAGCGCAGCGCCGCAATAGCTCGGACTCCCGCGATCGCAGCAAAGTCGCTCGGCGATCCGCTCTGGCGACATTGGCGAATACTGGCCTGCGCCGCCTGTTCCTCCCCGGCGGTCAGCATCTTCGGTTAGAGCCGATGAAGTCGAGGAATTCCAAAACCGCCTTCGCAGCTTGTCGCGCCCGAGGGTCACACCGACGAGCCATGACCGGCCCAGCCGGACTGCTCCTCCTTCGGTAGCGCGGAGTCCCATTGTGGGCCGGTACGGCGGAGCACGACGAAGAACCTTACGACCCCCGCGTCCTACCGCTCGCCGGGTGCGCGCCTAGAATGTGCTGTCCTCGCGAAACAAGGAGACCCACATGGTTGAGTACGAGCGAAGCAAGACCGTTCCGGCCTCAGGGGCGACCGTATATGCGTACGTCGCAGACCCCGCGAACCTGCCCGCGTACATCTCCACGATGGTTCGTGCCGGCGCCATGACCGGCGGCGAGCTCCATGTCGCTGCAGAGGTCGAGGGCAGGCACGAGGAGGGTGACGCTCGATTCCAGGCCGACTCCGCCGCCAGGCGCATCGAGTGGGGTGGCTCCGGCACCAGCGCCTACCACGGCTGGCTGCAGGTGGCGGACGCCGAGTCGGGAAGCTCGACCGTCACGATCCACCTGTCGACCACGAGCGCGGACGATGCCGACCAGGTGGAGCAAGCGCTCGCTGAAACGCTGGCGAACATCGGCCGGGGCGTCGGCTGACCCGAGGTTCGGGGCGGCGCGGCAGACGAACATTCGGGAAGAGCAAGGCGAGGTCGCCGATATCTTGATAATCGCCCAGCCTGGCGGAACCGCTGGTCGACCCACGCGGCTGCGCGGAGCGCATCTTCGAGTACTCCGAGGGTTTCTACCACCGCGAACGCTGGCACACGACGCTCGGCAATCTCAGTCATGCAGACTACGAATCCGCGCCCGCTGCTGTGTGCTCGGCTGAGCAAACGTGTCCGTCAAACCGGGGCAGGCCCACTCCCACCAAACATGGTCCTCCCTCGAGGAGGCGATAGAAAGATGAGCACTGACCTCCCCCGACCTCGGGCCCGGGATCGACCATAGCCGAGCCCTTGACATCACGCCCGCTCTTCATAGAAAAGCATCGCTGGGGTGCGCGAGGGCTTCCTCACGTGGCGGCACGGCGACGGCCTTGAACCTCCGCCTAGCGCGGAGTTCCGGACGTCGAGCGTACCTTGTGCTGCACCCCCGTCGCCGGCGTGTTCGTGCCAGTCGTCTTCGGTTGAGCTGACCGCAGCCAGGGCGTCCATCGATTCGCTACAGGCAAATGGCCGAGAGGCGCTCACAGTGGCAACGCGCACGCTCGCATTGCGTGAATACGCCGTGTCTCACCTTGTGTCAGTAACGGACGATGGCGGCCGCGCCGCCCGCTGCGGCATCAAGATATTCGCCGCGAACGAAACGGCACTCTCCGCTGTGGACCGCCCGCTCCACAGCCGCCTCGACAATGTCGTCAACCGGTGCGGTCGGCGCGCCACAGATAGGACACATCGCTTCCGGGGACGACAGGGCTCGGCAGGATGTGCACAGCGCACCCGGCTGACTCTGCAACTCCGTCGAGATGAGCAATAGTTTGACCCGTCCTTCGGAGAGCGCAGAGAGGGCCGGCTTCAAGCCGAGAATGGCCAGACCTTCGCCTGAGGCGGTCGCCAGGTCGCTCAGAATCGCTTCGTCGTCGCGCTTCTCGCTCGGTTTCGAGACTTCTTGACCATAGTGCCCCGGAAGCCGCGCGCTGCGTCGCCGTTTCGCTGGGACCTTCGGCGCCATTCTTGTGACTTTCAGCGGTGGTACGAAGTCGTTGAATTGACCGAGTATGAGATGAAAACATAACAGCGACTGGAGGTGTCACCATGGCGGACACAACGACTCTCACCCCACGATATCCAAACGATGTGCTGGGTAGATCCTTCGCTGATTTTCTGCGCTGGCCGGTGTTCCCGTTGCTCGGCCTCACGCAGGACTTCCCGATGCGTCTTGAGGAGTTTGCCGACGACGGCCACTTGGTCGTTCGCGCGGAGATGCCTGGCGTCGACCCGGACAAGGACGTTCACGTCACCGTCGACGAGGGGTTGCTGACGATCAGCGGCGAGCGGCGCAGCGAAACCAAGACGGACGAGAAGGGGAAGCACTTCTCGGAGATGCAGTACGGCTCGTTTTCACGGACCATTCCGCTGCCCGATGGAGCTAGCGAGAAGGACGTGACCGCGAGTTACCACGACGGTATTCTGGAAGTCCGGCTCGCCTTGGCGAAGCCCGCACCTCCGAAGGCCGCGGCGCACATTCCGATCAAGCACTGAGGCGCAGGCCCGCCGAGGCACCGCTCCGGCGGGCACTCGCCCGACACGTTGGCCACGTGGGGACGAACGCTGAGATGGCATCGAAGAGAGTCGCAATCGCGCAGTCTGCAGCGAGCGCCGCGATAGACGGTAACCTCCAACTGATCGCCTGCGTCGGCTCAGGAAAGGACCGGGAGGTGCTGGCCGGGCACCCTGTGGGACCTGCCCACCAAACGTGACCGCTTCCGCCACCAGATCAGCGCTGACGGAGCCGCGCTGACCCGAACCCCACCACATGAGGAGACACCACATGAGCGCCAAGATCTGGTTCATTACCGGCACATCCCGCGGCTTCGGCCGGGAGTGGGCACTGGCCGCCCTGGAGCGCGGTGACTCCGTGGTCGCCACCGCCCGCAACGCCAGCAGCCTGGACGCCCTCGTCGCTGCGCACGGCGACGCGGTGCTCCCGATCTCCCTCGACGTCACCGATCGTGAGGCGGTCTTCGCAGCCGTCGCCCGGGCGCACGAGCACTTCGGCCGGCTGGACGTCGTGGTGAACAACGCCGGCTACGGCCAGTTCGGCATGGTCGAGGAGCTCAGCGAGGCGGAGGCCCGCGAGCAGATCGAGACCAACCTGTTCGGGGCGCTCTGGGTCACCCAGGCGGCGCTGCCGTTCCTGCGGGCCCAGGGCAGCGGTCACTTCCTGCAGGTCTCCTCCATCGGCGGGATCTCCGCGTTCTCCACCGTCGGCATCTACCACGCGTCGAAGTGGGCGCTGGAAGGTCTGAGCCAATCACTCGCGCAGGAGGTTGCGGGCTTCGGCATCAAAGTCACCCTCATCGAGCCCGGCGGTTACTCCACCGACTGGGGCGGCAGCTCGGCCAAGCACGCCACGGCGCTGCCCGCCTACGACGAGGTCCGTAAGCAGGCTGCCAACCGGCCCAGCCGGCGCGGTACCCCCGGTGACCCGGTTGCGACCAGGAACGCCGTGCTCACCTTGGTGGACTCTGACAACCCGCCGCTGCGGGTCTTCTTCGGTGAGGCGCCGCTGGCCATCGCCACCGCCGACTACGAGTCCCGGCTCGCGACCTGGAACGAGTGGCAGCCGCTGTCCGTCGCTGCGCACGGCGGCCAGGGCTTAAGTCACCTTCAAGCGACAGCTGCTGTTATGGGCAATGTAGGACGACCCACCGCCACCGTCGGCGGCCGCTGAGGCTCATTCATCGGCAACGGTGTCTGCCAGGCTTTCGGCGAGGCGGCGCGACACGCGGTGGTGGCCTTATCGTTCCAAACGGAAGTATCTGCGCCTACTGTGAACCCGAACGTGTGGGTGGGTCATGATCTCTGATGCTCGGCGCGTTGTTCATGCTAGTAGTCGGCGTTGATCGTCAGTGGCAGTTCGCTATCACGTATTCGAACGGGCAGCCTGTCGAAACCTCTCGGGTTCTCGGTGGGGTGCGGGGCGAAGGTGGTAAGCGAGCACCCGTCAGGTGTGATCTCTAATGTTTCGCGAGGATGTCTCTTCGCAGCTTCTCTCCTCACTGTGCCAACGAAACCTGGAACCAGGATCACGGACAAGCCCGCGCCATTCCTTGTGCAGGTGCTTCGACGCTGAGCTACTCTCAGCTGTTCCCAGAACCCGGCAGCGGCCGCGTCTACCGGTCCCAGCGGAGGATCCGGCTCTCCGATGCCGCTCCGGACGGCCGTCTGCGCTTCGACGCGATGGCTCGCTACATGCAGGACGTGGCGTCCGACGACCTCGCTGACGCGGGAGCGGAGGACGAGGCGCTCGCGTGGGTGGTGCGGCGCACCGCGATGGACGTAGTGACCCCATTCGGCACCGATCACTCGGTCGCCCTGTCCACCTGGGCCAGCGGCTCTGGATCGCGCTGGGGCGCACGGCGCACCAGCATCGCCGGTGACGCGGGCGGCCGCACCGAGGCGGAGAGCCTGTGGGTCCTCATCGACCGGGCAAGCTCCCGGCTCACGCGGCTCCCGGCTGTGTTCGACGACCTCTACGCGGCGTCGACCCAGGGACGAAAGGTGTCCGCGAAGCTCGAGCTCGCGCCCGATCCGGCGCCGGAGGCGAAGCGAGTGCGCTGGCCGCTGCGCGTCGCCGACATTGACATGCTGGGCCATGCCAACAACGCAGTGTACTGGGCGGCGGTCGAGACAGCGCTCGCCGGGGGTGCGGATGGCACCGACACGCTGGCGGCCCAGCGACTGCAGGGGATCCTCGAGTATCGCCATCCCGTCGACCTGACCTCTGACCTCGAGCTCGCCATCGCGGGTGGGCGATCGGGGATGTCGGTCTGGTTCATCGACGACGGTGGCACCGCCGCGTGCGCTGTGGTCCGCCGGGCCGCCTCGTGAAGTGGAGGCCCAAGTGTCAACAGACTGCGTCAGTTGGTAGTGCCTCAGTTTGACTGAGGCACTACCCAGATTCCGCCTGATGGCACTCACCAGTATCACCATCGTGACCGGCGCCAATATCCTCAAAGGACGGGCCCTGGCTCGAAACGGCGCGCTCACCCTGGACGACAACCACATCACCCCACCCGCCGGCGCGTGCACGGTTTCCTCGGTCCCGGTTCCCGGCACAGGGGCGGCCTCCGCGCTTCCTGGCCTTGGCGTTGGCCTGGTGGTTATGGGCGGCCTGATCCTTGCGGTCGGACGCAGACGCGCAAGGGTCGGAACTGAGGCACGCGTTCCCTCGTAGCTACGGTGGTCGAGCTCTTCCTCCGCGGTCGGCGCGTGGCCAGCCACGCGCGCAGCTACCGGCGCGGCTACAGCACCGACCCGGCGCACATGCCGCCGTCGCACCGGCGTCATCTGGAGTGGACCCCGGGGCGGATCGGGCGCTAGGCGGAGCAGACCGGCACGGCGACAGCGCAGGTGGTGGCCCACATCCTGACCTCGCGGCCGCATCCGGAGCAGGGCACGCGCCCTCAGCGGGATCGCAACCTACATTTAGGTCACCACCCCTGTCCAGGTCGACAGGTTGACTATCACTGATCCACCCTGGAAATCACGCTGCCAGTTGCCGTTGCCGTTGAGGTATGCGGCGCCCAGCGCGGCACCAAGGTTCGTGTACATCTCCGGGTAATTGCTCCACAGCATGTCACCCGGGCCGAGCGCGCTCGTTCCGTCGGCGTATAGCAGGTAGCTGGCGGTGACGAAGTCGACCAGGGAGGACGGTACGAGTTGGTACGCGCCGACGCGGAACCAGCAGAGATCATCGGCGGCCGCACAGGAACGCACCTCATTCTCGAAAGCATTCCAGTCGGCCGCGCTCTGATCGACGGTCGTGTCCCAACTCCATGTGTACTCGTCCATCAAGCCACTCACAGAGGGAAGCCAGGAGGCCCACAGGCTTGGGTACTTGGTGTCATAGCCGAGGTTGGCGACCGCTAGCTTCCCGGCTGCCTTGATCTGCCGACCCACCAGCGCGAGCATCGCGGCCATCGCGGTCTGCACGCTGGCATCGGTCGGATGGCTCGGCGACACTCCGTAGGCGTTGGCCGTGTCGAGCGCGTTGTCCATCTCGACCCCGTCCCAGCCGTGAGCAGCGAGGTCCGCGGCCACGTTGCTCGCCCACTGCTGCTGATACGCGGGGTTGCCATAGTCCATTTCGAACTGGGTCGGGTAGCCATTCTCCTGCAGCAGGCCGCCCGTGGTGTTGCGCAGGAACCACTCCGGGTGATTCGCCATCGCCCCGCAGTAGCCGACGCCGGTAGGCAGTTGCGCCTGATCAGCTCCGTCGCTGCATGCGGAGGTGCGCGACGACGTGAGGTCCTTGTATTCAAAGATCTTGACGCTAGGATTTGCCGCGCGGATGGCGGGAATCCACGGGTAATCCCACGCGTTCAATGCGATGGCCGCGTAGTGTGGTGCCACTTGCGCCCAGTCGTAGCTCATTCCGTCCAAGTCCAGTAGGAATGCTTGCGTGTCGCCCGCGGAATTGGCGCCGGGTGTGGGCGACGGTGTAGCTGTCGGGTTCGGCGTCGGCCCCGGCGTGGACACGGACGTGGGCGTCGGCCCCGGCGTGGACACGGGCGTGGGCGTCGGCCCTGGCGTGGACGCGGGCATGGGCGTCGGCAGCGACCTCTTGTGGTGACCGTCGCTGTGCTGAGAGCTGGCCAGTGGCGTCGAGGGTACTGCCCGCTGAACTGGGGACGATGCCATTAGCCCCATCCCGACCGTCGCGGAAGCGCATATAAGAAGTAGACGAGGAATTCGAACCATGGGGTTTTCTCCAGGGGCCCCCGTGCGGCCTTGGGTAGCTCGGCTGTCTCAGTGAGACCCGTGACTTTGCGTGCCCATCTCGCGATGGGGTTGCCCTTTTCAGGTAGCTGCGACGAGTATGGGACCGCCACGCGGGGTGGCCCCAGGGGTGCGGCCCTCGTCACCCCGACGTCATCGCCCGTTACGGCATCGTCGTCCAATCGTGACCTGCACGTGACCATATAGGTATGGTGACGATCGTCCAACCAGCCGTGTCCAGTATTACGGCAGCGTCGGTACCAGGCGGGCGGGACGTCAGACAGCTGTTCGGGGGTCGGGTGCAACGCGTCGGCGATCGGCGGGTACGAGCGACTCGTACAGCGCAGCCAGCGCAAGAGCCATGTCGTGTCGACCGTGACGCTGCCACGCCCGACGACGAGCTTCGTCGCCTAGTCGCTGTGCCATCGCAGGATGGTCGAAAAGAAGGACGAGCGCCGCCGCGATGTCCTCAGGGCGAGCGTTGCATAGCAGGCCGGTGACACCGTCCTCAACGACCTCGTCGATGCCGCCGATACGCACCGCGACCACCGGCACTCCCGCAGCCATGGCCTCGAGAATCACCAGGGAGCAGCCCTCATAAGTGGACGTGACCAGCACGATACTGGCCCTCGCCAAGAGGTCCGGCACGTCGTGGCGCGGCCCGAGCAGCACCACTGCCTCGTCGACGCCCAAGGCTGCGGTCAATACCCGCAGCGGGTGTTCCAGGGGGCCGCCGCCGGCTATGGCGAGTCGCATCGCCGGACGCTGCCGCCTGGCCAGGGCGAGGGCGTGGACGGCGAGCTCGGGACGCTTTTGCGGCACCAGACGACCGACCATCAGAACAAGGTTTGGATCGGGGCTCCGATCACCAGTCCAGCGCCGCAGATCGATTCCGTTGGGGATGAGGCGATATTGCTCGGCACGGCCGATGCGCAGCCTGAGCCCTTCATGCTGCTCGTGACGGGCCACCACGACGATGGCAGCGCAGGCATGCGCCGCCACGCGTTCCAACGCCTCGACCGTCCGGCGGCGCCAACCCGACAGCGCCCAGAACGACCAGGCGTGTGGGGTGACGACGCAGGATGAGCGCCGCCCTGCGAACAACGCGGACGCCCGGGCCAGCCAGGCGGCCTTGCTGGAGTGAGCATGTATGACGTCGCTCCTTCGTACCAGTGGGAGGAGCTTGAGCAACCAGGCAACATCGCTCGCGTGAGGTTCACGATGCCGCGTGAACGGGTACAGCCGCACCTCTTCGCGGCCAACTAATTGCTCCCAGAGAACTGACTGTGGTGGACATGCGACGGTCACGTTGAAGACCTGCGCGTCGAGCTCGTCCACGATGTCCAGGACGTGGCGGGGAACGCCGGCGTCAAGCGGCTGGGCGATGAGTAGCAAACGGATGAGGCGAGCCATTCGTGCCCTGACTGTTAGAGCGGCCGCCGCGTCGCGAGCGATAGCCAGAGTGAGCGGTAGGCACTGACCATGGCGGCCTCGCTGAACTCATGCTCGAACCGCGCCGCCGCGGCGCCGCCCAGCCGGCATGCCAGGTTGTGATCCGTCAAGATCGTGGCGATGGCCGTGGCTAGCGCATCGGCGTCACCGGACGGCACCAATAGGCCGTCGACCCCATCGCGGATCAGCTCGCGGAGACCGCGGACCCGCGTGGCCACCACCGGCCGGGCAGCGCTCATGGCCTCGAGGACTACGAGCGGCAATCCCTCCCAGTCAGAAGGCTGCACAACCACGTCGGCAGCGCCGAGTATTGCCCGGGCGTCGGTGCGTGCACCCATAAGTCGCACGCGCCCGCTCAGGCCCAGCTCCTCGATCTGCCGCTCCAGGTTGGGGCGGAGCGTCCCGTCGCCCACGATGACCAGCGCGGCGTCAGGAAGGCGGACCATTGCGCCGATGGCGAGGTCGTGGCGCTTCTGCGGCATCAGCCGACCGGCGGCGACGATCAGTCGCAACCCTGACGCCAGCCCCCATTCGCGGCGGAGCGCTGCGATGGCCGCGGGTCGCGGACACGGGCCGACGCCGTTGACGATTGTTCTCAGCGGCTCGGTGCCGTGCGCGCGCAGCGTCGCGGCGACCCCTGCGCCGCATGCAACGACGGGCAACCCCGTACAGCGGAGCAACCGCGACGTGGCAATATCATCGGCTGGACGGACACCGTGAATGGTGACCATTCCCGGCCGCACGGCCCCACGCAGCGTCGCCAGTGCAGTGATCGCGGCCATTCCGGGGTTGTGGGCATGCACTACGTCGGGATTCCAGTCGCGAACGTGGTCGCGGAGTCGCCAGGACGCCGCCAGAACCTGAGACGGGCGGCGGTGCAGCATGGGGAGTGGTAGGTGTGGGACGCCGTCGAGCAGAACTGTGGCTCCGCTACAGGCTATGGCGAACTCATCACCTGCCGTCAGGCCTGCCGTGCACAGCTGACGCACCACCTGCTCGGCGCCGCCGCTGCCGAATTCCTGGATTACGTGGAGGATGCGCATAGCTGCTCCCGGTAGAGGTCGAGCATCTCGGTGCCCGCCTCGCTGGCATCGAAGCGCTCGGCGATGCGGCGGATCCCGGAGCGCCCCATGGCAGCGCGGCGCTCCGGATCGTCCACGAGGGCAGCCAGGGCATTGGCCAACCCGTCGACGTCGTCAGGTTCGACGAGCAGGCCGGTGACCCCATCCTGCACGAGCTCCGCGATACCGCCAACCCGGGTCGCGACGACTGGAAGCCCGATCGCCATCGCCTCGAGAATGGTGATCGGCAGATTCTCGCCTCGCGATGGGAGGACGAAGAGGTCGGCCTCGAGAAGACGGTCGCGTACCGAGGGGACCTGGCCGTGGAAGGTGGCGTTGAGTCGGTGCATGCGCGCGCGGCGCTCGAGGTCTGGGCGGAGTGAACCGTCGCCGTATATGTCGAGATGAATAGGCGGGGCTTGCTCGGCAAGACGGGCGCAGGCCTCGACCAGCACGTCAATCCCCTTATGCCTCTCGAGCCGGGCAACGGCCACCAGTCGAACCGGCTGGTGCGGAGGTCCCGGCTCCCACCGCCGGATGTCGATCCGCGACGGCAGAACGTGGATGCGCCGCGTTGGGAAGCCGTGCGCTGCGAGGAAGCTAGCGAGTGTCTGCGACGGGACCACAAGGGCTCCGAGGCGAACCAGGAGGGCCTCGACCCGGAGGTGACCGTGGAGCAGCCAGGCGCTGCGAACCATGGGCCCCACCGGCCGGGCTCCGGGCCGGCCGGGAAGGCCGACGAGTTCCTCGGGGAGCCCGTGGTAGGTGTGGACCAGCCTTGCTCCCAGCGCACGTGCGGCCGCCCCACAGAGCAGGAGTGCCCGACGATCCTGGGTGTGGACGATGTCAGCGCCGCGTAGCCGCGGCCACATGCGCACAGCCCGTGCGATGTCTGCTTTGTTGCGGAGTGGCGCGACCTCCGCGTCGAGTCCGAGATCGCGCGCACGCGCGGCAATGTCAGAGTCGCCGCACAACAGGCGCACATGCGCACCCGCGTGGGCAACCGCAGGTGCGAGGTTGAGCATGTGCGAGACTGGGCCTCCCTCGGTGAGGGTGCTCACATACACGACTTTCACGGAGCGGGGTCGACAGAGGCGACGTCGGGGCTCGCCTTCGCCTCCTGCCACAGGCACGTGGCGAACGCGCCCATCAGCCAGAGCGGCGCGTAGTACTGTTCGGAGAGCGTCAGCGCCGCCGTGACGGCAACGATCATGCTGGCAGTCGCGGCGATGGCGAACGAAGGCGGCCCCACCTGTCGTCGCATGGCGATGTGGAGCCGGCGAAAGCTCGTCAGCACATAGGCTAGGAGCAGGGCGAGCGCAGGTAACCCGACCTCGGCACCGACTTCAAGGTACGTATTGTGGACCACGGTGGGGTCGTCGGGGGTGGGCGGCCGATTGTCGACCGCGGCCGTGTAGAGCTGAAAGTTTCCGGGTCCAACTCCAATGAGAGGATGCGCCGCAATGAGCAACAGCGCCGATCGCCAGGCGTCGAAGCGATGATCAACATTGCTTGCGGCCACGATCCCCTTATCTCGAAGCGCAAGGCTGATCTGCGCTTGTTGAGTAACGGCGACGACGCCGATGCAGGCCGCGACAATCATCGAGGATGCGAGGACCGCACGGAGCTGACTCCGGTGCGTGACCACCATCCAGACCAAGGCGCATCCCAGCCCCACGGCGGCACCACGTGACAGGGTCAGCGCATCGGCGATGCCGATCACCGCGACCAGGGTGAGCACGACTAATCGCGGGACCCCGCGGCGGCGCAGTAGCCACAGCGTGAGTGGCAGCGTAGTGGAGAGAATGTATGCGAGATCGTTAGCGTCGCCGTAAGTCGGCGTCGCACGCGTGTCGAAGCCGATGAGCAGGTTGCGTACGGCCAACACGCCGGCGATCGCGCTGGCCACCGAGAGCACCCAGACAAATCGCTCCAGGGTGCGATGGTCACCAGCGAACGCGGTGAGAACGAAATACAAACCGGCGTAGCTGACGTAGCGAACCGTTACTAGCGCGGCGTCGCCCAGGGACGTCGCGGCCACGTCGGCGACGAGGATCAAGCTCAGGATCCCAAGCACCATCGCGTGAGTCGCATCGAGACGAAGCCGTCTGCGCCGCGTGGCCAGCTGAATTGCAAAGCTTGCGAAGCACAGGGCGCCGGCGAGCTTGACGACGGTGAGCTGGGGGTTGCCGAGAGACACGGAGTACTCCAGCGGAACTGCGGCCGCGAAGAGCAGGAGGGCGAGGTCGAGTCGCACAAGAGCGGCGACAAGCACCCCGCCGGCGACGGCGCCAGGGATCACTAGGAGAGGCCACCACGTCGTCGCGACAGCCACGGCAGCCGCCGCGGCCATCACGCCAGCGGTGACCGGTGCGGTCCACAGCCCGACTCGGAGACGGTCGCGGGGCGGCTCGGTGACTGTTACGACGGTCACGGGGCGGACTGTGGCGTTACGGTTCCGCTTGCGGTGGTGCCCGGTCTTGGCATCGGAGGCGGCTGTTCGACTATCGACTCCGTCGACAACGCCGCGATGGAGGTCGGTGCCGGTCGCTGCGAGGTTTCCGGGCCCGCGAGAATCCGCCCAGGTATCACCTGTCGTAGGCAGAGTAAGGCGGTGCGCAGCAGGATGAGGACGTCCCCGCTCAGCGTCCAAGTCGCCAGGTAGTAGTTGTCAAACCTGGCTCGATCCGCGACCGAGGTGTCACCACGCAGACCATGCACCTGAGCCCAGCCCGTGATCCCAGGGCGGACTCGGTGGCGGCCCGCGTATTCGGCGATCGACTCCGTGAAGATGTCGGCGAACCTGCCGCGCTCCGGTCGCGGCCCCACCAGCGACATGTCACCCCGTAGCACGTCGACAAGCTGGGGCAGCTCGTCGAGACCCGTGCGGCGCAGGAAGCCGCCCAGCTTGCCCACTGTCGGGTCATGGGCAACAGACCACGTGCGGTCACCATCGTGGTTGGGGAGGAGGGTGCGGAACTTCAGCATAGTGAAAGGGCGAGCGTCGAGGCCGATCCGGTACTGGCGGAAGATCACCGGCCCAGGGCCACTCAAACGGATCACCGCGGCAACGACGGCCATCACCGGCGACAGCAGGATCAGCGCGGCCATCGAGATGACCACGTCGAAGCCGCGCTTCACCACCCGTGCCGAGCGACGGGACAGCGAACGAGGCACGAGTGTGAGCGGGATGCCCCATAGCTCGTCATGGAGGCGCGCATCGAAGCCGAGCTCGAACAGACGGGGAACAACGTAAATCTCAACGGAAAGCCGTTCGCAGGCGCGCAGCAAGCCCACCACCAACGCCTCCGGTGTGGACCAGAAAGCCAGGACGATGCGAGTGACCCGTTCACGCTTCACAACAGCTTCGAGTTCGTCCAGACATCCCAATCGTGGAACGATGGAGCTGGCGACGCCGGCGTCATCATCGACGAGTCCGGTCGGCCGCATCCCGCACTCGGGGTGCTGGAGCATGGCGCGAATCAGTCGCGCGGCGATCTCACCTGAACCCACGATGAGGGTGGGATGGCGGAGCCAGTCGCGTCGATAGGCACCGCGTACAGCACCACCGACGAGTCCACGCGCAACCAGCAGGGTCAGGACGACGGTGACGCCGAGACCAGCGAGATCACTGGTACTGCGCCCGGGGTCGAACGGCACGATGAGCAGGAGCATCGCGCCAACTCGCGCAGCGACAGGAACGACCGCATCATCCAGTCGCGGGGTTACCTGAGCCGCGGCGCGGCGGTCCAGACCTGTCAGCGAAGCGAGAGCGCCGATCGCCCACAATACCCAGATGAAGGTGAGGCGTCTCTCGGCCGCTAGAACGGCAAAGAACGCCAGCGCCTCGGACGTGCTGTACGCGACGTGACCGATCAGGAGTGCTGAAACGCGCGGGCCATAATGCGCTGCGAGCGACGTGTCAGCGTGCGCTGGTGTTAGGCCCCCTCCATCAACCTTCCCCATGAGCCCCTCGAAAACTATCTGGCGCGGCTTATCCTTGACCGACCGTCAGTCGACCCCTCCACCGGTCCCCGTTAGATCAGGTCTTTCCTGGAACAATCGAACCGCTCCTTTTCAAACCGGCAGGACAAACTATTATCCTTTGCTTAGGGGGAAGTCAATCTGGCTCGCGAGGGTCGCTATCACCCCGGAGGAGGCGAACATGACGCAGGCAGCCGGGTCGACCACGCGCGGCGCTCGGCTTCTCGAGTTTGACGCAGCGGCCTTGGCCGCGGCGTACCGTGCGCACGCGCCGATCGCGGTCGAACATGGACTGGCCGACCAACCACTCCTAACCCTCGAGGCGATCGCCGACCTCGCCGACTGGCTGCCCCGCGACTGCGTCATCTGCGACACCCCCGACCAGCCGCTTCTCGTCCCCGAGGGCGGGCCGCCGCGA
The DNA here is from genome assembly GCA_003153505.1 of Candidatus Dormiibacterota bacterium. GTDB lineage: Bacteria > Chloroflexota > Dormibacteria > Aeolococcales > Aeolococcaceae > Palsa-851. The sequence continues at coordinate 19,483 of PLZA01000067.1, forward strand.
GGATCCGAGCCGCGCCCCGGCGACGTCATTCGCCACCTCGAAGTGCGCCGCTCGTGGCTGACACTACTCAACATTGAGCAGCAACCCGCTTATCGCGAGCTCATGGACGCGTGCCTCGACCAGATCGCGGCTGTCGTCGAGCATCGCCCTGGCGACATGCGGCGCAGGGTGGGCTTCATCTTCGTGTCATCGCCGCTGTCGGTGACCCCCGCGCACTTCGACATCGAGCACAGCCTTCTGCTCCAGATCTCAGGGCAGAAGGAACTCACGGTGGGGCACTTTGCCACAGCTGCCGTCGAACGGAGGGAGTGTGAGCGCTACTGGGAGGGGTCGCACGGCCGCGTCGAGGATCTGCCACTCGTCGAAGTCACTCACGACATGGTTCCCGGCCGCGGTGTCTACTTACCCCCCATCCGCCCTCATTGGGTCATCAACAGCGATGCAGTGACACTTTCGATGACGCTCACCTTTTTCAGCGCCGATTCCGAGCGCGACCAGTTCGTCGAGGCTTTCAACGCCCGACTACGGCGATTCCGCGTCCATCCCCGGCCACCAGGGAGGTCGCTGGCTGTCGACGAAGTCAAGGCGACTGCGATGCGGACCTGGGGGCTGCGGAGGCGGTTGACCGGCCGGCATGAGGAATCGACTCACTACTAACTAACTAACTAAGCCGAGATGGGTGACGGCGGGCAGCGATAGAACGCAGCCGGCGCCGGGTCCGCCCCGCGAGGTGGCGTCCGCGCTCGGCGGCGAAGTCGATATGCAGAGCGACCTGCGCCGTCGACCCGACGGCGCAGCGCAGCCGCCACAACTCGCGTCGCTGGTCGGCGAACAAGGTCTTATACGCCTCGTCACCGCGCAAGAGATCGGCGTCGAGCAAACCCCGACGCGCAGCGTCGTCGATTACGCGAGCGAGTAGCACGATGCCCGCCCCCCGCCAGCGCCGGGAGGGGATCCGGCCGCTCTGGTAGTAGCTAAGGTGTCCCGCGACCTCGAATGAGACGACGATGGCGCCAGGCTCGTCCCCAGCGCGCAAGACGTTGAAGACCACCTCCCTTCGGGCGGCGGCGGCGCGGCAGACGGTCGCGAACCGGCCGAAATCGCCAAGGAAGCTGGACGCCTTACCCCAGCGCTGTGCATGGAAGCGGTGCAAGACGCGCAGCCCGAGCTCGACATCATCGACGCGCTCCACGATGCAGCTACCGGTATCCCGGACCAGGCGGCGTTCCGTCCGGTGCACAAGACGGCGCAAGCTAGTCCGTTCCAAGAATCGACTGCTGAGTGCGACCCAGGGCGCGACGGCGCTCCGCTCACAGCGGAAACGGAGGGGCAGGGCGGCTGCGACGAGCGAGTCAGTGACCATGCCGTCGAGATCCAGAAGCCGGTCGCCTCGCCTAGTCAGCCAAGCGCCCAGAACCGCCGCCACCTCAGCCCTCATCTCGGGGGCGGCGACGGCGTCGAGGTGATCGGGACACAATGCTCCGGCGCCGAGCAGACGCAGCCGCTCAATGCCGAGATGACGGTCGCGCTCGAGAGCCAGACCGCCCACCAAGCGGTCGCGCTGAAGGACGAGCACGATGCAGGGGCGCGAGCCGGCCGCCGTGTCGAGCCACCACGAACGCAGGAAGGGCGAGGGGATGGGGAGGCTCTCGACCAACGAGTCCCAAGCATCGGCGTACGCACCGAGCATGGTTGTGACGCTCACGCGCATCGCAGTCGTGTCCTCTGGCACCATATGGACTCTGCCTCCCCGCCCATCGTATCGCGAGTCCCATATGGACCCCAGGAAGGTCGCGAGCTATGATCGCGACCTCTCGGATACTCGGACGGCCAAGGGGCTCGAATGGATGCTCGAGCGCCGCCTCATCGACGGTTTGCTCGGCGACCATCCGCACGCACAGCGTGCCGTCGACTTCGCCTGCGGCACTGGGCGCATCCTTGGCTTTCTGGCTGAGCGATTCCCCGAGGTGATCGGGGTCGACGTCAGCGCCGCGATGATCGAAGTAGCACGTGAGCGCTGCCCCGCGGCGCGTCTCGTCGTGGGGGACGTTACAGTCAATCCCGGGCTACTGACGGAATCCGCTGATGTGGTCACGGCTTTTCGCTTCCTGCTCAACGCCGAGCCGCCATTGCGCGCCGCCGCCCTCGACTGGATGCGTGACCGTCTCCGCCCTGAAGGGCTCCTCATCGTCAACTTCCATCTCAATCCGCGCAGCCTGCGCGGGTGCTACCTGCGCCTGCGCCACGCGTCCGACGTCACGATGATGGGGGTGGGCGAAGCCCGTGCGCTGCTTGCCAGTCACGGCCTGACCGTACGCAAGGTTCGTGGGTACAGCTACCTTCCCTACCGCCGTGACGGCTCGCGGCTCCTCCTTCCTCGAGTACGCCGAAGCGTCGAGGGGTGGCTGGCCCGAGTCGATCGGCTCACGGGGTGGGGCAGCTGCTTCTTGCTCCTCGCCGAGCGCAGCCGGGACACGGTATCAACCGGGCCGGCCGGCGAGGGCTGAGATGAGCGGGACAAGGTTCTCGTGTGCCCACCTTGAGCCCCGGCGATCACCCTCTGGTCCGAGGGCGTGGACGACGATGGCGGCTACAACAGAGGCCGCCCGCAGAGCTGGATCGGCCGCCGGCCACGGGACGCCTCCGAGCGAGGGCGGCGCCGTCAATGCGCGGGGCTCTCGCACCGCGCGCGCGGCGGCCACGCCGATGGGGATACGCGAGCCGATCGCGAGCCGATACAACTCGAGGAACACGGCATCAAGGCCGGCGGGCGCGGCGGCTCGCCCCTGCTCCCAGTCGATGACCACTGTTGACCCTCGCCCGAGGACGATGTTTCCTGGCCAAAAATCGCCGTGGCACCAGGACGTGGGAAGACGGAACTCCTCAATCGGTAGGAGGGCGGCCTCGATGGCATCGGCATCCTCACCGAACTGGTCTATCCCCCGGGTCCACGCATGTGCCCATCCTGGACCGGCGTCCGCGGTCGGAGCGGTGGCCGCGAGAAGCCGGGCCACTTCGTGGGCTGCCTTCCAGGTGGATCCCCCAGTGCGCCATCGCCGTCCGCCAGGGCTGAGGTGACCCTGGTGCCAGGTTTCGGCGCGCCACTCGAGGCCGTGCGTCACACCGACCGCCAGCTCGCGCGGCATGTGCGCGTGGAGGTCAGGCGACAGAAGGGCGTCGTCGATACTCGCGAGCACCTGGCGCTGCCGCGCCAGCCGGGCGGTGCCGAGCTCCGTGAGACACAGCCGAAGAGCCGCCTCCTCGCGGGCCAGCCCGACTCGGACGATGATGTTGTGGCTTCCGCTGACCAGGACGCCACGCAGCGTGGCCCTGCTTCCGACGGCAGCGCCGAGGTCGGCGACGACGTCGTCGATCAGGCCCGGGCCGTCCGGCTCGATCGCGATTCCAGCGCGACCGCTCAACCGCCAGAGCACGGACGTGGCCAGTCGTTGCCGTATCCACTGACCTCGCGCATCCGTCGAGGCCGGCCATCCCTTGCGCAGCAGGCGCTCAACCGAGTCGGCACGCGGGTAGGGGACCGTGTCATGGCGGCGCCGCGCGGGAACGATGGCCGCGCGGCGTCCCCCCGGGCGAAGCGCCGCGGCCAGAGCCGTGGGGTCTGCTCGGCGTTCGTCCGCCACCAGCAGCGCCAGAGCACCGTCCGGCAGCGGCCAATGCCGCCCATCCCAGCACATTCCGCGGGCCACTCCCACAAGCGCAGCGCGGTCTGCGCTCACGGTGATTGCCGACGGGTACGAGCGACGGAAGGCTGCGGCAGTGCCGGGCTCCAGGTCGACGAGGGCGACAAGCCCTGACATGGCAGCTGGAAGAAACACCCGCCAGCTCCCGTTGCGCTCGCTGGGGTGACGGGGGCTCTCCGCACCAACGGTTTTCGCCATCATGGATAGCCCGTCACAATCAGGTCCACGCCAAATATGGCAAGCTCCGGAGCGATGTCCAAATTGCGGCGCCGATTCCGAGCGACTCGCTGATGATCGACCTGCCCGACCTTATACTCACCGTGTGGCGCCACCGCGTGATGGCGCTGGCGACATTGGTTGCCGTCCTGGCGGCGACATCGGTCTACATCGTCACCCAGAAACCGGTCTACCGGTCCACCGAAAGCCTGCAGCTGTCGAGCACCGACCCAACCTTCCTCAGCGAGGTCAACACACTGACGCCGCTGTACTCCGAACTGCTCACCGCACAGGCCACGCTCACCCTGGCACAGGCGAGTTTGGGTTCGACGCCGCTGGCCAGCATCGCGGTCCGCACCTTCACGGACTCGCCGGTCGTTGACCTCGACGCCAGCGGTGGCTCCGCGGATGTTGCTCAACGTTCCGCGACGGCCGACGTCAGCGCTCTGGCCGATCGCCTCGCTTTTCAATCGGCGCTGGGCGTGAGCGGCGTCACGCTCGCCGTGATCGATGGTCCCAGCCAAGCCGACATCGTCTGGCCGCGCCCCGCGCTGAGCCTCGGTGTCGCCGCCATCGTCGGCATCCTTCTAGGTGTCGCGGTGTCTTGGCTGGTTGACGCTCGGTGGCGGCGGCTGCCGGCACTGGCAGTCGCACCATCGACAGCATCCACTGCTCGCGATGCATCAGGCCCAGCGTCGGAGGATACAACCGTCACAATCGGCGACATTACCCGACGCTCCCAACGTCGCGCACGCAACACCCATGCCCGATGACGTCGCGGCCCCCGCGGGCACCCAAAGGTAGCGTCATCGGGGCATGATGCCGCCTCGAAGACAGTCCTCGAGATGCCGCTGCGAAACCGTCCGGGCATGCACGAAGGCGTGTCGAGGCGGCACGGGTCAGGGACGCGGCCGGTGAACACCGATCTGGCACGTCGGGCTACACGGGGCACCATGTGGTCGGCTGCCGGGACGTGGCTGAGTCGCGTGTCCGTTCTCGTCGTCATCGTCGTGCTCGCGCGACACCTCGACGCTCGCGAGTTCGGAGTCCTCGGGGTGGCCACACTCGCCGCGAACGTCGCTCTGCAGCTCGATGACGGCGGCCTGAGTGATGCGTTGGTGTGGTGGCGGGGGCTCGTTCGCGAGGCAGCCGAGACCGCACTCCTCGGATGCGTGGCACTTGGCGCGGCGATCGCTGGGGTTCTTGCTCTGGCTGCTCCGGCCATCGCCGCCGTCTTCCACGCGCCCGATGCGACGCCGCTGCTGCGCGTCTACGCCATCGCGGTTCTCGCGGATGCCATCTCGGGCGTTTACCTGGGGATGCTCACACGTGAGTTGGCATTCCGCGCAAGGTTCTTCCCCGAGGTGGTGCCGGCATTGTGTGGGGGCCTGGTGACCGTGGGGTTCGCCCTGAACGGCGCCGGGGTCTGGTCGTTGGTCATCGGCGACGTTCTCTGCAGCGGGCTCCGGCTCGTCATCGGGTTCCTCATCGTCGGGCGGCGGATGGTTCCACGCTGGCACCGAGAAGTGGCTTTGGGATTGTGGCGCTACGGGCGCGCCGCTTTGTCCGGGTCATTCCTCGAGTTCGCATTGCAGAACGTCGACTACGCTCTCGTCGGCCTTCTTCTCGGCCCGGTCGCGCTAGGCCTGTACACCATCGCTTTCCGAGTAGCCATCCTCCCGTTTCTGATCGTGACGTATGTCATCGCCGGAGTCACATTCCCGCTCTACGCGCGGATCACAACCGACAGTGCCGCAATTCAGCGGGTGATGCAGCTCACGATGCGAGCAAACTGCAGCCTGGTGTTTCTCATGGGCGCCGGGCTGGCGACGCTGGCTCCTTTCCTCGAAGTGCTGGGCCTCCGCTGGCAACCTGCAGTGCCGGTAGCGCGGCTCCTCGGCGTTTACATCTGCTTCCGCTCAGCGGCCTTCATGCTGAGCATGCTCCTGCGCGTTGTCAGTCCCACGGCGAACGCACTGCTGCGCGGAACGTGGGTGCTGTTGCTGATTGCGCTCATCGCCACGGTCGGGCGGACCGGCATCACCGCCGTCGCGGCCATCCAGGTCGTCGTGGCTGCAGGGATGCTCGGCGCATCTCTCGTTGTAGCACGGAGACTGGCTGGAATCTCGATCGCCACGCTTGTGGTGGATATGGCTCGCGCCGGCATCGCCGCGCTGATTGCAGCTGCTGCCACGATCGCATTGCACCAAGAAGTCGGCGCGCTGTCGAATCCCACGTCCATCGGTGCTCTGTTGGTCCTTGGCGGCACCTTCTGTGGAGTGTACATACTCACGCTGGCGTTAATCATGCCTGGCGTCGGGGGCGATCTGCGCCGACTGCGAGCTGTGGCGGGCCGCACCGCACCGGGAGCCTCCGTTACTGCCCCAAGCACCCTTCCGTCGCAATGAGACTGCAAACGCTGCAAAGAGTATGCGGGTCTTGACAGGGTTGCCACGATGAGGCCGGCGGTCCGGGCGGCCGTTCGGGCGTGGGCGCGTGTGCCGCACCCGCGTGGACCCGGCCTGATGGTGCTCGGCTACCACCGCGTGGCCGAGCGCGACGACGACATGACTGTGCGTCCCTCGACGTTCGCGGCACACGTCGGTCGACTGGTCGCATACCGCAGGGAGGTGCCCGTCGTCGACCTCGACCGCGCTATTCGCAACCAACCTGACGGTTGGCCACGACGCGCCGTCGCGATCACCATTGATGACGCCTGGATGGATGTGCACACAAACGGTCTTCCCGTTTTGGTCGACGCGAAGATTCCCGTGACGATCTACGTTCCAAGCGGGCTGCTAGGCGCTCGCGATCACATGACAAGCACTCAGGTGTGTGAGTGGATTGATGCGGGGATGACAGTTGGTGGTCACTCGCGCAGTCACGCAGACCTGCGTAGCTGCAACGACGCCGAGCTAGAACGCGAGATTCGCGGTTGCCGCGAAGACTTGGAGGATCTGCTCGGCGTCCCGGTGACGAGCTTTGCCTACCCGTTTGGCCACCTCGACCGGCGCGTGCGTGACGCCGTTGCCGCGGCCGGATTCACAAGTGCCGTATCCACCCGGCGTGGGTGGACACGCCCCGGCACTGACCCGCTGCGCATCCCGAGGTGCATTGTCGAAGACTTCGACGCCGTCACGTTCCGCGCCGCGATCAAAGGCGGCCTGAATGTGCTGCGCGGACCAGATGCCGTGCGCGGCCGCTTCGGACGATCCGGGCCGTAGGTCGAGCCGAGCTTTGTCGCGGAATGACAGTGGGCCTGACGTACCCGTTCCGTTGAGCCGACACATTCCATTGAGGAGCTGCGATGAATCTCGCCCGCGGAACGCGTTCAGGCGCACTTGAACCGGCTCACTCGAGGGCCGCCGACGCCGTCGCTGCACCACCGTTCCCCGGCCGCTTCACCGGCGCTGCCGCACCCAGCCCCGCACTTGTCGCTGTGCTCGCATCGCGGCTCGCTGCGAACCTCTTCATGCGCGACGGGCGTGTCGCGATCCACGTCGCCGACAGCCACCGCGACGACGCCGTCACTCGGCGACTCGGCGACGAAAGCGGAATCATCATGCTGCCCTGCCAGCAACCGAGTAACTAAGGACATCTGCCGGCGAGCTACTCGTCGCCCTTGACCCTCCGAGACCACTGCGGTGAGCACACCGCGCTCAGCTTGATCGTGGGGTCGCCCGCGTGACGCGACGCCGCCTATTGCCTACGAACCACGATGTCATCGACGGGAGGGCGCGGGCTCCTTGACCTTGGCGCCGTCGAGCGGGTCCGAGCCTCACCTTACTCGAGCATTTGAAGCCCAGGAAGCGTAAGGAATTCGACGAAGTCTGGGGACAACGTCAACTGCTTCACAAGCTCCAGTGCATCTACCCAGCGGCCTTGAGAGTAGTTCACGCCTACCACCGAACGAATACGGTCGAATTCCTCCGCGGTGAGCCGCGAGACCAGCTCTCGTGTGACCACCGCGCCGCTTTCGGTGTGAACACCGTGTCGGATCCACTGCCAGATCTGGGATCGGGCGATCTCAGCCGTTGCGGCATCCTCCATAAGGCTATTGATAGTCACTGCGCCGTTCCCTCGCAGCCAGGATTCCAGGTACTGGAGAGTTACGCTGAGATTCGCACGCAAGCCGTTCTCGGTAACGGAGCCCCCGGGAACCTTGAGATCGAGCATTGGCTCAGGCTTGACCGAACCGTCCTCGCGATGCCGATGCAACTGGTTGGGACGACTCCCGAGGACCCCGTCGAACACTTTATTCGCGACCTGCACAAGATCTGGGTGCGCGACCCATGTGCCGTCGAAGCCGTCGGTGGACTCGCGCTCTTTGTCTTCTCGGACCCGGACAAGAGCGCTCTCGTTGAGCTCGCGATCCCTCCGGTTGGGGACATATGCAGACATTCCGCCAATCGCGTGCGCGCCGCGATGATGACAGGTCCGTATCAGCCGGTCCGTGTAAGCGCGCATGAACGGCACGGTCATCGTGATCTCAGCACGGTCGGGGAGAACACAGTCGGGACTATTCCGGAACTTCTTGATGATGCTGAAGATGTAATCCCAACGACCGGCGTTGAGCCCGGCGGCGCGACTGCGGAGTTCGAAGAGAATCTCATCCATCTCAAACGCAGCCAAAATGGTCTCGATGAGCACCGTGGCCTTTACGCAACCGTTAGGCAGCCCTAACCTCCCTTCGGCGTAACTGAAGACATCGTTCCAGAGTCGCGCCTCGAGGTGGCCCTCGAGTTTGGCCAAGTAGAGGTAGGGACCGCTGCCAGCGTCCAGGAGTTGCCGGGCGTTGTGGAAGAGGAAGAGCCCGGCGTCGAACAAGCTCGCTGACATCGGCTTGCCGCCGATGGCGATGTGCGACTCCTGGAGGTGCCAGCCACGGGGACGCACCATCAGGGTCGCGGTGTGTTCGGCGAGACGGTAGACCTTGGCCTCCGGCGACGAAAACTCGATCGTCCGAGCTACGGCGTCGATAAGGTTTACGTGTCCCTGGACAATGTTCTCCCATGTCGGCGAGAGGGAGTCTTCAAGATCGGCCATGAAGACGCGAGCACCCGAGTTGAGAGCGTTGATCATCATCTTGCGCTCGACCGGACCGGTGATCTCGCAGCGCCGGTCCTGGAGGTCAGGTGGGGTCGGTGCGATCAGCCAGTCCCCCTCACGGATTTCTTGGGTGCCGACTAGAAACGCGGGTTGCTCCCCGGCAGTGATTCTGACCTGGCGCTCGTCTCGAACCCGTAGAAGTTGCTCGCGTTCGCCTTCGAAGAGGTGGTGCAGGCCCGAGAGAAAGCTGAGCGCCTCTGGCGTCAGCACCTCGTCGGCTCGGACGACGCTGTTTTCCAGAATGTGGATATCAGCGTCGACTTCCATCGCTGGCGCTCCTCGTCATGCGTTGGTGACCCCGCGGAACCAGGGTCAGGATCTTCAGTGGCAACGCTACGGAGAAGCGGACCACACAGCCGCTACGGTCATCAGGGTTGTCGTGACCTAACCACGACTCGTTTGGCGCAGATACTCTCGCCAGCCGCCGAAGTGAGTGATGTCGCGGACGCCCGGAGCTCCCAGACACTCCCGTCGCAACCGCATCGACAGTGCCCCACCCCCGTCCTCGAGCTCGATGACACTGAGTTCGAGTTCGGCAGGCTCGCCTGGCAGGAGGCTGTCGCGAAGAAGCTCATAGCTCAGCTCATAGACCTCCCCCGCGATCGCGCCGCCGTCCGCAGCGGGATAGAGGCCAGGGAATTCATCGCGAACGCTATAAAAGTGGTATTTCGCGGCCGTACGCGTCGCGGCTACAAGTTCACTTCCCTTGAGGAGGTGATGCATCGAGCCGCCGCCCATGGCCGTTCCGTTCAAGAACATCCTTGGCACAGCGATCAGCGCCCACCGGCCAGCGCCCAGTGGGCGGCTGGCGCGACAACCAGGTCGTCCTCACTCCGACTTCGGAGATCCAACACGCTGATGCTGAGGGTTCGCATGAGCCCCTCGTGCGGTCCTCTCCGCCCCTCACCCGATAACCGTTTCATCTGTCCTTAATCTCCACCATCCGGAAGTGATCTTTTGTCGTTCGGAAGGAGCCGAGGCTCATTCGAAGTTGACTTTGCTGCCACCGGGACCCATTATGGCGCCTGGATGGATCCAGATGCTATCGGGCCGGCGATGGCCCTCCGCCGTTCACGACCTCACCGTCTGCTCGTGAAGGTTCCTCGCGCAGGTCCTTCTGAAGTAACGGTCCCCTCGAATCATGTGGCCACCTGGTGGCTTCGTCGAAGTTGGCGCGCCTTGTAATCCGCGGTGGCACGGTCATCACCGCCTCCTCGAATCAGTTGGCAGACGTGCTCGTCGAGGACCGCGTGGTGGCCGCGGTCACCGCTACCGGATCGGACCTGAGCAGAAACTTTTCTGAGGCAGCCGACAGAGTCCTCGACGCGACCGGCAGGTACGTGATCCCCGGCGGCGTCGACGTGCATACACACATGGAAATGCCGTTTGGTGAGACGTACACGTCCGACACGTTCGAAACCGGCACGCGAGCGGCCATCTGGGGGGGGACCACGACGATCGTCGATTTTGCTATCCAGTCCCATGGTGCCTCCCTACAAGATGGCTTGGAGACCTGGTCGCGGAAGGCGGCCGGCAACTGCGCTACTGACTACGGTTTCCACATGGTCCTCACCGACGTCAACGAGTCAACGCTGCGCGAGATGGATCAGCTGGTCGAGCAGGGAGTGACCAGCTTCAAGATGTTTATGGCGTATCCCGGCGTCTTCTACTCCACCGACGGACAGATCCTTGCCGCGATGCAGCGTGCGGCCGGCAATGGCGCCCTCATCCAGATGCACGCCGAGAATGGCATCGCCATCGATCGTCTTGTCACCGAGGCACTCGCGCGCGGCGACGTTTCCCCTCGATTCCACGGGTCGACGAGACCCGCAGCCCTCGAAGGGGAGGCGACACATCGGGCAATTCAGCTCGCTCGTGTGTCGGGGTCGCCGCTTTACATCGTTCACCTTTCCGCAGAGGAGGCGCTCGCGGAGGTGCTCGACGCCCGCGATCGCGGGCAGTCCGTTTTCGCTGAAACGTGCCCGCACTACCTCTTTCTCACCCAGCATGAAATGGCACGAGATGGATTCGACGGCGCCAAATTTGTCTGCTCACCACCGCTTCGGTCCCACGATGACCAGAACGCCCTCTGGCGCGGTCTCGTCACCGATGACCTAAGTGTCGTCGCAACGGATCACTGCCCCTTCTGCTTCAAAGAGCAGAAGGAACTCGGTCGCGGCGACTTCTCAAAGATCCCCAACGGCGTCCCCGGGGTTGAGCACCGGATGGACCTGCTTTATCAGGGCGTGCTGCAGGGAAAACTCACCCTATCGCGATGGGTCGAGGTCACCGCAACCGCACCCGCTCGGATGTTCGGACTCTATCCGCAGAAGGGGAGCCTGCAGCCGGGGGCCGACGCTGACATCGTGATCTATGACCCAAGGACGCAGGCGACCATCTCTGCCGAGACGCACCACATGTCGATCGACTACTCGTGCTACGAAGGCATGACTGTGATGGGTCAAGTGGAGACGGTCTTGCTGCGCGGCTCCGTCGTGCTGGACAAGCGCCAGTACGTCGGGACGCCCTCTGGACGATTCATCGCTCGGGGGCTTTGCCAGTACGCTCGCTGAATCAGGCGCGGGTTCGAACTCGGGCATGGTGCGCGTCCGTATGCCTCGGCGAGCACCTCCAGGAAGTGGTCCGATGGTCGAAAGCCGTGCATCGCACGGGACATGAGCCATGGACACTTGGCTGATTTGACGAGCGAGCCTTTCGGGACTCATAATGGCGCCTAGATGGATCCCGGAGGTTTTCAGAGGACGCCGACTGCCGTACGACGAATTGAAGCGGAGCTTAGGTCAGATATCTTGGCTGGGAATTTAGCTCCCGGCACGGTCCTGCATCAAGAGGCGCTGGCTTCGCGTTATCACACCGGCAGAACGCCCGTTCGCCAAGCACTCGTCGCTCTCGAAGGAGAAGGCTTGGTTTCATTGCCGACTGGACGGACCGCGATCGTGAGCGAAGTGACCGCAAAGATGCTGGTGGAGCTCGTGGAGATGCGCTTGCTTCTCGAGCCGTTCATGGCCGGCAGAGCCGCAACCAACATGCCGACGTCTGTAATCGTCGAACTCCAAGAGCGCGTTCAAGAAGCACGGGGCGCAGCCAACGGGCCTGACGTTGTGAATACCGTGGATCAGTTGGTGCACGCAACGTTCTCCGCGTGGTGTGGGAACGCTCGCATGGCTCGAACCGTGAATGATCTCCATGCGATGCTCGCTCTCGCGCGGGTTCAGGACCTCGCGTCGCGGCATGCCGATGTCCTCTCAAGTCTCGAATCAATACTCCGGGCGGCGGCCGCCCGCGACGCGGATGCGACAGAGGTTGAGATGAGGGAACACATCCGACCCTTCACGACATACTTTGCGTCTCCGTCGCATGGGCCGATGGACCGCTGAGGGAGGCATGTGTTCGTGCTCGTCGGCAGATTGCGGGTATGTGCATGTGCACATACACCACCTTCGCGGCCCTGCCACCGAAGTCATCGTATTCGAGCAACCGGTGCCGCCGTCAGTGATGCCACGCCTTCAAGAATCAGACGTGACGTGGCCCCGGATCGGAGTCAGTGAGTGAACGGGCCGTTGGCGCGGGCTCAGCATCCCGGCTCGGAATCCCATGGGAGCGATGTCGGTCAGGACGATCTCGGATCCGCGACGTCGTTCAAATGGAATGGCAGTCCGAAGCAAGGATTTTCTCAACAGGTGGTCGCAGCGGCTCTCATTGCGGCTGGCGAAGTCGACTTCGGACGGCCGATACGCACGGGCGGCGCGCGTAGTCTCTATTGCGGTATGGGCGTTTGTTGGGAATGCTGCGTGCTCACTCCGTCCGGGGAGATCGTTCGGGCGTGCCTAGAGCGGGTCGAGGACCATCCGGTGATGAATTCGGCGCCGCCCGCTTGAGCATCTATGGAGCAGTTTGAAACCGACGTCTTGATCATCGGCGGCGGCCCCGCTGGCATGGCGGCCGCCGTGGAAGCTTCTGCTATCGGCGTGTCTGTTCTGCTCATCGACGACCGTGAAAACCTGGGCGGTCAAGCGTATCGGCATCTCGCGCCGCGAGGACGACAGGACACTCCTGGCCACGATTCGGCAAGCCAGCGGCGCGGGATATCGCTGCTTGGCGAGATACGCGTTGCGCCGATCTCGCAATGGCTGCAATCGACTGTGTTGGATCTACGCGCCGGCGAGGCGATCGCCTCCCGCGCACGCACCGGTCTGGCCCGTGTGCGGTTCCGTACGTGTGTCGTCGCGACGGGTGCTTACGATTCGCCTTATCCGGTACCGGGTTGGACCACGCCGGGGGTTATGGGTGCCGGCGGGGCGAGCGCGCTGGTGCGGAACTTGCACTCCGGGGCAGGCATGCGGGCGATCATCGCTGGCACCGGACCGATGCTCATAACGTTCGCTGCTGAGATCCTGAGAGCTGGCGTCCACCTCGAAGGCGTCTTCGAGAGTGCTCCGAGACCCGGACCAAGACATGCGAATACTGCGCTGAAGGCACCATTCGCCGATCGCGCTGGATCCCTCGAACTCGCCAGCAATTTGCTCTTCCTTAGACGACGAGGCGTGCGCGTCCATTGGGGCATGCGCGTGCAGGAAGTTGGCAACAGTGACCAGGGCCGATGGGTGACGGTGTGCTCGACAGCCACGAAGTCGTCAAAGACCGTGGTTAGTACGCGGATTGACCGCCTAGACCTCGTGTGTCTTGGTTACGGGTTGACCCCGTCGGTTGATTTACTTCGGCTCAGCGGCGCCGATGTCCAGTGGCTTCGACCCGACGCCTTTCCGTCGGCTGCTCACGGATCCAACCTGAGGACCACCGTACCGAGCATCTTCGCCGCTGGGGACTGTGCATCCATCATGGGGGCCTTCGGGGCAGAGGCGGGGGGACGACTTGCAGGCCTCACTGCTGGCGCCGAAGCGGGACGGATTACGCCAACGCGGTCACTGGTAAGCCACCAAAAGGTGCTTCGCCGCACCCTCAGCCGAGCCGTACGGCTCAAGCGGACCGTTGAGCGGATCTATGGAGTTCCGAGTTGGCCGCAGGCGGCGTTGCGGGACGACACCCTCGTGTGTCGCTGCGAAGGCATCTCGCTGAACAGTGTTCGTCAATCTGCTGAGGAGTGGTCTTCCGACGCGGAAACAGTCAGGGCTATGACACGTCTGGGGATGGGTTGGTGTCAGGGCCGCAACTGCCTCGCCAGAACACTTCGAATCGTTGCTGGAAGCGACGAGGCACGCTACGAGTGGTGGCCCACTGCGAGACCGCCGGCGCGGCCTGTTGTGATCGCAGACATCGTCGGCGCGCCGTGAGTTAGCCGGGTTCACACAAAAAGGGAGCAACGTAATGGCGAATCGCGACCTCGTGTCGTGGCGTGGTTACTGGCCCGCATCGACGACGCCTTTCGACGCTCAGGGACACCTGGACCTCGCGATGCTGAGCGCCCTGATGGATTTGTACGTATCGCAGGGTATGCACGGAATCGTGGTCAACGGTTCATCTGGAGAGTGGTTCAGCCAGACGACGGATGAACGGCGAGCCGTGGCCGACGCCGCGGTCTCGGCAGTAGGCGGACGTGTGCCCGTGCTCGTCGGCTGCAGCTCATTGCGTTTTGCTGACACGTTGGACTTGCTTGCGCATGCAGCATCTACCGGTGCGGCCGGCGCCCTCGTGAGCTTGCCGCCATACATGGTTCCGGATGAACGGGAAGCAGTTTCGTACTTCGAAGCAGTAGCCGCCGCATCGTCGATTCCGATCATGGCGTACAACTGGCCGCCCGGCACGAACGTCGATATGTCTGCCTCCCTGCTCGAGCGTATCGCGGCCATCAGCAACGTCGTCGCGGTGAAGGAGAGCACGATCGATGGTGCCAAGGCCATCGAGACCGCGCGCCTTCTTTCTCCGGAGGTACGGGTATTCGTCGACTTGATGAGCTCATCCGGAGTCGACGTTCTCACGCAAGTCGGCGGAGATGGGTATATCGGGGGCGGAGCCCTTCTCGGCCGCGCTCTTCCTCGGTTCTACGAGGCAATCTGGAGGGGGGATCTGGCCGAGGCCCGCGCGCTCGGCGACACCGTCTCAGCATTCAACGCGGCACTCACGAACAGAGACTGGAGCGGCGTCTTCGGGCCGGCGCAAAGCCAGCTCAAGGCGGCGATGAACATACTTGGGCAGCCGGGTGGCTTCCCGCGGTTCCCGCGGCGCGTTTTGAACGATGACGAGACCTTGGAGCGCCTGGCGACGGCACTGAGCCCAGCCCACGCGTGGCAGTGACCTCGTCACCCTCGGCTGCTGAAACGACTCAGTACGACCTCGCGATCGTCGGCGGAGGTGTGGTCGGATGTGCCATCGCTTTCTTTGCCGCGCGCTCAGGGCTTCGCGTCGTGGTTCTAGAAGCCGCGAACCTCAATCGGGGCTCCTCTGGAAGCAGCGCGGGTAACCTTCACGGGCAGTTACTCAGTCCCGTCGCGCGGCGGTACGTGGGGTCCGCACGCGCGGAGCGACTGACAATGATTGCACGAGTGCATCTCAAGGCCGTCGAGATGTGGAAGGCCTTGCCTGACTCGATACAAAGTGATGCTTCGGTCGCCCACACGGGCGGATTCATGGTTGCCGAAACCATGGCCGGAGCTCAGATACTCGAAGCTAAGGTCAGCTACGAGAAGGCAGCGGGTTTGCCTTCGAGCCTTCTC
Source organism: Candidatus Dormiibacterota bacterium (assembly GCA_003153505.1). Lineage (GTDB taxonomy): Bacteria > Chloroflexota > Dormibacteria > Aeolococcales > Aeolococcaceae > Palsa-851. The sequence continues at coordinate 35,201 of PLZA01000067.1, forward strand.
TCGCAGGCTGAGGGTCGCCGCCTCTTTCCGATGCTCGGCGAGACTGTAGTGGCTGCGGAGCACTGCGCGGCCGAGGGGTTTGCCAACGCCCTGACAGCGGGACCTGCACTTGCACGAGCGGCGAGGCGGCTCGGAGCGTCCATCGAGGTGCATTCGCCGATCCGCCGCATCGAGCGCACTGGGAATGCAGCGACCCTTATAGGCGATAGGACGAGCTGGTCGGCGACGAAGGTAGTGATAGCCGCAGGCTGGCAATCACCATCTATCGATGTCGCTGGTGCTGCCGACTTTACGGTGGACAAAGAGGCGCTGCAAATGCACGTCACCGGTGCCATAGGTTTCGAGCCGACCGCAGTCGTGCAGCACATCGAGGACCGCCTCACGGTAAAGAGAACACAGTTCGGCACGTGGCTGATTGGGGGCGGCTGGCCGAGTACGGTCGCGCCCGATGGAAGCCTGGAAGTGAACTGGGATTCGGTCGAGGGCAATTGTGGCCTTGCTGCCCGCATTGTGCCGACACTCCGCTCGACCCCGCTACTGCGGACCTGGCCGGCCTTGAGCGCAAGCGTCGGCGAGCGAGGGGTGGTGGTTGGTTGGCTCGATGATGCGCGCACCTGCGCCCTGGCCGTTCCGGGCGAGACGGGCTTCACGTTGGCGCCGCTTCTCGGCTGCTATCTCGCTGAGAGCATGGTGAGACCAGGCATTCTCGGAGCCGTTGCGGACGATGGGATGACGATGCTCGACAGGTGGAATCCCGAGGAATCACGCGCCCCCGATGGCACGCGATGTGTCGTCTTCTAGTCTTGAGGGGCCTGATGATAGGGGTCCCTGAATGACACGGAGTTCGCACGCGCCACACGCAGCCCGCACATTGTCTCGTCGGCGAGTCGCAAGAGTAGCTGCTGCTGTGAACCAATGATGTCGCCGACAGATCGATCGATCTCAGGAATGATGACACGCGAAAAGTATCTCCCAAGATCAGGCGGCATGCCGTCGATGTGCAAGCCCGAGAGCTGGTTCACATACCGAAGGCCACAACGCTGAGTGATGGAGGGCGACATGCACTCCTCGAGTGCAGCTAGAAACGCGGCAAGGCGACGCTGAAAACTCTCCTCCCACGTGGTGAACGCATTTGCTGTTTGTAGTGATGCAGAGTCGGGGCCGAGCGAGATCGTCCAGGCTCCCGTCTCGGCAGCAATCTGCCACGCGCCGGCGGTTGGTGCCGGCGCGACTTAATTGGTTGGCTCGATGATGCGCGCAACTGCGCCCTGGCGGTTCCGGGCGAGACGGGATTCACGTTGGCGCCGCTTCTCGGCTGCTACGTCGCTGAGAGCATGGTGAGGCCAGGGATCCTCGGAGCCGTCGCGGACGATGGGATGACGATGCTCGACAGATGGAATCCCGGGGAGTCAGGCGCCCCCGATGGCAAGCGACGTGCCTTCTCCTAGTCTTGGCAGTTGCGATCATGGACGTCCCTGAACGACGCGGGATTCGCACGCGCACGCCACGCCTTTCTATCGTCGCCTCCTGAGTCCCGGGTTCCACCACCTGTCGCCCGCCGTGGAACTGGACGTATCTCCAGACGCAAGCAGGTCGCGTTTTCGGGCGCCATCCTTAGTACTACAACGCTGGTTGTCATGGGTGCTCACGAAGCCACCGCTTGCGATGGGATGCGGTGGCCGCGGCTTTGCGGCGGTGCTGATGGCGCAGCCAGGCGAGCGCGGCGGCCACGTCCCAAGTCACGCGCGGCAGCACCACCTCGAGCAATTGGCGAACCTCGGGCACGCTGAGTGCGCCGGATTTTCCCCCCATCTCCTCTGCACCGACTTCATGAACGCCAGCGCCAGCAACGACAGCGTGATGTGGTGATACCAGCCACGCAACTTGGTTACCTCGTAGTGATCGAGGCCCACCTCGCCCTTGGCCAGTTCGAAGTTCTCCTCGATCGTCCAGCGCAGACACCCCGTCCAGGCCATCTCCTGCAGTGTCATCGTGGCGGGGGCGTTGGACAGGTAGTACTTCACCTCGCCGCCGCCCACCGGAGAGCTACTTGTTGATCGCGTTCTACTCGGTGCGGAGCGAGGAGCTGTTCTGTGAGCGGCTGCAGTACGACCTGCTCTTCAAGTGGTTCCTTGACATGAATGCCGATGCCCCCTCGTTCGATCCCAGTACGTTCAGCAAGAACCGCGAGCGTTTGTTGAACCACGATGTTGCGAAGCGGTTCTTCGATCAGGTGCGCGCGGAGGCAGAAAATCGCCAACTCATCTCCGACGAGCACTTCACCGTGGGCGGCACGTTGCTGGAGGCCTGGGCGTCGGTGAAGAGCTTCCGGCCCAACGACGACAGCGACAAGGCTGGTGGAAAGCCGGCCGGCAAGAACCCGGATGTTAGCTTCCACGGGACCCGGCACAGCAATACGACCCACCACTCAAGGACGGACACCGAGGCGCGCCTGGCCCGAAAGAGCAATGGCACCACGGCAAAGATGAGCTACATGGGTCATGCCCTGATGGAGAACCGGCATGGCCTGGTGGTGGACGTGGAGTTGACACCGGCAGACGGCCATCCGGAGCGAAAAGCCGCGGTGACCATGCTGAAGAGGCGGCGCACAGAACGCGGTCATGGAGCGAGGTGGACGCTCGGTGCGGACAAGGGTTATGACAGCGCCGACTTCGTGGACGACATGCGGGAGCTCAAGGTGACCCCGCACGTTGCGCAGAACACGTCGGGCCGCAGCAGCGCGATCGACGAGCGCACAGCCCGACACCCTGGTTACGACATCAGTCAGCACAAGCGGAAGCGTGTGGAGGAGATCTTCGGCTGGCTGAAAACAGTCGGAGGAGGCCGCAAGCTGCGCTACATCGGCAAGAAACGTAATGCGATGTGGCTGACCTTCACAGCAGCAGCCTTCAACCTCGTTCGAATGGCCAACATCGAGCTCGCGACGAGCGGGTAGCGCGTGCTGCGACGCGAACCCCGCGGGTTTCTCGAACCGTTCGAGGCCAATCGGCCCCGTCCAGACCCGAGAAATCCCCGCCGGGTGTGGGATCAGGGCCTATTTCAGGTCCCTTCTAGCCACTGTGCACGCACAGTGAGCTAACGACGTTGCAGCCGCACCTCGAGGGCATCCCGCAGTGCGTCGCCCACGAAGTTGAATGCGATGACGGTGAGCACGATCGCCGTACCCGCCGGGTAGATGAGCCACCAGTAGCCGACTTGGATGTAGTTGAGCCCGTCCGTGAGCATCCCGCCCCAGTTGGCCGCGGGCGGCGGTACGCCGAGACCAAGGAACGACAGCGCGGCAAGCAACAAAATGGCGTTGGCGATCTCAAACGTCGTCTGGACCACGATAGTGCCGATCGAGTTGGGGACGATATGGCGAAGGATGATGCGCGGGCCGTCCGCCCCTACCACCTTCGCAGCCAGTACGTAATCACGACTCCGCAGCGACAGCGCATCCCCTCGAACCAGCCGGGCTGTGGACGGCCACGAGACGAAGGTGATCACCACGATCAGCATCAAAGTGCTCGGCGTGAAGACGCTGGCGAGGAGCAGAATCAGCAGAAGCGACGGAATCGCAAGCAGCGCATCGACCATTCGCATCAGCAGGCCGTCGACCACACCGCCGAGATATCCGGCGACCGCGCCGACCGCGGTACCCCATACGCTGGCCAGGAAGGCCGCCGCCAAACCGACTTCCAAGGAGGATTGGCCGCCTAGCATGAGACGGCCGAGGATGTCGTAACCGACCCCGTCCGTACCCAACGGGTGTCCGGCTCCTGGCCCTAGCGCCGCGTTCAGCGGATCCGTCTGCACCTGGTTCGTGTGATAGACGACCGGGCCCAGGAAGCAGAACACGGTTATCAAGGCGATAATGACGAGACCGCAGGCCGCAAGCCGATTCTGAACGAACACCCTCAGCCACATGCCATGCCCACTGCGCGGATCACGGTCGTCGATGCTCGCCTCGATTAGCGCCATGGGTCATCAGCTCCCCGCGCCGCCCGCTGACGGGTCACGAGTAGCGCACCCTGGGATCAACGGTCGTATACACCACGTCCGCGATTAGGTTGCCGAGCACAGTTGCGACACCGACCACGATCGTGACGCCCAGCAGGACGTTGTACGACTGGGTCGTCGCCGCTTTCCAAAACAGCAGCCCCATCCCCGGGTAGTTGAACACCGACTCGACAATCACATCGCCGGCGAGAGCCGATGGCAGACTCAGTCCGATCAGCGTGATGACCGGGATCAGCGAGTTGCGTAGCACGTGGCGGCGAAGGATGGCGAACTCTGAAACGCCCTTCGCACGGGCGGTGCGAATGTATTCCTGCACCAGCGTGTCCACGGCGGACGACCTCATGAAACGGCTAAACAGCGCGACTGTGACGATCGTCATCGTCGCCACCGGAAGGACAAGACCGATCGGTTGGCTTAACACCTGACCGACCGTGTCCCCTTGCGAGGCCGACGAGGGAAAGAGGGGTATGGCCACGGCCAGAAACGAGATCAGCAGGATGCCCAACCAGAACTCCGGCATCGCGTAGCCAACGAAGGCAACCACCGTGACGACGTAGTCGATTGGCTTGTTCCGACGGACTGCCTGAAGAATGCCCAGCGGCACGGCGATGACAAGCGACAGCACGTAGGCGAAACCGACCAAGAGCGCGCTTTTCGGAAGAGCCTGACCGATCAGCGAGTCGACCGTCTGGTTATCTTCGAACGAGTAGCCGAGATCGCCGTGAAGCAACCGTCCGACGAAGGCGATGTACTGCCGCCACACGGGTAGGTCATAGCCGTTTTCCACGACGAAGTTGTGGATCTGGATCGCGCTCGCCTTGGGACCCAGAATGGCCTTCGCAGGACCGCCTGGCAGCAGGTGCAAGATGATGAAGACGATGATGGTCACGCCGATCATGACGACCAAGGACTGGATCAGTCTGCGGACGATGTAGGAGATCATTCCTCGCTTTCCACCTCGGCGCGACGCTCGGCGTACTCCTCCTGCAAGAGCTCGATCGGGACGTTACCGTTGCGCCATAGGAAGTCATGCAGAGCAGCCAGGTCGAAGCCCTCACCTCGCTCCAGCGACGCAGCCGCGATCCAAGCCAAGATTTGATGCTTGCCGATCACGTACGACAGTCCCAGGCCAGGCGTAGAGGCAAATGCCCCGGCCTCGCTGAACGCGGTGGTCTGGTCCATGGGCACGAGGTCGCGCAGCCGTTCGCCGGCCTCGAGAATCGTAATGTTCCCGAGGACTAGGTCGAGGTCCACATTGACCCGGAGCCCGCGCAGGCGCATCAGGTTGTACATGACCTGCAACGAGTGTGGCTTGTCGTCGAAGAGCCCCGCGTGGATCATCAGCTCTTCGTTGTAGTAGGCAATGCCTTCGTTTGCTACCGAGTCGTAGTACTCGCGACGGATCTCGTTCGACTGCGCCCACGACATCGCCAGCTGCATATAGTGCGCGCCCTCGTGAGTGATACCGATCCGAGGGTCACGTGCATTGGTGCCGTGAAAGTACGGCAGGTCAGGGCTGGGACTCGGCACGTAGCTGACGGCGTCCTGATCCAGACGGTGAGCGTCAGTCAGGTCATCGGTGACTCCGAGCCACCGCAACGGCCAGACGTACGCCGGCATCGGCAGGTTCAGGTAATGCCGGAGGCCGTCCGGAAGCGTCAGCAGGTGCTTGTCAGCGTAGAATTTGCGGACCTGCCGCTCCAGCTCGGCCTCGATTGCACATTGCTCCTCGGCCGTCGTGGCGACTTGGCTGGGGTCCCCCTCGGCGTTGCGGGCGGCTTGCACCGTCTCCATGAGAACTGCACGTCTCCATTCCTGCGCTCCGATGCTGGAGAGCTCCTCGGGTGACCACGAGACGCAGGCGATTTCGCGCAGGAAATGGAGGAACCGTTCTCTCCCGACCGGCGTGAACGGACTCATCTCGGCCAGGCTCCCCGCCAGTGACGCGGCGAAGGATTCCAACGCGCTCGCCGCCCGATTAAGAGCATGGCTGACCGCAGCCTGAGGGTCGGCTGGCAACTGCGCGCGCAGTGCCGTATCGACCGTAACCAGCGTTTCGGTGATGCCCGCCAGCTCGGCAACGGCGATCTCGGCGTACTCCCGGAAGACATGACCGGCGAGGTTGTCAAGTCCTGCAGTCAAGATCGTGGGTATGGCGGTCAGCCGGCACATCAGCTCAGCGACGTACCCGGCGTCGAACGGTGGACGACGAAGCATCAGCTCAAAGACCGCGCCGAGTGACTGGTCCACGTAGAAGCTGGGGTTGCAGGCCCAGTTGCGAAGGTCATCAAGCTCCCAGCGAGCCCGAGCGATGGCCGACCGCAGCAGCCGTGCATCGATCCGGTCAGCGAGGGACGCTGAGGATACGTCGACGCGGTCCAAACGCATGGCGAAGACCGCAAGACGCTGCTGATATGTGGCGACGTCGGTGGCGGCCCACTTCGCCGTCCAGCCAGTTGGGCGCGGCACTCGACAGATGTCGTCCCGGGTGGCCGGGGCCTGACGGTGCCGCCACTCCCAGAAGTCCTGCCCTATCGCGGCGAGATCGGCGACGGGTGAGCCCGCGGTCTCAGTCTTCGTTGACATGGTCTGGGTGCCTTCGCTCTAGGAAGGGCGAGTCGGTCGATACGCCGGCGGCAGCCGGCTGGAGCGGGGTCTCGAGGGGGAAGTGGCAGGCAGCCAGATGGCTGCTGACACCGAACGGACGAAGCGGTGGCTCGGTCGTTGCGCAGAGTTCGGCGGCTCTCGGACAGCGCGTGCGGAACCGGCAGCCCGAAGGTGGATCGACCGCCGACGGGAGGTCGCCCATTATGGCAACTCCTTTGCGCCGTGCGAACATCGGATCGGCCACCGGAACGGCTGACAGCAGGCCGTGCGTGTACGGATGGGCAGGCGCGCCGTACACGTCGTCCGCCGTCCCGATCTCGATTAGTTTGCCGAGGTACATCACCCCGATCCGGTTGGCGAGGTAACGAACCACCGACAGGTCATGGGAGATCAGGACGTAAGTGAGCCCCTTCTCGTTCTGCAGGCGCCGCATCAGGTTGAGTACTTGTGACTGGATAGATGCGTCGAGCGCCGATACCGGCTCGTCCGCAACGATGAGTTGCGGTTCGAGCGAGAGAGCCCGCGCCAGCCCGATCCGTTGACGTTGACCCCCAGAGAACTCGTGCGGGTAGAGCCCCAGCGAACGAGGCGCCAGCCCCACGTCGCTCAAGGCTTGCGACATGCGCTCGTCCTGGTCGTGGCGGCTTCCGATGTGCTGTACCGCCAGCGGCTCACGCAGTGTCGAGGAGATCCGCATCCGCGGATCTAGCGACGCGTAAGGGTCCTGAAACATCAGTTGGACGTCTCGACGCTTGCGGCGCAGCAACCGCCCCCTCATCGCGGACAGTTCATCCTGACCGAAGCGCACCGACCCCGAGTCCGGCTTCTCCAGAGCGACAATCAGCCTGCCAAGCGTGGTCTTGCCGCATCCTGATTCGCCGACGAGGCCGAAGGTATCGCCCTTGGAAACTGAGAAGGACACATCGGAGACCGCCTTAACCGATCCCACTCGGCGTTGCAGGACGCCCGCGGTAATCGGAAAGGCCTTGACGACGTGGTCAAGGACGAGCAGTGGTTGATCAGCCGCGACCGGCGCATCGCCGGCGCCGCCGCTAGGTCGTGCCCAGTCTCGTCGCGCATCGGCTGAACCCGACGTAGAGAACAGGCCAGCGACCGGGAAGAAGCACGCAACCTCGTGGTTTCGATCGTGCGCGAGGAGAGTTGGCTCCTCTTGCCGGCAGAGGTCTTGAGCAAACCGGCAACGCGGCGCAAAGCGGCATGCGTGCTGATGCGGGCGGGACAGGTCCGGCGGCAGCCCCGGAATGCTGTAGAGAACGTCATTCCGATCGGTGTCGAGGTCCGGAATCGATGCGAGCAACGCCTGTGTATAGGGATGGTGCATGTGGCGGAAGACCGTAGGCGTGTCGGCTGACTCGACGATGCGCCCGGCATACATCACCATAGTCCGGTCCGCACATCGCGCGATCACTCCCATGTCATGGGTGATCAGCAGCATGGCCATGTTCAGGCGCGACTTGAGGTCATCAAGGAGATCGAGGATCTGGGACTGGATAGTCACGTCGAGCGCAGTCGTCGGCTCGTCCGCTATCAGCAGCCTCGGCTCGCACGCCAGCGCCATCGCGATGACGACCCGCTGACGTAGACCGCCGGATAGCTGGTGCGGGTACGCTTCGAGTCGTTCCTTGGGCTTCGGCATGCCCACCAGTGCGAGGACGTCGGCCGCCCTTTCCATCCCCTGCGTTGCTGAGGCGCCGCGATGCACGCGAACCGACTCGGCGATCTGCTCGCCGATGCTCATCGTCGGGTTCAGTGAAGTCATCGGGTCTTGGAAGACCATCGCAATGTCGTTGCCCCGAATCCTGCGCATCTCCCGCTCGGAGACCGCGCTGATATCTCGACCCTCGAGCGCGATGGTGCCGCCGGCTCGATGTCCGCCAGGCGGCAGCAGTCGCATGATTGACATCCCCGTCATGGACTTCCCGGAGCCCGATTCTCCGACCAGTCCGACCGTCTCGCCAGCCTTAATCGTCAAGGACAAGCCATCCACGGCCTCGACCGTCGAATGCCTCATGCGGATGTGAGTCTTCAGGTCCTTTACCACCAAAAGATCAGGCATCCAAGGTCCTCTCGAAAACCATGCCCGCCAGCAACGTTAGTATCAGACCCAACTGTGCGTGCCGACGCAGACGGAGAGGGTTCGCGTGAGGAAGTCCAATTCCAGCTTCAGCAGGTTCTCCGCTACCACGGGTTGCGGTGTCATATGCGTCACACCCGATAGGACGATCATGCTGTACGGCCGCCCTGCGGCTAGCAGCGCCGCCGCGAACCGAAGACTGTGGCCGATGACGACGTTGTCATCGGCCAAGCCGTGAACGATTAGCAGCGGACGCTCGAGCTTCGACGCCTCGCCGATTAGGGAGCAGCGGTCGTAGTTCTCGGGATATTGGTTCGGGTCCCCAAGGTACCGCTCTTTGAAGTGGGTGTCGTACAGCCGAGCGTCCGAGTCGGGGGCGCCCGCGACAGCCGCGTGGAAGACGTCCGGCCGCCGCAATACCGCGGCGATTGACATAAAGCCGCCGAACGACCAGCCACGCATCGCCACTCGAGACAGATCGAGGTCCGCGTTCTCAGCGGCCAGCGCTTGAAGTGCATTGACCTGATCGGCCAGCGGCAGGCTCAGCGTGTCTCCCTTGATGCTCCGCTCCCACGCCAGTCCGCGGGCTGGCGTGCCGTGGCCATCTGTCACCACGACTGCGAATCCTTGGTCGGCGAACCACTGAGAGACTAGGTATCGCTCGCGCGAGGCAAGGACCCGTTGGCTCGATGGACCGCCGTAGGGATCAAGCAGTACCGGCAACGCCCTGCTGCCGGGCACGTGCGACGAAGGCCACAGGACGGCGCACCGCAACTGATCGGGCCCAACCCGACTGATCACGATGTCAGGCTGGACGACTGGCGTCTCGGCAACCGACTCGATGTGTCCCACTTCCTCCGATCCCCGCCACACGCGGAACGTGGCGCCAGGGGCATCGAGTGAACGGGTCGTAACGATGGTGATGCCCGCGCCGCGTTGCCCATTGTGGACAGCCGGACCGTCCGCGACCCGAGTCAGGCCATCGGCCGCCGACCAGGTCCAGAGTTGGATCTCGGTGGGCTCCTCCGACGCGCTGAACAAGACGGCGTCGCCGTCGACATCGAGAACGGCTCGCAGCTCGAGTCCTGGCGGTGTCACGACCGTTTGCTCGATGAACAGCCGGCGGCTGCCGTCCCGGTCGACCGACCAGACGAGGTCTCCAGAGCTGGTGACGGCGGGCACACCAGGCACGATGTGCACCCAATCGTCGTCGTTCTCGGCACGGCGCAGATGGGTCGAGCCCGTCGCCGGATCCGCCTGGAGCACCTGCAGACGACGCTGCGCCCGATCCTCGACCAGAAGAAGTAGGACCCGCTCGGACCATGTGACAGCGACGAGGTACTCGAACTCGACGGAGTCCCACTCGACCGCAATCCGCGAGCCGTCAAGGGCCATCAACCACAGTGATACGGCAGCATTCGGAGTACCGACTGCGGGGTAGGCTATCCGTTGCGGCGGGGTCGTCGGTTCGATTGGGTCGCAGATGTAGTAGTGCGACACTTTTGAAGTGTCCACCCTGGCGACGAGCAACTGCTTGCCGTCGGGTGACCACCAGTAGCCCCTGGTCCGGCCCATCTCCTCGGCCGCTATGAACTCGGCGGTCGCCCACTCCACATCGGGGTCGTCGCTCTCGACGAGGGACCGGTCGGCTGACCCGTCAACGTTGATCAGCCGTAGTCCGCCAGCAGAAACATAGGACACGACTTGGCCGGCCGGATCAAGCCGGGGGTCATAGACTGGGCCGCGAGCGGGCAGCTCCCGCACCTCGCCGGACACCGCGTCGGCCAGCCACAGCCGCCCATCCAAGCTGAACACCACGGCGCGGGCACTGCCGTCAGTCGCGTAGCTTGAGATGCCTTCTGAGAACTCCCGGGTCCGTTCCCGCCTCGCTAGCTCAGGCGCCGGCAGCCTCTCCGTCGTAGCCCCGAGCAGATCGTTTGGATCGACGAGAACCCGAGCCGAGCCATCCGCCACCTCCAGACGCCACAAGCACTTCACGGGATCCCTTCCGGTGCGAGTTCGCAGGAACAGCACCGCCGTGCCATCGGGGCAAATGTGGAAATCCCGAGGTACGCCCAGTGTGAATTGGCGAGTGCGGGCGTACTGGCTGGGAAAGCCCAATGGTGCCGCCGGTGGCGCAGAGGCAACTGGACTCGCGGTCAGCGGCATGTCACTAATAGGACCAGTCCTCCGGGTTGAACAGGTTGAAGACATTCTGCGGAATGACACCCTTCAGCGAGGAATTGACGACGGTCACCGCACCGACCGCATTCGGCAGCCAAATCCACGGGAGCTCGCTCGCCACGTAGTTCTGGTAATTCGTGAGCGTGCCGGGGGCATTGGAGTAAAGGGTCTCGTTGATGAGACTGGTCGTCGTTGGATCGTTCCAGCTACCCGCATTCGATGCGGCGCCAGGAAGGAACATAGTTTCGCCGGTCGGGATGCCGCTGTAGCCGTCACGACCATAGTCCAGGAGCTGCCACGAGCAGTCTGGGGGGCAAGCGCCCGTTGCGAAGACTGTGTCCGCGGGAGCGCCCTTCAACTCGAACACGACGCCGGCCTGGCCGGCGACCGACTTCAGGACCTGTGCCTGCTGGCTGATCGCGAAGTCGCTCGAGTTGTACAGGAACGAGAAGCTCAAGGTCTGGTTCGCGGCCACACCCGCGCCGCACTCGTCGGCGGCAGTGCCTGGTCGGACGCACCTGTCGGCATCAGAGGTCGTGAGCGACCAGCCGTGGCTGCTCAGCAACGTCTTCGCCGCGGCAAGGTTGAAGCGGAACGGGTAGTTCTTCTCGTACGACGAGACGAACGGGTTGTCCGGTTGGAGCGGCACCGGTCCTTGAGTCGGGTACGCGTATCCGGCGTACACAGTCTTGATGAGCTGGTCCTGCGGGACCAACATCTCAAGCACCTGCCGGATGTAGGTCTGGCGGAGCACCGGCCCAACCGTCGGGTTCTGAAGGTTGGGTACGTAATAGGCGATGCCCCAGGCGTCCTGGCCGACGACGGTGTCGCCGGACTTCTGTAGCCTGCTGACGGCGTTCACATCACTCGGTGGGATATATCCGACGTCAATCTGGCCGGAGAGCACGGCGGCAAACTCCGAGGCATCGCTGGTGAACGGAACCTCAGTGAGCCGGGAAACCTTCGCCTTGTCCGCGCCCAAGTAGTTCGCGTTCGGAGTGAAGGATGCGTGGCCGTCCCGGCTGTACGCCGACAGCTTCCAAGGTCCGTCGACGGTCGTCCACAGCGGATTCGTCGCGTAGGTGTCGAGGTCCTTGGACTGCCCATCTAGGTAAGCGAACACCGCCCGTGCGCCCGCCGGCGTCTGGTCAGTGTCGCCGATCGGGCCCGTGGCGCTGGTCTTGTCCCAGGCGTGCTGCGGAATCGGAGATATCGACGTCAGCTCGTTCCACGTAAACCACTGTTGGTTATAGTTGCGATCCAATTGCAGAATTATAGTGTGAGTGTCCTTAATCTGATACGACACAATGTCACTCGGGAATGCGGTAGGTACATACCAGCAGTCCTGCGTTGCGTTTGCTTTCACTAGGTTCAGATAGAAGGCAATGTCGCGGCTCGTAATCGGCTGCCCGTCCGACCATTTCGCGGGCTTCAGGGTGATGGTGACCGTCTTGTCGCCGTACGTGATACCTGACTCCATGCTCTTGCCGGAGTCGATCTTCAGTTGCTGACCGTGGCCGAGCCAGACCAGTGGCCGCCACATCATGTACTCGAACTCGGGCAGGTTGGCGGTCGTGCAGTTGCTCGGCGGCAGCAGCGGGAAAATGTAGTTCGGCGCCGACCCGGGTTGCTCGGCGAAGGCTACAGTGTTCGCTTTCGCGCCGGTGGATTTGTTCCCCCCTGACGAATTCGTGCACCCCGTGACCAGGACGACGACCATTAGGACGGCCGCGAGTGCTCCACGCCGGCGCATCACGCGTAGGCCCCTGCGTCTCCCGATTACGTCGCTGCTACCCATTTCGCCCGCTCCCGTACTTTGAGTGACCGCCTGTCGCAAGCGGCTGGATCCAGAGAGCATCCCACCCGGATCCAAGTCGTGTCAAGGGGTTGTCCGAACGGTCGTGGAATTTGAGGTGACGGTCCCCCGCGAGGCCTCTGCGTAGCAGAGACTCCGGGGAACTCAAAACCACCGACCCACGGAGGACCGTCACATGGGAACGTACCACCGCGGCCTGGACGTGGTCACGCCCAGCAGCGCGAAGCAGCTGGCAGCGCGGCGCACATGCCGGAGCACGTCACCGTCGCCATGGATGACCTCGCCGGCGCCTGCCGTGAAGGCTTGCTCGCGCTCGCCGTCGGGGCTGGTCTGCAGGTGATGCACACCCTGATCGAGGAGAGTGTCATCGCCGTCGCCGGACCCAAGGGCAAGCATGACCGCGATCGCCAGGTGACCCGTCATGGCACCGAGGATGGCGCCGTCACCCTGGGTGGCCGGCGTGTCCCCATCCGCCGTCCCCGGGTCCGCACCATCGACGGCAGCGCCGAGGTGTCGGTCCCGGCCTATGACCTGTTCGCCTCGCGCGACCTGCTCAACCGGATGGCTCTGGAGCGCATGCTCGCCGGGCTCTCGACGCGGCGCTACCCGGCGGGCTTGGAGCCAGTGGGCAGCGAGGTCGAGGCCGCGGCCAGGGGCACCAAGAAGAGCGCGGTCAGCCGCCGTTACGTGGCCATGACCCGCACCGCGCTGTACGAGCTGATGGCCCGCCCGCTCGAGGCGCTGCGTCCAGTGGTGCTGATGATCGATGGCGAACACGTCGCCGATCACCTGTGCGTGGTTGCTCTGGTGATCGATGCCGATGGCAACAAGATCCCGGTCGGGCTGGTCGAGGGAGCGACCGAGAACGGCACCGTGGTCAAGGACCTGCTCGAGGACCTGGTGGCCCGCGGGCTCAACGTCAGCGGCGGCATCCTGGTCGTCATCGACGGCTCGCGCGCCCTGGCTGCGGCGGCGCGACGCGTCTTCGGCACGCGCGCCCTGGTGCATCGCTGCCAAGTCCACAAGACTCGAAATGTGCTCGACCACCTGCCCAAGGAGAAGCACGGGTTCGTGGAGCGCAAGCTGCGCGCCGCCTACCAGCTCGACGACCCCGAGCGAGCGCAGCGGGAGCTCACCGCCCTGGCCACGTCGCTGGAGCGGACCCATCCTGACGCCGCGGCCAGCCTCCGCGAAGGCCTGGCGGAGACGCTCACGGTGAACCGACTGCAGCTGAGTCCGACCCTGCAGCGCACCCTGCGCACGACCAACTGCATCGAGTCGATGATCAGCATCTGCCGCACCACGGCGCGCAACGTCAAGCGCTGGCGCGACGGCGAGATGGCCTTGCGCTGGGTGGCTGATGGCATGAGCGAGGCACAGAAGCAGTTCCGCCGCGTCAAGGGCCACCGCGACCTGCCACTGGTCGCCGCCGCCCTCACCCGTCACCTTGAAGATGTCAGACTTGACAAGAACACCAAGGCCGCGTAGCATGCATCACGTCACCGAACATCCACGACGGAAGGGACATCCCCGGCATACACAGTGACCTCACATACCTACGCGACCGTCTAACGGTTGCAAGAGACCTCCTGACCGATTCGGGCTCGGTTTTCGTACAAATCGGTGAAGAGAACATCCATCGCATCCGGCCCCTTATGGATGAGGTTTTTGGTGAGCCGAACTTCGTCAATACGATCGTCTTCAAGAAGAAGAGTGCGACCTACTCAACCGAGACCGTCTTCGATTACCTGGTTTGGTATTGCCGAAATAGAGAGTTGATCAAGGTGCGAGACCTCTATGAGCCGCGGTCGGCACCCGAGGGCGAAACAAAGTTCAACACCATAGTGACCCCGGACCTGGTGTTTCACAATGTGGCGTAACTCGGGGCGTCGGAAGCCGAGGCGTTGGTGAGGAGTGGCGGGGAATGGGCGCGGGTGAATTATCCCATTGTGAGCCAACATCCAAGCGACACTCGCAGCAAGGACTTCCCTTTTCGCGGCAAGATGAAACAATGCGGCACCAACAAGCAGTGGCGATTCGGGCCCGAAGATGGTCTGCTGCGACTGGAGAAGGCAGATAGGCTCTTTGATGGAGGTGGCGTCTCGCTCGGAGGCGTCGTTTTCTGGAGGGACTGGAATCAGGTAGCCCGATCCAACATCTGGGCTGACATGCACGGCGAGAAATTCCCAACGTACGTAGTTCAGACAGCCACCGCGGCCGTACAACGTTGCATTCTAATGTGCACCGACCCAGGTGACCTTGTCCTCGATCCGATCTGCGGGTCGGGAACCACGGCATTCGTGTCCGAGCAGTGGGGTCGTCGCTGGATCACCGTTGATACCTCGCGTGTGGCGTTGGCGCTCGCTCGCGCGCGCATCATGGGTCACCGAGGCCTACGCTTCCCATCCAGAACGCTTCGTTCGCGTCATGCCGCAGCCGCCGATGCTGCCAACCGCCGTCTGGATCAACCCACCCGAGCAGGAGGTGACGAAAACTCACTAATTACCCGACCCGAGTTGTCTCAAAGGGGTTGACAAGTTCCGGCATCCTCGCCGCTGGCGCGATGGTGTCCAAGCTGCTCTGGCCGACACCGGCGGACCAGAACATCGACTGCACACTTTTGAGCGACGAGGACGAACAGGCACGGCAGCGAACTCTGGCCCGCGGCAAGAGACTGCGCACCGAACTGAAGATCAAGGGTATTCCTATTCTTGAGAGTCGAAAGGTCCGAAATGCTTTCGAGCACTTCGACGAGCGCCTCGACCGCTACCTCCTCGACCAAGGGAGCCGCTTCATCGGCGACAGGAATATCGGGCCCAAAGGACCGATCGTGCAGATCGGCGGCAAGCTCCCACCGTTTCTCCGCCATATCGATCCGCACGCCGGGACCGTATCCGTCCTTGACGAGGAGGTCGACTACCGGGAACTGTCTCGCGCAATCGCGGACGTTTCAGCCCGAGCATCCGAATGGCTGGGTCAGTTTCATAACGCACGATAAGAGGACGGGTCACCTTGCCCAGCGAATATGTGCACCGGCAAGCCTGGGGCGTCGAGTTGCGATCGATTCGGGCCAACCGCCCGAAGCGAGCGCAGACGGGCGCGCGCGCTCAGACTTTTGGGGCGGCGCTCGAACAGGCGGAGCAACTCTGGCGTGCCAGCGAAGCCGTTGGGACCATCGCCAGTCCGCTTCTATTGTTCTATGGGCTGACGCAGGCGGGTCGGGCGATATGTGCCGGCGGAACTCCTGGCAACGCTTGGCGACCCGCCGAGAGCCACGGCCTCGCATTCCAATTCACGCGCCCCGCTAACGGCGCCAACCTAGACCTCGCCACGGTGGTAGTAAAGCCGAGCGGCGACGGCCTGATACAACAGGTCGCCCGCATCCTGGATTCGCCAGTCCTCAGTGGTCCAGCCACACTATCCGCACTGCTTGGCTCACTCGACGCGAAGCTGTTGTTCAGCGGTAGCCAGGTCGCGGACCCCAAACCTCTTGAGGTGCACGAGTGGACGAAGAACCTCACGACACTTGGCACTACAGCCACGAAGAGCCTGTTCCTCGCGCCAGCGCCGGATCGCTTCGCTGCAAACACCAGACTTGTCGCGGCTGGTCCACAGAATCTCGAACACACAAGAATCATTCCGCCCACCGGTGAACAGATCGCGGAATGGTTGGACACCTATCCGACGCTCCGCGGCCTGGGGGTGCCCACGGAGGTCCTGGGACCAGAGCCATCGTTGGATAGGTCCGACCGCGGTGACTGGGTCATCAAGCTCATCTGGGATACAGACGCGTCGATGGCCGGTATCACGCAGAGCGATTGGACGGTGGAGCACCTCGATGAGCTGTACTCCTACGAGTGGAACGGAACATCCGGCGTCGTTCTCCCGGCGGTGGCGGGAAACACCGAAGCCCACGACCTCGTCGTCGCGTGGTGGCTTGTCCTGTACTGCCTGTCGATGCTTGCGAGGTACTACCCGAAAGAGTGGACCGAGATACTGGACGTGGACCGAAGTCCACTCGCCGTACCTATCGAACACGTCCTATCAGTTGCCTACGCGGCCGTTCCGGCTCTCATCGCCTTTCGGCTCCGCTTGCTTCGCGGCATGCAGGATCGAAGGTGATCAAGGCGGCGTCGGCGAATGCGCCCGGTCGGACCTTCAAGGCGCGACAGTTTGCGCGCACGTCCGCCGCCACCGAGATCAACTATCGTAAAGTGTAAGCGCTACGTGAGCGCCCGGGGCGTACACTCGATGTGCATGGATCCTGCCTCCCGACTAGGCGAGACTTCCAAATCGCTGCTACTGAGCAAGGTTGCTGCGGCCCGGACTCTCAACGTTAGTGTTCGCCAGGTGACCCGGTTCGTCGCCAGCGGTCAGCTCGCGCCCATCAGGCTCGGACCGCGCCTGGTTCGGTTCACCCCCGCCGAGTTGGAAGCCTTCGTCGCGCGCCAGGCCGCATCGTCCCGGCCGCCGGAGTGGCCGGAGCTCGTGGGGCGACGGCGGCGGCGCTAGGATTCGGCTGACAAATGGCGAAACAACGGAAGCGAGCGCGCCGAGGTACTGGGAGCCACCGCATATGGCGTGGACGGCATCAGATTCGCGTTGTCATTGCTGGGAGGCTTCGCAGCTTCTCAGCCGATACGCTGGCCGAGGCGCAGGCCCTGGCGGACGTAGCAGCGCATCAAGCGGAGGCGCCCAGCGTCGCAGCCTCACCGACCGTGCGCGACTGGCTTGCCGAGTGGCTGACCCGCAAGCGGGCGAGCGTGCGGCCACAGACGTACTTCGCGTATGAAGCGCACGCGCGCCTGCACATCGTTCCGGCGATCGGACACGTTCGACTCGACGCCCTCGCCCCGTCTCACATCGACACGCTGCACGCCGCACTTGCCCGCAGGGTTAGCGGTACCACCGCCCATCACGTCCACATGACACTCAAGGCAGCGCTCAACGGTGCTGCCAAGCGTGGTCACCGCGTGTCAAAAGCGCTTGCCGCCGTCGATGCTCCACGCCGCCGCCCCAAGGATATCGAGACGCTGAGCCGCGAGGAGGTTGATCGCCTCCTGAAAGCGGCGTATGGTGACCCGCTCGAAGCTCTCTACGTCCTTGCCGTGACCCTGGGTATGCGCGAAGGCGAGCTGCTCGGCTTGCGCTGGCAGCACGTGCACCTTGAGGCTCGTCGCCTGGTGGTTGCCACCAACGCGACGCGGGCCCTCGATGGATCTCGAGTCCTGACCGCTCCCAAGACTGCCGCAGGCAAGCGGACACTGTATTTGCCAAGCATCGCCGTCGATGCACTCGTCCGCACCCCCCGCGCCGGTGATCTGGTGTGGCCCAATTCCGATGGGCAGCCGATGCCCGCTCAAACCTTGTTCTCGCGGCGCTGGTTGCCGATGCGGAAAGCAGCCGGGATACGACCGGTCTCGTTCCATGCCCTTCGGCACACTGCGGCGACCCTGGCCCTCGAGGACGGCCAGCCACCGCACGTGGTGGCGGCCATGCTTGGCCATGCCAGCGTGGCCACGACCCTGCGCCTTTACGCACACGTTACCCATGCCAGCACAGAGGCGTTGGTTGACGCGATCGACGCCCGCTACGGACCGCGCTTGCGCGTCCTCTCGGAGGAGCTATTGGCCCGGTATTGGCCCAGCGAAACCGAAATCGGCTCCACTGCAACGGAATCGGAGTGCCGAGAAAGGGACTCGAACCCTTACGCCGCTTGAGCCTACGCTGCGCAAGGCATTGCTCAAGGGGGGCCGTGAATGGCAATCCTCATGGCTACAGCCGGCGCTTCGGTATCGTCCTTATCGGCTCTCTCCTGCGAGCTTCGAGCGTTCCTCGAGTGCCCTTTTGGCGGCGTCGAGAGCTGCTTCCGCGGGTAGCCAATCCGCCATCGGCCGCGCCTCGCCATCTGCGGAGAACCCGACCTCCGAGCTGAGGGTCCGTACCAGCCACTCAGCACGCCTAAGCTTCGTGCGGTCCCGAGTGATGTCGACCCGCCGGGTTGAAGTCCGGTCGCTGATGTCCTTGAGCAGTTCAACCAACTGGGTGGCGAGATTGGGGAGGATGCGATACGGGTCATCGCGTGGCATGCGAACCAACCAGTACGACACCGCTGGCTTATAAGCGGAGCCGCCTAGCAAAACGCTGTGGAACGCAGTCATCAATTTCACACCGGTGGACCAGATGTGCTGCTCCAGGTCCTGCGCGCGCAGCTGCCAGGCCGCGCTGGCTTTCTGCCAGGCCGCACGGGCTTTACGTGCCTCTGTGAGTTCAGCCCGAACCGCCTCAACCTGCTGATTCATTTCGACTCGAACCGCCTCCGCCTTCTGATCCATTTCGACTCGGTGGGCGTGAGCCGTTTCTTGCCGAGCCGCCTCGACCGCCCTAGCGGCCGCAGCGACGCCGTCAGAGATGAGAGCGCGGAGATAGTCGGAGTGGCTGAGACCGGCTGCATCAGCCTGTTCAAACATCCGCTGAGCCTGCTCGGACGGCAGGCGACAGCTGACCGGGGTCGACGTCGGTCTGGAGACATGACCCTCACCCTGTCGCATCTACGGAACCACCCACCGACGCCCGGCGCCGTCGACGATCTCGTCGCGGAGGCCGTCTACGGCCTGTCTCCGATCCCGTCCCTCTTCGTCTACGGCCCGTCTACGGAGCCGTCTACACCCTCTCGATCTCCTGCGTGCGGGTTCCGCGGGCAATGGACTGGGAATTCCCCAATGGGGCTTCGGGACAGCCGCGGGTTGCAGCGTGCCACGTATGCGTGACTCGCACCGCCGTGACGGGCTCTCGAACGCGTCGGCGCCCGCCGGGAGATTGCGTTGAACAAGGGATGCCTCGAAGCGCCGCCTCTGGGCCTTCGGAGCTGCCTCACCAGGCGCGCGGCTGGATCCGACCGGGAGACTCCACCGAGCCGATCGGGCATGGCCACCGTGAAGAGTGCAGTGGACATCGTCGGCTGTCGTGCCAATGCGCGGCCGCAATATGGGGCCGAGGCGCTCCCCTGTCCCGGCGACCCTGAGCACCCGCCGGTCATCGGTGCCCTCGTCGCTGGAGGTGAGGGCAACATCTGGATCGATCCGCGACGGAGCCGGGCGACACCTTCGCTGGCTCCTGAAATGCGGTGAGCCTGCGGACGGCGGTGTCGGCTGGAGGGAGTTGAGAGGGGCGACCATCGATGCCACGCCCCAAGTGGCCGCCAGCACGCGCGCGATGCACGACCGAGCACGCCCTGCGGTTGAGGCTCGCGAGTCGGGGTGCGCCGGGCAACCAACGTCCCGTCCTCGAAGACCTTCGCGGCCGTCACGCCGCCGGTCGGTGGCTGAGTCGTCGTGGTCGCGACGGCCTACCTCAAGCGAAGAGCCCGTTCAGCGCCTCCGCTGCGCTCCGTTGCATGGTCTCGGTCACGTGCGAATAGAGGTCCAGGGTGACCGCGACGGTTGCGTGCCCAAGCATCTCACTGGCCACCTTCGGGTGTACGCCGCGGCTCAACATGAGTGTCGCAGCCGTGTGGCGCAGATCATGGAAGCGGATGTGAGGGAGCGCTGAGCGAAGCAGCAGGGCCTTGAATTGTTCGGTCAGACGCGACGCGTGCAGGTAACCGCCGATCGCGCTACAGAACACGAGATCGCGGTCCTGCCACACATTCGCGGCGGCAACACGTTCGGCGACCCACGCACTCCGACGCCGACGCAACGCATCGAGCGCGACCGTGGTGAGTTCGACGCGCCGACGCGATCGACGGGTCTTCGGCTCGGTCGACTCTAAGTGCGACCGCGGCACCCCCGGCTCTCTGGCGAGCCGCCGCGGCGTGTAGACGCGCACCAGACTCCCGGTCACCGCCAGCGAGCCACCGTCCAGGTCGACGTCGGACCAGCGCAGGGCGAGCAGCTCGCCCTGACGGAGTCCTGCCGTCACCGCCAGCACGTAGAGCGCCTCCAAGCGGTCACCCGCGACGGCGTCAACAAGTCGCCGGGCCTGCTCGGGCGAAAGGACGGACATGTCGCGGTGGGTCACTCGCGGCGGGTCGACAAGTCCCGCGATGTTCGTGGGAAGCACACGCCAGCGGACCGCTTGCTCGAGCGCCCGATGCAGGGTCGCGTGGCTCCGCTTGACCGTCGCTGGACTCAGGCCGCGATCCAGGAGCGCGGCGTACGCACGTTGGACATCTCCGGGGCCGAGCCGCTCCAACCAGAGCCGGCCCAAATGGGGAATCAGGTGCAGCCTGACCTGTTCCTCGTAGCGGTCCCACGTGCGCGGTTTTAAGGACGGCCGGACACCATCGAGCCAGTCCATGAGGTATGACGCAACCGTCTGTCGCCTCGGCAGTGGGGTGAGTCCAGTGCCGCGATTGCGGGTCGCGTCGCGGAGCTTCTGGGCGGCCTCGTGACGGGTCTTCCCGTACACCGCTTTCCGGCTCACGTTGCCCGATGCATCGGTGGTCGTGTAGCGGGCCTGCCAGCGCCCATCCGGCAGCGGCCGCGAGCCGACCGTCCCCTCGCCGGCGGTGCGTTTCCTCATGCCCTCGACGATACGCCGATTGGCATCGATTGGCATCAGCATTGGCATCAGTTGCCCAAAATGGCCCGGCAAGGCCGCGGTGTTGGGCTCGCAGCCGGACGCGGAATCCCTTATGCTGTATGAGAAATCCGGAGCGAGAGGGATTCGAACCCTCGATACCAGTTACCCGGTATACCGCATTTCCAGTGCGGCGCCCTCGACCAACTAGGCGATCGCTCCTCCGCGATTGTATCCGCGACCTCCGGCAGGCCCATCAGATCACCGCCGGGCCGTTTTACCCGAGCCCCCTGCCGGGTATCTAGCATCTGAGCTTCATTCGCCTCAGGGAGAACCTCCGTCATGTGCGTCCTGTTCGCCTTCCTCCTCTTCACCGCCCTGCTGTTCGGGTTCGGTTTCGCGCTCCACATCCTCTGGTGGATCGCATTCATCTTCTTGATCTTCTGGTTGATCGGCCTGGCCGTCCGCCCTCGCGGTGGTCGCTGGTACTACTGGTAACGGGCTGGCCACACCTCGACCCCCCGATCGAGCTGTGCGAGGCTCGCCCCTATACTCGACGCTCCCGGAGAGGTGTCCGAGTGGTTGAAGGTGCCGCTCTCGAAAAGCGGTGTGGTTTATAGCCACCGTGGGTTCGAATCCCACCCTCTCCGCCAACCAGACGCCTCGTGTACGGCACCGCCGGCAATGCCGGTCGAGCTCAGACGGACCCGGCGACGGTTTGGGCCGCAGCCCCGACCTGTGAATCCATGTCGGCCCCGGACTTCGTGCCCGAGGTGACATTGATCACGACCAGGTAGTTGTCCTTCACGAAGGCATACGTTGCTGAGTTCGTATCAATCTCCTTGATCGCGGCGCTCCCGAGGCCGGACACCGCCTGCGCGGTTCCCCCGCTCGACGATGCCTGCCCGCTCAGCGCCGCCGCGATCGCCGCTTGCAGGGCCGCTTGGCCGACGAAGCCGGGGAACGGCTCGACAAAGATCACACCACCGCCGCCACCAGTGCCCGTCGTATCCGAGTAGATGCAGGTGGTTGCCGTGCACGCCCCGGAGACCGCGGCGACGCTGGCGTCGCCGCTGATGCTCTGGACGTCCGACGCGCTCAGCAGCGTGTTCACGGCCGGTGCCGGTTTGCCGGAGTTGGTGGTCAACCCGGGGATGCTCGGCAAGGTCAGGCCGCCGGTCGAAGGCGTTGGCGTCGAACCGCTCGAGCCGCCGCACCCGGCGATCCCGGCGATGGCGCCCACGGAGAGGGCTCCCATGAGGAGTTGCTTCATCGTCATCGAGATCCTCGCTGTCGTGTGTCAGCGCTCCCTCCGCGCTGAATCGCCGCAGATGATAGCGGTCGCAAAGAGCCAGTCGATCCGCGTTACCAAGTCGGGAAAACGACTTCACCTTGATACAGTCGAAGCAATGACGTTTGCGACCCGCGCGTGCCCCGGACGGTTGCCGTGATCCACGGAGGCGGCTTCATGAGCGGGAAAAGGGACAAGCCCTCCGGACGCGTTCCGAATCGCCAGCTCCTCCGCCAAACGACAGGCCTGTTCAAGGCGCACCGGCTCGGGGTGGCGACCATCGCCTTCCTTGTCGTGATCACCGCCGGCGCGGGCGTGGTCAACCCGGTGCTCATCAAGGTCGTCTTCGACACGGCCCTCTTCCCCACCAAGACGGTCGGCGGCAAGCCCGTCACGCTCCCGCCCGTGGTCCCCCTCCTCGAATTGCTGGTCGGGATCATGATCGGAATCACGATCGTCACCGGGGCGATCGGCGTGCTGCAGACCTATGTGACCAACCGCGTCGGGCAGCGCGTCATGGAGGAGTTGCGCAACCGCCTGTACGAACACCTGCAGGGGATGTCGCTCCGCTTCTTCACGGGGACTCGCACCGGAGAGATCCAGTCCCGGCTGACCAACGACGTCGGCGGCATCCAGTCGGTCGTCACCGACACCGCGACCTCGCTGCTCTCGAACGTCGTGACGCTGCTCAGCACGCTGGTCGCGATGCTGTTCCTCTCCTGGCAGCTGACCGTTCTCTCGCTCGCCATCACGCCGCTGTTCGTCTTCTACACGTACCGCGCCGGCAGGGTGCGCCGCCAGATCACCATGCAGGCGCAGGAATCCAAGGCTGAGATCAGCGCCATCACCGAGGAGACGCTCTCGGTCTCGGGCATGCTCCTCGCCAAGGTGTTCGGCCGCGGCCCGGAGGAGGTCACTCGCTTCCGCAAGGAGAACCACCGCCTCGCCAATCTCGCCATCCGCCAGGAGATGATCGGGCGCGCACTCTTCGCGGTCATCGGCGCCTTCTTCAGCAGCGCACCTGCGCTCGTGTACCTCATCGCCGGCTTCGTTATCTCGTCCAACCACGGGCATCCCTCGCCGATCACCGCGGGCACAATCGTGGCGTTCACCACGCTGCAGAGCCGCCTCTTCTTCCCCATCGGCAGCATGCTCTCGGTGTCCATCGAGATCCAGGCGAGTCTCGCGCTCTTCGAGCGCATCTTCGACTACCTGAAGATGCCCCACGACATCGTCGACCGCCCCGATGCGCGCGTGGTGGCGGCCAACGACATCAAGGGTGACGTCCGCCTCAAGCAGGTCTTCTTCCGCTACGACCGGGGCAGCTACGGTCCGATGAGCGAGCCGATCGTTCGGCCGGCGGCCGCCCCGATCCCAAATGGTCACGCCCCCGATGAGAGCGACCCCGTACCCAATGAGATCCGCCGGGATTGGGCGCTCGAGGACGTCAGCTTTGACGTCAAGCCCGGCCAGCTCGCCGCGATCGTCGGGCCGAGCGGCGCCGGCAAGACGACCATCTCCTACCTGATCCCACGCCTCTACGACGTCACCAAAGGCGCGGTCCTCCTCGACGGCATCGACGTCCGCGACTACACGATCGCGTCGCTGGCCGGCGCGATCAGCATGGTCACCCAGGAGACGTACCTCTTCCATGCCTCGGTGCGCCGCAACCTCACCTACGCCAAGCCAGACGCAACCCAGGAGGAGCTGGAAGCCGCGGCACGCGCAGCGTTCATCCACGATCGCATCGTCGCCCTCGACGAGGGCTACGACACCCTGGTCGGCGAGCGCGGCTACCGGATGTCCGGCGGGGAGAAGCAACGTCTCGCTATCGCGCGCGTCGTCCTCAAGGCCCCTCGCGTCCTCATCCTCGATGAGGCAACCTCTGCGCTCGACACGACGAGCGAGCGGCTGGTTCAGGCGGCGCTCGAACCGCTGCTGACCGGCCGCACGACGATCGCCATCGCCCACCGGCTCTCGACCATCCTCGCCGCCGACGTGATCTTCGTCATCGATCGCGGCCGTCTCCTCGAGCAGGGCACCCATGCGGAGCTGCTCCGACGCGGCGGGGCGTACGCCAAGGTCTACGAGCAGCAGTTCCAGGGCGGCCGCGTCGAGGCCGTCTGCGAGGACGGGATGGTGCTGGCAAGCGGCGAAGTCGTCGCCGCCACTCCGGCAGCACCGGCCGCGTAGACTGCCGGCGTGCCGTCACGCTTGGACGCTGTCGTCGTCGGCAGCGGTCCCAACGGCCTCGCCGCGGCAGTCGAGCTGGCACGCAACGGCGCGGAAGTCCTCGTCCTCGAAGCCGCTGAGACCATCGGCGGGGGCACGCGCACCGCGGAGCTCACCCTGCCCGGTTATCACCACGATGTGTGCTCCGCGGCGCACCCGCTCGGCATGCTCTCCCCCTACCTCACCACACTCCCGCTCGAGGAGCACGGCCTCAGCTGGATCCAGCCGCCTGCGTCGGTGGCGCATCCACTCGACAGGGACCCGGCGATGATGCTCCGGAAATCGCTGGACGCCACGGCCGACTCGCTGGGACCGGACGCTCGGGCATATCGCCGGGGCATCAGTCCCCTCCTCGACCACGGACGCGACCTCGTCGCGGAGATCCTTGGTCCTGCCCATCTCCCCCGGCACCCACTCCTGCTCGCTCGCTTCGGTGCCCGGGCGCTGATGCCGGCCACCGTGCTGAGCCGCACCTGGTTGCGCGGGGAGCGCGCGAGAGCGCTGCTGGCGGGCTGCGCGGCTCACGCGATCCTCCCGCTCTCGCGGCCAGTCACTGGCGGAGTCGGGCTCCTCTTCCTGCTCACCGGGCACCTGGAGACCTGGCCGATCGCCCGGGGAGGATCCGCAGCGATCACCGATGCGCTCGCCTCATATCTTGGCTCGCTCGGCGGCAGGATCGAGGCGGGAAGGCCGGTCCGAGCGCTGGCCGATCTCCCGCCATCGCGCATCGTGCTGTTCGACACCAGTCCCAACCAGGTCGCCGCCATCGCGGCGCCCGTGCTGCCAGCCCGGTACGTCCGGCGGCTGCGCAGTTTCCGGTACGGCCCAGGCATCTTCAAGATCGACTGGGCGCTGGATGGCCCGATCCCGTGGCGCGACCCCGCCTGCCTCGAGTCCGCAACGGTGCACGTCGGGGGCACGCTCGACGAGATCGCGTCGGCGGAGCGCGCGGTCTGGCGGGGCGAGCATGCTGAGCGGCCATTCATCATCGTGGTGCAGCCGAGCCTTTTCGACCCGTCCCGAGCACCGGAGGGCAGGCACACCGGCTGGGCGTACTGCCACGTCCCCGGCAGGTCGACACTCGACCGCACCGAGGTGATCGAGCGCCAGGTCGAGCGCTTCGCGCCGGGATTCCGCGACCGGATCCTGGCGCGGCACGTCATGAACACCGCAGATCTCGAGGAGTACGACGCGAACTACGTCGGGGGCGCGATCACCGGGGGTGTCACCGACCTCGGCCAGCTCTTCACCCGGCCGGTGGCCCGCGTGGATCCATACTCCACGCCCAACCCCGACGTCTTCATCTGCTCCGCATCGACGCCTCCCGGCGGCGGGGTGCACGGCATGTGCGGCTACCACGCCGCTCGGAGCGCGCTGCGGCGCCTGGCCGCGGCGGCTGTGTGAAGATTGGGCCATGATCCTGGTCGTCTTTCGTTCGCGCAACCGTCCAGACGGTGACCTCGACGAGTACTCGCGGCGCAGCAAGCGGCTCCACGAACTCGTGCAGCAGCACCCGGGCTTCATCTCGATCGAGAGCTTCGAGACACCCGACGGTGAGGAGGTGTCGCTCGAGCTGTTCGAGAACGACGCGTCGGTGAAAGCGTGGCGCGACAACCCCGAGCACCGTGAGACCCAGCGCTGGGCTCGCGAGAAGTTCTACTCCTGGTACTCGACGCAGGTCAGCGAGGTCATCCGCGAGCACGAGGTCGACCTGATGCAACGGAGCACGGCGACCACAGCTTCCTAAGCTCAGCGCCGCGCGCGGAAGAAGCCCTGGAGCAGCGCCGCGGCTTGGTCAGCGCATACGCCGTCGACCACGTCGATCCGGTGGTTGTTGCGCGAGTTGCGGAGCACGTCGTACACGCTGCCATCCGCGCCCTTCTTTGGATCGGCGGCTGCATAGACACATGACGTTATGCGCGCCTGCACCATCGCTCCGGCGCACATCGGGCACGGTTCCAACGTCGCGTACACGGTCACGCCCTCGAGCCGCCAGCCAGCGATGATGCGCGCCATGCGGCGCAGGACGAGCATCTCCGCATGCGCGGTCGCGTCGCCGCGCCGCTCCATCGCATTCCCCGCAGCCGCGACGATCGCACCGTCGCGCACCGCGACCGCGCCGACCGGCACCTCCCCACGCGCGCCGGCGGCACGGGCCACCTGCAGCGCGCGCAGCATGAAGCGCTCGTGAAGCTCGATCGCTACCCCACCGCGACGAGCGGCAGTGCAACTGTCAGATCCGGGCGCTCGACCACACGCATCGTGTCGTCGACAAAGCGCACCCGCTCGAACGTGATGCAGTTCACCGGGCAGTGGTCTTCGCAGATCCTGCAGTTGGTGCAGCGATCGTAGTTGATGTAGATCTCGCCCTCGTACCCACCCGCCCCCGGCACACCTCCGGACGTCGTGCAGACGAGTGTCTCGCCGCCGGAGGAGCGCTCACGATCCTCACCGAAGACCACGACGTCGATCGCCTTCTCGGGACACACGTCGTCGCACGCACCGCAGAGCACGCAGACCGTCTGGTCGTAGTGGTGTACCGAGTCGCACTGGAAGCAGCGGATCGCCTGGACGATCGCGGTCTGATCGCTCCAGGACTGCTCGACCTCGGTCATGTCATATCGCTTCGCGGCCTCGAGGATGCCGGGTTCGACCCGCGCGAACACCTCTGACTGACGATGATCGTCGGTCCGTTCGACGATGGTCTGGTAGATGCGCTCGCCGGCCGCTTGCATGTCCTCACCGAGGTACTCGCGAATCGAGCGGGCGACGCGATGCCCCCAGCCGGCCGCATCGACGATGAATGACGGCCCCTGGACGCAGTCACCGCCGCAGAAGAGCTTGGGCACGCCGGTGTGCCCACCGCGATCCGCCGACAGCAGCCCGCGTTGTGTGACCGGAACGAGTTCGTCGGGCCGCTCCATGATCTGACCGGACGCGAAGATCACGTAGTCCGCCTTGACGGTCCACCGCGGCACGTTCTCCTGCTCCTTCACGGACGAGAAGATGAGCTTGCCGTTGAGGGGATCGAACTGCAGGTCCTGCAGGGGGGCGAAGGAGACCGACTTGACGCTGCCCCGGTCATCGGCGTCGACCTGCTTGACGATGACGCCGCACTTGATGTGCAGCCCGATCTCCTTGGCTTCGTGAAGCTCATTGCCGAAGGCCGGCAGGCGATCCTCGGGCTCGATCGCGACCATCCACACATCCTTGGCGCCGAGCTTGATCGACGACTGGCAGGCATCCGTCGCGACCGCGCCACCGCCGACGACCACCACGGTACCCCCGATCGGGAAGTTCTCCGGGATCTTGTCGTACGACACTGTGCGCAGGAAGCTCATCGCGTCGGTGACCTCGGGCAGATCGCTGCCCGGGATCGGCAGGATCCGACCCTTCATCATCCCGATGGAGAAGAACACCGCGTCGTACTCGTCGAGGAGATCCTTGGTCTTGATGTCGTCGGGGCCGCCGCCGATATTGCTGTTGAGACGGACGTCGATGCCCGTGGACAAGATCATGTCGAGCTCCCACTGGAGCTGGCGATGATCGAACCGGAACGGTGGAATCGAAGTGCTGAGCAGGCCACCGACCTTGGCCTCGCGCTCGTAGAGGGCGACGTCGTAGCCCTGCACGCGCAGGTCGAGCGCACATGTGAGCCCGGCGGGTCCGGCGCCGACGACCGCAACGCGCTTCCCCTTGGCAGGAGCGATCTTGTAGTTGATCCACAGGCCCTGCTGGAAGGCGAAATCGGTCGAGAATCGTTTGATGGATTTGATCGTCACCGGCTCCTCGCCGGGATCCCATCCGCGTTTGCAGTCGGTCTCGCACGGATGGTTGCAGAGCCTCCCGAGCATGCTCGGGAAGGGATTGGTCTCATGAATGACCGCCCACGAGTCCACGTACCGGCCCTGGCTGACGTAGTCGATGTAGGTCGCGATGTCCTGCCGGATGGGACAGTTGCGCTGGCAGGGCGTGATCGGGACGTTGAACCCGAGGTCGCGATGGCCGCTCATGATCTTCATCGGCGCCTTGTCGATGACGTTCTTCGCAATCGCACCGAGGACGTGCGCGGCGCTCACCATGCCGACCGGGGCGCTGCGACGCGAGAAGACTCCACCAGCCGGCGCGGTGACGATCGCCGCCTCCCCACCGGATTGGCGCATCAGGTCGGCGCCGCGCTCGATACGCTCGCCGAGATCGATCTCCGGCGCGGGACGCATGACATCGCGAACTCTGGTCTGGTCGAGCGCATCGAACCAGGAGACGACCGCTTCGAGGCCGATGGTGCCAAGCACAGCGTCGCCGCGAACCACGAGCAGCGGCACCGGATCCTGAAGGCGGAGCACCGCCAGCACGTCGGCCAGCGTGTCCTCAGGGTCGCACTCAGCGCCGAGTGGAGAGGCGATGCTCTCCAGCTCAGGCATGGACGGCCACTCGTTGTGCGAGCGCGAAGTCAGCGACCTCGCGCGGCGTCACCATACCGACCACGGTCTCATCCTCGTGGGTGACGATTGCCAGCCGGCGTTCGTGCTGCGCCATCAGGGAGACGACCTCACTCAAGCGCTGATGTTCGTCCACCAGCAGCGGCGACGGGCGCAGCATGTTGCGCGCCTGCACATTCGTCGATGGCGGGCGCACGGCGAAGTCGCTGCCGGAGACCACGATGTCACCGGCGATGAGGTGGTCGATGACGTCCTCTTTCGCCACGAAACCGACAGGGCGGCGGTCGACGAGGACGACGATCTCGCTCAGGATGTTGTCGGTGAGGAGCTTGGCGATGGCGTCGGCGGGTGTGCTCGGAAGGCAGAAGACGACCTCGTTTCGCATCACCGATCCGACCTCCGGGTCGCCCGGCTCGAGTGCCAGGCTGTCAGGGTCGAGGGAGGCCGAAATGGGGGCCGAGGTCACGCTCCCGCCTCTTGCGCCATCTGCTCCTGCAGCCGGCGAAGGACGTCCTGCCATGTCTCGGTCGTCTCCACGGGCCGAGCCTGGGCACGTGGAGCTGCGCGCTGAATCTTGGTGCGTGTCTTGGTGATCTCGCGCTCGCGCTTGCGATCCTGGACCGACCGGGCGGACTCGACCGCCTGGCGAACCTCGGTCTCGACCTCGGCGATCTCCTCGGCCGAGGTGGCCGCACGCAGCGACCGGCCGAGGCGAGAGGTGACGTCCGGGGGCAGCTGCGGACCCGCGTCGCGAAGCATGTCGCTGCCGCGACGGCGCAGGAGATCGAGCGCATGTGCGGCCCGGGCACGTTCGGCGTTGGATGCGCGCTGCTGCTGGTACAACTCCATGCCGCTCGCGATCAACTGCGGGTACTGAAAGGCCTGACTGAACTTACCGGTGTTGATGCGCGCTGTGATCTCGTCGACCGAACGCTGCAATTCCTCGCGTGGCTCACCCTCGAGGCTGCCGAGCAGGTCGGCGAGGATCGGGCGCGCCTGTGCATACGCTCGCTTCACCCACGCGGGAAGGTGATGGTGCGATGGCTCCGGCACCGGCGCCGGTGTCGTCGCCCGAGGAGCTCCGACTGGACGCACGATTGCCGGGAAGGCGGTCGTGAGGGGCGCCGGCTGCTGGCTGCGGGCCCTCGTCTGAATCACTGCGATGCCAACATCGTACCCGGCTGCGGGGGGGTCGCGACTCCCCCGTATGTCGATTGACTCACAATCCGGCCCCTGAGCATCCCATCCGGAGTCTAGCGAGCCTTCGCCACTCGATGTCGTGGGCCGGCGCGGGGCTTCGCAAGGCCAAGCTGGGCTGACGGACAGATGTCGGCCAGGACGCATTCGTGGCAGCGTGGCTTGTTGGCGATGCAGACCCGTCTGCCGTGGAGGATGAGACGCAGGCTCAGGCCGGTCCATTCACTCGGAGGGACGATGCCGCACACGTCCTCCTCGATCTTCACCGGGTCGGATGAGCCGGTGAGCCGGAGCAGCCCCGTGAGCCGTGTCACGTGCGTGTCGACAGCGAATCCCGGCTCGCCGAACGCGACGCCGAGCACCACGTTGGCAGTCTTGCGTCCGACACCGCGCAGCTCGACCAGGTCCTCCATCCGCGCCGGGACCTCGCCGGCGTGCAGGAGCACGAGGTCCTGGCTCATCTCGCGGATTGCCCGTGCCTTGGAGCGAAAGAAGCCCGTCTTGTGAATGATCGCCTCGACGTCCGCTTCCTCGGCAACCGCGAGAGCCGCGACGGTCGGATAGCGCATGAACAACGTCGGGGTCACCGCGTTGACGTTGACGTCGGTGGTCTGAGCGCTGAGGATCACGGAAACGAGGAGCTGCCAGGGACTGCCGAAGTCCAGCTCCGTATGCGCCGCACCGTACTCGAGCTTGAGACGCTCGACAACGATCGGCGCGCGTTCACGTGCTCCGGCGGGCAGCCGCCGCTTGCGCGGCTTCGGTCTTGGCTTCGATGCGGGCTTCGCTCCGGCGGCGCTCACCGTGCGTTCACCGTGACGCCACGCATGCCGTCATGCACGCGCTCCAGCGCCAGTCCCGCAACCGCCCACAGCGGCGCGTAGTCCAATCGCGTCGCCCCGCCCGGCAGCACCCACCGCCCATGCCCGCTGTAATCCCACGGAACCACCCCCACCGACCGCCGCAATGCGGTCCCGACCACGTACTCCACCCCCATGATCCCAATGGAGTAGGCGGCAGCACGCTGCCAGAGGGGCCGCCCACGCATCGAGTCGTGCATCGGCTCAAACAGGAAGGCGCTCAACCCGTAGATCGGCACCATCCAAAGATACGAGTGCCCCCGCAACCTCCAATCCCGCCGCAGCACGCTGTCACGAGCCCCAGTGAACATGACCTCACTCGCCACCCCGGCGACGCCATAGGCAAACGCCCGCTCCCACCTCCGCAACGACCGGTGACGAGCGTGCATAGCGATCGCATCCTACGCAGCACGAAGCAGGAACGGACCGACGGACCCAGCGGGTGGACAAACGATCCAAGGCGGGTGGCATCGCGGGGGGCAGCGCCGACCAGCGGGTGGGCGCCGAGAGTCGCGGTCCCAGAACGCCAGGCGCCCGAGCGGTCAGACCTCACCCGCAGATCGGCGAGGGGTCCCCGCGATGACAGGACCCGCCTCTGAGCGCCCGCTAGCCCGCGTCCTTGTTCCCGCTAGCCCGGGCCGCCATGCACGCTGCGTAGAATCGCGAACGAAGTGCGCACCAAGATCACTGTCGTCGGCGCCGGCAACGTGGGCGCCACCCTGGCCCAACGCGTCGCGGAACGCGATTACGCCGATGTCGTCCTCGTGGACATCGTCGAAGGTCTCCCGCAAGGCAAGGCGCTCGACATGCTCGAGTCCGGCCCGATCGTGGGGTATGACTCACTGGTCACCGGCACCAACGGGTACGAGGACACGGCGGGATCGCAGGTCGTCGTGATCACCAGTGGCATCCCGCGTAAGCCTGGGATGTCACGCGACGACCTGGTGATGACCAACGCGAAGATCGTGTCCGGCGTCGTCCGGCAGGTCGTCGCGCATTCCCCCGATTGCATCCTCATCGTCGTCGCCAACCCCGTCGACGGGATGACCCAGCTGTCGATGGCGGTTTCGCGTTTCCCCCGATCGCGTGTGATCGGCATGGCGGGGGTGCTCGACACCGCTCGCTATCGCACCTTCATCGCTCAGGAGCTTGATGCGTCGGTGCACGACGTGCAGGCGTATGTGCTGGGCGGGCACGGGGACACCATGGTGCCGCTGACCAGATTGACCACTGTTGCCGGTATTCCGGCGGCGGATCTCATCCCCGCCGAACGTCTCGAGACCATCGTGCAGCGCGCTCGCGATGGCGGCGCGGAGATCGTGAACCTCCTGAAGACGGGCAGCGCCTTCTACGCACCGAGCGCAGCGGTGGCGCAGATGATCGATGCGATCGTCCTCGATACCCGCCAGGTGTTGCCCTGCACGGTGCATCTCGAGGGCGAATACGGCATCACCGGGCTGTTCACCGGCGTTCCCTGCAGGCTCGGCGCCGGCGGGCTGGTGGACGTGGTCGACGTCGCCTTGACCGACGAGGAGCGAGCCGCGCTTCACCGCAGCGCCGCGGCGGTGCACCAGGTGGTCGAGGTCATGGACGCTCGCCGCGCCGAGATCGATCCGGCCCTCGGGTCGCTGACCGCCGGGATCAGGATCGGCTGAGCAACAGCTCCGGGGAGATCTCGGTCAAGGACTCGATGACCACGTGGGCGTGACTGATATCGCCCGCTAGCGCGCCTTCGGAGCGGAGGCCGATGCAGCGCATGCCCGCTGCAATAGCGGCGCTCACACCCACCGGTGAGTCCTCTATCGCGACGCAGCACGACGGCATGACGTCGAGCGCCCGCGCAGCGCTGATGTAGACAGCCGGGTCGGGCTTACCTCGCTCCTCGTCATCGGCACTGCAGACGGCATCGACGAGGTCGCCGATCCCCAGGCGTTCGACCACCGCGTCGATCAACGCTCGACTCGACGACGACGCGATCGCCACGCGCAAGCCTGCATCACGCGCGACGTGGATCGCCTCCACTGCACCGGGCATCGGGACACCGCGGGCGCGCACGTGCTCGACCATCTCGCGGATGATCTCGCGCTCGACGGCGCGCGGCCGGATGCCGTTCCAGGGCCGGATACGATAGCGGTAGTCGACGACCTCCTCGATGCGCATCCCCCAGGTCTCGCGCAATTGCGCGTCGGTCAGCTCGACGCCGACGCGTGCAAAGACGTCGTGCTCGGTCTCACGCCACACCGGCTCCGTGTCGATCAGGACTCCGTCCATGTCGAAGACGCAGGCGGTGGTCGTCCTCCCCATGGCGGCTGATGCTACTCGTTCGGCCCCGGCGGAATGATCGTGGCGGGCCGGTCGGGATCGTCCTCGGGGCCAGGAGCGGACACGCTCGTGATTTCCGGCGGCTCACGCCGGTAGTGATTGCCGAAGATCGGACCGATGACGACCATCGTGTTGAGCAGCGCCTTCCGCGTCTCCGACTGCCCCCAGGCGGGCGTCCGCGAATAGAAGTAGAACCAGGCGAACACCACGATCATCACCACGACGATTGCGCTCAGGACGACGGCGCCGATCAATCCCCGTTGCGACCGAAGAGCTTTCGCCCGACGAAGCGGACCGGGTCCCAGTGCACGTCGGCCACACGCTCCTTGAGCGGGATGATCGCGTTGTCGGTGATGTGGATGTGCTCCGGACAAACCTCGGTGCAGCATTTGGTGATGTTGCAGTAGCCGAGACCGCCCTGGTCGCGCGTCTGATCGCGACGATCGAGCACGTCCTTGGGATGCATCTCCAGCGACGCAACGCGAACGAAGAATCGCGGTCCGTAGAAGCGATCCGAGTAGTCGTGGCTGCGCAGGATGTGGCAGACGTCCTGACACAGGAAGCACTCGATGCATTTGCGGAACTCGTAGAGGCGGTCGATGTCCTGCTGCGGAATGCGCCAGGGGGTCCCGTCATCGGGCGCCGCGGTGAACGGCGGGATCTGGCGATTCACCTCGTAGTTGCGCGACACGTCGGTGACCAGGTCCTTGATGAGCGGGAACGACTTCAAGGGATGCACGGTGACTGGCCCGGCCGGAAGGTCGTCAACACGTGTCTTGCACATCAGCACCGGGTGGCCGTTCACCTCGGCGCTGCACGACCCGCACTTGGCTGCCTTGCAGTTCCAACGGCACGCGAGGTCGGTATCGAGATTGTGCTGCACGTAGTGCACCGCGTCGAGGATCACCATGCCGGAGACCACCGGGACCTGATACGCCACCTCAGCCTGCTCGCCACCGGGGACACCCTTGAGCACCCGGAGCGTCAACGTCTCGCCGGTGAGCCCGCTGGCGGTGAGCACGTTCTCGACCGGCGCCTCGGCGGAGGGTGCGGGCTGGTCCACGACTGCCATTACTTCTTCTTCCCTGTGGTGCCGGCGTCAGGTGCCGTCTCGGTCATATATCCCTTGGGGAGCTTGGCCGGATCGTAGAAGCGGCTGCGCTCGAGCAGCGGACGCAGCCGATCCGGCATCGGCGTGATGGGAACGCTCACCACCTGCATCCCGTCGCCGCCTCGGCGGGTCACGAAGTTGATCTTGCCGAACTCCACCTCCTGTTCGAGGTGGTCGAAACGCCACTGTGACCCCCGGCTCTCGCGCCGTTCGATCGCGCCGCGGACGATGGCCTCAGAGATCACCAGCATGTTGGTGACATCGCGACAGGTGTGCCAGCCCGGGTTGAGCACGCGCCCGCCGGAAACCCGGATGCCGGCGGTCCGTTCGCGAATCGCGAGGATGGCAGCGAGCGCTCGCTGCAGCGACTCCTCGCTGCGCCCGATCCCGGCGTCGTCCTGCATGGCGAGTTGCAGATCCTCGTGCAGCTTGTACGGATTCTCGCCGGCCGCGCCGTTGCCGTCACCATCGAGTGGCCGGAGCAGGTCGGCCTGCT
>PLZA01000067.1:70444-214919 GCA_003153505.1 Candidatus Dormiibacterota bacterium
C
Organism: Candidatus Dormiibacterota bacterium; assembly: GCA_003153505.1. Classification (GTDB taxonomy): domain Bacteria; phylum Chloroflexota; class Dormibacteria; order Aeolococcales; family Aeolococcaceae; genus Palsa-851. The sequence goes on from PLZA01000067.1 coordinate 70,446, forward strand.
GACGGACGCCAGCGCGTGGAACTGCTCGTACATCGACGGCAACTTGCGCTTCACGTAGTCCGCGCCGAGGTGGCGAACATCGAGGTAGGCGCCGCCGTGGGGAGTGCCCCGACCCGCCTGGACCTCCTTGTAGATCGACCGTGCCACCACGTCGCGCGACGACAGCTCCTTCTTGACCGGGTCGTAGTCGAGCATGAATCGGGACCCTTCGGCGTTGAAGAGGAGCCCACCCTCACCGCGCACCGCCTCGGTGACCAGGATGCCGCGCGCACCAGGCGGCCAGATCATGCCTGTGGGATGGAACTGCATGAACTCCATGTCGAGCAGGTCGGCGCCCGCCTGGTACGCCATGGTCGCGCCGTCACCGGAGCATTCCCAGGAGTTGGAGGTGTACCGGTACATCCGGCCCCATCCCCCACTCGCGAGCACGACCGCGCCCGCCTTGAACGCCACGAAACGGCCGGTGTTGCGATTGTAGCCAAAGGCGCCGCACACCCTGTCACCGGATTTGAGCAGGCAGGTGAGCGTGTACTCCATGCACACGTCGACGCCCTCGGTGTGCACCATCTTGTCCTGGCAGGTGCGGATGAGCTCGAGCCCGGTGCGATCACCCACGTGCGCGAGACGTCGCCACGAATGCGCCCCGAAGGCGCGCTGCATGATGAGACCGTCGTCGGTCCGGTCGAAGATGCCACCCCAGCGTTCGAGCTCCAGGACGCGATCGATCACCTCGTGGGCATACAGCTCGACCATGCGCCAGTTGTTGACCAGCTGGCCACCCAGCATCGTGTCCGCGAAGTGCACCTCCCAGCTGTCCTCGGGGTCGAGATTGCCGATCCCTGCGGCGATCCCGCCCTCGGCCATGACGGTGTGGGCCTTGCCGAGCAGTGACTTGGTGACGACGGTGACCTTGCAACCCGCCTCCGCGGCGGCGATTGCGGCGCGCATGCCCGCACCGCCCGCGCCGACGACCAGCACGTCACATTCGATCGTGTCATACGCCTCGGGAGATGCGGTCACGTCAGAAGATGATGTGCGGATCGATGAGGATCCCGGCACGCAGCAGGTGGATGTACACATCGGCGATAACGACGCTGAACATGCTGCACCACGCCCAGACGGGGTGGCGCTGGTTGAGCACGGTCACCCATCGCCAGGCGCGGTAGCGGGCCTGTCCCAGCTGCGACCTCGAGTAGCAGTCGAGGCCGCCGCCGACCAGATGGCGCCACGAGTGGCAGCCGAATGTGTAGCCGCTGAGCAGGATGACGTTGACCAGCATGATCCCGGTGCCGAGTCCGAGTTGCACGTGCCCGTTGGGCGCCCAGAAGGCGAGATAGACGTCGTACCAGAGGAAACCGGTGACGATCAGCACGAGGTAGAAGAGAAATCGGTGGAGGTTGTTGAGGAAGAGCGGGAACGCTGTCTCGCCGCGATATTTGCGGTGGCGGAGCTCACCGACCGCGCATGACGGCGGGTCCCAGAAGAACGAGCGGTAGTACGCCTTGCGGTAGTAGTAGCAGGTGGCCCGGAACAGAAGCGGCGACCCGAGCACCCAGAGGGCGGGGCTGACCGGGCCGGTCTTCCAGATGGTCGGCGAGTAGAACGGAGAGAGATACGACCCGCTCTGATTGATCCCTCCGGTCAGGAAGGCCGTCCAGACCGAATAGAGGCCGAAGAGCCCGAGCACGGTGACAACCGTCGCCGGCAGAGCCCACCAGGGAAGGGAATTGAGGATGCGCTCGATGGGCCCGGGACCGCTGTGAGGCGCGGAAGCGAGCGATGCGGGCGATACCTTGGTGACCTGGGTGGACAAGCGAGGACCATCCTAACCTTGCGACGGCCGCATGCGACCTCGGCGCGGTCCCGGTGATCAGCGCGGCGAGACGGCCGCTCCAGCCAGGAGCGCAACCTCGCCGGTCGCGAACGCATCGACCTCACCCAGCACGTTGACGACGTCGCCCACCACGAGCGTCGACGGCGGCTCGACGCGAGCCGCGCGGGCTGCCGCCGCGATCTCTCCGATCGGGGCCCGCACCACCTGCTGGTTCGTGGTGGTCGCCTGGGACACCACGGCCGCCGGTCGGTCGGCGCCGAGCGCCGCCGCGAGCCGTCCGGTGATGATCTCGAGTTCCGCCGGCATCAGGACGACCAGCGTGTCGACACTGCGCGCCATGGCCTCGAGCCCGCTCGGGCCACCTCCCACCCGATGCCCGGTCACGATCGCCACCGATGCGGACACGCCACGATGCGTCACGGGGATTCCCGCCGCCGCCGGAGCGGCCAGAGCAGCGCTGACCCCGGGGATGACCCTCACCGGGATCCCTGCCTCGCGCAGCGCCGCAACCTCCTCGCCACCACGGCCGAAGAGAAATGGGTCGCCGCCCTTGAGACGCACGACGAGCTCGCCCGAACGAGCCGCGGCGATCATCGCGGCGTTGATGTCGTGCTGAGTAGCCGACCGCCGCCCGGACCGCTTCCCGACGTCGACGAGCCGCGTCCTGGGACCACAGAGGCGGAACACCCCCGGACCGACCAGCGCGTCGTGATACACGACGTCGGCATCGGCGAGGACGGCTCGTGCGCCCATCGTGAGCAGATCAGGGTCGCCAGGCCCGGCGCCGGCCAGGATCACCTCCCCCATCAGCCCCTGGGAACCGGCGGTGCGCGCGCTCTGCTCGATGGTCAGCGCCACGGCCGAGGCTGCGGCCTCGTTACCGTCCCGGATCAGCGAGGTGGCCCGCGAGCGCACCAGGCGCCGGTAGGCGCGCTGCTGGACATCGCCACGGACCCCGGCACGGCGGAGCCGGCGTCGCATCCCGCCCATCATCGCTGTGAACGGCCCCCACTCCTCGCCCAGCATCATCTCGATGCGCTCACGCAGCGCGCGTGCAAGAAACGGGCTCTCTCCGGACGTCGAGATCGCGACCTGCAGCGGACCCCGCCTGACGAGCGCCGGTGCGATCCAGTCGCACTGGTGGGTGACGTCGGCCACGTTGAGGAGGACGCGCTCGCGATCCGCCTCGGCGCGAGCGGCGCGCTGGGCGCCGGGGTCGTCACTCGCGTCGATCGCGAGGTACGCGCCGGTCAGGTCCCCTGGCTGGAAGGGGCGCCGCAGGTGCACCACCGAGGCGCCGGCAGCGCGGAGCCCCGCGGATTTCTCCTCGGCGAGCGCGGTGTCGCCGAGAACCACGCAGCACCGTGCACCGAGATCGAGCACCACCGGGTAGTACGCAGCACTCATCCAGCACCTCGAGCGGGCACAGGCGCCGGCTCCGGCGCGACGGCGACTTCGAGGGGAGGATGGAGCAGGCATTCCTTGTGGGTGTCGCTCTCCCACCACCAGCGCCCGGCGCGTTCCTGCTCGCCAGGCCGCGTCGCTCGGGTGCACGGCGCGCAGCCGATCGACATGTAGCCACGGTCATAGAGCGGGTGGTGGCGAATGCCCTGAACCTGCAGGTAGTCCCACACCTGCTCACGACTCCAGGTCGCGAGCGGCACCACCTTGGTCATGCCCTCGTGCCCGGGATCGCTCGCGACGACCGGCGTGGCGGCTCGCGTCGGGGTCTGATCGCGGCGAAGACCCGTGATCCACGCGTCGTAATCACGCAACGCCCGCGCCAGCGGGTTCACCTTGCGGACCGCGCAGCATTGGTTGCGCAACGGCACCGAGGTTCGGAAGAGCATGTCGCCGTGCTCGGACGTCATGGCTTCGAGCTCACTCGCCTCGGGCGCGAGGATGCGCAGCCGAATCGGGAACTGGCTGCGCACGTATTCGATGTAGTCGTGGGTCTCCTCGTGGAGACGTCCGGTGTCGAGAGTGAGCACCTCCGGCTCGGGGACGATCCTGCAGGCGAGGTCGATCAGCACCAGCGACTCGGCCTGGAAGCTCGCGACCAGCGCGACGCGGTCGAAACGCCTGTACGTCCAGGCGAGGATGTCCTCAGCCGTCGCATTCTGCAGGTCGGTCGCGTTCATGCCGTCACCTCCACCAATGCATGACGGTCCGCGAGCTGTGCCACGCCCTGGCGCTTGCACCAGTCGCCGAATGACTCTCCGGGCAGCTGGGTGCGCGCGTACTCGAACATCGGGCCGCGCAACAGATGCGGGATCTCCTCAAGCTTCACGTTGTGCATGTAGCGCTCGTTGAGGCGGGTCCCCTCGGTATCACCCCCGAGATAGACGTCGTACTTTCCGAGCGTGGTGCCGACGAACCCGACATCGCCGAGATACGGCCTGGTGCAGCCGTTGGGGCACCCGGTCATCCGGTAGCTGATACGCGTCTCGGCGACGCCCGCCTCACGCTGCACGAGCGCGATCTCGCGGATCAGGGCAGGCATCACCCGCTCGGACTCGGCGACCGCGAGACCACAGGTGGGGTACGCGGGGCACGCCATGGAATGCCGGATCGCGCTCGGTAGCGACTCCGACCGCTCCACACCCCACCGATCGAGGATCGCTGTCAGGGTGGTTCGATCGCCGTCACTCAGGTTCGTGAAGAGGATGTTCTGCTGCGGCGTGAGCCGGAGCTGCGCGCGCAACGTCTCGGCGATCTCGCGCAGTGCCGACCGCAGGCCGCTCGTCTCCGTATCGTGGATGCGCCCGTTCTCGACGAACAATCCGTAGCAGTGGTTGACGTCCCCCTGCGCGTGCCACCCGAGGTGGTCGTCGGCCGGACCCCAGCGGAGGCGGCGCGACGGCTCGAGCGCAAAGGGCAGCCGTGATGCCACCTCGGCACGGAACCAGTCGATGCCGCGATCGGCGACGAGGTACTTGAGGCGCGCGTGACGGCGGTCGGCGCGATCACCGTAGTCGCGCTGCACGGCGACCACCGCACGTGCAGTCTCGACTGCCTGCTGCGGTTGCACGAACGCGAGTTGCTGCGCGACCGCCGGCCACGTGCTCGGCTTATTGGCCGTGCGGCCGAGGCCACCACCCACGAGGAGATCGAACCCCGCGAGACGGCCGTCATCGCCTGCGTGCGCGACCAGACCAAGATCGTTTGCGTAGATGTCGACGCAGTTGTCGCCGTCGATGGCGATCGCCGTCTTGAACTTGCGCGGAAGGTAGCGTTCACCGTAGAGGGTGTCGGGCGGATCGGGGTGGTTCGACGCAGCGAGCTCACCGTCGAGCCAGATCTCACTGTAGGCACGCGTCGTCGGCGTCAGGCCCGAGACCAGCGCGGCGAGCGTCAGGTTGATCTCGTGGTGCAGACGATCGTTCCAGGGTGCCGGGCAGCACATGATGTTGCGTTCCTGGTCGCCGCACCCGCCCAGCGTGGTGAGCAGGCCGTCGTTGATGGCACGGATCGCCTGCTTGAGGTTGCCCTTGAGCACCCCGTGCAGCTGCAGGTCCTGCCGGGTCGTCACGCGAAGCGTGCCGTTCCCCCATGCGCCCGCGATGCGATCGTGCGCGAGATACGCCTCAGGGCTGACCATGCCGCCGGGGATCCGCGTGCGAATCATCATCATGTGGTGCTTGTCGAGGCCGAGCTTTCGCGCCTGCTTGCGCAGGTCGCGATCGTCCTGCTGATAGACACCGTGAAACTTGAGGATCACGCCGGCGTCGTCACTGAAGACCGCGGTTTCCTCGAGGAGCTCGTCGCCGATCGTGCCGCGAAGCCGGTTGCTCCGCGCCTTCACCTGCTCGGCGCCCGACATGCGTTCGAGATCGGCGGCGCAGCCGCACGCGTCACACATGATCAGACGGACTCCAGGTGCGCACATGGTGCGACCGGGCTTGGTGTGCCGGGCATTCGGGGTGTCTCTGAACCTGTGGTGACACACGCGACGATCGCGCGTGGATGGGCTTGCACTGCTGGGAGCGGCCAACGGGCCGCGATGCGTCGACGGGCACCGCGTCGGTGCCTCAGTGCGAACTGCTAGCCGTTACAGTGTGCGATGCCCGAGCGGATACGCCCCCAGTCGAGCCAGAAACGCCGGGTGAGCGTAGGAAGATCCGCGCCGTTCATCTGGCTGCACATCCTACGGAATCCCCACTCTACGAGTCAACTTTTGTATTCGCGCCCGCGTCTTCCGTGGCGACATCCACCTCCGTGAAGAAGCAGGTGCGCTCGCCGGTGTGGCACGCGGGGCCGTCGGGATCGACCTGCAGCAGCACCGCATCGCCATCGCAATCGATGCGAACCGTTCGCACATGCATGGTGTTCCCGCTCGTTTCGCCCTTTTCCCACAAGCGCTGCCGCGACCGGCTGAAGAAGGTGGCGTGGCGCGTGCGCATCGTCGCCTCCCATGCATCGCGATTCATGTGCGCGACCATGAGCACCTCCGCGGTCGCGGCATCCTGAACGACGGCCGTGACGAGTCCGTCGGGACCGTAGCGCGGCTCGCGCGCTTCCATCACAGGCGCACCTCCACTCCGTGTTCGTGCAGATACCGCTTGGTTTCGGGAACCGGATGGGCATCGAAGTGAAAGATGGATGCGGCAAGTGCCGCCGACGCACCGGCGTCGGTAAGAACGCCTCGCAGGTGCTCGGGCTTGCCCGCGCCACCGCTGGCAATGACGGGAACATCAACGGCCGCCGTCACAGACGCGGTGAGGTCGAGGTCGTATCCGTTCTTGGTCCCGTCCTGGTCCATCGACGTGAGCAGGATCTCGCCCGCACCGCGCTCAGCGGCCTCGCGCGCCCAGTCCACAGCGGTTCGCCCGGTCCCGCGCCGGCCGCCGTGCGAGTGGACCTCATGGCCACGCGCCGATCGCCGAGCGTCGATGGCGATCACCACACACTGGCAGCCGAATCTCCCCGCAGCCGCTCCGATGAGCCGCGGGTCGTCGAGCGCCGCCGTGTTGATGGAGACCTTGTCCGCCCCCGCGCGGAGCAGCACATCGATATCCCCGATGCTCCTGACACCGCCGCCGACGGTGAGTGGGATGAACACCCGGTCGGCCGTTCGGCGCACTGCATCGAGCAGGATCGCGCGCCCGTCGCTCGATGCGGTGATATCGAGAAACACGAGCTCGTCGGCCCTGTCTTCGTCATACCGCGCCGCCAGCTCGGCCGGATCTCCGGCATCGCGGAGATCGACAAATGCCACCCCTTTCACGACACGACCCGCGATGACGTCGAGGCACGGGATGACCCGTTTGACGAGCGCCATCAGGCGATCTCCTGGGCGGCCTGCAGCGCCTCAGCAAGGTTGACGCGACCCTCGTAGAGCGCTTTTCCGACCACGACCCCGGCTGCCCCTGCAGCAGCGCAGGCCCTGATGTCGTCCACGCTGCCCACGCCGCCCGACGCGATCACCGGTCCGCCGTACAGCTCCCGGCACGAGCGCACACCGTCGAGGTCAGGGCCGGTGAGCAGGCCGTCGCGAGTCGTGTCCGTGTAGACGACCCCCGCGGCGGGCCAGCTCCGCCAGGCTCGCAGCAGCTCGGTCGCGGTCAAGCCGTCCTCAGTCCATCCCTGCACTCGCGCCACCCCGGCCCGTACGTCGAGGCCAAGCAGGACACGGCCCTGGGCGGCCACACAGATCGCGATCGCGAGCTCGGGATCTCGCGCGGCCACGCTCCCGAGGATCACGCGCGATGCCCCGCCCTCGAGCCATCGCGATGCCGTGTCGATGGCGCGAATGCCGCCGCCAACCTGCACTGCGCAGCCCGCCGCGACGCCGACCGCCAGCATGCGCTCGACCGCGTCGGCACTCTCGTTCGCCGGAGCGCCGCGCGCCGCATCGAGGTTGACGACGTGCAACCGGGTTGCCCCCTCGTCGATGAATCGCTGGGCCGCACGAACGGGGTCATCCGCGTAGACCGTCTCCTGCGCATGCTGACCCTGGCGGAGCCGCACGCAGCGGCCACCCTGCACGTCGACGGCGGGAATCACGTCCACGGCTCATCCTGCACGCTGTGCGGGGATGCGGGCCGCACACAGCGAGACAAGATTCGCGTAGACGCGCAGCCCGGCTGCACCGCTCTTCTCGGGGTGGAACTGCGTTCCCATCAGGGTCCCGCGCTGCACCGCGACGGCCATCTCGATCCCGTACTCGGTGACGGCGACCGTGTCGCTCGGCTCTGGGACGGCGACATACGAGTGCACGAAGTACATGAACGAGCCCGAAGTCACACCCTCGAGGAGTGGCGAGTCACGCACCAAGGTGATCGTGTTCCAGCCCATGTGGGGCACCTTGAGCCCACCCCCGGCCGCGAGTGCGACGACGTGTCCGCGGAGCAGCGCGAGGCCCTCACCGCCATGACCTTCGTCGCTGCCTTCGAACAGCAGTTGATGGCCGAGGCAGACCCCGAGCACCGGGCGCTCCTGCCGCGCGAGCTCGCGCACCGCGGCGCCAAGACCGGTATCTCGCAGGGTGGCCGCGGCCACCGAGAAGGCGCCGACCCCGGGGAGCACGACGCCGTCGCATCCAGCGATCACGTCGGGGTCGCCGCTGATCACGGGCTCCGCCCCCGCGACCCTCAGCGCGCGCTCCACGCTGCGCAAGTTGCCAACCCCGTAGTCGCAGACACCGACTCGTGGCATCACAGCGTCCCCTTTGTCGACGGCACACCCCCACCGATCACCGTGAACGCCTCGCGCGTGGCGAGGCCGAGCGCCTTGAACGCAGCCTCCGCGATGTGGTGCAGGTTGTCGCCGCGAATGCAGTCCACATGAATCGTCGCGCCCGCCGCCTGGGCGTACCCCTTGATGAATTCGGCGATGACCTCGACATCGAAGTCGTTGATGCGCCCGTGCAGGGGTTCCATGGCGTAGACGACGTGGGGCCGGCGGCCGTAATCGACGACGCAGCGAACCAGCGACTCGTCGAGCGGCGCGTGGGCTTCCCCGAAACGCCGGATGCCGTTCCGGTCACCCAGCGCCTCGCTGACGGCTGCTCCGAGCACGAGTCCGACGTCCTCGACAAGATGATGTGCGTCGACATCGATGTCGCCAGCTCCGTCGAGCGTGACATCCATGCCGCTGTACTTGGTGAACGCCTCGATCATGTGCTTGAAGAAGGGCAGCGGCAGGGTGATCGCAGCGGCGCCCGTGCCGTCGACGTCGACGTGCGCGCTGATCTGCGTCTCACGCGTATCGCGCCGCGTCGTTGCCGTCCGCGGGCTCGACGTCATGATTGCTGACGCACGCGCAGGCGTGCGCGGATGGCGCCTTCGTGCGCAGCCAAACCCTCGGCCTCAGCAAGTGCTATCGCCACCGGAGCGAGCGCCTCGAACTCCGCGCTCGAGAGGTGCACGACGCTCGGCCACCGAATGAAATCCATCACCGCGAGTGGCCCGCGATATCGGGCGGCCCCCTGGGTCGGCAGCGTGTGATTCGGTCCGGCGACGTAGTCGCCGATGCTCACGGGCGACATCGCGCCGACGAACACGGCGCCCGCGTTGCGCGCCGAGTCGCGCAGCGACTCGGCAACAGCTCCCTGGAGTGAGAGGTGTTCCGGCGCGAAGTCCGCTGCAAGCGAGATCATCTCGTCCGGAGCAGCGCAGCACACCATGGCAGCGTGCCTCCCCGCGGCCATGCCGATGACCTCGCGGCGAGCGGCATCATTCGCAACCTCCGCAAAGCGTGTCGCGATGGCTTCGGCGAGCAGCGCGTCGTCGGTGAGGCAGACCGCCCAGGCAAGAGGGTCGTGCTCGAGTTGCGACACGAGGTCGGCGGCAACCATATCCGGATCCGCGCCGGTGGTCGCGATGACCAGGATCTCGCTCGGCCCGGCGAGCTGGTCGATGCCCACTGCGCCGAACACCTCGTGCTTGGCCAGGGTCACGAACGCGTTGCCAGGTCCGACGATCTTGTCCACCTGCTCGATGCTCTCGGTACCGAACGCGAGCGCGGCGACCGCCTGGGCTCCGCCGGCGACGACGACCTCGTCCACACCCAGGAGATGGGCCGCCGCTGCAACCAGCGGGTGGACGCCCCCCGAAGGTCCGGGTGGGCTCGCGACCACGATCTGCTCGACGCCGGCAACCTGTGCGGGGATCACCGACATCAGCACCGTGCTCGGGTAGGCGGCACGCCCCCCGGGCACGTAGCACCCCACGCGCATGAGCGGGACGGGATGGAGCCACGCGCCCCCGGCACCCCGATCGAGCACGTCCAACTGCAGCGCGTGAAACTCGCGGATCCGCTCCGCGGCAGCGGCGAGCGCGTTGCGCAGCGCTTGCTCGAGCCCATCCCACGCCGCGGCCATCTCGGCGGCGCCAACATGGGTCGACTCGACGTCGACACCATCGATCCGGTACGTCCACTCGCGCAGCGCGGCATCGCCACCGGTTCGGACGTCGGCGATGATCTCCCGCACCGCATCGCGCACGCTGATCACGCGATGAAAAACGCGCTCGAGCCGCTGCACCGTGGCCGGGTCGATGGCGCTTGCCGAGAAGCCGTCGCGCCGGCGCTCGACAATGACGGTGCGGAATTGCCCGGGATCGAGGCGAGTCAGTTCGATCGTCATGCGGCCCCCGCGGTGATGCGTTCCGCGGCTGCGCGCCGAAGCGCGACGGCCAGTGCACCCACCGATTCATTGCGGGTCTTGAGCGCAGCGTGGTTGGCGATGAGACGGGCGGTCGAGGTTCCCGCCTCGGCGATCTCCACGAGATTGTTCGCCGCAAGCGTCCGTCCGGTTGCCGTGATATCAAGCACGCAGTCGGCGAGGCCAGTCAGCGGCGCGAGTTCGACTGACCCGTGCAGACGGATCACCACAACGTTCAACGAGCGGGCCGCGAAGAAACGGCGCGCGGACACGGGGTACTTGGTCGCGACCCGCAGCGCCTGCGGCCACGCCCCGCGGGCAAGCGCCGAGTCACGCGGCGCCGCGAGCACGAGGCGGCATCGACCGAATCCGAGATCGGCGAGCTCGTAGCACTCACGGCTGCTCTCCCAGAGCACGTCCTTGCCGACGATCCCACATTCGCACCCACCCATCTCGACGTACACGGGCACGTCCGTCGGTCGCACCTTGACGTAGACGTTGTCGCCGTCTCGAATGCTCAACTCTCTGTCGAAACGCGTGGGGTCGAGCCGCGCGACGCCCGCGGCATTCAGCAAGTCGCAGGCGCTCTCGAACAGCGTGCCGCCGGGGAGCGCGACTCGCAACCCCTTCATGGCGTTCGTGCGGCCAGGGCGGCGACAGCCGCGTCGATGCCGGCCCGCGCATCCAACTCGAGGTGCGCCCACTCGACTCCGGTTGTGCTGACCTGAACGTCACCATCGCCTCCGGCGGCGAGGTCGCACGCGCAGGCGACACCGCGACGGCGCAGGTCGCGCGACAGTTCCAGTGCACGCGGGTAGGCATCGTGTGCCCAGCTCACCTGCACCATTGCCGGTTCGGCAGCGGCACCCGCACGCCGGACGATGCTGTCGTGGCAGCGGTCGACGTGCAGCACGAATCCTGTTGCGGGAAGCTCGGCGCCGAACCGTGACAGCAGCGAGTCGTACCGTCCACCGGATCCGAGCGCGAATCCCGAGTCCACGCTGAACACCTCGAACGTCGGTCCGGTGTAGTAATCCCAATCGCGCACGGCGCCGAGATCGAGATGGACCCGGTCGGTGATGGCATGCGCCTCGAGCAGGTCCCACAACTGGGCCAGTTCCTGCAATGCCCGCTGCGGGCGCTCGCCGCGGAGGCCGCCAGCGGCCGTGTCGAGAATCTCGCGGCCGCCACGAAGGGTCGGGAACGCGAGCAGGAGGCGGCGCTCCGCATCCGCCGCATCCGTCCCCTCGAGCGCCGACTCGACAGCGACGAGATCTCGCCTGGCCAGAGCTGCGAGGACCTCCTCCCGCGCCGTCGCGTCCAACCCCGCCGAATCGAGCAGCCCGGGGATGAAATCCGCGTGCCCGACATCTACCTGTATGTGCTCCACACCGCCACGCTCGAGGGCGGCCGCAGCGAGCGCGATGCATTCCGCGTCGGCCGCGAGGCCGTCCGCCCCGATGAGCTCGCACCCGGCCTGAAGGCTCTCGCGGCGACGACCGGCGTTCAGTGCCTGGTTGCGCAACACCGAGCCCGCGTAGCAGAGACGCAGCGGGAACGGTCCGTCGTGGAGTTGCGTGGCGACCACACGGGCAACGCTGACGGTGCGCTCGCCCACGAGTGCGAGCAACGCGCCGTCAGAGTCCATGAAGCGGAAGAGCGCTGATTGCTGTGCTCCGCCGACTCCGGCGGCGATGGTGTCGAGCGGCTCGATCAGCGGGGTGACCATGAAGCCGTAGCCCCAGGCTTCGAAGGTCTCGATGAACCCGTCGGCGAGCTGCCTACGGCGAGCGGCGGGGCCGACGAGGTAGTCGGCGAACCCGTCGGCGCGCCCGCGAACCGAAGCGCCAGGAGGCAGCGCGTCAAGGCCTGTCATGCGGGGATTCTACGTGCCACTCAGGGATCAGCCGTCGAGGCTGGAGATCACGGCAAGCACTCGATCGGTTGCCGGGCCGTCGCCGACGGTGATCCGCAGCGCAGCGTCGAGACCGGGGAGCGTGAAGTGGCGCACCAGGATTCTCGCCGCTCGAAGGCGCGCGGCGACGGTGGCGGCCCTGATCCCGTCCGGTGGCGAGGCGAACACGAAATTCGCCTGCGACGGCTCAACGGTCCATCCGAGCGCAATCAGTCGATCGCCCATGCGCGCGCGCTCGCGAAGCACGGTGTCGACGATCAATTGATGATGCTCTCGATCCTCGAGAGCAGCGACTGCGCCCGCGATGGCGCAACGATCGACCGGGTAGGAGTCGCGCACCGCGTTGAGGTCGGCGATCACCGCACGGTCACCGAGTGCATAGCCGACGCGAAGTCCGGCCAGCGCATGCGACTTCGAGAGGGTCCGGATCACCAGCCAGCTGGGGTGTGAAGCCAGCAAGGGCACGCACGACGCGGGCGCGAAATCACAGTAGGCCTCATCGATCGCGATGACGCCCATGGCATCGTGCAGCGCAGCCTCCAGAGTCTCGGGCTCGATCCAATGGCCTGTGGGGGAATTCGGGTTGACGACGACGCGCAACACGGCCGAGCCGGTCGCGAAATCCCGTGGGAGAGCGCCGCCCACGTCGATCGGCACCGGGACGTCGCGCACGGAGAAGAGCGCGGCCAGCACCGGCAGCAGCGAGTACCCCGGGTCCGTCCGAACCACCGGGTCGCCCGGCGATGCGAAGGCGCGGAAACAGCAATCCAGCACCTGGTCGGCGCCGTTCGCGACGAACACCTGCTCCGGCTTGACGCCATGCATGTGAGCGAGTGCGCTGCGCAGCGGCTCGGCAACGGGGCTCGGATATCGGGCCAGTTCGCCCGCAGCCTGCGCCACCGCCGCGGCCACGCCCGCCGAAGGCGGCAGCGGCGACTCGTTGCTGTTGAGCTTCAGCCAGCCCTCGGCGTCCGATGGCTGCTCGCCGGGCGTGTATCCGAAATCATTGCCGAGGGACGCGCGCAAGTACTTCGACACGGCGTGATCAGGATGGCGGGATCGCGTTCTGCATCGCTGGCGAAAGAATAGGTGGTTGACGCGATAGATCGAGCGCTGCTACGCTTCAGCGGTCGTGCAGACACCCGTGCGCCTCGCCAAAAAAGCCGTCTCGCTCCCGAGGAGTGGGTTCCTTTGCGCACGGATGAGGTGACGGCGAACAGTTAGCACCGGATCAGATTCCGCGAAGAGCCCCTTCCTCGAAGGGGCTCTTTCTTTTTTGTCCACCAGCACAGACGGAAGCCATGAATATCACCTCGTTTCAGATCATCGACAGCACCCTCCGTGAGGGCGAGCAGTTCGCGCTTGCCCATTTCACGGTCGAGCAGAAGCTCGCCATCGCCGCCGCGCTCGACCGCTTCGGCGTCGATTACATGGAGCTCACCTCGCCGGTCGCGTCACCGCACTCGGAGGCTGATCTCCGGCGGCTGGCACGCACTGAGCGGCGATTCCGTCTGCTCACTCATGTTCGCTGCAATCTCGACGACGCACGACTCGCAGTCGACACAGGGGTTGACGGTGTCGATGTCCTGATCGCCACGTCGTCCCGACTCCGGCCCGTCTCTCATGGCATGAGCATCGACGAGATCATCGAGATCGGCACGTCGGTGGTCGGCGAGATCCGCGGCGCGGGCCGCGAGGCGCGCTTCAGCACCGAGGACTCGTTCCGATCTGATCCCGAGGACCTGGTGCGCATCTACCGCGCCATCGACCGAGCCGGCGTCGATCGCGTCGGGCTCGCAGACACCGTGGGAGTGGCGACTCCCACGCAGGTGCACGATCTCGTGTCATTGATCCGCCGCAACGTCGGCTGCGACATCGAATTCCACGCCCACGACGACACGGGGTGCGCGGTGGCGAATGCGCTGGCGGCGCTCGAGGCAGGAGCGACGCACGTGGACACCACCATCCTCGGCATCGGGGAGCGCAACGGCATCGTGCCGCTCTCGGCAATGATGGCGAGGCTCGTGACCGTCCAGCCCGAGCTGGTCGAGCACTACCGACTCGAGATGCTGCCTGAGCTCGACGCGATGCTCGCCGGGATGCTCGGCGTCGCCGTCCCGTTCAATGCCGCGGTGACCGCGCCGACGGCGTTCCACCACAAGGCGGGCATGCACACCAAGGCCGTCCTCCTCGATCCCGGCGCCTACGAGATCCTGGATCCCGCACGCTTCGGCCGCGAGCGCAGCATCCTTGCCGGGCACCGCCTCGCCGGGCGTCACGCGATCGGCGATCGCGCGACAGCCCTCGGTGTCCGTCTCGATGACGACCGTCTACGCAGCCTCACCGCCGAGGTGAAGCGCCGTGGCGACGACGGACCGCTCGACGTCGCGACCCTCGATGCGTTGATCGTCAGCTGGGCACAGGCATAGGGGATCGAGATGGGAACCATCACTGAGGAACTGTTCAGCCGCCGCCTCGGACACGCAGTCCACGCTGGAGACACGGTCATCGCCGAGGTGGATGTCGCGATGGCACACGATGTCACCGGGCCGCTCGCCATCGAGGCGTTTCGAAGCCTCGACCTGCCGCTCTGGGACGCGAGCCGCATCGTCTTCAACTTCGACCACGTGATGCCCGCCAATACCGTTGCAGCGGCGGAGCTGCATCGCGTCATCCGTGAATTCTGCGTCGAGCACGGAATCACCAACCTGTTCGCGGAGGGAATCTGCCACCAGGTGATGGTCGATCGGCGGCTCGCGCGGCCCGGCGGCATCGTGGTCGGTGCCGACTCGCACAGCACCACGTACGGCGGCCTGGGGTGCTTCGCCACCGGCCTCGGATCAACGGACATCGGCGTGGTGTTCGCCACCGGCAGGACGTGGTTCCGCATCCCCGAGACCGTCCGCGTCGAAGTCCACGGCAATCTGCCCAGAGGCGTCGCCGCCAAGGACCTCGCGCTCCACGTCATCGCGCAGATGGGGGCCGATGGTGCCGACTACTGCGCGGTGGAATGGGGCGGCGACGCGGTGGCGGCCATGAGCGTGGACGAACGCCTGACGCTCTGCAATCTGAGCACCGACTTCGGCGCCAAGACGGGGATCATCGAGCCGGACGCGGTCACCATCGCCCACTCCGGCGGCGAACCGGTCGACCTTCACCCCATCCATCCTCACTACGTCCGCACGCTCGTGGTCGACGCCGAGCGACTGAGGCCGCAGATCGCGGTGCACCCGAGCATCGACAACGTCCACGACATCGACGATGTCGCGGGGACGTCCCTCGACGAGGTGTTCATCGGCAGCTGCACGAACGGCCGGCTCAGCGACCTTGCCATCGCCGCGTCCATCCTCTCGGGTCGCACGGTGCATCCGAGGACCCGGACCATCATCGTGCCGGCCTCGCGCAGCGTGTACCTGGATGCGCTCGGCGCGGGGTACATCGAGACCTTCGCGCGAGCCGGCGCCCTCGTGCTCAACCCCGGATGCGGGCCGTGCCTCGGACGCCAGCATGGTGTTGTCGGGCCAGGCGAGCGCGTGCTCTCGACCAGCAATCGCAACTACCCGGGACGCATGGGCAGCCCGGATGCGCAGATCTTCCTGGCCTCACCGGCGGTTGCGGCCGCGTCCGCTCTGACAGGTGCGATCACCGACCCGGCCATGCTGGAGGAGGTGGTATGAGCGGCCGGGTGTTCCTGCTTGGCGATGGGGTGAGCACCGATGCCATCATGCCCGGCCGGTACAACGTCACCACCGACCCCGACGCGCTGCGGCGCAGCTGTCTCATCGAGGCTCGACCGGACTTCGTCGAGACCGTCCAGCCCGGTGATGTCATCGTCGCAGGGCGCAACTTCGGCTGCGGCAGCTCTCGAGAGCATGCGCCGCTGTCGATCAAGCGCAACGGCGTCGCGGCGGTGATCGCTGCGAGCTTCGCGCGCATCTTCTATCGGAATGCGGTGAACATCGGGTTGCCGGTCATCCGCTGCGCAGGAGCCCACCGCGTCCTCCGTGACGGCGACCAGGTCAGCGTCGACGCGATGACCGGGGTCATCACCACAGCCACGGCAACGCTCCACGGAGAGCCGCCCTCGGGAGTCGCGCTGCGCATCATCGAAGCGGGCTCGCTGGTCGATCTCATCAGACACGGCGGGTGGGCTGCGCTCGAGGAGGAACGACGTGTGTCCTGAGTGCGACGCGCAGATCGTGGTCGACGACGGCGTCGAGCGCGGCGAGGTGGTGACGTGCCCGGAATGCAACGCCGAGCTCGAGGTCGTCGGGCTCGCTCCGCCCCGTTTCGTGTTCGCGCCGCCCGAAGAGGTGGACTGGGGTGAGTGATCGGATGCGCATCGGCCTGCTCTGCTCGCGGATACGCGTCGAGGAGAAGTTGCTCCGGGACGCGCTCGTGTATCGAGGCCTCGAGGTCGAGGTCGTCGATGACCGGGAGCTGATCCTGACCCTCGCGCAACCCGTCCGGCGTTGGGATGCGGTGCTTGAGCGAAGCATCTCGCAGACGCGCGCGCTCGCGGTGACCAGCGTTCTCGAGTCGTGGGGCATCCTGACGGTCAACCGCAACGCGGTCGCCGTCACCTGCGCCAGCAAGCTGGCCACTTCGGCGGCCCTCGAGGCAGCCGGGGTTCCGACCCCCGCGACTGCAGTTGCCTTCACTCCAGAGGCCGCGCTGCACGCCGCTGCAGAGCTGGGGTACCCGGTGGTGCTCAAGCCCGTGACCGGGTCGTGGGGAAGGTTGCTCGCGAGGATCAATGACCGCGACGCCGCCGAGGCACTGTTCGAGCACAAGGCGTTGCTCGGCGGCCCGGAGCATTCGGTCTTCTACCTCCAGCGCCACGTCGACAAGCCCGGACGTGACATCCGCGCGTTCGTCGTCGGCGACGAGGTGATCTGCGCCATCTACCGCGAGTCGGATCACTGGGTCACCAACACCGCGCGTGGCGCCACGACGCGCGACTGCCCGGTCGACAGTGCGCTCCGCAGCCTTTGCCTGGATGCTGCGGTGGCGGTCGGCGGCGGCGTGCTCGCCATCGACCTGCTCGAGGATCGCGATCGGCTCGTGGTCAGCGAGGTCAACGCAACCATGGAATTCAAGAACTCGATCGATGTGACCGGCGTCGACATCCCGGGGCGCGTTGCCGATTACGTCCGCGAGGTCGCTCGCGGAGCGCCTGTTGCGGTCGGAGGCTGACGTGTCGGCACAGCTCGGCGCTGCGGTAGCCACCGGGGTCGACGTCGCGGAGTTGCTCCACGCGATGCTCGTCGTGCCCAGTCCGAGCGGCCAGGAGGACGCAGTGGCGTCCTTGCTGGTCTCGCGGCTGCTCCGTGCCGGGTTCGACGTCGACGTCGATGCGGCCGGCAACGTGATCGCGGCCTGGGGCGACGGGCCGGAGACGCTCGCACTGGTCGGGCATCTCGACACCGTCCCTGGTCACATCGACGTGCGTCGTGAGGGTGATCTCCTCCACGGGCGTGGCGCGGTCGACGCCAAGGGCCCGCTCGCAGCCGCCATTGCAGCCGTGACCCGGCAGCCACGCCACGGCGCGCGGCGCTTCGTGATCGTCGGAGCGGTTGAGGAGGAGACATCCTCGCGAGGGGCGCGCCATCTGGCCGAATCCATGGCGCCGCCTTCGTCGCTGGTCATTCTCGAGCCGAGCGGCTGGGACGCGGTGACCATCGGCTACAAGGGAAGCCTGCGGCTTCGTGCGAGCGTCGAACAACCGCACGCCCACGGTGCCGGTCGCGAGCCGAGTGCCCCAGACCGTTGCGTCGATGTGGTTCGTGCGCTCCAGGACCGCGCCGCGGACGAGAACGGTGACGCCGCCGTCTTCGACCGCGTCGACGTCAGGGTGCTGCGATTCGAGTCAGCCGGCGATGGGCTCCGCGACTCGGCAAGCGTTGACCTCGGCGTTCGGACTCCACCCGGATGCGACGTCGGGGCGCTGATCGAGGTCGCGCGAGCCGGGGCGCCCACCGCCGATCTCACCGTCCTCGGCAGCGAACCGGGCGTTCGCACCGATCGGTCCAGCCCGCTCGCCCGCAGCTTCGTCAACGCCATCCGCTCCCAGAGCGGCGCTCCGCGATTCAAGCTGAAGACCGGGACGTCGGACCTGAACGTGCTGGTTCCGGCGTGGGGGTGTCAGGGGGTGGCGTACGGGCCGGGCGACTCACAACTCGACCACACACCGCGGGAGCACATCTCGATCGCGGAACTGGAGCGCGCGGTCTCGGTTCTCGCAGTCGCGCTGGGCGGCGCATGATCCGGGCCCTGGTCGTCGGCGGCGCCGGCTATGCCGGCGGCGAGGTGCTGCGCCTGCTCACCGGGCATCCCGACGTCGAGGTGGTCCAGGTCACCTCCGAGCGGCTGGCCGGCAAGCCGGTCGCGCTGGTTCATCCACCGTTGCGTGGTCGGAACGGCCTCCGCTTCTCGTCACGCGACACCCTGGAGGACGCCGACGTCGTGTTCGCAGCGATGAGCCACGGGGAATCCAGCGCGGTGATCGCTCAACTCCAAGCGGCGGCGCCCGTCGTGATCGACCTCGGCGCGGATTTCCGCCTGCGCGACGCGGCCGACTACCCACTTTGGTACGGATGGTCGCATCCGCTCCCGGGGCTGCTCGACCACGCGGTGTACGGCCTCGCCGAGCTGCATCGCGCGGAGATCGCCTCGGCTCCCCTGATCGCGACCGGAGGCTGCCTCGCCACGGCATCGATCCTCGGCCTCGCACCGCTCGCTTGCGCCGGACTGCTCGACACCACGATCCCGCTGGTCATCGAGGCGAAGGTCGGCTCCTCCGCGGCCGGCGCCCAGGCGGGAGACGCAACCCACCACGCCCACCGGAGTGGCGAGATCCGTTCCTATGCGCCCACCGGGCATCGCCACACCGCGGAGATCGCCCAGGAGCTGCACCTCGACGCGGCGAGCCGGCAGGTTGCCTTCTCCGCCACCGCCGTCGAGGCGGTTCGCGGCGTGCTCATCACCGCCCATGCCTTCATCACAGCCGATCTGGACGACCGTGAGCTCTGGCGCGTCTATCGCTCGCGGTACGGTGCTGAGCCGTTCGTCCGCATCGTCAAGGCGCACACCGGCCTGCACCGCTCGCCGTCTCCGAAGCTCCTCACCGGTACCAACTACTGCGACGTCGGCTTCGAGCGCGACCCGCATTCGCGCCGCGTCGTTGTGACCGCAGCGCTCGACAATCTCGTCAAGGGCGCGGCGGGACAGGCGGTGCAGGCGTGCAACGTGCGCCACGGACTGCCCGAGACCCTCGGCCTCGAGTTCAGCGGCCTGTACCCACTCTGATGATCGTCGTGAAGATCGGCGGCAGTGTTCGCCGGCTCGACCCGCTCCTCAAGGACATCGCGGCCACCACCGAGCAGACGGTGGTCGTCCACGGGGCGAGCCGAGACCTCGATGACCTTGCAACCCGGCTCGGCAGCCCTCCCCGGATGGTCGAATCGGAGCGCGGCGACGTGAGCCGGTTCACCGACGCGACGACCATGGACCACTTCCTCATGGCGTATGCCGGGAGGGCGAACAAGCGGATCGTCGAAAGCCTCCGGCAGCTCGGCGTCAACGCCTTCGGCATGACCGGCCTCGACGGCGGTCTGGTTCGCGGGACGCGGCGCTCGGCCATCCGCATTCGCGAGAACGGCCGGACCAAAGTGCTCCACGACAACCACGTGGGGAGCATCGACTCTGTCGATACCGTGTTGCTCGGCCGTCTGCTCGCGGCCGGGCTGACCCCGGTCATCTGCCCGCCGATCGCTGCCGAGGACGGGACCGCGATCAACGTCGACGGGGACCGGCTCGCGGCGGAGATCGCGATCGGTCTGGGTGCCAGCCTTTTGATGATCTTCGCCGACACGCCGGGCCTCCTCCGGGACCCGGCTGACGAGACGAGCCTCATCGGACGGCTCTCGACCCGCGAGGCAGAGCACCTGATTCCGGCGATCGGCGGCCGGGCGCGGGTGAAGCTCCGCGCCAGCGCCGAGGCGCGAGTCCGAGGGGTCGGCGCCGTCTGCGTCGCGGACGGACGCGTGGAGCGTCCCCTCTTCAGCGCGCTGTCCGGCGCCGGAACCTGGGTGCGCTAGCGGTCCGTCCGGCTACCCTGACCGCCACGTCCATGGTCCAGCGTGCATTTCTCGAGCGCTCGCGCCCGATCGCCTTCGCCCATCGCGGGGGCGGTGGTGAAGCCCCGGAGAACACCCTGCCAGCGTTCGAGGCAGCTGTGGCAATGGGATACCGGTACCTCGAGACGGACGTCCAGGTCTCCAGCGACGGCGTTCTCCTCGTCTTCCACGACAGCACCCTCGACCGCCTGACCGATCACGCCGGGAAGATCAGCAGGCTCTCATTCGCCGAGATCCGCGATGCCGACGCCGGATACGCGTTCAGCCCGGACGGTGGGCAAACCTTCCCGTTTCGCGGCAACGGGGTCGTGATCCCGACACTCGAGGAGCTGCTCACGCGCTGGGACGACGTCGCCCTCAACATCGACGCCAAGGCGGACGACACAGTCGCGCCCCTGCTCGATCTCGTGAGCCGCCTCGAAGCGTTAGACCGGGTGTGCATCGGATCGTTCTCCGATCGGCGGGTCGCGCGCATCCGCCGGCTGGCGCGGGGGCGGATCTGCTCGTCCATGGGTCAGGTTGCCACGGCCACGGCGTACGTCGCGTCGAGGACGGGCTCGATGCCGCGATTCCATGCCGACTGCCTCCAGGTGCCGCAGCGCTGGGGCCGGCTGCGCATCGACAAGCGGTTCGTCGGTGCAGCCCACCGCGCCGGGCTGCCGGTACACGTGTGGACCGTCGACGACGCGGCGCAGATGGAGTTGCTGCTCGACCTGGGGGTGGACGGCATCATGACCGACCGCCCGCGGGTGCTCAAAGAGGTCTTCGAAGCGCGCGGTCTATGGTGAGCGTAGCGGCGCGCTATGGTGGCGGGGATGCTGCCGTCTGACCCCGGAGTGCACTTCATCCCGGCTGCCGATACCACGGACTGGTACCTGCCCGACGAGCATCTCCGCTGGTTGACCCGCCGCACCGTCGGTGAGGGACTCTGGCCGGTCGCCGACGGAGCCCTTCGCGAGCTCGGAACCATGGTGCCGCAGGTCATCGAGCCGCTGGCGCGGACCGCGGACCGCAACCCGCCGGTGTTGCGCCCCTACAACGGACGCGGCGAGCGCATCGACGAGATCGAGTTCCATCCCGCGTACAAGGAGCTCGAGTCGAGGGTCCTTGGATTCGGCGCAGTTCGGGCGGCGTACATGCCCGGCTGGCGCGGTCTGACGCGACGGGCGCCCCGGAGCCTGATCACCGCGATGCTCTCGCTCATTCTCGAGTCCGACCAGGCGATCACCGGCTGTCCGATCGGGATGATGGACGCTGCGGCCCGGTGCCTCGAACGCAACGACCCTCCGCTGGCAGCGCGATTCCTTCCGGGCATCGTCGACGACGCCGGCAAGCACCTCACCGTGGCGATGTTCCTCACCGAAAAGGCCGGCGGATCTGACGTCGGAGCGAACGAGTCCGTTGCAACGGCCGCGGGGGACGGCACCTGGCGGCTCTCCGGTGAGAAGTGGTTCGCGAGCTGTGCGCACAGCGACCTCATCCTGGTGCTCGCCCGACCTGGCGGCGCGCCCGCCGGTCCGCGCGGGCTGGGCCTCTTCCTCATGCCCCGACTGCTCGAGGACGGCACGCGCAACTCGTACGTGATCCATCGCCTCAAGGAGAAGTTCGGGACGCGCGCGATGGCATCCGCCGAGGTCGGACTCCGTGAAGCATTCGCGTGGCAGGTGGGCACGCTCGAGCGCGGCCTCCCCCAGATGATGGACATGGTCAACGCCACCAGGGTCGGCATTGCCACTGCGACTGCCGGGGCGATGCGCCGGAGCGCCTTCGAGGCGCTGACCCACACGCACGGACGATCGACCTTTGGACGCCGCCTCGATCTGCATCCGCTGATGCGCGACACGCTCGCCGAGCTGGTGGTCGACTCCGTTGCGGGCCTCACGGCCGCGATGGGGGTGGCCGAGCTCGCCGACGCCGCGGACTCCGGTGATCACGAAGCCGAAGCCGCGCTTCGGCTGCTCACTCCCCTCTTCAAGATGCACGGCACCGAGCGCGCCCGCGTCTGCGCCACCGAGAGCATGGAGGTGCGCGGCGGCAACGGGTTCATCGAGGACTGGCCTGACGCGCGGCTGCTCCGGGACGTGTACGTCCACGCGATCTGGGAGGGGTCGGGCAACGTGATCGCGCTCGATGTGCAGCGTGCGCTCGAGCACGGCGCGCTCCCCGGCTACCTCGGCGACACCGAGCGCCGCGCCGAGGGCGTCTCCGCCGGTGGACCCGTCGCACCCCTGGGCGGCGTGCTCATCGACGCGCTCCAACATCTCGACTCACAGCTTCGCTTGCTGAACGCGATCGACGATGCTGACGCGAAGCAACTGCCCATGCGGCGCATCGCCCGGCGTATGGCGATGCTCGCCATCGGCGCACGGCTTGCCGAGCAGGCCAACGCCTTCGCGGCCGATACCGGCAGCGGCCGCCTCGGATGGATCGCCGCGCGCTATCTCAGCCGTCTCGGCGGAGAAGTTGCGCTCGCCGACGTCGCCGATGACTCGGCCTGGCTGCAGCACGCGGGCGCACTGCTGCACGGCGGCGACGTTCCGGTTTCCGTGGCGACTGATGCGGCGCGACGCACCGCCGCCGCGCTGGGCGCGCCCGGATCGCTGATCTCCGTCTAGGACTCGAGCACCAGGGCAAGCGCGAACCCGTCCCAGCCTTTGACACCGACCGTCTGAATGACCGCAGGCGTGATGCGGCGGTCGGCGCCCATCTGCTCGATGAGACGGCGCATGCCGTCTGTGTCGGGATCATTGCTCTGGGTTTCGATCAGCTTCCCCTGGCGCACCACGTTGTCGACGACGATGAGGCTGCCGGGATGCGAGAGGTCGACGGCGTTGCTGAAGTACTCGGGGGCGTTGCGCTTGTCCGCGTCGATGAAGACAAGATCGAACGCCTCGGCCTGATCGGCCCTGAGCTGCGCGAGGCTGTCCAGGGCTGGGCCGACCCGCACCTCGACATTGCCGTCGAGCCCGGCGCGGGCGATGTTGCGACGCGCAACCTCGGCGCGGCGCTCGTCGAGCTCGAGGCTGATCAGACGTCCGCCTTCGGGGAGGGCGCGCCCCATCCAGATTGCGCTATAGCCACCAAGCGTTCCGATCTCGAGGATCCTGCGCGCGCTGATAGTACGAGCCAGCAGATGCAGAAACTGTCCCTGTGGCGCGGACACCGCGATGTTCGGCAGCACGGCGCTGTCCTTGAGAGCTGCCTCGAGCGCCGGGTCAGCCGGTTGCAGCAGCCCGGTCGTGTACGCGTCGACAGCATCCCAGCGATCGTCATGCATGGTCTGGCAGTCTACGTCGAGGGACCGGCAGGCCCTTTGGCGGCCCGGCGCTCGCCGCGGACTGACGCCGCGCCACCCAGACCTCCTCGGAGGGCCAGCGCCGCGCCCACTCGAGGCTGACGAACGGATAGCGCGTGGTCGCGTCGAGCGAGGGACGGAGCTCGATCAGGTCTTCCACGTCGAATCCGGAGTCCCGGAGGAGGCGGATCCAGTCTCCATGATTAAGGTGGAATTCCACGCTGTCCTCGTCGGGCCACTCGAACCGGTGCATGCCGAAGTAGTCGCGCCGCAGCGCGGTCCCCGCAGGCCCCTCGGCGTCGGTGTCGGGCACGGTGAGCATCAGGAGCGCGCCGTTGCCGAGGAAGATCAGGCGGCCACCGCGACGGAGGAGCCGCGCCGCCTCTGGGATCCAGCGGTACGGGTCGCACCAGATCGCCGCGCCGTACTCGCTGATCGCGAGGTCGAAGCTGGCATCCGCCAGAGGAACCGCCTCGGCGCTGCACTGGATCAGCGGGAAGTGAAGGTCGTGCTCGTCCTGGAGCGCTCTGGCCGTTGCGAGCTGATTCTCCGCCAGGTCGATACCGACCGGCCTCGCGCCGCGGCGGGCCAGCCAGGCCGACACGTAGCCGCTCCCGCATCCGAGCTCGATCGTGTCCAGGCCCCCGACGTCGCTGAGGAGGTGGACGTCACTCTCCGGAATGCTCCAGATACCCCAGGAGGGCTCGGAGGCCCAGTTCCGTCGCCCGGGGGCAGCGTACTCGGCGGCCGAGACGTTCCAGGCGGCGCGATTGCGCCCAATGTGGTCGTCGCGCTCATTCGGTGTCATGGGCGGCGACTGTAGCGGGGAATGGGGTGGCCAGCGGGATTCGAACCCGCGACCTCCAGGGCCACAACCTGGCACTCTAACCAGCTGAGCTATGGCCACCATGGGACTCCACAAAGGAGGCTCGGCGATTATATGGCGCGGTGGTCGGCGGTCCGAACGAATCGCCGCAGGTACACTCGCCGCGTGCCCCCGTAGCTCAGCGGATAGAGCAGCGAGCTTCTAACTCGACGGTCGTGGGTTCGACTCCTACCGGGGGCGCCATCTCGTCAGACGTGTGCTGGGGAAGCGCTTTCCGGATGACAGAACCCGATCAGCCGGCGCCTGAACGCGCCGCCACGCGCGCGCCATGGTCCGGGATCGCGGCCGGCGTCGCGATGATCGTCGCCCTCCGGATCCCCGCGTTGCTCGAACCGCACTGGTACGCGGACGAGAGCACGTATGCCTACATCGGACGGACTGTCTTCAGCGGCGGCACCCTCTACACCTCGCCGGGCGCCTGGGATAACAAACCGCCGTTGCAGTACTGGATCTACGGGATCCTGACCCACTTCCTCGGCTACTCGGAGGCGGCGATCCACCTGGTGCCGCTGCTGAGCGCCATCGCGGCGGTGGCCGGAATCGGCTGGGGAGTAGCCCGGCTCACGGGTTCGCGGCGGCGGGCCGGCATCGCCTGCGTGCTCGCCGCGCTGATCATCGGCCCGCCCCTTCTCGACGCTCAACTCTTCCTCCCCGAAGGAGCGCTCATCGGCCCGATGACCTGGGCGGGCATGTTGCTCCTCGTGGAAATCGCCTCGCCGTGGTGGGCGGCGCGGCATCGCTGGGCACCGTACGTCGCCGGGTTTCTGGCGTCGATCGCCCTCGGCATGCAGCAGACGGTGATCGCCGATGTGGTCGCGATCGGCGGGATCCTGCTGATCACGCGTCCCGCAGCCTGGCGCTACCTGCTGCGCTTCTACGCCACCGGCGCTGCCGTGACGGTGCTCTGGTTGCTTCCCACAGTCATCGCTTCTGGCGTGGGCGCGACGTGGTTTGCGGTCGTTTCGTTCTACGGAATCTACGCGGAGAACGCAGCGCCAACGACGGCACTCGCCGCAGTGCTCCACTTTGGGGCCATCGCCGGCGGGACGAGCGCACTGCTCGTCGGGTCGGCGCTCGTGGCGCGACGAACCCGCGACTGCGCGTGGATGCTCTGGCTATTGGCGGGCATCGACCTTCTCGTGGCCGGATCCGCCCATTTCCCCTACCCGCACCTGCTCCTGCCGTCCATCCCCTGGTTGTGCGCCGCCGTCGCAGCAACGTCATGGCACCGGCTGCCCATGCTGCTGTCACGCAGCCGCGGCTCGCGTTTGTGGCTCGGTTCCGCGCTGCTCTCTGCCGGCATCCTGCTCGGTGCTGCGGAAGGATCGTACGCCGGCTCGTACTGGATCAACGGGCGCAGCCTGAGCAGGTATTACACGGACGGCTACGCCGCGCTGATGAGCAGCTCGGAGCGCACGGCGTGGCAGGACAGCTTCACGCGCGACGTGGGCTACGACCGCGCCATCACCGCGTGGCTCGTCGCACACCACTACGCCAACGCGTCGGCGGTCGTCTGGAACGTGTCGGACGAGTGGGTCTACCTGCTCACGCCACTCAACACCGTGCTGCCGACGGTCGGGCTGTTCAATGACGACGTGCTGCTGGGGAGCCGGCTCGCAGTCGGCCCGTATGTTGCGCGCCGCCGGCCGACGGTGATCGTCATCGATCAACCGAGCCTGGTCCTTCGTCCATCCATCATCCCGGTGATCGAGCACTACTACGTGGCGATGTTTGCCATCGGGCTCGAGACGGTGTACATCGAGCGGAGTCAGCTCCGATCCGCGACACCCTGACGGTCAGCCGCCGGCGCGGACGTAGAGCTCGATGCCATACGCAGCGATCACCTCGTTGTACGCATGGGTGCCGATGAACGCGCGGATATCACCCAGGTTCTCGATGCCGCTTGGAGTGATGAGAATCAGCTCCGGAGGTGTCGCGTTCATCCTCGCGAGGATGCCGCCGGTCCCATTCTCGAGCGCGAGAGTCACGTAGAGTGGGCCGCTGCGCGTCGGTGGGAGGAGCTCGTCATCGACGAGCGGCCAGGCAAGGTTGGTCCACAGCATCGCGGTCACGCCGACGAGGTTGTGGCTGCTGATCCACTGCTCGGCCACGTGCTCGCCGTAGCTGCGGGCGTCGAAGTACGTGTCGTAGCCGAGCTCGGAAATCGATCCGGACACGTAGCTGACCGCATTGGCGTAGTAGCCCACGCTCCAGACCGTCGTCCGGTAACCGGCCATGAACAGCGACCACCCGGTGGAGGCGATGGCCACGAAGAGCGCCCCCGCCACGAGCACGCGAGGTCGTCGGACGTCTCGCGCGACGCGGAGATGATGGCGCGACACCAGCCCGGTCACCAGCATGACCAGGGGAATCATCACCGGCAGCAGGAAGTGCTCATACGCATACCCTCCAGCGATCGCCGTGAAGAGCAGCGCGCTGGCCCAGATGCGCACCAGCTCCAGCCGTTCATCCTTCGCGCTGCGAAACATCCACGCCACCGCAACCATCGCCAGGACCATAACGATGCGCACGGCATACGCTGGGAGTCGATCGCCCAGCGCATCGTTGACGTAGTCGACGTACGAGGTCACCAGGGCGAACCAGACGTTGTGAGCGCCCGACGTCACCATGAACGGGACGATCACCGCCGCGACCGTGATCGCGAAGCTGGCGCCGAGCGTGAGGAGCGTCCTCCAGTTGCGACGCACCAAGCACCAGAGCATCACGGCGCCGAAGTCGGCGACCGCGGTCTGCTGGATGAGGAATCCACACGCGAACAGCACGCCGATCACGACGAGCGTGGGGGTGCGCGGCGTGCGCGCCGCACGACCGCTGCTGGCATAGAGGAACCACACCATCGCCACGGTCACCGGACCGATGAGGAGACTCTCGGGGAGCGCGAGATTGCCGTCCAGCACCGGTGAGCCGACGATGATCGCAATGGCGAGCCCGCCCCACAGCGCGGCACGCCTGGTGAGGAGGCGGGCCATGCCGAGCGGGGCGGCGATGATCGCCGCGAGACCGCTCAGAATGGTGAGCACATGGAGGCCGGCCTCGCTGGCACCGAAGAGCGCTTGACTCAGGCCGTAGACGCCGAAGAGCAGCGGCGGTTTGTTGTTCCATGCGTTGACGTAGAGGCCGTAGCCGGCATGTGTGAGCCACGTGGTCGACGCGTAGCCGGCTTCATCTGAATACCACTGCGGTTCGATGAGCGACGGGAGGCGTAGCAGCAGGTAGAGCGCGACCGGCAGGATGACGTGCAGGTTGCGGCGTATACGGGCCGGGATCTCGGACATGATCTCCTGGTTCTGCGCGTCTCGTGTGTCCGCGCGCCGCGCGCGCCACGAGCGCATATTGTGAAGAAAGACTGGTGGTATGCACCGATCGCTCCCAGACAACCATCCGGCGCGATCGAATGCCCCGCTGCGACGTCATCCCGTAGCATCGCCATGCGTGAGCCAAGCATCTGTCTCGACCCGCCTCCACCTGGTTCGCCACTGCGACGTCCGCAATCCTGATGGCGTGCTCTACGGTCACCTTCCTGACTTTCCCCTGAGCGAGAAGGGGGTCAAGCAGGCTCACGCGCTCGGCCGGTACTTCGCGCGCAGCACGGCACGCCAGATCTACTCGAGCCCGCTGGAGCGGGCCCGGCAGACATCGGAGATCATCGCGTCGTACCTCGACTCGGTGCCGATCACGTACACCGACGACCTCATCGAGACCCGCTTCGGGCTGTATTTGCAGGGCATCCCACCCAAGCAGGTGCCCTGGCGGCGACCACTCTGGCTGATCCACATGATCCTGCCCGGCGTTCTCCGCAACGACGAGTCGGTCGCCGGACTGGCTGCACGGGTGCGCCGGCCGCTGATGCGACTCCTCGCCGAGCACCCGGGCGACGGCGGCATCTGCGTGAGCCATGGCGACCCCATCCAGGGATTCTGGGTCACCGCCGAGCACCGGCCGCCGTACGCGTTGCACCGCCTGCAGTGCGCGAAGGGCGGGCTCCTCGAGCTGGATTACGAGGGTGAGGCACTGCGCCGCCTCAACTACCTCTCCCCGGCGCGGATCGCCGAGCTTGCGCCCGGGTTCGATCAGACCGAGGCGGGTTCTCGCTCCGGCGTCTGAGGCTCGCCACTCGCGTCTGCGGACCAGCGCGGATCGAGCGTGACGGGCTGGCGGCGCTTGCGCTGAAGGCGCTCGAGCAGCGGTCGAAGATAGAGCTTGGTGAGCAGACCGGTCATGATCAGAATGAACGACGTGTACACGAGCAGCACTCCCTGATCGTCGTTGACCTGGAAGAGCGAGTACTGGGTCACCGAGGGGAATGAGATCGAGAAGTCGACTGCCTTGCCCTTCTGGGTGTCGATCGGGAGCTGCAGCGTCTGGCCGAGGGTGATCGGGATGACCTGCGCAGTCGTGAAATACGGCGTCATCCCGGTGGTGTTGAGCTGGTTCACGTTCTGCGGTGCACCGCTGTTGAGGCCGAGGTTGCCGACGTACAGCTGCATCTCGATCACCGGGTTGCGCGGAGCGACACCGCCAGGGCCGTACGACGTGGCCGTGGGGTTGATCGAACCGTTGGTACCGACCGACGGGATCACTGTCGCGTCCGGGAAGAACGACATCTTGGCGCCGATCTGCACGGCCGCCGCGGCGCCGGGGATGGTGTAGTTGAAATCGGGCACCTTGAGCACGCCGTCAGCGAGCGCCTTGTCGCCGATGTTGCCCGCGTCATCGAAGAACTGAATGGATCCGTCGTACACGGTCTGCCCGGCTGGGTTCTTGACGACGATCGTCGGCGCCCATCCGTAGTCCTGCTGATACACGTTGACCCCGTCGACGCTGAGGAAGTCGTTGACCAGGATGTCCTTGGTCTCCAGGGCCTTCCCGTGGTCGAGGACGGTGACATTGCTCACATAGTTGCTCGCCTCGCCGTTGGCGGCGTAGGTCGCTTCGAAGCTGTTGAGGCGCAATGTGAATGGCGCGTAGTTTCCGTGGAACAGCAGCCCCTGCTGCAGGGTGTCGTACCCGGCCGGCGTGTTGGTGAAGCTCTGACCCTGCGTCAGGGTCACGAGCCCTTGGTATCCGGTCGCCTTCCCCCACACCACCGCGATGAGCAGCAGGAAAAAGGAGCTGTGGAACAGCCACGATCCCCATTCGCCCCAGTACTGCGGCGTTCGCTTGTACCCGCGCGCGGTCCGCATGACGAGCGCCCTGCCGCGGCGGAGGACACACCACCCCAGCGACACGTAGAGGAGGCCGAGGAGCACGTAGAAGACCGGCGACACGAACACCTGGGTGAGCGGCAGCTGGAGGTCGGCGAAGAGCACGTTCAGGTTCGGCCAGGCGGTGAGGAACGCCTCGACCTTCCCGGGGTCGGACGTGTTCTGCTGGGGAACGAACGAGCCGATAAGGACGATGAGCAGGATGCCGAGGAGCAGGAAGATCGCGGTCCGCATCCGCGTGTACTCGTGCCAGTACTTCCCGGCGACCTCCCTGGCCGTCACCGCAACGCGCCTGAGCGCAGTAAGCCTTTTGGATCGAAGGCGCCGGCCAGGCCGGGCTGCCAGGTTCGCGTCCCCGGGGGTTTGGAAGTCGCCGTGCGCGCAGCGGCCGGCTCGAGGCGGAAGGTCACGGATGCCATGATCGCGAGACGCCCCGCGCTCCCGAGCAGGACGGCAGTCAGGTCGTAGCCGACGACGTCCTTGAGAGCGGCGCCGCCCGCCTTGACGGTCTCCCCGTTGGAGAGGACCGCCTCCACACCGGCAAGCGAGCGCCGTGGCACCTCGCCGCGGGCCACCAGGGTGCCGACGTGCTCCGATCCAGTGTCGGCGCCGAGGCCGACCACTGCCAGCTTGTCCTCGGCCACCGAGGCACGCACACGAGCGACGGTCGCGCCCGCGCCGGCACGAACGGTGAGACCGGCGGCGGCGACCTGGATGTCCGCCAGGCGATGGACGCTGAGGATGATCCCGCCGCGCTCGGGCGCGCCGCCCGGAGTCGCCGGGGGACTGCTCGTCACGCTGATCGGGACACCGTGCTGGTTGCAGAAGTTCGCCACAACGGTGAGCGCGTGCAGGTCGGCCGGGCTGACAACGTCGCCGCTAACCCCCTCGCCGCCCACGATCTCGACGAATCCCTTCTGCAGCTCGTCCTTCACACGATCAACCCTTTGAGCGATGCGGTCGCAGCCGTGTAGACGAGCACGATCATGACTCCGAGGATGAGGGTCCCGGCCGTGGTGGCAACCAGGACGGCGCTGCCTGAGAAACCGGTCCGCGACCACCGGTACTCCTCCGCCCCTTCAGCAGGGCGCTGGTACATGAGCAGTCCTACGCGAAGGTAGTAGAACGCCGACACCGCACTGGTGGCGATGCCCCAGAGTGCGAGCGGGACCTGACCCGCATTGATTGCCGCCGTGAAGACGAGGAACTTGCCGAAGAACCCGGCAGTCGGCGGGAACCCCCCGAGCGAGAACAGGAAGAGTGCCATGCTGGCGGCGACGAACGGACGGCGATGCGCCAGCCCGCGCAGCCCGTCGTAGCTGTCGAGATCCTCCCCGCGTCCGGCCATGATGGTGATCACCGCGAAGGCGCCGATGTTGGTCACCGCGTACGCCGCGAGGTAGTACAGGACCCCGATCGTTCCGAACGAGCTCGTCTGCCCCGAGGGCAGCAGCACCGGGCCGACCGCGACGCCGATGAGGATGTACCCGGCCTGCGCGATGCCTGAGTAGGCGAGCATGCGCTTGACGCTCGTCTGTGTCAGGGCGGCGATATTGCCGACGACCATCGAGGTGATCGCCACCAGCGCGACCACCGGCTCCCAATGCTGGTAGAAGTGCGTCCCCCCGCCGTCGAAGGTGTACGTGAACACGCGGACGAGAGCCGCAAAGGCGGCGACCTTGGTGGTGACGCTCATGAAGGTCGTGACTGATGTCGGCGCTCCCTGGTACACATCAGGCGTCCACGAGTGGAAGGGCGCCGCCGAGATCTTGAACGCGAATCCGATGAAGAGGAGCAACACGCCCGCGAGGAGGAGCGGATCGACCGTCAGCGTGGTCTGACCCTGGATCGCGGCAGCGATCTGCGCGAGCTGCGTGTGCCCGGTTTCGCCATAGATCAGCGCCATGCCGAAGAGCAGGAATCCCGAAGCGAATCCACCAAGCAACAGATACTTCAGCGCCGCCTCCTGCGACCGCTCCTCGTGACGCGAGAAGCCGCTCAGCACATAGAGCGCCAGGGAGAGCAGCTCGATGGCCAGGAAGATGACCATCAGGCTGGTCGCGCCCGCGAGCAGCATCATTCCGAGCGTGGCGGCAAGGATCAGCGCGTAGTACTCACCGTAGTGGATGCCCCGCCGGTTCAGATAGTTCGGGCTGATCATGACCACAAGTCCGGCACTCACCAGCAGGATCGCATCGACGAACAGCGCGAATCTGTCGTATGCGAAGGAGCCCGAGTACACCAGACGGCCGGGGTTCGCATCGAACCATGCCCAGATCGTCACCCCGAACGTGGCCGCGATGCCGAGCAACGCGAAGCCCGCAAGCCAGCTCCGCCGCGAAGCCGGGATCACCAGGTCGAGCAGCATGAGCAGCAGGAACGCGCCCCCGAGGACGAGCTCGGGAAGGATGCCGATGAGATCACGTCCCCCCGGAAACGTCAGCGGGACCGGCGACGCCGCGATCAGCATCACTGCGTTCCCGGGTTCGACGCCGCGGGCTGTATCAGGCTCACGTATGTGTTCACCGATCCGGTGGAGACATCGGTGATGGGCTTGGGATAGAGCCCGATGAAGATCATCATCGCAACCAGCGGCGCCAGAAGCAGCCCTTCGCCGATCCGCAGGTCGCGCACCCCCTCAGTACGAGGCTTGGGAGGGTCGTGCATCAGCCCCTGGTGGAGGCGGAGCATGTACCACGCGGCGAGGATCACGCCGCCACCGGCCAGCACCGCGTACACCCAGTTGAGCTGGAAGGCCCCCAGCATGATCGTGAATTCGCCAACGAAGCTGTTCATGCCGGGCATCCCCAGGCCCGCGAGAGTCGCCACCAGGAAAAAGAAGTAGAGCCATGGCATCCGGCGCTCGAGCCCTGACAGCTCGCCGAGATCGCGGGTCCCGGTGCGCGCCTCCACATAGCCAACGATCAGGAACAGGGCGCTGATGATGATGCCGTGATTGATGATCTGGATCACCGCGCCGTTGATCCCGTTGTCGGTGAGCGAGAAGATCCCGAGTGCGATGAACCCCAGGTGGCTGATGCTCGCGTAGGCGACGATCCGCTTGAGGTCGCGTTCCGAGAGGGCCATCAGTGCCCCGTAGATGATGCTGAGCACGGCGAACGCGGCCAGCACGAAGCGGTACTTCTCCATCTCACCCGGGAAGAGCGTCAGCGCGAAACGGATGAAGCCGTACGCACCGAGCTTGCTGACCACGCCGGCGAAGAACACCAGGACCGCAGGCGGGCACGCCTCATAGAGATCGGGGAGCCATGTGTGGAATGGGACGATCGGGATCTTGATCGCGAAGGCGAGCGCGAAGCAGATGAACGCCAGCTCCTTGGGTGTGAACGTCGTGACATGGATGAGCGGGATCACGAAGGCGCTGCCAGAGCTGATCGGTTGCGCGAGGATGCTTTCGAGATCGAAGGATCCAGACGGCGATTGCACGTACAGATAGATGATCGCCACCAGCATCAGCAGGCTGCCGGCGACGGTGTAGACGATGAACTTGAGCGTCGCCGGGCCGCGCTTCACACCGCCCCAGTTGCTGAGCAGGACGTACAGCGGTACCAGCATCCCTTCCCAGAACATGTAGAAGAGCAGCAGGTCGATCGACAGGAGCACCCCGGTGGTCGCGGCTTCGGTGAGCAGCACCAACGTGCAGTAGAAACGCAGGCGGTCGGTGGACTTGCGCGCGATCGCCAGCGCACCGAGCAGGAACACCCCGGCGTTCAGTGCGAGCAACCAGGCGGAGATTCCGTCGATCCCAAGGTGGTAGGTGGCGTTGAGGGCCGGCAACCAGGCGTGGGTCTCCTGGAAATGGAGCGGCAGCGGCCCGTTGGTCGCCTTGTTGCCGGGCATCCAGAGCAGGAGCAATGTGACGATCACCGCCCCGGCGAGCGTCGCGAAGATGGTGAGCCCCTTGATCACCGCGGTCAGGCGGCGGGGCACCAGCTGGAGCAGAATCGCCGCCCCGGCGGGGAGGACGATCAGCAGCGTGAGCCAGGGAATGTGATTCATCGCGCGATGAACACCCACACCACGACGAGCACGACCGCGAAGACGGTGAAGATCGATGCGTAGTCGCGTATCAACCCGGTCTGAACGAGCCGGAGGTCGAGACTGAAACCACGGAGCAACTCGCCGATCCCCTGGACCCAGCTGTCCATGACATCGGGCTCGACGACGCGCCGCGCTGTTCGCGCCACGGCCCTGACGGGCTGCACGAGCGCGCGGTCGTAGATCTCGTCGAAATAGAACTTGTTGTACGAGAGGAGCGGGATCACTCGTGGCAGGCTCGCGAGCACGACCTGCGGGTCGGGGCGGTGCTCATACCAGAGACGCATGGCCAGACCGATGCCGAGCAGGCTCGCCGCGCTGCCGATGACCAGCGCAACCAGCGCGAGGCCGAATGAGGGGTCGTGGAGCAATGGTGACTGCGACCCCGCGAAGACGGGACTCAGGAAGTCGCTGAACACGTGGAGGGTGTTGGGCAGTGGGAACTGCAGTGGCCACGCGACGATCACCGAGAGGGCACCCAGGATCACGACCGGGATCAACATCGGATACCCCGCCTCTTTCACGCCGAAGCCGCGCGCGGTCTGAGGCTCGCCCTGGAACACGGTGAAGTAGAGGCGGAAGGCGTAGAGGCCGGTGAGGACGTTGACGCCGACGCCAACTGCATACAGGATCCACGGCGCGGGCCCCGGTCCGGAGAGCGTTCCGAAGCCGAGCAGATCCTCCTTGCTGAACCAGCCGGAAAAGAGGAAGAAGCCACCCAGAGCGAATGACCCGGCAGCGAACGCGAGGTGGGTCCACCTCATACGCGCGTGCAGCCCCCCCATGAGGCGGATGTCCTGCTCGTCGTGGAGCGCGTGGATGACGTTGCCCGCAGCCATGAAGAGCAGTGCCTTGAACACGGCATGCATCGCGAAATGGAACATGCCCGCGGAGTACGCGCCGATGCCGACGGCGTAGATCATCAGACCGATCTGCGACATCGTCGAGTAGGCGATCACGCGCTTGATGTCGATCTGCGAGAGCGCGATGATGCCCGCCATCACCGCCGTCCCCATGCCGACGCAGGCCACCATGCCCTCGGCGACCGGGGCGAGGTTGAACAGCACGTGGAACCTGGCGATCAGATACACACCCGCGGTGACCATGGTTGCTGCGTGGATCAGCGCTGAAACCGGCGTCGGACCCTCCATGGCGTCCGGCAGCCACGTGTGCAGCGGGAACTGAGCGCTCTTTGCGAAGGCGCCGATCGCCAGCAGCACGCAGACGCCTGTGACCAGCGCGCCACCGGCTGGAAACGCCTGGGTGCGCGCGAAGATGTTGGGCAGGCTGAGCGTGTGGGTGTTGAGCACGATGAGGAATGCGGCGATCACGAGCGCGACGTCACCGATCACCTGGGTGATGAACGCCTTCCGAGCCGCGGCGACCGCCGTCGGCCGGTCGTGCCAGAAGCCGATGAGCAGATAGCTGCTCAACGCAACCAGGGCCCACCCGATGATGAGGATGACCAGGTCCGCCGCGAGCACGAGCGTCAACATCGAGAAGATGAAGAAGTTCATGTAGCTGAAGAACCGCGCGAACCCGGTGTCGTGCTCCATGTAGCCGACGCTGTAGACGTGGATCAGGAAGCCGACCCCGGTGATGACCATGAGCATCAGCGCGCTCAGGGCATCCAGCGTGAAGTCCATCCCCACCGAGAGGTTGGTGCCACCACCGAGGTTGATCCAGTCCCAGAGACGAACCGTGATGGCGCCGTGTCCCGACGGCGCGCCCACGACGGTGGCCAGCACGAGGCAGGCAACCAGGAAGGAGGCGAAGATCGAGACGGTCCCGGCGATGTTGACGAATCGCCTGCCGAACACGGGTCCGAGAAGCCCGTTGAGAGCCGCCCCGGCCAGGGGAAAGAGCAACACCAGAAGCACGAGGATGGACGCCGTGCTGACGTTCACTCCTTCATCTCACTGAGGTCGTCGACGTCCAGCTCGCGGCCGAGCCGGAAGATCTGCGTGATCAGGGCGAGGCCCACCACCACCTCGGCAGCGGCGACCACGATCACCATGAAAGCAAAGATCTGACCCTCCTCACTATTGAGGAATCGGCCGTAGGCAACCAGCGCGACGTTGGCGGCGTTGAGCATCAACTCGATGCACATGAACACGACAATCGGGTTGCGCCTGATGAGCACACCCATGGCTCCGACGGTGAACAGGAATGCCGAAAGCCCAAGCAGATACGGAAACAGATTTGGGTTCAGCATCCGCGATGCTCCGTCACCGGCTCGAGCGCCTGGTCAGGTAGACAGCCCCGATGGCCGCGACCAGCAGGAGCATGGAGGTGATCTCGAAGGGCAGCAGATAGTTGGTGAACAGCTGCCCGGCCACCGTCTGCACGTTGCCGGCGTTGTTCACGGCGTCCTGAGGGAAGTTGAAGGTGTGGTATGGGTCGCTCGCCGTGCCCACCACCGTCCCGTGAAATCCGTTGGTGCTGTAGGTGATTCCGTTGCGAGCCGCGATGAACACGAGAGCGGTGACCACGACGACTCCGGTGATGCCGATCACCGCGCGTAGATCCAGCGCCGGCCGATCCTCGGCATCGGGACTCAGCAGCGCGACGATGAACACGAAGAGCACCATCACCGCGCCCGCGTAGATGATGAGCTGCACCGCGAAGAGGAACTGCGCGTTCAGGAGCAGGAACAGCACAGCGAGCATCGAGACGGTGAGCACCAGGCTCAGTGCCGAGTAGATGGTCTGGCGTGAGAAAACAACGCCGAGCGAGCTCACCGCGGCGAGGGCGATCACCACCGCGAAGAGAACGGTCATTTCGTCTTCCCCGCGCCGGGCTCGATCACGGTGGGCACATCCACGGGCACACCTAGGTCACCCGGATGCGGCGCAGTCTGGTGGTCGAGGGTGTTCTCCTGCGCAGCCCATGCGGCACGCGGTCGCACACCAGGATCGAGATCCTCGCGACCGGTCTGATCCGCACCGGCGCCAACGGGGCTCGGGGGACGCTGCCCCTGCGCGAAGCCCGGCCACGACTCGAGCAGCTCCGCCTTGGTGACCACCGTACGCTCGCGGCGGTAGTCGGCCATCTCGAAACGCGGGCCGAGCGTGATTGCCTCGGTCGGGCAGGCCTCGGCGCAGTAGCCGCAGTAGATGCAGCGCATCAGGTTGATCTCGTATCGCTCCGCATACCGTTCGCCGGGGGAGATCGGCGCCTTCGGGTCGTTCTCGGCGGCGAGCACGTAGATGCATCCGACAGGACACGCGGCCGCGCAGAGCTCGCAGCCGATGCAGCGTTCGAGGCCATTGTCGTAGCGGTGCAGGATGTGCCTGCCGCGATGTCGAGGCGAGACCGGCTTCTGCTCCTCCGGGTACTGGACGGTGATGGGATGCGTTCCCATCTTCTTGAGCGTGAAGGCCAGGCCCTTCGCAATCTCCTTGATCACCGTCTCACCCTCACCTGACCTATGCCCGGAGCGCGACGACCGCGCCGGTGACGACGATGTTGATCAGCCCCAGAGGCATGAGCACCTTCCACCCGAAGTTCATCAGCCGGTCGTAGCGGAGGCGCGGGAGCGTCCAGCGCACCCAGATCATCACGAAGAGGAGCACCAGCACCTTGCCCAGGAACCAGATCGGCCCGGGGATCCAGTCGAAGGGATGGAACGGCAGGAGTGGCAGCCAGCCACCGAGGAACAGCGCTGTTGCGATCGAGCAGACGGTCACCATGTTGATGTACTCGCCGAGGAAGTACAGCCCGAAGCGCATCGCCGAATACTCGGTGTGATAGCCGGCGATGAGCTCCGTCTCCGCCTCCGGCAGGTCGAAGGGCAGCCGGTTGGTCTCGGCGAACGCCGCGGTGAAGTAGAGGATGAACGCGAGCGGCTGGAGCACGATGAACCACAGCCCCTGCTGCGAGCCGACGATGTGCTCCAGATCGAGCGAGCCGGAGAGGATGACGACCCCGATGAGGGCGAATGACACCGCCATCTCGTAGGAGATCAGCTGCGCCGAGGAGCGAAGGCCGCCGAGCAGCGAGTACTTGCTGTTGGATGCGAATCCACCGAGGAACAGCGAGTACACGCCGAGCGACGTGACGCCGAGGATGAAGAGCAGCCCGACATTGACATGCGCGATGTCCCAGTGGAAGACGTGTCCGAACCAGTTGTTGGTCCCCCACGGGATCACCGCGTAGGCGAGGAGCGCAGCACCTCCGGCAAGGCTCGGGCCGACCAGGTACAGGATCTTGTCGCGTTCGGCCGGGGCGACATTCTCCTTGAAGAACAGCTTCAACCCGTCGGCCGCGGGCTGGAGCATCCCGAACGGGCCCACGCGGTTTGGACCATATCGAAGCTGGATTCGGGCCGAGATCTTGCGCTCAGCCAGGGTCAGATATGCGAACGCGGTCAGCAGAAAGACGACCAGGACGCCGCACTTGATGAGCAGGACCCACCAGAGGTCGTCGGGCCCGATCATGCGACAGCCTCGGCGGTGAACAGCGCCCGCCCGCCGTTGCCGGCGCGCCCGTATGCCGGAGATTCATCGCGCAGCAGGCGGTTGACCGCAAGCGGGTCGCCCGAGCCCCAGCCGACGGCGCCCATCAGGCCGGCGAGGGTGGTCAGCACGCGCGTCTCCACGGGGGTCGCGCTTGCCGGCGGCAGGCCGGCACGGATCCGCTGCACTCGCCCCTCGACATTGGTGACGCTTCCCGCCTTCTCGAAGACCGCGTGTCCGGGGATGAGGACGGTCGCGTACCGCGAAACGATCCCGGGACGAGTGTCAAATGCCACGACACATGCGGCCTTGCGCACTGCTCGCTCGAGGAGTTCGCTCTCCGCTTCCAGTGCGGGGTTGGGCCCAAGCATCAGCAGTCCACGCATGGTTCCCGACGCCAGACCCTCGAGGATCTGACGGCCGTTCTTGCCGGGCTCCGCGAGCGCGGCGTACGCCGGCCCGACGTTCGGGAGCAGCCCGAGGTCCTTGGCGCCACGCCCGTTGATCCCGCGGGTGATCGTGAGCCGGCGCACCGAGCCGACGGCGCCGAGCGCGGTGGCGACCGCGGCGGCATGCGCGCGGTTGGTCTCGTCAGCGATGAGGCCGATCCTCGTCGCCCCAGAGGCGGCGATGGCCGCATCCGCGGCAGTCGCGTCGCTGCTCAGGCGGATGACTCGTGCACCCTTCTTGCGCTCGGCTTTGTAGAGGCGCAAGGTCAGCACCGGCGCCTGCTCCTCCGGATCCGCCCCGAGCACGATCAGCGTGTCGCACTCCTCGATCTCGGCGATGCCGAGCTCGTGCTCGGCGGCCGAGATGCCGTCGAACGGCTCGAGCTGGTGGTCGACATGCGGCGTTCCGATCACCTGACGTGCGAGTCGCTCGAGCAGGAACAGCTCCTCGTTGGTGCTCGCGCTCGAGCCGAGCACGCCGATCGACGCCGCGCCGTACTCCTCGGCAATCTCGCGGAGACGCCGCGCCGCCTGCGTGATCGCTTCGGCAACCGTGACGTCGCGCGATTCGTCGTCACTGCGCACGACCGGGCGGCGGACCCGCTCCGAGGTGTTCCAGCGGTCGAAGCTGTATCGCCCCCGATCACAGAGCCACATGTCGTCGACCAGCGGGTTATCGCGCGATGCGAAGCGGCGCACCTCGAAGTCCCGGCTGTCGGCGTTGATGTTGCACCCGTACGAGCACTCGGGACAGACGCTCGCAGTCCGCTGTAGATCCCACGGACGCGACACGAAGCGGTACTTCCTGTGGGTCAGCGCGCCAACGGGACAGACCTCGGGCAGGTTGCCCTGGAACTTCGACTGCAGCTGGCGGTCATCGAATGTCGACACGAGCGTGTCCACGCCGCGTTGCTGGAGGACGATCTCCTTCTCACCGGTGATCTCGTCGTAATAGCGAACGCAGCGCCAGCAGAGGATGCAGCGCTCCTGATCCAGCTCGATATGCTCGGAAAGTGGCACCGCCTTCTTGAAGTGGACCTTCTCGGTGATCGGAAAGCGCGAGATACCGGGTCCGTAGCGGAAGGTGAAGTCCTGGAGGTCGCACTCGCCACCCCGGTCGCACACCGGGCAGTCGAGCGGGTGATTGAGAAGCAGGAACTCCAGCATCCCCTCGCGGATCTTGGTGACCTCCGGGATATTCGTGCGTACGACCATGCCGTCGCCCGCGACCGTCGCGCATGCGGGCTGTGGCTTCGGGAACTTCTCGATGTTGACGAGGCACATCCGGCACACGGCGACTGGATCCATCTTGGGATGGGCGCAGTAGATCGGAATGTGGATGCCGGCCTCGGTGGCGGCGTCGAGCACGAGGGTTCCCTTGGGAACGCGAAGCTCGCGTCCATCGATGCTGATGCCGACGCGGCCGTCGTCGGGCTGCTCGGGCGGCGTTCCCGTCTCCGCCACCGCGGTCACGCCACCAGAGCGGTGGCCTGCGCCCTGACGGGGCAGCGGCCGGCACCGCAGTGCGCTTCGAATTCGTCGCGAAAGCTCTTGTATGCCGACATGACGAACCAGGTCGCGGTGTCACCCAGCGGGCAGAAGCAGCGACCGTCCATGTTCGAGCAGATGTCCGCAAGGCTGGCGAGCTCCGCCAGTGTCGCCTGACCCGCCTCGAGCCGGTGCATGAGCTCCGATTCGAAGTAGGTCCCCTCCCGGCAGGGCACGCATTTACCGCACGACTCGTGGCGATAGAAGTCGACCAGGCGCATCGACACATCGACGAGACACGTGGTCTCGTCCATGAAGATCATCGCTCCGGCGCCGAGTGACGATCCCGCCTCCTGGACCGCGTTCATGTCGAGGGGGAGGTCGAGGTGCTGCGGGAGCAGAACCTGCATGGATCCTCCTCCCGGCTGGAACGCCTTGAGCGACTGTCCCCGCCAGATGCCGCCGCACTCCTCCTCGAGGAGCTCGCGGATCGGTGTCCCGAGCTTCATCTCGTAATTCCCGGGGCGATTGATGTGGCCGCTGCAGCAGAAGACGCGCGTCCCGGCGCTCTTGTCAGTACCGAGCGCCTTGAACCATTCACCGCCGCGCTGGACGATGTGTGGCAGGTTGCAGAGCGTCTCGACGTTGTTGACCACCGTCGGCTGCCCGTAGAGACCCTTGATCGCCGGAAAGGGCGGCTTGAGCCGTGGCTGGCCTCGCAGCCCCTCGAGCGATTCGATCAGCGCGGTCTCCTCTCCGCAGATGTACGCGCCCGCGCCACCGTGGACGATGACGTCGCAGTCGAAACCACTGCCGAGGATGTTCTTGCCGATGTACCCGGCCGCCCGCGCTTCCTCGGTGGCCCGCTCGAGCAGCAGGCGCTGGTCGTGGTACTCACCCCGGATGTAGATGAACGAGGTGTTCACCTGGAGTGCGTAGGACGCGATCAGGAGCCCTTCGATGAGCTGATGCGGGCTCTCATCGATGAGATACCGATCCTTGAAGCACCCGGGCTCGGACTCGTCGGCATTGCAGCAGAGATAGCGCGGGAACACGTCCTTCGGCAGGAACGACCACTTCATTCCCGTTGGAAACCCGGCGCCTCCGCGACCCCGGATGTTGCTGGTCTTGACCTCGGCGACGAGCGTTTCCGGGGTGAACTTCTTGAAGGCGTCCCGCAGCGCCTGGTACCCCCCGACCTTCTCGTATCCCTTGAGGGTCTGGAGCCCGTCCGCGCCGAAATCCTTGGTGAGCAGCTTGTACTCAGCCATCAGCGCTCATCTGATCCATGCGGTGATGTCCATCGGCCGCTGCATCCTACTGACCCGGCTTGCCGCGACGTTTCTTCGCTTCTGTGCTCAGCGCTGTTGACCCCGCATTGCTGGGCTCAGTGGGGGCGGGGCCTGTCGTCGCGGGGACCCCTCGCCGTCGCGGTTCTTGCGCGCCGGCGCTGCCCCCCGCGACGCCACCCGCCTCGACTGCGTGCTCTCCGTGCGGGGTCGGCTCCGATCTCAGCGCGCCGAGGATCTGGTCGACACTCTCGGGGGTCAGGTTCTCTTCGAAATGATGGTCGACTTGCATTGTCGGGGCGCCGCCGCAGCCACCGAGGCATTCCACCGTGCTCGACCAGGTGAACGCACCGTCGGCGGTGGTCTCGCCTGAGGCGCAGCCGAGGGTGCGTTCCAGGTGGTCGACGATGCCCTCGGCGCCGCGCAGGGCACAGGAGACGTTGATACACACGATGACTTCGTGGCGCCCGTGGGGGTGCTGGAAGTACATGGAGTAGAACGTCGATACCGCCTCGACCTCGCTCGGGGTGACCTGCAGGATCCCCGCCACCTCGCTCATGGCGTCCGGGGTGATCTGGCCCATCTCGTGCTGGACTGCCCAGAGAGCGGGCAGGATGGCGCTGCGGGCGCGTGGATACCGGTCGCGAGCATGCTCGATTGCGGCTCGCGTCTCCGCCTGCAACGTCACTCCTGCGCCCCCGCGAAATCGCGGTGGGCGGGTGCGGATTGCATGGGCCCAGTCATCGGTCGACGTCCCCGAGGACGATATCGATCGATCCGATCACCGCAACCACGTCGGCGATCAATTCGCCCCTGACCATGTGCGGCAGCGCGCTCAGATTGCTGAAGGATGGTGCGCGCACCTTGCAGCGGTAGGGCCGGTTGGTTCCGTCGCTCACCAGATAGAAGCCCAGCTCACCTCGCGGCGACTCGACCGCCTGGTAGACCTGCCCTGCCGGGACGCGCATGCCCTCGGTCACCAGCTTGAAGTGATGGATGAGCGATTCCATGCTGGTGTTCAGCTCGTTCCGCGGTGGCAGCGCAACGCGACGGTCCGTGGTGTTGACGGGTCCGTCGGGAAGGTTCTCGAACGCCTGCGTGATGATCTTCAACGACTCGCGCATCTCCTGCATGCGCACGAGATAGCGGTCGTACACGTCGCCGGTGCGGCCGATCGGGACATCGAAATCGAAATGGTCGTACGAGCTGTACGGCTGGGCTTTGCGGAGGTCATACGGGATGCCGCTGCCGCGGAGCACGGGGCCGGTTGCCCCATAGGCCATCGCATCGGCGGGACTGAGGGTCCCGAGCCCGACGGTCCGCTGACGCCAGATCGGATTCTTGGTGATGAGCAGCTCGTGCTCATCGATCAGCTTCGGAAAGGTCTTGATGACCGCCCCGACCATCTCATAGAACGGGTCGGGGACATCGGCAAGCAGCCCTCCGACCCTGATGAACGACGTGTGCATGCGCACGCCGCTGACGAGCTCATTGATGTCGAGCAGCTTCTCGCGGTCGCGCCACGCGTAGACGAACGCTGTCGTCGCGCCGAGGTCGAGTGCGCTCGTTCCGTACCAGAGCAGATGGCTCGCGAGCCGGCAGAGCTCGCACATGATCACGCGGAGGTACTGCCCGCGCAACGGCACCTCGATGCCGAGCAGCCGCTCGACCGCGAGCGAGAAGCCGAGGTTGTTGAAGAGCGGCGACAGGTAGTCCATCCGATCCGTGTACGGGATGCATTGCTGGTAGGTGTGGCGCTCGAAGTCCTTCTCGAACCCGGTATGGAGATAGCCGATATCGGGGCGGCACTCGCGGACCACCTCGCCGTCGAGGTTCAGCACCAGGCGCAGCACCCCGTGGGTGGACGGGTGCATCGGCCCCATGTTCAATTCCATGGTGCTGTCGCCGATCTCCACGAGGTCGATGGCGTCGAGGCCTGGCTCGATGCCGAGCAGTTCGCGACCGGCCTCGTATTGCTCGCTGAGCGGATCGAGGTCGGCTGTCGGACTGCCCAACGGCGGCAGCGCGGTCATCGCGACCCTCCCGGCATGTCTCGCGGACGCTCCGCAGCGGGAAGCGCCCACTCGAGGTTGTGGGTGAATGCGATCGGCTCGCCGAAGGACGCGTAGTCCTTGCGGAGCGGGTGCCCGTCCCAGTCGGTCGGGAGCAGGATGCGTTTGAGGTCGTGATGCCCCGTGAACGTGATCCCGATCAGATCGAAGCACTCGCGCTCGTGCCAGTCCATGCCGGCGAACACGCCCTCGAGGGTGGGCACGTTGGGGTCGTCCTCGGTCACCTGGACGAGCAGCCGGCAGGAGTCGTTGTGCTGCAGCGACCTGAGCATGTACACCACGTCGAACCGCGGCTCGGCGGGCTCGCGATCGGGCCAGTCGACTGCGGTGACGAAGACCGGCGTCGTGTAAGCCCCATCCGGATGGTCTCGCAGCAACGTGCAGACAGCAACCAGATCGTCGCGATCGACCCAGACGGTCACCTCGCCGAAGCCGGCGTCGCGACGGCGCACCGCGGTCGGAAGCTCCCGCTCCAGGAGATCCGCTGCCCGCGCGCCGCTCATGGGCGATCCCACGGCGGTCACCGCCCTACCCGAGCAGCGAGCCGGGGAGTTCCCCGGCGATCTTCTTCTGCAGCTTCATGACAGCGTCCAGGAGCCCCTCCGGGCGGGGCGGGCAGCCCGGGATGTAGACGTCGACCGGGACCACCTTGTCGACGCCCTGGACGATCGCGTAGTTGTTGAACATGCCGCCGCTGGAGGCGCACGCGCCCATGCTGATCACCCACTTCGGCTCGGGCATCTGGTCGTAGATGTGGCGGAGCACCGGCGCCATCTTTTGGGAGACCCGGCCCGCGACGATCATCAGGTCCGACTGGCGCGGCGACGCTCGGAAGACCTCGCAGCCGAAGCGCGACATGTCGTAGCGCGCTGCTCCGGTGGCCATCATCTCGATCGCGCAGCAGGCAAGCCCGAAGAGCGCCGGCCAGAGCGAGCTGTACCGGCCCCATTGGATGACCTTGCCGAGGGTCGTCGTGACGAACCCGC
This sequence comes from Candidatus Dormiibacterota bacterium, assembly GCA_003153505.1. Classification (GTDB taxonomy): domain Bacteria; phylum Chloroflexota; class Dormibacteria; order Aeolococcales; family Aeolococcaceae; genus Palsa-851. Next base: position 115,144 of record PLZA01000067.1, read on the forward strand.
TCTGCAACGCGGTCCGCTCGGCAGCCCCGGCGCGCGGCAGGGCGATGGTCCCGGCCTCGGCGTCGGCAAGCAGGATGCTCCTGCCCGCCGCGCTCGGAACGATCAGTTCGTTGTTCAGTCCCATCGCAGCGCCCCCTTGCGCCAGACATACAGCAAGCCGACCAGCAACGTGGCGATGAAGATCCCCATCTCGACGATGCCGAAGACCTTGAGCTCACGAACGATCGTGGCCCATGGGAACAGGAAGATCGACTCGACGTCGAAGATGATGAAGAGCATCGCGGTCACGTAGAAGCTGACCGAGAACCGGCGCCGGGCGCTCTCCCTCGGCACTATCCCCGACTCATAAGGAAGGTCCTTGGTTGGCGAGGGACGCTTCGGCCCGAGCGCCGCGTTGAGGAACTGTGCCAAGACAGCAAACGCCGCGCAGATGCCGAAAAAGAAGAGGATCGGCGCGTAGCCCGACAGCATCGCGGCCGATCGTAACAAACGGTCCGCGAGAGACGAGGCTGACACTCGAAGACGCTCGAGATCGACCCGGGGTCACGTGACGCGCGCGACCTGAAAAGGCCCGACCGCCCGCCGTGGAGGCTCCGGTCGCCCGGCATCCGGGGCTCCACGCGGAGTTCGCCCGGCCCGATCGAGGCCGTCTCCCCCCTTGCGAGTGCCGATGTCCGCGACAGCACAAGCGGTGTCAGGGCGCATTTAGTAGGCTTCGGCGGGTGACTGTTACAGCGATCGACCGTCCGCCTCTCCAGGACAATCTCACCGAGTCAGACGCCCAAGCCCGCGCGGCTCTCCTCTCCAACCTCTCGTACGAGGTCTCGCTGGTGCTCAGCGATGATCCGCACGCTGAGACGTTCCAGAGCGCGACGACGGTCGTCTTCGACGCGGCGCACGAGGGGTCGGAGACGTTCATCAACATCGCTGCGCGATCCATCGAGGAATGCACCCTCAACGGCAAACGCCTCAGCGATACGCAGCACGGCTTCAACGGCAATGTGCTCTGGCTCCGCGGCCTGCGCGCCGGATCCAACCGGCTGACCGTGATCGCCCAGTGCGAGTATCAGCACACGGGGGTCGGGCTGCATCGCCTTCGCGACCCGGTCGACAACGAGGTGTACGTGTACACGCACTTCGAGCCGTTCGACGCCCACAAGGTGCTCGCCTGCTTCGATCAGCCGGACCTGAAAGCGGGCGTGACCATGAGCGTGAGCGCTCCGAGCGCCTGGCGCGTGTGCGCCAACGGGCGTGTCCTCCGTGTCGAGCCGAGGGGCGCCCTGAAGACCTGGCACTTCAACACAACGCCGCCGCTCCCTCCGTATCTGATCGCGGTCGTCGCCGGCAAGTACCACACGGTGGAACGCAAGCATCGCAACATCCCCATGTCGCTCTGGTGCCGCGAGTCGCTCGCCACCTGGATCGACGCCCAGGCTGATGAGATCTTCGAGATCACGGCTGCGGGACTGGACTTCTTCGAGCGCTACTTCGGGCTCACGTACCCGTTCGACGAGTACAACCAGTTGTTCGTCCCCGAATTCAACATGGGCGCGATGGAGAATCCGGGTTGCGTGACGTTCAACGAGGCGTACATCCACCGCGGGCAGGCCAGTGAGGCCCAGCTGCAACGGCGCGCGGAGACGATCCTCCACGAGATGGCCCACGTCCACGGATTCGGCGACGTGACCACCATGCGCTGGTGGGGTGACCTGTGGCTGAACGAGACCTTTGCGACCTACATGGCGAATCTCGCCATGGAGAAGTCGACCCGCTTCACCAATGCCTGGGTTGACTTTGCGAACAGCGTGAAGTCAATCGCCGCGCGCCAGGACCAACTGGTCACGACGCATCGCATCGCAGACCATGTCCCGGATACCGTTTCGGTGCGCCAGAACTTTGACGGCATCACGTACCACAAGGGCGCATCGGTGATGCGTCAACTGGTTGCGTGGGTCGGCGACGACGCTTTCATGCACGGCGTCCAGGACTACTTCAAGCGATACCGCTGGGGCAACGCGGACCTGCAGGAATTCCTGGACTGCCTGCGACGCGCATCGGGCCGGGACCTCACCATCTGGGGCCAGGACTGGCTGCAGACGACCGGCTTGAACACCTTCCATGCTCATCTCGCCGAACAGAACGGCAGGTACACGGCGTTCGCGGTCGAGCAGACGGCAATCCCGGCGCATCCGACGCTGCGCGCCCACCGCGCCGGGATCGGCCTCTACGACCGGGACGCCAAGGGCGTGGTCCGCCTTCGCCGCCGCGTGGAGACCGACATCACCGGCGCCCTCACGCCGATCAACGAGTTGGTTGGCGAGCGCGTCTGCGATTTCGTGCTCCTCAATGACGGCGACCTCACATTCGCCAAACTTCGCTTCGACGAGCGTTCGCTGAAAACGCTCAAAGCCGATCTCTCCAACATCGCCGACCCACTCGCGCGAGCCCTCTGCTGGGCGTCCGTGTGGGATCTCACCCGCGATGGCGAGATGGCGGCCCGTGAGTTTGTCGAGCTCGTGGCGCGCCATGCCCCCGCCGAGACGGACTCGTTGCTCGTGGAGCGGGTCACCAGCCAGGCACGCTCGGCGATCGACCTCTACGGAGATCCTGCCAACCGCAAGACGGCGCGCGAGCGCCTCCACCAGGTTGCCGTCGCCGAGGTCAGCGGCCGGCGGCTGTCCCCCGAGTTGCAGCTGATCTGGGCGAGGATCGTCGTGGCGACGGCGAGCTCCGACGAGTCACTCGCGCGGGTCGCCGCCATGCTCGACGGCCACGAGGAGATCCCCGGCATCCACCTGGATACCGACCTGCGCTGGCTGATCGTGGGTCAGCTCGCCGAGGAGGGGAAGGCGGACGTCGCGCTGATCCAGGCAACGATGGCGTCAGATCCAAGCGACATCGGACGCCGTCGTGGGACAGCCTGCCTCGCGGCCCGGCCGAAGGCGGCCGCCAAGGAGGAGGCCTGGAAACGAGTCGCCGACGCCAGCGCACCCATGCCCGCCGCATGGAAAGGCGCCACCGCCGGCGAGCTTTCGGTCGCCTCGATGGCCGCGATCCTGCGCGGCTTCTACATCGGCTCGGTCGGTGTGGGCGGGATGATGGCCCATGGGCCCGATCCCGAGCTGCTCAGGCCATTCGTCCAGCGGTACCTCGACGCGCTCCCCGCAGTGTGGGCGGAGCGCACCATCGACGAAGCCGAGGCTTTCACCGAATGCCTCTACCCGAACCACCTCGTGGACGATCAGGTGGTCGCGGCGATCGATCTCGCCCTCGAGGGTGGCGAGCTTCCGGGTCCCGCCGTGCGGATCTTGCGTGAAGGACGGGACGGGACGCTGCGGGCCCAGCGTGCTCGCGAGGTGGATCGAACCGCAGGCGTTTAGCTTGCCGCGCCGCTCATGAGGGCACGCGACTCGTCGTCCTCGTAGCCACACGGGCTGCCCGAGGGATGGCCCTCGGCGCTGAGCCGGTCGTAGATCGCCGCGAGGCGGTCCACAGCGCGGAGCCAGGTGAAGCGGCCGGCGCGCCGCCGCGCCTCCTCGCCCATCTCAGACTTTCGAATGGGATCGCCCAGCACGTCGGCGATGGCGCGCGCGTAATCCTCGGGATCGTGGCCGTCGACCAGGAAGCCGGTCACGCCGTCCTCCACCACCTCGCGCAGCCCACCGACGGACGCGGCGACCACCGGTGTCCCGAGTGCCTGCGCCTCGAGCGCCACCAGCCCGAAGCTCTCCGTCAAGGACGGCACGACGCACACATCGGCCATCGCGTAATACACGGCCAGCTGCTCGTGCGGGATCGCACCGACAAAGCGGACGTGATCGCCGAGTCCGATACGAGCGGCGTGACGCTCCAACCGGCTGCGCTCGCCGCCGCGGTTGTGATGGGCGCCGTCCCCGCTGTCGTCGCCCGCGACGACCACGGCAAGGTCGTCGTACTCGCTGCGGGTCCGGAGTCGGGCCACGGCGTCGAGCAGAATCTGCGCCCCTTTCAGCGGTTCGAGCCTGCCGGCGAACAGCGCGATGCGGGCGCCCTCGAGACCGAGGCTGCGGCGCAGACCCGAGCCGTCGTGCTCGGCGAAGAGGCGGGGGTCGACACCAGGTTGGGCCACGCAGATCCGGTCTCTCGAGGCGCGGTACAGTCGGATCAGGTCCTTGGCCTCCGCCGCGCTTGCCGCCACGAGCCGGTCTGCCTGAGCGGCGAGCTCGCCCTCGGCCTGCGCACGAAGCGCATCGAGTGGCAGGCCCGCGCGCGCCTTGGTCAGCGAGAGCGTGTGGAAGGACTGCACCCACGCAACGTCCCAGGCTTCGCGAAGCCGACGGCCGACGAGGCCTCCATGCCAGTAGTGGCCGTGGATCGCGCGATAGGAGCGGTGCTCCGATTCGGCGTGCCGGATGGTCGCCTCGCTGAACTCGTCGAGCAACGCACGGACGTCCTCTTTGCGGACCGGCTCGGATGGCCCCACCGGGAGTCGCACCAGCCGGCTCAGCGGCGCGATCAACTCCTCGTCAGGACCTGGTCCGTCGCGTCGAACGAACACGTCGGTGGGCACCCCGCGCAGTGACAGCCCCTCGCAGAGACGCCGAATGGCGAGGTTCATGCCACCGTTCTCGCCGCTGCCCAGATCCGAAAGCGGGGACGCGTGCACGGAGATGACGGCGACCGCACGCGAGCCCTGGCGCATGGGCTCAAGTGTACCCACCGGCCCCCCGGCGAATCCGCCGGGACCCGGCGCATACTCGACGGCCACAACTGAATAACGCTCCGGGTGACGGGAAGCCGGTGAGGATCCGGCGCTGTCGCGCAACTGTGAGCGGGGAGCCGGCGGCCATCGTGCCACCGGGAGAGTCATCTCCCGGGAAGGCGGCCGTGTACGGCATCGATCCGCAAGCCAGGAGACCGACCCGAGGCGTCGACCTCCATCCCCGCGCACGACGGGAGGAAGCCTCATGCGGCGAGGACACTCCGGCAAGGGTGGAGTCCCCGTCGCCGCGTGGGGTGCCGACATGGACAGGACCAGGAGGGTCGCCGCACTGGCGACCACTGGAGCGACAGGCGCAGCGCTGCTCGCCTTCGTCATCGGAACGGGCAGCGCAGCCACGCAGGTGGACCCCGCATCACGGGCCATCCAGTACCTGCAGGGGCAGCAGTCGGCGAGTGACGGGTCGATCCCGGTGGGAGCGAGCACCGCCAGCGTCAGCGAGGAGTACGCGATCGGGGCGGCCGCGGCCGGTTATGACCCCAACGCCCTTCGTCACGGCTCCGGCCCATCGGTGATGGCCTATCTCGCCGCCCACGCCGCGGCGGCCTGCACCTCGGCGGGCGCCTGCGGCGAACTCCTCCAGGCGGTCGCCGCCGCCGGGCTCGATCCCGCCGCCTTCGGTGGTGTCGACCTGCTCACCACCTTGAACAGCTTCTACAGCGCCGGCACCGGTGTCTTCGGCGACGGCGAGGCGTTCACCCAGACCCTCGCCATCCAGGGACTCGTCGCCGCCCACCAGGCGGTCCCGGCCGCGGCGCTCCACCATCTCGTCGCCGCCCAGGACAGCGATGGCGGTTGGGATTACCTGCTCATCAAGGACGATCCCAACGGTCCCACCAACTTCGACACCAGCGACACCAACTCCACCGCCATGGTGCTCATGGCCCTGGACGCCGCCGGGGTGCACACCCGGGATCGCGCCGCCCTGGCCTGGCTGCACACCCAGCAGGACACCGACGGTGGCTTCCCCTACCAGGCCGGCTCGGGGACCGATCCCGACTCCACCGCGCTCGTCCTCCAGGCCCTGCTCGCCACCGGCCAGAACCCGGACGCACCCGCCTGGGCGCCGGGAGGACACACCCCGCTCGCCCGGCTGATCGCCTCCCAGGACGGCGGTGGCGGCTTCATCTTCCCCGGCAACTCCGCCCCCGATCCCTTCACCACCGCCCAGGTCCCTCCCGCTCTCGAGCGAGCCGCCTTCCCGCTCACCTGCGGCAGCGCTCGCTGCTTCCAGCCCGGGTCGACGCTGAACGGGCCATTGCCGACGCCGACGCCGACCCCGATCGCTACGTCCACGCCGCTGCCCCGGCCGACACCGGCTTCCCAGGTGCCCGGCGGTGGCTCGGGCGCGCCGTCTCCAGCGCCGACCGGGGCCGTGCTGGGAGTCTCAGCAACACCGTCACCGGGGCCGACCGGCGCCGGTGACACGACACCCCTGGTGCCAGGCCCCACCCCGAGCGCCGCGCCGGCAGTGGCGACCACTGCCCCCGCCGCGAGCGGTTTCCCGGGCGCACTGCTCTACGTCCTCGTCGCTCTGGCCGCCGCCTTCGTGGTGGCCGGCGCGACGCTCGGCGCTCGGCGCCGGCGAGGCGCGTGAAACCCCGCGTGATCCCGAAGCTGGTCCGCATCGCCCTCCTCCTGCCACTGCTTGCGGCAGGCATCACCGCTGTGTCCAGCACAGCCGGCGTAGGTCCGGCGGCACCGCTCTGCGCGCAAGCGGCATTCCTGCACCGGGTGGGACTGGTCGTCGAGCACGGCGATGGGCAGGTGGTCCGGCGCTGCGTCGGCTTCGACACGTCCACGGCCACGGCCCTCGCCGTGCTGCAGGCGAGCGGACTCGAGGTCGGGGAAATCTCGTATGGAGGTCTCGGCACGGCGATCTGCCAGATCGACAACGAGCCTCCGACCTATCCACCCGGCTGTTTCACTCCGTCCGGTTCGTACTGGGTGCTCTTCGTCTCGCACGCGGGAGGCGCCTGGGTCAACTCAGCGGTCGGCGCATCGAGCGTCTCGGTCGGGGACGGCGACACGGTGGGCTTCCGGTACGACCCACAGTCCGGGGCCGACCCGCCGCCGGCCTCGCCCGCCGGCACCTGTCCTGCGGTGACCCCACCCCCGGCGCGATCGCCCACGCCTCGTGCACCGGCAGCGACATCGGCCGGCGATGCCCGCGCTCCGGCCATAGCGACATCGCAGACACCCGCCAGGGCATCGACAACACCGACCTCCGGGGTGCTGGGATTGGTGACGCCGGGACCGAGCGCGACGGTCCGGGCAACCGTCGCATCGCTGAGCGGTGGTGGCGAGCCGCCGGGCATCAACCTCGGACTGCTGCTCGCCGCGATCGGCGTGGGAGGGCTGGCCGGGTTGCTCGGCGTCCGGACGCTGCAGCGGCGCCGCGAGTGAATCCTCGCGCGCTCGCCGCCTGGTCGGTCTCGGCCATCACCATCGCGCTCGCCTCCGGCAATCCCGTCTACCGCGTGCTGGTGCTGCTCTGCGCCATCAACGTGCTGGTGGCGCTGCGCCGGCCAGACGTCTCGCTGCGCGGATTGACGATCGCCCTCGTTGTTGCCGGGCTGATCGCCACAACAGTGACGACGCTGGCGAGCCACACCGGTCACCACGCGTTCCTCGTGCTGCCCGCGGGAATCCCTGTGCTCGGTGGCCCGTTGACGATCGAGGCCGCGTTCTTCGGGGTGTCGACGGGGCTCGGGATCGCCGCCGCGGTGCTCGCGGCGGCGCCGCTCTCCCTGGTACTGATGCCGAACTCGCTGGTCGACGCGCTCCCGAGTGCGCTCGCGCGAACCGGCGCGGCGATCGGCACGGCGCTCAATCTCATCCCCGGGATCGCGCGCAGCGCCGGCGAGATTCGCGACGCGCAGCGAATGCGCGGCTGGCGACCGCGCCGGATTCGCGAGTGGCCGGACCTCGCCGTCCCCGTCGTCCTCACGGCCCTCGAGGGTTCCATCACCCTGGCGGAGGCCATGGAGGCGCGCGGGTATGGGTCGGGGACTCGGACCCACTACAGCGACATGGTGTGGCGGAGAGCCGACGTTGCCGTGTGCGTGGTTGCCCCGGCAGCGGCCCTTGCCTTCGTGCTCCTTCGCGTGACCGGTGCCATCGTCGACTGGTACCCGTTCCCCGACGTGTCGGTGCCGCCGATCAGCGCCCTCGGCGCCACGTGCTGCCTTGCGCTGGCGATCCCGGCGCTGGTGTGGCGGCGATGATGCCGACCCCCACGGTCGCGATGACCGACTTCACCTACCGGTACCCGGGCGGGCTCATCGACGGGCTCGACATCCCCGAGTTCGGCGCCGGCGCCGGGCTCACCCTCGTCACGGGTGCGTCGGGCTCGGGCAAGTCAACGCTGCTCCGCGTGTTCAACGGTCTGATCCCGCACTTTCACGGCGGGACGATCGGCGGCAGCGCGGTGGTCTGCGGCCACGACGTCATCACCACGACGACTCGAGTCCTCGCGACCGAGGTCGGCTTCGTGTTCCAGGACCCGGAGCTGCAATCCGTGTACCCGACCGTCGAGCGTGACGTCGCATTCGGTCTCGAGAACATCGCCATGCCGGCGGCGTCGATGCCCGGGCGGGTCGCCGAGGCGCTCGAGCTGACCGGCATCGCACCGCTGCGCGGACGAGCAGTGGCCACGCTGTCCGGCGGCGAGCGCCAGCGGCTCGCGCTTGCCGGCGTCCTGGCCATGCGCCCTCGCGTGCTCGTGCTCGACGAGCCGCTCTCCCAGCTCGATGAGGAGGGCGCCCGCTCGGTGGTCATGATCCTCGCCGCCCTTGCCGGGGCCGGGACCACGGTGATCGTGGCGGAGCATCGCCTCGAGCATCTCGGGCTGCTGGTCGCTCGCACCGTGGCCATGGAATCCGGACGCCTGATCGGCGGCTCCAGCCGCCGTGCGAGCCGGCTCGCAGCGATGCCGATCTCGCCTCCCGGACGAAATCCGGTTGGGGAGGTGGCCTGGCAGATGGCCGGCGTTGCGACGGGGCCTGGGCGCACGCCGATCCTCGAGGACGTCTCGCTCGAAGGTCGAACAGGCGAGGTGATCGTGCTGGTCGGCCCCAACGGGAGCGGCAAGACGACCCTGCTTCGCACCATCGCCGGGTTGCTGACGCCGATGTCGGGCCGCATCCATCGCGAGCCGGGCAGAGTCGCGTTCCTGCCCCAGAACCCGATGGCCCTCCTCCACCGAGCCACCGTCGCGGCCGAGGTCGCCTGGACCACCCGCGGCGATTCCCCGAGCGATGACGCCGCGACGCTCCTCGCGGAACTGGGGCTCGCGCATCTGGCAGCCCGCGACCCGCGGGACCTCAGCACCGGTGAGCGGCAGCGAGCGGCCATCGCCGCGGTCCTCGCCGGCCATCCGCGCATCGCGCTCCTCGACGAGCCGACGCGCGGGATGGATGACGCCGCTCGAGACGCGCTCAGCAGCGCGATCCAGCGCCTGCGTTCGGCGGGCACTTCCGTTGTTATAGCCACACATGACAAGAACTTGACGGCCGCACTGGCCGACCGCACGATCGCGGTGGGTGCCGGGGCCGCGCGCGAGCTCGCACCGGCGGCCGTGGCATGAGGGTGGGCGCGATCGCGATTGCCGGCATAGCGCTGTTCTTCTGGCCATTCGTCGCAGCGGACACACCACCGGCGGCGACGTCGATTGCGCTGAGTCTCGGTGTCGTCGCAGTGCTGGTCTTCGTCGAAGCATCGACGCGGCGGCTCGACGCACGGCGGTTTGCGCTGCTGGCGGCCATCGCGGCCATCGACGCCGGGCTGCGGCTCGTGCTGGTCACCGGGCTCGGTGGGTTCAGCCCGATCTTCTTTCTCATCCTCGCAGCCGGCTACGTGTACGGACCGTCGTACGGCTTTCTCGCCGGGTCGGTTGCCCTGCTCGCCTCCGCGGTCGCGACCGGCGGTATCGGACCCTGGCTGCCGTACGAGATGATGGGATGCGGCTTCGTCGGGCTGGTCGCCGGCCTCGCGGGCCTGCGCCGCTCAGGCCCCGTCTCGTGGCGAGACATCGCCGTCCTCGCCGTCGCCGGTGCCATCACCGGCTTCGCGTACGGCGCGCTCCTCGACGTCTGGGACTGGACCACGTTCTACCGTGGAACACCGGGCTTCGGATGGCAACCCGGGCTCTCGCTCGGCGCGGCGCTCGGGCGTTTTGGTCGCTTCTACATGACGACGTCGCTGGTGTACGACACCTTCAGGGCTGCCGGCAACGTGCTCGCGGTGATCGTGCTCGGAGCCCCCGTGCTTGCCGGCTTGACCCGGATGCGCTCGCGGTTCAACGTGGTGGTGCTCGACCGACCGGTCCGCGAGGCTCCAGGTCTGGCCGCCTCGGTTACCCCGAGGTGAGTGCGAGAACGGCGAAGACCACTGACACGATCGCCCCGATCACCAGTGGCAGCTTCGACAGCGGCCACGGCGTCCGCCGCCCCACGCCGAAGGTGATTCCCAGCGTGACGGCCATCCCGGCGCCGTAGAGGTAGTGCAGTTCGTGGACCGGCCGATGGCCCATGAGGTACAGAGCGGCCCCGAGGACCACCTGAAGCGCAACCGCGAGCAGCAGGACGCGGAGGTAGACCTTGAGGAGGACACCCACGAGCGGCGTGACCAGCAAGATCAGCCCGATGAGCGCACCGAGGATCGCGGCGACGACGAGGATGAATCCGAACTTCTGATGCAGGGTGACCCAGTCGATCGAGGCGATCATCAATCGGGCCAGTACTGCTCTTCGCGGATGGCTTTGTTGTCGAAGCCGGCGCGATGCATGATCGCGCGAGCGCCACTGATCATCCCGGGATGGCCGCAGAGGAAGACTCCACCGTATCCGGGGCGCATCCCGGCCGCGTCGGCGTACTTGCGCACGACGTCCTCGACGCGGCCGCACTCACCGCGCCACTCGGGGTCCTCCCACGGCCGGCTCACCGTCGGCACATAGGTCAACCAGTCGAATTCCTGAGCCAGCGCCTCGAGCTCTTCGGCATATCCGAGCTCGATGGAGCGCGCGGCACCCTGAAGCGTGATCACCGGCACCGGCGCCCAGTCGCCGGCTCTCGCGCGCGACGCCAACGTGCGCAGCAGGCTGACAAAAGGGGCAACCCCGGTCACGGTGGCCACGAACAGGTGCGGCTCATCAAGAAGTGGAGCATCGCGCAGGAACAGCCCCTTGGTTCGCCGGCGGACGATCAGGTCGCCGCCGACGCCGAGTTCGAACAGGGGGTCCGAGAGCTCGCCATCGGGGACCCGCTCGATGAAGAGCTCGATCTCATTCTCGAGCGGCGATGAGCAGATCGAGTAAGGGCGTTCGATGACCCGGCCATCCGACTGCAGCCCCAGAGTCACGTACTGACCGGGCCGATATGGCAACTCGATCTCGGTGCGGATCCTGATGATCCAGAGGTCCCGCGCCGGGTCGCGACGGGAGACGATCGTCGCGGCAGCGTACTTGTCCGGATCCATCATGAGCGCGGTCAGAGTGTAGGGGGAAGGCCGTCGCGCGCCTCTTTTCCGGAAAGGGCGGAGACTGTCATGAAATGTACGGTCCCCTTGCACTCGTCGGCGGCGACGAGTTTCAGCCAGGTAACGAGCACCAGGACGAAATTCTTCGCGACGCGTGTGCCGGTCGGCCGGCGTACGTGGTCGCGACCGCGGCGCAGGATTTCGCCTCCGGAGCGGCCGAGGCAGCGCGCCGCTGGTTCGCGGGCCTTGGCCTCGAGGTCCGCGAGTTGCGTATCCGCAGCAAGGAGGACGCGCGATCGGCCGAGGTCGTCGCTGAAGCCGCAGGCGCCGGTCTCGTCTACATCGCCGGCGGTGACCCCGGAACGGTCGTCGACGTACTCCGGTCAAGTCCGGTGTGGAAAGCGATTGCATTGGCGTGGCGGGCCGGAGCGGCGCTCGCCGGATCGTCCGCCGGCGCGATGGCGCTCTGCCAATGGTGCCTGGTGCAGACCAGCTGGCCGGGCGAGATCGACGAGCGGTCCGTCGACGCGCTCGGGCTCATCCCGGGGTGCGCGATCCTGCCTCACTTCGACGTCCTCGGCGATGCCTGGGTTCCCTGGGCGCAGGAGGGGCTCGGCCAGAACGCGAAGGTGATCGGCATCGACGAGCGCACCGCCGCCGTCCTGCGAGACGGCAGCTGGGAGGTGGTCGGCCCGGGCGCCGTCACGATCCTGCAAGGGTCGAAGCGAAATCGCCACATCGAAGGGGAAAAGATCGAAGAAATGTCGAATCCGGAACCTTGACCCTGTTCAGGCCGTAATCCGAACGTAACCCTGCTCCGTTTACTTGTATGACAGGCTGGATAACCTGAACAGCGAAGGCATCACGTGAGACGACAGACGACATGAGCTTCCAGAGCGCAATCACCGACATGGACGCGGCCAAAGCCCGCGCCGACGACCTCAAGGCCCGCCGGCGGCTTCGCATCGAGCATATTCAGCGGCTCGAGCGCGTCCTCGACAGCGTCGAACATCACAACCTCCAGCGCGACCGTCAGGTACCGGCGGACATGTGGCGCCAGCTCGCGGAGCTCGAAGTGGTCCTGCCCGTGCCCGCTCCCCCGGCGCTCTGGCAGGCGCGCAACACCGCCAGGCTGCACGACGCGCTGCTCGACTGGGAAGCCGACCTGCTCGACAAGGTGGCACCGCACCGCGTCGCCTACGACGACACGCACGACGACTGACCTCACCGCCTGACACTGGTCTGGCACACTCAGCGGACGTGACCACCGCTGAACGCATGGTGCTCGTCGAGCGCCACACCGCCGAGGTCATCGGCGCCGATGAGTTGCCGCCGCTGATGGACGCGGGACTCGAGGTGCGTCATTACATCGGCTTCGAGATCTCCGGCAAGGCACATCTCGGCACCGGGATCATGAGCATGGCGAAGGTCCGCGACCTGACCGCCGCGGGCGTGCATTGCTCCGTGCTCCTCGCCGATTGGCACACCTGGATCAACGACAAGCTCGGTGGCGACCGCCAGCTGATCCGCCGGATCGCGACGGGGTACTTCACCGAGGCATTTCGCGCCTCCCTCCTATGTGTCGACGCCGACCCGGGGTCAGTGGAGTTCGTGCTGGCGTCGGACCTCTACCGGGACGACACCGAGTATTGGGCGACGGTCATCGAAGTGAGCAAGAACACGACGCTGGCGCGAATGCAGCGCAGCATCAGCATCCTCGGCCGTCAGGAGCGCGAGAGCATCGACTTCGCCAAGCTGATCTACCCCGCGATGCAAGCGGCCGACATCTTCACGCTCGGCGTCCATATCGCCCACGCTGGGATGGACCAGCGCAAGGCGCACGTGATCGCTCGCGACGTCGCCATGCAGATGCGCATCCATGCGGTTCGCGGGATCAATGGAGCGCCGATGAAGCCGGTCGCCCTGCACCATCCGCTCCTGCTCGGCCTACGCCGCCCCCCGGTCTGGCCGGTGGCGCCCGAATCGGCGCGCGACGTGTTCTCGGCTATGAAGATGAGCAAGAGCGATCCCGGCTCGGCCGTCTTCGTTCATGACAGTCCTGACGAGATCACGGGCAAGATCCGCAAAGCGTTCTGCCCACCGGGCGAGGTGACGTTCAATCCCATCCTCGACTGGATCGACAAGCTCGTCTTCAACATTGCCGGCGGGCCTTTCGTGGTCGATCGATCGGAAGCCAACGGCGGGCGAGTGGTGTTCGACACCAACGATGAGGTTGTTGCCGCCTACGTCGACGGCTCCCTCCACCCCATGGATGCCAAGGCGGGGCTGGCCGCGCGACTCATCGACTTTCTCGAGCCCGCGCGGACCCATTTCGCCAAGCCTGAGATCCACGCGATGCTCGAGGAGATCGACGCCGCGATCGCCTAGCGTTCAGCGCAGACCGACGGCCTCCTGCACCTTCAGCAGCGTCGCGTCGGCAACCACGCGGACCCGCGCCGCGGACTCGGCAAGCACACGACGCAGACCCTCGTCATCGGCGCGCAGTTCCGCGTAGCGCGCCTGGATGGGGCGGAGCGCGTCGATGACCGCATCGGCCACCGCGCCCTTGAGCTCGCTGTATCGCTTGCCCTCGAACTCCGCGAGCGCGGCGTCCGCGCCGACCCCGCGCAGCGCAGCGTAGATCTCGATCAGGTTCGCGACCCCGGCACCGAGCGGCTTGTGCACCGCGGGCTCGGTGTCGGTGGTCGCTCTCGCGATCTTGCGACGTATGACGTCGGGGGGATCGAGGAGCAGCACGGCATGGCCGGGACGATCCGCCGCGGTGCTTTTGCTCATCTTCTCGTCCGGGGTGTCGAGACCCATCACCCGAGCGCCGACGGTGCTGATCAGTGGAGCGGGGACTCGGACAACGTCACCGCGCTGCGAGTTGAGGCGCTGCGCGAGATCCCTGCACAGTTCGATGTGCTGGCGTTGATCCTCGCCCACCGGGACGAAGTCCGCGTCGTAGAGAAGAATGTCCGCAGCCATGAGCACCGGATAGGTGAAGACGCCGGTGTTGACCCGCTCGCGCCCCTGCGCCTCGCTCCGTGCTTTGAACTGGGTCATCCTGTCGAGCCAGCCCATCGGTGTGAGCGTCTCGAGGATCCAGCACAGTTGCGAGTGAGCGGTGACGTGCGACTGTACGAAGATCTCGCACCGGGCTGGGTTGAGACCGCACGCGATATACATTCCCGCCAGCTCCAGGGTCAGCGCGCGCAGACGCGCTGGATCGGGGTGACGCGTCAATGCGTGCAGGTCGACGATGCAGAAGTAGTTCTCGTAGCTGTCCTGATCCCGGGCCCAGTTGCGCAGCGCACCGAGGTAGTTGCCGACGTGAAGCCCGAAGTCCGGCTGGATGCCGCTCAGGACGCGGGGGCGTGGGGCAGCGGTCTGTGACATCGCAGACGCCAGCCTATCGTCAGGCGGTGCGGCGGCGCTGACGGCGGGGTTTGGCGACCGCGCGCGGCGACCAGCATGTCGCCACGAATCCATTGATCTCGGCGGTGAGGCGCGCCGGCCTGAGGCGGAGCTCGAGGATGTTCGATGCCTCCACCAGCCGCGCGTTGGGGAGCTCGTCGGTGAGCACCCCTGCGTCCGAGAACGGGTGCACCGGGTCGATGTGATGACCGATCACGAGCGCAGGCATGGTCATCGCTCGCCGCTGGGCGCCGTACGGGGCGATGTGGCTGAAGAACAGTCCCTTGAGCAGCGCAGCGCTCGGGATCGGGTCCTGCCGCATCACGTCGAGTGCGACGTTGCCCCAGAACGGCACGAACCGGCGCGGGATCGTGCGCAGTCCCGCGGCGAACGGGCGCAGCATCCGTCCACCGAAGTGCAGCGCCACCAGCAGCGGGCCGAACGCGATCACCGAGGCAACCATGGCGTTCTCCAGCACCGGCATCTCGATGATCATGCCGCGCACGCGCTGCGGCGCCTTGCGCGCTACCTCGAGCGTGACATTCGCGCCGAGCGAGGTGCCGCCGACGACCGCCTCGTCGATGTCGAGATGATCCAGGAGCGCGATTGCGTCGGCTGCGAACGACTCGATTGAATACTCCGCCATTCCGTCGGGGCGATCGGAGCGTCCATGCCCGAGTGGGTCGAGGGCGAGCACGTGCGCCCCGCTCGCAGCGAGGGCCATGGCCAGCTGCTCCTGCATCAGCGCCGGGACGAGCAGCCCCGGCATGAGCAGCACCCATCGCTTGCCATCACCGAACTCGGTGTAGGCCAGGCGATGGCCCCGTGCCGTGAACGACGAGCGCACGACCAGAGGCTGGCGGACGGCGGACATCGGGCGAACTATGCTCCAAAAACTGGATCGGTGCCGTGGTACATGTGGCCTAGAGTCTGGAACCATGCGAACGCTTGTGAGAACTGCCGGTCGGCTGCTGCTTTCGGGAATCTTCATCTACTCCGGCTACGGCATGATCAGCCAAGCCGAGGGCTACGCCAAGCGGGTTTCCGGCGCGTTGCCGATGATTCCCGAGGATCCGATGATCCCGAAGGTCCACGGCGCGATCATGATCGGAGCCGGGTCGACGTTCGCTCTCGGCATCCTGCCGAAGACCTCGGCTCGTCTCCTCGCCCTGACCCTGATCCCCAACACGCTCATCGGGCATCCCTTCTGGAAGACAGAGAAGCCCGAGGAACGGCGCGCGCAGATCATCCAGTTCCTCAAGAACGCAGGCCTCTTCGGCGGCCTGCTGTACGTCGCATCCGACAAGCGGACCAAGCCGCAACCGGAGGACTGACTCAGGCGGGTCTGCCGTCGTCCGGCCGGGCGAGGTAGGCTCGCAACCCGTCCTCCCATGCTGGGAGCGGGCGCTCGCCGAGGTCGCGCCAGGCGCGATTGTCGAGCACCGAGTACGCGGGTCGGACTGCCGGCGTCGGGTATTCCGCCGTGGTGATCGGCACCACCTCGACCTGGAGCCGTCTCGCGCCCATGGTCGCGACCGCGAGGTCGTACCAGGTGGTGACACCCGCATTGCTCAGGTGGTACGTGCCCGGGGGGCCGGCTTCGAGCAGACGGAGCAATGCCGGCGCCAGGTGGCCGGTCCACGTCGGTGCGCCGTGCTGGTCGGCGACAACGCGGACCTGCGGACGTTCCGCGGCCAGCCGGAGCATGGTGAGCACGAAGTTGGGCCCCTGGCGCCCGTAGAGCCAGCTGGTGCGCACGATCTGATGGTCGCGGCAGCGCTCCCGCACCGCGACCTCGCCGTGCAGTTTGGTTCGCCCGTACGCGGACCGCGGTGCCGGGGCGGCGTCCTCGGGGATCGGCGACGTCGCAGTGCCGTCGAAGACGTAGTCGGTGCTCACGTGGCAGCAGCGGATTCCGGCTGCGGCGCACGCAGCTGCCACGAGCCCCGCGCCGGTCGCGTTCACCGCCTCCGCCTCAGCCTCGTGCTCTTCGGCTGCGTCGACCCGCGTCCAGGCCGCGGCGTTGACCACCGCGTCGGGCCGAGTGGCATCGATCCATCGCTTCACGGCGGCGCCGTCACGGATGTCGCACTCCGCCTGGGTCAGACCGACCATCTCATGGCCGTGCTCCGTGCCGGTCTCGACGAGGTCACCGCCGAGCTGCCCCCGGGCGCCGAGCACGAGGTACTTCAGCGCCGCGTCCCCTGACGGGGATGGAAGGAGGATTCGCCGGTCACGGCGTGACTCAGAGCTCGACCCGCGAGTGGTCGCCAAGCATGAGTCGCACCGCGGTGGGTCGCGCCGGTGATTTGCAGACCTCGCACTCCTTCCCGATGAGCGACCCGTCGATCTTCCCGGCAATGTCGTGGATGCGCGTGCCCTCGAGGACGATGCTGTTCTCGATCTCCGCGTTGCGCACCACGCAGTCGAAGTAGATCGACGTGAACGGGCCGATATACGCGTTGTCGACGACCGTCCTGCTGCCGATGATCGCCGGCCCCCGCACGACGCAGTTGCGCAGCGTCGCCCCCTCCTCCACCACCACCTTGCCGTGGAGGCGCACGTCCTCATTGACGGTGCCGTCGCAACGAGCCTCGAGGGTGTCGAGGATCATGCGGTTCGCCTCGAGGATGTCGTCGAGGCGTCCCGTGTCCTTCCACCACCCCTCGATGATGTGGGGCAGGACGCGCTTGCCCGTGTCGATCATGCGCTGGATCGCGTCGGTGATCTCCAGCTCTCCTCGAGGACTCGGTTCGATGGCGTCGATCGCCTCGAAGATCAACGAGGAGAAAAGGTAGACACCGACCAGGGCGAGATCGGATCGGGGTACCGACGGCTTCTCCACGAGCGATATGACGCGTCCGTCCTCGAGCTCCGCGACGCCGAAGCGCTGCGGCTCGGGAACCCGTGCCAGCAGGATCATCGCGTCTGCCTGTGAGCGCTGGAATTCGTCGACGAGCGTGCCGATCCCCTGCGCGATCAGGTTGTCGCCGAGGTACATGACGAAGCTGTCTCCGGCGAGGAAATCGCGCGCGATGCCCACGGCGTGGGCGAGCCCGAGTGGCGCCTCCTGAGGGATGAAGGTGATGCTCGCGCCGAACTTCGACCCGTCGCCAACAGCCGCCCGCACCTCGTCGCCGGTCTCGCCGACGATGATCCCGATGTCGTGGATCCCGGCCTGGGTCAGCGCGTCGATCGCGTAGAACAGGATCGGCCGGTTGGCGACGGGGATGAGTTGCTTCGCGCCGGTGTGGGTGATCGGCCGCAGCCGCGTCCCCTTGCCGCCGCTGAGGATGAGCCCCTTCACCGGGACCCCGGTGCTCGCATAGCCGCAGCGTACCAGCAGGTCCCGGGGTCAGCCCATGCGGCAACGGATCGGCAACGACGTCCGATGCCCAGGTGGCGGCGGTGGTGACACTGCAACGAGCCGCAAAGATCGGTCTGACGAACGAGGCAAACGCCTCGAATGCAACTACGCTGTGTCACGGCGACGCTCCGAGAGGGGGAGCGCCGCTCCTACCCCTTGTAGGATGCGGCCATGGGTCGCCATCTCATCACGAGCGCCTTGCCATACATCAATGGGGTCAAACACCTGGGCAACCTGGTCGGCTCGATGCTCCCCGCGGACGTGTATGCGCGGCACATGCGCCTGCGCGGCCACGAGGTGCTCTTCATCTGCGCGACCGATGAGCACGGCACCCCCGCCGAGCTGGCCGCCGCGGCCGCCGGCCTCAGCGTTGCCGATTACTGCGCGGAGCAGCACGAGATCCAGGCCGACCTCTCGCGCCGCTACGGGTTGTCGTTCGACCATTTCGGGCGGAGCTCGTCGGCGCAGAACGCCGAGCTCACCAGGCACTTCGCCGAGCAGCTCCGCGCCAACGGCATGGTCGACGAACGGGTCACCGACCAGGTCTACTCACTCGACGACGAACGCTTTCTCCCCGACCGCTACATCATCGGAACCTGCCCCCACTGCGGCTATGAGCGGGCCAACGGCGACCAATGCGAGAACTGCGCGCGGCTGCTCGAGCCGTCGGACCTGATCAACCCGCGGTCCGCGATCTCCGGCAGCACCAGGCTCGAGGTGCGCGCGACGCGGCATCTCTTCATCCGCCAGTCCCTCATGGCCGACCGCGTTCGCGAGTGGATCGACTCGCATACCGACTGGCCGATCCTGGTGTCGTCGATCGCCCGCAACTGGCTCAACGTCGGGCTGGAAGACCGGAGCATCACCCGCGACCTCAAGTGGGGCATCCCGGTCGGATGGCCCGGCTTCGAGGGCAAGGTCTTCTACGTCTGGTTCGACGCGCCGATCGAGTACATCGGGGCCACCAAGGAGTGGGCGGACCTTGACCCGGAGCATCGGAGCTGGCGCTCCTGGTGGTTCGATGCGGGGGACGTCCGCTACACGGAGTTCCTCGGGAAGGACAACATCCCCTTTCACACCATCAACTTCCCGATCACAATCATGGGCTCGGGGGAGCCCTGGAAGCTCGTCGACTATGTCAAGGGGTTCAACTACCTCACCTATTACGGCGGCAAGTTCTCAACGAGCCAGCAGCGCGGCGTCTTCATGGACACCGCGATCGACCTGCTGCCCGCCGATTACTGGCGATATGCGCTCCTCGCCTCGGCGCCGGAGTCGGACGACACCGAGTTCACCTGGGAGAGCTTCGCGCTCACGGTCAACAAGGACCTGGCGGGGATCTTCGGGAACTTCGTCCAGCGCACGCTCAAGCTGACCGAGAAGCTGTTCGGGATGACCGTTCCGGCCGGCGGCGAGCCCGGGCCGGAGGAAGCCGAGCTCGCCGCCTCGCTGGACGCGGCGCTGCTGACCTTCGCGGCCGAGATGGACGCGATGCGCTTCCGTCCCGCAGCGTTTGCGTTGCGCAGCCTCTGGACGCTCGGCAACCAATATCTCGATCGCTGTGCGCCGTGGCACGAGACCGACACGGCTCGTGTCGCATGCATCCTGCGCACCGCCATCAACGTCGCCCGGCTCGAGGCGATCGTGTCGGCACCGTTTGTCCCGTTTGCGTGTGATCGGCTCGCCGCTTCGCTCGGACTCGAGGCCGTCGAGCGGTCGTGGCCTGGGCCGGCTGCGGAGGAACTGCTCAGGCTCGGACCCGGGCGAGGGCTGCACATGGGCGAACCGTTGTTTCCGAGAATCGGCGACCGCAGCACGCTGGCCGGCTGGGTGGCGGAGATGGAGCAGCGCTTCGGCGGACCGCCCTGACGTTTGGGTCTTCTGGCGCGTTCGTAACCTTTTGGACAGATCAGCGCGCTATTCTGATCGGTACTGATGATTCCCGATTTCCCGGAACCACCGCCACCTCCTCCGCCCGCAGATCCGGCGAGCAAGCCAGGGGGCCGTCTGCGCCTGTTCGGGATTGGGCTGGGCATCGCCATTGCAGGCGCGACCGCAGGCTTGATCGTGACCCATGCTTCGCCACCCTCGACGGCGAACACCACGGCGGCCGCGAGCACGCCGAGCACGTCGCCCTCCGCGCACAAGCCGTCGTTCGGCGGCCATGGCGGCTTCGGGTTTGCGTGCGGGGCGCCGTTCGCGGGCGCCGGATTCGGCGGGCCGTCTTCCCTCGGCGGTGGATTCTGCGGTGGCGAGGCCGGCACCGTGACCAAGATCAGCGGATCCACCCTGACACTGAGAACGCTGGCCGGCACCGTCACGATCACCACCACGGCGTCGACGACGTACACCCGTGAAGAGCAGACAGTGAAATTCAGCGCCCTCAAAGTCGGCGACGTGGTTGCCGTGCGCGGCAAGCGCAGCGGAACATCGCCCACCGCGACATCGCCGATCGCGGCGACCGAAGTCACGATCGAGGTGCCGAGCATCTCCGGGCGCGTGCAGTCTGTCAGCGGCGGCACCATCACGCTGGTGACTGGTGATGGGCAGCTCGAGTCCGTGACCGTCTCGAGTGCAACGGTGTATCACGGGGTGCGCGGCGCATCGGCCACGAGCAGCTCGGTCAAGGCCGGTGTGTTCATCGTGGCCCAGGGAACCCAGGTCGACCTCACCACGCTCAACGCGGACAGCGTCGAGGTGCTCGGAACGTTGAGCTTCACGCCGCACAGCTTCCCGGGCCACTCCGGGACCATGCCGATGCCGGCGCAGCCAGGCGGCTCCACCAAGACGGTTTAGGCAGGCTCCCTGCACGCGACGACCAATGTCGTCACGGTGAGCGATGGCGCATGGCACGCGCCCGGCGGCGGAGCTCGCGGCGTTGCTCGGCCTTCGCCCGAAGATCCCGCGCAGCGTCGAGCCGTTCCTGCTCTCGTTCGAGCTTGCGCTTGGACTCGAGACGCGCGAGCACTGTCGGATCATCGGCCGCAGCCGCACGCACCGCACAGCCGGGTTCCTGTTCGTGCTTGCAGTTGCGGAAGCGACACTGTGCAGCGACCTCGGTGAGGTCGCCGAAGACCTCGTCGATGCCGGCGCTGGCGTCCCAGAGGCCGAGTTCGCGTGTGCCCGGGGTGTCGATGATCAGTCCCCCGCCGGGCAGTTCGATCAGCTCGCGGCGTGTGGTTGTGTGCCGTCCCCTGCCGTCGGAGCGGACCTCGCCGGTGGCAAGCGCCTCGTTGCCGGCGAGCCGGTTCACAAGGGTCGACTTGCCGGTGCCGCTGGGACCCACGAGCACGGCGACGAGGCCTTCGAGCAACACCTCGCGCAGGCGAGCCAGCCCGGCGCCCGATGCGTTGACGGCGATGACTTCGGTGCTGGCAGCGACCGATCGTGCTGCGCGAAGGTCGATGTCGACGTCGGCGCTGAGATCCGATTTCGTGAGCAGCACAACCGGCGCAGCGCCGCTCGACCACGCCATCGCGAGTGCGCGCTCGATCCGCCGGAGCTTGAGCGGCGCACCGAGAGCAACGGTGATGAAGACGAGATCGATGTTCGCCGCCACGGCCTGCCCCGCGGTGGCGACGCCTGCCGCGCGACGCATCAACACGCTGCGCCGCGGCAGCAGGTGCACCGCGACCTCGTCTTCGATGACGAGCCAGTCACCCGTGGTGACGCCGCCATCATCCGGGGCGCCACCGAGCGTCGATGTCAGCGCCGCGCGCTGCGCTCCCGCATCGGTGAGGATCGTGACGACGCGCCCGTCGACGCGAATGACGAGGCCGCGCCGGCCCTGGGTCGTGGCCTCGGCGAAGGCCGTTTCGAGGGGGCCGTTCCACCCTAGCGCGGTGAGACGGCGAGGATCGTGAGGCAAGTGGGAACTCCATGCTGCAGTGAGAGCCCGGAGCCCCGATTGCAGGCCCGCACCAGCATGTGGCGCGGAGTCAGCGGACGATCAGGCGGCGGAGCCGCCGGGCACGACGTCAGTGGTGGGCGCTGCAGGCGCAATCGCAAGTGCCATGTCTGTTGCCCTCCAGTGGTCGTGTGGATCGATCGCCTGCATCGTACCTCAGGCGGTGGATTGACGCATCACGCCGCCCGGGTGGCACGCATGACGAGCCATGAGGTCACGGTCGCGAGCACGAGGCCACCGGCCACGTCGGCGAGGTAGTGCTGTTTCACCAGGACCGTCGACGCCACGATGAGCGCCGTCCAGATGGCGGCGGCAACGCCGATCCTGCGGTCGAAGCGCCACCAGTGGATGGCGATGATCGTCGACAGCGACGTGTGCAGGCTCGGAAAATCGTTGTATGGCTGGTCGGATGCGTAGATGGTCCGGATCATTGCCGAGAACGGGTCGACGCCGGTGATCTGCGGGCGCGCGATGTACGACTGGAGGAAGAAATAGCACGCGTAGCTGATGAACCAAACCACGATCATCGTGATCGCGGCTGACCGGTAGACGCGCACGCGAAAGAACAGAAACACGAGCAGGCTGACTCCGATGTAGGGAATCAGCGAGACGTAGGGGATTGCGAAGATCGGCACCACCGGCAGCGCGCGGTCCACCGGCGTCTCCAGGAAGATGCGATTGGGCCCGTGGTTGAGCGAGCCATAGATGAGATTGGTGCCCAGGATCGCCGGGATGAGCAGCAGGCTCAGGATCAGTGCCCACCCGCGTTCCGCGAGGATCCCGCGGTCGAGTTGGGTGCCAGGCGGGGTCGACCTGTTCGCCGCGGCTGCCTGGCTCATGTTCCTCCTCCCGGTGACCAATTGCGGGCGTCAGCCTACAGCCGGGACGTCGCGCGTGCTGGCGGCGGGTACCATGGACGGGACGCGGGAGTAGCTCAGTTGGTAGAGCGCTAGCCTTCCAAGCTGGATGTCGCGAGTTCGAGTCTCGTCTCCCGCTCTCCTCCCATCGACGTGACGTCGCCGCGGATAGCGAAAGGCATCTCGTCCAGGACTGACGGCCGTAGCTGCCGCAGCATCGTCCAGGATTTGACCTTCAGCAAACACTTTGATGTATGGATGCTATGGCGTCATGGACATGCCGCAGGCGGTGGCACGCGAACGTACCACGCGTGGAGCAGCATGTTGCAGCGGTGCAGCCATTCGACGCGCAGCGACTGGCCACGCTACGGCGGTCGGGGTATTGCCGTCAGCGAGCGCTGGCGCCGTTTCGAGGACTTCCTCGCGGACATGGGCACATGCCCTCCTGGTCTGTCTTTGGACCGCATCGACAACGACGGCAACTACGAACCGGGCAACTGCCGCTGGGCGACGTTCGAGCAACACACGCGCAACCGGCGGCCGAATGGCGGCGAGCTCCACTGGAACGCGAGGTTGACCGTCCCTGATGTAATCGCGATCCGCAAGCTGGCCGCAAATGGCATCACCCACAGAGCCTTGGGATCGATGTTCGGTGTCAGTCACTCCAATATCGGGGATATCGTCCGGCGCCAGGAGTGGCGACGACTGCTGGTCAAATCTGCATCAGGACCGCGGGTTGCGTGCGAGCACGAAGAGAGGGAGATCTGAGCCGCCGTCACGGCCCGAACGGCTCAGTCGCACCTGACGGACTTGCGAGTCTCGAGCTGTCAGGGCCCCTGCTAGGAGATCCTGCGGCGATAAATGGTCATGGCGAAGATGTACGCGACGATGAGGATGCCGACACACCAGGCAAGGGCGATCCAGATGTCGGCGCCGACCGGCTGCTGTGTGAACAGGTCGCGGATCGTGTTGACGATGGACGTCACCGGCTGGTGCTCGGCGAAGGCGCGCACCGGGCCGGGCATGGTTTTGGTGGGCACGAATGCCGAGCTGATGAACGGCAGGAAGAGGATCGGGTAGGCGAACGCGCCCGCGCCGTCCGCGGACTTCGCGGAAAGACCGGCGATCACAGCGATCCACGTCAACGCCAGGGTGAACACCATCAGGATGCCGGCGACCGCGAGCCACGCCAGGACTCCCGCCCCCGAGCGGAAGCCGATGAGGAGGGCGACGAGCACAACGACCATGAGCGAGATCAGATTGGCGACCAGTGAGGTCAGCACGTGCGCCCAGAGCACGGACGACCGTGCGATCGGCATGGACTGGAATCGCTCGAAGATGCCGCTCTTCATATCCAGGAAGAGCCGGAATCCTGTGTAAGAGATGCCCGAAGCAATCGTGATCAGCAGAATGCCGGGCAGCAGGTAGCTCACATACGAGTGCGACCCTGAGTTGATCGCGCCGCCGAACACGTAGACGAACAGCAGCAGGAAGGCGAGCGGCATGAGCGTGGTCGTGATGATGGTGTCCAGGCTGCGCGTGATGTGGCGCAGGGATCGTCCCGTCAGTACGGCGGTGTCGCCGAAGAAATGCGTGGTCATCGTTGCTTCTTACTCGTCGTGCCGACGCTGCGCTCATTGCCGGCGTCGCCGTCCTTGCCATCGTCACCGACGATGGCGAGAAAGACGTCCTCGAGGGTCGGCTGCTTCTCGACGTATTCGACCTTCGCGGGCGGGAGCAGCTGCTTGAGCTCGTGGAGGGTGCCGTTCACGATGATCCGACCTCCGTGGAGGATCGCGATCCGGTCGGCGAGTTGCTCGGCCTCCTCCAGATACTGCGTCGTGAGCAGCACCGTCGTGCCGTGCTCAGCGAGTTCCTTGACGGCCTGCCACACTTCGATGCGCCCCTGGGGGTCGAGCCCGTTCGTCGGCTCGTCGAGGAAGATGACCTGCGGATTCCCGATGAGGCTCATCGCGATGTCGAGGCGGCGGCGCATGCCACCCGAATACGTCGACACCTTCCGCGCGGCCGCGTCGGTCAGCGAGAAACGATCGAGCAGGTCGTCCGCGATCGGACCCGGGTCCTTGAGGTGCCGCAGGCGGGCAATCAGCACAAGGTTCTCCCGCCCGCTGAGGATTTCGTCGACGGCCGCGAATTGTCCGGTGAGGCTGATGGACTCCCGCACGTCCGCAGCCTGCGTGGCGACATCGAAACCGTTGACGCTGGCAGTCCCCGCGTCGGCCTTGAGCAGCGTGGACAGGATGTTCACGACCGTGGTCTTGCCCGCCCCGTTCGAGCCGAGCAGGGCGAAGATGCTGCCCCGCGCCACGTCGAAGTCAACGCCGCGCAGCACCTCGAGCATCTTGTACGACTTCTCCAGGCCCTGCGCGTGGATCGCCTGAACGGGCTGTGTTGTCATCGGGATATCTCTTCTTTTCCGATGTTTTCTCCCTCGGCGCGCTCGATGGCGCTGATCAGCCGATCCCGCTCCCGGATTCTCCAGTGCCCATCCGGGTAGTTCCGAACGAACGCCTCGAGGAACTCCACGGGGTCCTCTCCGACGATCTCGCGGATCGGGGTCCGGTTCGCCGCGCTCTGCTCGAACAGGTCGACGAGGTCCTCGAACATTGAAGCCGCGCCGGCGCCGTCCCCCCCCGGCCCGGCGTACATCAGGTACCGCTCCAGGGCCTCGACCGCCGTGCGATAGCTCGCGGGAAGCTCTCGCGTGCGCGCCTTGTACTGCCGCCATTGCCGCTTCTCGCCGATCACCTTTGAGAGGAACTTGTTCATCTGCCTCCTCCATGGAGCTGTTCGAGTTGTCCCGCGAGGAAGCTCCACGTCCTCCAGAACTCTTCGAGATATTCCTGTCCCTGCGCGTTGAGCGAATACACCTTGCGCGGCGGCCCCTTCTCGGACGGGACCTTCTCCACGTCGACGAGGCCCTTTTGCTCGAACCTGACGAGCAGGGCGTAGACGGTGCCTTCGGCGATGTCGGAGAAGCCCTGCTCCCGCAGCCGTGCCGTGATCTCGTAGCCGTAGGCCGGCCGCACGGATAGGATCGCGAGGACGATGCCCTCAAGCGTGCCCTTGAGCATCTCCGTCATCTGCTTGCCCACGGAACCTCCTCCGGACTACTCAGTGCTACTGACTACTGGTACATAGTAGCACTGAATAGCGGCGGCGCAAGCTCCACGAAGCGGACAGGGCACGTCAGCTTGCGAGTTGGTATGCGTTGAGAGGGTCGGTTACTTGGTCACGTTGGAGCATGGCGAGCTGCAACAACTTCGTCGGCCGGGTCGTCGCCAACGCGGCATCCTGTTCGTGGTCAAGCGCCGAGCCGGTGCCCGGACTGCGAGGCGATGACAACCCCCGCACCACGCGCAGCCGTCGCTCCCGGACTCGCCTGCCAGGCATCGCGTCGTCATGGTGATCCGAACCAGGTAGTCAGCGCTTCGCGCAGCCCACTGTCTGCGCCGTCCCCCACCCACACGACGTATCCATCGGGCCGAATCAACACAGCAGCGGGAGCACTGACCTCGCCAAGTACTGGAAGCTCCCACGTACCAACGTACGTGGCGTCGATCAGCTGAACCCGTTCCGCCCACGGCGTAATGTCAAAGCCGCCGGGCTCGCCCAGGTTGAGCAGCACCGGTTTGGCGTCGTGCAGCAGCTCGAAGACTCGGAGCGCGCCGTTGGCGGTCACGAGGTCCAGATCGGGCATGCGGCGTCCGAGCAACGGATGTCCCTCGCCGAGGTCGTAATGAATGTCGAGCCCGGAGACGATCCCGGCGAGCCGTTTGCGAGGCTCGTCCATGCTCGCCAGCTCCGACACCATTTCGACCACAGCCTTCATACGCACGTCCTGACGCTGCAGCGCCGTCTGCGCCATCGTGTGTTGCAGCGCGCGGGCAGCGACCGGGTGACGCTCGTCCTGGTACGTGTCCAGGAGGCGCTCCGGGGAAGTTCCGTTGACCACTTGTGCCAGCTTCCATCCCAGATTCACCGCATCCTGGACGCCGAGGCTGAGGCCCTGTCCGCCCGCCGGGTAATGCACGTGCGCCGAGTCGCCGGCGAGCAGGACTCGGCCCGCGCGGTAGGCTGCTGCATGACGTGTCATGTCGGTGAACCTGGAGATCCACGTGGGATTGTGGACCCCGAAGTCGGTGCCGAAGACGGTGATGAGCGCGTCGCTCAGATCGCGCAGGGTGGGGTCGCTGCCGGGCCCGAGCTGCTGCTCGGTCACCACGACCCGCACGGTCTTGCCGTCCTCCATCCGGTGGAGGCCGTGGACACCGGTGGCGTCGTTGCGGATGCCCCGCGGCGGTTCCTCGGTCACCTCGACCTCGGCGATCAGGTTGCTTCGCGTCGCATCCCATCCCGGGAATTCGATGCCGGCTGCTTTACGGATGACGCTCCGTCCTCCGTCGCACCCAACGAGATACTGCGCCCGCAGCGACTGGCCGTCGGACAGTTCGACGTCGACGCCGGTGTCGTCCTGCGCGAAGCCCGTCACCTCACATCCGTAATACATGCGTACCGGGAGCTCGGCAACCCACGCGGCCATGATCCGCTCGATGTTGTTCTGCCAGATGCCGAGCGAATACGGATGACGCGTCGGGAAGTCGCTCATGTCCAGCACAGTCGTGCCGATCATCGCGGCCTGAGCAACCTGTCCCTCCGCGAGGAACCGTTCAGCGACTCCACGCTGATCCAGCACCTCGATCGTGCGCGAGTGAAACCCGCCGGCTCGTGAGCCGGCGAGCACGTGATTGGGACGCCGCTCGACGATCGCAACGTCAACCTTCGCCAACGCCAACTCCGCCGCCAGCATCATGCCCGTCGGACCGCCCCCGGCAATCACCACAGCATGTCCGGTCATACGCAACCCCTTCGCTTTCCGCGGGTTCTGGTTCGGCCGGAGATTCTGCAGCACGGCCAGGGTCTTGCCGCAAGTGCCCTGCCGGGTAATATATTGAGGTGGAAGGGGTGGCTAGTCTCCTTTCATTACCGCTGCATGTGAGCCGCGTGGTGGATCAGCGCGACCACCGTCGGTGCCACCGCGACAGGGTCGCGCTCGAGTCCGGTGAGTTCGTCGACGAACGCAAAGCTGGTGAGGGCATACGCGACGCGCGCTACCTCTGGGTCACACGCTCGGGGAAACCCCGCGTCGGCGATTCGTCCGAGAAGAACCTCGAGGCCGCGCAGACGGCGAATGTTCCGATCCGAGTGCTCCTCGGCTGCTCGTCCCAGGACACCGAGAGCGTGGAGACGTCGCAGCGCGACACGGTGGATGGAGTAAAAGCCGCAAAAGATCATCACGAATTCGTTGAGCGCGTCCAGCGGATCGGGCTGCGTGAACGCTCGAGGCAGCGACGTGAGCCCCCCGGTCTCCGCGAGGTGGTCAAAGGTGCTCTCCACCAACGCCTCGCGTGTGCCGAAGCGGTCATACACGGTTACCCGCGTCACCTTGGCTTCCCGTGCGACAGCGTCGATGGAGAAGCGCTCGCCGCTCACGAGGACCGCGAGGGCGGAGGTCAGGATCCTGATGCGGGTGGAATCCATCAGGTCCTGGCGGCGCGTCATCCGGTACGGGCGCGGCGACATGTTTGTATTCTACCTTACACTGTGTATACTGTAAACGATGGAATAGACGAGATGCCCCCCCGGCCGCAGAGACGCTTCCAGGCTGAACTCGGCCCCAAGCGCATCCCGATGAAACTGGAGGTCTGACATGTGCACATGGGCAGGAGGCGGCTGGTGGTTCCTCTGGCCACTCTGGTTCGTCGGGTTCTGGATCGTGCTGGCACTGGTCCTTCGCTTCGGGGTTTGGGGCCGCCATCGCGGGCATTGGTCCGCGAGCGTCACGGCTGAGGGCATTCTTGCCGAACGCTTCGCTCGGGGTGAGATCACCGAGAAGGAATACCGAGATCGCATCGCTGTGCTCCATACGAGCGGAGCAAAGCGGTGACGCCCGTGGCCGCGCCGCGACCGACAGCCACGGCAACCTACCCGGACCTGGCAGGCAAAGTCGCCGTGGTGACCGGAGGTTCTCGGGGCATCGGCGCCGCTGCCGCTCGGGCTCTGGCCGCCAACGGCGTCTCCGTGGTCGTCGTCGGACGTGACCAGGCTGCTATCGACAACAGCGTTGGAGCCGTGCGCGGCATGGGGGCCCAAGCACTCGGTGTGATTGCCGATTGCACTGTTGACGCTGAGCTCGATGCGCTGCAACAAGCGGTCAGTGCAGCCTTCGGACGCGTTGACATTCTCGCCGCGTTTGCCGGCGGGAATGGCATGCCGGTTGCCACAGACAAGGAACATGGAGCGCACCGGCGCGAGGTCGTCGAGACGGATCTCACGTCCACCTTCCTGACCGTGTCGGCGTTTCTCCCCGGCATGCTTGAACGCACTTCCGGCGTCATCATCACCATGGCCTCATCGGCGGCACGGCAGGCCGCCAAGTCTTCGGCCGCGTATGCGGCCGCGAAGGCCGGCGTCATTGCGCTGACTCGCCATCTCGCGGGCGAGTTCGGCAACGCCGGGATTCGTGTGAACTGCATCGCACCATCAGCGGTCGAAAACGACAGGATGCGATCGTGGATGACCGGAGAGCAACGTATCGCCCTCGGCGGTTCATTTCCTCTGGGGCGCATCGGCCAGCCTGAAGATGTTGCGGCAGCAACCCTCTTCCTGGCATCTGACGCATCGTCGTGGATTACCGGCGTGACTCTCGATGTCGCCGGCGGGAAGGTCATGCTATGAGCACGATTCGTCCCACGTCAAACAAGAGAACGGGGATTGGCGGGTTGCGCGCCAACTCCCTCGCAGCGGTTGTGATGCTCGCCACCGAGTTTGCTCTGGGTGCCGTCGTGAATCTGTACGCGACGCTTCCTTCGTCGGATACCGGCAAGACGTTCATTGCCGCGTTCGGTGCCGCGGTGACGGATGGGCCCGTGGCGCTGACGCTGCATGCACTCCTAGGAACGTTGCTGCTGATCACGGGCATCTCCGCGCTGGTGCGCGCGAGTTTGTTGCGAGGAGGGGCGCTCATCGCGGTCAGCGGGGTTGCCCTGCTGGCCATCCTGCTCGCGTGGCTCTCGGGAACCAGGTTCGTCGGGGACTCCAGCAATGAGGCGTCGCTGATCATGGCCCTGGCTACGGCAGTCGCCATCGTCTGTTACGCGGCCATCCTCTTTGGTGCAACTGAGCCTCGCGAGCGGCACTCCACTGGCGAGTAGTGGTTGGGCGCCTCCGTCGCCGGCCGCCACTCCGCGCCGTTAGATCTGAATGGTCCCGTCCGGATTGACTATTCAGCCGGGGTTTGGGGGCGTCGGCCCAAACGTAGCCGAGCCCGGTGCGATCAGGCTGCGGCGCGCAGCGGCATGTCTACCCCGGTCAACTCCACCGATCGCGACCACAGGCGCGAAGCGAGCACCGGATCCTGTGACTCCTTCGAGGGCGCCATGACCACGGCCGAGCCGCGCATGTGGGCGATTCCCGCGGGCCCGACATACGCAATGCCGGCAATGTCCTGGGTGGCGGCGAAGAGTGACGGCAGCGCACCCCCAGCCGCGTCCTGCGCCACCACGCGCATGCCAACCTTGGCAACCATGGCGCGGAAGCCGACGAGATGGGCCGCGAGATTGGTGCTGGCGATCCCGGGGTGGGCGGACACGGCGCGCACGCCGCTCCCCGCCGCCTCCAGCCGTCGTTGCAGCTCGAAGGTGAAGAGCAGGTTGGCCTGCTTCGAATCCGCATACGCACGGCCGGGGTCGTAGCGGCGCTTCTCCCAATTGAGATCGCCGATGTCGATGTGGCCGCCCCTGTGGAGCTGCGACGAGACGGTCACCACCCGGCCGGTGATCGCCGGGAGCAGCAGGTTCGTCAGGGCGAAGTGGCCCAGGTGGTTGGTGCCGATATGCAGCTCGAACCCGTCGGCGGTCCGCCCCATCGGCACCATCATGATGCCCGCATTGTTGATGAGGACATCCACGGGATCTGACCAGCCCCGCGCGAATGCGCGGATCGACGCCAGGTCGGTGAGCTCCAGGAGGCGGACCTCGGTGTGCCCGCCGACACTTCGCGCGACCTGCACACCCTTGTGCAGGTTGCGCACGGCGAGCACGACTCGGGCACCGGCTTGCACCAGCTGGCGGGTCGTCTCGGCGCCCAACCCACTCGACGCGCCGGTGACGATGACGGTCGCGCCGGCCATGTCCGGCAGGTCGGCGGCGGCCCACCGCTTCGAGATCATGCGCTCCACTCTGCGCTCATGTCCCCGCCGCGCCGCGCGACATCGCCGGCGCCCGATCTATGAGGACCGCAGGGCCGCGACGAACCACTCGTAGGCGGGCACGATGCTCGGCTGGGCCGGCCACCCGTTGATCGCCCCGATCAGCTGCCAGTAGCGTTCCACCCGCCGGTCGCTGAAGGTCGCGAGCCGCTCGGCCAGCTCGAAGCGGTACGGAGCGTCATCGTTCCGGCCCTCCGCGCTGCTGAATCGGCCGACCAGCTCGTCGACGATGGCCACCCCTTCGGGTGAGCCTGGGGTGATGCCACGGTGTACCGCCTCGACCCCGCGCTCGGCGACCGCCTGGTTGGCTGCCTGAGCCGCCGCATCGGGCTCATCGGGAACGGACGACGACCGGCGACCCTGTCCCGCGACCACCATCTCGCGGACGCGCCCTCGGAACGTCGGGTCCTCAACGAGCGCTGCAAGCTCGATCCACGCGTCGATCTGAGTCTCCGACGGCTCGGGCGGCAGCACCGGCAAGGCCGCGCGCATCCGAGCCGCGAACGGGTCGTCCTCATGATCCGCGAAGACAGCGGCGAGGAACGCCTCCATCATGCGGTTGGCCTCATCGGCGGACGCGCGGGCAAATGCGGTCATTCGTTGTACCTCCTCTGGGTGAGCGCCATTCCGAGCGATCGCTCGGAGCACTGATCGACGCAATGTCAGGCGATGGATCTGCAGGTCGATGGCTTCGGCGTGGGCTCTCGCGACTGCCTCGAGCGACGTTCGCGTTTGCGCAATGAGGCGAATGCTCGCCAGGTCGATCCCGAGTTCGCGAAGGGTCCGCACCAGCTCGAGTCGAGCGAGCCCTGCGGAGTCAAACCGACGATAGCCCGCATCCGTGCGCCAGGCCTCGGGCACCAGACCAATGTCGGAGTAGTACCGGATGGTCTTGACGGGCAGCCCCGTCAGCCGTGCCGCTTCGCCGATAGAGAGGTCCATGGCCCGACCTTGAGGCCTCCAGCCACTGGAGAGTCAAGCGAGGCCAAAGCGGGCTCGCGCACGCCGTTGTTGCGGCGGAGCGATGTGTGCGCTCGCGGACCGACACCGCCATCGCCTGCGATGCAAGCTCGCAGTCTCGGAGATACGGCGGTGTGCGTTCCCAACCCCACTCGCGCACGGCGCCGATCGGCCTTCGGGAAGCGACGGAGACACGCGTGTGCTCCACGATCTGACAGGTATGGCCGCCGAAGGAGCGTCTCTCCCCCTCCTGCTCCTGGCGGCCATGCCTTGATCGTGGCCATCGCCAACGGGGGATAATCCGGCGCCCGGCGCACGACGCCGCCATGTATGACACGCGAGGACAGAGCGATGGCCAAGATCGATTTGACCGACGAAAAGGCAGCGGAATTCGGACACACCTTCATCCGGTGGCTGACCGACGAGGATCCCGCCGGCGTCGCACGCTTCTTCCCCGATCTCGATCCGCATGCCGTCAACGACCACGCCGCTACCGAGATCGGGCGCTCCGTGCTCGAGGATCTGCTCGCCGAGCGCTTCGTCGCATAAGGGCACCAGCGCGCTCGGCGCGCGACTGCCCGGCTAGATCGCGCCGGGGGTGGCTGTCGGGGCTGGCGTTGACCCACTACCGCCGCTGCCATACCCACCCGGAGGCTGAGCGGTCGTCAAGCTCGACCAGGCGACCGCTCCGGTCGGAGCACTCACCGTGGGAGCCGTCCCCCAGGCGCTGAAGGTGGTGCTGAACGTGAGCACCACCCCGCCGCCCGATACCGCCGACGAGTACGTGATCGGCTGATCGGAGCTCGCCGCGATGTCGAGCTGTCCCGTTCCGGGGGGGAGCTGGCCGGCTGCCGGGACGGTTCCGGTGATCCTCGTCGCCGCGACCCCGCCGGCAGCTGTGATCCCGGCTCTCGACTCTGGGGTCAGCAGCAGCTCCGACGCCTGGCTACCAGTGGTGATCCCAGGTTGCAGCACGGTGTAGGGGCCATTGCCCGCAACCACCGACACCCACTTGGTGACGAGGCTCGGCGCTGTGGCCGCGGCCACGCCGAGCTGATCCTGCAAGGCCGGGGCGTTGCCCTGAAAGTAGACGGTCGCGCCGACGAGCAGGAGCGTGAACTGCTCGGTCCCATAGCTCGAATCGAACGTGATCGCCTGGCGGCCCCCCGTCTGACCCGCATCGCCGACGATGGTCTGCGCGTCGCCGCCGGTCGAGACCGCCATGTAGTGAAAGCCGCTCGCGTCCCGCGTGGCTGCGATTGCCCGCTGGTAGAGCGCCCTCGCCTCGGCGGCGCCGGACGTGGTGCCGGGCGCTGCGGTCGGCGCGCCGGCGGACTGCTGGTTCCCCTGAACGTGACGGACGAGGAGGACTCCGCCGACCCCGATCCCAGCCGCGACGATCCCGGTGGCGACGAAGAGAGCGATCGCCGCCGGCACTCTCGAGCCGCGCTTGGGCGGGAGGGTCGCCGGCGCAGGTGGCCAGGCCGGTGGCTGCGGGGGGAACGCCCAGCGGTCATCGTTCATGGCACACCATGGTGAACGTTCGCGCCTTTCTAATCGCTTGCATGAGCACGGCTGAGCTGGATACTAGTGGAGGACCAAGCGCACGCCGCGACGAAGGAGATGGCCATGAGTGACGCTGCGATGGAGATCGTCTTCGACCATTTCCATGCCAGGCGCCGGCGCGATCTCGACGCGATCGAGGCCGGACTCGATCCTGACGTCGTGCACCAGGGGGTCCTCCCCGACCTTGTCTGCAACGGCCGCCAGGCTGTGCTGGAGCGGATCGGCGATTCGTTCGCCGGTTACGACACCGGCGTCGAGCGGCTGGAGCTGAACGCGGCCGGCGAGAACGTCGTGGTCGGTATCGCCGGCCCTCGCTTCCGCGAGATCCCGTTCCTCCACGGGGAGATCTTCATGGTCTTCACCGTGCGCGGGGGAACGATCGCCCGTATCGACGATTACCCGACCCGCCATGCGGCCTTCCTGGCCGCCGAGGCGCCCGCGCCCACCCCGGCCTGACTGCGGATCTCAGCCGGGATCGGAGCTCGACGGACCCCCTGATGGTGAGGCGGGCGCCGGGTCGGGAGGCGGCGCCGTTGGTGCAGGCGTCGGCGCAGCCGGCTCTTCGGGCGCTGTCGCGTGCCGCACCGCATCGCGAGTTTCGGCCGAAGCCTTCCTGAACTCGCGAATGCCGCGGCCCATCGCGGCGCCGACGTCGGGCAGTTTTCCTGGTCCCCAGATGATCAGGATGATCACCAGCACGATGATGATTTCGGGGAGATGTCCGCCGATATCCATTCCGCTCCTCAGTCTACCTCGCAGTTGCGACGCGAATGCAGCGTCTGGAATGTCGAAAGCCGTATTCGTGCTGTGCAATCGACAAATACGTCGAAATGGGGTTGACCGTTCGGAGCATGCCTGTTACGGTCGGGGACCGGTCGAATCCAGTTCGCGTCCAACTCACGGAGGCCCTTGTTGCTCGCTCGCCGCGTGTCCCTCGTCGCCGCTGCCGGCACGATCGCACTGCTGGTGGCCGGCGCCCCGTTCAGCCAAGGGAAGGTCCTCGCCGATCAGTTTACCCAGCAGATCCAATCGCTTTCAGCGCAGGCGGGCGCGCTGAATCGAGCCATCGCGTCCCTGAGTAGCGCGAGCTCAGCCGCACTCGGTGACGCGCTTGCGTCCTCGCAAGCGATCGCCCACACGCAGCTTGAACTCGCACAGGCGCAGTCGCAGCTCGACCAGGCGAACAAGAACCTCGCCAACACCAGCGCACAGCTGCAGATCGTGCACAGTGAATACGCGGCCGACCAGGGCCAGCTGGCGCAAATCCTCAAGCATGTGTACGAGCTCACCGACGACGGCTCGGTCACCGCAATCCTCGTCGACAGCAAGAGCTTCATCGATGCGATGGACGCGCTGACGAGTGCGGATCAGGTGAGCGCTCGCGTGCAGCAGCTGGTGACGCAGATCCAGGGAAAGCGCGACCAGCTCGATGCGTTGCAGAAACAGCAGGTGCAGGACCAGCAACACGCGGATGCGCTGGTCGGCAGTCTCCAGACACTGGCCGCGCAGCAGCAGACCGAGGAGGTCGCCTACCGCCAGCAGGCGTCATCGCTGAAGGGCAAGGCCGCGAGCCTGCTCGCCCAGCTGCAAGGTGTGCAATCGAGAATCGTGGAGGTTCGTCGCGAGCAGGAAGCTGCGGCAGCCGCCGCCGCCGCGGCGGCGGGCGCAGGAGCGGCACACGTCGTCGGGAATGCGCTGCGGCCGTTTGCGTTCGGTCCGCGTATGGATGACTACCCATGGGGACAGTGCACCTGGTACGTGGCGTCGCTGCGCAGCGTCTACTGGAGCGGCGACGCCTGGGAATGGGCGAGCTCGGCGCGCGCATACGGTCAGCCCGAGGGGATGCGGCCGCACGTTGGAAGCCTCGTGGTGTTCGGGCCGGGCCATGGGTACAGCCAGTTCGGACACGTCGCCTATGTCGTCTCCGTCCAGGGTCCGACCAATTTCACGGTTGATGAGGCGAATATGCTCGGTCTCGGTGTCGTCGATCAGCGCCACATCGGGTCGCTCTACGACGTGGAGACATTCATCTACTGATTTCGGGCCCGGGCAGGGGCTGCCGGCGGAGAGCCACGGTGCCTACCATTTCGCGTCGATGCTGAACAAGCGCTTCGACGCGGTCCTGCAGAAGAGCCCGAACCCGGGCGGCTGGACGTACGTCGTGATGCCCGGATCTGTCGAGTACTTCAGGACTCGCGGCCTCGTCAAGGTGCGCGGCACGATCGACGGACATCCATTCCGAAGTGCCTTCATGGCAATGGGCGACGGCACGCACAAGCTTCCCGTCAAGGCTGAGGTTCGCAAGGCGCTCGGCAAAGAGGCAGGCGCCTCGGTGACGGTGCGTCTGCAGGAGCGACTCGAGGGTTAGGCGATTCGGCACGCCTCCTGGGTCGGGGGCCGGGCGGTGATCGACTCGCACACGCATATCCTTCGGAGCCGGATCCGAGCATATGCAAGCGAGCACACACCAGCGACGCACCCCCGCCACCAGCGGTCTGCTGTACGGGCTCAGCGCGTACGTGTTGTGGGGACTCTTCCCCCTGTTCTGGCCACTGCTCGAGCCCGCAAATCCGCTCGAGATCCTCGCCTGCCGAATCGTGTTCTGCTTCGTGGTGATCGCCGTGTTGCTGGCGGCGCGCCACGAGCTTGCGGGCATGCGCCGCCTGGACCGCGGCACGGTGCTGCGTCTCTGCGCCGCCGGGATCGCCGTCGCGATCAACTGGGGCGTGTACATCTGGGGCGTCAACAACGGACACGTCATCGAGACGAGCCTCGGATACTTCATCAACCCGCTGGTGACGATCGCTCTCGGGGTCGTGATCCTGCATGAGCGACTCCGCGCGGTGCAGTGGACGGCGGTTGGCTTGGGAGTCGTCGCGGTCGTGGTCTTGAGCGTGGACTACGGGCGGCCGCCCTGGATCGCGCTCGCCCTGGCGTGCTCATTCGGCACCTACGGCTTCCTCAAGAAAGGGGTTCGGGCCTCACCACCGGAGGGCCTGCTCATCGAAGGGGCCGTCACCAGCATCCCGGCATTGATCATTCTCGCCGCGCTCGCCCTCGCCGGCCAGGCCACGTTCGTCGGACACGCGGCGGGCGTCGGCCACATCCTGTTGCTCATCTCGGCCGGACCGGTCACGGCGGTGCCGCTGCTGTTCTTCGCGGGCGCTGCGACCAGGCTGCCGCTATCGACGATGGGACTACTCCAGTACGTGACCCCGGTCATGCAGTTCGCCATCGGCGTGTTGATCCTTCGTGAGAGCACCTCGTTCGCCCTGCTCTGCGGGTTCTCCCTCGTGTGGATCGCGCTCGCGATCCTCGGCTTCGACGGCGTGCGCCACCGCCAGCGGACTCCCGCCCCCGCAGCTGCGTAGGAGCCGGCTGCGCCCTTGCGCCCCGGAATCGGCCGCCGCGAGCCTCCGAGGGCGCAGCACTGCCGGGCAGGCGAGGCAATCTGGCTCGAGACCCGGTTTCAAGCCAATCTTCGATCAACTTATTGGTTGGTTATTGAGCCTGCCAATAAGGTCAGTAAGTTCAGTAAACCTTCATAAGCTACTGTAAGCTCCGTTGAACCGATGGATGAGCTGACCAATCCATACCGCCCGGGGGCGGGCACTCCCCCACCCGCGCTGACCGGGCGTGACGAGCTCATCAACCGATTCGGGATCGCATTTCGCCGCGCCGTCGCCGGGCGACCTGGGAAGAGCCTGCTCATGATCGGGTTGCGCGGAGCGGGCAAGACGGTCCTTTTGAACCGCTTCGCCGAGATCGCCGAACAGGAGGGTTTCCGGGTCGGCTTGATCGAAGCGCCGGAGCACGGCCACTTTCCGACGCTCCTGGCATCCCGGCTCCGCCGCATCCTCCTTCCCCTGAGCAGCAACGTCGTCTCGACGGCGGTGACGCGCGCGCTGCGCGTGCTCAAAACCTTCACCCTGCAGCTTCCGGACGGGACACGCGTCTCCATCGACGTCGAGGCGCTCCGCGGGGTCGCCGACTCCGGCAACCTCGCAGACGATGTCACCGACCTGCTCGTCGCGTGCGGCGAGGCGGCGCGGGACCGCGGGACCGGCATCGTGCTGGCTGTCGATGAACTCCAATATGTGCGGCCCGAAGAGCTCTCGGCTCTGATCGTCGCGATCCACCGGACCAATCAACTCAACCTGCCGGTCATCCTCACCGGCGCTGGGCTGCCCCAGCTGCGCGCGCTCGCCGGCGAGGCCAAGTCGTATGCCGAGCGCCTCTTCGACTTCCCCGAGATCGGGTCGCTCAATGCCGCTGACGCCGCGACGGCACTTGAGGTCCCCGCAGAGGAGAGTGGCGCGTCAATCGAGAGCGACGCGCTGGACATCATGGTGGAACGATCCCACGGCTACCCGTACTTCCTCCAGGAATGGGGCTACCACGTCTGGAATACGGCTGCGCAGAGCCCGATCACCGTCGATGACGTCGACCGCGCAGCCCCGCGAGTTCAAGCCCAACTTGACCAGAACTTCTTCCTGGTCCGTCTCGACCGGCTCACGCCTCGCGAGCGTGAGTACCTGGTCGCGATGGCATCGCTCGGCCCGGGGCCGCACCGCTCGGGGGACATCGCCGCGGCGCTCGGCGTGCGCGTCGAGTCCGTCGCCCCACGCCGCTCCGCGCTCATCGCCAAGGGCATCATCTACAGCCCTGCGCATGGGGACGCCGCGTTCACGGTCCCGCTCTTCGACGAATTCCTCAAGCGAATGGAACTGCAGCTCTGAGGGACGCCGCTCGCATCGACTGCCGGTCACGGTAGCCTTGGCGCCCCTGTGGATACGGTTCTGCGCATCGGCAACGCCTCCGGCTTTTACGGCGACCGTTTTGCGGCGTTCCGCGAGATGCTCGAGGGCGGTCAGCTCGACGTCCTCACCGGCGATTACCTCGCCGAGCTCACGATGCTGATCCTCGGGCGCCAGCGCCTCCAGCATCCCGAGCGCGGCTACGCCGGCACATTCCTCCGCCAGATGGAGGACTGCCTCGGCCTGGCCCTCGAACGTGGCGTCACGATCGTCGCCAATGCCGGCGGCCTCAACCCGGCCGGCCTCGCGTCGGCCCTGCGCGAGCTGGCGGAGCGTCTGGGCCTCCACGCCGCGATCGCATTCGTTGAAGGCGACGACGTGACCGCCCGCGCTTCCGAACTCGGCCTCGGCACCCCGTTGACCGCCAACGCATACCTCGGCGCCTGGGGCATCGCAGAGTGCCTCCGCTCGGGTGCCGATGTCATCGTCACCGGGCGGGTCACCGACGCGAGCCTGGTGATCGGCCCCGCGGCAGCGCACTTCGGCTGGCAGCGGGACAGTTGGGATGCTCTCGCGGGGGCGACGGTCGCGGGTCATGTCCTCGAATGTGGTGCGCAGGCGACTGGCGGCAACTACAGCTTCTTCAACGAGCATGACGTCCGCCACCCGGGGTTTCCGATCGCCGAAGTCCATCCCGACGGCACCAGCGTGATCACCAAGCACCCGGGAACCGGCGGGGCGGTCACCGTCGGGACGGTCACGGCGCAGCTGCTCTACGAGATCGACACGCCCCGATACCTCGGACCAGACGTGGTCACCCGCTTCGACACCATCACCCTCGCCGCGGACGGCACCGACAGGGTGCGCATCTCCGGCGCGCGCGGTGAGCCGCCACCACCGACTCTCAAGGTGTGCTGCAACACGCTGAGCGGGTACCGGAACTCCGTGACCTTCGTCCTCTGTGGTCCGGACATCGACGCCAAGGCGGCGCTGGTTCGCGAGCAGATGGATGCTGCGTTTGACGGCGCTCCGCCGGCTCAGATCCGCTGGACACTGGCGCGAACGGACCACGAGGATGCGGATGAGGAGGAGATTGCGAGCGCCTTCCTGCACTGCATGGTCCGCGATGCAGACCCGGTGGTCGCGGGCCGCGCCTTCAGCGCACGCGCTGTCGAGATCGGCCTCAGCAGCTACCCGGGCTTTCACCTCACCGCTCCACCCGGTGACGCGTCGCCAGTGGGCGTTTACCATCCCGGCTTCATTGCGTGCGATGCGGTCGACCACGTCGCGGTGCTCCACGATGGGTCGCGCATCCCGATTGCACCGGCACGTACGACGCAACGGGTCACCGCCGGCCCGGTGAACACGCCAGGCCCGCCGCCGCCGCAAGCGACGCAGACGCGCACGCGCCGCGCTCCCCTTGGCCGGGTCGCCGGAGCGCGGAGCGGCGACAAGGGCGGTGATGCAAACCTGGGCGTCTGGGCCCGCAGCGACGCGTCGTGGAGCTGGCTCGCACACACCCTCACCGTCGACGAGCTCCAGCGACTCCTGCCCGAGACAGCGGCATATCCCGTGCACCGCCATGTGTTCGCCAACCTCCACGCCCTGAACTTCGTGATCGCGGGCATGCTCGGCGAAGGCGTCGCGTCGTCGACGCGTTTCGACCCGCAGGCCAAGGCGCTCGG
Source organism: Candidatus Dormiibacterota bacterium (assembly GCA_003153505.1). Lineage (GTDB taxonomy): Bacteria > Chloroflexota > Dormibacteria > Aeolococcales > Aeolococcaceae > Palsa-851. Next base: position 155,186 of record PLZA01000067.1, read on the forward strand.
CGAGTGGCTTCGGTCGCGCACCATCGACATACCCGAGGACCTCCTATGACAGACACCGAGCTCGTCCACCTCGCCATCGACGGGGGCATCGCAACCATCACGCTTGATTCACCACGCAATCGCAACGCGCTCTCGCGCCAGCTCGTGGCAGAGCTCACCGACCGGTTGCACGTCGCCGCGACGGCTCCGGACCTTCGGGCTGTGGTGCTCACGCACACCGGCACCACGTTCTGCGCCGGCGCCGATCTGTCCGAGGCCTCGACCGGGCCGATGACCGGCACAGCGAGCGGCCTGCTCGCGCTCCTGCGTCTGATCGTGGAGACGCCCCAGCCGGTTATTGCCAGCATCGACGGTAACGTCCGGGCCGGGGGCGTCGGCCTGCTCGGCGCGTGCGACATCGTGGTCGCGGGCCCGCGGAGCAGCTTTGCCATCACCGAAGCGCGGCTCGGGCTCGCCGCGGCGGTCATCTCCGTGACCGTCCTGCCCCGCCTCGACGAGCGGTCCGCCGCGCGGTACTACCTGACCGGCGCGACCTTCGACGCCGCTGAGGCGCAGCGCATCGGCCTGGTGACCATCGCCACCGACGACCTCGACGGCGCGGTGGCAACGCTCACCGCGGATCTGCGCAAAGCGTCCCCGCAGGGTCTGGTTGCATCCAAGCGCCTGGCGAACCGCGAGGTCCGAGAGGCGATCGAGCGCCACGGCGAGGAGATGGTCGAGCTGTCCGCACGGCTCTTCGCGTCGGAGGAGGCGCACGAGGGGATGACCGCATTCCTCGAGCGGCGGGCACCCCGGTGGTCGGCCTGACCAGACCCACCGGGGCCGGGGACATAATCCCCCCGGTGACCAGCGAAGCGTGGGGATCGCAGCCGACCTCCTCAACGTCCGGCGTGAGTCCCTCCGCCGCACTCCGGCACATCCTGCTCTGGGCTTCGCGGCGCGGTCAGATCAAGCGAGCGGTGACGTCGGCCCCGGTGACCCGCGACGTCGTCCGCAGGTTCGTCGCCGGCGAGACCATCGAGGATGCGGTCGCGGTCACCCGTGCTCTCACTGGGGAGGGCCTCACGGTGTCGCTCGATCACCTCGGCGAGGACACCCTCGACGCCAGGACGGCACGCGCGGCCGTGGCGGCGTATTGCTCGCTCGCCGGTCGTCTCGCCGATGAGGGGTTGGCGCCGATGGCGGAGATGTCGGTGAAGCTGTCCGCGGTGGGCCAGGCACTCGACGAATCCCTGGCGTTGGACAACGCCCGTCTGATCTGTGAGGCGGCGCGAGCAGCCGGATCGTCGGTGACGATCGACATGGAGGACCACACAACCACCGACTCGACCCTGCGGGTGGTCAGCCTGATCCGTCAGGACTTCCCCTCGACCGGCGCAGTGCTCCAGGCCTCGCTCCACAGAACCGCGGACGACTGCCGGGCGCTGGGGGTGCCCGGGTCGCGTGTCCGTCTCTGCAAGGGCGCGTACCAGGAACCCGCGTCGCTCGCGTGGCAGCGCCCTGACGACATTCGCCGCGCGTACCTGCGATGCCTGTCCATCCTGATCGGAGGTAGCGCGCTCCCGATGGCCGCGACCCACGACCCGAAGCTCGTCGAGGCCACCGGCCGTCTCGTCAGCGACATCGGAGGTCCGGGGTTCCGGCACGAGTACCAGATGCTCTTCGGCATTCGTCCCGACGAGCAGCGCCGCCTCGTCGCCGCCGCAGAGACGGTGCGTGTCTACGTGCCGTTCGGGGTGCAGTGGTATGGGTATCTCATGCGCCGCATGGCCGAGCGACCGGCCAACACCGCCCTGTTCCTGCGCGCGCTCGTGAGCAGGAACTGATGGCCACGGAGATGGCGGGAAGGCGGGTCGTCGTCACCGGCGGGGCCGGCTTCATCGGGGTTCACAGCGTCGAGGCGCTCCACGCCGCCGGAGCCGACGTGCTGGTCATCGACGACCTTCGTCACGCCTCGTACCGACCGCTCCCGGGCAAAGCCCGCCTGGAGGCTACCGACGTCGCAGGACCCGCGGCGCGCGCGGCCGTCGAGTCCTGGCGGCCCCACGCCATCCTGCACCTCGCCGCCCAGGGCGGCGTCAATCGATCGTGGCGCGAGCCCGCGGCCGACGCGCACATCAATGTGCTCGGGACCGTGAACATCCTTGCCGCGGCGATTGCCGCCGGGTGCCGGCGAGTGGTGGTGGCGTCATCGGGCGGCGCCCTCTACGGTGCCGCAACTCGCCTGCCCACGCCGGAGGACGAGCCTGCGCAGCCCCGGTCGCCATACGGCACGGCCAAGCTGAGCATCGAGCACTACCTCGGCCACTTCACGCGTGCGGGCATGCTGGACGCCCTCGCGTTGCGCTACGGGAACGTCTACGGTCCGGGCCAGGATGGGACCGGCGAGGCGGGCGTGGTGGCGATCTCGAGCCACCGGCTCCTCGACGGCAAAGCGCCCGTCGTCCGCGGCGATGGTGCCCAGACGCGCGATTTCACGTACGTCGGCGACATCGTGGCCGCGAACCTGCTCGGCCTGGCCTCGGACATCGTTGGCGCGGTCAACATCGGGACCGGTCGGGAAACGGCGATCGGTGACCTCGTCCGCCGGCTCTGCGAGCTCGCGGGCTTTCACGGAGCGCCCGAACGTGAGCCGCTCCCGTCCGGGGAGGTGGCACGCAGCGCGCTCGACAACTCGCGTGCGGCCGAGCGCCTTGGATGGGCGCCGGCTGTCAGCCTCGCCGACGGGCTGGCTCGAACCCTCGAAAGCTTTCGCGCCCAGGTCCGCTGATCAGGCGGCAGTGTGTGCCGCGGTGATGAGGCCTGACACGTCCAGCAGGAGCGCGACGGCGACCAGACCCACGATGGCCGAGCCACGCACGACTGAGAGGCGACCGGTCCTGCGCCATGCGATCGTCCACGCGGTGATGGGCGCGGCCGCTGCAGCCGCGACGAGGAGATAGCGCGCCTGCGGCTGGAGGTCAAAGCTGGCCGAGTTCAGGACCGACTGCACAGCGGCGACGATCAGCACCACGAGGAGGAGGATCGCGACCCGGCGGCGCCCTCGATCCCATCGTGCCCAGGAGCGGAACACGGCGACGCACGCCGCGATGGTGATCACCGCGATCATCGCCACAGCGACGGTGCTCGGCAGTGGTCGACTCCCGAGGATCGAGATCGCGACGAAGTGAGCGCCATTGCCGTACATGCCGACGATGCTCAGCGCCGTGGCGGCGATATACCCGCGAACTTGCGAGAGCGAGTCGAACACCTGCCGCTGAGCGGTGATCGGATGCAACGGGGGCAGGGGGCTCCCGAACTCCACAGCGTTGCGGACGAACCACCAGCCGGCGAGCACGATCGACGGCACCAGCAGCAACGCCGCGTGGACCGCGCGAAGCCGGCGTCCGAACCGCACGAAGACGACCACGAGGAGCAGCGCCGCGAGGATCCACACCGTCTCCTTGGCCAGCACGGCGAGCGCCACCGTCAGGCCGGACCCGAGGGCAAGCCGCGGGCTCAGACGATCGCTCTGCATCACCACCACTCCGGCGAGCACGAGCAGCGCACCGGCGAGCCACGCGAGGTTGTCGTCGTTGATCGCGCCGGCCAGGTATTGGGCCTCGGGAAGGAGCGCGACCAGCGCGGCGGCGCCGGCGGCCAGCGCCGGCCGGAGCGGGAAGAGGCGGCGCGCCACCGCATAGACGGTGAGAATCGTGAGCACGCCGAGGACCACCGACACCAACCTGATCAGACGAGCATCGTCCCCGGTGAGCTTGGCGACGATCGCCCCCAGCAGGTAGTAGAGCGGTGGCTGCTGACGCTCGGGCTCGCCGGCCGGCGGCAGGCGTAGGTGGTCGGCGATGCCGTTGATGTAATGCAGATGCGAGAGCTCGTCGGGTGACGCGCCAATCGGTGTGACCCGGGTGTACGCGACCGCGAATCCGGCGAACACGGCCAACGCCGCACCAAGCAACCATCGGTCGAGGTGGTGCCGCTCAGCGCGCGCTGGGAACCCGGGCGAGCTCACGGCAGGTGTTTCGCCCTGTCGGCCCGGACCCACACGGTGTTCGGGTAGCTGTGGTACTCGTCAACGTACTCGCCGCCGGCCAGCAGGGTGCCGATCTCGGGGTAGAGCGCCTGAGCAACCGAGTCGACAACGATCACCACCGGACGCTTGCTGGCCACGTACACCTCGACCGGACCGCCGAACCCGAGGAGCACCTCGTCGTTGTAAATGGGCGGAGTCGGCATGTCGATCTGCAGGTCGGCGAGCGCATAAACCCATGCGTCATACGACCAGACCACGGCGGTCTCGCCCTTCAGCCCATTCGCGGCAATCCAGGCAGCGGCGTCTGCGTCCCCCTTCACCCGGTAGTCGAAGTCGTTGAGCCATGTGGTGCGCCATGTCGAGTCGAACGCGGCGGCGACGGCGCCGCCGTAGTAGCCGCTGAGGGTGTGCGAGTTGGTCGCCGATGGTGGGATCGGCAGCCAGTCGATGCCGGCGACCTTCGCCGTCAGGATGGCGATCACGAGACCGCCGATCTGGAGCCCCGGCCCGACGAGCGAACGCCGGCCACCGGCGTGGAACCGGCTCGCCGACGGCACCGAGATCCCGACCACGAGCAACGTGAGCGGTGCCACCGCGGGTGCGAGGAAGTGTGGATAAGGTTGCCCGGCGACGGCCGTGACCACCAGGGTCGCGCCGGCCCAGAGCGCGAGCACCGAGTCCACACGCGGACGGTGGCGGTTGGCGATCGCCCCGACGGCGATCAGCAGCCCGGCACCGAGCGCCAGGCCGAAATGCGCGACCCCGCCGACAGCGCTGGTGGGAAGTGCTTTCTGCGTGTAGCTCACGTAGAAGCCGGCGAGTGCGAAGGCGACCGTGCCGGCGCCGGCGGTGATGATGGCGGCGGACAGCCACGCAACCGTGATCGCGGCCACGGTGCCGAGGAAGATGAAGGCGTCGCGGCGGAGCAGCCTCGGCGCGAGGAGCATCGCGAAGAAGAACGCCGTGGTTTCCGCGACCGCGGTCTGCTGGAACGAGATCGCGGCCGCCATCAGCACCCCGACCGCGAACGGCCAGCGCGGGATGCTCCGCGGGCCGTCGGTGGGATCGCCGCGGCGGATCCGGACGAGGACGATGGCACCGGCCCAGGCAAGTGGCGCGATCATCAGGCTCTCCGGAACAGCCAGCTCGGCGTCGACGAGTGGGAGACCGAGGATCACCCCGGCGAGCAGCCCGGCGAGCAGCGCACGCCGTGGCGTGTACAGACGTCCGGCGGCCCAGACGATTGCGGCGACCGCGGCGAGGCCGGAGATGAGCGTCAGCACGTGCAGCCCGATCTCGCTCGACCCGAAGAGTTGCACCTCCAAAGCGATCGTCCAGAGCATTCCGGGCGGCTTGTTGTTCCAGGTTTGCGAGTACAGGACCTTGCCCTTGAGCAGCTCCCGGGCGACGTTGACGTAGCCCGCCTCGTCCGTGTACCAGTGCGGCTCCATGAGCGACGGGAGGCGGAGGACCACCAGCGTCGCCAGTCCTGGGATCGCGGCTCTGCGCACCTAGACTCGCTCCCGGCGGGCGCCCTCCGGTCGCCAGCTCATCGCCAGTGAGATACGAAGGCGGATGACATCGCGGACCGCGCGGGCAACGGGGATCAGACGTCCACCGGAACGGCGCCCCGCGAGGCGGGGAAGATGCTCGACCTGCATCTGGATCACCCGGAAACCGAGCCGGTGGGCCTTGAAGAACATCTCGGGATTGAACACCGCCGAGCGGGCTCGGATCGGGGTCACCCCATTCCAGACCTCGCGCGTGAAGGTCTTGAGCCCGCAGTCGAAGTCCTGTTCGCGGATCCCGAACGCGATCCGGACCACGCGGTTGTAGACCCCGCTCACGAAGGAGCGATACCACGGGTCGGCGCGTCGCTTGCGGATGCCTGCGACCATGTCCGCGTGATCGAGCGCCGCGATCAGGCGCCCCAGATCCCGCGGGTCGAACTGGCCGTCGCCATCCATGAACGCGAGCACCTTGCCGCGCGAGGCTCGAAGCCCGTCGCAGACCGTGACCGCGTAGCCGCGCTGGTGCGTGTGGGTTACGACCGTGAGGTTCCTCGCGGCCTCCCCCATCGCAGTGCGCGCGGCACCGACGGTGTCATCGTGGCTGGCGTCGTCGACGAGCACGATCTCGTAAGTACGTCCGCCCTCGGCGAGCACTCCCATGACGTCCTGGAGGACGCGGCCGATGTTCTCCGCCTCGTTGTGAGCCGGGATCGTCAGGCTGACGTCGACCTCGGGTAGCGCCACCGGCGCTACGCCACCGTCTCCGCTGCTGGAGCCGCGACCTGCGCCTTACCGGTTGCCGTCCGGGAACGACCGGTGGTCCATTCGACGTCCGACACGCCGACCTGGGAGAGGTCGACCCGATCGATGTGCGCCTCAACAGCCTCGATGACCGTGTCGATCAGCGTGCTGCGCAGCTTGTGCGCCTCGAGCCCGAGGTCGACGAGCAACTGGTGCTTGGCGTTGTAGAAGTGTGTGTCCTTCTCGAAACGCGGATTCGGCGTGTGGTCGATGACGGTCTCACCACCATGCGCGGCGCGCGCGTCGCGTACCAGCGCGGCGAGTTGCAGCACCGAGAACTGCTCGGTGAACTGGTTGAAGACGCGGAACTCTCCCGGCTTGGCTGGATGCTCGATGCTCAGCTGCACACAGGCCATGGTGTCGCGGATATCAAGGAACCCGCGTGTCTGGCCGCCACTGCCGTAGACGGTGAGCGGCTTGCCGATCGCAGACTGCACGATGAAGCGGTTGAGCACCGTTCCCCAGATGCCGTCGTAATCAAAGCGAGTCGCGAGCTCGGGATGCAGCCCGGTCTCCGGCGTGCTGCAGCCGTACACAACGCCCTGGTTGAGATCGGTGGCGGCGAGCCCCCAGGCCCGGCACACGAAATGGATGTTGTGACTGTCGTGCACCTTGGACAGGTGGTAGAAGCTCCCGGGAAGCTTCGGATACGGCAGCGTGTCGGTCCTGCCGTTGTGCTCGATGGTGATGAAGCCTTCCTCGATGTCGATGTTCGGCGTGCCGTACTCGCCCATGGTGCCGAGCTTCACGAGGTGGCACTCGGGCGCATGCTCATGCAACGCGAAGAGCAGGTTGAGCGTGCCCGCAACGTTGTTGAGCTGAGTCAAGACCGCGTGCTCGCGGTCGATCATCGAGAATGGGGCGGAGCGCTGCTCGGCGAAATGCACCACCGAGTCGGGCTTCGTCGATGCGATCAACTCCGAAAGCGCGTCGGCGTCGGTGAGGTCGACGAGGCGCCATTCGATGTCGTTGCCGCCCTGCTCCCGCCAGCGCTCGACGCGTCGCTCCATGGTCGAGATCGGTATGAGCGACGAGGTGCCGCACTCAAGGTCCCAGCGACGGCGAACGAGATTGTCCACCGCGATCACACGGTAGCCCTGCTTGGACAGGTGCATCGCCTGCGGCCAGCCGAGATAGCCGTCCGCGCCGAGCACGATCACCGTTCTGTTGCGCATGCAAGAGGCTCCTGGGAGTGTTGGGACCCTGCGACCTTCAGGAAGAAGACCTTTCAAAGGGGTTATGACCTGGGATTATGCCTACACCATCCCCCGACTGGCCACATCCCGCCATCAATGGCCGCATGAAATTCGAACCATGAGCGTAGCCGAATCGGACGGTAGATCGACCCCCAGGCGGACAAAAGAGCGACAATCAGCTTGCGTGTCGATCTCGGGTTCTGCTCGCCGTGGGCGTCTGCTCCGGGCGGCGATCACCAGCGTCGTCACAGTTCTCGTTCTGCTGCTCGCCTGGCGGCTGCTCGGCGGCCACAACGTCCGATGGCAGGGCATCAGCCCGTCGGTCGGATCGATCGCTCTGGCAGCGTTCGGCGCCGCCTGCTTCCTGCTGGGGAGGGCCTGGCGTTTTGCGGCGCTTCTGCCGAGGCGTGAAGGCAGCGCCCGCGAGTTGCTCGGAGCGACCGCCGCATCCTGGGGCGCCGGCCTGCTGCTTCCCGGTCCGTCGGCGGACGTGACCTTCGTCGCCCTGGCGCGGACGCGATTCTCGGTCGGCGTCGCACGCGGATCCGGCAGCGCCATCGTGGCCAGGATCCTGGATGTCGTCAGCCTCTCGCTGGTCGCGGTGGTGGCCTCGTTCTTCACGGTGACCGCCGAGCCCACCGCAGTCATCCTCGCCGCAGCCGGTGCCTTCGTGCTCGGCCTCGGTGTCCTGCTCTCCCTGATCATCCCCGGGCCGCGGACTCTGGTAACCCGCCTTGCGGGGCGGATCCCGAGGCTCGCGCCGCTCGCCGTACGGGCGGAGGCGGAGTTGGACGAGCTCAACAGTCGCGCGCGATGGGCCAACCTGGTCGGAAGCACGATCTTCTGCCGGCTCGCAACCGCCGTGCAGTACGCGGCTCTGATGAGCATGGTCGGTCTGCATCTCGGGTTCTGGCAGACATGGTTCGTGCTCTCGATCCGCACGCTGCTCCTGACCATCCCGATCCAGGGCATCGCCGGCATCGGCACCGGGCAGGCATGGTGGGCTGGAGCACTCCTGCTCGAGGGTGTGAGCGGCGGTCTCGCCGTCGGAGCCGGTCTGACCCTGCAGGCGATCGATCTCGCAGTCTCCCTCCCCGTCGCTGGGATCGCGAGTGCGCTGCTCATCCGGCGCCACAAGGAGCCCGCGGAGCCGGAGGCCGGCGACGTCGACCCGGCCGGTGAGAACCCGGGCGTGGACGTTGTGGGTGCGCCCTCGCCGCCGTCGCGCGAGCCGCTCCACGTCGCCTGAGACCGCCAACGCACCACACCACCATCTGGAGGCGCATCCATGCCCCTGATCGATCGCGACGGTGAGTACGACGTCGTCGTCATCGGAGCCGGCTCGACCGGCGAGAACGTCGCCGGCCGGGCCGTGAGAGGCGGGCTGAGCTGCGCGATCGTCGAGAACGAGCTGGTCGGCGGCGACTGTTCGTACTGGGCCTGCATGCCAAGCAAGGCACTGCTCCGCAGCGGTCAGGCGCTGCGCGCGGCGCTGGCCGTTGATGGCGCCCGGCAGGCGGTCACCGACACCATCGACAGCGCGGCGGTCCTGCGCCGGCGCGACAGCTTCACCTCGCACTGGAAGGACGATGGTCAGGTGCGGTGGCTCGATGCGGAGCACATCGACCTTGCCCGTGGGCGCGGAAGGCTCGACGGCGAGCGTCGTGTCTCGGTCACCCCACCGGAAGGTCCGGCCTTCACCCTCACCGCACGCACGGCGGTCGCCATTTGCACCGGCAGCAAGGCGTCGATCCCACCGATTCCGGGCATCGAGTCCGCGCAGCCCTGGACCAGCCGCGAAGCGACCAGCGCGCAGGCGGTCCCGCGCCGGTTGGTCGTCATCGGCGGCGGCGTGGTCGCCTGCGAGATGGCTGACGCGTGGCGGACGCTTGGGAGCGAGGAGGTGACGGTCATCGCTCGTGAGGACCGGCTCCTCCTCAACTGCGAGGCGTTCGCGGGTGAGGCTGTCCGGGCGTCGTTCCGCCAGCGGGGCATCGACGTCATCCTCAACACCGTCACCGAGCGGGTCACGCGCAGCGCTGACGGCGTGGTCACGGTCACCCTGGCCGGGGGGCGAGACGTCAGCGGCGATCAGCTCCTGGTGGCCACGGGTAGGGCTCCCCGGACCGATGACATCGGCCTCGATAGGGTGGGACTCCGCCCCGGGGCGTGGCTCAACGTCGATGACTCATGCCGCGTCGATGGGGGCGGTGACTGGCTCTACGCGGCCGGTGACCTGAACCACCGGGCGCTGCTCACCCACATGGGGAAATACCAGGGGCGCGCGTGTGGCGACGCGATCGTGGCCCGTTCGAAGGGCGAGCTGACCGGCGATCCGCCGGCCTGGTCCCACTACGCCGCGACCGCCGACCATACCGCCGTGCCCCAGGTGATCTTCACCGACCCTGAGGTGGCGGCCGTCGGTCTGACCCACGCCAAGGCGGTGGCCGCGGGACTGCGGGTTCGCGCCGTCGATTACGAGATCGGCGACGTCGCAGGTGCCGGCCTGATCGCCGACGGCTACACCGGCCACGCACGGATGATCGTCGACGAGGCCCGCAAGGTCATCGTCGGAGTGACCTTCACCGGGCCCGGCGTCGGCGATCTGATCCACGCGGCGACCGTCGCGGTGGTCGGCGAGGTGCCGCTCGACCGCCTCTGGCACGCCGTCCCGTCGTATCCGACGGTGAGCGAGATCTGGCTCCGCCTGCTCGAGACCTACGGGTTGTAGGTCAGTTGCCGATGTGGTTCGCGGGAACAGCGCCCATCCGGCCGGCCTGGTAGTCCGCGAGCGCTTGCGCGATCTCCGCGTGGGTGTTCATCACAAACGGGCCGTAGTGGGCCACAGGTTCGCGAATCGGCCGGCCACCGAGGATGAGCAGGTCGAGGTTGGGATGGCGGCTCTCCTGATGGGTCCCGCCGGTGGCCGTGATGACATCGCCGGCACCGAGGGCAGCGAGCTGGCCCGACTGGATCGGCCGGAGCTCCTCACCGACGGTACCGCTGCCCGCAAGCACGTAGATCAGCGCATTGAAGTCACGCGGCCAGGGCAGCACCAGGCGCGCGCCTGGGCTGACCGTCACATGGGCTAGTGAGATCGGCGTGTAGGTGACGCCGGGTCCGCGATGCCCCGCGACCTCACCGGCGATGACCCGCAGCAGCGCGCCACCGTCGTAGGAGGTCAGCAGCGCGACGTTGCCGGCGCGGATGTCCTGATACCGGGCGGGAACCCACTTCTGCGCCGCGGGCAGATTGACCCACAGCTGGAAGCCGTGGAAGAGACCGCCGCTGGCGATCAACTCCTCGGGTGGACGCTCGATGTGCAGGATGCCCGCGCCGGCGGTCATCCACTGAGTGTCGCCGTTGGTGATCAGCCCGCCCCCACCGTTCGAGTCCTGGTGCTGGAAGGTGCCGTCGATCATGTACGTGACCGTCTCGAAGCCGCGATGCGGATGCCACGGCGTGCCCTTGGGTTCGCCGGGCGCGTACTCCACCTCACCCATCTGATCCATGTGGATGAACGGATCGATCAGCGCGGGGTCCGTCCCCGCGAAGGCGCGGCGCACCGGGAAGCCTTCGCCCTCGAGTCCGTGGGGCGCTGTGGCGACACTGATCACCGGACGGTAGGTCGACGCGGTCGGGTCGGGTTGCGGGATGTGCGGCAGGGCGGTGATGTCGGCAACGGTCACAGCTGGCATGGCGAAATTCCTTACAGAGCAAGCGCCTTCACGGGCGCCATCACATGTTCCAGGTCCCAGCTCACGCCGGGGACGTCAATGTACAGTTCGATCTCGTTGCCATCGGGATCGGTGATGTAGAGACTGTGGGTCACGGTGTGATCGCTCATGCCGACCACGTGCACCCCGGCTTCGCGGCAGCGTCCGATCGCCTCGCGCAACTCGTCGTCGGAGTCCCCGACCTTGAGCCCAAAGTGGTACAGGCCGACGTGGCGCCCGCGCGGCAGGGGTTGCGCGTCCTCGCCAACTTCGATGAGCAGCAGCTCGTGATGCGTGCGGCCGCTGCTGAACAGCGCGACCGGGACGCGGCCGAGCGGACTGTCTTCCGCCGTCCTCAGCTGCTTCCAGCCGAGCACATCCCGATAGAAGGCGGCAGAGCGCTCGATGTCGTGCACGTAGAGGACGAGGTGTCCCAGCTCCTTGATCTCCATTGCATGAAGCTTACCCGCAGCGTGTCGAGCCAAACAGGGCGGCTGCCGGTGCGCCGCGCAGCGCTGCTGAGCGAGGATGCTTCCCATGCGCGGGGTACGTCTCTCCTACCAGCAGATCATCGCGATGATCTACGTGGCCGCGATGTTCATGACCATCCTGGACGTGACCATCGTCTACGTCGCCCTCCCCTCGGTGGCCCGGAGCTTCTCAGTGAGCCCGGCCGCGACCGACGGGGTCATCGTCGGCTACCTGGTGAGCCTCGCGGTCTGGATTCCGGCCTCGGGATGGGTCGGTGACCGGTTCGGCACCAAGCGAACCTTCCTGACCGCGATCTCACTGTTCACCGTCGCTTCAGCGCTCTGCGGCCTTTCGCAGTCGGTGCTCGAACTGGTGCTCTTCCGCGTCCTGCAGGGCGCCGGCGGCGGCATGCTGACCCCGGTCGGGATGGCGATGCTCTACCGGGCCTACCCGCCGGAGCAGCGTGCGCGCGTGGCGCGCCTCCTGGTCGTCCCCACGGTGATGGCACCCGCGCTGGGTCCTCTCGTCGGTGGCGCTCTGGTCGACAGCCTCTCGTGGCGTTGGGTGTTCTTCTTGAATGTTCCGATCGGGGTGGCGGCGTTCGCCTTCAGCGCCCTCAAGCTCCGCGAGCACCGTGAGCGCGCGGGCGAGCGGTTCGACGTCGCCGGGTTCGTTCTCGCAGCCGGCGGGTTTGGGCTCTTCCTGTACGCGCTCAGCGAGGCGGCGACGCTGGGCTGGACGTCGCCGGTGATCATCGGCGCCGCAGCAGGCGGAGCCGCTCTCATCGCGATGCTCGTTCGCGTGGAGCTGCACACCGCGGTCCCGATGATCGATCTCCGGCTGCTCCGCTACCGACTTTTCGGTGTCGCCAATCTGGCGTCGCTGTTCGCCTCGGGCGGCTTCCTCGGCCTGCTCTTCATAGCCCCGATCTGGCTGCAGACCGGACGCGGGCTGTCCGCGCTGGCGTCGGGGTCGAGCACCGCGCCCGAGGCGCTCGGCGTCCTGGTTTCGTCGCAGCTGGTCGGCCGCCTCTACCCGCGGATCGGTCCGCGCCGGCTGATCAGCGGCGGGCTCGTCGGCGTGACCGTGGCGACCTGCCTCCTGGCTGTCCTCATGGACGGAAACCTCTGGCTCTTCCGAGCCGTGATGTTCGCGATCGGCGTGGGTTGGGCGTACGTGGTGATCTCGATGAATGCGGGTGTGTTCGCCCAGGTCTCGCCCCGCGACATGGGCCGTGCGACCGCGCTCTACAACACCCAGCGGCAGCTTGCTTCGGCGCTTGGAGTCGCGACGCTGTCGACCATCATCGGCACGCAGGCGACCGCATCCAGCCTGGCCGGCAACGCCACCGTGTTTCGCGCGGCCTTCGCTGCGGCCGCCGGATTCACCTTGGTCGGGGCGATGATCGCGCTCGCGATCCGCGACCGCGACGCGGCATCGACGATGCAGCGCTCGTTACCGCCGACGACAGCCCTGACGGCCCCGTACGGACCCGAGCGGGGATCCGCTTAGCTCAGTGCGAGCAGGACTTTGCTTCGCCGGACGAGTCGGCCGTCTGGAAGCTGTGACCGCATCCGCACGTGCGCACCGCGTTCGGGTTGTGGATCGTGAACCCGCCACCCATCAGCTCGTCGACGTAGTCGATCTCGGCGCCCTGGAGGTACTGCGAGGAGTACGCGTCCACATAGACCTTGATGCCCCCATCGACGTCGACGACCTGGTCGTCTTCTTTGGGTGGATTCTCATCCAGGCCCATGCCGTACGAGAAGCCCGAGCACCCACCGGACTGGATGAAAACCCGAAGTCCGAGTGCGCGATCGGCCGGCTGGTCGGCGATGAGGCCCTTGAGCTGCTCACGGGCGGTGTCGGAGATCGTGACGATGGACGGGGAGGTGATTGCCATGACGCTGATCATCATACGTCACGCCCCCCGTGGGGAAACCTCGCCACCGCTCCGAGACCCGTCCGCGACCGCCACTCGACGGGCGACCCGATCGCCGAGCAGTCCGCGCGCATCAGGCTCGCCCGCGTGCATGCGATTTGCCACCGCTCCCAGCAGGATGAACTCGGCGAGGAAGTACAGCCAGCTCGCGAGGAGAAATACGAGCGCGAACACCGCACCGTAGGTTGACGAGCCCTTCGAGAAGTGCGTGTACACCGGCCACAGCAGTGTGAGCACCTCCATCGCCGTCCCCGCGATGACGACGCCGGGCCACAGCTCGCTCACCTTGTAGGTCCGATTGGGCACCAGGCGATAGATGGCGAGCATGAAGGCGAACCAGACCACAAGCCCGCCCACCGGCTCGAAGACCCAGATGACGCCGGGAAGCGGGATCAGCGAGATTCCGATGGCGAGAACGAGGGCCACGACGAACAGGACGGTCATCACCAGGGCCATCGCACGCTGACGCAGGAAGCTGCGCTGACGGACGCCCACCATGACCCCGAGCGAGAACTCCATGCCCGTGAAGAGGCTGCTCCCGCTCCAGAGCAGGCCGACGATGCCGACGCCGCCGAGGAGGCCCGAATGCTGCTGGACGGAATCGAACAGGTTCTTCAGCTCGGTATGCGCGTCGCTTGGGAAGAAGCCGAGGATGGCGGTGAGGGCGGTCGCCCGCGCGTTCCCGAAGCGGGTCGCAAAGCCGAGGACGGACAGCAGCCCGAGGATCAGCGGAAACATGCTCACGAAGAAATTGAACGCCATGCCCGACGCGTAGTTGCCGGCCTGACTCGCACCGAAAGCGCCGATCAACCGGCCGGGGTAGGTGTGCCCTGCCCAGGCGAGGATCGATGTGAGGGCCCGCTTCACGACGTCAGATTGACATGCCGTACCGGAAGGGGCCGCCAGCCAGCCGGCGGCGCCCGATCCTACTCCGCGGCGACTGTGGTCGCGGCCTCGGCGGCGTATCGCGGCAGGTGGACGTCATCGGACCCCGCGAAGCGCATCGCGCCGGCGACGAGGTGGTGACCGGCGACCTCGTCGATCAGCCGCAGCATCTCCTGGCAGATCTGACGGTAACTCGGATGTCCTTGCGGGGAAGTGCGCAACTCGATGAGATGCATGGCCTCGCGCGCGTTGAGCTTGATCACGTAGCGCATCCGGTGTCCGAGCGTGACCAGGTACGCGGCCTGCTGAGGGAAGGCATCGACGATCTCGCGGTACGCGGCCTCCGCCTCGCGGACGGCGACATGCCATCGCTCAGCCAGCCCGGCGTCGACAACGGCATCGGGCACCTCGTATCCGAGCGACGGCGTCAGCTCCTGCCATTGGACGGTGAGCATGCGGTGCCGCTGCAGGTCGCGGAAGGCGCCGTAATCGGACACGACCTCAAAGGTGTAGTCCGTGTGTTCGAAACCGCGGCCGGGACGGTGGCGGCGGTTGCCGCGATGCCCGACCGCGGCGGAGAACAGCGCCGCCTTGCGCTCGTCGGAGAGCGGTCGAACCGCGGCCAGCAGCCGCTCCTGCGATGCGTGCGAGTAGGGAAAGAGCGCCGACGCGAGGATTCGGTCTTCACCGTCGCCGTCCCACTCGACCAGGGTCACACCGGGAGGACCCCACTCGTTCTCGGGGGAGAGGCGATCGGCATCGCCGGCCAGGGAGGCCGCGGTCTCGCGGAGGTAGTCAACCCAGACCGCGCCTCGATCAGGACGGTCCAGCCGCGTCAGGAACTCCGGGATCAGCTTCTGGAGCTCGACGTTGACCAGCTCGGCGTATGCCCGCGCCTCCGGGAGCGGGTGGGCACGGAGCCGGAGCACGAGCTGCTCGTAGGCCTGCGGTGACGCGAACATGCCGACGTTGCTCACCGTGCCGGCCGGGAGCAGACCGCGCATCAGATCCAGCGCCAGCGCCCGGATCGCGCGCCTCCGCGCCTTCTCGTCAGCCTCCGGCGGCAGGGTCTCGTCAAGGTGCCTGGCGAGGGGTTCCCGCAGCGCCGTGTAGGTGTCGAAGAGCAGGTCCATCGCCCGGACGTAGGTGGCCCCAAGCGGTGACGAGATCAACTCGCGATCGCGCAGGTACCGGTAGTGGCCGTCGCGCCGGTCCGTATAGGGGATGTACCGCGTCGACTGCTCCAGGTACGCGGCGAGCCGCCCCCACTCGATCGCCTTGGCGAGGGGTTGCGACACCTGCTCGCACGCGAGATGGACACCGGCCAGCTGCGCCACAGAGTCGTCTCCGTATTCGGCGAGCACGCGTCCGAAGAGGTCGGAGGCGCGCTCGCGACCGGCGTCGACGGCGCCCGCCGTCTCGCCGGAATGAGCAACCAGGAACTCGTCGACGAGAAGGCGCCGAAGGCTCTTCGAGCTGCGGCTGTACCGAGCGAAGAGCGCAGCCGCGGTCACCTGCGGCAGATTGGTGAGAGCGAACACTGGACGGTCGAGGTTGGTGACGTGGGGTGCGAGCAGCCGCTGCTCCTCCGCGCTGAAGGCTTCGACGTAGTAGTCCGCGATCATCGACGCAACTCTACGGATCGGCGCGGCGGAGCCATCGGGGTGGGGCGGTTTGCGATCTCGTCTACAATCCGGGCCCAATGGCCGGCGCCGCCGTCCCGACCCCCCGATTTCTTGCCGACGTCTACGACGCGGCGAGCGAGTGCAACAAGTGCTCACTTTGCCAGGCCACATGCCCGGCATACGTCGTCAATCCCGTCGAATGGGAGACGGCCCGGGGTCGCATCGCGCTGATCCGCGACGCGATGGAAGGTCGCCTCGAGTTGCGCGACATCGCCGACGGGCCGCTCTCCAGCTGCCTGACATGCGACAACTGCGTCGCCGCCTGTGCTCCTCGGGTCCCGACCGGGCACATCGTCAGCCGGGCGCGTCAGGAGCTGCACGCCCAGGAGGGATATCCCTGGGCTCAGTCCTTCGCGCTGCGCGGCGTGCTGCCGCGACCGGGCGCGCTGCGCGCGCTCCACGCGTTCGCCCGCTTCACCCGGCGCACCGGGCTCTACGGCCTGGCGCGTCGCACCGGACTGCTGTCATGGCTCGGCACCATGGGGGCGCTCGCCGAGCAGGGCGGTCCACCGCCAGACCGCACCGTGTACCAGATGCTGGGCGATCTCCCGGCGCCCACGCAGCCGCTGCGCGGGTCGGTGGCGATGCTGGTGTGCTGCCTCTCGAATCTCACCGCACCGGAGGCCACCGACGCCACCATCCGCGTGCTGCTCGCCTCCGGCTACGAGGTGCGCGTCCCCCAACTCGGATGCAGCGGCCTGCCCGCGCGCACGCTCGGCGACCGCGACGCGATGGTGGACATGGCGATCCGCAACAGCGCCGCGCTGAGCCACATCGCCGTTGACGCGTACATCGGAGACACCGCGTCCTGCACCGAGCACTATCGCGAGTACGGCAGCATCGCCGGGGACGATCGTCAGGTGGGAGCCAGCGCGCGTGAGGTTGCACATCACACCGCGCTTGCGAGTGACTTCCTGGATCGCAACGGCGTGCGCGGTGACCTCGGCCCGCTCCGTTGGCGGGTGACCATCGACGAGCCGTGCGCGCTGCCGATCGACGGACCCGAGCGCGGCGCGATGCAACGCCTCCTCGATCAGATTCCGCACCTCGAGGTCGTGCAACTGCACGAGCGGGCGATGTGTTGCGGCGGTGCCGGAACCTACTTCGCCCGGCAGCCCGAGCGCAGCGAGGAGATCCTGCGGCGCAAGTTCGAGAATATCCGCGCCAGCGGCGCGGAGATCGTGGTCACTGAGAACATCTCGTGCCTGCTGCAGTTGCGCGCCGGCGCGGCGCGTTACGCGCCGAACGTCAAGGTCATGCACATCATGGAAGTGATGCTCGCGTCCCTGCAGGGCGCCGAGCGGCGGCGCGCCGTCCTCGCGGGCTAACCGAGGGCTGATAGCACCTCGTCGACATCCATCGCGATGCAGGTGAACGAGGGAACGTCACGCACGGTGTGCGTGGAGGCTTCGCTGTTGCGCATCTCGTGGACCAGGTCGAGGAAGTCGGCAACTGAGTCGCTTTCGAACGCGACCACAAACTCCTGGTCGTCAAGTCCAAACGAGTAGGTGGTGTTGATCTTGACCCCGGGATACTTGTGGCCCATGGCGATGTGCTCGCTCATCTGCCGCTGGCGCTCGTCGGCGCTCAGCCGGTACCAGGCTCGAGTCTTCACGAACGGATAGACGAAGAGGTAGCGGCGCCCGGTCGGAGCGATGACCAGCCGGTTGCTCCTCCCCTCCTGATTCGCATGACGATGCTTCTCGACGTACATGCTCTGCTTGGTCATGGAGAAGTAGCTGTACGGGGACTCGAGATATGCCGCCATGCGGGTGCGGTTGAGGCGGGCCGCAAACTCGTGCAGGTCATCGATGCGTTCGCTGACGATCCAGAGCAGGAAATCGGCGTCGCCGCGCGTGCCGACGGTGCTGTACGGACGGATGAGGACGCCTTCGCGATCGCCGATCTCACGCACGAGGGCCGCGACCTCCTCGCGATCGGCCGCGCGCTCCGTCGCCGGCCGCAGACGCCACTCGGGGCGCACGCGATAGAAGGCGAAGCGAATGTGCTGGCGCGCAGCCGGCACCGGGACCGTCGAGTCCCGAACCGTCAGCGGTGCGGTCACCTCGGACATGGCGCAGTCATCGTACCCGAGGTGATCACGCCCACCGGCGCCGTCAGCGTCACGCTCCGCCGCCCGATGCTTCAGCGAGTGCGCGCTTGCGCAGCAGGCGCTGCTCCCGGCGGACGCGAGCTTCGGCCTGGCGGCGGCGCTGCTCCTCGGTGACCGCGATGACCTTGGCGACCTCCGCCGGTCTGCCGTCGCGGTCGAGGCCCACGTAGACCAGGTGCGCGCTGGCGACGTGGAGCTTTTCGCCGGACGGGATGCGCTCGACGTCGACACGAACGCTGATCTCCATCGAGGTGTGGTGCGCGTCGTTGACGCGCGCATGCACGGTGAGCAGATCACCGATGTAGACGGGCGCGAGAAAGCTCATCTCGTCCATGGTCGCAGTCACGACGCGGCGTCGCGCATGCTTCACCGCGGCGATACCCGCCGCGGTATCGACCAGACGCATGATCGTGCCGCCGTGCACGTATCCGGAGTTGTTCGCGTGCTCGATCTCCATGGCGACCGACAGCAACGTCTCGGATTCAGAGGTCGGGCGCGGCGTGAGATCCACGTTGCTGTACAGGTTGTTACGGTCCTCACGCGAGCGGATGAAGTCCATCAGCGGAGGACGTCCAGGCTGGCTCGAACCAGCGTTTCCACGCCGACGGGGAGCGCCGCCTCGTCGATGTCGAAGTACGCGCTGTGATGGGGCGGGACGGGACCGCGTTCGGGATGCCCGGCGCCGACCAGGAAGTAGCAGCCAGGGGCTCGCTCGAGAAAGCACGCGACATCGTCACCGACGGTGAGGGGGACGGCGATGTCGACGTGGTCCTCACCGACGGTGGCTTCGGCCGCGCGCCGAACGAGGTCCGCCGTGGCGGGGTCGGAGACCACTGGAGGGCAGCCGCTGCCACGCCAGAAGGTCGCCTCGGCGCCGTATCCGCTTGCCACCGCGGTGGCGATCTCCGCGACTCGCGTCAGGAGACGTTCGCGCTCGGTTGCGTCGATCGCCCGTGTGGTGCCGAGCAACTCGGCTGAATCGGCGATCACGTTGAAGGCGGTCCCAGCAGTGACCCGGCCGATGGTGATCACCGCGGGGGAGAACGGCGACGTCTCCCTGCTGATGATCGCCTGGATGGCGAGGATCACCTGCGCGGTCACCACCACGGGATCGATGGCGGTGTGGGGCATGCCACCGTGCCCACCCCGGCCCTGGATGGTGACCGAGAAGCTGTCGGCACTGCCAAAGATGACGCCCGACTTGACCGCAACTCGCCCGGTCTGCAGCGGTGCCCAGAGGTGGATGCCCAGCACACGGTCGACGCCCTCCGCGGCTCCCTCCTCGATCATCGGCATCGCTCCCGAGGCGGTCTCTTCGGCCGGCTGGAAGCAGAGCCGTACCCGCCCCGCCCAGCTGTCCCGCAGGGCGACCAGTGCGCTCGCGGCTCCGAGCGCCATGGCCACGTGGCCGTCATGCCCGCAAGCGTGCATGACGCCGTCGACAGCGGAGGTGACCACGCGGCCGTCGCCGCGCTCGACGATGGGCAGCGCGTCCATGTCGGCGCGCAGCATCAGGGTCGGACCGGGCTTGCCGCTGTCGAGATCGGCAACGACACCGGTGCCACCGATGCCACTTCGAACGGTGAAGCCGAGCTCGGTGCTCCTGCGCGCGGCGAGCTCCGCCGTGGCGCGCTCCTGCAGCGACAGTTCAGGGTGCTTGTGGAGCTCGCGCCGCGTCTCAGTGACCTCTTCGCGAGATCTGTCGACCTCGGCTCGGATGCGTGAATCGAGGTCCGCGGCCGGGCCGCTCACGCCGAGCCGGCCGCAGCGGCACCCGACCGACGCAGCGCCACCGCCTGAATCGAGCCGTTGTTGACCACCCGGGTCGCGCCGGACGCACGCGCGCGCCGTCGCAGCGCGAGGTCGCCGTGATGCGAGAAGCCGACGATCTCCAGATCCGGGCGCTCGTCATGCAGACGTCTGATCAGCCCGAGGCGTGCCTCGACAGCCGCGTTGAGATCCACGAAGAGCAGGGTCACGTCGGGGACCGAATCGCCGGTCACCAGCACTGCGCTGCCCCCCGCCCGACGCATGGTGGTGCCGAGCTGGCTGGCGAACATGAGGTCGTCACTGACCAGTGCGACCGTGCCCGGTGAGCCCATGCCGCCATCATAGGTGCGAGGGCCGCCCGCGCTCGGGCAGACTGCGCGACGCGGTCGGGACGCCCGCCGCAGCAGACCGTGATTGCCACAGATCGCGCCGCAACACGCGCAGCAACGAAGGAGTGCCATCCATGGAGATCGGGAGTGTCGGGATCATCGGCGCCGGGCTGATGGGATCGGGAATCGCCGAAGTGTGCGCCCGCAACGGCATCCGGACGCTGGTCACCGAGGCGGGCACAGAGCAGCTGGCGGCCGGACAGCGCCGGGTCACGGCATCGCTCGAGCGCGGGCGTAAGACCGGCAAGCTCAGTGACGAGGACGTTGATCGCATCAACGGCCTCCTGACCTTCACCCCTCGCCTGGAGGATTTCGCGGAATGCGATTTCTGCGTCGAGGCGATCGTCGAGCAGCTCCCGGCCAAGGTCACCCTCTTCGAGCGGCTCGACCACATCGTTTCCGAGAAAGCGATCCTCGCCACCAACACCTCCGCCCTCCCGATCATCGAGATCGCCCGGGCAACCCGGCGTCCGGATCGCGTGATCGGTACCCACTTCTTCAACCCGGCCCCGGTGATGAATTTGATCGAGGTCGTTCGAAGCATCGCCACCAGTGACGAGACGCTGCAGGACACGCGAGCGCTCGGGGAGCGACTCGGCAAGCGCATCATCGTCGCCCAGGATCGCGGCGGTTTCATCGTCAACCTGCTGCTGATCCCGTTCCTCACCCACGCGATCCGGCTGTACGAATCGGGGTTTGCGACGCGCGACGATATCGATGAGGGGATGCGGCTCGGCTGCGGTCACCCCATGGGTCCCCTCCAGCTGCTCGACTACATCGGCCTCGACACCGCGATGTTCGTGTGCGAGTCGCTGTACGAGGAATACGCGAACAGCGACTTCGCTCCTCCTCCACTGCTGCGCCGGATGGTGTCGGCGGGCTACCTCGGCAAGAAGAGCGGACGCGGCTTCTACGAGTACTGACGCAGTCGACCGGTCAGTTGGGTCGCTCCGCCGGCACGGGTGCCGGCGCCTGGCGTTCCTCGACCGTGAGGTTGACTGCGCCGATCCGGCTGCCGCCTGTCCAGAACTCGGTCGTGTAAAGCCCGGGCTCGCCGAACATCGGCTGGAGGACGGTCACCGTCGAGATGCTGACCTCCTGCCCGGGAACGAGCCGAGCACCGGCGGCCTGGAACTGCAGGGTCACGGGCGCGAGCACCAGCTTGCCCTGGGCGTCGATAAGGCGAAGCTCGACCTGATGCGCCTGCCCCACGTCGGCGGCGCTGAAGCGGAAGCCCGCCACCACGGCGAACGCCGCTCTGCCGGGGAGTGACGCCATGGAGAGGGCGCTGAAGCCACCCCCGAGCACGTAGAGCTTGCCGTCAGGGGGCACCACTGCGCTGTCTGCAAAGAACGCAAAGCTCAGGTCCATCCTGAGGTACTTTCGCACGCGGGCACGGGACGAAGCCGCGCCCCGAAGGGCGACCATTGGCGTGATGAGCGATCGAGCCCACCGGAACCTGCACGTTTTCGTCTGTACGACCGTGGGTCGGCACCACTGCGGTGGGCAGGGTTCGGAGCACATCCTCCAGCGGCTGCGCGATGAGGTCGAGCGTCTCGAGCTGACCTGGGTGCGGACCACGCGGATGGGATGCAACCAGCAGCATCACCAGGGGCCGATCCTGATCGTCTATCCCGACGGCGTCTGGTACGGCCGCCTCCAGGTCCCGGATGTCGACGAGATCATCACCGAGCACCTCATCGGCGGCCGCCCGGTCGAGCGTTTGCGCATCGTTCCGGACGGTCCATGGTCGGCCACCTCACTGACCTGAAACGGTGCAGGAGTGTAGGGTGAATCCGAGCGATTCATCGACACAGGAGGCGACGACATGGGCTATTTCCGAGGATTGGTACACGGAGCGGCGGTGGGAACCGTGGTCGGACTCTGCGTCGCACCCCAGACTGGCGACAAGACCCGCGCGCAACTCCGCGTCATGTCTGCTGCGGCGCGCGAGGGCGCGATGACGACCGGTCGTGCGCTGAGCAGGGCAAAGCCGATGGCGAGCGGCGCCGTCCACATGGTTGCAACCGCGAGACACCGCGGCGAGCACGCAGCCAACGGCACCGCATCGGCGAGCGGCGCCGCGGTCTAGAGCCACCCGATACGGGGGCTCAGGCTGCCGCTGTCTCGGTCGTCGACCCGCCCAATCCGCAGAGAACTCCGAGCGCGCCGGTGATGAGGTCGAAGATGTTCATCACCACCGTGAAGTGCATCCCGGCGATGCTGCGCGTCCCGGACGCCGTGTCCGGAGAGACGAAGCCGATCAGCGCGAGGAGCAGCAACACAACGCCGACCGTCACGACGATCTCGCCGGCGATCCGCTCCGACGCTCGAAACCCGGCGAATGCCAGCGCGGCGCCGATGACTATATCGAAGACGTCGCGTACGTAGGTCAGGTGCAGGACCATCGGTCCCACATTGCCCTCGGGTTGGTGGTGGAGCAGCGTGCCGGCGTCGCCGGTCAGCATGCCACCGAGGCCCACCGCGAGGAAGACGACCGCTCCAAACTGCGCGTACAGGCGTGCCATTGGATCAGACGTTAGCGGATGACAGGGGAAGCCAGCGAGCCGCGACTATCGTGACGTTGTCTGTCCCACCTCCCGCAAGCGCTGCATCGCACGCCCGCGTCAAAGCAACGCCGAGGGAATCAGGCGTAGCCACGATCGCGCCGAGCCCCGCATCGGACAGCGGCTCCCACAGCCCGTCCGAGCACAGCAGCAGGATATCGCCAGGTGCGCCGTCCACCTCGAAGATGTCGCTTTCGACCGGGTCGCCCATCACGGCTCGCTCAATGAGGTTGCGTTTCGGATGGTGGCGCGCCTCCTCGGCGCCCAGCGCCCCGAGCCTCACCTGTGCCGCCGCCCAGGAGTGGTCGTCCGTGATCTGCGTGACGGTGCCGCCGCTGACCAGGTATCCACGGCTGTCGCCGACGTTGGCGACGGACGCGTGGTTGCCGCTGATGATCGCCAGGACCAGGGTCGTTCCGGGGTTGCCCCCGATCGATTCGCGTGCCACGGCCACCGCGTCGTTGGCGGCTGCGACTGCCGCTCGAAGCACGGCCGGCGCGTCCCCGGAGGGCTCAGCGCTGGACAGCACCGCCATCGCGGCGTGCACTGCGGCCTCGGCAGACTCGAGGCCTCCTTTGTGGCCGCCCATCCCGTCTGCGAGCGCCAGCACGGCGAATCGCCCATCTTCGAGGACGCGCGCGTCCCAGACGTCCTGGTTCTGGGTCCGCACCGGTCCGCGATCTGTGATCCCGGCGATCTCCAGTGCCGCACCCGCGCCGGCGATCGACCGCGTGGCGCGGTCGTCGGTCACGCCCCGGCCCCGGCCTCGGCAGCTGCGGGATGTCCGAGCAGGCGGCGCACGACCTCGTCTGCGACCGCGACTGGGTCAAGGCACTGGATCGTCACCATGCCGAGCGCCTCGGCTGCTTCGACGTTGCAGAGCAGGTCATCGATGAAGAGGCAACGCTCCGGGGCGACCCCGAGCCGGCTGCAGGTCAGGCGATAGATCTCCGGATCGGGCTTGCGCATCGCCACCTTTGACGAGTCGACCACCACATCGAAAAGCTCGTCGACGGGAAAGAGCTTGGTGAAGATCGCCTCACCCTCGCGCGAGATGTTGGTGAGCAGCGCGGTCCTGTAGTCCGCGTCGTGGATCTGGCGGACGGCATCGGCCATCGCCCCGCAAGCGACCATGCCCCTGCCGAAGACCACCTTCTGCGCCTCGCGTGGATCGACCTGCTCGTTGCCGGAGTCGTTGTAGCGCGCGATCATCCGATCGAAGAACTCGTCATCCGAGATCTTGCCCATCTCCAGCAGGTGCAGGTCATGCACACCGGTGGTGAGGTGGTAGTGGTCGCGGAACTCGCCAAGGAAGAACGCGATCACGCTGAAGTACTCGGGAGGCACGTCGGTCCGGTGATGGAACAGGGGCTCGGTCATCACCCCGCCGAGATCGAAGATCACGCCGTCGAACTCACGCACAGCGCCGGGCGGGTCGGAGGTGGTTTGCTGCTGGGTCATCGCCTCCATTGTGCCTAACCGTGCCAACATGGCCGGTCATGAGGGCTGGCGACATCACGAATCGGGCGCGCCGCGCCCGCCCCATCAGCGCAAGCCCGTCCTTGCCGTGACGGAGCTGGGGGCCTGAGGATGCTGGTGTTGAGCAAGCACGACGTCGACGGGCTGCTTTCCGCGCCGGCGATGCTCGACGCGCTCGAAGCGGGCTTTCGCGCCTACTCCACGGGGCAGGCGTCGGTGCCGCCGCGAACCGCCGCGCGAGCGCCGGCAGGCCTCCTTGGAGCCATGCCCGGTTGGGTCGCGCAACGGGGATTCGCGTTGAAGGCGGTGAGCGTGTTTCCGGCCAACGCCGAGCGCGGGCTGCCCACGCACCAGGGCGTGATCACGCTGTTCGACGAGCAGGACGGCTCGCTGCTGAGCGTCATCGATGGCGAGCACATCACCGCGATGCGCACGGGCGGTGGCGCCGCGGTGTCGGTCCGTCACCTCGCACGGTCGGACGCGAAGATCCTCACCATCCTCGGAGCCGGTGTGCAGGGGCACGCGCACCTGGCGACCGTGCCGCTGACCCGGGACTTCACGACGATCCGTGTCAGTTCGCGGAATCCCGGCAGGGCGGCGGCGCTGGCGGCGTCCGATCCGCGGTGCGTGGTCGTCCCGGACTTCGAGGAGGCGGTGCGCGGCGCCGACGTCGTCTGCTGCTGCACCGATGCGCGCGAGCCGATCACGCGGTACGAGTGGTTCGACTCCGGCGCCCACGTCACGTCCGTCGGCGGAACGTTCGGGCCCGAGCTGGACCCGGACACGATCCGGCATGCCCGTGTCTTCGTTGAATGGCGCGGCGCCGCCGAGAATGCGCCGCCAGCCGGTGCGCACGAGTTGCAGGGACGCGATCCGGCGACGCTCACCGAGCTCGGCGAGGTGATCGCCGGCCTGAGGCCAGGACGCCAGGGCGGCGACGAGATCACGGTGTACAAGTCGACGGGCAGCGGCTTTGAGGACGCGGTGGTGGCGCGAGTCGTGTATGACGCCGCGGTCGCGACGAACGTGGGGACGGAAGTCGCCCTGTGACGGCGATCGCGGGGGTCGACGCGGCGCGCGTACGCGAGGTTGCCCGCATGCTCGCTCCGCATATTCGTCGCACGCCGTTGATCCCCACACCGGCCGGCGGGTTCCTCAAGCTGGAATCGCTGCAGCCCACGGGGAGCTTCAAGGTGCGCGGCTTCTTCGCCGCCGCCAACATCGTGGATCGCGAACGGGTGGCCCGCGGGTTGCTCACCGTCAGTGCCGGGAACGCCGCCCTGGCGTGCGCTTACGTCGCGCGCGCACTCCGTGTTCCCTGCCGCGTCGTGATGCTCGACACTGCGCCGGCGCTCAAGGTCAACGGCGTGCGCGACCTCGGCGCGAACCCGGTGCTGATGCCGCGCGATCGCCTCTTCGAGTGGATCACAGCGCGCGCGTGGGAGCACGATCCCGAGGTCTTCATCCACCCGTTCGCCGATGACGCCGTGATCGTCGGTCATTCGTCGATCGTTCCCGAGATCCTCGCGGACATGCCGGACGTCGAGCGGGTGATCGTGCCGGTCGGCGGCGGCGGGTTGATCTCCGGTATCGCGCTCGGATTCGCCGCTCTCAAACCCAGTGTCCAGGTCGTCGGCGTGCAGTCGGACGGATATCCCTTGTGGCAGCAGGCATTCGCGACCAACGGGCCGCCCACGCTGACCCCCGGCACAATCGCCGACGGGACTTCCGCGCCGTTCAATCCCGTGATGTTCGAGCGGCTGCGCGCCCTGGTGCATGAATGGGTGCTCGTTCCCGAGGCCATGCTGCGACGGACGGTTGCGCGGCTGGCGACCGAGGTGAAGGTGGTCGCCGAGGGGGCTGGTGCGCTCGCCTACGCGGCGATGGTCCAGCAGGGATCGAGCCCCCGCACCGTGGCGATCCTCAGCGGTGGCAACCTCGACGCGTCCCGACTCGCGGAGTTGCTCACCGAGTAGTCCGACACAGGCCGGCATGTCGCCGAGGTCCGCGAAGCGGCGTCAGGACCCGCCGGAGATCGCGACCGGCGACCCCCCAGAGCTGCCCTGAGGAAGCTGCGCGGGAAGCGCGATGCCGGGCTGGTTGTCACCGGGCTGCTGAGTGTCCTGACCGAAGAAGGGGTCGGGCTGCGTCGCCGGGGTCGCGGCGGGGGCGGCGATCGGACCGGTCTTGCCGGGCGGGCTGGCTGCCGCAATGATCGAGAAGACCACGGTGAGACCGGCCGCGCCGACCGCCGCGTACCAGGTCAATCGCCGCCGGAGCGCCAGGCTGAGATCGCGCCGGAGGCGCGCGGAGTCGAGTTCGCCGGGTCCAGCCACTGTGCCAGCCTAGCCCGGCGAAACTTGCGACGAGGTGACCGTCGTGCGATTGGTTTCCACCGGTCGCCCCGGCAACCTACAATGCTTGCGGCCCGCGAGAAGGGTCGATGGTGGGCCGGCACTGGGCGTCCGCAGTCCGTCCCGCGCAGCGAGAGTTTCGGGTGAGGTGGTGAGGGGGCCGAACGTCTCAAAAGACATGGATACGCCACACCGGGACCAAGGTGCCATCGACCTGACCGTCATGCCGGAGGGCTCACGCTCACTGAAGGTCGAACGCTGGGACAGTGACGAAGTCCGTCAGACTGCCGTCGAATCCCAGGTGAGCATCAGGCATCGTGCACTGGAGCTGCAGCGCCCGATCAGGCTCCGTCTTAGCCTCGCCGCCTGCTAATTCCGAAGCCGCCGAGGAGTAGAACTACGATCACGATGACGAGGATGAGTACAAGCATTGTCTGAGCGTGCGCGCAGCGGACCACGAGCGTCGGTTCGCTACCGGACCGAACTTTTAGTCAAGACGGTCAAAAACCTGCCGAATTCAACACATTTCCGTAGATATCCGTCGCTGTGGCCTTCGCGACGGACCTCGTTAGGGTGTGTACTCCTTCACGTGAGAGAACGCTCGGTTGCAACCCTGCTGTGCGCGGCGTGCGACACGGGAACTACACCGAAGCCGACGACTCCGCCCGCCACAGCGTCATCCACAGCATCTTCGTGGGCGTGACCATCGAGGGCGGCTACACCGGTCCTGGTCTGTACACGCGTACCGACACCGCCGTTGCCCACCGACTCAGCCGTGGAAGGCAGCGGGACAACGTCACCGGTGTACACCGTTCTATATAGGACGGACCGGAAGGTGCGGAATCGGGCGCTTTTGTATTCGGAGCCGAACCCTTGCGCCGTCTCCCTGGTCGCACGGTAGCTCGTCGAGCCGGTCGCCTACCGGTCCGGTAGCCGGTCTGTCCGACCGGTGCTCTTCGCCCACCGGTAGACGTCCGGCCAATCCCACTACCACCGCTTTTCGTCGCTTGCAACCTGACCCCGGCGATGCGAACATCTGTCCAAATGCCGCAACCTGACCCGCTTTCCGAGCCGTGGATTCGAACCGCGATCGGATCAACCTGGCTCGCAGTCCTGGCGATCGTGTTCTTCGTGGCGACGATCCTCGACAGGCTCGCAGAGAAACTGATTCTCGATGTAGGCTGAAGGTCAGCGTTCTACGGCACGGAGGTCAAACAGATGGGTGGCGACGGCGACAAGTTTGCGGGCAAGGTCAAGGAGGCAGCCGGTGACCTCACCGACGACAAGGACCTCAAGGCCGAGGGCAAGAAGCAGCAGGTGGCTGGTGACGTAAAGAACGTCGGTAAGAACGTCAAGGACAAAGCCGACGAGCTCGGCGAGAAGATCAAGGACTGGCGAGTAGATCGCACACCGTGACCAGCGCCGGCTCGCGCTCGATGGCGAAGTCCGGGTCGATTGTCCAGCCGGCGACGCGAGCGCGGTCGAAAAGGTCTCCCGGATCATCCGCGATTGGATCGACTGGCGGGACCGGCGTCGGCATGTCGAGCCGCCCGTACAGGTCGCTCCGCTTTCCGGCACTAGTGCCTGGACGACTCTTGCGAGGGGCACGCTGACGCCGACTGGGATCGGCACCAGCGTTAGCGGCGCATCGGCGGCGCTGAGTTCGCGCGTCGGACTGACCGGGATCGGCGTGAGCGGTAGCGGCGCGTCGGCGCGCCTCGGCTAATCCGCTCGTGGCGTCGGTCCGCGTCTCGCCGTACGCGGGCGCCGGTCCCGACTGGCCGCGGTGCGCCTTCTGCGACCGCGCGCCGGTCATCGTGTCGGCCCGCAAGGACAGCGCATTCGGGTCGGCGCTTTTCTGTGCGGAGTGCGCTCCGAAGGTCCGGGAAGGCGATCCCACGGTCGTAGTGCGGATTCCGGAGCGCTAGATCTACACATGACGTTGATCGTCACCGTGATCAGCAGCCTTGGGATCATTCAGGCGTCTGATTCGAACGTCACCAAGGGCGATGTTTTGTACACAGGTTCCAAGGTTTTCGAAATCGACTTCGCTCACGGCGCGCTCTCTATCTCCGGCCGCTACGGTGTGAAAGGGCGACCCATCGACCTCTGGATGCCTGAGTGTATTACCGACTACGCCACGACAACGGATCCCACAATCGGCGGCTTCGCAGAACATCTCCGAGGCAGGCTTGAGCGCGAAGTTACAGACGCTGAGCGCGAAGAGGGGATGCTGATTCACGTTGCCGGTTACGCTCAGAACGCCGATGGGACGCGGCACCCTGAAATGTGGTTCGTCCGCAACCTCGGCATGGGGAGCACGGGCGACTACGTCAACCCCGGACCATTTGAAATCCGCGAGGACTACTGGGGGCGCGACCACAAGGAGCAGCCCGGTCCGCATACATATCGTTTCTACTTCAACGGCTACCCGCCCGGACGCAAGGTATACCTCGCGCTACACGACGCACTGTGGGCGGTCTTCCAAGGGGCATGGCGTCAATCGGGCTGGCGTTTCCGAGAGCCGGGCACGATCGACGAATTGGCCGCGTTCGTAAAAGCCGAATTCCATGCTCTCGTGGCGCTGTTCATCAGTAGTAATTACATCGCCCCGCCTATCGGCGGAGATATCCAACTGACCGCAATCGCGCCGCCGCCAGGAACCGTGACACTGTAGGCTACCGTCCGCTCCGCCGAGCCGGATGACTTCGAACGCGGTCACTAGTCGACCCATAACTACAGCCCAAGGTTTGCCTGCTTCCCTGTTCCGGTGCGCGCGCGTGGCGATCGGCGACGGTACGGATGACCTATGCTTCCGCATAACGACACGATAACGGAGGTCAGGAAGTGAGGCTTCGAGCGTTGGTGCCTCTCGCGGCGCTTGGAGTGTTCATCCTTACCGCCGACACATGCAATCTGAGCGGCGGCGCTCCTGCCGGGTCGACGTCTACACCGGGCGGGACGATAACCGTAGCCAGCGGGCAGCGGATGAAGGACACTAACGGGGAATCGGTTACCGTCACGGCGACTATCACGAAAGCCCTTGACCCGAGTGGATTCGAGACGGTCACCCCGGGTCAGAAATGCGTCGGCGTCACTGTTGCCGTTGTGAATGGGGCGTCGTCAGAATGGATATTCCCGCTGAGCGAAATCAGTATCGTCGATGCGAACGGTCAAAAGTACACGTCCGATAATGGCCTCGTGACGTGTCTGAGTTCGAGCACTATTGACACCCTTGTCGCAGGCGGACACGCATCGGGCAACGTGTACTTCGAGGTTCCATCGGCGGGCGCGCTTGACGTCAACTGGACGCCATCCGACCTATCGGGGCAGGTATTTCAGACGCCGTTGGGGTAGTCGAGATTCGCGCTCTGACACGCGTACACTCCGCGATAGCAGACAGCCGGGTCTACCGGAGAAACAGCGGTGGCGCGCGCAAGCTGCGCTCGTCGCGAAGCTCAAGCGGCCCACGGTGAAACCATGACAGACGACGTACGCCGGGCGATCATCTACGTTGCGATCATCCTGCTCGTTTGGGCCGTCGCGTTCATCGTCGCCGATGGTTTGATTCGCGGCGATATATCTTCGCCTCAAACGTGGAGTGCAACCGCTGGCGATGACTTGCACAACATTTTGTTCGGAGGCCTCTGAAATGATCTCATCCCCGACAAGCTGCATCGGCCGCGAGATTGACTAGTGGGCCGGTGGTCGACGCGACCCGCAATCTAGCCGTCGCGCCTTTTCTCGTTCGGCTATTTGAATCGTGTCATCACGCGCTCGGGCGTCTCGCTGAACAGACGCGCACCATGCACGACGCCTTCGCGGAAACGGGTGAAGTCCTCTTTTGGCTGTACGCGATCAGCAATTACCGAAGGGTGAAGCCGACACTCTCGCCGGGGTTGCGCTGGGCGCGCGATCGGTACGCGCACGGTCAGCTATTCACCGAGCCCCACAAGATGAGCGGCGACCAGTACGACACAGACTTCGTGTGGGATCGCAGTAGCTACGCTGCACCGCATTGGAAGCATGCCCTTGAGATTCACTTCGACAACGCGAGCGCCCGGCCCAACAAGTCCGGTTTGCGGGCATATCAAGACGAACTAGCGGGACGACCGGTCCTCGTGACATTGCAAGCCGAAGCGGACCGCCTACTCATGGAAGCGGTGCGACGTTTCACGCCGCGAACCGACTGGCGTAAATCGACGTAACCGTAGTTCGACGGGACGCGCTCGCGCAATGCGGCCCGCGAACCTCCGAGACGTGTCATCGGTCGCGTATGCCAAGTACGAGCCGCGGAGACCGCTATAACGGGGCGGCCAGGGGGCCAGTTTTGAATACGACTGAGGCAGCACCCACAGGGCACCCGGCCGCCGGCGGCAGCGGAGTAGTAGCGTTCCAATCGCGTCACCAACGCACACGAAATCGGCCCAGCTCCTTCCTACGTTCCACACCGGGCCGGCTTCGTGTTCCACCGATCACACCAAGGAGCAAGCATGACAACGACAACGATTGACCCGACGCCGAAGGGCCACCGCCGCGAGCCTAAGATCGTCACCCACGACGGCCGCGTCATCAACGGCGCGACGGGCAAGACCGTCGACACCGAGGCAATGGAGGCAGCGTGCGCGCGCGAACTCGCGCAACTCGACGCCGAGGCTGAGCCCGAAGCGATAGTTGCGAAGTCGTGTTGCGCGTCAGATGGCCGCGCACATCAAGCGGAACGCGCGGTATGCCGACGCGGTACTCGGCGCGGACGCGACGTCGTGAGCTTCGCACAGGATCGCATCGACCGCGAATCAATCGCGCGCGTGCATCTTATCGCTGACCTTATGGCGCGCGGTCATCGTGAATGCCGACCTGACACCGCTGATAGCCGCGACTCGCTGAAAATCTGGCCGCGGGTCGGGTCCGCGTCTATTGCGGGTGGTATGTGACCATAACCGGAATGTCGTCGCGCGCAATCGTTGGCGGTCCTGGCGGCGCGATGGCGACTGTGTGTGTTTTGGTGATCGTGTCAGCGCGGTCGGCGACGACATCGAAAGTTGCTGTGAATGTCATGGCATCCGTGCGCGGGGTGACGAATGCGCTCAACGGCGGCGGTGAGTCGTCCCAATGGCGGTGGATGATGGTATTGACGCCGCCATCCCATTGTGCCGTGTGTAGGTCATCGCTCATCGGCCACTCAGGGTTGCTTTGGTAGAAGTCAGCACCGTCCAGCGTGACGCGCACGGCAATGAAGCGAGCGGCGATGTAGCCGTTATTTTTGAGGATCATGTCAACCGGCCACGCGAACGCGCCGCCACCTAGGGTTGGGAAAGTTTCCTCGCACGTGAGTTTCGCGAACGTAAGGACCGGCTTAAGCGTTGATCCCGTGTAAGCAACCACCGCAACGATGGTGGCGATGACCGCGAACACCAAAGCGCCGAGCCCCGCGACGGCACCGATTGCGGCCCAATGGTTGTGCGCCGCGCTGTAGTGCACGGCAAGGGGTAACAGGATGAGGACGAGCACCGTGACCATGCCGACCGCGCCGGTGACCAAACTGACGCGGTGACGCCCGGCAAACAGAACGGCCCGCACTAACACGCCCGTCACGATAACGCCCG
The DNA here is from genome assembly GCA_003153505.1 of Candidatus Dormiibacterota bacterium. Taxonomy (GTDB): domain Bacteria; phylum Chloroflexota; class Dormibacteria; order Aeolococcales; family Aeolococcaceae; genus Palsa-851. The sequence continues at coordinate 187,701 of PLZA01000067.1, forward strand.
CCCCCTACGTTGGGCTAGCGCGTCCGTCCGGTGGCTCGCCGCGTCCGGTCCGACTGAGTGGATTTTCGGCCGCGGGCCGCGTCCTCGACCATCGACCCTCGCGACACGGCAGACGACGCGGGGCGGGCGAACACTTGTACCCGGACGAGGCGGCCGCGAAGTACAATACGCAGGGCTAGAGCAGCCCTTACGGAAGGAGACACCCGATGGCATCGAAAGATTGGCAAGGCACCTTTGCGACATCCCGCGAATCCCTACACCGCGTCGAAACGCGTCTCAACTTAGCCCGACGCGCGCTCACAAAGGCTGATATGTCCAGCCCGGTAAGGCATGCGGTCGACGCGCTCGCGGAGATAGCGACAATTCACCTTGCGATGCTCGACGACTTGCGCGCGGGGATGGAAGATGACTGACCGCTGCCCGTTCTGCATGAATCCGCTCCCTATCCCTGTGAAGGGTGAGCAGGACGACTACATCACGACTTGCCCGACGTGCAAGCAGGAAGTACACGTCAAGCCCGAGAGCATCACGTTTACTTTCGGTGGGCCGCCCGCTGATAAGCCACACCTGCCGCGCGACAATTGACCGATGGAACCGGAAGGTGCTAGCCCTCAGGATCTCGTCGATGCGATTTCCGACCTCATCGACCGTCGCCTGAGAGCCGCACCGCGCGGACCGGTCGTCAATATCTCGGGCGACGTGTTTGGGAACGTCGTCACCGACAGTATCGTCGAGAGCATCACGAACAACGCCAGAGCTACATTCGGCGCCGATCCTGCTCAGATGCTGCTGGCCTTCACAAAGCTGGCCCAGACGGTCATGGACGACTCGGTTCTCGCGAAAGACGCGAAGGAAGAAGCGCTTAAGAATCTCGACTATCTTGCCGAGAGCGTCGCCGCGCGACCCGAGAAACGACGACCGTCGCTGATTGCGGGAGCCTTCACTCGCCTTAGCGCACTCCTCACTATCACGACGAAAGCAGGTCAAGCGTGGCAGGAGTGGCAGCCGACCATCGAGAAGGGTTTGCGCGCGCACGGTCACTAGCGACCCGCAGCGACCAAGTGACCGTAACCGTTGCTCGCATCACCGCACGCCGGGAGCGTGATGACAACGGCAAAGAGCGCCCCGAGCAGACCCGCGCACTGCTTACTCCACAGAAAGGTTAGCGGACGACCGGCGTACATAGGCATCGCACGACGCGGGCCGCTTTACATAGTTGAAAGGAAGGTAACGCTCCCCGCTCTGGGTCGTCCTCTCGCTCTCCGATAAGCTCGACCTCGTACGCGTAGTTCGCATCATTGAACCAAGCGAAGTTACCCCGGAAGTGCTCAACGGACGTCGTGTCTGGGTCGAAGACAGAAACCATATCGCGGCGATACTGGCCTAGCTCCTTCTCAGCGCGGTCGGCGTCTACGTAGCGCGGCTTCACGTCGCGAGACTTCGGAGAACGCACAAGCGCGCCGTCGGGGATATGAGCGCACGACACATGTACCCACACGGCAGCAACGGTACTCGAAACGCGGGGCGGCAGCCGGCCGGCGGGTATCACGACCCTCTCCCGCGCCACCCGGCCGACCCGGCTCGCAACGTGTGGGCCGGGTCTTTTTGTTACCTAGATTATCTCCGCCGCAACCTCGGATTTGCATAGATTCTAAAGCTAGGTATCTAAAGGCGTAGGGTGAAGAGTAATGGAACACAGCAAGGGCCGCAAGGCCGTCAAACAGGAGGAAAACCCCATGCCCCGACCCGACACCCGACACAAGGGAATCAACCTCGACCGAGCGCGTGAAATGATCGCGTCCGGGTGGAATGTCGCGGAGGCGGCACGCGCTCTCGGCTGCTCTCGCCCGAATCTGGTGCAACGGTTAGCCGTTGCCCGAACGCGCATCGCGGCGGCCGAGGAGACGGGCCGCACCGCGACAAGGCATGCGAACGCTCAGGCTAAGAGCGGTCGCGGGCGAGACGGAGGACAAGGCAATGTCCACACCGCTCACTGACAATTATACCGCGGCGCCGGCCGATACCCCGCTGGGAAATGCGCTCGCGTTCACGGTCCGAACCGGTCGGCGCGTACTGTTCATTGCGCAGACCGCTAAGGTGCCGCTGCGGGGGTCTCATGGTCACCTAGACGCATCCTCGGACCCTGACGTCATCGCCGCGATGTATCCCGGGCCAAACTGTCGTGCGGCATGGCGACCCGACGACGACGAGCTGGTGATGGACACTGACCCGCAGAACGGGTACATCGTGGGCTCGATCGACCTGCCTACGACCGAGACCTACGGTCCGACGCCGCATGGCGGCGCGCATTTCGTCTACAAACGCAACGGATACGACGTCCGCCAGGCGGCGGGCGTCAGGACAGGCGTCGATTTCAAGACGGAAGCCGGTTGGCTGGTCCTGTATGACCCGTTTGGCAACGGTGTCGAGCGCGTCGATGCGCCGGCATGGGTTGCGACCGCGCAGACACGTAACCGGCAGCGGTTCACGGTTCCCGAGACGATCCCCGAAGGCGAGATCGACAACACCCTGGTGCGTATCGCCGGATCGCTGCACAATGCGGGGCTCACCGAGGACGAGATTGCCGAGACACTGGCGATCATCGCGGACCGCCGCGCGCCAACGCATACGCACACGGCGTCCGACTTCGAGCGGATTGCGCGCCAGGCGGCAAACTGGAAGCGAACCGTAGGCCGCATCGGTGAGATCGTGCCCAATGCCGCGGCGCTACGGAGACTACGATGACCGCCGCACTGTTGGACGATGTCTCGGAATTCATCGGCCGGTTTGTCATCGCGACCACCGACCAACTCGCCGCGATCACGCTATGGGCGGTCCATACCCACTGTTTCGATAGTTTTGACACTTCACCGCGTCTCGCGATCCTGTCCGCCGAGAAGGGCAGCGGTAAGACGCGAACGCTTGAGGTGCTCGGGCTCATTACCGCGGATGCGGTTCATACAGGTGGATCGAGCGCGCCGTACATCTTCCGGCGCATTGAACTCTCGCCGCCGACATTGCTCATGGACGAAGTCGATGCGATCTTCGGTGCCAAGACTGCCGAGGATAACGAGCCAGTGCGTCAGATTCTCAACATGGGATACAGGGTCGGCGCGACCGTGGGACGTTGCGAGGGGCAGGGCGCGAAAATGCGACCGAAGGACTTTCCAGTATTCGCACCGGTTGCACTCGCCGCGATCGGCAATCTGCCGGATACCGTGATGGATCGATCGGTCATTGTCCGGCTCAAGCGGAATGGATCAGGCGAGAGGCCGGGCGCGTACCGTCATCACCGCGTCGCGCCCATCGGGGAGGCGTTGCGGGCACGCATTGCAGCATGGACGGACGAGATCCGCGAGGATCTGCGCGAGGCAGAACCTGAAATGCCGTTCGATGCCTCGGGCGCGCGCGTTGAGGATCGACCCGCGGACACGTGGGGACCGCTACTCGCCATCGCAGACGCTGCGGGTGGCGACTGGCCGAAGCGGGCTCGCCGCGCGTGCGTCGCGCTACTCGCCGACGAACAGGACGAGACGGGGAGCGAAGGTCAGCAATTGCTCGCCGACATCCAGAACGTATTCGATGCCAAGGGGGAGGACGCGTTATCCTCCGCTGATCTCGTAGAGAACCTCAAAAAGGGCGACGAGAGCGTATGGGCGGATCTCGGTTACGGGCGCAGCCTCACGCCAAACGGGCTCGCTCGCATCCTCAAGCGATTTGGGATACACCCGCACCAGATGCGCGACCCCGGGAAGTGGGAGCGACACGTCCAGGGGTACGCGCGCACCGATTTCCTTGACACGTGGGACCGATACAGGCCGAAAGGATCGGCGCCAGCGACACCGCGACCGTACGTCCTCGCCGATTTGGACGTCTCAAATGTCCCGTTTTAGCGTCCGGGTTTACGTCCGACGTCCGAGGTTGCTGCAAGTAGTAGAGGGGAAACCGTACGCCCTTCGCCGACCTTCAATAAGAGATAAGAATATCTATTTTTGTATTCAGATGGGGCAAATATGGTCAAAAAGGACGCGCCTCTACCTATGTCGAAAAGGCCCTTGCAACCTCGGACGTCCCGGACGCTGGCCGGCGCCATGACCGACCCGCAAACCATGCCTGACAGGCACGGCAGACCAACCGTCTGCGTCCTCTGCGGTGTGGCACTACCGCACCGACAGGGCAGCCCACGGCGCCGTGTCCATCGCAATCGGCGGTACTGCGACTGGCATCAGAACCCAGCCCACCGACCACTGATCTGCACCACTACCCACGAGATAGACGACGACTGCCCAAGGTGGCATCCGTGAGTGACTGTGGCATACACACCCCGGGTACTACAGCACACGAACGGCGCCGGCGCCGTGCCAACGATTCTCGCCGCCGGCGCACTCCCAACGGCGCCGGTTTGCGTTTGGCCGAAATGTCTACGTCATTGCGGGGTGCGCCTGACCCAGCCAGCTCGCATGAAAAAGATGCGGAAATTCCAACTTTCGACGGATAACGGCGGAATTCGAGGTTGTTCAACTTGTGACGGCCGTCGCAACCGCCGGCAAAACGACCCCAAGACGACCCGAATCCGACCCAATCTCGTGCGATCTTGGGTGCCTGCGAGGGCCGCGACCTAGCCGGTCGGTTGTCAGCTGCAGGCAGGCCGGGATGGTGAATGCACCGCTAACTGATGCGCCCCAGCCGTTCAACCTGTCGCTGTAGATGCCTGCGGTCAGAGGACCGTATCGGCCTGCGCTCGCAGGGAGCGTGAAATGGTAGGTAGACGGTGCAGGGCCGGTGATCGTCAGTGTGGAGGAACCGGGTTCTATGCGCACGCCGGGATGGTGACCGAGAGGTCATACCCATCAACGATCACAGGGTACGTACCTGCGTTGGTCGGTCCGAAGAAGAATGGGTTAGCTCCGTCAACGTCAACGACGTTGCCGTCAAACGTGATGCTGTCTGGCACATCGCCAAGCGTGGTCTTGCCCTGCGTGAACGTAAATGTCACGCTACCAACGCCAGGATCACCAGCGACGCACGCTGTCTTGAAGGTGACACCTGGGCATGGGAACCCTACACCCAAGCTGCCGCCGTTTGTGCAGTATGTGATGGTAGGCGTCGGGGCGACAGTCGGCGCGAGGGTTGAAGCGTCAGTCGGGGCGATGGTCGGAGAGACAGTCGGAGAGACAGGCGGCGCGAGGGTCGGGGTTACAGTCGGCGGGACTGTTGACCCACAAGCTGCGAGGCTCAAGGCGGCGATCGCAGTGCCGATGACGGTTGTGAGTTTCATGTCGGCCTCCACCCGTTCAACGCGAACACGTCATCCGGCGTTACGCCGTTGACGCTCGAACGCCACTCCTAGAGGTCGGGCACAGACCGCGAGCTGCGGATCGGGTTCCGTACCTGGCCTATGGGCCAGGCGTCGCAGGTGGGCGTCTTGACCCCGACCCCCGGACGCCGCACAGGTCAAATGGACCTTGAGGCACAGGCCGCAGCGTTGCGAGCCGCGACGTCGGGACCGTGGGAGCCACTGTAACGTCCCACAGAGACGTAATTCACTTTGGGGTATCAATGTAGGGGTCGACCGACCATCACGCTCCTAGGCGCTTACAGGGGCTTCCCGGTGGTCTGTCTGAATACGAAGGCGGAGAGAGAAATTTCCATTTTGCCCGAGGCACGGATTTCGCCAAAAGTCGTGGGTCAGTGTCCCGTGTCAGGGTCGCGCTTGACGGGTCCAGCCCCGATCTCCCGTGTCCGGACTGCCCGAAAGGGCTTGGGCGGCGCTGAGCAGATCCTGCAAGGCGCGGTGATGAACTGCGCCGGGTAGGGATGGGAGGGGACGCCCTGACACTCGCGCGCCGGCCGCTCGCTCATTTAAGTCAGTCTCACCTAGGTCAGTCTCACCGACTGCCCGGCGATCACGAGCGCGAGCACGTCGGCATCGACACGGATGCGCCCGCGCTTCCCGATCCGGCGCGCAGGCAACTCGCCCCGTTTGACCATTCGCCAAATGCGCACGGTCGAGCATCCTGCGATCGCTGCCGCTTCTTTCGTTGTCTAAGTCACATCTCTATTCTACGCGGACCGTGCAGTAACGAAACACCCTTATCCTGTAAGGCGTTACGGAGCCAATTTGCTAAAATAGAGAGGTGACAAATGCAAGTGCGGAAGCTCCGCAAACGACTGGCGCGGCAGCTACTCCGCGAACGCGACGGGTCGAAGTGGAGACCATCAGCGACAACGAAGCCGCATATCTCGCGCGGGTTCCGCTTTGGGAGGTTCGTGCTCGGAGCACTACCGGATCGCTGCCGGGTGGCATCTTCCGTATGGGTAGCGACCTCGTCATCGAAGTCGACCAGGCGAAGAAGTTGCGCGCGTTCCGAAACGGTGATACGTCCGCTTTCGCGAAAGAAGCCGAGCGAGACTCTCGCGACGCGTGGGAGCGCGGTCGTGGCGAGCGTGAGGCAATCGCCCGAGCCGATGCTCGCGTAGCCGCCGAGAAGGCAGCGAAGGAGAAGGCAGCCCGCGAAGCCTTCGAGGCTCGCAAGGCCGCAGAGGCAAGGGCCGCGAAGGCAGTTGCCACCAGCTCCAATATCAGGTTGACCTAAATGACCGTCACGCATACTCCACCGACCCCCGAGGCTCGCGCAGCTCAACGCGCCCGCCTGGAACGCCTCGGCGTTACCCCAGCGGCCAAGCGCAGCAAGCCAGACCCGAAGCCTCTGACAGAGACAGACATCGCCGCTGCTGTGGCGAAAGGCGTTCGCAATGCGACGCAGTACCCGACGCAGCGGATCATCCACGAGCGCGAGTACGAGCGGCATTTCGACAACTACATCCGTCGCAACGTCGTGTCACGGATGCTCGAAATCGAGCGTCGAGACATGGGTGAGGCCAGCGGTTCCATCGGCGCCTTTGCCGTGCCAGTGTCCTTCGAAAAGCAACTCTTGCTCGACATGCGCGCGGCCACGGCTCTTCTGGGGCACACCGATATCATCGACACGAGCGCATTCCCCTCGCCCGGTGGACCGCTCAACTACCCAACCCTCATCGACGCTTCGGAGCAATCCGCTGTCATCGGTGAAGATACGGCGTATGCCATCAACGATGCTGTGTTCGGAAACATCGCATGGCCCAATGCGATCGCCTACTCGTCCGCGCAGCTCGCCCGCGTGTCGTATGGATTGGCCCAAGACAGCGCCTTCCCACTCAACGAGCTTCTTCTCGGAGAATGGTCGCGACGCACGGCTCGCGGTGTCGAGGCGGATATGGCCGCCGCAGTCATCGCAGGCGTGACCAATGTCCAGACCCTCGGCAGCGCCGGCGTGTTTACCTACGCCGATTTGCTCGCCATCTGGAGTTCCATCGACGCAGCCTATAGGGCTCAGTCGGTGTGGGTTCTCTCGACGAGCGCGATGGTCCAGCTCCGCACGCTCAAGGACGCAAATAGTCGGCCCTTGCTCGTGGATGCACCTCACGTTCAGGACACTGACAACCAGGGCAATGTGCAGTCTGCTGCGCTACTGCTCGGATGCAAAGTCCTAGAGAGCAATAACGGGTTCGCCAATAACATGACGTCGGGGAGCATCGTTGGCTTCTTCGGTGCCGTCGGCAAGGTCATCCCGGTCCGTTTTGCGGGCGCGGAAATCGTCACACTGCCAGAGCGATTCGCGGACTATGGACAGATGTCGTGGACCGGCTTTTCGCGATGGAATGCGTCAACGGTTGCGCTTGCGAGCGCTGGCGCTCTCATCAAGGCTCACTAACCGGCGCACCTAGTCATCGGGCAAGACTACCGCGGCACCCGTCAGGTGAGCCGATGGTTTTCCGGCGGTCCGGAGAGACCCGTGTCCGTCGCGGCCCGCCAAAGCGTCGAGCTGCCTACTAGGTCGGCGTGTCGCGTGCCGCGCTGTAGGTTACGTGGTCTCCGCGCGGTGTACGCGGCCGATGCGTCCGCCAACTTCCGTTAGCCCTTCGGCTTCGCGCTGTACGTCGAGCATGTCGCCTACTGTCGTGATAGTCACGCGGTCGCGCATTTGTGCCGCGAGACCTTCAGCCGACAGACGGCCGCGCGTCCGCGACGGCGTAATAACGATGCTCGACAGCGCGAGCCGCAATGCTTCGCGGCGCTCGTCGGCGTCGAGTGTGTCCCACCGCTCCGCGAGCGTTACGCGGCGCGCTGTGGTGTCGACCGCAACGGCCGTCGCGTCAAGCTCTGACGTACGTGTCGCGATCTGTGCACGGAGACCGTTCGCCGTCGGCGCGAAGTCCTCGATGCTTATGCGGTGCTCGCGGTAGGCAGTTTGTAGCGCGACGAGGGCCGCGCTATCTTGTGCATTCTCTGCGGTCATGCGCTCGACGGCGTCCGACATGCTCGCAGGATTGGCGACCGGCGCAGCGATGAACCGGCCGACGCGCTCGATTACATACCGCTCGACGACGTCTGCGGTAATGCTGGTCCCATTGCATCCGCCGCGCAGCTTAGCAGAACAGCCGTACGTCTCTCTTTGACTCTTGGTCTTTGGCCGGTGTATAAGTATGTGGCCGCACTTACCGCAGAAGAGCAAGCCCGTTAGCAAGTGCCGAACATGATTACCTGCGCCATTCTCGCCGCTATGGTTTACGCCGTCATCGCGCCGCTTACTCTGTGCAATCGCTGCGCGCTTACCGATGCGAGCCTTTAGTTGCGCGTGCTCCGTCGGCGTGACAGTTGCGGGCCAAATCGCGGCATATTCGACCGGCTCGCCGCGCACTATGACTACCTTGCCGTCCGGCCGCGTGTAGCGCGACACTTCCGGCGCATGCGACCGCTTACCGACGAGCCGAGGGTTAGTAAGCATCCGACGTAGCGTCGTCTCCTTCCATGTCGTGCCGCCATCCTTTGACGTCGTACGCGCGCCGTCCGCATTGATACGCGTCGCGGCAGCGTACAGCGAAGCGCCGGACAGAATCATATCGACCGCCGTCCGTATATGCCTGACTTCGTCCTCGACCAGGTCGACGCGCTGTAGCGACTTATTACCGGCCGCATCGAACGCATACACGTTGCGGTAGCCGTAAGCTCTTAGGCCGCCGTGCGGCCGGCCGGCTTGCGCGACTTCGACCATTTTGCGCTGCTGACGCTCGCTGATTTGCTCGCTTTCACCGACCGCGACAGCGCCGGTAATGCGCGCCGTCATACGTCCTTCGGCTTTGTGTACGTTCACCGGTCCGCCGGATACCGTCTCGACAGTCACGACGTCGCGCCCGCGGGCGCGTATGGCGCTGATGAATGCCTCTTGCTCGCTTACGTTCCGGTGCAGTCGCGTTGCGCTGTACGCGACGACGGCATCAAGCTCGCCGCGTTCGAGGGATGCCATCATGGCGCGATACTGCGGGCGAACCTTTCCGCTCGATGCGCTTACGTCATTGTCGATGTACTCGGCCGCGACGTCCCATCCGCGAAGCTCGCAGAGCTTGACGCAGTCCTCGCGCTGTCGCTCGACGCCAAGTCCCTTGCCTTCGCGGTCATCGCTGATTCGGCAGTAGACGGCCGCGCGCCGTATCGCGGTCTCTTCCCTGGTCTCTGTGCTGGTCATCCGTGGTCACTCTCTCGTGTCGGCCGGGTTTACCGGCTCGCTCCGCGAGCTTAGCATTAGCCAAGCCTTTTGAGACCGTCAGTGGGCTCGCGACAACAGCGTTGATCGGTGCATGGCTGCTCGCCGTGACCTCGTGTGGTGGCGGCGCGCCCCGGGACATCGTGGCCTCCCGACCGGGCGCAGCGGAACGGTGCGGACGCTGATGCGTCGCGCGGCCCGCTCGTTCGCCGCGGTGGCCATCCTCGCGCTCCTGCCCGGGGTGACGGTCCTCGCAGCCGGGGGCGGCGGTGGCGACACCCAGCCGGGACCGTCGAGCCAGGGTTCCGGCGCCGTCACACACGGCAGGCTGGTCGCCGGCGCCGGTGGGACGTACCTCCCGATCGTCCCGACCGGGATCGTCTCGACTGGGTCTGAGCCGCGCAACCCGCTCGAGATACCCCCGGCAGGCGTCAATCCGCAAGGCCTGACGTGCCCGCAGGTCCATCGCTTCCACAGCGGACCGGGCTCGCCGTCACCGGGCGGCGGGATCGTGGCTGCGGTCTCCATCCACCCCGCATTCGTGCTGAATGCCCAGGGTGGGTATGACGGCCTTGACCCTCGCTTCGCGTACGCGGTCAAAGGTGCGATTCCGCCGGGTGGCGATCCAACCGCGACGGCCATGGGCAGTCCGGCCACGGCGGCGAATGTCGGCGGCCACCTGATCGCGGTCACCGCGATCGTGCTCAACCTCGGCATCTGGCAGGACGCCCGGCCGGTGGCGCCGTTCGGAGGGAGTTGCCAGGGTGCCTCCTTCACCTTCAGCCCTCCGTTCCTCGCGGGCGTGGCTCCCCCACCGGTGCCGCCGGCGAGCGTGCTGAACACGCCCCCGTTCCCGATCGGCGCGGACCTGGTGACCGGACTGACGAGATCCTGGACGATCGGTGACATCGCGATGCTCCCTGGTGGGTCATCCAGCTCACGCACCTACGTCCACATCCCCACGTGCGTGTGGACCGAATCGACGGTGCCGGTTGCGCCCGAGCCCTACCACGCGCTGAGCACCACCGTCGTCGGCGGTTACACCGTCTTCCTGCTGTACGACGTCACCGTGATTCCCGGGCCCGTGGCGTGGAACTGGGGCGACGGTACGAGCACGACTGCGCCCGGTCCCGTGGAGCAGGGACCGGCACTCCTGCCGAGTTACGACCCCGCAACCCAGCGCTGGCGCGACTCGTGCGCGGTCAGCCACGACTACGCACAGGTGTCCACCGGCGCGACCGTGAGCGCGACCGAGACCTTCACGGTCGCGATCACCGTCAGCTGGAGCGACGGAGTCGCGACACACACCCAACCGGTGGCCTGTGACACCAGCACCGGCAACACATGTCAGCTGACCATTGGGCCGGCTGACGGGTGGCAGAGCGGCCCGCATCCCGTCGACCAGATCGAGCCGGTGCCGTTCCAGGCGCCGTCCCCGACACCGTAGGGAGCGGCGTCAGGGTCTCAGCAGCGATGTCCCCGTCATCTCGGCGGGGACTGGGAGCCCCATCGCGTCCAGCACGGTGGGCGCGATGTCGCGCAGCCCCCCGCCGTCGCGCAGCGGTCCGTGGCCGGCACCGCAGATGATCACGGGCACGGGGCTGGTGGTGTGCGCGGTGAGCACCGATCCGTCGCGCCGATCGATCTTGTACTCGGCGTTGCCGTGGTCGGCGGTGATGAGCAGGCCGCCATGCGCCCGCTCGACGGCGCTCGCGATGCGACCGAGGCAGGTGTCGATGCACTCCACCGCACGCACCGTCGCGTCGAAGCGGCCGGTGTGGCCGACCATGTCCGCGTTGGCGAAGTTGGCGATGACGAGCGAGTCGTCAGCCTGGTCGAGCCGGGCGATCACCGCATCGGTGATGCCCTCGGCGCTCATCTCGGGCACCGTGTCGTAGGTCGGCACGCGCTGCGACGGGACGAGCAGTCGTTCCTCGCCGTCGAATGCGGATTCGCGGCCACCGTTGATGAAGTACGTGACGTGTGCGTACTTCTCGGTCTCCGCGACGTGGAACTGGCGCAGTCCCGCCGCGCTCACTTCCTCGGCGAGCGTGTGGCGGACGTCCTCACGCGGGAAGGCAACCTGAGCGCGGAGGTCGCGCTCGTATTCGCTGAAGGTGACCAGCTCGACGTCGCGCAGCACCTTCGTCCGGGAGAAGCCGTCGAAGTCCGCATCGACGAGCGCGTGGCTCAACTCGCGGCCACGGTCGGGGCGGAAGTTCCAGAAGATGATCGAGTCGCCGTCCTCGATCCGGACGCGGCTGCCCTCGTGGAGGATCGACGCGGGAGGGATGAACTCGTCGTTGATCTCCGCGGCGTATTGCGACTCGATGTACGCCACCGGGTCGGTGGCGATGCCGTTGCCGGCGCCGACGATGACGTCATATGCGCGCTGAATTCGATCCCAGCGCTTGTCTCGGTCCATCGCCCAGTAGCGTCCGGCGACGGAGACGACCGCCCCGACGCCGACGCGCCGCAGCTGGTCGACGAATGTCCGCATGAATCCGGCGGCGCTCGTGGGCGGTTCGTCACGCCCATCGAGGAACGCATGGAACCACACGGTTTCCAAGCCGCGGCGCCGGGCGAGCTCGGCAACGGCCACTGCGTGATCCTGGTGGCTGTGGACGCCGCCCGGCGAGATCAGCCCGAGGCAGTGGAGCGCGCTGCCCCGTTCGAGCGCGCGGTCGACTGCGGCACATATCGTCGCGTTCTCGTAGAAGCTGCCGTCCTCGACCGCCCGATTGATCCGGGAAAGCGGCTGATAGATCAGCCGCCCCGCGCCGATCGTGAGATGACCCACTTCCGAATTGCCCTGCTGACCGGCCGGGAGCCCGACCGCCTCGCCGCTGGCGTCAACGGTCGTATGCGGCCACCGGCTCTCGAGCGAGTCGAGCTCAGGTGTGCGCGCCGCGGCGATAGCGTTGCCATAAGGATCGGTATTGTGCCCCCACCCGTCGAGAACGACGAGCACGAACGGTCGCACGCCACTCATGCCGCGATGCTAGGCAGCACCACGCGAGCCTGCCGCCGCTTCTGCCGCGGCGACGATGACGCCGAACTCCTCGGCGCGAAGGCTCACGCCGCCGACGAGTGCGCCGTCGATGTCGGCCTGGGCAAACAGCGACGCCGCGTTGGCCGCGGTGACGCTGCCCCCGTAGAGGACGCGTGGCGATCCGTCAGGAAATCTCGACCGCACGTGCTGCTTGATGTGCGCAACGACCTCCTGTGCCTGTTCCGGTGTCGCGGTGCGGCCGGTTCCGATCGCCCAGACCGGCTCGTAGGCGATCACCCAGGCGTCAACGGCAGGCGGTCCCGCCAGTTCGGCGAAGACCGCGTCCAGCTGGCGATCGACGACGTCGAAGGTGTTGCCTTCGTCGCGCTCGTCACTCGTCTCGCCGACCGCGAGGATCACGCCGAGCCCGTGCGCCAGCGATGCCACGAACTTCCTGCCAACCTCGTCATCGCGCTCGCCAAAGATGTGACGTCGCTCGGAATGGCCGACGAGTGTCAGGTCGCACCACCCCGCCAGCATCGCCGCGGAGATCTCGCCCGTGAACGCTCCCGAATCCTTCCAGTACACGTCCTGCGCGCCGAGCCGCACGTCACTCCCCTGCAGCGCGGCATGGACCGCCCACAGGTGCGTGAACGGCGGCAGGACGGCCACATCGACGCGAGCGGCCGTGCTCACGGTGGTCGCGACCGCCCGCGCGAGGGCGACGCCCTCCTCCACGGTGGTGTTCATCTTCCAGTTGCCCGCCACCATGAGCCGGGAGGCGGCCGGCCGCTCGGATCCAGGGGTCAACGCCGGACCACCTCGCGATCGCGCAGAGCGGCGATGCCCGGCAGGGTTCTCCCCTCGAGGAACTCGATGGTCGCTCCTCCACCCGTACTGATGAAGCCAATCTTGTCAGCAACTCCCGCATCCTGGACCGCCGCGGCGAGGTCGCCGCCGCCAATCACGCTGGTCGCCTTGGAAGCAGCCACCGCACGGGCGACGTCGCGCGTGCCCGCAGCAAAGTCGGGGATCTCATAGACGCCGAGTGGACCGTTCCAGATGATCGTCCCGGCACCGGCACAGTCGGCGGCGATGCGGCCCACCGTGTCGGGTCCGGCGTCGACGACCATCCAGCCATCCGGGATGGCCTTCCACGCGACCACCTGCGCCGGCGCATTCGCCACCGCCCTCTCGACAACCACGGCGTCGATCGGCAGGCGGAGGTCCGCACGCCGGCCGCCGGCTGAGTCGAGGAGCCGCTTCGCGGTCTGGACCTGCTCCTCCTCCACCAGCGATGTGCCCGTGCTCTCGCCGAGCGCGCGATAGAAGGTGCACGCCATCGCCCCTCCCACCCAGAGCACGTCAACGCGATCGAGGAGGTGGTCGAGCACGCCAACCTTGGTCGAGATCTTCGAGCCCCCGACGATCGCCACCACGGGTGTGCGCGGGTTGTCCATGACACCGCCGAGCATCTCGAGCTCCCGGGCCATCAGCTTGCCCGCGACGGCTGGAAGCAGATGCGCCACCCCCTCGGTGGAGGCATGGGCCCGGTGTGCGGTCCCGAAAGCATCGTTCACGTAGATGTCACCGAACGCGGCCAGCTGCTCCGCGAAAGCCGGGTCGTTGGTCTCCTCGCCCGGCTCGAAGCGAACGTTCTCGAGCATCCCGACGTCGCCGTCGCGGAGCGACTCGACCATGCTGTGCGCGCTGTCACCGACGACGTCCGAGGCAAGGCGCACGTCGGCGCCGAGCAGGCTGCTCAGGCGGGCCGCGATTTGGCCGAGCCGCGCGGTGTCATCGATCCTTCCCTTCGGCCGCCCGAGGTGAGCGACCACGATCACGCGAGCGTTCCTGGATCGGAGCGCCTCGATGGTCGGGATCGCCTCGCGGATCCTGCGGTCATCGCTGATGACGCCGTCGCGCATCGGCACGTTCAGGTCCTCGCGGAGCAGGACCCGCTTGCCGTGCACGTCGATGTCGTCGATGGTCGCTTTCGACAGCGCTCCCATGGTTCGCCTAGAGCCGGGAGATGATCAGGTTGACCAGGTCGACGACACGGCAGGAGTAGCCCCACTCGTTGTCATACCAGGCGAGCACCTTCACCGTGCGGTCGCCGAGCACCATCGTCGAGGGTGCGTCGAAGATCGACGAGTGCGGATCGTGGAGAAAGTCCATTGATACCAATGGCTCCTCGCTGACGGCGAGGATCCCCTCGAGCCTGCCGTTCGCGGCCTCGCGCATCTTGGCGTTGATGTCGTCAACGGTCGCGCTCCTGGTCAGCGTGGCGGTGAGGTCGACGAGGCTGACGTCGGGGACCGGGACGCGCAGTGACATGCCTTGGAACTTGCCCTTCAACTCGGGCAGCACCAATGACACGGCTCGGGCAGCGCCCGTCGTCGTCGGGATGATCGAGAGTGCGGCGGCACGCGCTCGCCGTTTGTCCTCGTGCGGCGCATCGAGGATCACCTGATCCTTCGTGTATGCATGCACCGTGGTCATGAATCCCGTGTCGATACCGAACGAGTCGCTGAGCACCTTCGCGACCGGCGCCAGGCAGTTGGTGGTGCACGAGGCGTTCGAGATGATGTGGTGCTCGGCCGGGTTGTACGCCGAGTCGTTGACACCCATGCAGATGGTGATGTCCTCGTTCTTGGCGGGCGCGGTGATCACGACCTTTCGGGCGCCGGCGTCGATATGGCCCTTGGCGCGCACGGCATCACTGAAGAATCCCGTCGACTCGACCACGATGTCCACGCCGAGGTCACCCCACGGCAGCCGCTGCGGGTCGCGCTCCGCGAGCACCTTGATGACGTGGCCGTCAACCGTGATGCTGTCAGTATCGACAGTAACGGTCCCAGCGAACCGCCCGAAGACGCTGTCGTACTTGAGCAGGTGGGCAAGCATCTCCGACGTCGTGATGTCGTTGACTGCGACGATCTCGAGGTCGGGTGAGCGCTCTCGTGCAGCGCGCAAGACGTTTCGACCGATGCGGCCGAAGCCGTTGATGCCGACTCTGACTCCCATGCGGGACAACCTCCACTCGTCTCGATGCCCGATGCCGGGTTAGCGGCGCGCTCTCACCCTATCACCGGCCTCACCCGCCGCGGCGACGAGGCGGTGCAGGCGCCCTGCCATCGCCGGCCGGCTGCAGCCCGCCCGTTCCGCAAGCTGCGCCAGGTCGTCGTCGGGATGGCGGGCGCGCAGGGCGGCGGCCTCTCGCAGCGCAGGAGGCAGCGCCTGCCAGCGTGCCATGTCGGCCTCGAGCACGGCGATCGACTCGAGCTGACGGACCCCGGCGGCAACGGTGCGGCGCAGGTTCGCCGTCTCGGCGTTGAGCCGCCGGTTCACGCCACTGCGCACCTCGCGGATCACGCGCCCCGCCTCGAAGCTCAGCCGGCCGGCCTGGGCGCCGATGGAGCTGAGCGCGGCGCCCACGGCGAGGCCGGAGCGGACGGTGACCACCCAGCGCCCGCGCCGGCGGCGCGTGCGCGCCGTGACCTCGAGCACCGCGAAGTCATCGACCAGCCGGGTGGCGCCGGTCTCGTCAGCGCAGCCGATCTCGAGATACGGCTCACCGTCGGGGCGAACGAGGCGGCCGGCGCCGAGGAACGCGCCGCGAAGCCGGCTGCGTCTGCAGCACACCCGCGCCGACCGCGTCTCGATGACCTCCGTCTCGACACCGACGAGGACGTACTGGACCCGACGGGCAGCACCGACTCGCGAGACGTGTGCCGCAATCCTTTCGGCATGGAGCGCCTGCATTGCGGCACGCACCGCCACCGGGCGCGTGGTCGCGATGGCGCCGGGTGTCGTGGTCACGAGCGCCAGACCCTCCACCAGCGAACGCCGGCAACAGGCGAGCAACGGCGTGTGCGGAGCGAGCTCCGCGGCGACCCGCTGTGTGAAGGACTGAGCACCGTCCATGGGTCAGCGGTCGCTCCCGAGCTCGACGGCTCGGCTCACAGGCGGGGATCCGGCACGTCGACATCCCGGTGCTGCACGGTCACCGTGACACCCTCGGCGCGCAGCCGCTCTGTCAGAGCCTCGACGATGGCAACCGACCGGTGCCTGCCGCCGGTGCAGCCGACGGCGAAGCTCAGGGTGTCCCGGCCGCGCTCCCGATAGCGCTGCAGCGACCACAGCAGCAGCGCGTGAGTGCGCTCGATGAGCTCGTGAGCGACGACGTCTTCCAGAACGTAGTCACGGACGGCCTGGTCGAGCCCGGTCGACGAGCGCAACTCCGGGACCCAGAACGGGTTGCGAACCATGCGCGCGTCCACCAGCCAGCCGGCGTCCGCCGGGACACCGAACTTGAAGCCGAACGATGTCACCGCGACCGCAACGTCTTCGACGGAGTCACGCCGGTTCACAGGAGTTCCTTGACGCGCAGAGCCACCGGTCGGGGCACCACCTTGGTGAGCTGCTCGACGGGGGCGTCGCGAATGGCGTCGATGCTGCCGAACTGGCGGAGCAGCGCCCGCCGGCGGACCGGGCCAAGACCCGGCACCACGTCAAGCTTCGATCGAAGCGCGGCACGTCCACGGCGTGCTCGATGATGCGTGATCGCAAAACGGTGCGCCTCGTCGCGAACACGCTGGACGAGGAAGAGCGTCGGACTGTCTCGTTCGATGATGATCGGCCTCGCGCGGCCCGGCTTGTACAGCTCCTCGTTGCGCTTGGCAAGTCCGAACACAGGGACCCGGGTGAGACCCGCATAGCGCAGCGCTTTCACCGCGGCGCTCAGCTGGCCCTTGCCGCCGTCGATCAGGATGAGATCGGGGAGCACCGAGAAACTCAGATCCGCATCGTCGCCCCCGCCTCGCGGCGCCCGGCCCGGCCGCTCATCGGTGCCGTTCGCCCCCGCGGGATCGAGGACCGGGACATCCACATCGGGGCCATCACCGCGAGGCCCAAGCCTGCGAAAGCGGCGGCGGAGCGTCTCCTCGATCGACGCGAAATCATTGGAGCCTTCGACGGTCTTGATCCCAAAGTGGCGGTAGCTCGCGGGCGCCGGCCGTCCCTCCTCGAAGACCACCATCGAGCCGACCGAGTTCGTCCCCATCGTGTTGCTGATGTCGTAACACTCGATGCGCCTCGGCGGGGCGGGGAGCTGCAACCGCGTCGCGAGGTCGTCGAGCAGCGCCTCGGTCTTGGCGGCATCGTAGTCGTCGACGATTCGCTGCTGGCGGAGGGCGACGAGCGCCGTCTCGGCAGCCTGCGCGATCAGTTGCCGTGCGTCACCGCGCTTGGGGACGTGCACTTCGACCGGGCCGCCCCGTTGCGCGGCGAGGAACTCCTCGAAGACGGCTCGCCCGTCGATGTCATCGGACACGAGCAGACGCCGGGGAATCGAGGTCACGTTGGCGTAATACTGCGGGAGGAACCCGCCGAGGCACGCCGCGGCGTCGAGCCCGGCGACACCTTCGAGCTCGTGTGTCTCCATCGCCATCACCCGCCCCTGGCGGATGCTCAACACCGCGGCCATGGCACGCCCCGCCTCGACGGCGACCGCGATGCAGTCCTCGTCGGACCGGGCGCCGCGGAGCACCGTCTGGCGCTCGCTGATCCGCTCGATCGCCCGCAGGCGGTCGCGAAACCGCGCGGCGAGCTCGTAGTCGCGATGGTCGGCGGCAGCGTCCATCTGGTCGCGCAGCTCGTCGTGCAGTGTGTCCGACCGGCCCTCCATGAACTCCTGGACCTGTTCGAGGATCTCGGCGTATTCGGGAGCGTCGATCTTCCCTTCGCACGGCCCCGAGCAGCGCTTGATGTGATAGTCGAGACAGACCCTGCCCCGACGGAAGACCTCGTCACTGCAGGTGCGGAAGGGAAAGATGGTGCGCAGCGAGCGGACGGTGGTGCGCAACGACTGCGCGCTCGTGTACGGCCCGAAGTAGCGCGCACCGTCACGGATCACCTTGCGCGTGTAGTACGGCCTCGGAAAGAGCGTTGCTCCCTCGGCGCTCTTGCCGCGAGGTTTGCGCACCTCCTCGCGCGCGGTTCCAGGCGCAACCGCATCGTGCACGCCCGGACGCGGGATCTTGAGATAGAGATAGCTCTTGTCGTCCTTCAGACGCACGTTGAAGCGCGGACGGTGCTGCTTGATGAGCGTGTTCTCGAGGACCAACGCCTCGTGCTCGCTCTGGCACGCGATCACCTCGAAATCGAAGACGCTCGCGATCAGCTGATGGGTGCGGGGCTGCAGCGCATCGACGCCGCTGAACCACGAGCGCAGCCTGTTGCGCACGTTCGAGGCCTTGCCGACATAGATGACCCGCGCGTCGGGACCGCGCATGACATACACGCCCGGGCCGTCCGGCGACGCCCGCAGGCGTGCTCGCAGCTGCGCCTTGTCGTCGAGCAGGCGCTCGGAGCGCCGGGGGGCCGCCATCGTGGTCACTGTATCGCTGCTCAGGGAGACCCCTCTGCCGCCTCGAGCTCGGCGAGGAACTGTGCCTCGTCGAGCACGCGAACGTCGAGCCGCTGAGCCTTCTCGAGCTTGCTCCCCGGAGATGCGCCGGCGACGACTGCGTGGGTCTTGCGGCTCACGCTGGACGTGGGATTGCCCCCGAGCGCGCGGATGCGCGCCTCCGCGTCCACGCGACTCGTGCCCTCGAGGCTCCCGGTGATGACCCAGTTCTGACCGCTCCATGGGCCGCCGCCCCCGGCGGCGCGCTCGGGCTCGACGCCCGCGTCGCGCAGATGCTCGAGGACCGCCCTGCCCTCGGCCGACGCGAACCACGCGGCCATGTGCGCGGCGACCACCGCACCGATGCCCTCCACGCCGAGCAGGTCATCCTCCGTGGCGGCCGAGAGCGCATCGATGCTGCCGAAATGCGCCGCGAGCGTCTCCGCCGTGTGCTCGCCGACATGGCGGATCGCGAGAGCATTGATGAATCGAGCCAGCGGCACCCGGCGTCGGGATGCGATCGATTCGATCAACTTCGTGGCCGATCGCTCGGCGAATCCCTCCAGCGTCAGCAGCTGTTCGGCGGTGACACGGAACAGGTCAGCAGGCTCGGTGACGTAGCCGAGGTCGAGCAGCTGGTCGATCACCGCGGGCCCGAGGCCCTCGATGTTCGTGGCCCCGCGCGCGGCGAAATGGATGAGCAACTCCCGGCGCTGCGCCGGACAGAGGGGATTCAGGCAGCGCCGGACCACCTCCCCCTGCTCGCGAACCAGCAGCGTGTCGCAGGCGGGACAGTGCTCGGGCATCTGCCAGGGGGTCGCATCCTTGGGCCGCTTCTCGAGGATCACCCGAACGATCTCGGGAATGACGTCACCGGCTTTGTGCAGCAACACGGTGTCGCCGATGCGCACGTCCTTGCGGGCGACCTCGTCCTCGTTGTGGAGGGTGCAGCGCCGGACGGTCGATCCGGCGACCAGCGTGGGCTCGAGCACCGCCACGGGCGTCACGGCGCCGGTACGGCCGACCTGGACGTGGATGTCCAGCACCTGGGTTTCGTGTTCCTCGGGCGGGAACTTGTACGCGATCGCCCAGCGAGGGGCGCGAGAGATCGTGCCGAGCTCGGCCTGCTCTGCGAGCGATGCGACCTTGATCACGACGCCGTCGGTGTCGTAGTCGAGGTCGTGACGCCGCTCGGACCAGTGCTCGAGAAAGGCGAGGACCTCGTCGATCGACCCGGCCAGCCGACGGTGCGGATTGACCCGGAAGCCGAGCGCGGCAAGCGTCTCGAGCACCTCCGCCTGGCTGCGGATCCGGCCCGGTGGGTCGATCGCGTACATGAAGGTCTGCAGGCCCCGGCCGGCGGTGACCGTGGGGTCGAGCTGACGGACCGCCCCCGCCGCCGCGCTGCGAGGGTTCGCATATCCCGGCTTGCCGGCCTCCTCGAGGCGGGTATTGGTAGCGGCAAACGCCCCCTTGGGCAGGTAGACCTCCCCGCGGACCTCGAGCTCGTCCGGCAGACCACCGTCCAGCGGCGCGAGCGCCCTGGGCACCGAGCGAATGGTGCGCACGTTTGCGGTCACATCCTCGCCCTCGACGCCATTGCCCCGCGTGGCCGCGCGGACGAAGCTCCCACGGGAGTACGTGATCGACATGGCGAGGCCGTCGATCTTCAACTCGCAGACGTACCCACTGACTGCTCCGATCGCGCGTTCGACCCGAGCGCCGAAGTCGCGCACCTCGTCCGGGTTGAAGGCGTTGTTGAGACTGAGCATCGAGGTTCGATGGCTGACCTTCGTGAAGGTCGCCGCCGGTTCGCCTCCGACTCGCTGGGTCGGAGAATCGGCGGTTTGCAGATCCGGATACGCTGACTCGAGGTCGACGAGCTCGCGGAAGAGGCGGTCGTACTCGGCGTCGGTGATCTCGGGTGCGTCGAGCACGTGATACTGCCGCGAGTGATGCTCGAGCTCCTCGCGCAGCGCCATCACGCGTGCGCGCGCCTGCTCGGGAAACGCTGTCTCGATGTTCCCGGTATCCACCGCTCCCTCAGGGCTCCACGATCGGCCAGAGCGTCGCATCGGCGACCGCGAAGATCTTGACGCCGTGATCATCGAATTTGATGACCAGCTCCTCACCACCTCGGGTCATGGTGCTCTTGAGCACGGTGCCCTCACCGTAGCGCTGGTGGCCGATGCGCATCCCCTCGCTGAACCGCTGCGGTGCCAGTTCGACAGGGTTTGGTCGAGTCGCATAGCCGACGATCGCGCGTCGCACGGTGCCGGATGCCCTGATATCGCCCAGCGACGGCGCGCCCGGGCGAAGTTGCACCTCGAGCAGATCGCCCGGGATCTCGCCAAGGAAGCGCGATGCCTCGGCGAGCTGCGGCGTGCCATAGGTGTGCCGGCGAAAGGCGTGCAGCAGGTACAGGCGGCGGCGCGCGCGCGTGATCCCCACGTATGCGAGCCGGCGTTCCTCGGCGATCCCCGCGTCGCCCTCCTCGAGCGCCCGCGAATGCGGCAGGAGCCCCTCTTCCATACCGGCGATGAACACCACCCCGAATTCGAGGCCCTTCACCTGATGCAAGGTGATCAGCGTGACCCCCGGGGCCTCGTCGCGCATGGTGTCCACATCGCTGACCAGGGCGACATTCTCGAGAAACTGCACGAGCCCGTCGGGTGGCGGCACGTCGGAATACTCGCCGGCGAGCCCAGCCAGCTCGAGGACGTTCGCCCAGCGCTCCGCGCCTTCCTGGGTCCCGTCCTGGAGCATCTCCCGGTAGCCGGTCTCGTCGAGGACACGCTCGAACAGCACCGGGAGCGGCACGCGTTGCGCGTCCAAGCTGAGCCGCTCCATGAGGTCGGCGAATCCGCGGAGCGCCGCCATCGCCGCCGGTCCCAATGCCTGCTCGCCCTCGTCGAGCCGCTGGGCTGCTTCGAGCGGGCCGAGTCCCTTCTTGCGCGCCAGCTTGTCGAGCTCGGCCACGCTGCGATCGCCGATCTTGCGACGCGGCGTGTTCACGACACGCGCGAACGACACGGTGTCGCGCGGATTGACACACAGACGGAGATACGCGAGCACGTCCTTGACCTCGCGCCGGTCGTAGAAGCGCAGTCCGCCCACCAGTTGATATGGGATGCCGCGCCTCAGGAACATCTCCTCAAAGGCACGTGACTGTGCATTGGTGCGGTAGAGCACGGCACACTCCGCGAGGGTTACTCCCTCGCGACCGATGAGGTTCTCGATCTCCGACCCGACCGCAAGTGCTTCCTCACGCTCGTCGTACACGGAGATGAGCCGCACGGGTTCGCCGATGCTCTGCTCGGTCCACAACCTCTTCTGCGCGCGCTCGCTGTTGTTGCGGATGAGCGCGTGCGCGATGTCGAGAATCGGTTGCGTGGAGCGGTAATTCTGCTCGAGCACAACCTTGGTCGCATCCGGGAAGTCGTGCTCGAAGGACAGGATATTGCGCACGTCAGCGCCTCGAAACCCGTACACGGCCTGGTCGTCATCGCCGACCACGGTGACGTTGCGGTGCTTGGCGCCGAGGATCTTGACAAGCTCGTACTGCGCCTTGTTGGTGTCCTGGTACTCGTCGACGAAGAGGTGGAGGAATCGATCCTGGTAGTACTCGCGGACCGAGTCGGCTTCGCGAAAGAGCGTGACGGCTCGGAGCAGCAGGTCATCGAAGTCCAGTGCCGATGCCGCGTCGAGCTCGCGCTCGTACGCCCAGTAGATGCGCGCGATCTGCTCGTCCATGGTGTTCGGGTTCACCCGAGCCTGGAAGTCACGCGCATCGAGCAGCTCATTCTTTGCGGCGCTGATCGCGTGCGCCGCACGGCTCGGCGTCAGGCGTTTCTCGTCGATCCCCTCGGCCCGGATGGCGTTGCGGATGGCGGAGAGCCGGTCTGCCTCGTCGTAGATCGTGTATCCCGAGGGGATGCCGATCGCGTCACCCTCGCGGCGCAGGAGACGGGCCCCGAGCGAGTGGAAGGTGCCGAGCCACATCCCCTTGATGCTGTC
Source organism: Candidatus Dormiibacterota bacterium (assembly GCA_003153505.1). Classification (GTDB taxonomy): domain Bacteria; phylum Chloroflexota; class Dormibacteria; order Aeolococcales; family Aeolococcaceae; genus Palsa-851. The sequence goes on from PLZA01000067.1 coordinate 210,703, forward strand.
TCCGATCAACTGCTCGACGCGGGCGCGCATCTCGCGCGCGGCCTTGTTCGTGAACGTCACCGCGCAGATCTGGTCCGGTCGCACACGGCGCGTGGCGATCACGTACGCGATGCGGTGCGTCAGGACGCGGGTCTTGCCGCTGCCCGCACCGGCGAAGATGAGCAGCGGACCATCAGGGGCCTCGACGGCCTCGCGCTGCGGCGGGTTCAGCCCCTCGAGCAGGGCGGTCGCCCCGATCGTCGCGCTCAGGCGTGCGTCCCGGTCGCGGGCGCGGCGTGCCCGGCCGATGCGCGATAGGCATCCGGCCGCCGGTCGGTGTGCAGGTGGTTTCGGGGTGTGCGCCGCCTCGCGTGTTCGACGGAGTCGAGGTCGACGTCGGCGATGAGCACTTCCTCCCGATCCTTGCTCGCCGGGCCGGACACCGGCCAGCCGTCCGCGCCGACGATGATCGAAGCGCCGATGAACGTGACACCCCGCTCGACGCCGATCCGGTCCGCGCAGGCCATGACCACGCCGTTCTGGGCGGCCGTTGCCATCGCGACATAGTCGCCCTGGCAGTAGCCGCGGTCATCCCAGACAGTGCGCTTGAACGAGGCGACCCAATTGGTGGGCACCGCGATGACCTCCGCGCCGGCGAGTGCAAGGGCTCGGGCAGCCTCCGGGAACCAGAGGTCGAAACAGATGATCATGCCCACCCGCCCGAACGGAAGATCGACGATCGGCAGCTCCTCGCCGGGCCTGAACCACGACTGCTCGTCGTAGTAGAGGTGCAGCTTCCGGTAGGTCGCCATGCGCCCGGATGCCCCGATCAGCACCGCGCTGTTGTGCCGGCAGTCGCCGTCCCGCTCGCTGATCCCGGCCACGATGTGGCACTGGTGCTTGGCACACACTTCACGCAGCGCGCGGACCGTCGGCCCGTCGTCCGGATCCTCGGCGGACCGCTGGGCCTCGGCTTCGTCACCGAAGACATACCCACTGGACGCGAGCTCGGGGAGCACGATCAAATTCGCTCCCTGGTCGGCGGCCGCGGTTGCCCAGAGCACAGCTTGCGAGCGGTTGTGTTCGAGCTCGCCGACGTGCGGCTCGTACTGCGCGACAGCGATGCGGAGCGGGCGACTCACGCTCCTCACGGTAGCGCAGCAGGCGTGACCCCAGGATGGCGCGGGATGCTCTCGGAGATGCCGCAAAGGATCTCGTGCGGCAGGGTGCGGCACAGGTCGCCCACCTCGTCAGCGCCGATGCGGAGACCACCACGTTCGCCGATGAACATCGCCGTGTCTCCGGGGACGACCCCGTCAATGTCGGACACGTCCACGCCCACCTGATCCATGCTCACGATCCCGACGATCGGGCAGCGCCGACCGCGAATTGCGAGGTGCCCACGGCTGGACAGCGCTCTCGGCAGACCCTGCCCGTACCCGAGCGTCGCGGTCGCGATCCGCCGAGTCGCTTCCGCCCGCCAGGTCCGGCCGTAGCCCACGCTCTCGCCCGCGGCGACCGTGCGCACCTGGGCCACGCGGCAGAAGACGTGCATCGCCGGCCGCAGCGTGGCGGGGCCGGGAACCGGTGGGTAACCGTAGAACGCGATACCCGAGCGGACGAGGTCGTGGTGCATCGCGCGATGGGCCAGTATCGCCGCGCTGCCCGACGTGTGCAGAAGCGCGTCAGGCGCGACTGCGCGGAGTGCTTCGACCGCCTCGAGGAAGCGACCGTGCTGCTCGATCGTGAATCCGGGATCCTCACCAGCGCCGGCAAAGTGGGTGAAGATCCCAACGACCTGGACGTGTCGTCCCGCCTCGCGCACGGCGCCGCCGAGCGTCTCGACCGTCTCGGGAAGCGCGCCGAGCCTGTGCAGCCCGGTGTCGATCTTGAGGTGGACGCGAGCCCTCCCACCCGCAGCCGCCACCGCGCGGATGCCGTCGGCGTCGAGGACGCTCACATCAACGTCCGCGGCAATCAGATCATCCAGGACCGTCGGCGGACTCCAGCCCACGACCAGGATGCGAGCTTCGACCCCCGCGGCGCGGAGCCCGAGCGCCTCGTCCGGGGTGTAGACGCCGAGCCATTCGGCCCCACCGTCGAGGGCTGCCAATGCGGCGATCGCCATGCCGTGCCCGTAGCCGTTCGACTTGACCATGACCATCATCTGGGCGGGCCTGACCAGCGCGGCGATCACCGCCGCGTTCTGCGCCAGTGCATCGGTGTCGATCTCCGCCCAGCGAAGATCGCCGCCGCCTCGCCCGCTCACGCTCCGACCGGCACCGGCTCCGGTGCAGGCACCGCGACCTCAGCCGGGGCCACCCGGCGAACCAGACCGAAGGGTGTCTGCTCGTCCGACTGACCCAACGGGTTATCGGCAACCATGGCAAGAACAGATCCGGCATCGATGCCGACTGACGCGAACACCTCGGCAGCCATGTCGTTGGCGTCGATGATCGCCACCCCCACCCGGCGCCCGGTGCGCCGGCGGACGTCGGCGGCGATGCTCAGCGCCGCACCCGACGGATCCAGCGGCGACTTGGTCGCCCACTTGTCATATGGAGGGAGGTTGAGCGACGAGGGCCCGTCGATGGCGTTGACCCCGTGACCCGCCACGCGATAGAAGACGCCGCGCATGCCGAGCGGCTTGGTCACCGCAGCGGCGGCGGCTGCGAGGAGGATCCGACCCACGCCCGCTTCGTCGATGGCCAGTTGCATGGTCGTGGGGTGGGCGAGCCCGACCCCGGTGGGCTCGTGGCTCACGTAGCGGGAGAGCACTCGCGCCGCCCGTGAAACCCTGATCTCGTTGATCGGATAGGAACGTCCCTGGCTGATCGCCAGTGCCTTCTCGCTCACCAGCAGGATGTCGCCGTCCGCGACGTCGATGCCGTCGCTGCGCAGGCGCTCGAGAGACCCGGAGACAGCTTCGAGAAGATCGTCGCCAGGCTTGATCAAGGTCGATCGAAGTGGCATTCGAGCCCAGATCCGGCCCCGGTCCTCGAGGAACAGGTGCCGTCCCCAGTTGAGGCGCGCGCCGGCGAGCAGCGCCTCCCCGCCGGCCACCCTGCGCGCCGTCACCCGATCACCCCGGCGGACGAAGCCGCCCTGGTAGCTCTCCTTGTCGAGCGCGCGCGTCTTACCGTCGATGAAGATGCGCAACCACACCTCGGCGTTGACCGCGCGCCAGAAGAACATCGACTCCTCGACCTCACCGGCGCACGCGCGACGGAAGTTCTCGGCCACCGCAGCGGCTTTCCAGTACGGGCGCGCGCGAAACGACGGCGAGCGCATGAGGCTCTGCAGCACCGCCCGCTGGCGGCGATACCAGCGGAATTCGGGCGTGGTGAAGCCGATCTTCTTGCGACGGGCCTCGACCTTGGCGGGCAGAACGCCATGCAGGGCCTGGCGCACGATCGCCCGCGTCCAGCCGCTGTGGATGATCGCGGTGCGCGGGAGTGTGAGGATGTAGTCGACCAGCTCCTGGTCGAGGAAGGGCAGTCGCGCCTCGAGCGAATGCGCCATCGACGCCCGATCCTCGTAGCGCAGCAGCGGTGGCAGGCTGTAGGTCCGGAAGTCCTGGAGCAGGCGGCGCTTGAGATCGTCTGCAACCCGGTCGTCCTCCGGCGGTTTGCGGCCACGGGTGAACGATGGCGCCAGCATGCCCGCAACGTCGACGCGCCGGCCACGCTCACGAAGCCGCCTCCGGACCAGCGGGCTGACGATGTCGCGGAGCAACCAGGCCTCGCGAGCGAACTCAGCGTAGCGGCGCTCGCGCAGGAGCTGGCGGAGCAGCACATACGGGTAGTGGTCGTATCCGGCGAGCAGCTCATCACCCGCCTGACCGTCGAGCGTCACGGTGACCTGGCGTCGTGCGAGCCGCATCACCATCCACATCGCGAAGGGCGCCGAGGAGACCATCGGCTCCTCCATGTGCCAGACCCACGCCTCGAGCTCGCGGATGAAGTCCTGGTCTGTGGGCTGCACCGCGCTGTTGTCCGCGCCGGTCACCTGCAGCACGCTGTCGATGTATGCGCTCTCGTCGATGCGATCGCCGGGGAACACCGCGGAGAACGTCTTCAGGCGGTCACCGAGCGACTCGGTGTCGGGAACGTGGTCGCGGAGTTGCTGCGCCATGACCGTGCAGATCGACGACGAGTCGAGACCACCGCTCAAGCAGATGCCCACCGGCACGTCGGCGACGAGACGGCGCTGCACCGCGCGCTCGAAGACCGCGCGGA
>PLZA01000066.1 GCA_003153505.1 Candidatus Dormiibacterota bacterium
TTGCCGGGTATCTCTCTTTTGTTTCCCGCCAGTGTCAAGCCGTCTTGTACTAAAAACTGACTAGATAGATGATCGGCGGCGGCCGGTCAGTCCGCATGCAGATGAACCCGGCAAAACGGGTAGCCCGTGGCGGTAAACAGCCTCTTCGCGGCCGCAAAATCGGTTGATACGAGCGCGGCAGCGCCTCTGCTGGCGTGACGCGATGGATGCACTTGGCGGATCGCGTGGAGCCGCGCTTGGTGACGCACGGTCGGTGGGGTAGACCGACCCTACACACGGGAACGCTCGTGGCCCAAGTCACGTCGAGTAATCAGGAGGTTGTCTACGGCCAACGCGGCGCGGGAAGAACACGCTTATTGCACTTCGTCGACGGCGGCGCCACCGGCCGCGACGCAACTTCTGCCTCTGACTGCGGTCGCCTGTCCAGCGTGTAGCATCTAGGACAATGGCCTTAGGCTCAGAGTCAGACCGCTCACCGGAAGGCTCCCCTAGCGATGGCTGATCATTCATCGTCCAATCCGGATACCGTCCCGAGGCGTTCCCCCGTAGCCCTGCGTGTAGGAAGTGGCTCGTGATTCCGTTCGGGATCCACCGCCGTATCCCGCTGGTGCGCAGGCCGTTCTACCAGCGGGATCAGGCGATCCGCGAACGCGATGAACTCGCGGCCGAGCTGCACCTCTTGAAGTCCACCGCGGTCACCCCGCAGCAGTCCGTGGAAGATGACCACGGCGCCCTGGTGGAAAGGATTATCGCTGCCTATGAGCAGTCGGTAGGCGTCACTCAGCAGTCAGATTCATTCTGGGACAACGCCTTCTTCAATCGGAAGCGTGAAATTCATGACGCGCTCTGCATGCCATCCATCCCGACTGGCAGCCGCTCACGTCCTCAATGGCTGCACAGTCCAAACCCTGACGCCCACCCGGTGGCCGACGCTGTCATCGTCCACTCCGCACTGATTCGCCGACGTACTGGCCGCAGAGAACGCGGCTCGGCCAGCCTCGCCGTTGACGCTGCCTGAGCGAAATACGTACACTCGGCCGCAGCGTCAGATTCGGGGGGTGTTTCAGGATGCAGGGTGCCCGTGGTTGGGCGAGCCGTGACACCACGCGACTCGTGTTCCGCGCGGGTTCACGCGCCCTATCGATGCTCGCCGTAGTGGCAGCAGCAGCAACAACGACTGGCGTCGCGACTGCCTCATCGACCTGGGCAGTCCACTCTGGAGCCGCGCAATCGGCAGCCGATGACTGGCCGATGTTCCACCATGACGCCACCCACAGCGGCGTGGCGACAGACCCCGCGACCGGAGCCACCGCCGCAGCCGCCGGCTTGACTCTCAAGTGGCGGACCGCCTTGGGCAGCAAGATCGAGTCGTCGCCTGCGGTCGTCTACAACCCCACGCTGGGAAAGACGCTCGTTTACATCCAAACATGGAGCAACCGGCTGGTGGCGCTGGATGCCGCAACCGGCAGCATCGTGTGGTCCTACGCGGAACCCGGCGGCAAGGGAGCGGATTCGTCGCCGGCCGTGTATGGGAACACCGTCTACATCGGTGCGACGTTTGGGCACACGCTCTGGGCCGTCGACGCAACCACCGGATCGCCTGTGTGCAGCTACAAGGTCAGTGGCCGCATCGTCGCGGCTCCGGTTGTTGCCGACCTGGGGAACGGACCGGAGGTGTTCTTTGGGGATACAGGCCTCAGCGAGACGGACAACTACGGGAGCGAATGGGCAATCACCGGCGTCGGCAACCCGCTGGGCCCCTGCAAGCTCGTCTGGTCGTTCAACGGCTGGGGCGACACCAACAACCGCACGTATCCAGGATCGTGGTCGCCCCCTGCCCTCGCCTATGACTCGAATCAGCGACCCATTCTCGTCATGGACAGCAGCCAGCCGGATTCTTCGATCTATGCATTGGACGCCCGAAATGGGGCGGAAATCTGGCGCTACCAGACTGCGACCTTTGGTGATCTCGACGTTGGTGCCGGCGCGACGATCACGGCTCCAGGGGTCAACGGATTCGCCGACGGCGAGGTGTACATACCCGGGAAGAACCAGGTGATGTATGCGCTCGACCTGATGACCGGCGCGGTCACCTGGCAGTTCCGCATGTCGAAGATGATCCATGTCTATGTCAACTCGGTCTCGACGCCGGCTGTCGTCGGCAACGCGGTCTTCGTCGCATACGGATACGGGATGTGGCAGTTCAACGCGACGACGGGGTCCGTGATCTGGTACACGGGCACGGCTGCACCAGTCGGCGGCATGATCCTGAGCTCGCCTGCGATTGGGGGAGCAATCGGTGACCAGGCGGTGTACTCGAATGACACCGCTGGAGGCATCACGGCGTACAGCGAAGCGAGCGGAGCAAGCCTCTGGCACGACACCATCGCGCAGCCCTTCTACAGCTCCGACGCCGTGTCCGACGGAATGGTCTTCACCGGCGGTATGGACGGGGCGGTCTACGCGTTCGGACCGTAACCAGTCTCCGGCCGCCATGCATACTGGGGGCCTGACACCCACCGCTGCCCGTCGCCTGCTGTATGGGATCGTCGCCGCCTGTGTGGCGCTGACGGCGGGTGTCGCGCTGCTCCGGCCGGCGCCACCCGCAGCCGGGCCGCAGAATCCCGTTGTGATTTTGCCGAGGCTGCCGTTTGCTGTCCCAGCGGAATCGGGATCGACCCAGGTGGTCACGGTGCCGCCGGATGGCATGTGGGCGCAGTCGGTGCGCATAGCGGGAGTCGGGATTCCCGTGCACGGGTTGCCCGGGCAGGTCGGCGCCAGCCCCTAGCGGAGCACCGTCCGTGGCCGCATGTTTCGTTTTGCGGCTGCACCGCCAACAACGCCGTTGCGATCGCCCGTTCCGTATGCCCTGATCGGGGGAGAAGCACACGCTCAATTGATGAGCCAGCCTGGGGGTCCCCCCGGCGCCGCGCGACCAACGCAGCTGGATGCCGCCTCGGCACGCGTCAGGAGACCTCGGGTGAGCATCGGCGTCGCCGCTTCGAACGTTGGAGACGATGCAGACACCCTGCTTCGAGCTGTCGACAAAGCCCTGTACGCGGCGAAAGCGCTCGGACGGAACTGCGTCTCGGTGGCGTCGGTCGACGCTCCATTCGCGATCGGGGTGGCGTAGCCCCGTATGCCTTGTCACATGACTGCGAACGTTCGTCGACGGCAGGACGCTCGCTCGGCTCGACAGAGGATCATGCCCCGCCATGGAGGTTTCCCTCTGCCCGCCCGCCCTGGTTCTCAGGCGAATTGGTGTTGCGATCGTCGCAGTCACTGCACTGACGTTGACCGCGTGCGGCGGTAGCGGACCGGCGACGTCCGGGGGAGGAAGCACACCTTCGGCGTCGCCGACGCCGGTTCCGCCAGCGGGTGGCCAGTTCAGCGAGACGGGCGCGGTGCAACTGGTTACCACCGTGACCGCGACGGCGGTCACCTGCTCGTTCCCCTCGCTGAACGGCCCGGAGATCCTCATGGGGGTCGCGACGGCTGACGGGACGATGGGCGGCTACGTCACGCTCACCTCGAACGAGGTGTTTGTGCGTGTCGGCGCCGGTTCGGGGTCGACCTACCACCAGCGGAACTTCTCCGGTCCGGGCGTGACCAACTTCGACGCGACCAAGGGCGCGCAGTTCAATGCGCAGCTGACGGATACCACCCCCGCCGGCCAGGCCAAAGGGACGATCGGCGCCATCACGTCGATCGCCGGATCGGTGTCGTGCGGCAACAAAACCCCCGGAGGCGGGACCATCACCATCAACGGGACCAGCTCCGGCGGTGCGATCAGCGGAGCGATGACCTCGATGCTGGTCAAATGTCCGGCAGGCGCCGCGTTCGCGCTCATCAACGGCCTCACCCAGCTCGGCTCGACACCGGTCTCGGTTGAGATCGGGGGCGGCAGTGGCGAGGTGTACTTCGGCTCCTTCTCGACGGCATCGGTCGCTTACTTCTTCAGCTCGTCGGCAACCAGCTTGTACACGCTGGGTAACGGTCACGTGCACTGGAACAACGCGATGCTGACCCAAGCCGGGCCCGGTGGGGCGGGTCACACGATCACGATCAACGGCGATGCCACATGCGGTACCTGAGCCCGTAAGCACCCCGGGGTCCGCGAAACCGTGACGCCCCAAGCGCCACGGACGGTCGCTCGCCGACTCGGAGCGGCGCGCCGATCCAGAGCAGATTCCCATCAGCCGTATCCCGGAGGCCACTGCAGCCGACTTGATATTTGATGAATCCAACAGGGGCGGCGCGAACCTGGCAGACACCCACCGCCTCACCCAGGCGGTAGAGGCCGCGCAGCGTGGCGAGGCACATGGGTGGACCGCTCTGTTCGAGCGTTTCTATCCCGATGTGCATGCGTACGCGCTCGCTCGCCTCGGTGATCTGACAGCAGCTGAGGATGTGACGCAGGACGTGTTTGTGGCGGCAGTGACCTCGATCAAAACGCTCCGCGACCGGAGGGAGCCCGCGGTGCAGGCGTGGTTTCTGCACATCTGTCGCTACAAGGTCGTCGATCACATCCGTCGCGGCAGTCGCCAGCGCGGTCTCGCCCTCGACACCACCCACCCGGGTGTGGATCCGGGCGCGATCGCCGAGGTGAACCTCGAGGCGGACCGGGTGCGCGCGGCCATGGCACATCTCACCGAGGACCAGCGCGACATCCTGATCCGCCGCTTCGTCCTCGATCAGTCCCTCGAGGACGTGGCGGCGACGACCCGCCGGACGGTCGGCGCCGTCAAGTCGATGCAGCACCGGGCGCTTGAGGCCGTGCGGCGGGCGCTCAGCCCGAAAAGGGCGGCATGACCGACTGGATCGAACCACAGCTCTCCGCCTCGCTCGACGCGTGGCGTCTCAGCAGCCGTCGCACGCCCCGGCGCCACGCCGTCGAACGTGCCCACGACGCGATGCTTGAGGCCGTCCTGGTCGAGTCCCGGCGCCCGCACGCTCGCCGTTTCCTGAGCTTCAGCTTCCGCCCGCGATTCCGGCACGCAGGGTTGATCGCAACCACAGCGACAATCGTCGCTGCGGCGAGCGTCGCGGCGGCCGGCTGGAACGCCGCGCCGGGGTCGGCCCTGTTCGTCGTCCGCGCCGCTCGCCAGGGCGTGATGCTCAAGCTCCCGGGCGCTGACGACATCGCGCTCCACCTCGAGTTCGCGGAGCAGAGCCTGGCCGACGCGACAGGACACGTCAATCCGGCGCAGAGCCTGGCTGACGCCACCACCGAGCTTCACGCGGCGTTCACGGAGCTGTCGGTCGATCCGTCGTCGCCATTGTGGCCGCGATACAAGCTCGATGCGGCAACCCTGCTCAGCGAAGAGGGCGACGTCGAATCGGAGCGCCCATCCCCGGCTCCGACCGGCGAGACGCCCGGTCCGACCGGGGATGACTCGCCGTCATCGTCAGCGTCAGAGCGCGGGGACGACGAAACCGCGCGTCCCACAGCCGGCCATGACAGCGCGCCGTCGCCGACAGGCAGCTGGAGTGGAGGGAACGACGGCGGCGGCAGCGATGATGGCGGCTCGCCGAGCCCGGGTCAGACCCCGCATCCGGACGATTGAGCGGGCTCAGCGGTCTCGGTCGCGGAGGCGGGCGAGCTGGAGCGCCACCCGAGGGCACTCGCTGACGGCGCGCTCCGCCAGCCGCAGGAGGCGCGGATCGTCGATCTGGGCAGACGAGACGATCGGATAGCCCCACTCGTCGAGGCCGATGAGCTCTGGCACGATCTCGGCGCAGTACCGCGCCCCATCACACCGAATCGGATTGACGCGAAGGCGAGGTCCCGGACCGCTCATCGCCAGCCAAAGGCCGAACGTGGCGGCGCCGGCAACGGCGTTGTGCCGAGTCCGGCGCAGGGATGCCCGCTCACGTGGCGCTCGACGTCGGCCGCGAACGTCTCGAGGGCCGTACGCAGGTTGTTGACCGCGCCGTCGGGATGGTTACAGGCGCCACGTCCGACGATCTGGTCCGACCATCGGTGGATTCGGATCACATCGCCGCGGTCGGCGTCACCCGCAGCCAGCCGCGTCATCGCCTCACCGACCGCGCGTAGCCCGTGGACGCAGGGACCGCACTGTCCGGCACTTTCGCGGGCAAGGTAGCTCACGATCCTTGCGGACTCCCCGACGCCGCAGCCGTCTCTGCCGAGCATCCCGATGACTCCGCATCCGACCGAGACATGCTTCGGGCACAGGGTCGCCGCCGCCCCTCGCTCAGGTCCGAGCCAGGTGCCGAAGTAACCGCCGACCAGGAGCCCGATCGGCGCGGAGAGCGCGCCGCCCGCAGCGCCGATCACGGTCGCCAGCGAGGTGCCGAGATCGACCTCGTACACACCCGGCCTTGCGACGTTGCCGGAGAGTGTGACCATGCCGGTGCCCGGCGCGGCATCGGTGCCGCGTTCGCGGAACCAAGCGTCGCCATAACGCGCGATGAGCGCGAGGTGCGCGATCGTCTCGGCGTTCTGCACCAGGGTGGGACGCCCGAGCACGCCTCGCTCGGACGGATGCGGCGGGCTGAACGATGGCTTCGCGGGGCCACCGTTGACGCGACGGACCACCGCCGACGACTCGCCGGCGACATACCGATGCTGGGTGTGCACGATACGGATGCGCGGCTCGCTGATCCTATCGTGCCGTCGCTCCGCGAGCGCGTGACGCAGCGCCCGTGTGGCGCGCCGGGCCGCCCGCGAGACGTAGATGACGACATCATCGGCACCAACCGACTCGGCGGCGATCAGCGCACCGTCGATGATGAGGTGCGGACGCTTCTCGACGAGCAGCTGATCCTTGCCGGAGAGCGGTTCGCCCTCGGAGGCGTTCACCACGAGCACCGATGGACCCCGTTCCTGGGCGAGCCGGCTCACAGCGCGCCACTTGCGGTGCGTCGGGAACCATGCGCCACCGCGACCGCGCAGGCCGCTGCGCTCAACAACGTCGAGCATCCAGTCGCCGCCGATCGGTCGCCGGCCGAGTCGCGCTCGGTACGCAGCCAGCGCCTCGGCGCCGCCGTCGATTCGAGGTCCGGCGAGCAGGCGCGGGCCGCCGGCCCGCGCGACGGGCAGCGGTAGCGCGTCAGGCGGTGCGAGGACGGCGATGGCGGTCATCCCATCGGCCCCGAGGTGACCAGCCGGCCGGTGATCGACGGCCCGCTCCCGTACATGGTGATGACGAGACGCGTCCCGTTACAGACGGCATAGACCGAAACTCCGACGCGAGCGGGAACATTGGCGCAGATGGTCGTGCTATTTCGTGCGACCGTCAGCTGCGGCAGTGTCTCCGTCGGTCCGGGTGGGATGATCACCACCGTCAGCGCTGTGTCGACCGTGTCCCGAAGCCCGATGTCCACGCCTCCCGCCGTCTTGGTGACGGTGCCGATCAGCCCGTCGGAGAACCCATGGGCCGCGGATCGGAGCGGCGGGCGACTCGGCTTCGAGGTCAGGATCGATGCCGGGGTACCGGCGGTCACCGCCCATCCGGGGCGAAGCGGGCCGGCGACGCTCCACGCGCAGATCGCGTAGGTGGCCATGACGACCACCACACCGCTCGCGAGACGCACCGGCACGGTGCGAATCCTTCCGGCAACGAGGCGTTGCGCCAGGCTCACGAGCACCGCCGCCATGCACGCGGCGGTGAGACCGAGCATCCAGGGCTCCTGGGAATCCGACCCGGTGCCGAGCCCGTGCACCACGGCGAGTGGCCAGGATGCGTACGAGATCCAGTGGATCAGCCGCCATGCTCGCGGCCCGATTCGACCTCGCAGCAGGCTCGTGACCGTGACCGCGAAAAGGACCTCGGACGCGAGGACGCCGAGTCCGAGCCAGAACGTCCGGTATGCTCCGGCAAAGGGGACCACCGCGTCGATGGGCTTGATCCCGGCGAACGGATCGAGGACCGAGGTCGCGATGTGCACGACCAAGAGGACGATCGTGAAGAGCGCGAAGTTGCGATGCAGCGCTGCGATCACAAAGCGCGGCGAGCGCGGACCGGTCACACGAAGCGAGGTCGTGATGCCGAGAATGACGACCACGGTGAGGCAGACGAGGGTCATGACCCCCGCGCCGCGGGTCGCGAACCAGAGCGGGCTCGGGTTGCTCGACCATGCCGCGAGCACGGAGCCCGCACCCAGCGTCACGCCGGCCATTGACCCACCGTGACGATGGTGCCGTCGCGTCTGACCAGGCGCGCGGGAACCCCAAGCGCGTCAAGCCACGAGGGGGCCGCATCTCCGAGCACCACCGACGCGGTGGAAGCGGCATTGGCCTCGGCACACGAGGCGGCCGCCACGCTCGCCATCACCCACGGGGACTCCGCCGGGAGGCCCGTCGACGGATCCAGGATGTGGTGGAGCACCTCGCCGCCCCGGCGCCACGTCCGGCTCCCGGTGCCCGAGGTCGCGACGCCGCCGTCGAAGACGTGGATGTCCTGCCAGGGGGAGGAGTCCGTGGTCTCGGCGACCCGGACCCGCCATCCTCCGGCAGGGCTCGGGCCGGACACGGCCACATCGCCACCGCAGGCGACGAGCACACCCGCGCCGGTTCGCTGCGCGGCGGCACGTGCGGCCCTGTCCGCCGCCCAGGCCTTTCCGACCGCACCAAGGTCGATCGACGCGCCGTCCGGGATCGTCACGGTTCGATTGACCCGATCGTGGATGACGCTCTCCCACCCGGGCGCCGAGCAGATCTGGAGATCGATGGACGGCCCGTTCTCGGGCAGGTCGGCGAAGGTCACCGTGTAGCCGATGCGCTCCATGAGCCGGCCGATCGTGGGATCCACCAGCCCTCCGGTCGACGCTGCCGCGGAAAGCGCGGCGCCGATCGCGTCGTCGAGCAGTTCCGAGACGCGTATCGGTCCCTGGCCCGCCGACCTGTTGAGCTCGGAGATCTCCGAATCCGAACGAAACCTCGAGCACGCGGCATCGACCGCATGGATCACGGCGCGCGCCGCCGCGAGTGCCGGTTCGAGCGCGTCAGGGTCGTCAACGGCGACGCCGTTCATCGTCCCCATGGCACGAAACGTGGCGGAGGTCAGCACGGGTGCGAGGGCGTCGAGTGACACGCCGGGGGGGGCGGGGGCGGCGGCGGTGGCGCCGACGAACCCGAGCCCGCAGGAGCCCTCCGGGGAGCTGAGATCCCCGACGATCCGCGGGACGCAACCCCGGCGGACCCGGCGGGAACGTGGACGACCTTGATGACCACCGCCGGAGTCGGCCGCGCCAACTGGACCGGCGTCGTCTCAGGGGGGATCGGTGGAACGCGCTCGACCGGGGTGCTCGCCGTCGTGGCAGCGGCAAAACCGGCGGCACTCACCGCCGACAGCGCTCCGGTCACCGCGACCACGCCGGCGACGCCGCCGACCGTCAACGACCCGACCCGGCGGAGGGCCTTGTCACGGTCGTTGGGCTGGTACGCACTCACGTCAGTTGTCTCCGCCACCGCCACAGTCGTCACCGCACGACCCGGTCGGCGATGGGCTGGCGGTTGGCTCAGGCGTCGCCGACCCACCCGAGCTCGGGTAGGGCGTTGCCGAGGAGCGCGGTGCCGCGGCGCGTGCCGGATCGGTGACAACGATCGTCTCGTTCACAGCCGGGGGCTGAGTGGGCGAGGGGTACAGGCTGTCGGCGCGAAGCGGCACGCTCGGCAGCTGGCTCGCGACCGTGTGCTGCGTCGCCGCACCGAGCGCGGCAAAGGGCCCGACGTGGCCCGCGGCGGCGACGCCGGTGATCACACCGGAGAGCGCGACCAGCATGGCGGTGGTGAAGACGTGAGAGCGGGGGTGAGGGCGCAAGGGGATGTCCTCCAGGTTGCGAGCGCCGCTGCGGCGCCTGATCCATGCCACTAAGTCGCATGGGACCCGGGGTTGGATACGGCCTCTTGCCGCTGCCGGAGGAGGACCATGCACCGGTGGACGTCGACGACCGCTTCAGCACGCTGCTTGAGGTGATCGAGGGCGCCGAGCAACCGGGCGGCGCGCTCACCGACCTCGCGCAACGCTACGCCTACGTTGTGCCTGACGACCGGTCGCTCGCGGTACTTGCGTCCCTGGGCCCGCTCGTCGAGCTCGGCGCTGGAACCGGCTACTGGGCATATCGCCTGCGCGCGCTGAGCGTGGACGTTATCGCGATCGACCAAATGCCACCCGGCGGCGAGCGCCGCAACCGGTACCACGATGCGTCGCCCGCCTGGACCGAGGTCATCGCTGGAGACCAGACGGTCCTCACCGAATACAGCGAGCGCTCGCTGCTGCTCTGCTGGCCGCCGCTCTTCTCGAGCCTCGGTGACTGCCTGACCTACTACTCGGGCACCACGGTCGCCCTGATCGGCGACGGCGGGCACCGCACTGCCCGCTTGGCGGGTCTGAACGACGCCTTCAGCCCCATCACCGTCCTCCCGGTCCGCGCCGTTGAGCCGTTTCCCGGCGCGGCGCCCACCCTCAGCGTCTGGCAGCGACGTCCGGACCGGTGATCTGCGGCTCGGCGTAATGGTTCAGGCGTCGACCTTGCCGCGACCGACCGCGGACAGCCCGACGGTCAGCACCAGGATGGCGAGCAGGATCAACGGCCAGTACCCGCCGATTGCCGATTCCAGATCAGCCGCCGCCTCGTGCGGACCGCGCATGAGGCTCACGAGCTTGGCGATCGCCACGGCGCCAATCAACACTGCGGTCACGGCGATCAGGAAGGAGAACAGCAGCCGCGTTAATACCCGTCGCATTCGACCGGCGAGAGTAGCACGCGCCCACAGGCGCCGCCGATGAACCCGCAGTCAGCGCGCCGCGCCGGTCAACTCGCGGGCAGCCCGCTCCTCACTACCGCCCGCAGGTTTGCCAGGCACATCGGAATCCGCAAGCAGATGCACCCAAATGGTCGGGTCGATCGGCGTCGGCGTTGGATCCGGATCCGGGTCCGAGCCCCAGTCGTCGCGATCGTCGGGGGGCGACACAGCGGGCATCATGCAGGCCACGAAGAGGCCCGCGATGACCAATCCCTCGAAGATCGCGATCGGCAGGAACTCGGCCGCGGACGCGCCGCTGAAGATGCCGGCAACCACCAGGATGGTGAAACAGAGGGCGAGCGCCGCGGCGGGCAGTCCCCACGTGTACGCGCGATTACCGTGGTGCGCGCTGCGAAGTTGCCGCTCGAGCCTGCGCACCTGGCGCGAAGCCCGCCCCCAGATCACTTCGAAGTGGTGATGCATACCCATCCTCACGGCGCTGCTGCGCTCAGCATGCCACACTGGGCGACGCGGCATCGGGCCGTCGCCGGGGCGCGCCGCCGTCCGCCTGTAGAATGGCTGAGCCGTGTGAGTCCCTCGGGGCAAGCGCCGGCCGCCGGCCGAGGTGGTGGAATTGGTAGACACGCTAGCTTGAGGGGCTAGTGAGGGCAACCTTGTAAGGGTTCGAGTCCCTTCCTCGGCACCACCCGGTGGCATCCCTATTCGGTAGATGCCGCCGAAATGCTCATTGACCCCAACCCCAACGTCGTCCAGAACATCAAGAGCAGCGTGCCTCTCGATCCACGCGCAGGCTCGGCCCCCAGGCCGCGCCACATCGCCGCTACGCGAGCCGCAGCGCCGGAGCCCGGCCCCATATCGACTTGACATGGCGACTGACACTGTTCACAATAGCTGACAATGTCAGTCGTGACCTTGCCAAGAGACCGCCGGGCGGAGCGGTACGCGGCCACTCAAAGAGAGATCCTTGATGCGGCCTGGGATCTGGTCCGCGCTCAAGGGTTGGGAGCACTCGCCATGCGAGAGCTCGGCGCTCGGGTCGGGATGCGCGCGCAGTCGCTCTACGCGTACTTTCCGTCCAAATTCGCGATCTACGATGCGATGTTTGCCGAGTCCAATCGCGAGTTGCTACACCGCATGAGCGCCCTCGCATCAGTTCGTGATCCGGTCGAAGCGCTCCGCGAGCGCGCCAGACTCTTCCTGGCCTTCTGCGCTGAGGACCCGGGGCGCTACCAGCTGTTGTTTCAGCGGACGATCCCTGGATTCGAGCCGAGTCCGGAAGCCTATGCGCCGGCACTTGAGGTTCTCGACAACGCCCGCGACGCGCTCCGCGCCTGCGGCATCAGCGACGCTGGAGCCGTCGATATGTGGACGGCGCTCACATCCGGCCTGGCGGCACAGCAAATCGCCAATGAGCCCGGTGGTGATCGCTGGGTGCGCCTGACAGACGAGGCCACCGACATGTTCTTGGCGCATCAGGCACTAGCGAAGAAAGAGGAGACACCATGATTGTGCGAAGCACGGCGGCGGAGGCGATCCCCGCGATTGGGCACGACGAGGCGATGCGTCTGGCGGCCGTGGAATGCGAGCGCTTGCTCGCCGTGGCCGACGGTCTCCAAGCGGAAGAGTGGCTGCGCCAGACCGATTGTCCGGGCTGGAACGTCAAGGAGATCCTCGCGCATGTGCTCGGCATGCTCGAACTCCAATCAGACGGCGACGAGCGGATGCGCCAGTTCAAGATCGCAACCTTGGCGGCCGAGCAAACGGGAAGCCTGCGAATCGACGCCATGACCGCGCTGCAGGTGCGAGAGCACGCGGCACTGTCGCCGGACGAACTCCGATGGGCGCTTCACGACACGGTCCCGCGTGCGCTGACCGGCCGCACTGGCACAACTGCTGACCAGCGCGGCGCGCTGTATTCCTCAGGGCTCCCCGGCGAAGATGCGTGGACGTTTGGCTATCTGTTCGACGTGATACTCACGCGCGATCCATGGATCCATCGCGTCGACATCTGCCGCGCCATTGAGCGCGAAGCGGAGCTGTCAGCGGATCACGATGGCCGCATCGTCGCTGACGTCGTCGCGGACTGGGCGCGGCGGCACGGGCAGCCGTTCACGCTCACCCTTGACGGACCCGCCGGGGGTCGATTCAGCGCGGGGGTCGGCGGATCCGATCTCGAGCTCGATGCCGTTACGTTCTGCCGCATTCTCTCCGGCCGCGCGCCCGGCTCGGGACTGCTCGCCACCCGCGTCCCCTTCTAACCGTCATCTCCTCAACAGGAAAGCAGTACATGCACACGTATCGACTCAACGCGGACGTCACAGTCCTCAACGACCAGCTCGAGGTGCCTGGAATCGGGTTCCTTCCCGTCAACGCGTTCGTGCTGCACGCCCGCGAACCCGTCGTTATCGACACCGGACTCGGATTGCCGGATCGTGACTTCGTTCAGACATTGAGCGCGGTCATGGATCCCGCAGACGTCCGCTGGATCTGGCTCACCCATCCCGACCGGGATCATACGGGCGGCCTCTTCAAACTCCTGGACGCTGCTCCTCAGGCCCGACTGATCACAACGTTTCTCGGCGCCGGCTTCATGTCCACTGAACGGCCGTTGCCGCTCGATCGCCTGTACCTGCTGAACCCGGGCGAGAAGCTCGATGTCGGTGACCGCACCCTGCACGCGTTCCGCCCGCCGCTGTTCGACAACCCGGCGACAGTCGGCTTCTACGACGATCGATCGCGTACGTCCTTCAGCTCCGATTGCTTCGGTGCGCCACTGGCCACGGCCGAGCTTGCCGCCGCCTGCGACGTAGGCGAGGTGCCCGCTACTGACCTCCTTGGCGCGCAGCTCTTGTGGGCCACGATTGACAGCCCGTGGGTACACAACATCGACACGGCCCGCTATCTGCAGACGGTGCGGACGATGCAGGCTGCCGACGCCGACGTCATCCTGAGCACGCACCTGCCACCGGCCATCCGGACATCTTCTCGGCTCTTTGACATGCTCGCGCTCGCGCCCGGCGCCGACCCCTTCGTCGGTCCCGACCAGCAGTCATTGCAGGCGATGCTCGCCAGCTTCGAGCCCGTCGCGTTGGGGCCTCGCTAACCGGGCAGACTGACCCCGACCGTGAACCCTACGCCCGTGCACCCTGATGCACTCCATTGCAGTCAACGACGACTATCGGGTCGCCACCTCGTACTCAGGCGCATCGCCATGCACCACCGTGCAGTCGGCACCGTCGAGTCCCTTCCTCGGCACCACCACATTGAATACGAATTCGACCATTCGGATGGGGATGTTGATCCCCACGGTGACCCCCACGGGATCGCGCAGCACGCTCGCGGGTGAGCCGGAAGGCCTCGCCGATCGCGGTCAGCGTCTCGCCGTCCTCGTAGCGGCGGACCATTGTGGCGTTTCGCCGCTCAGTGCGTTGAGCCAGGTTGCGTTTACCCAAGCCGTCGACCACAACACGGGCACGGGTGCTGCTTCTCACCTTGCTGTCTCTCCATCCCGGGGATCAGGTCACCGAGGCTCTTGGCATCCACCCGGAGGACATCGATACGCCGGCGTTGGCGGGCTTCGTCGATCTGCTGCGGCGCCGGTGGCAACTCGGCGGTAGGAAGGACGCGGCACGCCGCACAGCCGGCCCCGCGGCTCACCTGGCCAACCGGCGCCTGGTCTTCGGTAAGGGATGCTGGTCATCCATGGAGAGAACGACTCGTCGGTGCCACCCGATGTGGCCGCAGATCGTCGACGCGATCGCTGCGGTCACAGGGTCGCCCTGACACTCCCGACCTGTGACAGCGCAGACTTGTTGCCCTGAGATGCGCGGCGGTTGCCCGCCGTGGGGCCGGCTTGATGGAGGGCGTTGGCGATGCCCGGGGGTGACGCGACGAAGGGCGGCGATGACAGTGCGCCGTTCGATGAGATGGCCGAGTGCCGGACCACCATCGGCAGAGTTGACGGGTCGCTCGAGGACCTCAGGAAATACGGGTTCTCGCTGATCACCACACTGCTGACCGCGAGCGGTATCGCGGCAGGGGTGACGCACACCGGATCGGTGCTCCCGGTGGCAGCCGGGACGATCATCTTCCTGGTGCTGGTGCTCTTTGGACTCGACATGTATTACTACGTGGTCCTCAGCGGCGCGGTGGAGCGATCCATGGACCTCGAGGTCGCGAGCACGCAACGCGTTCGAATCACGACCACCATCAGCGGCTATGCGACGTCGACGCACTCCGTCACGGCGGTCTTCGTGATGTACAGCGTCTTTGTTGGATTGGCCACGTTCGTCGGATTCGTCGGCGGCGACACGACGGCGCACATCGTTCTTCCGATTGTCGGACCTGTCGCGTTCCTCGTGATGCTCGGATACTGGCTGTTCGTCCGCGAGACGACGCACCTCCACAAGACTCGAATTCGCGCTCATCCCTCTTTCGTGAAGCCCGGGTGGAACGAGGTGCAAATCACGGGCTCGGGGTTCACGCCGAGTACCAAGATCGCCGCGGTCTTTCCGGAAATCCCCAAGGGGGTGTTTCAACTGTCGCCGCACATGTCACCAACATCGATGCGGCTGGCCGTCACTCTCCCCGAAGGTGAGATGCTGCCCAGCGAGCTTGCAATCACGTTCGACCCAACCGGGAACAAGAACAACGAGACGATCCGCCTCATTGTTCGGAACGAGAAGTCCTAGCTGTATCAGCGCTTGACGAGGTCGCGCAGCTCCCTGGTGATGTCCGCGGTGATCGCGGTCGGGTCGGGCACGAGTCCCGCGTCGGCGATCACGCCCATCTGGATCTGCCCCGCATACGTCATGACGCTGATGCCGATTCCGAGCATCGCGGACTGGGGGACGAAGAACGTCAGATGGCGCAGCTTCCTGCCGGCGAGATAGAGCTCCGCCTCGGGTCCACGGACGTTGGTGACCACCGCGGTCCCCTTGGAGCCGAAGAACCGCACCACCAGTCGCCGAAGCGTCTGAGGGACGAGTCCGAGAGCCCCGAGCACCTCGAACGTCACTGATGGTTGCGGAGATTGCCGGGCCGCATCCATCCGCTCGTGAACCGCCGCGAGGCGACCATTCCGGCGAGCGAGCCCGACCGGCATATCGAGAAAGACGAGCCCGAACTGATTGCCCATCGTGCCGTCAGCTGAGCTCGGCCGCATATCGACGGGAACCAGCGCGCGGATGTGCTCGGGGACCGAGCTGTCGTGTTTGCGAATGTAGGTGCGAAGCGCCCCTGTCACGGCGGTCACGAGGATGTCGTTCACGGTGCAGCCCGACTCCTGGCGCAGCGGCCGCAGGCTCTCGAGCGGGAATGGCGCAGTCCACGCGACCTGCTTGGCCCGGCCGAGCGCGCCGCGAAGCGAGGTGGAGGAGTCGGGCCAGATCGCCGTCAGACGCGCGAGCGTGAACGCGTGCGCGCCCAGGTCCACCAGGCCCTCGACAGCGTGTCGAGGGTCGAGCGATGGCAGGTGGAAGCCCACATTGCCGTCGCTCATCGGGGTCGCAGTGCGCGGCGAACGGAGCGAGCCGGCGGCGGTCGTCGAGGTTAGGCCCAGGAGCACGTGGATGAGCGCGGTGCCGTCCGCGATGCAGTGATGGATGCGCGTCAGCATCACCCCACCGCCGTGGTAGTTCTCGATCAGGTGCGCATCCCAGAGCGGACGTGACATGTCCAGCGGGCTGCTCATCAGGTCACCCACGAGGGTGCGCAACTCCGCGTCGCCCCCCGGCGCCGGCAGCGCGATGCTGTGCACGTGCGCATCGAGGTTGAACGTCCTGTCGGGTACCCAGCGCGGCGGCCCGAGCGGCGACGCCTCGATTCGCTGCACGAAGCGAGGCTGGTGCAACAGCCGGTGCCGCAGGGTTGCGAGGAGCTGTTCCCGATCGAGCGGCGCGTCGTAGAAGGCGAGGCTCCCGACCATCATCAGGTTGGTGGGCATCTCCATGTGCAGCCATGCGTTGTCGACCATCGAGAGCCGCTGTGGCTTGTACCGCTCGAGCGTGGACGCTTGCATCACGTGAACCTCCGCTCTGAGGATTGCCGCTCGGGCGGCGACGTACCAGTGCCGGAGGTCATCACGCCGAGGGCACTACGGCTCACCGCGACGATCAGCCCTGCGCGCTGATCGATCCGACGCCGTAGTACGCAGCCTCGCCTTTGTTGATCCACCAGGCCGGGTCGCGAACCATCTCCTCATAACCTGGATGGCTGAAGACGCCGAGATTCGGGATCGCGCTCGTTGAGGGCACGATCACGGGCGCGTCTCGCCCGGCAGCGCCTGCCCTCGCCACCCTTTCCTGTGCGTCCTTCACCGCAGCGTATCGGCTGAAGGCACCTCCACCGGCCCAGATGCCCGCCAGGGTCTGAACGGGAACCGCCGCCGCCAGACATACGACGACCAGCGCCGACGCGGCCACCACCACGGATCGCCACGTCGCGCGTTCCGTTTGGTCAGCGAACCGGCGGTCGAATGTCGATTGCAGGCAGCGACCGCATGCCCAGCCGACCACTGCGACCGCACTCACGCCGATGAACACCGGGACGATCTGGGCATAGACGGGCGTGATCCGAGCTTCGACGTAGGCGGTCGAGGCGAAGGATCCGACCAGCGCGAGGAGTGCGGCGGAAACAACCACGACCACGAGCACCAGGCAGCGTCGCGCGCTCATGGCGGTCGTCGCGGGCGTGCGCGCGGCCACAAGCGCGATCATCGCCCCAACTGCCAGAACAGCCCACCAGCGAGCAAGAAAGACGTCGTTGAGGAATTGCAGGGCGAACCCGATCGTCACCCCCGGGAGGGCAACGAGCGATGGACGTGCGCCGATGATCTCGGTGATCACGTTGAAGCGGATGCTGTTTCCCGGGGCAGCGCCGAGGATGATCAGTGACACCACGGATCCGGCACTCCCGGAGACGAGCAGCCGTCGGGATCGACGCAGGCGGGGCCACGCGTCGAACCGTGTCACCAGCAGCGCAAGGACCAGCAGGGTGAGTTGCGCTGCGGCGTAGCCCTCGTTGAAGCCACCCGCCAGGAAGGTCACGACACCCGCCGCGGCGATGCGTCCCGTGGTGGGCGCGTGCGCTGACGAAGCGAGTGCGACAAAGGAGGTGCCCAGCAGCAGCGGGGCAATGTACGCAAGCGATCCCGACATCCAGTAGAGCGACAGGAATGGATTTGGCGTGAGGTCGATGGTGGTGAAGACGAGTGCCAGGGCCAGCGTGAGGCGTCCGAGCACGCTGATCGCAGGGGTGAGCCCTTTGACCGCCGCACTGATCGCAACCACCCAGAGCAGCAGCAGCAGTCCGGGCAGCAACCGAACGAAGAACTCATCCAGCAAGAGCCCGGCATCGATCGCGGCGATGTATGCGAATCGACCGGTCCAGTGGAAATACTCCCAGACTTGGGAAGCCCAGAATCCGCGCACCCTCAGGCCATCCTTCAAGGTGTAGTCATCGGCCACGTACCTGGTGAATCGACCGAGCGACGCGTACACGGCAACGGTCGCGAGCAGGACCGCCGCCAATACCCATGCCGATACCGCCGCGAGCCTTGTTCCAAGCCCGCGTGAGCCCGGGTCGCCACGCCGTGGAGGAAGTGCCGCCATGCGGATATTCGCCAGACTCATGCCTGGACCCGACATTACAGCGTCGTCGATTCGCGAGTGCTGCCGCCACTCCGCGTCGCCCAGTCCGTCACAATCCGGTGAGGATGGCGAGGCCACAGCCCCGTGGTGCGACGTACCTGCTCTATGGAGGCGCAGCTGCCTTCCTGATCGCGGTGCACCTGGCGACCAACAACATCCTCGGCTTCCATATCGACGAGCTCTACTACATGGCGAGCGGCCGGCACCCGGCGTTCGGCTACGTCGATTTCCCTCCCATTGTCCCGCTTCTCGCTCGCCTCGAGACCGCGCTGCTCGGGGTCACGCCCTGGACGCTGCGTGTCCTCCCCGCTCTGGTCGGCGGAGTCAACGTCATCCTCTGCGGTGCGTACGTGCGCAAGCTCGGCGGCTCGCTCAGGCTGCAGGCGCTCGCGCTCCTGATCGGCATCACCGAGCCCGTGTTCCTCGGCACGTGGCTCTTCCAGACAGTGGTCTTCGATCAGCTCGCGTGGATGCTCTCGCTCTACGCATTTCTCTGCCTTATCAACGATCACCGGCCGCGCCACTGGATCCTCCTGGGCACGATGCTCGGCATCGGGCTCGAGGTCAAGTACCTCATCCTCCCGCTCGCGCTCGGCATCGCCGTAGCCGTGCTGCTCACGCCATCGCTGCGACAGGACCTGCGCTCACGGTACCCATGGATCGCGGGGGCGCTCACGCTCCTGATCTGGTCACCGAATGTCGTGTGGCAGATCGCCAACGGGTTTCCAACGCTCACGTACATCTCCAACCACCAGGGGAGCATCCAATCCGGCGGCGGAGTGGTCGACTACCTGGTGTTCTTCCTGCTTCTTCTCCTCCTGCTTGCGCCACTCTGGGTGGCCGGTGTCATCACGCTGTTCCGAACGCCCAAGCTCCGTCCCATCGGCATCGCATGCGCCGTGCCGCTCGTCGTCTATCTCTTCGTCGGTAAGTTCTACTACCCGGCCCCGACGCTTCCCATCACCATGGCCGCGGGGCTCGTAGCGCTCTCTCATGTGGGGCGGCGAACGCTCCGAGCAGCGCTCGCCGTGGGCGTCGTGACCGCGAGCCTGCTCGACGGTGTCGCTCTGCTGAAGATCACCGTCCCGCTCACGCCCGCAGACCGTCTGCACGCGACCGGCCTCGACATCCAGCAGACGGACTTCGCCGCCACAGTCGGATGGGAGGCGATCACCCAGCAAATGACTGAGATGTACGCGGCACTGTCCACGTCAGAGCGCGCAACGACGGTCATCGTGTCGTCCGATTACGGCGTCACCGGAGCGCTGGACGTCTATGGGAATCCAAAGCTGCTGCCACAGAGTTTCAGCCCGCAGTTGAGTGACTTCTTCTGGCTCCCCGCGCATCTTGCAGCGACCGATGCACTGATGGCCGGGTATGCGCCGTCCGATGTTCAGTGGATGTGCACGTCGGCGAACATCGTCGGCCATCTCACGGTGTCGTACCAGGTCGTCAATCTCGAGCAGGGGAGTCCGGTCACGTTCTGCAGACTCCGCGCACCGCTGCCGACGCTCTGGGGAGGACTCCGGAACTTCTCCTGATCGGTCAGCAAGACGCGCATGCTCTCGCGAGCAGCCGCTCAGCGATCGGGGAGGCGAGTCCTCACGACAGGCCGCCGCATCGCCGGCTCGAGTGCTTCGGGACTGCTGAAGACACGACGCCACCATGGTGCATCCACATAATCGCGCACCGCGTCCAGTCGCGCCTGCACCAGAGGCTGGAACGGCCGGTGACGCACTTCGTCGGTCACCGGGTCACCGGGCGGAAAGAAGAACAACCAGCGCCAGGGCGCAGCCTGAAAGCTATCGAGCGTCTGCTCCGGATCGATGCCCGCCGCGCGACAGGTGGCGACGAATTCCTTCGGTGTTCCCGTGGTCGCAGCATCGAATGCCGCGCGCTCGCGCGCCGTCGGAGGAATCGCCCGCTCAGTCATCGCCCGCCATGCCATCGAGCCTAGCAGCCATGTACCGGATGGCGGACGCCCCAACGCCTTCGGTCGAGCAGTACGAGTCGGCTGCACGATCCAGCGCCGGAGTTGAGCGCACGATCGCACGTCGATCGCAGAATCTCCCCGGCAAACTCTGGTCCAACGTCCTGCGCACTCGGGACGTCGTCCTCTGGCTCAACCGGCGAACGCGCGCCATCATTGACCCATGCCGTGACATGCGATTGGATCTCTCGCGTGGAGTGATCAATCGCAGCCATCGCCCGTGAGGGCTGCACAAATGAACACTGCGACCAGCGCCTCCGCGGCGCCGCCCGACAACCGAATCCTGCACGCGCTGCCCGTTGACGAGCGCGATCACCTGGCGGGCCTGCTGCATTACTTTGCGCTGCCCACAAGGACCGTGCTCTTCGAACCGGATCAAGTGATCCGTTTCGTGCACTTTCCGGTCGACGGTGTGATCTCACTGGTCACACCGCTGGCCGACGGGGGGATCGTCGAGGTCGCGACCATCGGCAACGAGGGTGTCGTCGGCGTGCCTTTCGTTCTGGGAGGCTCGCTCGCCGTGCGCGCGATCTCTCAGCTCGGCGGACACGGCTTGCGAATGGACGCAACCGCGTTCGTCGCGCAACTCGAACACCTGCCCGTGTTTCGCGAACTCGTCCGACGATACATCCAAGCGTTATTCGGGCAGATCTCGCAGGCGGCCGCCTGCAACCGGCTCCACTCCAACGAGGAGCGGCTGAGCCGCTGGCTGCTGATGAGTCGCGACCGAGTCGCCAGCGATACCTTCCCCATCACCCACGAGTTCCTGGGGCAGATGCTCGGGTCGCGGCGAGCGACGGTGACACTGTCAGCGGGTCTCCTCCAGGCGGCCGGCCTGATTCGCTACCAGCGCGGACACATGACGATCGTCGACGCGGCAGGGCTCGAGGGGGTTTCCTGCGAGTGCTATCGCGTCATCAAAGCGGCATTGGATCGGGTTTTCGAAAGCCCGGTCGCAACAGCGCTCACCTGATCGGACCGTGCAGGCTGTGGACGCCGGCCGTATCCTCGGCTCGATCCACCCGATTCCGATGGGTGGCGGTAGACGAAGGGCGATACGTGTTCCGGCACCATCAAGAGAAGAAGGCCTACCACGAGTACCAGGCGACGCTGGCCGCGTGGCAGGCGCAGCGAGATGCGTACGCGAATTTGCTCACCGTGGCCGAGACCTACGCGGGTGAGCCGTCGACGTCGATCCTCCTGAAGCCGGGTGAAGCCGTCTTCGCGGCGGTGACCGACGTCGCGCTGGTCGAGGACCGGCGCGGGGCCGGCGAGTGGAAGGGCCGATCGCAGGGCTTCTCGATGCCGGTCGCGAGCATCGGCGGGCGCTCGATTCGATACCGGGTGGGCAGCTCGAGGGGGCACTTCCAGCAGGGAACGCCGACGCCAACGGCGATCGACGTCGGCACCGCCTACATCACCAACCGGCGAATGATCTTCCAGGGGGCCCGCCAGACGCGCGAGTGCCTCTTCGACAAGCTCGTCGGCTTCCAGCACGACGACGCCATAGGGCAGACGATCTTCTCGGTGTCGAACCGGCAGAAGCCAACCTGCATCCACTACGGATCGAGCCTCTCCGACTGGTTCGATTTCCGCCTGGATCTCGCCATCGCCCATTACCGCGGCACCGTCGACGCGATGGCCCGCGATCTTCGGGCGGACCTGGCGGCGCTGGACTCGAGCGTGCCGGTGCCTCCGCCTCCGCCGACGTCGTGACACGAGAGCAGCGGCGTGGCCGGCAGCTGACGCGCCTGCTGCACAGGAGCGTCCTCCTCGTCGCGACCGTCATGATCAATCGGCAGTGACGGCACGGCACGATAGCACCGATCCGATCTCGCCCTTGGTCCGAACCCTGCTGACTGAGCTCGGCGAGGATCCGGCGCGCGCCGGTCTGGTGCAGACGCCCTCGCGCGTTGCCAGCAGCTTCCGTTATCTGCTGAGCGGCTACGCGCTGAACCTGGAGGATCTCGTCAACGGCGCCATCTTCGACGAGCCGTATTCCGAGATGGTGGTCGTCCGGGACATTGAGGTGTACAGCCTCTGCGAGCACCACCTCCTGCCTTTTTTCGGCAAGGCCCACGTCGCCTATATCCCCGACGGGCGCATTCTCGGGCTCAGCAAGATCCCCCGGATCGTCGACATGTTCGCACGCCGCCTCCAGGTCCAGGAGCGGCTGACCACCCAGATCGGCGACGCCCTCCAGTCGATCCTCGAGCCGCAGGGTGTCGGCGTCGTCGTCGAGGCGATCCACCTCTGCATGGCGATGCGCGGGGTCGAGAAGCAGAACAGCTCGGCCGTCACCTCGTCACTCACCGGCTGCCTGCGCGACGACGACAAGTCGCGCAACGAGTTCCTGAGCCTGATCGGCCACCGCTAGCGGCGGCTATCCAGCTCCGATGGTGATCACTTCGATCCAGATGAGGAACACGCCAAGGGCGAACATCACGGTGCCAAGCGTCACGTGTCCCCAGTGGATCGGTCGCTTGCCACGTCGGGTGCCGATGACCCGGGTGTAGATGCTGAGCCCGACGATCCCGAGACCACCGGCGACGAGCATGGTCGCGGGCACACCGATGAACGCGCCGAGTACCCCAGTCATGCGGGGCAGCCTACGTGGTCGACGTCCGCCGGCGTGCTCGCCCGTACCATGAAGCGATGCCCACCCGAGCACTCAGCACCGCCGGCGAGTCCGCCGTGGTCGACGCGCTCGGTCGCAACCGCGAGCCGGCGTGGCGTGCGCGCCAGATTCAGGCGGCCGTCTGGCAGCCCTTCGTCGACGGCTTCGAGGGAATGCGCCAGCTCCCAGCCGCACTGCGTACGGCGCTCGCGGCGGAGTTCGAGTTCTCGACGCTGACCGTCGACACGGAGATGCCGGCCGACTCCGGGCTGACGCTCAAGCTCCTCTGCCGTCTCGCCGATGGACAGACCATCGAAACGGTGGCGATGGAGACCCCGGGACGGGACGACTCCCGGCGCCGCTCGACGGTGTGCGTGAGCAGCCAGGTGGGGTGCGCAGTGGGCTGCCCGTTCTGCGCGACCGGCCACATGGGGCTGCGGCGCAACTGCAGCCCCGCCGAGATCGTGGATCAGGTGCGCGCTGCCGGAACCGCCCTGCACCGGCGCGGCCTGGGCCCGGTGACCCACATCGTGTACATGGGGATGGGGGAGCCCCTCGCGAATGTTGCCGCCACCCTGGAGTCGCTCACGGTGCTCACCCGCGACGCGGGCATCAGCGCCCGGAGGATCACCGTCTCGACAAGCGGCGTCGCGCCCGCCATCGCGCAGCTGGCAGCCGCGGACCTTCCGGTGACGCTCGCGGTGTCACTCCATGCGGCCACCGACGCGCTCCGCGACCGCCTCGTGCCCATCAACCGCACGTATCCGCTCGGGGTGGTGCTTGACGCGGCCTCCCGCTACGCGGAGCGGAGCGGCCGGCGCATCAGCTTCGAGTGGTGTCTCATCGGCGGCGTCAACGACTCGATCGAGCAGGCCGAGGGTCTTCGTGACCTTGCCCGGCGTACCCAGGCGCACATCAACGTCATCCCGATGAACCGCATCGACGGCAGCCCCTGGGGGCCTCCCGAGCCGGAGGTGGCGCGCCGCTTCCTCGCCGCGCTGCAGGGAGCGCGAGTCACCGTCCGTGACACCCGTGGCGGCGATGCCGATGCGGCCTGCGGCCAGCTCCGTGCCGACCTGGAGGCTCGGCGGATCCTTCGCCCCGACGGCACGCTGTCACCGCCTCGGGTGCCGGCGCGAGCGTGATCGTCGCGTCCAGCGCCGACGAGGCGCTGATGGACGCTGCCCTCGCCGCGGCCAGGTCGGCCGACTACGCGACGAGTCCCAACCCCATGGTGGGATGCGTCATCGCACGCGGAGGAGCGGTGATCGCCACCGGCGCCCACCGCAAGGCCGGCGAGCCCCATGCGGAGATCGAAGCGCTGGCTGGCGCGGGCGAGCGAGCCCGCGATGCCGACGTGTACGTCACCCTCGAGCCCTGCGCGCACCACGGGCGCACACCCCCGTGTGTCGATGCGCTCATCGCTGCAGCCCCGCGCCGGGTGGTTGCTGCCATGAGCGACCCAAACCCGCGGGTCGACGGGCGTGGCATCGACGTGCTGCGCGCCGCCGGGATCGTGGTGGAGGTGGGCGTGCGCGAGGCAGCGGCGCGGCGGCTGAATGAGTTCTATGTCACACACATCACCACCGGGCTGCCCTTCGTCACCGCGAAGTTCGCCGCATCGCTCGACGGCAGGATCGCCACGGCAAGCGGCGACTCACGATGGATCACGTCTGAAGCGTGCCGTGCCATCGCGCATCGCCTCAGGCACATGCACGACGCGGTCCTGGTGGGGATCGGGACGGTGGCGGCCGACGACCCTGCGCTGACCACCCGCCTCGAGGGTGGGCGGTCACCGCTTCGGGTGGTTGTCGACAGTGCGCTCCGCGTCCGTGAGGATGCTCGCCTCCTGCGGCCAGGTCCCGGCGAGACACTGATCGCGACCACGACCCGGGCCGATCCGAGCGCCCTTGCCCGGCTGCGCGCTCGCGGGGTGACGGTGGAGATCCTCGATCAGGGGCCAGGCGGAGTCGATCTCGGCGCCCTGCTCGGGCTGCTGGGGAGCCGCAGCGTGATCAGCGTGCTCGTCGAGGGCGGCGCCGGAGTGCTGGGGTCCGCCTTCGACGCCGGCCTGGTCGACAAGGTCGTGGCCATGCTGGCGCCGCGGATCATCGGCGGCGCCGCCGCGCCCGGTGCCGTCGGCGGAGCCGGCGCCGCCAGCCTGAAGGCGGCACCTCTGCTTCGCGAGGTCTCCGTGGAAACCGCCGGTCCCGATCTCGTGGTGACCGGATACTGTGTACGCTGAGTTCGAGGAGAACGAAACAGCGTGTTCAGCGGCATCGTCGAGACCCTCGGCACGGTACGGCCCCGGGCGCCCGGGCGGATCGAGGTCGTGCCGCGGACACCGTTCCCGCGCCTCGAGGTCGGCGAGAGCGTCGCCGTCAACGGCGTGTGCCTCACCGTGGCGTCGGTGGCCGACCTCGGCTTCGCGGCAGACGTAATGCCCGAGACGTTGCAGCGCACGACGCTTGGGGGGCTTGATCTCGGCGCGACGGTCAATCTCGAGCGCGCGCTGCGCTTCGGCGACCTCGTCGGCGGCCACGTGATGGCCGGCCATGTCGACGGCACCGGCATCGTCACCGCGCTCCGGGAGGATGCCAACGCGCGCTGGGTGACGATAGCGACACCGGACGATCTCATCGATCTCATCGCCGAGAAAGGCTGCATCGCCGTCGACGGCATCAGCCTCACGGTGGTCGACGTGTTCGAGGCGGCGTTCACCGTGTCGCTCATCCCCGTGACCCTCGCGGTCACCGTGGCCGGCGCATGGAGGGTGGGGACCGCGGTGAACCTCGAGGTCGACCTCATCGCCCGCTACGTCGCGCGGACACTTGCGGCACGCGATGGAACCGCCGTCTTCCCCGCGCTCGCACGGGAGGGATGACTCGATGAGCCTGGCGACCGTCGAGGAAGCGATCGCCGACATCCGCGCCGGCAAGTTCGTGATCATCGTCGATGACGAGGACCGTGAGAACGAAGGCGATCTCGCGATCGCCGCCGATCGGATCACCCCCGAGGCGGTCAACTTCATGGCCACCTACGGACGCGGCCTGATCTGCGTGCCGGTGGAGGGGTGGCGCCTCGACGAGCTCGGCGTCGGTGCGATGGTCGATGACAACACCTCGCGATTCGGCACCGCATTCACGGTCACCGTCGAGGCGATCGGACATGGGGTCACCACCGGCATCAGCGCCTTCGATCGCGCCACCACGATCCGCCTGCTCTGCGACGAGCACGCGAAACCGAGCGACTTTGCCAAGCCTGGGCACACGTTTCCGCTCCGAGCGGCGGTGGGCGGTGTGCTCGAACGCGCCGGCCAGACCGAGGCGATCGTCGATCTGTGCAAGCTCGCCGGGCGCTTTCCCGCGGGCGTGATCTGCGAGGTGATGCGCGCCGACGGCCGCATGGCGCGGCGGCCCGATCTCGACGTGTTCGCGGCCGAGCACGACATCAGGATCGTGACCGTCGACGACATCATCGCGTTCCGCCGCCGCAACGAACGGCTCGTCGAGCGCGGCGCGACGACGACATTGCCCACCGAGTACGGCACGGTCGTCGCGCTGGCCTACGAGGACGTGATCACGCACGCGACCCACATGGCACTGGTCTGGGGTGACGTGCGCGGCGACGAGCCCGTGCTCGTGCGCGTGCACAGCGAATGCCTCACCGGCGACGTGTTCGGATCGCAGCGCTGCGATTGTCAGGCGCAACTCCACAAGGCGATGACGATGATCGCCGACGCAGGTCGCGGCGTCCTCGTGTATCTGCGCCAGGAGGGACGGGGGATCGGCCTCATGGACAAGCTGCGCGCGTACGCGCTGCAGGATCGCGGGCTCGATACCGTGGAGGCCAACGTGAGCCTCGGATTACCGATCGACAAACGCGATTACGGAATCGGCACTCAGATCCTCTCGGACATCGGGGTCAAGCGGATGGTGGTGCTGACCAACAACCCGAAGAAGTACTACGGCCTCAGCGGGTATGGGCTGGAGGTCACCGATCAGATCCCGCTGGTGATCCCGGCAAACGCGCACAACGAGCGATACCTGCGCGCCAAGCAGGAGAAGCTCGGCCACAGCCTGGATTTCGACGATGCCGTCGACGCGGTATGACGCCGGCGCCGGCACGGCCGGCGCGCCGATCGAGGGCGCGCGCGTCCGCACGGGGAGCCTCGACGCCACGGGCATGCGTGTCGGCGTCGTGGTCTCGCGCTTCAACGACATCATCTCGACCCGGCTGCTCGACGGGGCCGTCGACGCGCTGCGCCGGCACGGCGTCGCCGCTGGCGACATCGAGGTCGTCTGGGTGCCGGGCGCGTTCGAGATCCCGATCGCGGCACGCGAGCTGGCGAAGTCCGGTGGCATCGATGCGATCGTCTGCCTGGGTGCGGTGATTCGCGGCGACACCGCGCACTTCGAGTACGTCGCCGGTGGTGCGGCCGACGGGATCGCGTCGGTTCACGCCACCACCGGGGTCCCCGCGACCTTTGGCGTGCTGACCGTCGACACCGTTGAGCAGGCGACCGATCGAGCCGGCGGCAAGCACGGGAACAAGGGAGCGGAAGCAGCGGAGGCAGCGATCGAGATGGCGTCGCTGCTTCGCGAGCTGCGCCTCCCGGGGACGGCCGGGCAGCGCCCGGCTTCATGAGCGCGGCGGTGCGCACCGTCTCGCTGCTGCCGAGCGCGACCGAGATCCTGGTCCTGGCGGTGCCGCCTACTGGAACCAGCCCGCGACGTCGAGGATCGCGTTGATCGTCCCGAGCGCGTTGTAGAGGTTCAGGTTGCCGTCGGTGGCGAGCCCTCCGGTCTGGGCGAGACTCGTGATCGTCAGGTTGGCGATGACCTGGCCGGTCGTCGGATTCAGGTCCGATGCGCGCGGCGGCGATGTCGCGTCGGCCGGATAGAGCACGAGGTAGGTTGCAGCCGTTCCCGCGACGCCGGTGAGGTTGGCCACGACCGCCAAGGGCGGCGGCGCGTTCGCGAACCAGGCAGGCACCGCGACGATCCCGGCCACATGGACCAGGATGTGGGCATTCTTCGCGAGCGGCTGACCCTGGCACCTGGAACCGAGTGATGGGCGGGTATCGCAGATCCGCGTCGGCGGGACCGAGTAGAAGAATGCCCCCGGGGCCGCGCTGGCTTTGCCGAACCACCCGTTCACGTCGATGATGTAGTTGATGCTTCCGGCCGCGTTGTACAGACAGATGTCCTGGGTAGGACCGAGGTTCGAGATCACGCGGTTGGGGAGGCTCGTTCCCGCGGCCGGGTTCATGTTCGAGAATGACGGCGCTCCGTTCGGACAGGCGTCACCCGGCGTGGTCGGCACCGCCACGGCAAGGAAGGTGGTCGGTGCCGTCCCGGCCGTTCCCGTCAGATTGAACGCCGCTGCGGCCGCGGTGCCGTCGCTGGGGATGTGCGGGGTGGTCAGCGACCCACCGATCGGGACGCCCGAGAGCACCACCTTGACCCATGCGCCGGCCTTGAGCGGAACACTTGCCGCGCCCGGAGCGCATTCGGTGCCCATGCCGCCGCGCGAATCGCAGATCCGTAAGGGGGGAACGCTGTGGAACGCGCCTGCGGACGATCCGGCAGGGGTCGCGAAATACCCTTCGACATCAACGATCACGTCCGCGCTGCCTGCGGCATTAAGCAGGTCTATCTGCCCCGCGAAGGTCAGCGTGCCGAGTTGGACAATCGCGAGGTTCGATCCAACCGCCCCGTTGTTGAGGTTGATGTTGGAAGCGCCCGGCGCCGACCCGCCCGCCGGATACGCCACGACGTACGTGCCGCCGGGGCCGTGGTCAATGGCGGTGATGTTGACGACCACGGCCTGAGCGCCCACGGGCACTGGCCCGCCCGTCATCTGGACAGCCATGAACTTGCCAGATCCAAGCGTTCCTTTCCCCGCGGCGTTGCACGGGTTGGGGCTGATCCCCGGGCCGACATGTCTCGTGTCGCAGATGCGGAACGGATTGACCGCCGTGTAAGCGCCCGGTGCGATGTACGTGTACTTGTCGGGAGCGCCGGTGTTCGAGGTGCCGCCTCCCGTCACCACCTGGATGTCGACGGTGCCAGCTGCGAATGCCGGCGTGTATACGTCGATGGTCGTCGTCCCAATCTGCTGGAAGCAACCGTTCGCGGACCCCGGGCACGGAAACGCGTTTGACGACGGAATGTCCTTTGTGCTGACGACTGTGCTGAAGAGGATGTCGGTGGCGCCGAATCCCTGAGTCGGATCACCGAAGTTCGCCCCGAGGACGGTCACGTAGGCGTTGCCACCGGCGGCACCGAATTTCGGTGAGACAGTCGTCACGGTCGGGAACGCCGCAACGTACGTATACCTGTCCGCCGAGGCAATGGCACTGGTTCCGCCGGCCGTGGTGATCGTGATGTCATGGATCCCGCCGGAGGCCGTTGGCAGCATGGACGGGATGGTGATCGAGGTCGCACTGGTGACCGTGAACGCGGGGTTCCCAACACCGGAGATGGTCACGGTGGTCGCCGAGAACCCGCCGAACTGGAAACCGGTCCCGGTGACCGTGACGCTATTGGTGCCAAGCAAAGCGCCGGCGCTTGGGGACACGTTGGTGACGGTGGGGATCGGCATGTACGTGTACGTATCGGCTGACGATGTCACGCTGGTGCCGAGGGGGGTGGTGACGGTGATATCGACCGTCGCAGCGGACCCGTTCGCCGGGAAGCTGTCCACCGTGATCTGCGTCGTGCTCACGATGTTGAAGCACGGAGAACCGGGGCAGACGGACACTGCGTGCGTTCCCACGTTGACCACGCTGGTATTGGGGAATCCCGTCCCGTTGACGGTGACCGTGTTGCCCCCGGCGAGAACGCCGTCAGCCGGCGAGACGCTCGTGACCGTCGGCAGCGGCTCGTACGTGTATTGATCCGCGCCCGATAGCGGGCTCGTCCCGCCGGGAGTCTGCACCGTGATATCAACCGGACCGGCCGCGTGCAGCGGCATGTTGTTGACGGTGATCGAGGCGGGGCTGTTGACGATGAAGCACGGAGATCCGGGACATGTCGTCGAGATGTCGGTCGCACCCACGAAGACGTCGGACGTCGTGAATCCGGTGCCCTGGAAATTGGTGCCAGTGAGCCCGACCGAGTTGCCGCCTCCCGCGGGACCCGTGGGTGGTACGACAGCCGTGACCGTCGGCGCAGCGACATACTGATATTGATCGGGTACGGAAGTCAGGCTGAGGCCACCGGCCGTCGTGACGGTGATGTCCACGGTCCCGGCCGCGTGCCCGGGCAGATCCCTCACCGTGATCGACGTCGACCCGCCGACGTCGAAACAGGGGCTGGTGGGAGTGCCGGGACACGGCGTCGCGGTGACCCCCGTTGTATCGACCGTGACGCGGGTTGCGCTGAACAGGGAGCCCGATGAGAAGCCGGTACCGGCAATCGTGATCGTGTTCGTTCCGCCGATGGGCCCGTCGCCCGGCGTGACATTGGTGACGGTTGGCACCGGCGCGTACGCGTACTCGTCAGCAGCTGTGACCGGGCTCGTGCCGCCGGGTGTCTCTACCGTGATGTCGACGGTGCCCGCAGCGTGCGAGGGGAGACCTTGAATGCTGATCGTGGTGTTCGTGGCTGTGAAGCAGGGAGGTCCAGGACACGGCGAGATGGGGTTCGCACCGACGAATACCGTGGTGGCGCCCGTGAAGTCACTCCCTGTGACGGTGATGTTGTTGCCGCCACCGAGCACTCCTGCGGTCGGTGAGACGCCGGTCACCGCGGGACTGACTTGGTATGTGTACTTATCACCGCTGGATATGGCGCTCACGCCACCCACGCTGTGCACCGTGATGTCGACCGGGCCTACGGCGTGCACGGGCATGTCCTGCAGGGTGATCTTGGTGGCGCTGTTGATGGTGAAGCAGGGGTTGGTCGGCGTCCCAGGGCACGGCACGATGCTGACGTCGGTAGCGCCAACGAAAACGTCGGTGGCGGCGAAATTGGCGTTGGATACGCCGTTGTTCGACTCAAAACCCGTCCCGGTGACAACAATCGGGCCGTTGTGGCCGCCGGTAGGACCTGTGGGCGGGGAGACGCCGGTCACTGTCGGCACCGGTGCATAGACATACGTGTCGGCAGGAGCTGTCGCACTCGTCTGCACCGACGTACCGTCGGTCGATGACGTCGTGACCGTTATGTCCACGAGGCCGGTGCCTGCGGGCGGCGTTGCGGCGATGGTCGTCGAATTTGTCACCGAGAAACTTGCGGACGTTCCCCCAAACGAGACGTCGGTCGTCGTAAACCCGGTGCCGCTGAATCCGGTGCCGTGAATCGTGATCGCCGGAGACCCACCGCTTTGGGGACCGGAATCAGGACTCACCGACGTGACGGCGGGGGCGTCCTGCTGCACCACCAGGAGGTCGCTGGACGGCGTCGTCGATGTACCTCCGGGCGTCACCACCACCGTGTCGTACTGGCCGGGCGCGATGTTCGTCGCGGGGAGGTCGATCGGCATGTGCGTGTCGTTGGTGAAATCAAAGCAATCGGGCTGACCGGAGCTCGAGCACGGAGTCGCAGCGCCACGGTCGGCCCGGTGAATGTCGGCACCAGGTCCACCTCCGTCACCGCAGAAGTGGTCGGCGGCCCCGGAATGGAGAAGTTGGTGCCAGTCACCGTGATCCCCGTCGCCCCTTCACTCTGGGGGCTGGCGACGTTGGTGACCGTGGGCTGGTCAAGGAATGTGTAGTAGTCGCTCGGGGGATTCAGCGTGCCGGGGAAGCTTGGATTGTCGACGATGACGTCAGAAGAGCCTGCGCTGTCAGGGGGTGTGGTCGCGGTGATCACGGTGTCGCTCACAAAAGTGAAGCAGCCACCAGGCGACGGACAGGAGTTGGCCGTGATGACCGTCCCGCCGATGACCACATCGCTGACGTCCGTGAACCCCGTCCCATTGATCGTGATCGACGTCCCGACGCCTGACCGCCCAGCGGCCGGCACAACGCTCGTGACCATCGCCGAGACATCCGTCGGGACATTGCTCCGTCCCACATGGGCGAGGCGCCATGGCCGGCTCGACACCGGCCTGGCCGTAGAGATCGGGGCGGTCGTGAAAGAGGCAACCGCGGCGACAGGCCTGCTCGTCGCCGCCCGGACCGCCGCCCGCGCCACAACCGGCGCCGCCGTCGTGACGACAGGCGCCACGGCGCCGCCATTAGCGCCGATGAGCGTCGCGAAACACGCTCCGCCCAGCAGGAGCCCACGGGCTCTCATCATCCGATCCTCCAACCGCCGCTCTCTGCGGCGATCGTACCCGGGATGCGCGGTCGAAAGCTAGCTTCGCGCCGCCTTCGCCTGGGTTCGCAGGCAACGGGTGCAGACCTTGGCCTTGACGTCCTTCCCCTTGACCATGAGGTGGGCGACGTGCAGGTTGGGCAGGAATCGACGCTTGGTGTGCACCTTGGAGTGGCTCACGTTGTTCCCGGCCATCGGGCCCTTCCCGCAGATATCGCAGCGCTGGGACATCATGTCTCTCGTGGGTGGGAACGCCTATCTGAGACGCGCCCGCTCTGGCGTACTAGAATTCGGCCGCAGCCACGGCGGCGGCGCCCGGCGGCCTCCGGAAATGAACCGGTGGCCGGTCGCCGAGGATACCACAGGCCCCCACCGGGCTTACGGAGATAGGTGAAAGGCAAGGTCCGGGCGTCCGACGCACTGTCACGCACCGCATCCCTGGGCAGGATCGAGGTCTCGCCCCGGGTGGTGGCATCGATCGTCGGCCATGCGGCCAACGAGTGCTACGGCATCGTCGGGATGGCTGCGCGTGGCCTTCGAGATGGGATTGCCGAGCGGCTGAACCGCGAGAACGTGCACCGAGGCGTCGAGATCCAGGTCACCCCCGACGGTTTGGTGATCGAGCTGTACGTCATCGTCGAGTACGGAACCAGGATCAGCGAGGTGGCCCACAACCTCATGAGCGCGGTCAGTTACTCGGTCGAGAAGACCCTGGGGCTGCCGGTGGTTGCGGTGAACGTCAACGTCCAGGGCATCCACGCGGAGAACGACGGTGTCCGCCACTAAACCAGCGCCGGAGCTGTCCGTGCTCCGCGAACCGCTGCGCGAGATCAGTGGCGAGCAGGTGCTCGCAGGGCTGACGGCCGCGCTTTCCTGGCTGGAGGCGAACCAGCAGGAGATCAATGACCTCAACGTCTTCCCGGTGCCCGACGGCGACACCGGCTCGAACATGTACCTGACCCTGCGCTCGGCGGTGGAGGAGGCTCGTCACGCCCCCACGCCCGATGGGGCGGACTCGGTGCTCGCCGCGGCCGCGCACGGCTCGCTCATGGGAGCCCGCGGGAACAGCGGCGTCATCCTCTCGCAGATCCTCCGGGGCTTCGCCCAGGGGTCCGCGCAGCGTGCCCATCTCGATGCGGGCGGTGTCGCGCTGGCGCTCACCGAGGCTTCGGCGGTCGCATACCGCGCGGTGATGAAGCCCACCGAGGGCACCATCCTCACGGTCGTCCGGGACGCGGCCTCGGCCGCCGCCGCATCTGCCGCATCCACTGACGACATCCGGGTGGTGCTGGATCGCGTTGTCACCGAAGCCCACGCGGCCGTCGAGCGGACGACCGATCAACTCCAGGTGCTCCGAGATGCCAACGTCGTCGATGCCGGGGGCTTCGGGCTGGCGGTGATCCTCGAGGGGTTTGCCCGGGCGGTGGGCGACGCCCATGCGGCTGCGCCGGTGCCGGCGCTGCTCCGGCGGTCCGGCGAGCCCGCGCTGCGACTCCCGCCGAATCCCGGTGACTTGGAGGCGACGGGCTCGCCGGTCGCGCGGCGCGGAGCAGCGGCCATCGCCCCGCGCGAGCAGGGCTGGGGGTACTGCACAGAATTCCTGATCAACGGTCCCGGGCTCGATGTCGAGGCGATCCGCAGCGAGCTCTCCGCGCTCGGCGAGTCGGCGCTCGTGGTCGGCGATCCTGAGCTCGTGCGTGTGCACATTCACACCGGCGACCCGGCGGAGCTCATCGCCGCGGCCTCATCGCGGGGGCGGATGAGCAAGCTCAAGGTCGAGGACATGTCCGCCCAGCACCACGACGTGCTCGCGCGCGCCGAGGCGAACGAGGCGGAGACGATTGGGACCGCGGTGCAGGAGCGTCCGCAGGCTCCCCCGAAAGCCATCGGCGTCGCCAGCGTCGCTCCCGGCGAGGGTTTTCGCGAAATCATGGGGAGCCTCGGCGCCGACATCGTGGTCAGCGGCGGCCAGACCATGAACCCGTCGATCGAGGATCTGCTCAACGGCGTGCGTGCGGTCAACGCGGAGCGCGTGATCCTTCTGCCCAACAACGGCAACGTCATCCTCACCGCGGAGCAGGTTGATCCGCTCGCTGACGGATGCGAGGTCCGCGTCGTGCCCACACGCAACCTCCCGCAGGGCATCAGCGCACTGCTCGCGTTCGACGCCACGGCAAGCATCGAGGAGAACGTCGAGCGAATGCTCGCCGCGATCGCGACGGTGCGCGCGGTGGAGGTGACTCACGCCGTCCGCGACACCAGTGTCAACGGCCATGACATCAAGCTCGGCGACGTCATCGCGGTGGTTGATGACGTGATCACCCAGGTCGGCAGCGATTATCTCGGCGTCATCGAGGCGGTGCTCCAATCGCAGGATGCGCAGCCGGAACTGGTCACCGTGTATTCCGGTCACGAGATCGATGAGCAAGAGGCGGCGGCACTGGTCGGCAGCCTGCGAACCGCGCACCCCGAGACCGAGTTCGAGCTGCAGGCGGGGGGACAAGAGCACTACCCGTACGTGCTCTCGCTCGAATAGGGTGATCCACCTCGTCACCGACAGCACATCCGATATCCCGCCCTCGGACGCGCAGGCGCTGGGCGTGCATATCGTCCCGCTGATCGTGCGGTTCGGCGATGAGCAGTACCGCGACGGCATCGATATCGACCCCGATCAGTTCTACGCGAAGCTCGAGCACTCGGGCGTGCACCCGACGACATCGCAGCCGTCCCCCGACGCGTTCGCAACGCTCTACCAGACGCTGCTGGCGAACCCGGACGACCTCGTCGTCGGATTGCACATCTCCTCGAAGCTGAGCGGCACCCTGCAATCGGCGACGCTGGCGGCGAAGGACTTCGATCCCGCGCGCATTCACCTCGTCGACACCGAGAGCGTGAGCGGCGGCCTCCAACTGCTGGTGCGTGCGGCGCTCGACGACATCAAGGCGGGCGACAGCGCCGCTGTGGTTGCCGACAAGGCCACCCGGCGGCGGAGCAAGGTCACGATTCTTGTGCTCCTCGACAGCCTGACCTACCTGCACCGCGGCGGGCGGATCGGCCGCGCCCAGGCCTTTGTGGGCAGCCTGCTCAACGTCAAACCGCTCATCGCCATTCGCGACGGCGAGGTCCACCCGGTCGCCCGCCCGCGGAGCTGGTCGAAGGGTGTCGAGATGATCGTGGAGGGCGTCCGTGGGTGCGCGCCCCTGCGCGGGCTCGCCGAGTTTCACGCGGCCACGACCGAGTCACTGCTCGACCTGGAGGCTCGTCTGAGCACCGTGGTGTTGAACGTCAACGCAATCCTGGGGCGGATCGGCCCTGTTGTCGGCGCGTACAGCGGCCCCGGTGGTCTGGGAGTCGCCTGCCTGGGCGCGGACTAACCGGGCTGGCCTGCCACGATGGAGCAGCTGTGACGTCGCAACTCGTCTCAATCGTGACCCCGGCCCATGTGCCGCTCGACCTTGACCTGCCGCTGCACCGGATCACGGGTATTGGTCCGCGACAGGCGCAGCGACTCGAGAAGCTGGGGCTCACCACCGTGCGGGATCTGCTCTTTCACCTCCCGCGCCGCTATGAGGACACGCGCCAGACCGTGCCGCTGCGGGCGCTGCAACCGGGAATCGTGCAGACCTCGCATGTACGCATCCGCAACATCAGCTCGCGGCGAAGCCCGTACAAGAAGATGATGCTCGTCGAGGCGACGCTCGAGGACGACGGCGGTGTGGCCAACGCAGTGTGGTTCAACCAACCATTTCTCGTCCGCCAGCTTCAACCCGGGATGGAGCTCATGGTCAGCGGCAAGATCGAGTCGACGCGCACTGGAATGACCTTCCGCAGTCCCACCTTCGAACGCGCGGGGCGCGACCAGCATCACGTCGGCACGCTCGCGCCGGTGTATCCCGAGACCCAGGGCATCACGTCACGTTTCCTCCGCACGCGCATCGAGCCGCTGCTCGGGTTTGCGACCCAGCTCCCGGACCGCCTGCCGCCATCGGTCCGCGAGGCCGAAGGACTGATGCCGATTGCGGAGGCGATCTACCAGGTGCACGTGCCCGGCGACCTGGCGACGGCTGCCCGCGCTCGCGAGCGCATCGCTTTCGAGGAACTCTTCCTGCTGCAGGTGGCGGCCGAGCGCGCACGCCGCCGGCGCTTGAGCGGACCTGGGGTGATCGTCGCCTATGACATCGACCTTGCGCGCCGGTTCGTTGCGACGCTGCCGTTCAAGCTCACCGACGGCCAGCGCGTCGCCGGTCACGAGATCCTCACCGACCTTGCGGCGCCCGGACCGATGAACCGGCTGCTCCAGGGTGATGTCGGCAGCGGCAAGACCGTGGTGGCCGCACTGGCAGCGCTCATGACCCACCACGGGGGATTCCAGACTGCGGTCATGGCGCCGACCGAGATCCTGGCGCGCCAGCATCACGCGACCCTGGAGAAGCTGCTGGCCCAGCACGGCCTGCCGCCCCGGCTGCTCGTCGGCAGCACCTCGGCAGCGGCGCGCCGGGAGATCCTCGCGGGTCTCGCGGGCGGCCACGACTCACTGATCGTCGGGACCCACGCGCTCATCGAGGACGGCGTGGCCATGGTCAATCTCGGGCTCGTCGTGGTC
This sequence comes from Candidatus Dormiibacterota bacterium, assembly GCA_003153505.1. GTDB lineage: Bacteria > Chloroflexota > Dormibacteria > Aeolococcales > Aeolococcaceae > Palsa-851. Next base: position 36,861 of record PLZA01000066.1, read on the forward strand.
GACGAGCAGCATCGTTTCGGCGTTGCTCAGCGCCAGCGCCTGCGCCAGACATCGGGAGCGATGCCCAACTACCTCGCGATGACGGCGACCCCGATCCCGCGCTCGCTTTCGAACACGCTCTATGGTGACGTGGACCTCAGCGAGCTGCGCGAGATGCCGCCCGGACGGCATCCGGTCGAGACGCGTGTCGTCCCACCCCAGGAGCGCGACGCCGCCTACGAGTTCGTGCGGTCCGAGGTGCGCAAGGGGCGCCAAGCGTTCGTCATCTGCCCGCTCATCGAGGAATCCGACAAGCTCGGAGCGCGCAGCGCAACCGCGGAGTACGACCGCCTCAGCACGACGGTCTTCCCCGACCTCCGCGTGGAACTTCTCCACGGACGCATGCCGGCGCGAGAGAAGATCGAGCGGATGGACCGGTTCGTCCGCGGTGACGCCGACGTCCTGGTGGCGACCAGCGTGGTCGAGGTCGGCGTCGACATCCCCAACGCGACGATCATGGTCATCGAGGGCGCCGAGCGATTCGGACTCGCTCAGCTCCATCAGTTCCGAGGCAGGGTCGGGCGCGATCAGCACCAGTCGTTCTGCCTGCTCTTCGAAGGCGGGATCGACGAAGAGGGCTCGCAGCGCCTCGCCGCCGTCGCCGCCACGGACAGCGGCTTCGAGCTTGCCGAACGCGACCTCCAGCTCCGCGGCCCCGGGCAGATCGTCGGCCTCCGCCAGCACGGGCTTCCCGAGATGCTCGCCGCGGATCTCCTCGATGTGGCGCTCGGACGGCGCGCCCGCCAGGCAGCGCTCGCATGGCTCGACCACGACGCCGATCTCTCAGCCTGGCAGCCCCTTTCGGAGTCGATGAATGGCTACCGCGCTGTCTTCGACATCGACTGACGTGCCCCGCATCCCTTCATGCCAGCGCGTCTGAAGACGGGGCCGCAGCACCTGGCCCAGACCCGGATCACGGCGGGGGAGTGGCGCGGACGCGTGGTCAGCACTCCGTCCGGCCGCGAGGTGCGGCCGACCAGGGCCATGGTCCGGCAGTCGGTCTACGACATCCTCGGAAACCGCGTGGTGGGAGCCCGCATGCTCGATCTCTACGCCGGCGCCGGGACGGTCGGGTTCGAGGCGCTGTCCCGCGGCGCAGCGTCGGTGACCTTCGTCGAGCGCCATCGTGAGGCGCTGGCGCTGATCGCGAAGACCGCCGAACGGTTCGGGTGTCGGGATCGATGCAGCATCGTGGGCGCCGATGTCCGGCGCTGGCTGCGCGGCGCTTCCGAGCAGACCGAGGCGGCCGACCTCTGCTACGTGGATGCTCCATATCAGGATCCCGAGCTGGAGAGCGTGCTCGAGTTGCTCGGAGCGGCTCCACCGCGTCTTGTCGTGTGCGAACATCACCGCGCCCGCGAAATCCCCGAGCAGATCGGCAGCCTGACCCGGTTCCGCGAGGCGCGTTACGGCCTGACCACCATCAGCTTCCTGCAGCGATCCGCTGCACCAACGGACGGAACAGCGTGAGCGAGCGCATCGCGGTGTACCCCGGCAGCTTCGATCCGGTGACGTACGGCCACCTCGACATCCTGGATCGCGCCGCGGCGATCTTCGACAGGGTGGTCGTCGGGGTGCTCGAGAATCCCGGCAAGTCGCCGCTGTTCACCGCCGGCGAGCGCGTCGAGATGCTCCGGGCATGCCTGGAGTCGAGGCCACGGATCGAGGTGACCACGTTCGACGGGCTCACCGTCGACTTCGCGGCGGGCACGGGGGCAATCGCGATCGTTCGCGGGCTTCGGGTCATCAGCGATTTCGAGTCGGAATTCCAGATGGCCCTGATGAACCGGCGGCTCAACCCCGCGGTGAACACCGTGTTCCTGATGACCTCGTTCTCCAACGTGTTCATCTCGTCGTCGCTCATCAAGGAGGTGTGTCACCTCGGTGGCAACGTCACCGATATGGCCCCACCAGTGAGCGTGGAGGCGATGCGCCGGCGCTTCGCCGAGCAGCGCGAACGCGAGGCACGGACCTCGTGAGCGATCCACCGGCGAACCTGGATCCCACGGTGATCGACCTCGTCGACCAGCTCGAGGAGCTGGTGAGCACCGGCCGGCGCGTGCCCTTCACCGCCGGTGTCGTGGTCAACGAGGACGAGCTGCTCGAGCTCATCGACCGCACCAGGCTCGGGCTTCCCGACGAGCTGATGCAGGCCCGCCATCTCCTCGAGGATCAGCGCCGTGTGCTCGTCGAGGCCGAGCAGGAGGCGGAGCGGATCCTCTCCCGCGCCGAGACCGAGGCGGCACGGGTGATCGACGAGGCCGCGGCTCGCGCCGCGGTGATGGTCGGCGATCACGCCATCGCCGAGCAGGCTCGCGAGCACGCCGCAACCGTGCTGACCGAGGCCGAGGAGCGAGCGGCCAAGACCTGCAGCGAGGCCGACGCCTACGCCCGCGAGGTCATGCTCCGACTCGAGGACCAGCTGATGCGCGCTGCCACGACGGTCCGGAAGGGGATCGACGCACTCCCCGCCGAGGGTGGATCGCGGCGGAAACGCCGGGAGCGAGACTAGCGTCTCGGGTCGCCCGGCGCGGACACGCCGCTATACTGACCGCATTCACTGGCCGCGCTGCTGTGCGTGCGCGCCGTCCCCGGAGAAATCGAGCATGCCGCTTCCCAAGCAAAAGATCTCAAAGCGCCGCCGCGACTTTCGGCGCTCTCATCATGCCCTCGAAATGCCGACGCTCTCGCCATGCCCGCGCTGCCGCCAGCCGCGAATCCCACACCGCGTCTGCCCGAATTGCGGCCACTATCGCGGCCGCGAAGTGGTCGTCACCGAGTAACCATCCGGTCCTGTTGGCCCGAGTCGCACTCTGCTTTCCCGGACAGGGCAGCCAGGCCGCCGGTATGGCGGATGGGTTGATCGATCTCCCCATCGCCGTGGACATGCTCGAGGCAGCGCAATCGTCTGGACTCGACCTGCGCACCGCGCTGTCCGGCGCTGACGAGCAACTTCGCGCCACGGACATCGCGCAGCCGGCGCTGCTCTTTGTGGAATGCGCGCTGCGCAGCACCCTGCCGGACGATCTCGAGATCGTCGCGGTCGCGGGGCACAGCGTCGGCGAGTACGCGGCAGCCGTGGCCGCCACTGCGCTCAATCCCGCAGACGCGATGCGACTCGTCATCGAGCGTGGCCGGGCGATGGCGGCGATGCGCGAAGGGACCATGTGCGCGTTGATCGGCATCGACGTCGACGCGGCAACCGCGGTGTGCCACGAAACCGAGCGCGAGACCGGCGAGGTGGTGGTTGTCGCCAATCACAATGCCCCCGGGCAGTTGGTCATCAGTGGCTCGACCGGCGGTGTCGAAGCGGCGTCGAAGCTTGCCCTGTCACGCGGCGCGCGACGAGCCATCCCGCTCAACGTCAGCGGCGCATTCCATTCGCCCCTGATGGCGTCTGCGGCGTCGCGGTTCGAGGCCGCGCTGGACGGCGTTGCGCTGTCCGATCCGCGACCGCCGGTCGTGTGCAACGTTGATGCATGCGACGTGCACACCGCCACCGCGTTGCGTGATCGATTGCGCGCCCAGCTCACGTCGCCGGTGCGATGGATCGACTGCGTGCACCGCCTCGTGGATCTCGGCGCCGAGCTGCTGGTCGAAGTCGGACCCGGCGCGGTGCTGAGCGGGCTGGCCAAGCGCATCGTTCCCGATGTCCGCGCGGTGTCGGTGAGCAGCGCTGACGCCGCTGCGCATCTCGACGTCGCGGCGGTCGCACGGTGAGCGATCCGCGTCCCCTCGAAGGCAGGCGTGCCCTGGTCACCGGCGCGTCCCGCGGAATCGGCAGGGCGACGGCGATGGCGTTCGCCAAAGCCGGCGCGGCGGTGGCAGTCGCATACTCAGCGCACCCGGAGAGCGCCGAGGCCGTCGTCACCGCGCTGCGCAACGACCACGGCGCGACGGCCATCGCCCTGGGCGCCGACCTGGCCGATCCGAGTGCCGCTGCGGGCCTCGTCGAGCAGACGGTCCAGGCCCTCGGGGGCATCGACATCGTCGTCAACAACGCGGGGATCACCCGGGACAACCTCGCCATGCGACTCGCCGACGACGACTGGGACGCGGTCATCGCCATCGACCTCACCGCCGCGTTCCACATCTGCCGAGCCGCACTCCGGCCGATGCTGCGTCAGCGATTCGGCCGTATCGTCAACGTGTCGAGTATCGCCGGCGTGATCGGCAACGCCGGGCAGTCCAACTACTCGGCCGCGAAAGCCGGGCTCATCGGATTGACCAAGTCGCTCGCCCGCGAGGTCGCCAGCCGCGACATCACGGTCAACGCGGTGGCGCCCGGCTTCATCGAGACCGACATGACCACCACACTCGCGGACGCGGTCCAGGCATCCGCCATCGCGGCGATCCCCAAGGGCCGGATGGGCACTGCCGACGAGGTCGCCTCGGCGATCACCTTCCTCGTCCTGCCAGAGTCCGGCTACATCACCGGTCACGTGCTCCATGTCGACGGCGGCCTCGCCGCATGAGCGAATCCGGGACACCGACCAGCAGCGACGACCCACCGGAACGCATCATCGACGGGGCTTCCGGGCCATTCGCGTGGCGCCCGCCTGCCTCTGACGCTATCGTTTCGCCCCAGACTGATGCGGCACCCCCCGCAACCACACCATCACAAGGAACGCCTGATGCCAGATCTAACCTTCGACCGGTTCAAGGCGATCGTCGCCGATCAACTCGGCGTGGAGACCGAGCAGGTGACGCCGGAGGCGTCGTTCGTGGAGGACCTGAACGCGGACTCGCTCGACCTGGTCGAGCTGATCATGGCGTTCGAGGAGGAGTACCAGATGGAGATCTCCGACGAGGACGCGGAGAAGATCGGGACGGTGGCTCAAGCCTGGGACTACATCCAGGAGAAGGTGGGAGCGACAACCTAGCCGTCCCCGCCTCGGCGGAGCCGCCGGCGCCGACACCGGCCCCGGCTCCGATCCCGGCTCGTCCGGCGGCTCCGCCGGCCGCGCCGGCACAGAAGCTCACGCCGTCACCGCTCGGCGAGCCCGAGCTCGAGCGGCTCCGCGACCTCCAGAAGCGGATCGGCATCCAGTTCCGCAAGCAGGAGTTGCTTCGCGAGGCGATGACCCATGCCTCGTGGAACAACGAGCATGGGGAGCCGGCCGGACCGGGGCACGACAACGAGCGGCTCGAATACCTCGGCGATGCCGTCCTCGAGCTCGTGGTCGGTGAATACCTCTTCCGGCGCTTCCCCACGTACGACGAGGGGCAGTTGACCCAGCTCCGCGCCGCCCTGGTCAACACCACCTCGCTGGCGCGGCTCGGCGAGCGGCTCGAGCTCGGCGAAACCCTGCTCATGGGGCGGGGTGCAGTCAAGACCGGGGCGCGGAAGCTCCCGTCGCTGCTGGCCAACGCCTTCGAGGCGATGATCGGCGCGATCTTCCTCGACCAGGGCTACCGAGCGGCGACCAAGGTCTTCCTGCAGAACATCGGCGACCTCGCCGA
>PLZA01000012.1 GCA_003153505.1 Candidatus Dormiibacterota bacterium
CCCGGAGCAGGTCGATGCCGTGCGCCACGTTTTCCTCTCGTCTGGGCTGTCAGGATCCCCACATGACCCGACTCGCGGCTTGGACGCTTGGCGCTGTGAGCGTCGCGCTCGGGGTCGCGGGCATCAGCCTCGCGGTCGCTGGTGATGACGTTGCCGCCGTTCTGCGTTCGGGACATGCGGACGCACCGGTCATCGCCACGGTGGGCGCCGGCCTCAGCCTGATCCTCCTCCAGCGGCGACCGCGCCATCCCATCGGCTGGCTGCTGCTCGCCAACGCTGTCGTCCAGGGAGCCGCCGCGGTTATGGACTGGTATGCCGTGCATGCCACGGACCATCCGGGAACGCTCTCCGGTGGCGACATTGCCTCCCGCCTGCTGGAACTCCCGCTGATCCTCGCCGCCTTGACCCTGGTCCTCCTCCTCCTGCTGAGCCCGGAGGGGCACGCGCTCTCCGCGCGTTGGCGGCCGGTGATGATCGTCACCATCGCCGACGCGGCCATCTCCTTGGCGGCCTCTATCGTCGGACTCGGCCCCATCGCTCGCGTTGGTCAGCTGATCATGGCGGCATGCGCCCTGTTGGGCGCCGCGTCGCTGGTGATGCGCTTTCGCAGCTCGCGCGGCGTCCTCCGTCAGCAGGTGAAGTGGATCGCCTTCGGGATGGTGCCAACGGTGCTGCTGGTCATTGCCGGCCACGTGACGCCCGGCATCCCCGGGGGGATCCTCGCCATGGTCTCACCGATATCCGCCTACGTCGGCATCACCATCGCCATCCGCCGCTACCGGCTTTTCGAGCTCGACCGCATCATCAGCCGGTCGGTCGCGTATGTGACGCTGTCCATCGTCCTGGGTCTGGTCTTTGTGCTCGCCGCGGTGCTCTTCGGCGAGATCGGCGGCGTGGTGGGTGGCGGCTCGAACCTCGTCACCGCCGGTGCCACCCTGACGGTCGTCATATTCTTCCAGCCGCTGCGCAGGCGCCTACAGACCGCGGCGGACCGGCGTTTCCAGCGCCGCAGCTACCACGCCACCCGGATCCTGCAGGTGTACGTCGAAAGCCTGCGCGACCGCGAGCCGCAACCAGGAGCCCTGCGCGCGGCTCTCGCCGCAGCCATCGGCGATACCACTGCGCAGGTGGCCTTCTGGCTCCCCGAGCACGGCGGCTACGTCGATGAAGCCGGAGACGATGTCAGTCTTTCCGACTCATCGGACCGCGTCGTGACACGGATCGAGCGCCGCGGCGAGGAGCTCGGCGCCATCATTCACCGCCCCGCGAGTCCCGAGGGCGGCAGCGACGCGCTTGCGGCAACGGTGCGGGCCTCACCGCTCGCCTTCGACCATGGCCGGCTGCGAGCCCAGGTGATGCGACATCTCGCCGAGGCCCGCGCATCACGGGCGCGCATCGTGGCGGCGGGTGACGCCGAACGCCGCCGTCTGGAGCGCGACCTCCATGATGGCGCGCAGCAGCGGCTGGTGGCCCTGCGTCTGGAATTGCGCATGGCGCAGCGCGGTGCCGGCCGAGGCGCCGACCCCGTGCTTGCCCGAACCATCGATCACGCGGAGCGGGAACTGCAGGTGGCGGTCGACGAACTGCGACGCCTCGCGCATGGGCTGGTTCCGGCCGCGCTGACTGACGCCGGCCTTGTGGCGGCGCTGGAGGAGCTTGCCAGCCGCGCCGCGCTGCACGTGACGGTGAACGCCGACACCAGTGAACGCGCCCCGTCGGGGATCGAGGTGGCGGCGTACTTCGTGGTCAGCGAGGCCGTCGTCAACGCGGTCAAACATGCGTCGGCCACGGACATTACTATCGACATCTCTCACCGCGACTGCCTGTTCATCGTGCGGATAGCGGACGACGGCATCGGTGGCGCCGACATCGACGCGGGCACGGGCATCCGCGGTCTTGTCGACCGTGTCGAAGCCCACCAAGGGCGCCTCTCCCTCGAGAGCCCCGTCGGGCGCGGCACCATCATGACTGCGGAGTTTCCATGCGAGTGATGATTGCCGACGACTCGGTGCTCCTCCGCGAGGGTTTGGTGCGATTGCTCACCGGCGAGGGGATGGAGGTCATCGCTGCGGTTGGCACCGCCGACGAGCTGCACTTTGCTCTCGCGCGTGACAGCCCCGACCTCGTCATCCTCGATGTGCGTATGCCACCGACGCAGACGGATGAAGGCGTGCGCGCCGCGCAGCGGATCCGACGCGAGCATCCCTCCGTCGGTGTCCTGCTACTCAGCCAGCACGTCGAGGTGGCGCGACTGGGCGAGCTCTTCCACGATCGCCCTGAAGGGATGGGCTACCTCCTCAAGGATCGTGTCGTTGATATCGACGAGTTCGTTGAGGCGGTACGGCGCGTTGCGCGCGGAGGGAGCGCCGTAGACCCTGAGATTGTGGCTCGCCTGCTCGGCCGTGCCCAGCACCAGAGCCAGCTTTCGTCACTGACATCGCGCGAGCTCGAGGTGCTGGCATTGATGGCCGAGGGCCGTACCAACCAGGCGATGTCCGCACGACTTCACGTCGGTGTCAAGACGGTAGAGACGCACGTCGCCAACGTCTTCGGCAAGCTCGGTCTCTTTGACAGCGCCGACGACCACCGTCGCGTGCTCGCCGTGCTCGCCTATCTCCAAAGCACGGAGACATCAGGAAATTCCTGAGGCGGAATTCCGGGTTGCTTCGGACGACGCCTGCTCTGGGGGCGCCTAGCCTGAGGGGTGCTGGTTCCGCAGGGCACATGGAGCCCGACCGGCATGCCAAGGGAGTCCGCCATGTCCTCGATCCCCGCCGTTCGCACACCTGACCGCCCTCGTCTCAACGGCTGGGCCCGCGCCGCCGTGGCACTGCTCTTCGCCAACAGCGCGGCGCTCGCGTATCTGGTCGTGCGCAGTTTGCAGAGCGGCGAGCAGATCGCTCGCCCCGTGCCGGTGATCATGGCGCTTAGCGCGCTGCTCGGCATTGCTCTTGCTGCCACGGGTCGACGTTTGGTGTGCGGTGTGGCTGCGGCTCTGCTCGTCGTGGGCTTTGCGGGCTCGGTGCCCCACGACCTGGACAATCTGCTGAACGGTCCGAGTATGGAGCGCCACATCTTCGGGGGCGTCGCATTTCTGGTCTCGTTGTCTGCGGCCATCATCGCGATCATCGCCACCTGGCGCTTCCGAGACTCCTGAGCGTACCGTCGCCACGGAACTGATGTTGCACCGAGGGATGTTCGGCCCTTCGGCTTCATGGAGCTGCAGGACGTCCAGGAGTTGGCGAACTTCTTCGAGCGCCGAGTCTCGGCGTATCAGGTGGCTGTCGGCGGAGCCGTCTCGTTCGACGAGACCTTCTAGAGTGCAAGCTGTGATTCAAACCGCTGTCCTTGGATTTGCCCGCATCGGTGCCGACCGTGAGCTCAAGCGTGCCCTCGAGCAGCACTGGGCCGGCAAGCTCAGTGCCTCGGATCTTGAGGGCGTGGCAAGGTCGATTCGGCGGAG
>PLZA01000006.1 GCA_003153505.1 Candidatus Dormiibacterota bacterium
GGCGCCTCTGAGCTGGCGATCCTCGTCCAGGTGGTGATGCCCCTGACAAGGCCCGCGATCCTGACCGCGCTGCTGATCACCTTCATCGGTCCCTGGAACGAGTTCCTGTGGCCGTTCCTGATCACCAAGAAGCTGGNNTCGTGCTCGCAGTGCCGGTGGTGGTTCTCTTCCTGATCTTCCAGCGGCAGTTCGTCGAGTCCGCGATCGGTTCGGGCATCAAGGGCTAGCGGAGGACATCATGCGTCTCCTGGGAACTCTCGTCACTGGACTGGCAGTGCTCATTGCCCCGTATGGAAATGTGTCCGCCGCTCCGCCAGACCCCGGANNGGCCACTCGACCACCGACCCGGGCAGCCCGATCGACACCTGGTGGGTCTATGCAAACTTCAATGCCGCCACGGGAACGTACACGCCCACCGGAGGGGGAGCCTACGACCCCGCCACCAACACCTACGGCCAAGGTGCGTTCGACACCGACGATGTGAGCCGGGCCGCCATCGTCTACCTCACCCACTACCGCTTCTATCACGACCAGCACAGCCTGGACATGGCCCGAGGAGCGTTGCGCTTTGTGCTCTATATGCAGACGACCTCAGGCCCGAACGCGGGCAACTTCGTGCTCTGGATGCAGCCTGACGGTGCCCTCAACCCCACTCCCACGCCGCCCGACCAGCCTAACCCGTCGGACGCTGGCGCCTCCTACTGGCTGGCCCGGTCGATCTGGGCGATCGGTGTGGGCTACCAAGCGTTTCGAGCAACTGACCCCTCGTTCGCCTCTGTCCTCGCCGCCCGGATGAGGCTGGCGATGGCGAAGTTGGACAGCGAGCTTGTGGGACCCAACTTTGGCCACTACCTCACCCTCCACGGGTACCAGACCCCCGCATGGATGATTTCCGACGGCATGGACGCCTCTTCCGAGGCGCTGCTCGGGCTGACCGCGTTCACTCAGGCGACCGGCGACGCGGAGGCACGCAAGCTGGCCTTGGACTTCGGGATCGGTATTGCCGGATTCCAACTCGGCAGCGAGGGCGACTGGCCCTGGAGCGCCCTGATGCCGTGGGCGAGGTCGGTCAGCGATTGGCATGCCTGGGCAGCGCACATGACGATGGCGCTGGCCAGCGCCGCCCAGACGTTGGGTCGGCCCGAGTGGCTGGCCGCGGCGCAGCGTGATGCGAGTTCTTTCGACGTGCACGCGTTGCTCAGCTTCGGCGCCATCAACGGCCTGGAGCCGGCGCCGGACGACCTGTCCCAGATCGCCTATGGCAACGAGACGACAGTGGACGGCCTGCTGGCGGTCGGAACGGCCACCGGCAACCCCGTGTTTCGGCGCTGGGCAGGGATCGCGGCCAGCTGGCTGTTCGGTGACAACCCTGCGGCCACACCGATGTATCAGCCGGAGACGGGGGTGGTCTTCGACGGGATCAACGGCGACGGCAGCGTCAACCGTAATTCAGGTGCGGAATCGACCATCGAGGGGCTGCTGTCGCTCATGAACGCGGTCAACGACCCCGAGGCCAGGCAGTACCTNNNCGCCCGCGGCCGGCCGCTATCTGCTCTACGTCACCTTCGACAAGCAGATATCGCCCCCGGAGTCGGTTGGGGTCACGGTCAGTGTCGACGGTGTCGCGCAGGGCACCGACTGGGAGGGTGGGGCGGGACCGCAGGGAGTGTCGCCCAACCCAGACTATCTGTGGATCGACAGCGTTCAACTCCCACGCCCGTTGGCCGCCGGACTGCACACCATCACGCTCGCGTACGCGGGCACCGCGGTGGACGCCAAGATCGACGCGGTGCTGCTCCAGCCCGCGGTCGAATCCACGCTCCTGGCGGACGCCGGCGGTCATGAGCTGGCCCTCTACAAGAGCCTCGCGGCTGGTGCCATGGGGGCGACGCTCCCCAGCGGTCACTGGCGCGTGCAGTTCTACAACCGGGAGGGCAATCCGGTGAGGACGACCGTGCAGCCCGGGGGCACGACCTTGGACGTCCCGGCCTACGGCTTCGCTCTCGCCGAGAGCCGGTAGACCGCTACGCCATAGCCGCGCAGGTTGACCTCAGCGACAGAGGCACCGGTCTCGAGGTCCACTAGATCCTTGCCACCAGGGATCCCGGGCAGGAGGCTGACCGGCTCCGCGGCCTGGCTCAGAAACCACACGTAGTGACTGCCGTCACGGTGCACAAGCGAGTCCACCAGCACATCCGGTCGTGGGCTGATGACCGCGCGCTCTATCCCGCCCAGTGCGGCCAGGGAGCCGTAGAGGCGGTGCGTGTCCTCCGGGTTCGCGTTTGCCTGAGCGCTGGCGAAATACTCGGTCGGGTACGTGGAGAGCACGATCCGGCCGCTGCCCACCTCCCGCACCAGCAAGGCTGGCCGGCCATGGTCGTCGCGGGCGACCACCCGAGAGTCACGGGGAACGACTGGTAGGTAGGCGCGACCGTGCAGGTTGCCCGACGCCCGAAAGGAGAGCGTCGTCGCCGGTGCAAGGTCACCCAGACCGCTCTCGAACGTCCACGTAACGACCGCATCGTCGACGGCATCGACCAGGCCGTAGCGCAGTTGGTGCTCCACTCCGAAGAACTCGTTGAAGTTGCTGTGCCATGGCCCCCGGCGCAGCGTGACGCCGCCGTTGAAGTACGAGCAGTAGACGGTGGAGCC
>PLZA01000068.1 GCA_003153505.1 Candidatus Dormiibacterota bacterium
CCTCCAGCTTCCCCAGACCGGTTCAGCTAGCCAACGCGGTTTCGGCGCCAGCGACCCAAACCCGAGTCGATCTGCTCGAGCGTGGACGGCACCGCTGTCGCCTGCATGACAGACGTCGGCGCCCGGTGTGCTGCAAGATCGTGTACGCCCCAGCGCGACGACCCGAACCGATGGGGACTTATGGGAGACGACCGTGTCGGACAGAACAATCCCGGTTGCAGCCAACGGAGCAAGCTGGACCCGCCGCGGACGCCGCCTCCCGCGATGCGCCGTGGCCGCGCTCTGTGGGATGGCCGCGGTCGCTTGCGGCGGTGGAGCGGCACCCGGTCCCACCCCGAGTCTGCCGTCGGCATCGTCCGGCATGACCTTCAGCGAGCTCGCGGCGGGGCGGTTCGACTCAGCGGCGACGGGCAGCCAATTCCTGCGAATCGTGCAATTTGTCCAAGCCCCGAACCAGCACGTTGCATCAAAGAAACACCAGGCGGGCATCATTTACGTGGCGACCGGCGAGCAACGTCTCACCTACACCCTGAGTGGAACAAGCGTCGACATCCATGCGGGCACGGCGCTGTTCCTGCAGGATGTCGACCACTCGCACGCCACCCTCCCACCCCAAATGAGCAAGTGGTACTTCATCGCACTGTGGCCGGATACGCCGCAGAGCCAAACGCTCGTGCCGCCGGCGACGCAAGTGTTCCAGACGGAGGATCTTCCGCTGAACGCACTGCTGCCGGGGTCGTACACCGAGACGCTCCGCAGGGTGACGCTCCAGCCTGGCGGTCGGAGCCCCGCGCACCGCTTCGGTGGCCTTGAGGTGGTGTTCGTACTGGACGGAACGCTCAGGGTTGAGGTCTCTGGCCAGGCGCCGGTGCAACTGCCCCTCGGTCAGGCAACGTACGTCGCACCCCAAACCCTAACCCAGGAAGTGGCCACGGGAAGCCAGAAGGTCGACTACCTGGCGTACTTCGTCACGCAACAGGGAAAGCCGTTCGAGACTGACGCGACCAGTGCTCCCCCAGGCTAACCGATGCGACGGATCCGGTTCGCATCGCTGTCCGCGATAAAGAGGGTGCCGTCGGGGTCGATGGCGACCCCGAGTGGCAGGGAGAGCCCGGCTGCGGTCGCGACCACGTGGTCGCCGGTAAACCCGTGCATTCCGTCGCCGGCCACCGTCCTGATGCTGCTGGCGTTGTTGTTGACGTAGAAGGCGACTTCGCGCACACGGTTGTTGGCCGCGTCTGCGATGAACAGGTGACCAGCTCCGTCGACCGCGAGGCATCCACCGCCACTGGTTGCGAGGTCAAGTGTGGCGAGAAACGCCGGGCCGTTGTCTTCCGTGAAGCCTGCATTGTTGTTGCCGGCGATCGTGTGTATGGAGCCGCCTGCGTCAACAACGCGCACACGGTTGTTCCCGACGTCGGCGATGTAGATGTTGTCCTCCGCATCCACTGCCACACATTGCGGGCTGTCGAGTTCCGCGTTTGTGGCCGGGCCGCCGTCGCCTTGGTAGGACGCTTGCCCGGTGCCGGCCACGGTTGTGATGATCGCATTCGCCATGGTGGGGTTGGGAGTGAGCATGCGGACGCGGTTGTTCGCCTTGTCGGCAATGATGATCGTCCCGTTTGTTCCCCCGAATCCGATTGCCACGCCCGTCGGATCGTTGAGGGCGGCGTGGATCGCCAGAACGTTGTCACCTCCGTCCCCCTGATGACCCGATCCCGCGATCGTAGTGATCGTCCCGCCTGGTGTCACTTCGCGGATACGGTTATTCAGCGAGTCCGCGATGAAGACATCACCGACACTGTCGATGGCGATCGATTGAGGGCCGTTGATCGCTGCGGCGATGGCTGGCCCGCCATCGCCTGTGAATCCGGCGACACCAGTGCCCACGATCGTGGTCACGGTCCCATTCTTATTGATCCTTCGCACCCGATTGCCGTCCACGAAATTGACGCGGCCATCCGGGTCAAGAGCGACGGCAACGGGATGATCAAGTTCGGTGGCCGTGGCTTGCTTCCCGTCGGGTCCGTCACCGCTGACACCGGTGCCGGCCAGGGTGACGATCTGCGAAACCGGCCGCGCCGCGACGCTGGGATGCCGAAGAACGAGCACCAGCAGCGCCGCGACCACAACGGCCAGGCCCGAGGCTCCAACGATGAGATAGCGACGACGATCTCGCCTGCTTTCGATCGTGAACCGACCCTCGGGCCAGGTCACTCTGAAGAGCTGTATCTCACCTGGCACCCCTTTGAGCGGGCGAGCTCCGAGGTCGATGAACCCGTACTCGGAGCCCCTGACGACGTCGCGGATCGTGCTGCTGACCAGCACCTCCCCAGCACCGGCCTGTGCGCAGACGCGGGCTCCGATGTGTACAGCGATGCCTCCCAGCTTGGCGCCCGTTTTCTCAACCTCGCCCATGTGAATGCCGGAACGGACCTCGAGGCCCTTGGTCCGCACCTCCTCGGAGAGCGTGCGGGCGCATGCGATCGCATCAGCCGGATGATCGAACACGGCGAAGAAGCCATCGCCGGCGTCATCGATTTCGCGACCCCGTGTCCTGCGAAGCGCTCCCCTGACCATGGCGCGATATGTGGCCAGCAAGTCCCGCCACTGGCGGTCGCCGATTCTGGCTGCCAACTCGGTCGACGACACGATGTCGGTGAAGAGCACGGTTGCCAGTCGCCGGCCAGAGCGGCTGGCCCTGGAATGCATGGTCGATATTCTCTGCTGGTCGGCCGTGCGACGGGAAGATCACGATACAGCGGCGGCGCCGAATGAGCTCCGGTCGGCCATTCCCGGCGTCACTGTCCGTTTTGGCAAGGATGATGCATCCCGCTCGAGTTCCGGGCGTGGGCGTCGATCCGGAAGTCGCCGGCCCGGCGTGCCTTCTCGCTCGGCCCTGTCCGCGGGCCGGCAGCACGCACTCGAGGAGCGCGCGCGACGTGCTGAAGGTGACGCTGGCGGCGGCCCACGAGCGCGGTGGTGAAGAGCCCGCGCGGGGCCGCGACGCTATGCTCGGGGGCGCTCGCGGAACGTCAGCCGCCGGTGAGGCGGACTCGAGGACATTTGAGTCCGCAAGAGTTGTGACTGGTCGCCGCTGCGCACGCATGAACCAGGAGCGGTCTTCGTGATGATGGATCAGAACCCCGTGCTGAGAGGCGTTGGCAGCACCAAGCCGGTCGCCCGGCTCGGCATTGCAATCGGGACGAGGAGCTCGGTCGCGTGATGACCATCGGACGCAGGAAGTTGGCCGGCGTCTCCCGGCGACTCAGAGATTCGAGCCAAGCCTTCGCAACAGTGCAACGCAACCCCACTCTGCGTCGCGCGCTGCTGGCGTTTGGCTTTGCGTGGACCGCAGAATGGGCATTCACGGTCGCGCTGGGAGTAGTGGCATTCCACAACGGCGGGGCGACCGCTGTCGGGGTGGTCGCGTTCGCGCGGATGGCACCCGCGGCGCTGCTCGCACCGATCTCGATCGCAGTTGCCGATCATTTCGGGCGCGGCCACTTATTGGTGTATGCGAGCCTCTTACGCGCCGGCGCGATTGCCGCCGCAACTCTGATGCTCGCTGTCAGTGCATCGCTCGTCACGGTATACGCACTTGCCGTCTTGGCTACCGCCGCATTCATAGTCTTTCGTCCGGCTCACTCGGCGCTGCTCCCAGCGCTCTGCAGCGACCCGCTCGAGCTCACGAGCGCCAACGTCGTGCGGGGGCTGCTCGACTCAGTGGGTACGCTCGTAGGATCCCTTGCTGCGGCCGGGCTCATCGCATTCTCCGGCACGATTGCGGCTCTCGCCTTTGCTGCCGTGCTCTCACTCGGTGCCGGCGCGTTGCTGGTCCACCTTTCGTACGACCGACCTCATCACCGGTCCCCACTGGAGTTGCGACGGATCGGCATCGAGATGACCGCCGGCTTCCATGGCCTCTGGCGTTATCGTGATGCCGGCCTGCTCATCGGCCTCGCCTTGGCCCAGACCTTCACCCGTGGGTGTCTCAACGTCTTCCTCGTTGTGGTGCCCTTCGAGCTCCTCCACACTGGCGAGACCGGGGTGGGGCTGATGACGGCCGCCGTGGGGGCTGGCGCCGTCGCCGGTTCGCTCGGGGCATTGGTGATCGTTAGCGGCCGACGCCTCGCGGCTATCGAGGGCATCGGAGTCGCGTTGTGGGGCCTGTCGCTCAGCCTCTGCGGCGCCCTTCCGTATCAACCGACGGTCTTCGTCCTGATGTGCCTGATCGGTGTGGGGAACGCTCTCGTCGATGTTGGCCTGTTCACGCTGCCCGCGCGGCTCGTACCCTACGAGTTGCTCGCGAGCGTCTTCGGCGCGTTCGAGAGTCTCGCAGCAGTCACAGTCGCGATCGGATCGCTCATCACCCCTTTCGCCATCGAGCTCCTCGGCGTCCGCGGTGCCCTTGCCGTTCTTGGCATTCCTGCCCTTGCGCTCGCTGTCCTGGCGCGGCGGCGCCTGCGCAGCATCGACGGATCGATCATCCATCGGGACAGCGAGATCAGGGTGCTCAAGAGAGTGAGCATCCTCAGACCGCTGCCGATGCCGACGATCGACAACCTCGCGGCCCATGTTGAAATCACGGGCGTCGCGGCTGGACGAGAGGTCTTTCGGCAGGGAGATGCTGGTGATCGCTTCTACGTGATCGAGGATGGCGAGGCCGACGTGATCGGCGACGGTTGCTTGGTGAGCATTCTCGAGTCGGGCGACTGTTTCGGCGAGATCGCGCTGTTGCGGGACACGCCGCGAACCGCGACCATACGCGCGCGGACGCCGATTCGCCTCTACTCACTCGCACGACCTGAATTTCTTCTCGCCCTGAACGGGTTCTCAGCGAGCGCGCGCGAAGCTGATGCCCTGTTGCGCGACCGGCTCGCGAGTTTTACCCCGCGCCAACCCGGCGTCTAGGGTGCGGCCTGGCCGGTGCGATCCATCCGCGCTTCCATCACTACGCGCACCTTCTCTGCGACATGGGGAAACTCACGAATCATTGCTCGGAAGTTAGCCGCGGTCATGACGCCTGCTCGCATCGGAGAGGTGGTTTCGACGGACGAGGTGCGGCGCGGAGCCGCAAGAAGGGCGATCTCACCGAAGAAATCGCCGGCGCCAAGATCGTTGACGTGGACGCCTTCGATGCTCACAGCCGCGGACCCACTCTGGATCACGACGAACTCGTAGGCGAACGTCCCCTCGTCCAGGAGCTTCTTGCCAGCTGGCAGGACCACCTCGTCGACCAATTGGGCGAGTTGCTCCAGTTGGCGATTGGACAGGCCGCTAAACAGCGGAACCGTCTTCAGCCGTTTCACGTCCATTTGGCCGTCTCCTCGCACGCGTCAGGCTCGAATCCTATGGTCTGAATGCCACATATTGTGGCCCTCCAGGGGATTGTCCCGAGCCAAGTCTTTCGGGCGCCGAGAACCCACCCGCCCCCATAGCGGCTTCTGATCTCCGCCGCCGAAATCGGATCAGAGCGTCGCAGAACGGTGGCGGACACTCCTAGTCGGCCTCGTGTGATGCCAACGGCGATGCCGATCGCATCGAAAAGAGGCATGCACGTGCTGGTCTACCGCCGCAGCCTGTCCTTGCGAGCGTCACGCGGCCGAGGATCAAGCTGTATGCCGAAGCCCGAGCAACGCTGCAAGGCCGCCTTCGGGCAGTGCTGACTGTCGTCTACCTCATCTTCAATGAGGGCTACACGGCGAGCTCGGGCGACGGGCTTGTCCGCGAGGACCTCTGCACGGAGGCTATCCGCCTCGAACGGCTCCTGGCCGAGCTCATGCCAGACGAACCGGAGGTCACGGGACTGCTCGCGCTCCTGGCAAGAAGGTGGCTCGCGTCGAAGTGGCACGCAAACTCGCCGAAGCCATTTGGCACATGTGCACCAACAACCGTCCGTTCACCCCGGCAAGGTCCCACGTTGATGCTCTGGTCGCATAGACGGCGCTAATAGAAGATGGACCAGCTGGAGTGCTCCCACCAAACATGGTCCTCCCTCGAGGAGGCTATCGAGTGTCTTGGTACGGCGTCGATTGCGATGGACAGTTTGGTCGGCGAGGATGAGTGCGGCGAAGGCGCCTGTGCGCTGACCGCTCCCTCGGCGTTGCCGCCGGCGCAGGGACTGGAGGTGGGGGTCTGCCCGTAGCTGGCTCGGGCCTGCCGGACGGAGGGACGGTCCCGAACACGACATGGCCCTGCGTGCCCCCCGTGACCTCATAGACGCATGGACCGGCCTTCCCTGCGCTCTGTGGCAAGTAGCCATTGCCTGTGCCCCTAGATGGAGCCGGCATTCCTCCACGCCGAGGAGCTCTTCCGTGAGCTCGGCCTGCCCTTCCGGCTCGCGGTGGCTCATTTGGAACACGCGAAATGGCTTACCGAGCTGGGCCGCAGGTCGGAAGCCGACGCGCTGCGATCCGTGGCGCGTGCGGTGTTCGAGCTCCTCGAGGCGCGTCCCTGGATCGGGCGCGCGGCCATCGGGGCCACGGCGGAGATCGCCGCTCAGCGATGAGGGATACCTCGTTAGTCCATCGAACGATCAGACCGGCGGTCGCTTCTCGGCTTCGCGCAGCAATGCGCAGAGTTTGAGGAGCAGCTTGTAGGCGAGCTGCGGATGCGCCAGGACCAGTGGCCTGAAGTCCCAGGGTGCCAGCGATAGGGTGACCAGCTCGCTCGCCGCGGTCACCGACGCACTCCGCGGGCCACCGTCGATGACTGCGATATCGCCGAACGAGTCGCCGGGGCCCAGGGTGCGGAGCTTGCGCCCCTTCACGCTCACGGCCGCCGTGCCCTCGAGCAGGAGGTGGAATCCAACACCGGGCCGCTCTTCGATGACGATTACCTTACCCTCGGGGTGGACCACCTCAGTCGCGGAGTTGATGATCGCTGCGATGTCCTTCTTCGCGAATCCGTCGAAGAGACGATTGCGACTCAGCATGTCCACTAGCGCTTTCTTGTTCGCCACGTGCTCTTCTCCCTATTCCTCCGACTTGAGGGTCGTGACTTCATTCGGTGCGTCGTGATCACGCCCGTCGAGCCGTGAGTCTACTGATGTGTGGGTGCCGAGCGGGGGCGAAAAGGGCGCCGTGTCGGGTATCCGACAGCGTCGGCTGAAGGCACCTCATGTGCGGGCTGCAACGCACCGAACGTCACATGGCATAGGGTATTGCCTACGCTCGGAGGCCCGTTACGTTGTAGGCCTGAACGGGGTCCTGGAATCCCTTGAGCTGGAGTGGCCCCGCCGGTTCGACGTCGACGAGGTCGCTGACGGTCGTATACGCGCGCGGGGAGAGCAGGATCTGCCCGCCGAGTGCGTGAGCACACAGACGCGAGCCAGGTTGACGACCGTTCCGGTGGCGCTGGACCGTGCAGGAATTCGCCCGATAGCGCGCTCTGAGCGGCTCATCAGGAGAGCCAGACCTGGGTGATGGCGCAGCTCCCGCTGAAGGTGGAGAGGATCGCGTTGACACCCGCCTCGAGCGGAATAGCGGCGTGAGCTGTGTTTGGAGCGGGATGAAGGCAGCACCCGCCATGACCTGCTCGTCCGTCTGGTGCCAGTAGCTGGCTGCCTCGCGCGAGAGGCGACGTTCGAGGCCACCTGCAGCCCGATCGCCGGAGAGACGCGCGGGCAACCGGCGCCGGCATCCCACCTTCATGTCACCTTCCTCATGAGCAGCATCCTCAACGAAGCCGCGGCCATTGTCTGTCAGTTGAACGACAGGCCGCAATGGCCGTTCGGGTGACGACGCGATCGACGCTCTCGTCAGCGCCTACCTCGCATTATCGGCCAGCGCCAGCAACACCGTCTTCATCTGGAATGGCGTGAGCCCCGGATGCTTGCCGAGGATGCGTGCGATGAGTCCCGTGATGTGCGGCGCAGCGAAGCTGTTCCCCGTGGCTCGGATGGTCCTCCCTCCGAGCCAGCCGACCTCAAGGTCGATCCCCGGCGCGCCGAACTCGACCGGAGGTGCGGTGTTGTAGTCGAAATGGAACGGGTCGCGCCCGTCGTGGGCCGCCACCGAAAACACCGACGCATACTGCGACGGGTAGCTCGGCGCACGCACGTTGTTGACCGCGCATACGACCATTGCCCGCTGGAAATACGCCTCGTCCACGATCTCGTGGAACAACCCGAAGTAGTCGACGCGAGACGT
>PLZA01000026.1 GCA_003153505.1 Candidatus Dormiibacterota bacterium
GCAAGCGGGCCGAGTCAGTCGAGACACGAAACCGCGCGGATCAGCTCGCCTATCAGGCCGAGAAGGCGCTCGCTGACGCCGGCGACAAGGTTCCGGCTGAGCTGCGTACCGATATCGAGACCAAGGTCAAGGCAGTTCGTGACGCNNATTGCCAGTAACGACTCGGACGCGATCAAGCGCGCGCACGACGACCTGGCCGCATCGATCCAGAAGATCGGTGAAGCCGTGTATGCGCAGAGCCAGCAGCCGCAACCCGGCACGGGCGAGCCGCACGCCGGCAATGGCGATGGCGGCGCCCCGGAGACCGGTGGCGAAACCGGCACCGGAGCAGGTGCGGGCGCGGACGACGTTGTCGACGCCGAATTCAAAGAGGTCTGAGCCAGCGGGCGACGACCGCTGACGACCGCCGGCGGCCAGCGTTGGCCGTCGGCGCGCGCAGATCCGTCTGCAACGACGAGCGCCTGGTGCGGGAACAATTCGGTTGCGTCGTTCGGCGGTATTGAGACGTATGCCGCAGACTACCGGCCTGATGGGCGAAGGGAACGGGTGGAACGACATGTCCGGCTCTGAGCGTCCTGCCGCGTCTGCAGCCGGCCATTGCATCGCCTGAGGTTTGGGTTCATGAGCACCTTCGGATCGCCGCCGCCGCCGCCCGACTATCCCCCAGTCGCCCCGCCACCACTCTCCCCGCCGTCATGGGAGGTCGACGGTGCGACCGCGTCGGAACCGGTCGAAGGCCACTCACGAGTGTTCCGCGCCGTGGCGGGCAGCGGCATCGCGATCCTGGTTGCCGGAGGCGTGGCTGCAGCCGTCCTGGCGTTCGGCTTCATTCGGGGCAGCGCCGATTCGATGGTGACGTTCGCACCCAGTGACACCGCTGCCTACGTCAACCTCGACCTCGCGCCGTCGGCTGGGCAGCAGCTCGCCCTCAACAACATCCTCGGCAGGTTCCCGGCACTTGGCGGCTCGTCACGCGATGCCACGATCAATCACTGGCTCGACAGCGGACTGCAGAGCTCTGGTCTCACGCACGCCGATGTCCGGACATGGCTCGGCTCGCAGCTGTCACTGATAGTGCTCAAGGGCGCGGACACCGCCATCCCAGCCAAGGTGTCACTGCTGGCAAGTACCGATGACGCCGCGGCACAGGCGATGTTCGCGAAGTACAAGTCAGGGCCGTCCGGCCAGCCGCTGCACTGGACGGTGGCGACCTACGACGGGGTGACCATCAATGTCGGCGAGGACTCCGCGGGTGGCACCCAGGCCTGGGCCGTCACCGCTCACACGGTGATCGTGGGCACGTCGGAAGCCGCTGTCGACGAGGTCATCGACACCTCGCAGGGCAAGCACGCGAGCCTCACCTCCCAGGCGGACTACACGGCGGTGCAGGCTCGAGTGCCCAGCGACCGCGTCGCCTTCCTGTACGTCGATATCCCAGCGCTGAGCGCGCTGATCCCATCGACCGCGGTGGCCGGGGCATCAACGAGCTTGCGTGGTTATCAGGGGGTGGGCGAAGCCGTCGTTGCATCCTCCTCCGGGATCAGCGTCTCGGGCACGATCGACTTCGACGCATCGAAGCTCAGCGCGTCCGCTCGAGCCAGTCTTGGCATTGCACCGCACAGCAACGGCGCGCTCGCCTACGTCCCTGGCGGCGCCTTCGGCTTCGTCGCGTTCGTGGGGCTCCCACAGATGCTGCACAACCTCGTGACGCTGGCGATTCCAGGCCTCGGCACCTCCGGGAGCCAGGCCCTTGATCAGCTGGGCATCACCGGGCCGGCGGGCGTGATCAGCCATCTGACTGGTGACGCGGGCATCGAGGTCGAACAGCTCCCCGCGGCCAAGGTCCCGTCCGGCGCGCTGCTCATCGCAACCGATTCGTCGGGCGCGGTGCAGAGTTTCCTCGATCAGCTGGCGACACGCCTGTGCTCCGCCGGTCAGGCATGCGGATCGGCCACGCCCACGCAGCAGACCTACCAGGGCGTGACCATCTCGGCAATCACCATCAGCGGCGCCGACACCTCCGAGTTGAGTCCCGCGTGGGCGGTCGACAACGGCTGGGTGATCCTCGCGTCGACACCTGCTGAAGTGCGCGCGGTCATCGATGCCAGGCGTGGCAGCAACATCGCAACGTCGCCGCAGTATCGAGCAGTCGCCGGCCAGGTCGGCACGAGCAACGACGGCATGTTCTACGTCAACGTGCAGAGGCTCGTCACGGCGGTGCGCGCGGTGCTTCCCGCGGACGCCCGTGCGACCTTCGACCAGCAGGTCGCTCCCTACCTCACACCGATTCAGGCGATCGGCACGAGCGTGCGCTCGTTCGGCGACCACATCGCCACCTCGGAGTTCGTCCTGATCCGATAGCGCGTGCGCCCGCTAGCGGCGGGGAATCGGGTTCCGGATCGTCGACGACGTGGGTGGCGACGGGGTCCCGCTCGGCGGCAGGCCGCCGGCCACCGTCGACACGGTTGAGCCGCCGCGCCCGCGTCCCCTCGGCACACCGCGCTGAAACGCGGCCCGGAGCAGGATCGGGACCGCCGCGGAGAGCACCCCGGTGAAGAACGTCAGCCCGTTGGGCAGTTGCGAGTACTCGGAGAGGCCGAGGTAGCAGAACAGCGCCGTCAGGAACGCCGCGATGATGATCACCGCCATACCCAGGACGAGAACGATCTCCTGGTTGCGCTCGCTGACGACGGCGTGGTCCGGCCTGCGCTGCTGGAGCATGCGATAGATGTTCAGACCGGCCCAGGAGTTGAGCATCAGCCCGCTCACAAACGCAAGGATGGAGATCGTCCAGCGGAACTCGTTGAGGTTCTTGACGATGAAGACCGCGATGTTGACCACGATCAGCGCCGTGGGAGTCAGCGCCCCGATGAGCGGGATCGTCCAGCGCTTCAAGAATGCGCCCACGCCCCTGCGCTCGGGCTCAGCCGTGACGGACTCCGAGGGCCTGCGGCGGCGGAAGGGCATGGCGTAAGCGTACGGTTCCCGGGCACTTCAGGAACGCCCGATGCACCGGCCGGCCGGGATCCTTCGTCACCGGCCCGTTTCCGGACTGCGAGCGGTCACCCATTCGGCACCGCCTCTCCCCCAATAGGCTCGATCCATGCGAGCGAGTCGGCCGGGGCGCAGCCTCTTCGTCCGCAGGTTTGGCCTGCGAACCAGCCTCGCCGGCCGGTTGCTGGCCGGCGGGATCATCTTCACCGCGCTCGTGATCGCGGGCGTTAGCGGCTTCCTGCTGGTGAGCCGCTCCCAGCAAGCGAATGCCGGAGCTCTGTCGAACGCGGACAACCGTGCCGGGGTCGCCGCCCAGCTGATCTCGCGGGTGATCCAACCGCAGGCTCAGTACGCGGCGACGGCCGTGGCGTCGCTGACGTCACTGCAACTGGCCCTCAGCGGCTCCGATCCCGCCGCGCTCGTCGCGAGCGAGTTCACCCAAAAGCGGGTGGTGAACCTTCCGGGGCTCGGCGTCGCCATCCTCAACACGCACGGCACGGTGCTCTACACCAGCGAGTGCGACAGCATCGGCTCGGGGGGTGAAACCGTCCACCCGGCAACCAGCGCGTGCGAGCAAGGACCCCTGCCGCACGTCACCGGCAGCCTCGCGTCGGTTGTCGATGCGCTCCAGGTTGCGACCACCTCAGCCTGTCAGCAGCCGAGCGCAGCGATCGCGGTGAGCCCTGGATTGCGAGCGCAGTGCCCCTCGGGTGTCGAGGGAGTCGAAATGGTCGGCGGCCTGCCCGCCCTCGATGTGGCCGTGCCCGTCTACAACGTGCAGGTACACACGGGGGCGCCGCTCGGGGTCGTGGTGTACAGCGCGCAGCTGCAGACGCAGTTCGCCCGATACGGTCCGGTCATCGGCTACACGCCCGTGTTCATCAGCGCCGGCTCCGGAGCGAAGCTCATCCGTTTCAACGGCAGCGCAGAGACGCCGACACCATCGGTGGCGCCCCCGACGATTGCCGAGCAGGTGGCGCATCCGGCACCGACGTCCGGCGGCGTCGCCGCACGCGCCATCTACACGGTCGCCGGCGCCGGCTCGGTTGCGGGGAGCTTCGTCCGGCTGATGGCGCCGGGAGGAACACAAGTCGCCGGGTACCTCGGCGTCGAGGTGCCCCTCGCGATCTTCGCCGCGGGGACGGCGCAGGATGAGGGAACCATCGCGCAGATCGCATTCACGGCGCTCGTGGTCGTGTGCCTGCTGGTGCTCCTGTTCGTCGATCAGTTCGTCCGCCGCCCGGTGTCGCGGCTGGAGCGAGGTGTCGAGCGGATCGCCGCCGGTGACTACACCACCGACATCCCGGTGAGATCGCGCGATGAGCTCGGTCGCCTCGCCACCGGGGTCAACCGCATGCGCGAGCAGATCGCCGGGTACATCGAGCACATCGACGGATCGGTTGGCCGGCTGCAGGAGGTGTCCCGGGCATTGACGATGACGACGGGCGGCATCGAACAGCTCCAGGACGCTGTGCTCGGCGCAGCCGACGCGATTGCGGGCGGCTCCGCGAGTGCGGCGGTCTACACGAGACGTGGAGCGGAGTTCCTCCGGATGCGCCGGCGCGGACCAGAGATGCCCGACCTGGCCGAGGCAATGCCGGTGGACGAGCTGAGCGCCGGTCACGCGGTCCGTCTCGACTGGGGCGGTCGCGCCGCCATCGCCGTCCCGATGCTCTTCCAGGAGGTGTTGACCGGCGTCCTCGTCGTCGGTTCGGCGCGCCCGGTGGCCGAGGGCGACGAGCGCGCGCTGATCACGCTCGCCAACAACGCCGCGGTTGCGGTCGAGAACACCCGCACGTTGGAACAGGAGCGTGAGGCGGTCCGCCGGCTGCGCGAGTTGAACCAATTGAAGAGCGACTTTCTCGACACCGCGCAGCACGAGTTGCGCACGCCGGTGCTCGCAATTCAGGGGCAGATCGAGCTGCTCAATGTCGCCTGGGGCAAGTGGGATGACGAGACCAAGCTCGAGATCGTTCGTGACGTCGACATCTCGGTGAAGCTGCTCAGCGAGACCGTCGAGAACATCGTCGACTTCGCGCTGGTGAACTCCGACACGATCGACCTGCGCATGTCGTCCGTCGACGTGGCCACCGCCATCAGGGACGCGGCCAACGATGTGCGCCGCCACTTCAAGGACGGGCTGCCCGTCGAGTTGAAGGTCGACGTCCGCGGGTCACCGGCGGTCAATGCGGATCCGTTCCGGCTCCAGCAGGTGCTCCGCGCGCTGATCGACAACGCCGTGAAGTTCACGCCGGAGGGCGGCCACGTGAGCGTCGGTGCGCGGCCGGTGAAGGGAACGGGGCAGTGCAGGATCGAGGTCGTCGACGACGGTCTCGGCATCAGCCCGGAGGCCATCCCGCGCCTCTTCGACCGCTTCTACCAGGAGGACAACAGCCGCACGCGCCGCCACGGCGGCATGGGCATGGGATTGGCGCTCGTGCGCCGCCTCTGCGATGCACACGGCGCGACGGTGAAGGCGGCGAGTGACGTTCAAGGCGGCAGCACGTTCACGATCCTCTGGCCGCTGGCCGATGTCCCCGCGGCGCCCGCACCGAGTGCGCTGTTCTTCGAGCCCGTCCCGGCCTCGCGGGGATTGCCGGTCTCGGGCGTTCAGCGCAGCGCGACGGCTGCGAACGTCGGACCCGAACTCGGCACCGGCAGGCCGTCCTCATAGACGACGGTGTTGGTTCGCACCGAGGTGACGCGCGGACCGGGCAGCAGGATGCCCGCGACGTTCAGCGGGTCGGTCGCCGAGACGCGAACCAGCTCGTTCGAGCGCTCGCGGCGCCGCACGCTGCGCAGTTGATCAACGGCCTCCGGCAGTGCGAACTGCTCGCCGGCGAAACCGGTGACGAAGCGCCCGCCACGGGCTGTGCCACGCGCTTCCATGCGGCGCAACGCCCACACCACGTCGCGCCACGGCAGCGCGACGGTCTCGCGCGCGACCACGTCGCGAAACACGACACCCCAGCGCACGAGCAACTGCTCGGCGATCGCCTCGGCAAGCGCATCGTGTTCGGCCACCGATGTCATCCGGGGGACCAGCGACCATCGGCCCTCGCCTGAGGCATAACCGCTGACCCCGTGGCGCAGCCCGCGATGGTGCGGCCGCGACCGCGCCAATCCCCTGCTGACGAGCAGGCGGCGCACGGCGCTGAAACCGTCGGCGGTGAGCAGGCCTCGGGCAACTCCGTCCCACAGCGCGTTCTCGACCTCGCTCGGGAGCCGGCGCGCGAGTGTGACGATGTCACTGGTGAAGAGCGCTCCGTGCTCGCGGAGCGCATCGATCACATCGAGGGTGGCGCCGGATACCGGCTCCAGGGGCTGCGCCTCGCCGCGGACCGCCTGGAGCAGCCACGGAAGGTCGGAGCGCATCACCAGGGTCACCGGCGTGGCACGCGACGCCGACGAGCTGCTCCGCGGCGGCGCGGTGGCGCCGGGTTCGTCGCGCACCTTCAACCGCGCCCAGGCAACCTCGCCGGACATGCACAGCTCGTCGAGCCAGGCGCTGCGATACCCCGAAACGCGGCTCGGCAGAACGGTCTCCTCCCAGACACCTGCGGGTATCTCGAAGCCCTGGAGCTGCGCGATGGTGGCGGCGACGCCGGCCCGGCCCTCGCGCTGCGTGCCCGGGGCAACCCGTTGCCATCGAAGCAGGAATCGAACGAAATCCTGCGCGGCGACCGGCTCGATCTCCTGCCGCAGCCGCTGCTGTGTGTACCCGTGAATGCGTGCAAGCAGGCGTCGCGCGCACCACTGTTCGTCGCTGATCCCGGGGTCGAACTGGCCACGGATGACGAATCCCTCACCCTCGACCGCGGCGAGCCCGATCGCGA
Source organism: Candidatus Dormiibacterota bacterium (assembly GCA_003153505.1). Taxonomy (GTDB): domain Bacteria; phylum Chloroflexota; class Dormibacteria; order Aeolococcales; family Aeolococcaceae; genus Palsa-851. The sequence goes on from PLZA01000026.1 coordinate 6,831, forward strand.
CGTCAGAACGGCGCAAGCCGGTCCGCGCGGCGAGCGCATCTGCGGTCAGCGGACCGCTCACTTCGAGGTGGCCGCGCAGGATCGATGCGACCAGCGCGTCGCCGTCCTGCGATGCGGCGGCGAGCGCTGAGGGGAGATCTCTCGGACTTGGCGAGAGCGTGGCGTCGGGCCAGAGCGCTCTGACTCCAAGCGCGCGTTCCATCGCGCACCACAACATCTCGCCGTCGTGGGTGACCGTGAGGGCTCGGCCCCGTTCGACAAGCTCATCGAACCACGCGGCCCAGCCTGGGACTGCCCTGGTCACCACCAGCGACACCAGCAGGTCGTGGAGCTCGTCGTGATCGCGAGGATCCGGGGAGGCCTCGCCGCGCACCCGCGCAATGGCGTCGGGATCAAGGGCAGCGAGATCGCGCGCCTCGACAGGCAGACCGCGGCGCAACGTGATCGCACGGCTGCGGCGCTCCTCGAGTGGCGCGTCGTCGAGGAATGTGTACGGCCTTCCGTTCACGATCTCGTGCGCGAGTGGCGACGGTTCGACCGTGTCGCGGAAGCTGATCTCGACTTCCTTGCGTTCGATGCGGACGACGAGCTCGCGCAACGAGTCGACGTCCATCACCTCGTGCAGGCAGTCATACATCGTCTGATTGACGAGAGGATGATCCGGTGCCTCGACCGGCCCCGTCGGGTTCTCGTTCTGGCACGCAACGAGCTGCGGAAAGATCGCGCCCATGATGTCGTCGGACTCCAGTCGCTGGATCGGCGCCGGGTTCTTGCGTCCACCCTTGAAACGCAGCACGGTGAGCGACCTGTTCAGGTTCCACCGCCAGCGCACCGCCCACATGGGCGCGAAGATGGCCGCCTTGCGCAGCGTCTCTTCCACCGTGTTCGACGACAGGAACTTGGGGATGTCCTCGAGCGGAAAGCTGTGCTGCGGACCGAGCGAGAGGAGCACGCAGTCGTCGCTCGCCGCCGCCTGCAACTCGAAGTCGAATGTCGCGCAGAAGCGCTTTCGCAACGCAAGACCGAGTGCACGGTTGACGCGACCACCAAAGGGTGCGTGAACCACGAGCTGCATGCCACCGCTGTCGTCGAAGAATCGCTCGAGGACGATGTGCTCGAGAGTCGGCACGACCCCGAGCGCGGTGCGCCCCGCGGCGAGGTAGCGGACCACCATCGCCGCAACGTCGTTGTCCACGCCGGCTCGCTGCTCCACCCACGTGATGGCCTCATCGGCGCCGCCCTCTGCGAGCAGCGCCTCGATGCCGCTGCGGAGGTCCGACACCTCGCGTGACAGCTCTTCGGTGCGTGCGGGCGCCTCGCCGAGCCAGAAAGGAACCGATGGCGGTGCACCGTGCGCGTCCACGACACGCACGGTTCCAGCCACGACGCGCCGGATCTTCCAGGACGTGCTGCCGAGCAGGAAGATGTCACCGGCGGACGACTCGATCGCCCAGTCCTCGTTGACGGTCCCGATAAAGGTGTCATCCGGTTCGGCCAGCACCCGGTAGTCGCCGGTCTCCGGGATCGCGCCGCCCGACGTCAGGGCGGCGAGCCGCGCGCCGCGCCGTGCCCGCACCTCGCCATTGATCTGATCGCGGTGCAGGTAGGCTGCCACCCTGCCCCGTCCCGTCGGGATGCCATCCGACACCAGTTCGACGATGCGGTCGAAATCCTCGCGGGTCAGATCGGCGAACGGCGCGGCCTTGCACATCAGCGCATAGAGGTCGTCCTCCCGCCAGCTGTCGGCCGCACACTCCGCAACGATCTGCTGCGCGAGGATGTCGAGCGGAAGGCGAGGAGGGTGCACGGCGTCGAGCGCGCCGCTGCGCACGCCGGCGAGCAGCGCCGTGCATTCGACCAGCTCATCGCGCGTCATCGGGTAGAGCCGGCCCTTCGGTGTCCCGCCGCGGCTGTGACCGGATCGACCGACGCGCTGCAGGAACGTTGCGATGCTGCGCGGCGAAGCGATCTGGCACACCATCTCGATCGGCCCGATGTCGATGCCGAGCTCGAGCGATGCCGTCGCCACCAGCGCGCGCAGCTCACCGGCACGGAGTTGCGATTCGACACGCTGCCGGCGCTCTTTCGACAGGCTGCCGTGGTGGGCGGCGACGGCGTCGTCGCCAAGCCGTTCGGCCAGCAGATGCGCGACGCGCTCGGCCATCCGCCGGGTATTGACGAAAACCAGCGTCGTGCGGTGCGCACGAACGTGCGCAGCGATGGCGTCCAGCACCTCGCCGAGCTGTTCACGCGACGCCACCGCCTCGAGCTCACCCGAGGGCAGCTCGATGGCGACATCGAGCGCGCGACGGTGGCCGACGTCGACGATGGCGCAACGCGGACTGCCATCCGCATTGCTGCGTGAGACACCGGCGCCGACGAGCAACCGGGCCACCGTCTCGATGGGCCGCTGTGTCGCCGAGAGGCCGATGCGCACCGGTCGTTGCGCACACAGTCGCTCGAGGCGCTCGAGCGTCACCGCCAGGTGCGAGCCGCGCTTGTCGCGCGCGACGGCATGAATCTCGTCGACGATGATCGTCGTGACCGTGGTGAGCGCCGCCCGGCTCCGCTGCGCGGTGACGAGCAGATAGAGCGACTCCGGCGTGGTGACCAGGAAGTTGGGCGGCCGCTTGATCATCGCCGCACGCACCGACTGCGTGGTGTCGCCGGTGCGCACCTCGGCCCGGAGCGCCGGCAGGGACATCCCCATCTCCGACGCGATGTCAGCGATCTCGCGAAGCGGCGTCTCGAGGTTCTGCTGAATGTCGACGGCGAGCGCCTTCAAAGGCGATACATACACCACCTGCGTCTTGCCCTCGACCACTTCGCCTCGGTCGGCCGCGCGATAGAGCGCATCGATGCACACGAGGAATCCCGCCAGCGTCTTGCCCGAGCCGGTTGGCGCCGCGATCAGCGTGTTCCTTCCCGCGGCGATCTCCGGCCAGCCCTCACTCTGGGCCGGGGTTGGACCCTCGGGAAACCGGCGGTCGAACCAGGCCCGCACCGCCGGGTGGAACGCACTCATGTCGCTCATCAGGGACCTGCGATTCTAGCATCCGCGAGAGAACATATGTTCGCTACGGCTGCCCTTTCAGCAGGTCGCCGAGGCCACCAAGCTCGCCGACCACGCCGAGGCCTCCGATGCCGCGATTGTGTTCGTGGCTCCGATCCTGCTCCGCCTCGAGCGCCAGGACGCTGCACAGGACGAGGAGGTCGTTCTGGCCGTCCGCAATGTCGACCCCGTACGAGTCGGCGAGGCTGATCCACGCCTTGGAGATGGTGGCGACTGTCTGCCCGTTCGCGGTCATGAGGAAATCGTGCCCCGCGAAGTTGCCGGTCATCTCCAGGTCGCCGCCCCCCGCGACCGAGATCGTCCACTTGGGATGAAACGGGCCGGAGAAGCGCTGATGCACTTCGGCGCTCACGCCGCCGGCGAGCGAGATCTCGTAGGTCGCCAGCAGCGATACGAGCTTCCGGCTGACCTGCCCGACCTCGTTGCCGGAGAGGTCGTTCACGAGCATCAGACCGCGCAGGCTGAACACCTTGCCGTCGACTTGATACACCGGCTGCCCCGACTCATTGAGGATGTCGTTGTCCTCGCCGAGGCGAAAGATCTTCTCGCGAACCTGGTATCTCATTGCGCGCCTCCCGGAGTTTCCCTCCCCGACTGCAGGGGCCCGAAGTCTATCCAAGCAGCGGGCCCGGCGATGGGCGTCTCAACTCCCGTCGCAATGATGGTGGGCGGCGATGCGGTCACCTCACGATTGTGCCCGTGCAGACTGGGGCGATGGACGGCATGGGCGGGCATCGGGTGAGCACGGACGGGCCCGCCGCATGAGGCCCGCGAGCGTGCTCATCGGCGTGGTTGCCGCCGCTGCGCTCGCGGGTGTGGCGATCTCCGCGGCACAGCGCCCACCGCGCCCTGCGCCGGCGCCCTCACCAACTCCGTCCCCGGTCCCGACTCCGATCAGCCGCGGACCGATCTCGGGGATCGGTTTCACCGTCGCCGACGATCCCGCGGCCGCCCAGGTTGTCCTCTTCGGAGGCGTGCAGAACGACGACAACACGTGGGTCTGGAGCGGAGGCCGGTGGACGCTTGCGGAACCAGCCACGAGTCCGCCGGGCCGCATTGACGCGGCGGCGGCATACGACCCTCAAACACGGCGGGTGCTGCTCTTCGGCGGGCGGCACAATCCGTTGACCGGCGGCCCGTCACTCAACGACACGTGGGCGTGGGACGGGAGCACGTGGCGCGAGCTCGATCGGGGGACCAACGGCCCGACGCCGGGCGAAGGGTCGTCGATGGCATGGGACGACGCGCTCCAGCAGATGGTGCTCGTCACGACCGCAGGGAGTGCGCAGAGCGGCGATGAGACCTGGGTCTGGAGTGGCGCGCGGTGGACCCTGAAAATTCACGGCGCCGTGGCGCCCGGTGCTTTCAATCTCCCCATCGCATTCGACCCGGTGACCAGGTCGCTCATCGCCGAAGGGTGTTGCTCAGCACCACAGTCGCAGCTCGGGGCGCTTGACATCACGTGGCGCTGGGATGGGCAGCGCTGGCTGCAGCTGGCCGGCACCGCCGAACCGCTTCCAGGCTCGGCGCTCGCCCTGAACCCACCCACAGGCCGCCTGACGCTGTGCAGTTGCGGGCCGATGCTTGCGCTCCCAGCATTGGCATCCTGGACGGGAAAAGCGTGGGTGCTGACGGATGTCGCGCGCCTTCCGGTCGAGCCGGTGGCGGAGATCAGCGATGCGACCCACCTGCTGATCTTCGGTTCGGCAACGCCGAGCAGCCAGTTCGTCGCCCAACCCGTGCATCTCTGGGCCCTGGTCGGATCGACGTGGCAGCAACTCGACAACGCCCCGGGCGGGTGACCGACCGCTCCCGACGACGCGCACCAGGCGCATGACGGCTCCGCTTCCCCACGACGCGCCCGGTGCGCCCCACCCCGCGTGTGACGCGCGAATGACGGCGTGCAGCGCGATATCAGACCGAACGACTTTGTCGTGACAGAGCGTCAACCCGTTCGGGAGCGCTCGCCGGCCGGGAATACCGTGAGCGCATGTCTCGGCATCCGAGTGGCGCAGCGGCGCCGCAACTCAGGGTCATCGCGGGGGCAACGGCCGGTACTACGGCTCTGGCCCCGGACGCCACGGCGGTGTCTCCGGTGGCCCGGCATCGCATGGAGCGCCTGGGCGTTGAGCTCGACGTCCTCGAGATGGTGCCATTCTCCGATCCGGACGCCGCGTACGCGCCGGCGATGGCGCTCGAGAAGCGGGCGCGCGCGCTCGGCGACGAGGATGCGCTGCGACGTGCCCAGCTCATCCAAGCCGACGTCCTGTGCCGGAAGGGCAAGCACACGGCGAGCGGCCAGTTGATCAGGGAGATCAACGAGTGGGCGACCGAGCGCGGACAGCGACACCTCATGGCGCGCAGCCATCGCCTGCTCTCGGTGTTCTTCGACTTCATCGGCGACGTCCCGAGCGCCTGGGAGCACGCGGTCCCGGCTGTCGACCTGCTCGATGACAGCATGCCCGAGCGGATGCGGGCCGATCACCTCTTCGGCCTGGGCCAGGTCCTGGTGCGCACCGGCGCCTGGGATGCGGCCCGCGAGCGCTATCGTGCCGCGCTCCAGCTGGCCGATGGTCTCGACGATGTCCCGCTGCGAGTCAAGATTCTCAACAACCTCGCATGGCTCGAGGACGATGCGGGCGACACCCACCAGTCGATGGAGATCGCCAAGCGCATGCAGGCGTTCGCGGAGCGCCACAACATCACCCTCGACGCCGCCTGCCTCGACACCATCGCCAACGCCCAGTTGAAGCTCGGCCTCTACGCGGAGGCGGAGGCCACGCTGCGCCCGATCCTCGACGATCCGCACCTGGACACGCGCCCGATCGAGGGCCTCGGCGAGGCGCTCAACACCGCCGCCAGCGCCCAGCGCCTGCAGGGGCACATGGCCGACGCGGGCGCGACCCTTGACCGCTGCATTCAGCTGTGCGCGCGGCGTGGGATGGTCGCCATCCGGGTCGAGGCGCTCGAGGAGCGTGCGTGTCTCTTCGCAGCGCAGGGCCTCTTCCAGCGTGCATACGAGCAGCACATCGAATTTCACGCAGAGGACGCCGCGCTGCGCGCGGCACAGCGCGAGGCCAACGCACGAACGCTGCAGGCGGTCTTCGAGACGACCGAAGCGCGCCGCGAGGGCGAGCGCTTCCGGCAGCTGTCGTTGCGCGACGCACTCACCGGGTTGCGCAACCGGCGGCACGTCGATACCGAGTTGCCGCTCCTGCTCGCTCGCTCACGAGAGGATGGATCCCCGCTGTCGATCGGGCTGGTCGACCTCGACCACTTCAAGCAGGTCAACGATCGCTTCTCGCACGCCGTCGGCGACAAGGTGCTGGTCCGAGTGTCGGGCATCCTCGCAGCCGCGACGGCGGAGTCAGGCTGGGCGGCACGCATGGGTGGCGAGGAGTTTCTGCTCGTCTTCCCAGCCATCGGCCTCGATGAGGCGCTGCGGCGCTGCGAGGACGTCCGGCGCGCAATCGGGTCGGTCGCGTGGGACGGGGCGATGGAGGGGCAGACCGTCACCGCGAGCATCGGTTTCACGGTGCTCCAGAAGGGACGGGCCAGCCAGGCCGCACTCCTCGGTCAGGCGGACCGCAACCTGTACGCCGCCAAGCGCCAGGGCAGGAATCGGGTCGTCTCGGACTTCGCGTAAGTCACGGCCCCGTGGGGTCCTTCGACGCCAACCGGTACGTCATTGGAGAGGGCCGATCTCCGCGTAGCCGCATAGTCCAATCGAGTAGTCTCGGACTTCGCGTCTCGCGACTCCGCATGGCCACACTGCTGCTCGTTCACGCACACCCCGACGATGAATGCATCGCGACGGGCGGCGTCATGCTGCGCGCGCATCACGAAGGAAAGCGTGTCGTCCTGCTGACGGCCACGCGTGGCGAGGAGGGCGATATCCACAACATGGACGCCGCCGCGGTGCGCCCGCGACTCGCAGCCGTGCGGACCGCTGAACTCATGCGCTCGTGCGAGATCCTCGGTGTCGACCGGCAGGAGTTCCTCGGATACCGCGACTCCGGGATGGCCGGGGCGCCGAGCAACGACGATCCTCGCGCGTTCCACGCAACGCCGCTGCACGACGCCGCCGGCCGGGTGGCCGCCGTGCTCCGCGAGGAGCGGCCTGATGTCGTGGTCACCTACACGCCGGACGGCACGTACTGGCACCCGGATCACGTCAAGGCCCATCAGACCACGGTCGCCGCGCTGGACCTCGTCGTCGCCGAGGGCTGGACGCCGGCCAAGCTCTACCTGCATGCCGTGCCCCGAAGCTCGGTCGAGCAGATCGAGCGCAGAGCCCACGCGTCAAACGCGGTGCTCCCGATCGAGGTGGGACAGATCGTCGGCATTCCCGACGATGAGATCACCACCAGCGTGGATGTCTCGGCGTTTCTCGAGCAGAAGCGCGCCGCTTTCCTGGCCCATCTGAGCCAGTACGAAACGGATAGTCCCTTCTCAACGATCGCTGCGCAGATCTTCGAGGCGACGCTGGGGACCGAGCGCTTCATCCTCGCGCGCGGCACTCTCGGCGAGCCGAGACCGGAGCGCAGCCTCTTCGCCGGACTCGAGCCGCCGGTTCGCGAGACTCTCGTCGTCAGCGCGTGAGGGTCACCTTGGTCAGACCGGCGGGAGCGTCGGGGTCGAGATGCCGCGCGAGTGCTGCAGACAGCGCAATCTGCTGACCGCGGACAACCGCGACGATCGGTTGCAGCGCTTCAGGAACCGCCGCCGGAAGCAGAAGGTCCGAACCCGGCTCCGGGCTGATCGTGCTCACCGTCACGCCACGTTCGCGCAACACGGCGGCGAGTTCCACGACGTCAGCCGCGGCGGGACCGGGCGCGGAGAATGCCAGCACCGGCACGTCCGGTGTCACCGCCGCGATCGGGCCATGACGAAGGTCCGCGGCGGAGAAGGCCTCCGCGAAGATCGCCGACGTCTCGCGGATCTTGAGCGCAGTCTCGCTCGCTGCAGCGAGCATTGGACCGCGCGCGATGGTCAGCACCCGATCCGCGCCGTCGAGCCGGCGTGCGATCACGTCCGCAGGGTGGCCGTCGTCGAGCACACGACTGACATGCTCCGGCAGCGCGATGAGGTCGCGGTCGGCCCATGGCAGCGGCCCCAGCGCGGCCGCCGCCAGCGCCAGCGCAACCAGCGTTGCTGTGAAGGTCTTGGTCGCGGGGATCGCGAGCTCACCGCCTGCGGAGAGATCGATGATCACGTCAGCGACGTCGCCGAGCGGGCTCGGAGTCGCGTTGACGATCGCGACGGTTCGCGCCCCCGTTGCACGCATGTGTTCGAGCACGCTCACCACCTCGGGGGTGCGCCCCGATTGGCTGATACCCACCGCCAGGTAGCCGCGGTGATCCGCCGCAGTTCGATACAGCGTGTGCAGGCTCGGTGATGCAAGCGCGACCGGCCGGCCACTGGCCATCTCGAACAGGTAGCGCCCAAAGAGGGCGGCGGTATCCGACGATCCGCGAGCAAGCAGGACGGTGCCGCAGAGGTGCTCAGGCAGCAGCTCGCGGATCGATGCGGTCACCTCCGTACGGCGCTGCACGAGGAGCTCGATCACTGCGGGCTGTTCGGCCATCTCGGCGGCCATGTTCGCGCCGTTCACAGCTCCGCTCCGTCCGATGCCGCCTCCAGACTGGCTCGGAGTCGGGTCTCCGCAGTGCCGTTCGCTCCGGCCAGCGAGAGCCCGGCGAGGGCCGCTCCCACCACCGGAGGGGTGGTGCACAGGACCGTTTGTGCCTTGGGTGCTGCAGCACGGATGCCGTCCGAGATGTAGTCGAGGAGGATGGACCGGCTGGAGACAAGCACCGATCCGCCGAGCACGATCGTGACCGGGGAATCCTGCATCTCGAGCTGATGCAACGCCGCAACAGCAAGTCGCGTGACCTCCGTCCCTTGACGGCGCATGATCCCGACCGCCTCGGGATCGCCCGCCGCCGCGGCACTCACGACCAGCGGCGGCAGTTCGATGAGCCGTGCGGGATCGAGGCTGCCCTGGTGGATGGCGACTGCGACATCGAGCGCCGACGCACAGCCGAAATACGACGCGACGGCGTGCGCGAGCATGGTCTCAGGCCCACGCCCGTCCTCGCCGCGCACCCCGGCACCGAGCGCCGCCATGCCGATGTCGGGCCCCCCACCCCAGTCGCCGGTGATCTCACCGAGTGCGGGGAACCAGGCTCGCCGTCCCGACGGTGCGGTGCCGACGCAATTCACGCCTGCGCCGACGGTGACAGCGACGCCGAACCCCGAGCCGGTGGCCGCCCAGAGCACCGCGAACACGTCGTTGGCGACGTGGTTCTCCTGCGCCCACTCCCGGGCCACGACCGCGTCGGCAAGCGCGGTCTCCTCCGAGGGTAGATCGGCGCCTGCCATGAACACCGCTGCCACAGCCGCCCTGATCCCATCGCGCGCCGGCAGCCCGGTCTCGAGCCACGCTTGGTGAATGAGGTCGCCGACGAGATCTACGGCCGGTCCGAGGCCGAGTTGATGCGGCGAGGACCCGCTGCCCCGAACCGACGCAAGCACGGTTCCGTCCGCACGCAGGAGCAGCACGTCGGTCTTCGAGTTGCCACCGTCGACGGCGATGATCACGTTGTGCCCTGTCATGCGAACGCCGGCAGGTATAGGCGGTTGGCGTCGAGAAGATCGCCCAGCAGCTGTTCGGCGAGGCTGCTCTGACCGATGAGCGGGTGAGTGAGCAAGGCACGGAATGCGACCTCGCGATCGCCGCTGACCGCCGCGCTCGCGGCGAGCGACTCGTAGGCAGCGGTGTGGGCAATCAGCCCGGCCTGGTGGGGCGGGAGCGCCGGAACCGCGAGCGGCTCCGCACCTGTGGCGCTCACCCGCGCAGGTACCTCGATCACGGTGTCGGCGGGGAGCTCGGGGATGACCCCGTTGTTCCGGACATCAATGACTTGAATATCCGGGCTGTCGCCGAAGAGCGAGCACAGGAGGTTGAGCGCGGCCTCGCTGTAGTAGGCACCGCCTCGTTGCATCAGCAGCTCCGGCTTGTCGTGCAGCTGCGGGTCGCGGTAGAGCCGCAGCAGCTCCCGCTCCACGTCCATGACTTCCTCGGCTCGGCTGCGTGACTCGAGCAACTCCTGCACGACGAGGTCGTGCTGGTAGTAGTAGCGCAGGTAATAGGAGGGCACCGCCTCCAGGTTGTCGATGACCCGCCTCGGCAGCTCGACGTGCGCCGCGATCTCGTCACCGTGGTCGCGAAGCAGCGTCGGGAGCACATCTTCACCATCCACCTGCACCGAGCGGATCCAGGTGAGGTGATTCAGCCCCGCATGACCGAGTTGCACCATCTCGGGAATGACGCCCAACCACCCGGCGAACAGTCGCTGGAAGCCGATGGCGACGTTGCAGAGCCCAACGGCGCGGTGACCATGGTCGAGCAGCGCGCGAGTCACGATCCCAACCGGATTGGTGAAGTCGACGATCCACGCGTCATCCGCCGCAAGACGGCGCACGCGATCGGCAATGTCGAGCACGACGGGCACGGTGCGGAGCGCCTTGGCAAATCCTCCGGCCCCGGTGGTCTCCTGGCCCACGCAGCCGCAGCGGAGCGGGATGGTCTCATCGGTGTGTCGAGCCGCCTGGCCACCGACTCGAATCTGCAGCAGCACTGCCGACGCTCCATCGACGGCGGCCTCGAGATCGGTCGTCAGGGTCAAGCGGCCGTGAAAACCGTGCGCCTGCGCAATGCGCTGAGCGGCGCCGCCGACCACGTCGAGACGTTGCGCGTCCGGATCCTGCAGCACCAACTCGTCGACACCCAGCCGATCCGCGACGGCGCCGAATCCGTGCACCAACTCGGGGCTGTAGGTGCTGCCGCCGCCGACAACCGCAACCTTCATGCGCTCTTGTCGGCAGGAGTGTTCTCACTGCGGCGCTGTTCGCGGACCTTCATGAGGTCGATGGCGGTTCGCGCGATCGGTGTGTCGGAGCCGAAGATGCGATCGAAGGCGAGCCGCAAGCCCGTGGTGCTGCACCCCGCGATGACGGCGTCGACACCGAGGGTCGACACCGCGAGGCGAGGCGAGAACGGGGAGATGGATGCGAGCGCATCTGCGATGGGCCGGAGCAGCAGATCCCCGCCCCCGGTGCCGATACCGCCGCCAAGGACGACGAGCTCGGGGTCGAGCACCGCAGCGACCGCCGCGATCGCGTGGGCCAGGCGACGCGCCTCGATACGCACGACGCGATCGGCGTTGGGGTCACCGTGGCGGGCCGCGTCGAAGATGGCCGCGACCGAGTCCGCCGATGCCAGGCCGTTCTCACGCGCGAGAGCCACGATCGCGGCGGAGCCGACGAGGCTCTCGTAGGCACCGGTCCCCCAGGTCGCCCGGTGACCCGCGCCGATCTCCGCATCCAGGTCGAGGCGGAGGAATCCGATTTCTCCGGCGAGACCGGCGGCGCCGCGACGGAGCGCCCCGTCCACGAAGACACCAGTGCCGACGCCGGTGCCGACCGACAGCAGCACGAAGTCCTCACTGTCCTGGGCCACGCCGTGGACGTGCTCGCCGACGGCTGCCATGTTGACGTCGTTCTCGAAGATAACCGGCGCCACCAACGCCTCGCGGATCGCGGGGATCACCTTGGGGCTCTCCCACCCCGCGAGCTGCGGGGCGAGCGAGAGGTGATCGGCGCCAGGCCGGAGCACGCCCGGGGTCCCGACCACCACCTGGTTGATGTCCTCCAAGCCGATTCCGGCCTCGGCCGCCAGCGTTTCAGCCGCCTGGCGCAGTTGCGAGATGACTGCTTTCGCGGTGCTCCGAGGGGTGCGGGTGGCGCAGCGTCCGACCACCGCGCCAGTCAGGTCGACGAGGGCGGCGCGGACCCAGACGCGGCCGACATCGAGGCTGAGCACGAACCCTGCACGCGGGTTCACGTCGTAGAGCTGCGCGCTCGGACCTGGCAGACCGCTGGTCCTCCCCACCCGCCGGAGCAGGCCGAGGTCGACGAGCTGCCCGAGCACCTCGGAGACCGTCGGCTTGGACAGGCCCGTGCTGCGCACAACGTGGGGCGCGGCCACGGGGCCGCCGGTGTGCACCAGCTCGAACGTGGTGCGCAGGTTGATGGCGCGAAGCAGACTCGGCTTCGCCGCTTCCGGTGCCGGCATCCAGTGTGTCTCCTGACGAACGTTAGTAAGGGTGGTTATCTACGCATCGTGGCTGACGGCCCTCATGGACCGCTCGGTTCGTTGTCGATCTGCCACGCGAATGCCATCGGGGTCGCCGCGCTGAGATCGAGCGCAGGCTCATCGGTGGACCACGACTGCACGTTGTCCTCGTACACGGCTGTGGTGCCGTTGAACTGCGCGAATCTATCGAGGCCAGCTGCCGGGCAGGTGCGCATGCCCGCGACCACGCCGGTCGCCGCGAAGGAGTTCGGCCCCTCGACCGTCGCCCCGGCGAGGATCGGCGGGGCACCACTGAGCGAACCGGCGAGGTTGGCGACCTGGTGCTGCATGCAGTCGGGGTAGGTGCTCCCGTCACCGACGATCAACGACGTCCCCCAGGCATTGGCGCCGAGAATGTTGCCGAGCCAGTGCGCCCCGTACCCGGCGAAGGCATCCGTGCCGGTGAGCTGGTCGTACTCATCGGCCATGACCACCAGGCCGGCGCCGTGGCTCGTGGTGTCGAACGTGTCCCATGTGAATCCGAAGCCGAAGGGATCCGTCCCGCTCTGGGCCACGGCCCGGTCAAGTTGCTTGCGAAGGTCGCCGAGCAGCTGCGCCCTGTTGACCTCGAGGCCGGCGGGGTCACCGGCGTGCTCGATCGCTCGAATGAGCTCAAAGTGCGCGAGACCGGTGACGTCGTACAGGTTGAGCGAGTCGGTGGCGTCGTTCGGACCGGTGATGTATGCGTGAGCCCAGTGCGCCGCCTGCCGGAGGTAGTACATCGGGTCCGCGTGCGCCACGCCAGCGGGCACCCGGCCGGCCGACAGCGCGTCAGCGAGCTCGGTCGCCCCCCACTCAAGGTCGTCGCGCCACTCCTTTTCGGGGTAGAAGTCGTAAGGGATTGCAGTCTGGAGGCGTCCCGGGTGCGTGTCCGCGAGGGCGTAGACGTCCTCGGCTTCTTTCAGGCACGTCGACGCCTGAGCAGGCTCGGTGACCCGGTCGATCTGATAGCAGAGAGCGAAGTCAGCCGCGAGACGGCCGGCGAGGTTGGGACTGATCAGCGATCCCGGCGACCCCGCGCGGAAGACGGGCCGATTTCGGATGTACCGATCCTCGGGGTCGGTTCCCCCGTAGGTGTCGTCGGCCTGCGGCAGGCGCCAGATGTCGTGGTCACCGACGATCTGGCTATTGCCCTCGCCGATGCCAACCTGCAGGTACAGCGTCTTGGTGCTGTCGTTCCACATGTGCTCGAGCCAGTTCAGACCGAACGCCGCCTCCGCGCTGTAGTTCGCGGTTGCGGAGCCGGCTCCGAGCTGATTCGGAAAATCACGGACGTCGGTCTCCATCATGGCCACGACATAGCTGATGGTTTCGGTGAATTTCAGATAGTCGCCTGCATCCCACCAGCCGCCGGCGGCGTCGACGGTCACGCCCAGGGCGGTGAGATCACCCTTGAAGTTGCCGTTGCTGTTGACGGCGGGAATCAGATACGTCATCGCCTCCTCGTCGTTGAGGTGCCCGGGCGCTCGTCGCAGCCCCGAGGGGATGAAGTCGGGGCCGTCGCGCTCGTTCTGATAAAAGGACAGCGAGTTGGCCACCGCGTCCGCATAGAGCTTCGCGGGCGTGTCGATGCGAAACGCCACCGAGCGCACCCGCATCGATCCGTCGCTGACGAGGATGTGATACGTGGCGGCGCGGTCGACGGCGTTGAAGTCGAGCGCGTAGACATGCGCGTACGTCGTGCTCCACGCGCCTCCGTCGGCGCCGACAACCGAGGCGTCGGCGACGTCTCCGCGGGAGTCGATCACCAGGAACACCGCGTCGGGATGCGCTGCCGACGTCATGAGATACGCCCGCTTCGGCGCGCCGGCGGTGTAGCCGACCTGATCGACTCGCACCTGAGCATGGGCTGCCGGCGCCGCCTCGACGGCGGCCGCGGGGAGCAGCGCCGGGCCGACCACCAGCGCGCACGCCGCGGCCAGCACGCAATGGTGGACGGCGAACCCCTGGCGCGACAGGCCTCCCGGTCGCGCAGTCGGTCGGGCACTCGGTCGCGCAGTCATGGTTAGGGATTCTTCCTATCAGTCGGCCCGCTGTCAAGTGATGAGTATCCCGTGTCGCGGAGTGCCTGGCGGGCGAACTCGATCTCCCGGGAATCCTGGCTGTTGACCGTCGCGCTGATGTTAAGGTAGCTTTCCTGTAAATCAGCGGCCGCGGATCACTTTTCACCCCGGCGCGCGGGGCCAGCGAGCTTCGGAGGAAACCCGGATGGTATGGACGTGGCGACCGAACAGGAACCCAGGCGGTCGGTCGATGCGACGCCTCAAGCCGATCACGCTGATGGTCACCGCGGGGGTGCTCGCCGCCGCCTGCGGCTCCACGTCGACGCCGACGAGCGGCGGATCGAGCAACAACGGCAAGATCGGCGGCAAGCTGCTCATCGACAACGAGAGCGGGAGCACCTGGACCTGCCAGTTCAACCCGTTCAACCCATCGGTGAACATCACGTCAGTCGGATTCGTCTACGAGCCCCTCGAGTTCGTGAACATCCTGCAGACGAATGCCGACGGCACGCCGAAGGTGACTCCGTGGCTTGCCACGGGATCGAGTTGGAGCAACGGATTCACGACGCTGACCATGACCATCCGCGGCGGCGTGACCTGGAGCGACGGCACCCCCTTCACGGCGAACGATGTTCTCTACACGTTCGACGCCTTGAAGGCCGACGCGGCACTCGATCTCAACGCCCTCTGGGCGGCGGACAGCGGGCCACTCACCAACGTCGCTCTCCAGGGCAGCGACCAGGTCGTGTTCACGTTCAACGCCCCGGCGCAGTCCTACTTCTACTACGTCGCCGACCAGACGCCGATCATCCCGAAGCACATCTGGGCCAGTCTCGACCAGACCAAGCTCGACACCACAGCCGATTCCAACCCGGTCGGGACGGGCCCGTACCTGATGTCGAACTGCTCTCAGGACAACATCAAGTACCTCCGCAATACGCACTACTGGCAGAGCAAGCCGGGGCACCCGGTGCCCCAGGTGCAGGAGGTCGACTACCCCGCATTCCTGAGCAACACTCCGGCCAATCTCTACCTCGCCCAGGGCCAGGCGCAATGGGGTGCGCAGTACATCCCCAACATCCAGTCGTACTACATCAGCAAGAGCCCGTCGACGCGTCACTACTGGTTCCCGCCGACGCTCAACGTTTCGCTCTTCCCCAACCTGAACAACCCGCTGCTGTCCAACCTCGCGGTCCGCCAGGCGATCGCCATGGCCATCGACCGCTCGCAGGTCTCGCAGCGCGGCGAGAGCGGCTACGAGCCGGCGGCGAACCAGACCGGCATCGTGCTGCCGACCTACCAGGCGTGGTACCAGAAGTCGCTTGACACCGTGACCTATGACCCCACCAAGGCGGGTCAGGTCCTCCAGGCTGCGGGATTCACCAAGGGGTCGAACGGCATCTACCAGAACGCGCAGGGCCAGCCGCTTTCATTCACCATCAAGACGATCAGCGGCTACACAGACTGGGACGCGTCACTGCAGGTGATCACTCAGGAGCTCAAGGCGGTGGGAATTCAGGTGACGGTCCAGGACGAGGACAGCACCCCGTACACCAACGACACCCAGGGTGGGAATTTCCAGCTCGCCTACGGGGAGATGCCGGTCGCCGGGCCGGGACCTTACTACGAGCTTCGCCAGCTGCTCTTCAGTGGCAACATCGGCTCCACCAACTACTCGCGCTACAAGTCGAGCTCGACTGACGCCCTGTTCAACCAGTACTCCGGAGCCGCGCCTTCGCAGCAACTCCAGCTCGTTCATGAGATCTCCGCTGTCATGGCCCAGGATCTCCCGGTGATCCCGATCGTCGAGGGCGTCGATTGGTACCAGTACGACACCACGAGCTTCGGCGGGTGGCCGACACCGTCCAACCCCTACGCGCAGCCTCCGGTGTGGGCGACCCCTGACAACGGCGTCGTGCTCACGCGTCTCTACCCGGTGAGCTAGGCACAGTCCCAATGCCCAGGGTCATTGCGCCGGCGCGGCGGTGAGATACGTCACCCGCCGCGCCGGCCTGTTCGCCATCACACTCTGGGCGGCGCTCACGGTCAACTTCATCATTCCGCGCGTCATGCCGGGCAACGAGGCCACCGCTGTCCTCGCGACGTTCCGCGGCGTGAACCCGGCGGCGCTCCATGCCCTGCAGATCGAGTTCGGCGTCAACGTGCACCAGAACCTACTCATCACATACCTGCAGTACATCGCGAATTGCTTCACCGGTCAGTTCGGCCTGACGGCGCAACGGGTGCCGGTGCTGACCGAGATCATCAGCAAGCTTCCCTGGACGCTCGCACTGGTGGGAGTCACCACCGTGATCGCCTTTGTCATCGGGACGATGGTCGGGGTGGTGAGCGCCTGGCGACGCGGCGGCAGGCTTGACGGCATCCTGCCGCCAATGCTCTTCATCGTCGCCACGTTCCCGGTCTTCTTTGTCGGTCTCCTCCTGCTCTTCGTCTTCGCCGTCTGGCTCAACTGGCTCCCGCTCAGCTCCAACTACAGCATCGGCGCCGAGCCGTCGCTCTCACTGTCGTTCATCGGCGACGTGCTCACCCATGCGCTCCTGCCCGGTTTGAGCCTGGTCATCGTCACCGCGGGACTCTGGATCTATTCGATGCGCAACAACATGATCACGACGCTTGCCGAGGACTACGTGAAGATGGGCCGTGCCAAGGGCCTTCGGAGCTGGCGGATCATGCTCGACTACGCGGCACGCAACGCGATCCTTCCGAACCTCACGGGATTCGCGATGCAGTTGGGGTATGTGCTCGGCGGATCGATCCTCGTCGAGTACACGTTCTCGTACCCCGGGCTCGGCTATCTCTTCTACACGAGCACCACCGACCACGATCTGCCCCTGATGCAGGCCCTGTTCCTGGTGTACACGCTGGCGGTGCTGGTCTGCGTCCTGCTGGCGGACCTGCTCACAGCGGGACTGGACCCGCGCACGCGTGAAGCGTAAGAACGGCGCATCGTGAGCACTGCCGCGATCACGTCTGAAGCAGGACCGCTGCCTCCGGCAGGCGCCGCCGCACACGGCGCCGCCCTCGGACGCTTCACGCAGGCGATCCTGCGCAATCGCAAGGCCACGGCCGGAACCCTGATCCTGCTGATCGTCGTCTTCGTCGCGGTGTTCCCCGGGCTCATCGCCCGCGACGACCCCCAGGCCGCGATCTACGGCCAGGACCTGGGCCCATCGACGCAACACCTCCTCGGCACGACACTGCTCGGCCAGGACGTCTTTGCGCAGCTGATCTGGGGCACGCGACTCACGCTCATCGTGACCGTCGTGGTGAGCGCGATCGCAACGCTGATTTCGATGATCATCGGAGTTACCGCGGCGTACGTGGGCGGCCTCACCGATCGCGCGCTCTCGTTGCTCACCGACATCTTCCTCATCCTGCCGACGCTGCCGCTCCTGATCGTGCTCGCGTCCTACCTTCCTCCCGGCTCGGTGACCATGATCGTGGTGCTGACCCTGACCAGCTGGGCCTTCCAGGCTCGGCAACTTCGGTCGCAAGGACTCTCGCTGCGTGCCCGCGATTTCCTGGCCGCGGCACGGGTGCGTGGTGAGCGAACCTCCTACATCATCCTTGTCGAGATCATCCCGACCATGACGTCGCTGATCGTCGCCTCTTTCCTGGGGCTCTCGGTCTTTGTCGTCGGATTCGCGGCCGGCCTGCAATTTCTCGGTCTGGGGAACAGCACGGAGCTCACCTGGGGAACGATGCTGTACTACGCGCAGCAGGGCGGCGCGCTCGAGGCCGGCAACGCGTGGTGGGCGCTGGCGCCGGGAGCGGCCGTCGCGTTCATGGGAGCAGGGTTCGCGCTCGTCAACTACGCGTTCGATGAGATCGGCAATCCCGCCCTTCGGCCGGTGAGAAAGCGACGTGCCAGAACCACTGCTTGATGTCGAGGACCTGTCGGTCTCCTACCTGACCGACACCGCGGAAATCGGTGCTGTGGACCGGGTCACACTGACGCTGCAAGCTGGCGAGTTCCTCGGTGTGGTCGGCGAGTCCGGTTGCGGCAAGTCGACATTGTTGTTCGCGATCGCGCAGCTCCTCTCCCCTCCCGCCGAGATCACCAGCGGGCGCGTGGTGTTCCGCGGACAGGACCTGGTCCGTCTCAGCGACAGCGAGCTGCGTCACGTACGCTGGCGCGATTACTCGGTGGTGATGCAGAGCGCGATGAACGCGCTGAACCCGATGAAGAGCATTGGCGCGCAGTTCAAGGACACGATGCGCGCGCACGAGCGCATCTCGGCTGACGCGATCCGAACGCGCTCGGCTGAAGTGCTCCATCTCGTGGGCATCGATGACGCGCATCTCGAGAGCTATCCGCACCAGTTGAGTGGTGGCATGCGCCAGCGAGCGATGATCGCCATGGCCCTGCTCTTCACGCCGCAACTCGTGATCATGGACGAACCGACCTCGGCCCTCGACGTGGTCGCGCAGCGCTCGCTCATGACCCAGATCAAGGAGCTACAGCAGCAGTTCGGCTTCGCGGTCATCTTCGTGACGCACGACATGTCGGTCATCGCCCACTACTCCGACCGGGTGATGGTCATGTACGCGGGGCAGGTGGCCGAGATCGGCGATACCGGCTCGATCTTCGAGAGTCCGCTGCACCCGTACAGCCGGGGCCTCCTCGACGCGTTCCCATCGGTCCGCGGCCCGCGCCGGCCGTTGAGCGGCATCCCCGGCAGCCCTCCCGACCTCGGGCGCCCCCCCTCCGGATGCCGCTTCCATCCTCGCTGCAGTGAGGCGATGGCGCAGTGCACGACAACAGAGCCGCCCCTGTATTCAGTGGGCGACACGCAGGTTCGCTGCCTCCTCTATGCGGAACAACTCCGCGACGCGGTCTGACGCCATGAGCCAGCCTGCGAACGCCGCGCCCGACAGCGATGACGCTCTCCTGCGCACCACCGGCCTGACCAGGCACTTCCGCCTCGGAGGATTGCTCTCACGCCGGATGCTCCACGCCGTCGACGACCTGAACCTTGTCATCCACGAGCGTGAAATCGTTGCCCTGGTTGGCGAAAGCGGGAGCGGCAAGACGACGGTCGCTCGCCTGCTGGCGATGCTCTACCCCCCGACGCGCGGCACGATCCACTATCGCGGTCGCTCCGTCCATCGCCTGCGGTCGCGGAAAGACGTGCTCTGGTACCGCGGCGAAGTACCGATGGTGTTCCAGGATCCGTATAGCGCGATGAACCCGGTGTTCCGTGTGTCACACGGCGTGATGCGCAACCTCAAGCTGCACCGTCGTGACCTCGACAGCGCACAGCGGCACGAGGAAGCAGAGCGCGTCTTCGACGTCGTGGGGCTCAACCCCGCCGGCGACATGCTGCGAAAGTTTCCCTACGAGATGAGCGGCGGCCAGCGCCAGCGCGTGGGCTTCGCGCAGGCGCTCGCAGTGCGACCGAAGCTGATCCTCGCCGACGAGCCGGTGTCGATGCTCGACGTGTCGATCCGCGCCGGGATTCTCAACATGATGGCAAGCTTGCGCGCCGATGAAGGGGCGTCCATCCTCTACATCACGCACGACATCGCGAGCGCGCGCTACGTCGCGGACCGGATCGTGGTCATGTACGCGGGGTACGCGGTCGAGCAGGGTCCGACCGAGGTCGTGCTGTCGCGTCCGAAACACCCGTACACGCAACTCCTCCTCTCTGCCGTGCCCGACCCGCGCGAGAAGGCGGCGCCGGTGTCCGCCGACAGCGGCGAGCCACCGCGGGTCATCGATCCGGGGGACGGATGCCGCTTCCGGCAGCGCTGCCCGTACGCCATCGACGAGTGCGCGCGGGTCACGCCCCTGCTGCGATCGATGGGCCCCGGACACGATGCCGCGTGCCACGTCGCGGTTGCCGACGCGGAGGATCATCGAGGAGAGGGATTCGGTCCGATTTCCTCGGTGGCGAAGGGGACCGACACCGTCGCGTGAGCTTGGGATCTCGCCTCGGCGTCAATTAAGCCGTGGCGGCGGGTCGGTGGTGGAGGCGCCGGGGATCGAACCCGGGTCCGAAGCCGCGTTCCATGCGACATCTACGAGTGTAGTCCCGGTTTTTATCTCACCTCAGTCGCGCCCTGGGACCAGGCTCGGCCACGGCCAGCCTCGGTGAATGTCCCGCCCGGCGCCGAGGCGCCACCGGGCGGCGAGCCTGCTTGCATTAACGTCGGGTCCGCCCCCCACAGCCGAGGAGGCGGTCGACGTCAGGCCGAAGCCTGAGCTTTTTTCGTCTCTGCTACTTACGCAGCGAGGGCGAGGGGTGCCTTATTCGCACGTATATTTTTCCCGGTTTTACGAGCCCGGGGCTCGACTCGCATTCGCACGACCCACGACCCCGTCGAAACCAGTACGCCCCCATGGAACGCAGCTGTCCGAGATCAGCGTGCTCCAAGATCATACCGCGCCGACAGCGGCCATGCAAAAGCCCTTGACGTGATCGAGTTGCAGCGAAGGCCCGCGCCCGCATACGGAGGCGCCCCTATCCGCTGACGGCGTTAGCGGGAGCGCGGGCCCAGGAGCGATGAGCGGCGGGGGGTGGGATCGCCAAGAGCCGCCCGTGTTCGACCTTGGCGAGCTGCAAGCCCCCCTCATGGAGCATCCAGTGGTGGCGGTAGCAGAGCAGGATCAGGTTGCCGTTATTCGTGTGGCCT
>PLZA01000073.1 GCA_003153505.1 Candidatus Dormiibacterota bacterium
AGCCGCCGGCCTGGCGGAAATGGAGTGGGTCTGCACGCCCGACGGTCTGATGATTGTGGTCTGGCCCAGTCATCTCGACTGGCTGAGCGCTCAGGGTTTCACCTACCTGAGCTTTCCGGGCCGCATGTGGATGGAGTTCCGAGACCCCGAGGAAGCGATCGAGATAACGGAGATCTTCTACCCACATGCCGCCGCCGAGGTCCGCGCTCGCGGCGAGGCGCGGGTCGAGTACGACCTGATCGGCGTCAATCCACCTCGTGACCTCGCGTTCAAGGTGAACGAACGTTAAGGCTCGGCGGTCATGGTCGAATCATGCGCCCTCCCTCCAAGCGACGCTCGCCGCCTTTAGGTGCTTTTGGGAGCGCGCCCGCCCGCACCCTAGTCGACCCAGACGGCCTCAGTATCACCGCCAGCCGGCGTCCCACCAACGACGTAGTAAGCGGTGTCCAAGGCTAGGTCCGGACGCGCCAGGTGGCAACGCGGGCATCGAGTGGGACTCCAGCGCTCGCGTCGACGAACACCGGTCGGATCTGCGCGCCGTGGCGGGGCTGTGGACCCCCATCAGCTGACCCGCAATTCCTTCCCGGTTCGTACGGGATGGCGACCGCTCATTTGCCGGTCAGGACCTGGAGAACGGCAGTATCAGCATGGAGCACAATCCATCCGTGCCTGAGCCTCCCTTAGTCGAATCGATTGCGGCCAGTGGATCAGCTGTGGCGCGTGCCACGCGCAGTAGCCGCGCAATGGAAGCGATCGCCCGAGCGGGCCTCGCCGCTCGCGGCCTCACCTACCTGATCATCGCATTGATTGCGGCCCAAATTGCGTTGGGTGGGGCGGCTCAGAGCGCCGACCAGCATGGTGCGATCGAGGACGTTGCCTCCCGGCCTTTTGGCCGGCTGCTGCTGATTGCTATGGCTCTTGGCTTCGCTGCCTATGCATTCTGGCGTTGGTCGGTGGCTGCCGTCGGCGGTCCCGGTGCGGGGGCAGAGTCTGCGGCTAAGGAGTGGGCTCAGCGGCTCGGCGCTCTGACAATGGGTTTCGTCTATGCGGGTCTCTGCTTCAGCACCATTCTTGTGGTCACGGGTCGATCGACATCGTCGACCACCCAACAGCAGCAAAGCGCGACTGCCCGGCTGCTCGGGCTTCCTCTCGGGCGTGCACTGGTGATCGCTATCGGCGTCGGCATCGTCATCGGCGGAAGCGTAGTGATCTGGAGGGCTCTTACCCGAACGTTTGAGAAGAACCTCGCCTCGGAGAAGATGGGACAGCGAATGCGACGCTGGGCCACAGGTCTAGGCATCGCCGGCAACGGCGCAGGGGGGATCGTGCTCGGTCTCGTCGGGGTCTTCCTCATCCAGGCGGCCGCAGCCAATAATGCCCACGCTTCCAAGGGCCTTGACCAGACGCTACGCACCGTCGCTCACGCACCCTTCGGCCAAGCGCTACTCCTGGTCGTCACTGTCGGTCTTGCCGCCTATGGTCTGTACTCGTTCGTGGAGATGCGTTTCCGACGGGTCTGACGCCGTTGCCGGTCGATTTACGAGTTGCAGTCAAGGAACAAAGTTGTACGCTCGGGTGAGCGAGCGCCCGTCACCTGCCTTAGAGGCGACCGACCGCGACCCGGCTGGCAGTGTCATCGGCGTCGTGCAGCACGGCCTTCACGGGGAGAACGGATCGCGCCGCCGGGTGACGCTTTGCTCACGGGTTGCAGCTGCCGCTCACCAGGTAATCGCCGGGATAGCTCGCGGTCCAGCCCGCGAAATGCCACCCGTTCTCGACCTGGGCAAGCACCTCGACGCTCGTCTCGATCGGATAGGTCATGTGGGCTTGATCTACGTCGACGCACATGGAGGCAAGCACCTGTGGTGCGGTTGCGGTCGGCCCAAGTTGCAAGACCGTGAGCGCCAGAGACTGGTCGCGGAAGTACGAGTCGGCCGCCGCGTTCGGATGCCCATCTGGACACAGGACGGGGCTCGCGTTGCCGTCGGCGTCATGCGTGATGCCGCCGCACGATTCTGGGCTGAGCGCCACAGCTGGCGAGGACGGCCTCGCCACGGCCAGCGGCGGGGATGGCGTTGTCCGGAAGGGCGTTGACGCCGGTGAGCCACAGGCGACGCAGCCGAATGCCACCACAACAATCAAAGCAGCTGCATGCATTTCGGTGGTCTTAACGAGCAAGGGATCGCTCCGGTTTCCGGCCTAGCGGAAACCATCGGGTCGAGACCCTGCCTGCAGCGCCCGACGCTTGGCACCCTTGCCCTCCCAGTTTCCGCTCAAGTGTGTTAATTGCACGCTGGGGTGGGCGACGGTCATCGCGTCAGACTGCACACGGCCGGCTAAGCTCGAGACTGGCATTCTGTCGGGCGAAGTCAAGAGCCCAATGACTGCGATTTCCGGCCGCCAGGGGCCACCTCTCAGGACATGGATCAGAAGAACATGTCTGACGTCGCGCTCATGGCGCGAGCAACTGACAGCCGCCTCGAAGGAGTCGAGGCTGGAGGAGCACTGATGATGGAGACATGGGAACTGTGGTTTCCGGCAGCTGCCGCCAACGGACTGCTCTTCGCTCGTTCACGGGTCGACTCGACAGACGCCGTGTGGGTGCATTCACCGCCCGAACTCCTTTCCGTGGTGGTTCGCGACGGTGAAGCCGGAATCCTCTCGAAAGCGAGCGAACTGCGCCGTGACGGACCGCACTTCCCCATGGCTCGCCTACAGCGTGCGGGCACGTCAATTCGTCGAGAGGATCGCTGGCCGGCAGAGGCAGATCTCGGCTCGCTCGTGATTCTGCCCGGAGGGGAGTCCGGTGAGTTGAAAAGTTGGTGGAACGCCGACGACGGTAGTGAATGGCGCTGGCAACTCGAGTTCTATAATCACGTCTAATTCCGGGCGCTGGCGACGATTCGGGGGCGGCGATGAGTTACCCCGATGCTCCGCGTCCGGGTCCACTGGAGTCGCCGGAAGCGAATCCTCGAACGTGACGAAGGCCACGCGAAGCGAGGATCCCCGACGGGATTGCGAAGGCTCCGACAGTGACCATCGAGGCCGGGCAGGCGGCGGCAGCGCAGGGTTCCTGCTCGCGCTCGACCTG
The DNA here is from genome assembly GCA_003153505.1 of Candidatus Dormiibacterota bacterium. Taxonomy (GTDB): domain Bacteria; phylum Chloroflexota; class Dormibacteria; order Aeolococcales; family Aeolococcaceae; genus Palsa-851. Next base: position 3,092 of record PLZA01000073.1, read on the forward strand.
CTTCCCGATCTCGGCTCTGGTGTGTTAATTGCACGCTGGGGTGCGCGAAGGTGTTGTCACGAGCGCCGCCGGCATGACCGGGCTGCTGCGGGACGTCACGCCGCCGCCGACGTACTCGTCACCGTTGCGCGCGAGGACTGGACTCCGCCTCCTCCGCCGCCCACGGACGCCGAGCGTGCGGTCGCGATGATGGAGGACGCCGAAGCCGGCAGAGTCGCCGCTCGTCAGGGCAGGCCGTTCGTACCCCGGGGCGCATATCGGACGGGCCCTGAGGCCAAGCGCGTGGTCGCGATGAGGTTGCATATTGAGGAGCCGCCGGACGCCTTCAAACTGCATATCCGGGCTACGCTGAGTCGATGATCGCCCCAAAAGGGAGGGGCTCCGCGGACCAGCTGATTCTCCTTCGCGGGTCCAAGGTGGCGTCTAGCTGTGGTCG
>PLZA01000046.1:0-124 GCA_003153505.1 Candidatus Dormiibacterota bacterium
CAGTTTGTTGGCTGTTGCGCTCGGCTCCAGCCTCGCTCCGCACCCCGCCTCCTGTTCCGTTCTCTTTGTGTCACGTCAAAGACATCAGTCGCGTGCGAGGCTAGGTCACATCTGAGAGGCCCGT
>PLZA01000046.1:156-111313 GCA_003153505.1 Candidatus Dormiibacterota bacterium
GATCCCTCCATTGCCGTAAAACGCATCGGTGAGTCGGCCGAAATACTTCGGAATGTTGACCAATGACATCGTGTACCGCCGTCTCGCGCCCGGCGTTCTCGACGAACTAAAGCGCGTGACACCGCGAGACAGTTCTGGTCGTCATACCCATAAGTTGTTTCAGCGCCTTACAGGCAATATTGGTTATCCGAAGCTACGTGAGCACTTGGGATCGGTGGTGACCATCATGAAGCTCAGCAGCGACTGGAAGGACTTTGGGGCTAAGTTGGATCGGCTTCACCCTCGATTTGGCGATACGCTCTTGCTGCCGTTGGACTACGACGACGGCCGGGGACTCTGAGCCCACCGGGCCGCAGCGGCCTTCTTCGCGATCTCCGACCGCTGCTCCGGCGTGAGCTTGGCTGCTCTCGCAGCGCCACCCTTCGCGCCACCCAGCCGTCCCAGCGCCACGGCTGCCGGGTTCTTCCCCGCGTCAGGGTCGGGCGCGTTCCCGGTCGCCTCGTCTACGATGGCGGAGGCGAGGCGGTTCAGATCAGCGGGCTTGCGTCTGCTTCTTGAGCGGTCAGGCATGACCACCATCATGTCACGGGCTGCCCCGGGCCGCTTCGTCAAACTGACCCACTACCCAGCCCGGGGTCGTGGGTCGGTTTCGGATGAACCGTTCGTCGGTCCGCAAAGGGGACGGTCAGAAGTGGTCCTCGCAGAACGACTAAGTACTCTGGCTCATAAGTTTGCGCACGTATTCAGGCAGCCTTTGAGCGCGGAGCGAGCTCCTCGATTCGCCGCAGGAGTCGGGCCAAGTCGCAACGCGTGAACTTCCATTCGAATGGGCGGGCGGCCTGCTCGTAGAGCCGCTCGAAGTCATGCAGCCAGCGCTACGTCACCGGTCACCGTCGCCAGGGCAACCGCGTGCTTGTCGCAGAGCACGATGAATTCCTCGAGCTCGCGCGGCTGGCGATGCAGCCGGTCGAGCCGCCAGATCGGCACGCCGTCGCGCGACCCCAGTTGGATGTCGGTGAGGAGGCGCTGGTATTCGGGCCGGGCCTTTTGGGGTTGAAGGCGCTGATGTCGTCGTCGACGTACACCTGGGCGACACTCCCCGCCGCTTCGCCTCCTCGAGACGGTCCGCCTCTTGGCGTTGGACGCCGAGTCGCTCCCCTGAGGGATCGTGGGATATGCGGGCGTAGATCGCCGCGGACATCGGGGATCCGTCACGCATGCGGGCAGTATCCGTCCGATTGCGGCTGGACACGACGTCGATGGTGGCGCAGCATGCCGGCATGCCTGGATTTCGAGGGCACCACAGCGCCGAGCAGCTGGCAGCGAATGCCCGCCGCGACGTCGAGGTGCTTCGGCGGTACGAGGCCGGCGAAACGCTGGCGGGGATCGGAGCGGTGGTCGGACTCACACGCGAGCGCGTTCGGCAGATCGTGAGAGCGTCCGGGGCACCCATGCCCTGGGACTACAAGTGCGCCGTCAGTTCCTGCGAAAGGTCGCCGCGTACGCCGAACCGGTACTGCCAGTCTCATCAGCGCCGATTCGAGCGCTACGGCGATCCCCTCGGCACGAAGCCCCGCCTTATGGATCAGCATGGGACCCTGGCGAGCTACAAAGGCGGGCGCTGTCGGTGCGAGCTCTGCAGGAGGCGGAACGCCGAGAGGGTGTTGGAGTACCAGCATCGCATGCATCCGGAGACGCGTCGATACGCGCCTCGTGGCTCCGGATGAGCTCGATTGATCACCCAACGGATGATTTCCTACGAGTTCGTGCGAGCGTCGCTCACTTCACGGTGATTTCGACAGCCCACGGACCGCCGGGATTGATGGGAAGTGTCAGTTTCGTCCCAGGAGACGCCGTCTGGATCGCGCGGGCCTCTCGCGGCCAATCGTAGTTGGTAAAGGGTGTATACCCCCAAGTCGCAAACCCCGACGCGAAGGCAACTCCCCCTGCAACCCAGGCGGTGCGCCTCATCCAGACGCGAGGCAGGCGACCTACGGCCCATATCAGCGTCACCAGCCACGCCAGCCGAGCCATGAAGAAGTACCGTCCAGCTTCGTCGCTCGTGGCCATGATCAACCATTGGTTGCCCGTGAACGAGACCAGTGGAGACAGCAGCCCGGCAGCGGCGATCCCTGCAGACGTCAGCCCGAAGAGTCTCAATTCCCAGGGCGCTCTCGTTGCGGCATACAGGGTGACCGCGAGCGCGGCCAAACAGAGGAGTCCCGCGTATACCGTCCCGTGCGTTTGGCCTGCTAGGTATACGTTCCTATGACCGGGCTCTCCAAAGATGCCGGCCAGGATAATGCGGTCACTGAGAATGAGGAGGAGATTCCCCACACTCCCTCCAAGGCTCACGTCCGGGCGCGGTGAGACCCTGCTGACGTACAGCTGGACCGCGAGTGTTACGGCGAGTGCGGCAAGAAGCACCAGCGTGAATCGCCGTCGACGAACCAGATACCACAGTGCGGCTATTGGGAAGAGGATGTAGACGAACGGCCCCGACAGTCCGCAGAGCAGCACGGTCGAAACATCGAAGACCTTCCAGTACCAGCGGTTTGGTTGCGAAGCAAGGACCACGAGCGTCGCGAGGATGACGAGATGGACCGGCGCCAGTGTGATCGTCACGTTGAGCTCGTCATCCGGCATCAGCAGGTAGATCAAACTGAGTGCCATTCGTAGCCAGAACTTCGGCACCACGGTCTCGAAGCGCGAGCTGAGGAAGTAGAGGACTGGGGCTAGTTGGACTAAGAGGCCGCAAAGGTTGTAGACGAGTGGCTGGTTCGCCACCCCGAACGGAGCGGCGATGACCGGTCCGAGGCGTGACACCACCTGAAGGGAGCCTGCCGATGCCGCGTCGAGCGCCTGCAGGGGTCCGAAGTTATATGCGTCGGAGAACCATCGGAATCCATCCTCAGCGTAGAACTCCGGGTTGGTGAATGCGTCCACCCGGTGAGCAAACACGATGGCTATAGCCGCGAGCATCAGTAGGGCGATAGTCAGTGGTCGTGCTACGGGAAGCTCCGACCGCGATGACCTATTCATATCGGTCCGCCCTGACCCGCTTCCATCGGGAGAGATTCTAGGTGCTCGTGAGCGCGTGTGAAGCCCTAGACGCGAGGGGTTGTTCAGTGGCGAGGTGCGGGAGGGCTACGGCACACACCAAGGGTGGATGTGCATGGATCAAGCGCTTGCCGCGCTGCCAGAGTAGCTGCCGCGCCTCCTTGAAGAGGCCCGTTCAAGAGGAAACCCTTGACGTATCCACCCGGCGCATGTGTCCGGGAGCGTACGGAACTTAATTGGGCGGAGACCGTTCCGACATCGGGTGTGCCACGAGTGATCCGCTACCTCGGGTCACAGTACGGGCATGTTCCTACTGTGAGCGAGCGTGTCAGCTCCGGCGCGACCGGCGGTGTGGAGGGGAGTCTCCGTCCAACGGCATGCCGTTGGACGGCCTACGGTTCAGGAGGCTATCGACGAGTTCGCCACGCGAGTGGACCTCGATCTTGTCGAAGATGTTCGCGAGATGCGTTTCCACCGTTCGCTCACTGATGAACAGCCGGCCGGCTATCTCGCGAGTGGCAAGCCCGTCGAGCACGAGCCGGGCCACATCCTGTTCGCGGCGGCTCAGGTGGGCCAACCGCTGCGCCAGGACGGCGTCGGTTTGCTCCACGGGTGGCGGTTGCTGGAGCCGCCCGGTGAGCATGATTGCAGCGTCGAGGCGAGGGCGGGCAGGGTCGGCCTGAGCGGGATCGACCGAGGAGCGGCGCAACCAGACCCCGACCCCGGCTGCAGCAATCGCGATCCCGCCAATGATGACAAGTTCAATCTGTGACGATGATGGAGACTCGACGCCGTGCAGGAGCAGGAGATCTGCCAGCGACAGCGTCACGATGAGCGTCAGCAGACGACCCCGAAGGAGTGTGCTGGCAACAACAAGCATCAGTGGAATCAGCGCTGCGAACGCTACGTCGTACCGCCGCACGGAAACATCCACCAACGCGAGCACCGCGACGCAACTCGCGCAGATGTCGAGGGTGCGCCATCGCCCCCCACCGTACTTGTCGTCCCCTCCGTTCTCCATTCCGCCTACCGAACGGCGCTCTCGCACCAGCTGCCCTTCCCCCGGGAGGCCGACCATAACAGGCTGCCCGACCGTATTGTCTTAAGATCTGGGGTGTTTACCTCGGTCCGGTGGCGCGTCCGATCGACGGGAGCACCAACCGTAGGAAAGGCAGCTTGCTCAGTTCGCTGAGCAGCGAGCCACCATGGTTAGAAGAGCGTGACCTCGTTGTCATAGGTGATCGAATTCACGCCGATGCCGATGTCACAGCTGCTCCACGCCGTCGTGGTGTCGGAAGCGACGAGCGAACCGTTGCCGGCGTAGGTGATCGTGTTGACATAGACGCCCGCCGTTGCGGCCTCACCAACCGTCACCGCCACTGTCACGGCCCCAGGTACGGCCGGCCACAGCTCCTGGCGGCACTCGTCACAAATAGTCTCTGGATCACGCTGCACCGAGAGTGAGCCCGGAGTTTTCAGATCTTCCCCCCTGCCACGACAGCACTACAAGTCGAAGTCTGTCTGTGCAATTGGCGCCGGAGGTGCCGGCGCACTGCCGGGTCATCGCCCCATCGGCTCTCGACACATTGACCAGGGGGCGCAGCATGCGAGGGTGCCTGGATATCGGGGCTTCCACACTGCCGCCCAACTTGAGCTGGAGGCGCTCCGCGATATCGAGGTACTGCAGCGCTACGGGGCCGGGGAGACCTTGGCTGCAATCGGAGCGCAGGTCGATCTCACGCGGGAGCGGGTCCGGCAGATCGTGAAGGCATCAGGGGTCCCGATGCCCCGGGAGTACACGTGCGCCGTGAAAGCTTGCAGCACGTCGCCGCGAACGCCGAACGCGTCCTGTCACGTGCATCAAGACCGATTCGAGCGATACGGCGATCCGCTCGGCGGAAAGCTGCGCTTGATGGACCAGCATGGAACGCTGGCCTGCTACAAAGGCGGTCATTGTCGATGCGAACTCTGGCGCCGGAGCAATGCCCAACGGGTGCTGGAGTACACACACCGAATGCATCCGGAGATGACGTACCGGCACAGCGGATCATGACCAGTCCGCTTGAGCGGGGCGTGCGTGGAATTCCGCTCGGCCGCGCGTTCGCGATGATAGCGGGGCGTGAGCGCCTCCTGGGCGGCGGCGCCCTCGTACTGTCGAAGCGCCTCCCAAAGAGCACTCGATCCGTGACGCGGGGGCGCGGCGGCACGCCGGTTCGGTACGGCTGACCGCGACTGCGAGTGGCGGGCTGCCCGGCCCGAGTGCGGCCCTCCCGCGCCAGGGTACCGGTGCCCTCGACGGGCATGCTGGGGACGCGGTGGCAGGCCGCCACCGCGTCCCCAGCGATCCGCCCCCCGACGTCGACATCCGGTGCGCGATGCACCCTGCTTGAGCCGGCTCGGTGCCGCCGAGTCGACTGGGGTGCGACGAGAGTCGCGCCGACCCCCGCCGGGTGACGATGACCTGGCGGTGCTGCGCCGGTTGCCCCAGCATATGGGGCCGCCCCGCGAATACCGCGAGGGAGCGCGACCCTTTGGCACGGGATCGGGCGCGGTCCCGGGGTGGCGATGAGTCAGGTGAGCGGGTCGGCGTCGGCGCCGTGCAGGGATTCCATCAGGACGCAGCCAGCGATGAGCGGCTCCGCTGATCCATGGCGCCCAGCGGCGACGAGTCAGCAGGTGCTCAGGCGCAGGACTCGATGACCACCGTGAGCACCGTCCCGGGAGTTCCCTGGGTGTTCATGTGCGCCCAGAACCGCTCCTGGTCAGTGGGCATGCCGATGCGCTGGAATCCGACGTGGGGATGCGTACTGGTCTGGCTGGTGGCCACGTTGACCTTCCAACCCGACTTGGCATGGGCATCGGTGACTCTGAGGGTGGTGTTGCTCTCCTGAACCAGGGTGACCGTTCCGCCGTTGCCGACTGGGAACGAAGCCTGGTTGCCGATACCCGGGGCCGGATTGTTCGTCGTGCTTTTCGGCCCGCAGGTGATGCCGGGGGCAGTCGACGCCGCGGCCGGCGTGGCTGCGATGGTCATGCCGCCCAGCACGACCGCGATGGCGAGGACGGTGCGTGCGGATCGGAAGGGGTGCCAGATGGTCATATGCGTTCCTCCATAATCGAATCCCTCTCGAGGAGATGCCTGAAGCATCGAGGCTACTCCTCCGGTCCCGCCCTCCGCCAGGGATGGCGACGACGAGCTGTGGGTCGACCCGGAGGTGCCGCGCTCGGCGAGCTGGGCCGATAAGCAACAAGTTTACAGTACGTCTGTTCGGGTTTTGCAACGACCCTAGTCACGTTCTCGGCTCTCTTCAGTCCGCTCAACGTGCGGCAGCGCATGCAGTGCGCACTCGCCACCGACTGCCCTTGAGAGACACCTCACCCGAGCCCGGGCCGGACCACTATCATCGCCCCTCACGCCAACCGGGCTCAGCAGGAAGGTGACCACGCCCAGCGAAGTCATTGACCGACAGGTGGCCGCCGACAACCGATGCGCCATTCAGGGGTTTGTCGCGTGCGACGCCCCGGATGCGAAGGCTTCGGTGATCTCGCAATCGATAGACGCCCGCGGCCACGCGCTCTGGGTCTCACGGCGGCAGCCTGCTGAGCCTGAGACCGGCTGGTGAGGAGGTGTGCCATGAACATGACCGCAACGTCAGGGGTTGGAGTGCTCTGACCCGATGGTCTCCCAGGGTGCGCGATCGATGACTGGACATAGGAGCGCGCGCCTCGGGACGAGGATCGCCATCTCGGCGGGGATGCTCAGCGTCATCGCCGGTCTTGGATGCAGCAACAGCGTTGCGGCACACGCCGGATCAGGGCCCTCGGACCCCACCGTCACCTGCGCGACCGATCCCAACATCTTCAACACCGGCTACGAGGTGGCGAGCGGAGGCGTCGACGCAAACTGGGAGGTCGCAGGGCCCTACGACAGCCCCGCCGGCACCACTCCGGAGACTGCGACCTACCTCCCAGGTGCGAACCCCGACCCTCCCGCAAACCCCACATTGGTGCTGGCCAACGTCAACAACCTGGTCCCCGGAGCATGGGCCGCCACTCCCTACAGCAATGCGCAGTGGATCTCCCAGCAAACCATTGCCAACCCGACCAGTCCGAACGGCGATTGGTACTACGAGTACAACTTCAACCTCGACCCGTCGGTGCTCGCCTCGTCGTTCTCGCTGGACATGAACTTCATGTCGGACAACGACCTGGCCACGGTGTTCGTCAACAACGTCGACCAGAGCACCTACCCGGGCTCCAACCTGCCCCAGGACCCCACCGTCGGCAACGACCCCTACAACTACCAGGGGTACCACCTCGACAAGGCATCCCAGACAACGCTCGACCACAACTGGAAGAGCGGGCCGAACACGATCATCGTCGAGATCAAGAGCGGTCCACCGGAACAGGGATTCGACGCCCAGATCCGCCCGAGCGCGTTCTGCGAGCTGAGTCTCGGCGCGACCAAGACGGCGTCGCCGGATCCGTACACGCCCGGTCAGCTGCTGACCTACACCGTGACAATCACCAACGCCGGCCCCGGGTACGCCGCCGAGGCGACCGTTTCGGATCCCCTGCCGGCCGCGCTCGCCGGAGGCGGGTTCACCTGGACCTGCAGCGCGAGCTCCGGGAGCTCATGCACCCCCTCGGGCTCGGGCAACATCTCCGACACGGTTGGCATCGCCGCCGGAGGTTCGCTCGTCTACACGGTGTCCGGCGTCGTCCCGACCGCTGCTTCGGGGACTTTGACGAACTCCGTCACCGTGGCCCCCCCGGCTGGCGCATCCGACCCTGGGTGCAGCCCGAATTGCACCGTTACCAACCACGATCCCCAGGCTGCACCCACCCTCACGGTCAGCAAGTCGGTGACCTCAACCGGACCGTATACGGCAGTCGGGCAGATCATCGCCTACCAATTCGTGGTGACCAACACCGGCAACGTCACCCTGACCTCCGTCAGCGTCGCCGACACGCAGACAGCTCCGGCCGGCCTGCTCACCAGCGATCCGACATGCCAGGCTCTCGCCACCCCCCCGGGCCCCTGTTCCGGTGCCACCACGACGCTCGCGCCAGGGCAGGCTGCGACATTCACCGCCACTTACACGATCACTCAGGCCGACCTCGACAACGGATCGGTGCGTGATACCGCAACGGCGTCCGGGGACCCCCCAGGCTGCAGCTCGTCAGGGTGCGCGTCGACCTCTGCGGGGTCGGGCCTGACAGTGGCTCTCACCCAAGCGCCCGCCCTGACAGTCGTCAAGTCCTCCCCAACTGCGAGCTACTCGGCGGTGGGCGACACCATCGACTACGGCTTCCACGTGACCAACACCGGCAACGTGACCCTGTCCAACATCGCCGTCGACGACACCGAGACGGCCCCGGCGACTCAGGCCAACCTTTCGCCGATCACGTGCCCCGACAGCACGATGGCTCCGGCCGCCGCGGAGACCTGCGCGGCGACCTACACGGTGACCGCGGCCGATATGGCCAACGGATCGGTGAGTGACACCGCAACCACCTCAGGCACACCGCCGGGATCGATAACCCCCGTGACGTCCGGTTCCTCGGGTACCACGGTGAATGCGTATTTCGCGAAGGTGACTCTGACCAAGTCCGCCACCACGACGACGCCGACGGTGGGGAGCCATGACACGTTCACGCTCACAGCGGCCAACGCCGGTCCGTCCGACAGCGGTCAGGTGGTGGTGACCGATGTGCTGCCCAGCGGGTTGGGGTATGTCTCCTCGACGCCATCCAATTGCGTCAGTTCCTGCGTCGGAGTGACCGCACAAACGGTCACGTGGACGATCTCCGACATTGCGTCGGGCTCCAACGCGACGCTCCAGGTCGTGACACTGGTCAGTACGTCCTCCAATGTCACCAACACTGCCAGCTTCATACAGACCGCTCCCAACGGGTCCGGTGGACACTCCGGGTCCTCGAATACGGTCGCGATTGATCCAAGCTGGGCCGATGTCACCGTCACCAAGGCGGCTGCCATTGCAACCCTGCAGGTGGGCAACACCGACACGTTCACCCTCACGGCGACCAATGCCGGTGGCAGTACTTCCTCTTCAGGACAGGTTGTGGTCACCGATGTTCTTCCCATCGGTTTCAGCTACCAGTCCTCGACGGCAACCAATTGCGTCAGCAACTGCGTTCTTGTCACGGGGCAGACCGTCACCTGGACCATCACCGATCTCTCGGCCGGTGCCGACACAACGCTTCAGGTCGTGGTCAAGGGAACAGCGCCAGGGGTCCTCTTGAACACGGCTTCGTTCACGCAAGCCGTGCCTAATGACGCCGGGAGCTCCGCTGGTACATCGAACACCGTTGTCGTGAACGTTGTCGGCCCTCCCGACCTGGCGATCAAATTCGGGACGACCGCTCTGACTCTGGGTCAAACCACCACCGTGCGGTACACCATCACCAATCCCGGGGACAATCCCGTCTCACTCACCGGGGTTGGCTTCACCGACCATGTCGCCGCCATCCTCAGGGTGGCTAATCCGGCGAACGCGACAACGACCTGCTCCGGTGGGAGCGTGGCGGCGACGTTTGGCGGCTCGACCGTCATCCTCTCGGGCGCGACGCTGGGGGTTGGACAGAGCTGCACCGTCACGGTGAACGTTGTCGCCGTCGCCACCGGAACTGGTACTGAGAGCGCGACGGTCACCTCCACCAATGGCGGGGTTGGCGAGACTGTGCATGTGGATGTTCTCGCCGCCATCGCACCGGCACCCCCCAATACCGGCGCTAGCTCCTCCAGTCGGTGGGCGACGGTCGGGTTGCTCATCGTCGGAGCTCTTCTCGTTTTCGCATTCGGTATCCTTCGGCGACGTCACCGGATGTCAGGGAGCGGCTAGCGCTTCACTGCAGAACGCACGCTCGGGGCAGCTCAGGATCGAGCTACAAGCCCGAGAGGATCCCGAGGCACGGAGCCGCCCATCTCCGGCTCGTGCTGTCGGCGTGAGCGGCATCTGACGCGGCCGCCCTGGGATCGCAAGCGACCTCAAGGTGGTTCGTTGCAGTTGTTCATGAGGCTGGGGCATACTCCAGCCCCCACAAGAGGGTCGGCCTTCCCGCCAAAGCCCTCCGTGCTCTCTGCAGCCTGCCATACGTGTAGCCGTGAGCTGAGGTCAGCGCACGTGGACCGAACGCGGTGGTCAGCTGGACCGGGACCGACCCCGCCGGCTCTGCTGGCGTGATGAATGTGAACGAGGTGGCAGAAACCACTGTCGGCGCCACCGTGGTGCGGCCGATTGTCACGCACACCCCCGCCGCAAACCCACGCCCGGTCACGGGTGACCCTCTGCCGACCGGTCCGTGGACCCGCCGCGGGGTCACCGAACTCTTCCTGGCGGTCAACGCTGGAGCTAAAGGGGGCTAACGGGAACTCAACGAGGCGATATCGACCGTTATCCAGGGGATTCCGCGAGTCGAGTGAAGGCGCCTCACGGTAAAATATGACCTCCTGCAACCGAGTTTCAGGAGGACCGACGACCGCTCAGGCGGCGACTGTCACCGTGAGCGTCTGGGGCGCCCCGAACTCCTCTGGGACCCGCTCGCCGTCCGCCTCCAGTCCAGCGATGTGGACCGCGATCGCCTCGGCCGCGCGTTCACGGCACTCGTCGACCGTTTTGCCCTGGGTGAAGCAGCCCGCGAGCGCCGGTACCAGGACCATGTAGCCGCCGGTTTCCTCCGGCTCGAGCAGGATGGTATACGTCCTCATATGGTCAATCCTCTCACAGGGCAGATCGGAGTTCGTCGGCGGTGATGCCCGCTTGTGCCAGGATCGCCCTCAGGAGGCCGGGTCCGATCGTCTCGCCGGCGTGCAGGGGGACCGTGACGCGGCCACGACGCTCTGGGTGCCTGAGCTGCGCGTGGGAGCCTCTCTGAGCCACGACTTCCCATCCAAGCTGCCGAAGCGCTCTCAGAATCTCTCGACCGGTTACGCGCGGGAGTGGCGGCACCCTCCTACCGTACGGCTCCAGCTACCCGAGCGAGGCTCCGGCTTCGAAGCCGGTCGAGATAGACAGGGCCGCCACAGGTGCCGTCACTGACGGCTGGGGTCCGTGACGAGCGGACGACCTTCGTCACCGGCTGCGCTTGGCCCGCGCGACCACCGTGGACCCCAACGCCCGGGAGCTGGCGGCTGCCGTGTGCCGCGGTGCAGCCAGCGATCCCGCACACCAGGGGCAGCCGGCGTGACCAAGATACCGGCGCAGGCGCAGATCCTCGAGCAGGTCGCGCACCCGGTCTCGAGTCTGCCCGTCCACCTGCAGGTCGCAGAGATCAGTCACCGGCGGCTCGCCGCCGATCTTCATCCAGACCTGTGCGTACTGTCGCTGCGCGTCGACCACGCGCGGATCGTCGAGTGAGGTGACGTCAGCAAGGATACGGAGCGCCCCTTTGCGCAGATCACCGCCCTGGATGCGCCAGGCCAGCTCGTCGGGAGGCAGGGTTCCGTAGCTGGCACGCGCCGCTTGTGGGGCAGGTTAAGGAGGTCCACGCCGACCCGGGGGGGCGCCATTGACCCTTTTGCACGGGGTGCGCATAGAATCCACGGCCGAACTCAGCGCCGCTCCCGACCCGGCTGCCTTCACACGCGACGCGGGGACCCGCGCAGCCGAGCTCGCAGTCTCGTACGTCGGGCCAGGGCCCGCGTGCTGCGTCATGGCGGTCGCGTCTGGTTACTGGAACCAGCCCTCGACGTCGAGCACGACGTTTGATGCTGCCGCGGTGAGTCGGTGCCAGCGGGGCGCGGTTCGTATCACCTCGGAAAAAATCCCGGCCGGGTAGCGGACTCAAACGACGCGCCAGGAGCTGCACCAGCAAGCCTGCGCCGACGCATCGCTCATCCTGTGACGCGATCCACGGTCACTCGCGACACTTACTCCGAAACCAACGCGGCCCATGCAGAGAAGCCCGCATCCGACGCGAATCCGACCGCCCTCACCACCGTGATATCGGCGGCGGCGCTGGATCTCGCAGTCGTGCGTGGCGGCGCCAGCTCCCCGGTTTGCCGCGATCAAGTGAGGCCCTCGCTAAGGACCAGGTTTTGGTATCGACTTCTGCGCTATACCTCGGACGTGTGCGCCGTGACTCCAACTCAACGGCTAAGGCTTGTACATAACCCAGAACTTTTCATCGACATTGGTCCAACTCAATCCGCCAATATCAATTGGTACGTTCACCTCACAATGCTTCAAATAACTGTAGCCCAAAAGAGCCTGTGGGGAGGTCCGCCCAATAGCCGTAATCTCATCCTGACGCAAAACCAGCCAGTGGGGGTGCAACTCTTCAATCATCAACCCCAACACATCGGGATAGCCTCGCTGCGAAGGCGGGATTGAGGCCAAGGCCTGGGCCGAAACCTTCGAAATCAAACCGGGGTAATCCCAAAGAGTGGCCCCCGAATAATACCCAACATATCCGGAAGACTCGGTAAACACGGCGTCGCTACCTTTGACCACTTTTGCTAAATATTCGCCAAGGGGCACTCGAACCCTGTCTTCAACCTGTTGCTGTACAACAGCATTAAGGGGAATGGTGAAGGCAAGATTACAAGAAATCGCTGACCCCAACAGAACAGCGAACACCAGGGGCAGGCGGGACTGTACAAATCTCAATTGTTCCAGGCCAATTCCAGCAAGTATGGCGACTCCCGCCGCGAAAGGAACGATATACCAATCGTAATAATCAGTTGGTAGAAACAGCCCGCGATAAACCAGAAAAAGCAGGAGGTAGGCCAGTAGTGGCTGCCACCGAGTTAATCGGGCCACCCGAAACATACCGACTAGCGCTAAGGCTGAGATTGCAAGTCCAATTATCGCCAGAAACCAGAATGGAAAAGGGGCCCCAGTCTCGGCTGAATTCGCGAGGAAGGGGGTCAAATAGTGCCAGACTGAAAGAAGATCGGTGGCCATCCCGGCCAAACCCCAATGCACTATCGGTCCCAAGTTTGCCAGGCTGAGGGTGGGGGGATTGACATAGGCGGCGGCCTTGGCAGCAATCGTGTGCGGTATCGGTGATCCGTAATACCAAGTCGCAAAGGCAATCCACGGGGCAATGACCAGACTTGTCAACCCCAGGGCTGGCCAGGCCTTCTTCCGGTTATGCCGAAAGAGAGCCGCCAGAGCCGGTATGGTCCATAAAATGAAGTCTGGCCTGGCTAATAGCGCTAAACCCAGTAGGACCCCACTTCGCTTGTATTGCCATCGGGAAACGGTCAATACACCCGCCAACAACACGGCCACTGCCACTTCAGTCTCCATGCCGGCCATTCCGTAGAAGACTTGATTCTCCTCAAAGGCTACAAATGCCAAGGCAAACAATCGTCCCCACACTCCCATGCCCAAGTCTTTGCAAATTTCATTTACACACCAGACGGCAACCACAAATGCAAGTAAAGTCGCCACCCGAAGCGACAGGATCCCCGAACCCGCCTTAATTAGCTCACTAACCAGGGGAATAATGACCGAAAGCACGCTGGTAAATCCTTGGATATGTCCTTCGGCGGGATTGGGGGTAAGCCCTATGCCAGTCGCCGCATTGCGGGCTTGCCACACCGTAATCAGAGCATCCTCCCAGATGCGCTGCGTGACCACCCAGAATACAATCCGCGCCGCCAACCCAAGGACGACTGCGAAAAGGAGCACCCGATCCTTCAGGGTTGCTCGAAGGGTCTGTCTTCCAGCCAAAAACAGTTTCCTCCAAGACCAATTCATCGCGCCAGTCACAGTGCTCGGAAGTCTTGACCCTGGAAGGCTCAACCGCCAACCGTTACGCATCTGTCATGGGTCAGCGTCTTGGACCCCCCGCTGCTGCCCCGTTCACCAGAGTCGCTCGGAACGCTACGGCGACCACTCGGCGCCGGGCCGCTCCTTCGGGCGCAGCACGGCACGGTCCCGGGTTACTCGGACAACTGCTGTCGCTGAGCGCTGTGCGGACGGGCCGAGGCAGATCGGCGTACGGGCGTCCGGGCCGCCCTCGATTCACTCGAGGCCGAGGTCGCGACCATCATCGAACGCGGCTGGCGTTAGCGCATTGCCGATGGCAAAGACGGTCGGCGGGCGGCTACGCGGAGGGATACCTCAAGGCGAAGGCGAGGTTTCGGTTGACCTACCCGTGCGGAGGGAGCAGGAAGCCGGTCGACGTGCTCGCCGGGAATCCCCACGCCGCACAGGCCATGGCGGCGCCGGTCGAGGGCGAGTGGAGGCACGGGGCTGCCATGAAACCTAGCCTCGGACCGCAACGCGACCGCCCGGAGCACACCCGAAGGCGCGATGCGGCAAGGGTCCGGGCGCGTTCCGCGCACCCGGGCCTCGCGCATCGTCTTCGGCCCTGCATTCCTCCAGGCGATTCGGGTGCGGGGACTCACCCTGACCGAGGTGGCCCGGCGGGCGCACGTGGCAGTCGCGACCGCGTCGTCCGCGGCACGCGGGCACCCCGTCAATATACCGACGGCGCTCCGCCTCGTCCGGGTCGTCAGCGCAGCGCCCATCGTTCCGGAACTCGAGACCTGCGCCGGATTGCCCGGATCCCCGCTCGGCGGTGGCGTCGACTCAAGCGTCCCTGACGCCGACGGCTCAGGGCTCGGGCGACGAGTGCGCCGGGGAGGGCGTGGGGATGAATCCGGATCGCGAGCCGCCGGCCGCGCGCGAACGCGGCGAGGCTGGATTCCAGCCGACGAACGCAGTCAGGTCGCCTTGGTGTCTGGCTCGCGAGATAGCAGCCATCCCTGACGAGGCCGGGGCGCACCGCTGGTCGCGCTGCGACGGTCCGGCGCTCGAAGCGCCGCGCATGCGCCCTGAAGCGCCGACGCCCCCATGCACGGCACCGATCGCCATTGCCGTCGCCGTTGGCGAGAGGATGGTGCAGCGCTCGAGTTCAGCGACACGGCGCACCCACGGAAGCGATCTGGCCGCGGCTGTCGCCTCGCTGCCGGGACTCGGGTCGCCCGCCAGTGGACGACCGCGGAGGCCGCCCTGACCCGCTTCCGCCGCGCGTCGCTCGGTCGGACAAATGCGCGTCGCCGGCGCACGCTCGCAAAGTCGCCGCATGTGGTGCGAGCTAAACGGGCGTCCTGCGAATTCGGGGCGCGACCCCGGCACTTTTGCCCGGAGGTTGTTGCGAGGGCGGGTGAGGGCTGCCGCGAAGAGTCAACGTTCATGCTTCACAATTAGCGTCGGCCCATCCGAACTCTCGGGCCGATATCGACCGTTTTACAAGGGCTTTCTCACGTTGTGTGAAGTGTTCTCCCGCAAACTTTGACGCCCTTGCGTCTACGTTTAGGCCCCGTGCTTCGCTGCTCGCACGACCCTTTCCGCAGCTCGCAGAGCACCAGTCGCGGCAGTTCGAAGCCCCACATGCCTATGCCTTGGCCACCGCGCCCTCGCGTCGATCGCTTGGGTTGAGATCGCACATCAACGATGTCTCCAATGGTCGGCCGATGGCTTCATGCCGGGCGTCGTCGACGCTAGAGCGTCACGACACCTGCAACAGTCGCGCGAGGCACTCGCCGCAACGCTGGAGATGAAGACCGTCTGGCACCCGATCGGCCGCTGAGCGAGGGCGGCGGTGAGCCGCAACAGCCGCCGCCCCGGTGCGTCGGCGATGCCCGCCCCGGATCGGCCTGGCGCCATCGGTCACGAGCGCAGCCACAGCTGATAGCCTCCGTACACCGCCAGCTGATGGAAGTGGCTCGCCAGGAAGGCGGTGAAACGGGAATCGGACGGCCCCAGCCCCAGCTCGGACCAGAAGATCTCATTGCCGGGATTGCGGATCAGGCAGACATCGTGCAGCTGAGACAGCCCGCGCTCAGCGGGCTCAAGATAGGGGTCGAGGGTCCACCAGATGCCGTCGACCAGCTCCACCCCCGGCGGCGGCGGCAGCGAGCTCCAGAGATAGAAGCTCAGCATTCCCGGGTAGGTGACCAGCGATCGGCAGCCGCTGCGCTCAGCCGCCGCCACCACCTGTTCGATCGCGTCGCTGTCGTCCGCCGGACGGTGGATCAGTGAAGCCCCGCTGAGCGTCAGCGACGGGGCCTGGCTCCACGCCTGCCACGAGGCGACACCGAGTGAGAGCGGACCTATCAGCAGCAGCAGCACCGCCGCCACCGTGATGACCTGGCCCAGCCGGGCCCTGAGGGCGGCGTGCAGGTCCGGTGCCATGTCGCTCGCAATCACAACCCCGGCCAGCAGAGCGGGAAATAGCGAAAACGAGACCTGATCGCCGGGGATCGGGTAGACCTGAAGCGACTCCAGCACGGTCAGAGTGGCCAGCAGTTGGCGCCCGCGCATCGCCGCCTCGGTCGGCTCGCCGTTCCGCGGCAGCAGCAGCATCGGTCCCAGCAGCAGCCCCAACAGCTCCAGGCCATTGGCGGGGAAGGGCGTGGGCTGGAGCGTCAGCAGCACCACTACGACGGCGATCATCACGCCCGCGAGGCGCAGCCCGAGCCGTGCTCGCGGCGCGCGCGCCGCCAGCAGTGCCGGCAGCGCCAGCGCCGCCGTCGCCATCACCGGTGGCAGCCAGGTGAACTGGAAGGCGACAGTGCTCGCCCGGGTCAGGCTGGCAGGGAACGTCGCCCGAATCATCGCGGGCGCCGACTCCCCCCAGACCACCGCGATCGCTCCGATGAGCACGGCACAGCCGCCGCCGGCCACCATCATCGCGATCGGCTCGATCCGGTGCAGAGGCCAGCGCCGCGGCGCGGGTGCGACTTGCAACGCCACCACCAGCAGCATCACCAGCAGCGCGAACCCGACCACTGAGGGGTCGTCGCGACCGGCCACCAACAGAATCACCGGCGGAGCCAGGCCCAGCGCCAGCCCGACGGCCCACAGTGGTGAGCGCGGTCTCGCGCTGACGCCCAACAGCGCCACCAGCGCCGCGACCCCGGCGTAGGCGCCGACGTTGATCTTGGTCAGCGCCAGCACCGCGACGCAGGCGCCGACCAGCACCCCGCGGCGCACCGGCCCCGCGCTCGGCCCGCTGACCGCGAGCACCATCAGTGAGAGGAACAGCAGCACCAGAATCGATGGCTCCATCGGCTCGCCGGTCACCGGCATGGCGGCGATCAGCGCCACCACCTGGCCGAGCACCGCGGCGCTCAGGCGACCGGTGAGGCGCAGGCACACGAGCGCTGCGGCAGCGGTGATGAGCGCGGTCATGATGCCCGTCATCACCCTGCCGCTGTTGTGGTCGATGCTGACACCCAGCAGTGTCAACGGCGCAGCCATGAGCTCGTGATACGCCGGCCCGTAGGCCGTCAGCACGTGGCTGAAAACGCCGCCGTGCTGAGCGAACAGCCGCAGGCTGTAGAGGAAGAAGCCCTCATCGTCATGCGGTGCCCGGCGGGTGAGCGCAACCGGCAGCGCGATAGCTACCATCAGCAGCGTCATCGGCACCAGTGTCAGCGCAACGAGCCGGCGGCTCGGCGCCGCGGGGGTGGCGGCTGCCGCCAAGCCGGGCTGCCTCACGGCGCCGCGGGGGATCGGGCGGCGTGGTCGCGATACCAAGCCGCGGCCTGATCGCGACCGTGTTTCCGCGAGATCTGCCGGCGCCGGCCGGTGGCTGACAGCTCGCTCGGATCCCCGCGCGGTGAGCGCTGCGGCGCTGCGCCGAATCCCCAATCGAGCACCCGGCCGAGGGCCAGTCGATCACGCAGGCCGTCGCCGACCCCACGCATCCTCACCGGCGCTCCGAACACACCACCGGCGGCAGCCCGCATGGCTCGGCTGGCACGCGCCCGACGGCCGGCGTGGTGACGCCGTGGTCGGACGGACCGAAGTCGGCCGGTGAGCCCAGCCTCACCGGGCGGCCCGTGGCCGGCGGCGCCCTCGACCAGCGCAACGCTGCCAGTCACCCCTCGTGCGATGGCGGCCCTCACGCCGGCGTGCCCCGCCGAATGCCTGCCGGCCTCGGCGACGGAGTCACATTCGCCGGCCTGGCCGTGGGTCGCATTGGGCGCAGTCTAGCTGTGCGAGTTCCCCTCGACCTGGTAGGGCGCTTCCTCACAGTCGGACGTGTCGAAGATTCCTGGCCAGCGGCGGGCTCCCGGCGGCACACGCCACGATTCCGTGACCTTCCGTTCGTCGTCCGAGGTGACGCCCTTAACAGAACAAGCTCGCGTCCTTCGACAGCCGCGAGGCGATGTCGTACCCGTACACGGAGATGGTGTACGGGCCGCGCTCATACACGACCGCCGGTGGCCCAAAGATCGCCACTGACGGCAAGGAACGCCCGCAGGTTCCCCCCGTCCACGGCGTGATCACGAAGGTCCGCCCGGCGGTGGGTGTGTACTCACCCTTCGGGGCAAAGGCGTAGGGGCACAGGCTCCCGGTCCCGCCGCCGCACGCCGCGCCACCGAGCAGCGGCCATACCGACAGCACACCATCGGACCGCCAGTCGAGGTCATATGACTCCCAGTATCCCGCGTACCCGTGAGTCAGTCCGTGCTCCAGCAGCACGGGCAACGGGTCCGCGGCCGCCGGTACCTGGAGCCGGTCGTAGAAGAGCGACGCGTCGAAGGTCGCTGTGCTCACCGCGTTGTTGACAGCGAACACACTGAACACGCCCACGGCGACGAGCGCTGCAGCCCCGACACGTGAGCGCCACCTCGTGAGTGACTTGGGGCCATAACGCACTGCAATCGCCGGGATCAGGGCGGCTGCTGCGAAATAGCATCCGACGAGGTAGTGACCTTGCATCGGAGCCCCGCCGGCACCGTAGCCGAGGAAGACGAAAGCGCCGACAAGGAATGCGAAGTCCATGCCCCAGAAAAGCCCGAAACCGGCAAGCGAGGTGTCCAGTCGCGCGGAGCCCGGCTCGGCGCCCGTTCGCTGACGAACGCCGACGACAACGAGTGCCACGAGGCTGAGCGCCGTGGCGACACAGAGACCCACGGCCACAACGGATATCGTGTCGCCGTACCACCCTCCGCCGATGGTCCACGCGAGCGTCTGGAGAGCGAGTCCGATGCCTCGGACCACGCCGCTCAAACCGCCGCCGCCGGGCAGGATCGCGATGGTGCGGATCCCCTGAGCGTTCATCACGACAAACGCGAGCCCGATGGCCACCAGCGCTCCACACAAAGTGAGGAGCAACGAGCGCGCCTGAGGGGCAGTGACCCGCCGCCGCAGCACCGCAACCGTCGCGATATAGGGGACGAGACCGAAAGCCAGCAGCTGTGGATCGGTGACGACACCTATGCCGACGACGATGCCAACGATCGCGGAGCGCCAGACGCTGTGCCGGTGGCGCAAATCGAGGACGAGGTGCCAACCGAGCAGCGCCGCCGCCGCATACGTGGTGATGTGGTTGTCGGGAAACAGCAGCGGCCAGAGCACCACGGTCGGAAGGACGAGGAGCATGACCGAGGTGAGGAGCGTTCCCTTGCGGCCTAACACTAGGTGCGCGGTGCGGACGAGGAGCAACCCCATCGCCACCGTGAGGACGGGTCCGGTCCAGTACTCGACGCCCGCGCGGAACGGCAGCCACTGGAGCAGCTCGTCGAACCAGATGACGCCGATCGACGTCTGAGTCGGCAGGAGCTGCGGGCCGTGGCCCGTCGCTAGCCCCTGCGAGATGTAGCTCAGCTCAGGGGCGTCGCTGAACCGATAGACCGCCGCGAGCAGCGTGGGTAGCCGCACCAGGGTAGCCACGAAGGAGATGAGCGCGGCCGCGGCCGCGATGCCGACGACGATGCCAAGTGCCGGCAGGCGCCTCGAGCCGGCGCGGGACACCAACGAGATCGTCCGTACGTCCGCCACTCGGCACAGCCTATGGCCGGCCGACTCCGCGGTCTCGCTTCGATGCGTGAATGTGACGCCATTGGCATTACTCCGCGTAGCGACGGATGCACTCGTCCTCCGCGCCGTGCTCGTGCTGATACACAGGGAGCACGATTCCGGGGACGAGACGCACGGCGGCACCGATACGGGTGGACGGGTTGACTGCCGTCGCCCGTGTCCAGGTGTCGCCCTTGTTGTCGGTGACGCTCACCGATCGATCGTAACCACGGCGTCTGACGAGGTTCCGCCGGTCGCCCGCCCCGCCGCGTTCCGTGCTGTCGACGGAGTTCGCCGCCGCCGTCCGCTCGGGACTGCGCCACTAGCGCCACGTGGCGTCGACGAAGACCTGACGACAACACTACCGACGTGACGTGCGTGCGGCCTCTGATGAAAGGATGCGAGGCCCGTGAAGGCCCATCAGCGCTGCGACCTCCACATCCTGGAGATCGGCGGCGGTGGAGCCCGTGCTGGCCTCGGGAAGCAGGACTGCGCGAGGTGTTGCATCGCCGTCATCGTCTGCGCTTCACGAGCGAGCAGAGTCGAGGCACGGTTCCGTTGGTGCCGAGCCCCCACGCCTCGAGGTGATCCGACTTGAGCTCTGTAAACCAGGCGTCCGTCAAAGGTCCTGAAGAGGCTCCCGCGACCGAGATTCATGGCTCCCCACAAACTCGCTCCCCAATGTTCCACCCGACAGCGGACATCGAGACTGGGGTCACGATCGGGTTGCGTACTCGGATATGGGCTCGATCACACCTCCGCCGCGGCGCCTCCGTCGGCGACGATTGCATCATCGGGGAAAACGTGCTGATCGATCTCGATGTGCAGGTTGGCAGTCGTTGCAAGATACAGAACAATGCCCTCCTGTACTACGGTGCTGTGCTTGACGATGAGGTGTTCATTGGCCCGGGCGTCTGCCTGACCAATGACCGCTATCCCCCGAGCGGCGGCGCCGGACGGGTCGCCCAAGGCCGACGCTGACTGGGTGGTCTCGGGGGTGTCGGTCGAGCGGGGAGCCGCCATCGGAGCGCATGCGGTGGTGGTTGGCGGTGTCCGAATCGGCGCCTGGTCAATGGTTGGTTCCGGTGCG
Organism: Candidatus Dormiibacterota bacterium; assembly: GCA_003153505.1. Lineage (GTDB taxonomy): Bacteria > Chloroflexota > Dormibacteria > Aeolococcales > Aeolococcaceae > Palsa-851. Next base: position 21,100 of record PLZA01000046.1, read on the forward strand.
GTGGCGACGCGCGACGTGCCTGCTCACGCAGTCGTGGCGGGCAACCCGGCTCGACGCATAGGGTGGGCCTGTCGTTGCGGTCATCCCCTCGACGCAGCGTTCATCTGTGCCGCCTGCGGTACCAAGCACATGCTCGTCGACGCTGCGGTCGTCGTCCTCGTCTAACCTCGACCCCTCCCCCGTTTCAGGGCGAGAGGCGTTGGTCGCGAGTGGGTGACGGCCCCGGATGAGCGAGCACTTCGAGAGTACATACACCGCGTACGAAGGGGCGCTCCGCTCTCCGGCTGCTCTTGCGCCCACCTGACTCCGCGGCCCGGCACATCGCCATCATCGGCGTCGCCGCGATTCCTGATCACGGCACATTGGGTCGCGCGGATAGCAGAAGGACTGCCACCCAGCAAACGCGGGTGGTGCAGTACTCTTGGCGTCGGGGAGGCACACCACGCGCCAGATCCGTGCAGACGCGTAACGGTGGCCGGTGAGCGTTTCCCTCGACGAGATACCGGACCAGACTTCCCTGTCTCGCGCACGCAGGGGCCATGAATCGCTTACCTGCCTACGCAGGTCTCCGCGGGGACTCAGGCGTCCCTGACGCCCACGGCTGAGGTGCCCAGGCGACGAGCGCGTCGGGGAGGGCGTGAGGGATGAAGCCGAATCGCGAGCCGGCGGCCGCGCGCCAACGCGGCGAGGCTGGATTCCGGCGAACGAATGCAGTGCGGTCGCCCTGGCGTCTGGTTCGGGAGCGAGCAGTCATGCCTGACGAGGCCGGGCCGCAGCGCTGGTCGCGCTCCGATCATCCCGCACTCGAGCGCCGCGAACGCGCCCTGCGGTGCCGGCGCCCCCATGCACAGGACGGATCGCCGTTGCCGTCGCCGAGGGGATCGTTGCGTGCCCGAGGACAGCGACATCGCGCACCGACGGGAGCGATCCGGCGACGGCTGTCGGCTCGCTGCTGTGATTCGGTCGTGCAGCCGATTGGACGGCATCGGCCGGCCCTGACCCACTTCCGCCGCGTGCCGCACGGTCGGACGGATCGCCTCGCCGGCGCACTCTCGCAGGCGCGCCGCTGGTGGTGCGAGCTAAGGGGGCTCGCGCCGAACTCGGGGGGCGCTATGGACCCTTTTGCACGGGATGTCGCGAGTTGCATGTCACGGATGCGGTGCAGGTGCAACCCCGGCTCCGACCCTGACCGTGACCTCACCTCGCCGCCGACGCGGCGCTGGCGCGGGTGAGTACGTGGCGTGAGCATCGTGCTCACACCACGATCCACCGCGGCGGCCCCGCGACCGGGAACCCGTTGTCGACCCTCAGCGCGCGCTCGAGGTGGGTGGTGCCTGATCGCCCATCCACGCCGGCCGGGCGGGCGCCCTGGCGTCGCCCATGGCCGCCGAGTCCTCGACCGCGGACCCGCAAGTGGGGCAGTCTGGCCCTGCTCAGGCGCTCCCGAGCAGCGTGGTTGTGGCGCGTGACCAGCCGCGTCGAGTCACTGGAACCAGCCGTCGACGTCGAGCACGGCGTTGATCGAGCCCATGGCGTTGAAAAGGTTGACGTCACCGGGGTGCGCACCCGAGGCGAGGCCCACCACCACCAGGTTGGGTAACGCGATGCCCGGGTTGAGGTTGAGGTCCGAGGCGTTCGGCTTCGAGCGCACATCGGCCGGGTACGCGGTGAGATAGGTCGGCTGGCTGCCGCTCACCGCAGTGAGATTGGCAATGATCGCCACGGGCCCGCTCCCCGGGATCCCGCCGACGCCGGCAACGGCCACGAGCAGGGTGCCGCCTGAGGTCAACTGATGCCCCGAGCAGAGGGTGCCGGTCCCGCTGCGCGTATCGCAGATCCGGGTCGGCCCGATCGCCTGATACTGCGCGCCGGTCGCCGGGATCCCTGTCGTCGAACCGAACCAGCCGCCGGCGTCCAGGAGGACGTTGATAGTCCCCGCCGCGTTGTACACGCACACATCGGTGCTCGGCCCACCTGAGTGATCGGGGCCGAGCGGCACCATCACCCGGTTGGCCAGGACTCCGCCCGCCGACACGTTGATGGTCGACGAGGCGGGAGCGCTGGTCAGACAGGTGCCGTTGCTCTGGGTCGGAAAAACACTCAGCCAGGTGGCTTGCGTTCCCGCCACCGCAGTCAGGTTGAGCACCGCCGCCCCGGCGCTGCCATCAGTGGGGATGCTCGCCGGCGAGCCGCCCACCCCGCTCGGGATACCGCTCACATCGACGCGCATCACCTGACCGGGACCCAGCCTGTTGTCGGTGCTGTGCCCTAGGTTGCAGCCATTGGCCGGCTGCAACGTCCGGGTGTCGCAGACCCGCAGCGGCGCGATCGCATGGAACTCGCCCGCCGGGTTGCTCGACGCCTGGGGCACGAAATACCCCTCGACATCAACGACCACGTCGAGCGTGCCCAGGGCGTTGTAGATGTTGACTTCGCGCTGGCTGTCGGACGTGCTGCTTTGGCCCAGTGCGACCGTCACCAGGTTGGCGATGTTGGTGTGGGCGGTGAAGTTGAGGTTCGACGCCAGGGGCCGTCCGGTCCCGCTTGGGGAGACGGTGAGCAGGCTCGACGCTGAGCCATTCACGGCGAGCACGTTGAGCACCACCGCGGTGGCGTTGGTGGGGACCGACCCGCCGGTGCGCGCATCGATGTACCCGGTGATCTGGAGGGCGAGCGTCTGCCCCGCCCCGAGCGCGCCACAGGTGTGGATCCCGCAGCGCCCGGAGCGCGTGTCCACGATCCGGAACGGAGTCACGGGGATGAAGCTGCCGAGCCCGCTGTAGATGTATCCGGTTGCCGTCGTGAGCGTGCTCGCCCCCGCCAGGTTGGTCACCTGGACCTGGTCGTACCCGGAGGGCTCCGCCGGGGTGGCGAAGGTGAATGAGCTCGCGGTGATGCTCGAGGGGGTCACCGTCGTCCCCCCGATGGTCGCGGTCATGCCGGCAACGAACCCGCTGCCCCTCACCGTGACCACCTGGCCGCCGCTCACCGGACCCGCCGACGGGGTCACCGCGCTGATCACCGGCAGACTCACAGACGTGTACGCGTCCGCGGCAGTGAGTGCACTCGCACCGATCAGCGTGGTCACCCGAACCTGGACCGTCCCTGCCGCCTCAGCCGGGGTCGTGAAGGTGAACGAGGTGGCAGAAACTCCCGAGGGCGTCACCGCGGTGCCGCCGATGGTTGCGGTCATGGCGGGGGTGAACCCGCTCCCGGTCACCGTGACCGTCTGGCCACCCGTCGCGAGACCGGCGGCCGGCGCCACCGAGGTGATCACCGGCGGCGTGCCATAAGTGTAGCGGTCAGCTGGGGTCAGCGCACTTGAGCCGAAGGAGGTGGTCACCTGGACCGGGACCGAGCCCGCCGGCCCTGCTGGGGTGATGAAGGTGAACGAGGTGGCAGAAACTCCTGTCGGCGTCACCGTGGTGTCGCCGATGGTCACGGTCATGCTGAGGGTGAACCCGCTCCCGGTCACGGTGACCGTCTGCCCACCGGTCAGTGGACCCGCCGCAGGGGTCACCGAGCTGATCCTGGCGGCCTCCAGAAGCTGGAGCGCCTGTGCCCAGGTGAACACCACGTCGGTCGGGGGAGGTCCGCACGCGCCAATAAAGACCTCGGTAAACGAGGGGCCATACACCGAGCCACCGGTCGTATCGCCGGCGCCCATGTAGTTCTGGACCCCAGACGAGCCACACAGGCCCGTGGCATAGCCGCCGAGGATGTTGTTACGGTGCCCCCAGGCGTTGGCGCCGCCGTCGTCGTACATCCAGTAGTAATCGGAGCCGAGGGGATTGCTCGTCCCCGCAGCCCAATTAGCCCCGCCTCTATACATCACAGCTCCGCCCGTCAGATGTGCGATCCCGTTGAGCGACGGATCGGTGCTGTTATTGGCTCCGATCTGCGCGATGGTGTCGAGCTGCGTGGTCAGGCCAGCGATGGGTGAGTCGCCGCGAGCGAGGCGTTCCAGATTCGCAGTCACGAACAGCTGCTCTGGCACCGTCATGGCCTCATATGGGGCGGCGCTCAGCACCAGCGGAGGAAGGCTTTCGAGGGTCGCGCGAGCATTGTCGATGGCGTACACAACGTCCTGATTGCAGGCGTCGCTATTGTCCAGGGCGGAGAACGCGCACAGCCCGTCGTCGGTGAAATTCGGATTCGGCGGGAGACTGACCGAAGGGTTACTGAGAAAAAGGTGCGAGCTGCTCAATGCTCCGCGAGACATCGTCGATGCCGCAGCCAGCGGGGCGAACCGCCCGCCGACACTGTTGACGGTCGTGGCGCTCGCCGACGTCGACCCAAACCCGGCACAGGCTGTCGCCGCCAGGACTGCGCTCACCAACGTACGCCTCATCAGGCGTGCGCGACTGCTGGCGGACTCGGAACTCACGCGATCGTTGCCACACTCACGCGATCGTCGCCACGACCATGCCGCTCAGGACACCCACGAAGGCAACAGCTCGTCGACGGTGGTCACGACCGGCTCGCATGCGACATCTTCCTCGTGCTCAAACTCTTCGATGTGGACTCATGATCCGACGGCCGTGGTGACCAAAGGACGGATGTTCCGGTTACTAAAGACGGCGCAGCGCGGAACAGGTGAGGACAAACGCAGCGGGGCGGTACGAACTGGCCCGTCCCCCGCCACGGGCCACCTCGAGACGCCATTCGGAGCTCGACCGACATCGACGCATCCAATACGTCCCGTTGCATGTTGGAGAAACCAGTCATACGGTCGAACGGTGCAGACCACGCCGGCGTTAAGTCAAACCACTCCCCAGAGCTCGCCGACCTTGGACACGCCGGCGCGACATCTGGGTCAGGATTCGTTGGCGATCGCATGACCGCGCAATCGAGCGGCGAGCCGGGCTCGCGACAGAGCCGCAGTCCTCCGGCCCGCGATTGCCACCAACAATCGTTGCCGGGCATGATTCCTCGCGCAGGACGGCATCGAGGCCGGTTCAGGGACCGGAATCAGTCGTTCAAGGCCCGTCAGGCAGTGATCGCCATCGCTCAACGCCGTGCCGTCACGCTCGCAGGCGCCGACTACACTCCACGCGGTGCCCTCCCCTCCCCGATCCTTGGATGAGATCGTCAACCCGCGATCGAGCGGTGGCCAGAGGCGGCGGCGCAAGCGGAGTCCCTGGCGGCGTTGGTTGCGGTACTTGAGCTGGCGCACCTTACGCTGGCCGCTGCTCGCAGTCACGATCCTCCTTGCCGTCGCGGTCGTTGACATCGGCGTGCGCTACGTGCCCGCGATTCGGGCCCTGCAGCAGGGCCGCGATGCGGCCGAGCAGGCGCGAACGCTCCTCGTCGGCGATCTCAGTCACATCGACCGGCAGCGGATCGACCAGGCGGACGCTCTCCTTGTCGGCGCAGCGGCCGACTTCGGTGGCAATTCGAGCGTGCTCGCAGATGGGTGGATCGCCGGTATCGCCGTCCACCTGCCCTGGGTGGGAAGGCAGCTGCAGGCGGCCCGCGCGCTGCGGACCGCGGGCGAGGATGCTGCCGGCGCGGGCGCCAGCCTGGTCGGGCTGGCTGCGCAACTGGCGGATCCCGGGAACGCACAGCAGCCCCTACTCCAGCGGATGGTGCGCATCGCCACCCAGAGCGCACCGGTGCTCGCGTCCGCGCAGGCGCGCCTCAATGCCTTGAGCCGCGACGTCGCCCAGATCCCCACCGGTTCGTTGCTCGGTCCCCTGCAGTCGGCCCGCCAGACCTTGCATCGCGACGGCGCCAGCCTCGTGAACGCCGCGCTGCCGGCGATCTCGATCTTGCGCGCGCTGCCGGCGGCGATCGGCCCAGGGCAGCACACGTACCTGCTCCTGCTCGCGAATCCCGGCGAGGAGCGACCCGGCGGGGGTTACATCGGCGCCGTTGGCCAGCTCGACTTCAGCGACGGTGCGCTGACCGCAAACATCTTCAGGGATTCGACGTTCAGCGACCCGCTGGTCACCAACATCCCGACGCCGACCCCCCTTGACGTCCACCTCTTCCGCGGCCATCCGTGGGAGCTGGCGGACGCGGGCTGGTCACTCGATTTCCCCACGGCGGCCGCCGCCGTGGAACGGATCTACACAGCGGCCACGGGCGTGCACCCCGACGGTGTCATCGAGGTCGATCCGGTGGCGCTCGCCGGCGTTCTGGCCATCACCGGCCAGATCACCGTACCCCCGTACCCCCAAATCATCACCAGCAGCAACCTACTCTTGGACCTGAACTACATCACCAACAAAGCTCGGCCTGGGGACCCTGGCAAAGCATACCTGCCGCCCTTCGGCCATGCCGTGCTCGACCGTCTCCTCGGCGCGCCCCTGGGGCAGATGCCTGCCCTCGCCCAGAGCCTCGCCCTGTCTGCACAACAGAAACACATCACCTTCTTCTTCCACAACGCGCAGGTGGAGGGGTTGGTCAGTGGCGCCGGCGCCGGTGGACAGGTCATCTCGCCGCTGTCCGACGCGCTCGAGGTCGCCGACGGCAACCTCTCGGGAACGAAGGGCGATCTCTTCGTGACCCGGCAGCTCAGGTTCCAAGCGTTGGTGGGTGCGGACGGCCAGGTACACGACCAGCTTGCGATTACCTACCAGGACCCGGTGCAGAAGAATCCGGCGAACGCGCACCTCATGATCAACTCAGGCGGCGCCTATCGTGACTACCTGCAGGTGGTCATCCCCGAGACCGCACAGCTCGATGGCATGGCCGTCAGTGTCAATGGGAGCTCCCCGAGGCAGGTGGCCCCAGAGGCGCTCAGCTTCGACTTTCAGCGTGAGGAGATCGGATACTGGCTGATCGTCCCCTACGGCGGCAGCGCCACGGTCACGATCAGCTACGAGGGCCCCTTCGCCGACATCTCACAGTCCCCGGAGCGGTACACCCTGGTGTGGAGCAAACAGACCGACGCCCTGACCTGGCCGATCGAGGTGACCGTCACCATGCCGGGTGCCGCGCCGCGTCACTGGACCTCGGACCTGTCGATCGATAGATCCTTCTCGCTCATCGCAGCCCACTGACCCTGGCCGTTCACTGCGAGATCCGCCGGGCCGCGCTCGGGAGTCGCGGGCGGCGGTGGTGGCGGCATGGGTGTGACCTCGGCTGACTTCTGACTCAATGGTTCGTAGTCGTAGTAGTAGTAGCTGTGCAGGCTGCGCTGGGTGGCCTTGTTAAGCACGACACCGAGCACCTTGGCGCCAACCTTGTGGAGGGACTCAATGACGGCGCGTACCTGGTCAGCATTGGTCTTTCCCGACTCGACCACAATGATCACGCCGCTCGCGTGTGCACTGATGCTGAGCGCGTCGGTGACCGCTTGTACCGGCGGCGTGTCGATGACGACCACGTCGCGCTGGAACTCGAGTCCCCGGATCAAAACGGTGGTGCGCGGCGAGGCGAGCAGCTCCGAGGGATTCGGTGGCTGCACACCACTCGTCACCAGGGAGAGGCGCCGATACGAGGTTGCAAACTCCTTGTCCAGCAGGGGCGGCGCACCCCGGGTTGTCGCGATCAGCATGTCCGACATACCGGGGGCCACCGGCCGTCCGAACGCGCGATGCTGTGCGGGACGGTGCATGTCCGCGTCGAGGAGCACTACCGACTTCTCGGTTGCCGCTAGGGCGATGGCGAGGTTGGTCGCGGTACGCGTTTTGCCCTCGCCAGCGCGCGAGGACGTGATCACGATGCTCCGCAGCGGCCCTTCCAACTCGGCGAAGAGGAGGTTGGTGCGTAGCCGGCTGTAGGCCTCGTTGGCGCTGCGCTCGCTTCGCTTCCCTGCCTTGGATCGTTTCCCAGGGTCGAAACGCGGCACGATCGCAAGGCACGTGACGCCGAGGCGTTCCCGGACATCCTGCTCGGTATGCAGGCCCTGATCGAAGTATTCAAAGGCCGCGGCCACGCCCAGACCGACCAGCAGGCCGGCGAACAGGGCGAGGAGCACGTCGAGAAGTACCTTCGGCGAGACCGGGGTCAACGGCACCAAGGCGGTCGCCTCCACCGTTACGGTTACCAGGTTCTGCGCCTGGTTTGCCTGGAAAGCGCTGTAGCTGGCAGTGAGCGTGCCCAGCAGCGTTGTGTTGCCATTGATCTCGGCAGTAATGCCGGTGGTGTCCGCGTGCTGCTTATTGGCCGTGCCAAGCTGCGCAACCTCGGTCTTCAAGGTATTGGTGACATTCGTGATCGTCGCCAGGAGCGGTAATGCCAATGCATTGATCCGCAGCCCGTTCTGGCTGGTCACATGGTCGGCGTAGTCGCGGGTCAGGGTGTTGTCGATCAGAGCGGCCTTCGCGGGACTCGGGTCCTGAACCGCAACGTCCACAAGCTCAGTGCCGGTCTGGGGCGTCGCCGTCACCTGCTTGGCCAGCTGGTCGGTAGTGACGCCGAGATGGAGCTTAGTGATGACCTGCTGCAGCGTCGGCGGCTCGGTCATCAGCGAAGCAGCGGTGGCGGTCGCCTGGTCCGGGCTCAGCGACACCGCCGAATTGTTAGAAGCTTGCGGACCGGCGATCACGAGGACACTCGCCTGCGCCTGATAGATAGGGGTCGAGTGCCGGGCGACGGCGAAGCCGGCGATCCCGGCCACGACGGTGATGAGCACCACCGGGATAGCCCATCGCCGGGCGAGCTTACGGAGCTGCTGCGGTTGCATTTAGTGAGACGGCATCCTGAAGGCTGCGTCTTGATGGACGCAGAAGCGCGCTCGCGCGAGGGGATTGTACGTTTGGCTAGGCTACCATGCCAGTTGATGGGCGACCCACAGAGTCGGAAACGCCGGCGAGCGAAGCCCCGACGCCGGATGACCCGTACCCAGGTGCGAATCCTCGGCGTCATGGCGGTGGCGCTAGTAGCCGGCGGAGTTGCGCTCGTCTTCGCGCTGCGGCCCGCGCCATCTGAGCCCGCCTACGTCGCCTCGCCACCGCTGGCACTCCCGGCATCCGGTGTCCCAACCTCTGCCCCCCTCTCGGCTGGTGTATCCGTGACCGTTCGGATCATCGCGCCCGCGGGCCAGATCAACATCGGCGTGGTCCCTGGGGATGGCATACACGTTCCGATCAACCTCGCCGCGCACTACCCCGGGACCGCCCAGCCCGGCGAATCTGGCAACGCCGTGTACTACGCCCACGACCAGCGGGGGATGTTTCTGGGTCTACATCGGTTGCATCTGGGCGACGAGGTGCGCGTGATCCTCAAGGACGGCTCGCAACTTGTGTTCCACGTGGTTGCTCTCAAAGTCGTGAGCTTCAATGATTGGTCGGTGCTGGCGCCGACTGCCTTCCCGGAGCTAACCCTCCTGACCTGTGTCTCCTACACCGCCTACGAGCCACGCTACATCGTCATTGCCACGGAAACGTAGCTTCAGGGACGCACAGGTGTGCTACGGTGCAACTCGTCACCTCAAAAGGGGGGGTGGAGGATCAGCCGTGACCACGAAACTAGGCCCGGGCCCCGTCAGACGGCTGGCTCTGAGCGTCGGCATCGCTGCTGCGGCTACGTTGGCCATCGGCACCACGATCGTTTTGGCCTACCCGCCGCCCGCCGCCAGCGCAACCCTCGTGTCGGGTTGCTCGAAGGTCGCCGCCGGCAAAGCCTGCGCGTACGAATTCCTCTTCGTGAATGCGAGCGGACAGCCAGTGACCGGCGCTGTTGTCGCCTTTGGCGTGGCTGGGCTGAGTACGTGTTCGGCTAGTCCGACGACCGGCAGCACGAACTCCGGCGGTGACGTGACCACCACAGTGTCGTGCGGGACCACGAGGTGTGGCACCTTCACGGTGACCGCCACAAGCGCACCCGCCACCGCCTCCGCCAAGGTCACTGTGCCCTGCACGGGCGGCACGCTGCCCCCCACCGGTGCGATCCCACCAAGCCCACCAACGTGGCTCTGGGGCTTGGTTGGCGCGGCCGTGCTGGTACTGGCGGGCGGCGGGTTATCACTGAGGCGCCTTCGCGGCCTAAACTGAACCTCGACGAGAGGTCATCGGGCTGGTCCGGCCGAAGCCAAGGCAGCGGGTCGACCCCCGACGGTATGGGAGGGAGCGAAGATCAGACAGATCGACACTGGGTCGGTGCAGTCATCTCGGCCTGGGTCGCGGCCGAGCCGGGCGCCGGTGTGGAGGGTCATTCCTCTCCATCTCCTTGACGGACTGCGCATCCACGGCCTCGACTGGTTCGTCGAGATCATCATCCTCAACGCTGCCTACGCGTTGGCATTCTGGGTGCGTTACGGCGGTCGCATCCCCGCCGAGTACATCGGCGCCAGAAGCCTGCTGAGCATTGGCATCATCACCGCGACCTACAGCGCGAGCGTCATTCTCTTCCGCTCGTACCGCATTGTTTGGCGGTTTGCGTCAGTCCGGGACATGGTCCAGCTCGCGCTGACCGTGGCCACGTCCATGCTGCTGATCGCCATGGTCGAACTCGGACCATTGCGGGCCGATCGGCCGATCCCGCTGTCAGCGCTGGCTATGGGCGGGACCCTCGGTTACCTGGCCATCGGCCAACTTATGGGGCTCTCGCGCCTGCAGAGTGCGCTGCCGCACAGAAGGTGGGGCGAGCCGCTGGTCATCATCGGCGCAGGCTCGGCCGGCGTGGCACTGGTCCGACAGTTACAGGCGGAGCGTGGGCGGTACCGTCCAGTTGCCTTCCTCGATGACGATCGCCGCAAGATCGGTCGTGACGTCGCTCGCCTTCGGGTGCTCGGCTCCCGCGATGACATCGCGGCGGCGTTGAAGCAGTCGAAAGCCCAGAATCTAGCGATCGCGGTTCCCTCTCTGCCGCCCGACCAGATCCGCGCACTGAGCCGGATGGGCAGCCTCGCCGGAGCGCGCGTACTCGTCGTGCCCTCCATGCATGAGCTGCTCACTGGCAGCGCCGGGCGGCTCGCGCTTCGCGACGTGGCCATGGAAGACCTCATGGACCGTGCCGAGGTCGCAGTCGACATGGACGCACTGCGCGCCGGCTTCCTCGGTAAGCGGATCTTGGTGACCGGCGCCGCCGGATCCATCGGCAGTGAACTCGTGCGTCAGATCCGTTCGCTCGATCCCGCCGCGATCACGATGTTCGACAACAACGAGAGCGGGCTCACCGATCTTCGAGACGCGCTGGGGCCGGCAGGAGCGACACTCCATCTACGACTCGGGACGGTGCAGGACGAGGTGGGTATTCGCCGTGTCTTCCACGAGATGCATCCTCAGGTGGTGGTTCACGCTGCCGCCCTTAAGCACGTTGACCTCTTGGAGAGCCAGCCCCACGAGGCCGTGCGGGTCAACGTGCTCGGAACCTGGATTTGCGCGAAAGCGGCGGAGCAAGTCGGCGTAGAGACGTTCCTGCTCATCTCATCCGACAAGGCCGTGGATCCCGTTGGCGTTTTGGGTGCGTCGAAACGACTCGGCGAGCTGATGATGGTCAGCCTCCGGAACTCGAAGACCCTGTTCACCGCCGTGCGCTTCGGTAACGTGATCGGCAGCCGTGGGAGTGTTCTCCCGCGCTTTGAGCAGCAGATCACTCATGGTGGTCCATTGACGGTCACCCACCCGGACGTCCATCGCTACTTCATGTCTGTGGACGAGGCCGTGCGCCTCGTTCTGCAGAGCGCCGTGATCGCGCGGCCCGGCTGCATCTATGTACTCGACATGGGAGAAGATGTTTCCATCGTCAACGTGGCCATGCGGCTCGCGCAGCTGCATGGTCTGCGCGTGCCGGAGGACATCGAGATCGTGTTCACCGGGATGCGGCCAGGTGAGCGAATGCACGAGGCACTGGTGGGCCAAACCGAATCTCCGGCAGCCACTGTTCACCCCAAGGTGAGGGAGATCGCGCGCGCTGGCGTCTACGACCGCGGGGACATCGCGTCGCTGGTGGCGCTGCTTCAGTCACTCGCGGATGAGGGTGAGCACGAGGTCGTGCGGCGGCACCTGATCGAATCCGCCTGCTCGCACCCGCGCTCGGTGCAACCGGCGGTGACAACAGACCGATAGATGGACCGACGCCGGTCCGCCGGGAGGCCACTCCTAACTCCATAGTCGTGGCAGTTCCTATGGTTGGAGCCCTCTGTGGCGCGATGCCGGGTACTCGACTTCGGCCGTGCCTGTGCCAGCGCGGCTGCAAACGGACAACATGTCGCTCGAGACGTTGCCAACTAGTAGATTCGTTCCGGGCCGCGCTCTCGCGCACATTGTTTGCGGTTGTTCTTCGGATATCGTGAAGAACAGGTCACTGAACGGGTCCACCACGACGCGCTTGACCGCCTCCGGCATCGATTGGTCGCCCGAGCGAAGACCAGCCTTCGACATGCGCCCTGGGTTACACCGGTCTTAGCAGCTACGATTGAAGCTGCCGGTTTGGAGTCGGACATCACCAAATGTGAAGCCGATGCGCGGTCGCCGCACCTAGCGTGCGAACGAATCCCCGCTCCTAGGCTGATGGACTCGATTCCGATGCCGAGGTCCCGAACGAAGGGACGTCGGACATCGCCAAGTCGTGGAGGTGACCGGTGTGGAGATGAGCTCGGGTGGGACGCATACGCTCTGCTCCACCGTGTGTCAGCAGAGCAACCTTGATCAGATTCGGGCGGATATCGACCTCGGCATTCCCCGTGGAAGAGCGCGAGTCATGGCACGGAGATTGTCAGGTTGTCGGCCCCTTCACCGTCGGCGGCCGGTCGATCAGGTGATCGAACTGGCGCAGCACCGCGAGCTGTCCTGCGCTCATCGCCGCGACCGCGCGACGCGAGCTGACCACGCGGTACGCATCCGCCAGCGACCAGCCCAACTGCATGAGCACTGCGCATGCAACCGTCGGCGCCCGCTGAATACCCGCGCGGCAGTGGACGTAAACGACCTCGCCCTGAGCGATGAGGCTGGCGACATCGCTGCTGACCTGGCGCAACTCTACGATGTCGGGGGCCTCGTACTCCTCCAGGGGATAGCTGTGTGTGAACACTTCCTCTGGCCAAACGGTGACGCCTACCGCGTCTCCGCGCCCGCGGAGGTCGATGGCGTGGGTCACGCCGGCACGCGCAAGCCCGCGGGCCGCACGCCGACTGGGAGCAGCCCCCATTCGAAGGCCCGGGACGACCTCCGTGGCATCCACACCGCCGAAGTTTCGGCCCCACCAACTCATAGCGGGACCCGGTTCCGCATGATAGCGCCTTCCATAGGTGCTACGTAGTTTGGCCGATCTAGTCGGGGAGGCCGCGACTGGCACCCCCTGGGACAGCGCCAGCTGACTTGCGATCAACCAGCTCGGGGGGATCTCGCCCGTCAAGGAGAAGATCTGTGATCCCTCGGCGACGGACAACCGGAAGCCAGGGATGCGCAGGTACTCTGATGGCATCCAGGCGACAGCGTCGGTTTCTTGCGGGTCGGGACGAGCGCTCAACGCGATGGGTCTGATGAGGTTTCTATGATTCCGGGTGGATAGTCGTGTACCAGAACGAGGGCGAAAGCAGTGTTGCGGGGGCTGACGCCCTGTGAGCATTTCCGGACCTCAGGCAGCGGGCAGCGGATCTTCGGCATGTCGCGCGAGCCGCACTCTCTACAATGCGACGCAACCCGTCGTCCAGTGGCATTACCGCCGCCAGCCCAACTCGCGCACCGCAAGGCTCATACCCGGACACGGCGTTTCGGATCGTTCTCAGGCAGTGGACGTGTCTCGATGGGTGCTCCCCGGCGTCACGCAGGATTTCGGCGAGCTGCAGCGTCGTGACCTCGTATGGATTGCCCAAGTTCACCAGCAGCCTGCAATCCGGCCGCAAGAGTCGCATCAACCCCTCGATGAGATCATTGACGTAGCAAAGGCTGCCGCGTCTGCGGACCCGTCCCCGCAGACGGCGATCGGCTCGCGCGCGAATGCCTGCGTGACGATTTAAGGCACCGGGCGCCCATCCTCCGCGCGCACCCGAGGCCGGAACTTGTTTAGGATTCGCGCGCGAGCACGTTGACGTTGTGCGCGCTGGCGAAAGCCATCGTAAACGCTTCGGAGACGCGTTTCTACTCCTCGTAGCAACTCCGCGGGCCGATGGGATTGACGCTGCCCCAGTAGGTCTCGGCTGCGAATACACAGGCGGAATGCAGAACGGCATCGCCTTCCCATCAACGCTCCACGCGCGCGTCACATCCTCGATTCGTAAGGAGAATCGCGGCTCCCGAGAGTGGCTAACGTTCCGAGTGCTGCTGGTGATGAGATTGTCGATGGCGATCGCCTCTGCGGTCGGTCAGCAACCTGTCGAGGAGGTGCGCGCCGAGGAATCTCTTGCGGCGCCTGGTGCAACTACCCGTGCTGGAGTCCAGGTCATCGCATTGCGAGCACGTCAGCCGCCCTCCGGGCACCCGAGTGAGCTGACTTGACGGTCGTCGGCTTGCGGATCGGCCGGCCGACCGCGATGTAGGTGAACCCGAGCTCGACGAGAGAATCCGAATCAAGGCAGTTGCGCCCGTCCACGACGATCTGGCGCCGCACCAAGCCAGCCACGCGCGACCAGTCGAGCTTGACGTAGTCCGGCCACTCGGTCACGAGGAGCACGGCGTCGGCCGACTTGACGCAGTCGTAGGGATCGTCGACGAACTCGGTGTTCGGGAGCAACGGGCGGGCGTTCGCGCCGGCCACCGGATCGGTCACCACAACGCTGGCGCCAAGATCCTCCAAGTGGCGAATAACATCGATCGACGCCGCCTGGCGTACGTCGTCTGTCCCGGGCTTGAACGCAAGCCCCAGCACGGCGATACGCCGCTTGGCGAGCTTGCCGTTGAGCGCGCGCTGGATCTTGGCAACGAACCGGCTGCGTGCGTGCTGGTTCACCTCGACGGCGGCGCGAAGCAACTGGAAGCTCTGCCCGTGATAGCTCGCAACCTGGTTGAGGGCGCGCACGTCCTTCGGAAAGCAGGAGCCGCCGAAGCCCAAACCGGCCCCGAGGAACGCTCGCCCGATTCGGTCGTCGCTGCCAATGCCGTCCGCGACGGAGCTCACGTCGGCGCCAGTAAACTCGCAGAGCTGAGCAATCTCGTTGATGAACGAGATCTTCAGCGCCAGAAACGCGTTGACCCCATACTTAACGAGCTCTGCGCTCGTGGCATCGGTGATCCGGATCGGCGTGTCGAGGTGGCCGAAGAGTTGCGACACACGCTCGCACGCCCCCTTGTCATCCCCGCCGATGACCACCTGCGGCGGTTGGCGGAAGTCGCGAACCGCACTGCCCTCGGCGAGGAACTCAGGGCATACGGCCAGCGGAATCTGCCGCCCCTTGTGCCGGCAAAGCGACCGGAGCGATTCGGTGGTCCCGGGCGGAACCGTGCTCTTGATCACGATAACCGTGTCCAGGCCCGCGTGTCGCACCGCCTCGGTCACGGCAGCGCGCACCTGGGTCAGGTCGGCCCGTCCGTCGGCGAGCGGCGGCGTGCCGACGGCGACCATAATCACCTCGGCCCCGCGCATGGCAACCGCCCCGTCGTCGCAGAGTGTCAAACGGCCGCTCCCGAGCACCGACGCGAGCAACTCGTTGAGCAGCGGCTCATGAATCGGCGTCCCGCCCTTACGCAGCACTGCCAGCCGCGTGGTGTCGATGTCGAGGAGGCGCACGTCCACGCCGGAGTCGGCAAGGCAAACGGCGCTGACCAGGCCGACGTAGCCCGCGCCCACGACGCACAGCGGATTCGGGCGTTCACTCACCGCTTGTGATGTTCTTCTCGAGATTGCGGCAAGAATACCGGTGCCCCGCGTCGACCACTTTCGTCCCTCCGTATCCAGGCTAAGGAACTTCAACGTCGGTGCAAGCGTGTTCCTGTGACAGTAACATTGAAGTTCATGAAGCAACGCCCGGGCGTTCGGCGTGCTTTGCCGCTTATCGCGGACGATACCCGGCGAGGCCTTCCACGGACCCACGACTGCAGGGGTAATGCTACCATCAACGTCCGCGCCGCCTACCCGACATCCTCAACCGCGAAGTGGCCGGCCGGTTCACAGCGCGGCACCGCCACGACAGCTCCCCGCGCACAAATTGGATCCCGAGATTCCCCGCTTCTCTCGACCCGCACTTGGTGCTCGACAACTGGCCACCCACTTCGAGACCAGCGTGCACTCCTAGATGGAGACGCATCGACGTTTCCAGCCCGCACTGCGTGCCCTCAGTTCTTCGTGGCTGAAGCTGGCTGAGAGCATCTTCGCTGACCTCACCAAGCGGCGCCTTCGACGCGGCACCGTGCCAAGCCTCGATCATCTCCTCAAGGCCATCATCGACTACCTTCAGCAGCGCAATGGCGATCCGATGCCCTCTGCGTCCACTGGATCCGTCGACAACATTCGCGCCAAGCCGTGCGGGTGCGCGTCCCGTCAAGCATTGATCGCACCGGCATTCCCCACCATCCCTCAAAGTTTCGAGCGTGCCGACTACACTCCAAGCCGGTGTCCTCCCCCTCCCCCTCCCCGCATTGACTGCGATATTTTCGCTGACGTACGCTGCGGTCCCCGCTGCTCGCCATCGCAGTTGGGTCTGCCGTCGCAGCCATCGACATCGCCGTGCGCTACGTACCCGCGCTGCGCGCCTACAGCAGGGGCGCGACGCCGCTGAAGCGGCTCGAGTGCTCTCCCTAGGTGACCTCAGTAATGTCAACCGGCAGCGTACATACCAGGTTGAGACGCTCCTGGTCACCGCCTCGGCCGAATTCCGTGCCATTTCGAGCTTCGTTGCCGACGGCTGGTTCGCCAGCATCGCCGCCCTCCTACCCTGGATGGGTGCAACTGGCAGACGCCGGAACGGCGCAGCAGACCTTGTTGCAGCGGCTGGTGAGCATCGCCGCGCAAAGCAGGCCCGTGCTCGTCTCGGCGCAGACCGGCTTAGTGCCTTGAGCCGCGACACCGCACAGATCCCTGCCGGACGGCTGATCGGTCCCCTGCAGTCGGCCTACCATCTCGCCAGACGTACGTAGTGCTAGCGAAACGCCTGAGAAGACTCGTACCGCCAATGCTGCCCGACGCCGATTCGGAATCCGGGCACGCAACGTTCCGCCCGGTCCAGCGCTTTGCGCACGGCGCAGCGTGGTCCGCCCTCGGGAGTGCAGTTGGGCGCGGCTTTACTCTCGTGGCCACCGTGGTTGTTGCGCGCTTTCTTGGACCATCTTCGTACGGCGCTTGGGGTGTCACGCAGTCGACCATCGGAACAGCCGCGGCCCTGGCAGGGCTCGGCGCCAGCTATAGCGCGACCAAGCAGATCGCGCAGCACCGCAATAGCGAACTCGAGGTCGCGAGTGGACTGGCCACCTTAGCCCTTTTGAGCGCCGGCACCGGAGGCGTACTGGCGGGCGTATTCGTCGCCGTTAGCGCATCCGCAATTGCGGTCGAAGCCTTCCACAACGCTTCACTTGTGCCACTGCTCGAGTTGGGAGTTCCGGCGTTGCTGTTCGGCACCTTCAGTGGGGCTCAGCTAGGAATCCTCACTGGTCTGGAAGAATTCCGGGCTGTTGCTCTGGTGAATATCATTCGCGGTGTGGTTGTGGGTATTGCCATGATCGCTGGCGCGCGGCTTTTCGGGGTTGGCGGAGCAGTATTCGGTCTCTCATGTGGCGAGGTTGCTGGCGCTGCCGCCGCACAGTTGGCACTAGTCCGCGCTCTGAAGCGGTTTTCGATTCGACTGGATGTCGCTTTTGCCTGGCGAGAGCGGGCAAGCCTCTGGCGATTCAACTTGCCCACCTTCCTGGCCGCGCTCGCCACCCAGCCCGCTACGTGGCTGGGCCAGGTCGTTCTCGTCCGCCGTTACGACGGTCTCGCACAGGCTGGCTACTTCGCGTACGCGTATCGGTGGTACCTATTTGTCACGTTTTTCTCAGCAGCATTCGCTCCAGTGGGACTTTCAATACTCACCAATGTGCGCGCCACAATGGATGGCGGAACATATCGCCGCTTCCTCTGGTGGACCGTGAGTCTCAACGTGCTCGTCGTAACTGTGCCCGCTATGGTCTTGATCGGGGCGGCGGGCGTCGTGAGCAGCCTGGGAGGGAGAGGGTTCCAGGCCGCGGAGCCCTCCCTGATTATTCTTGCGCTGGCCTGTGTTCCAGCAGCGCTCAACAACGGTCTAAGCCAGGCAGCCCTAAGCCTGGATCGTGTTCGTGCATGGGTTATCAGCGACGTCGTGCTTGCCGTCGCCCTGGCGGGCGTCGCCGTTCTGCTTGTCCCGTCGTTGGGAAGCGTCGGCTTGGCGTGGGGGTATCTGGCCGGGATGCTCGCTACATGCGCGGTGCTGATTGGACCGGTCGTCTTTGCAGTTCGTCGCGGAAGAGACGAGGGTGTTGCGTGAACTCCGCCGCGACGACCATGCCGCAGTTCCACCCCGCCAAGGCATTTGCGTACATTAGTTTTGGCTGTAGCGCGCTTCTCCTGTACACAATCAGTAGTCTGACTGGGGGGATAGCTGCAAGTGTGCCCGCGATCGGCATCCCCATTGCGGTATTCCTCTTGTCGCAGGTCTTTGTCCGGGGTGCTCGCTTCAACACTGACCAGGTCGTCTCCCCCAAGAACTGGATGCTCCTGTTGTTTTCACTTCAGCTCCTGGTAATACCGTTGATCGTGATCATCACTGGCTTTGCCCAAGGTGAATTGCCCCACCTTCCCTCGCACGCAGCCATAACCGCTGCTGTTCTCCTTCAATCATCAGCCTACGTGAGCTGCATGACGGGATTCATACTCGTCCGGCGCTGGAAGGAGTCCCGAGGAAACCCCCCTTCGACCGATTCCCTCATCGCGTCCGTCGACCAGCGAGCAGGAGCGCCCCGCGCCGTAATCGCCGTCACCGCTGTCATAGGCGTCGTCGGCCTCGTTCTGCGCTTCCGATCCCTCGCCGATCTGACCGGCTACTTCACCGGGACCTCGCCGATTGCCTACGATCTGACATCGGCTGCGAGCGTCGTTGCCACCACGGCCCAAAGTCTCAGCGGCTTGCTGCTGCCCTATCTCGGCGTCGCGTTCGCGCTTCTCGGCTGCCGCGCCATCGAGCAGGCGCGTCGGAGGTCAGGGCGGCGGGCTCGAAACGCCATCACCGAAATCACGGTGCTGGGTGGATTGGCGGCAGCTTACGGCCTGTACAGTTATAGTCGTGGCAACGTCGTGATGCCCATTCTGGCAATGTTGGCGACATATTCGATGCGTCTAAGGCGAGTGCGAGCGTTGGCGGTTGGCGTCGCCGCAATCGCTATCGTGCTCGCCGTCGTCGCTGTGGGCAGCTTTCGAACGGCTTACTTCCTGAATCAAGCAGGCGTCTCTGTCCAGCTCAAATCTCCAAGCCTCACCGACACGCTACAGGTATATGGTCAGGGACCCCAGTTCCTTGGATATCTGCTGGACACCACACCGGCGAACGCCGTCCCAATGTGGGGAAGCACGCTGGCCTCCTCGGCCCTGTCGCCAGTTCCGGTCCTAGGCAAAGGCTTTCGCGCCACAAGCACCACTGTGCTTTACAACGACCTCATCTACGGCCGAAATGTGGCGACCGATCAGATAGTTCCCCTCGAAGGCGAGCTCTTCTGGAATTTCGACATTCCTGGCGTCGTAGTCGGCTTCTTCGGTGTGGGGGTTGCGGTGGGTGTGCTGGAGGCTTCTGCCCGGCGGGCGCGGCGAACCTTTACTTGCTACGTAATTAACTACGCAGGATTCTGGGTGGCTTTCATGGTGGTCGCGTCCGTCTCGATTCTGAGCCAAGAATTCATATACTTCATGGTGCCAGGGCTGCTAGCACTTCTTGGCACCGGGCGCCTACAACGCCGGCCGACGGCACCATTGCGCCAGTCCTTGGGTGAGGTCCGATGAGTGAACCTAAGCTCTCGCTGCGAGTGCTAATCTGCCACGGGTGCGACTATCTTCATCAGGCGCTCCACGACTATCTGCGCCCACCACTAGACAGTCGGGACTCGGTTGCCGTTGTCGACGCCACGCAAAATAACTGGACCATCCGTGCAGCCTTCGGCGACCGTCGCATTCGACCGTGCAAGCTCAAAGAACACGTGAACTCGTGAGACGGCTCGACTTTTTCAAGCCCAATGATGGCCCAGGGTCCAGGCTCCTCCCAAGTCTGCCCACCACGATAGGCACACTTGGGGAAGCGAACGTTTCGGCGCGGAGGCGCGATTTCCGTGGGCGTGATTCACCAATCCGGGACGATGTCAAGTGTTGCGCAGACGCGCGGCGACTGGCGTTCCCCTCCTCACTGCGCACGGAGCGTTATACGGCGTCCTGAGGTGACAGCCCACATATCATGAAAATTCTTCATTCGGCTCACTTATACCCTCCGGAGGCCTCGGGTGTTTCGAGGATCGTGTCTGAAATCGCGCAGGCTATCGCCGCTCGCGGCCATGAAATTCACGTGGCCACGGCATCTGACTCTATCTCGCCCCGTTACGAGATTTCCGCAGGCGTCCACGTCCACCGATTTCCCGTCTCCGGCAACAGTGTGTTAGGGATACACGGAGACGCTGCCAGCTACATCCAGTTTGTGCTGCAAGGCGATTGGGACTGCATTGTATTGTATAACGCGCAAATTTGGACCACCGACCTACTGTTGGAGCACCTCCCACATCTGCCGCCAACGATTCTGTCGTTGCAGGGCCTCTCGGCCGCCAGCGATCCTCGCTACTCGCGATATCTTGAAGTACTGGCGACTGCGGCCGTCCACTTCCAGCGCATCGTTTGCGTTTCGCGATCTAGCGAGGATTGGACGTTTTTCTCGCGCCACCAACCAAATAAGGTAGCGGTGATCCCTAATGGCGTCGACTGGCAGGAGTGGGATAGCCCCCCAAGAGATCTACGAGCGAAGTGGGGCATTGGGGACAGACCGTGGGTCGTCAATGTTTCGAATCACAATCCTGCTAAGAATCACGCCCTCCTTTTTCGAACCGTTCATCTGATGAAGTTGCGCATGCCTGATCTCGCCGTGACGCTAATTGGCACCCACCATCTTCAGCAGAGATGGCCCCAGTTGTCTATCCTCCATCTGCGCGGCGGGTGCTGGTACGCATGTCGTTGGGCTGTGCGACGCCATTCGTTCGTCACTTTGTCCGCACAGCTGCCCCGTGTTGATGTCGTATCGTGTATACAGGAGGCGGACGCCTTCCTCTTAACATCGTCCTGGGAAGCTTCACCAGTCGTTATCGGCGAAGCGATGGCTGCAGCAACCCCGTGGGTTAGTACGGATGTTGGAGATGTTCGGGAGCATGCCGGCGGCATCGTGCGCACCTCCGCGGTGGATCTCGCTAATTCGTGTGTGGCGCTCTTGACGAACCCCGCTCAACGCCGCGCGCTGGGGGATGCCGGGAGGGGCGCCATGCGCCAGCGCAGTTGGGACAAGATCGCCACGGAATATGAAGTCATCTACAGACAGTTGCTGGAATGGCGAGCCGCTAACTCATAGAGAATACCTGCCGCGGCTGCTCAAACTGACCAACGCTGCCCGAGAAACGTACCCACGCACGCCGCATTAAGCCGCTGGACACCGGCGCGGTCGGGCTTCATTTGCACAGTCCCATGCTGCGCCCGGGGATCATATTCCCTCGCTTATGGAAGGCCGGCCTTCGGCGATCCTGGCCACTGTTGTCGATCTTATCGGTCAACGCCATCGAGCGGTTCACACCGAGACCGACGGGCCAAGCTACGCGGCATCTTTACCACAATCAGCCTCCTCCAAATGACCCCGAGGTTACTAAC
Source organism: Candidatus Dormiibacterota bacterium (assembly GCA_003153505.1). Taxonomy (GTDB): domain Bacteria; phylum Chloroflexota; class Dormibacteria; order Aeolococcales; family Aeolococcaceae; genus Palsa-851. The sequence goes on from PLZA01000046.1 coordinate 42,763, forward strand.
CCAACACGACGAGCCGAGGAACGATTGCCGGTCCTAAGTCTGCAGTCGATGCCCAGGCCGTTGGATCCAACCGCCCACCGATGACGCTTGCAGGTGCACGCACCGCATAGCTCGCGGACAAACCGAAGACCGTGCGATCAATACGCCCGAGACGACACTTCACGCCTAATCACCACCTCCTATGTTCATCAACTTTGGCGGTAGAAGAGACGCCCTGGAACACCCGCCGAGGAATACGTGCTGCGACCACATAGCCGCCAACTGATCTCGAACGTGATCCGCCGTGCAGCACGTGGCCCCCTTGCCCGTCCCCAAATCAGACTGCACAGCCACATCGCAAACCGCGCAACGGCACGCAGACTTGGGCGCACCGAGTGTCTGGCGACGGCCGCCTCGAACGCGGCCGACTCGACGGTAAGCGCGCGCCCCTCTGAGCGTGTTCGGTGGTCATAGCGAGTCATCGCAAAGCTAAGTAGTTCCTCGAGTCGACGGTCATACGTGTGCTCACGAGCGGTGCGCCTGTACGCCGCAGCGGCGCGGCGGTCACGCTCCACGGTGTTCATCAAGAAGTACCGCGCTTGATCTGCGAGTTCGCCCGCGTCACTAAAGACGGCAATCTCGGAGCTGGGATCATAATATTTGTCGAGCCCCGGAACAGCCTGGGTCAGGAGAAAGCCACCGGCACCAGGTACCTCGAAATTGCGCGCCTTCAGCTGCAAGGACCTCTCGAGGCGCAAGCCCCGTCGTATGTATGCACTATCTGCGAAGTTCAGACTGACAACGGAGCCCCGGACAATATCAAGGAGGCGGCGATAGGTGACTGGTCCGGCCGGCCACCCATGACCGAAACATTCAATGTCGATTCCAGCATTACGAGCTTTCTCAACCAACGTGGCTCGGTTTCCATGCGCAGCTCCCACAAACGTTACCCCATAATCGCACTCGTCGGCGCGAGCAGGCGGGACGAGAGTGTCCGCATTAGCAGCCCACTGCGTGAGGAACACATCCTCGAAGCCCTCGCGTCGATAGCGGGCGTATGCCCCTCGATCCGTAGTGGCCATAACGTCAAAGTGCGGGGCGAAGAAACGCGACGCTTGCGTGTATTTCCATGAGTCGTCACTTGCCCAATGGATGAGCGTTACGGGCTGCGAAGCGCGAATAATCTCCCACGTCTCCAGCCAGACCTCGTACAGGGACGGAATCGCAAAGACGACATCCGGTTGGAAGACCTGCGCTCTCTTGATTAGTGCCCTATTCAATTCGGCGAAATCGCTGAACTCCCGACGCTCTGAGCTGTCGAATACCTCGACCTCGTGCCCGAGTCTCCGAAACGCGGGGGCAAAATTGGCGATCTCGTAGCTCTCCCCACGCTGGCGATCGCCGTATTGATACTTCGCGAATACGCAGAGGACCCTCATCCCATTCCGAGCTCACCCGCTTGACGGCGCGTGGAGGCGGATAGTCATCTCGTGGCAGACCGCGAAACGCAGCCTTCTATGAATCCGACCACGACCTCGGCAACTCTTTCGAGCGTCTCTTCGTCAGCGACGGGATGCAGGCCGATGTAAAAGCCTCGTTCATGAATTGCCTGCGCACCCGGCAGTTCGCTGGCCCAATCCCCGGGTAGCAAATGTGCGACTGGGTGCCGCAGGAGGTTACCTGCAACAATCGGGCGCGTCTCGATGCCTGCCTGCTCCATATGAGCCGTGAGATCGCTGCGGCTGAACGGCGACGTGGCACTGACCATAAAGGGCAACGCGAACCAAGAGCGTTCGGCTCCATCCGGCACGGCGATCGCCTCCAGATAATCCTCATATGGTGCCAAGCGGTGGCTGAGGTAGAGCGCATTTTCTGACCTTTGCGTGCTGAAACTTGGAAGGCGCTCCAGCTGAGCCAGACCGAAGGCCGCCTGCAACTCGGTGGGTCTGAGATTGAATCCCCAGTTCACAAACGCGTAGCGGGGATCGATGCCAGGTGGTGAGACTAGGGTCGAGTAGCGAGCGTCGCGTGCCCATCCGTGGGCTCTAAGCGCGCGTAGGACGTCGCTGTGCGAGCGATCGTTGCAGGCGACCATTCCACCTTCCATCGTCGTGATGTGGTGCGAAAAGAAGAAGGAGAATGTACCGAAGGCGCCGAAGGAACCAACGGCTCGATCTGTGACACGCGCGCCAAGAGCTTCGCAGCAGTCTTCAATCAGTACGAGGCGATGCCGCTCGCAAATGTCCGCGATTTCATCCATATCGCAGGGGTTGCCCATCAGATGCACGATTGACAGCGCACGGGTACGCGGACCGATCCGCTGCTCGACATCCTCCGGATTGACGTTCAGGGTGGCTGGGTCGGAATCGACGAATCGGACGCGGAGCCCGGCCATCATCGCGGCCCAAATCTGCGTCGGCCAGGTTAGCGCCGGGACGAGGATCTCGTCGCCTGGCTGAAGAAGCCCGACCGCGGGGTTGACCAAAGCGAATGTGGCGAGCAGGTCCGCTGACGATCCGCTGTTGACCATGACAGCTTGTGAATATCCAAATTGCGCGGCAAAAGCCTCTTCAAAGTCTTGCGTCTTCTTACCCATAGTCGTGCGAAAGGTAACGAGTGAATCTACAGCGCCAAGTATTTCCTCGATCCCATACGTGACCGTGCTCAGTGGATACCAGTAGCGTTGCGGACGCTCTTCTTGCTCGAGAAGCGACCGATCAATCAACGCCTGGAGAGGTTCCCGCAGCTGCTCGGTCAACGCGAGCTTCACGGGAGCATAACGGCCGAAGGATGTACGCGTGATCGATAATCCGCGACGACGGACTGCAGCCCTTCTCTCAGATCGACGCGATGATGCCAGCCGAGTGCGTGGACTTGGGTGACGTCAAGGAGCTTCCTTGGCATCCCATCCGGCCGGGAGGTGTCCCATCTGATCTCACCCTTGAATCCTACAGACGCGGCTATCATGTCGGCAAGTTCTGCGATGGACAAGTCCACGCCGCTCCCAATATTGATGATCGCAGGGGAGTCGTAGTTCTCCAGTAAGAAGAGGCACGCGTCAGCGAGATCATCCGCGTACAAGAACTCGCGCCGTGCTCGCCCGGTGCCCCAGAGCATCACGGCAGACTGACCCGTATCGAGAGCCTCACAAAAGCGGCGGACCATGGCCGACATCACGTGCGATCGCTCAAACTCGAAGTGGTCGCCTGGTCCGTACACATTGGATGGCAGGGGACACACGACTGATAGGCCGTTCTGCGCGTGGAGGGCTCGCGCAAGGGTGATCCCGGCGATCTTCGCGACAGCGTACGCCTCGTTGGTCGGCTCGAGTGTTCCCTGCATAAAATACTCCTCACGCATGGGTTGAGGCGCCAGTCGTGGGTAGACGCATGAACTGCCCAATAGCAGCGCCTTCTCCACCTTGAATTGACTGCATGAGAGCAACACGTTAGTCTGAATGGCAAGATTGTCAACCAGAAAGTCGACAGGGGCTGACATATTCGCCGCGATTCCGCCGACCCGACCCGCCGCGATCACGACGAATCGAGGTCGGGTTTCTCGAAAGAGCTCTTCCGTGGCCTCGCGACTGGTGAGATCGACCTCGTCGTGGGTTCGCAGGATAAGGTGCGTGTAACCTTCCGCCTGCAAACGCCGGACCACGGCAGAGCCCACGAATCCTGCGTGTCCAGCTACGAATACGGGTTCGTCTTTCGCGCCCAGAAAGGACATGACATCGACAATTGTGACACTACTGGACGGAGCGGGGAAAGGCTATCCTCAGCGGGATGCTGGTCGACGTGCTCCACCCCGCAGATGGTAGTCGCCTTGGATGTGCGGCTACCTTGCCGAGCATGAGCACCGTGGCGCAGGGGTGCGCCGACCCCTCATGAGTAGGACTGCCCTTATAACGGGCATCACCGGGCAAGACGGCTCGTACCTCGCCGAATTATTGCTGGCAAAGGGGTATGAGGTGCACGGCATAATCCGCCGAGCCTCGACTTTCAACAGCGAACGCCTTGACGACGTCTACCAGGACCCGCACGAGGTGGGCCGGCGGCTCTTTCTGTATTACGGTGACTTATCTGACGCCGTGGGACTGGTTAATCTCTTGCGCGACGTTACGCCGGATGAAGTGTACCACCTGGGAGCGCAGAGCCACGTCAAGGTAAGCTTTGAGATGCCGGAGTACACGGCGAACGTAACGGGGATTGGCACCATCCGCATTCTCGAGGCGATCCGCGCCTCACGGGTTGACACACGGTTCTATCAGGCCTCCTCCTCGGAGATGTACGGCTCCGCGCCCGCGCCCCAAAATGAACGGACCCCATTCCACCCGAGGTCTCCTTATGGCGTCGCGAAGCTACTCTCGTACTGGGCTACTGTCAACTACCGAGAGGCCTACGGGATGTTTGCTACGAATGGAATCCTCTTCAACCACGAGAGCCCGCGGCGCGGAGAGACATTCGTCACACGGAAGGTTACGCGAGCAGTAGCCAGAATCAAGGCCGGCGTGCAGGCGAAGCTGTATCTGGGCAACCTTGAGGCGATCCGCGATTGGGGTTACGCGCCAGAGTACGTCGAAGGCATGTGGCGGATGATGCAAGCTGAAGAGCCGTCCGATTATGTGCTGGCCACAGGGGTCGGAGCGACCGTTCGCGAGTTTGTCGAAGCCGCGTTCACAGCGGCTGGTCTAAACTGGCAGGATTATGTTGAGGTGGACCCCAACTATTTCCGACCAGCGGAAGTTGAGACTCTCGTCGGGGACGCCTCGTACGCGCAATCATCGCTCGGTTGGACTCCAGGTACAAAGTGGCAGGCATTGGCCGAATTGATGGTTCAGGCAGATTGCAAACAGGTGGAGGATCAGTTGGCCGGTCGATCAGTGCGACTCGACCGCGACCATGTCCGCTAGTGCATCGGTCCGCAAATAGCTTGCGGATTAGGTGAGGTGCGAGGATGATTCTGGCATGAGATCAGGCAAACGCAAAGCTTGTCTACCGCGCGATCCTGACCGCCGATGTCCCTGAGGGCAGTCATCATGTGGTGCCGCTGAAGCACCGAAGGCCATCAACCCGCTGCGCAGAGTGTCGCTGCATGTCCAGACAAGACCACCGCACTGTCAAGGGATACCCGCCGCAATCGTCGAACACGGTCGCAGCGGTCTGTCGGCGCTGATCCGAAGGCCAACATGGTGCTCGCCCCGGATGGCGACGACGTTGGTGGAGGTGCATCGACCGCGCTGGTCAACCTATGCCGATCCCCGGCTTGAGACTCTGGCCGATGCGTTTACACTGCTCTCGGCCGCCACCGCAGATCCCGCCGTGCAACTGGAGGCAGCAGGGTGAGAGTCGCCACCTGCGCCCGCGTCTCCACGGAGTCCCAGGAAGCCCGCGGCACCATCGGCTCCCAGCTGGAGCTGCTGGGCCTGAAGATGGCAGAGTTGGGCAACGAGATCGTCCACCAGTACCAAGACGATGGCTACTCCGGAGCTCGCCTCGACCGGCCCGGCTTGGATGCACTTCGCGACGCCGCCGAGGCCGCTCTGTTCCAGCAGTTCTGGTGTCTCACAACCGGACCGCCCTGCGCGCAGCTAAGTCTACCAGGACAGCAGAGCCCGCTCCGGGCGAGAGCTTCGCTACTACCGTCGTTTGCGGCACGCGGAAACCGAGCGGAGGAGGGTTGGCGACCTCTACCAGATGGAGGCCATTGAACTCGCCGAGTTGCGAACGCGACGCCAAGAGGTGACCAGGCGTCATCGACTACTGCAGGAGGAGCGCGAAACGCTGCTCAGCCAGCGCCGGGAGCTGGCGGTCAACAACAGGTTGACGCGCAGGGTCGAGTCCTTTACGCGCCGCGTCCGGCACACGGCACCGAGTCTCTGGCCTTCGAGCACCGCCAGCGCCTCGTACGGCTCTTGGTCGACGAGGTCGGTGTCACCGGCCGGATGTTCAGATCCACGTCCGAATTCCCTTGGATGCACCGCCCCCTGACGGCACCCCGGGCACCCTCTGGCGGCGACTCAACCGAGATAGTGTTGCCAATGCCGGCGAAGACTTGAGTCGAGATCGCAACGGAGAACACATCGTTCGCGGACTGGGAACGCGCAAAGCCACCGTACGTTCCCGAGGCGACTTCGGCGAGAGCAACAAGGGCGACCATGCACACAGGTCGACGGTGCCGCAGAGCCGTCGCGTTAGGAAGGTCAAGCCGCCCTGGACAGCTGCTGCCGACACGCCAGAGCCGCGTGACCCCTTAGAGTGATCACGGAAGCGGCAAGATGGTGTCCGACCACGGACAGTCTGCCATGATGGAGCGTCCTGTGCCGCCAGATATCTCCGTTCTTATGCCCATCCACAACGGACGGCGCCACTTGGAAGCGTCGCTTCAGAGCCTCCTTGATCAAACTCTGCCGTCGTGGGAGCTAGTTGCCGTGCTGGACCGCTGTACCGACGACACGCGCAAGATACTCGAGGCGGCGAAAGACGACCGCATCAGAATCACAGAGACCTCAACTCCCGGGATCGTAGCCGCCTTGAACCATGGCCTGCAGCTCTGCCGAGCCGATTTCGTCGCTCGGTTGGACGCCGACGACATCTGCGAGCCATTTCGTCTTGCTGTGCAATATGCGTATCTGCGCAAGCGCCCCAATGTCGCGGCCGTGGGCAGCAGCGCGACCCTGATTGACGACGATGGCAGGGTCGTCGGTCGACGAATAGTCGTCTCGGGCCGCGCCCGTGTTATCCGCCGCCTGCTCTGGCGCAACGCCCTTATCCACCCGTCGGTGACTTTCCGCCGCGACATCGTGATGTCATTGGGGGGCTACAATCTGGCGTGCCAATGGGCAGAAGACTACGAGCTGTGGTTGCGGCTCGCTCGTGCCATGGATGTCGATAACATACAGGTCCCGCTGCTCCGCTACCGCGTCCACCCGGCTCAGATTTCTCGCGGGTTCCGCTTGCGTGAGCTTCCGTTCCGCACCCTCGCAGCCGCTCGCCTTCGAGCCGCGAAGCGCGCTGGAATATCCCCGCTAGGCGCAATGGCTCGACATGTCGTGTGGTACGTTGCGCAGGCGAGGCGGATCTAGCGATGTCAGTTGGGCAAGCTCACCGCATCCTCTTCGTGGCTAGTATTGGCGCCACGTTGCAGTATTTCGTGCAGCCATTGGCCGCCGCGCTCGAGCGAGACGGTTTCGAGACTATCGCCGCAGCGGGCGATGTAAGCACGCTCAAGTACTTTTCTCGTTCGTACGAACTGCCGTCGTTTCGGCGCCGCGGCCCTCGCGAGGTCGCGTCTGCGTTTCGGCGGCTGAGCGACATCGTGACACTCGAACAGCCTGATCTTCTTCACCTGCATACGCCGCCGGCGTTGATGCTTGGTCGCCTAGCCGCGAAGCGCCACGGAGTCCGCAGCGTCGCCGTGATACATGGCACCTTTCTTGAACCCCGTGGGTGGCGATCCGTCGTATATGCATCAATGGAGGGCTTGTTAGGGCATTCATCGATTTCAACGGTCACAGTGAACGAGGAGGACGCGAAGTTCTATCGACGTTTAGCTGGCAAGCGACCTGTAAGCGTTGCCCCAGTCGGAGGCCTTGGGCTCGACTTGGATCGACTTTCAGCTGCATTTCGGTCACCGGATCGTATCGCCGCGGCGCCGTCAGTTGTGGTTGTAGGCCGACTCACTACGGACAAGAATCTAGATCTGGTTGTCTCCGCATTCGGTAAGTTTCGTGTTCGATACCCCCACGCGACTCTGACCTTCGTGGGTGCTGCCATGCCTGGTGAGCCACCCTGGAACGTGCCACAAATGCCTGGTATTGCTAGCCGTCCTTGGATGCCGGACCCCTATCCAATCATCGCGGGCGCTGATCTCGTCGTCTCGGCAAGCCGGCGGGAGGGATTCGCGCTCGGCGTGGCCGAAGCCCTTGCGCTTGGAGTGCCCGCCGCCGCCGTGTCTAACCGCGGGGTGCGGCAGCTATTGCGATCCGGAGTCACGGCGTTGACGACTTGTCCGCCAACGGCTCGCGCGCTCGCGCATGCCATGGATCGCGCTATTGGACGCGGCGCACCGGAAGGCGAGCGGGCTCGCCTGACTTCCATGTGGTCACGCGAGAACGCTGTCAACTTCCACCGTGAGGTGGTGCACCGGGCGCTGGATCTCAAAACCCCCTCGGCGTCTGGTGGCTTGATGGAGGCCCGATGACGGGACCGCACCAAGCATCCTGCTCGTCTCGTGCCTTTTGCCGCCAGCACGCCTCCGTCGTTGGTTGGGAAGTAGAGCACTTGGTCCTTGCCGTTTGTGTCACGCGACCCAAGGTGCGTTTTGAGGCACGCATCTGAGCGGAATCGATTGTGGAAAGCGTCTGTTTGAGGCGCCCTTGTGTCCAGCGCATGAGCTCAACCACCGCTCCGCCACCAACATATCTCGGAGCTACGCGTGGCCAACTGAGCGCGCAGGGACCCCGACGACCGTTGCCCCCGGATCGACGTCGCGGATCACAACGGCGCCAGCGCCGATTACGGCCCAATCCCCCACTCTGCAACCCTGGATGACGGCTGCCCCTGTGCCGATCAGGACGCCATTCCCGAGCCTGACAGTTCCGCTGACGTGGGCTCCTGGACTCAAGGTCACATAATCCCCGATGACGCAATCATGCCCGACCGTTGCGTTGGGGTTGGCGTGGAAGTGTCGGCCGATCTGTAGGTTCGTCGAGAGTCGCGCTCCTGCAGCGAGGACCGCCCCGGCCCCGAGCACAACCTCTGATGCGACTGTGGATGAAGGGTGAATTATTGAGACGGGGCGTCTTCGCCGGGAGGCAATCCGTTCATCGACCAATCGACGTGCAGCTGGCGAACCGATGCCGATCACGTAACCTGCGTCGATCCGTGCCAGCGCGGCAACAGGGCCAAGAAACGGAGCACCTCGCCGTGTCAGCAACTCTAGATCCAAGTTGTCATCGTCGTCAACGAACCCGAGGAAGTCGAACATGGAGCCGACGGCGTTGGCTGCTTCGATGATGTCGAGCACCTCGCGGCCGAAGCCGCCGGCTCCGGCGATCACAAGCGGGATCATGCCACGCTTTCATGCGCGCCGACGCTGGCCAGCACTGTCTCGAGGGTCGTTGCGATATCCTCGAACTGTCGGTCCGTCAGCCGCGCATAGAAGGGCAGCGAGAGCATCCGCCGGCTGAGATCTTCGGTGACTGACAGATGCGTGTGGCGTTCCGCGAACACTGGCTGCAGATGCACGGGTGGGAAGTACAATCGCACCTCAACTCCCGCGTCGAGCATCGCATCACGTACCGTGTCGCGATTGCCGTCCAGCAGCGTCGTGTACAGCATGTATACGTGATCCCGGTCTGGCCGCACTGCTGGAGGTGTCACCCCGCGGATCTGACGCAACCGCTCGCCGAAGGCTGTCGCGTTCTCGCGCTTTCGCCTGATGATGTCCTCGAGGCGACCGAGTTGTACGACGCCCATTGCCGCCTGCATCTCGGTCATACGCCAGTTGTACCCCAGAACCGCGTGCTGGTAGAGTGACGTCTGGCCATGGTTGCGAAGTAGCCGAAGACGCGAGGCGAGGTCACCGTCATTGGTGGTGACGATTCCGCCCTCTCCTGTCGTGATGTTTTTCGTCGGCGTGAAGCTGAACATCGCGGCTTTGCCAAGCCCACCAACGGGTCGTCCACGGTACGAAGCGCCGTGGGCCTGGGCCGCGTCCTCGAGCACGAGGATGCTTGCATCCTGAGCCAAATCAGAGAGTTCAGCCATGTCGGCTGGCTGGCCACCGTAATGGACAGCGAGGATGGCGCGCGTCCGCGGCGTGATTCGCTGCATGACGTCCCGAGGGTCAAGGTTGAAGGTGTCAGGCAGCACGTCGGCAAACACCGGTGTCGCCCCCACGTGAAGCACCGACGTCGCCGAGGAAATGAAGGTCATGGAAGGGACGATGACCTCATCACCCGGTCCGATGTTGAGGCCCAAATACATCGCCGCAAGGGCGACCGTGCCGTTGGCGAAAGCTATGGCATGCTCCACCTGATGCCGTTGCCCAAAGGCGGCCTCAAAGTCGCGAGTCGCCGGCCCGTTCGTGAGCACCCCCGACCCCAGGACTCGGCGGATTGCCTCGACCTCCTCGTCGCCCACCTCGGGACATGCGAGCTTGATTCGCATCGGGGTCGTCATACACAGTCCTCAACGCGCGCCAGCGGGTCGTCTCGCGGGTGGCCTTCGACACCCTCGCGTTTAAGCACGGCGAAAAGGGTCAGGGACAGGATGGCCAAATCGAGTTGCAGGCTCTGGCGCTCGACATACTCGAGGTCGAAGTCGATTCGCTGCGACCACGAGATACTGTTGCGCCCGCGAATCTGCGCTAGGCCAGTGATTCCAGGAAGCACCGAGAGCCTGCGGCGCTGCCGCGGCGTGTACCGATCCACCTGGTATGCGAGCGTCGGGCGCGGTCCGACGATGCTCATCTCGCCGCGAAGGACGTTCCAGAGCTGGGGCAGCTCGTCCAGTGAGCTCCGGCGCAGCCACCGGCCGACAGTCGTGATCCGCTCCGTTTCCGGATGGAGCGGATTATCGGCGTGGATCATCGTGCGGAATTTCAGAATGGTGAATGGTTGCCCGTCTCGGCCCACTCGGCATTGGCGGAACAGGGCGGGACCCGAGGAAGTCAGTCGCACGGCAACGCCGCAGACTGCGGCGATGACTGCCGCGGGAGCTGCGAGCGCAGCAACGCAGGCAAGGTCCAGGAGCCGCTTACCCCGGTATCCGGAGCGCGGCGGCGACGACGAAACTCGGTTGGTCCCACTCGCTACTCGTCCTCGCGCAGAGATCCACGATGGTAGCGTTGCTTTCAATCGGCCTCCCATGTGAATGAGGAGTTTGCTCTTTGGGCTCTAAGGGTTGCTATGGGTTAGACTTATGACGCTTGGTGCGGTTGCATTGGCTGGGACCATTTGGTACGTTCCCGAAGCGAAGGGAACCGTACTCGCAGGACAAAGGGAGGTAGCTGATCGCCCGGGACACCCGAGTTGGGCGTGTGTTCGACCTCATTGTCGCGGCAGTTGCCCTCACGATCGCGTGCCCGCTCATTGTCGTGGCGGCCCTCTATCTTAAGGTCGCTCTGCACGGCCCCGGCTTCCTTCGCGAGGAACGCGCCGGGCGGGGGGGGAAAGCTTTTCGGCTCATCCGCTTGTCACCCACCGGCGCTGGGCGCCTCCTGAACGTCAGCGGTATTTCCGCGCTCCCTGAGCTCGTGAACGTGCTCCGGGGCGAGATGAGCATGGTCGGGCCGCGCCCCGCTCCTCTCGCAGATGCCGCGTGGTTTACGCCGTCGGCAGCGCGACTCCTAGAGGTTCGGCCGGGACTGATCTCCCCCGCATGGCGCGCTCGAGGACGCTCGATCGAAGCAGGTAAGGCGGGGGAGCGAATCGACAAAGACGAGGAAATCGCGGGCGATCGACTGATCGAGCTCCATTACATCCAGCACCGGACGGTGGCCTCCGACGCGTGGATTATCGTCCGGGCGGCCGGTTGGTTGGTGGCCTGCACCCTCGGTGCATTGGCCCGCGTCGTACGAAGGGCGCTCCCGTGGTTTGTTGCTGATTCCCTCATCGCCTGCGCGAGTTTCGTCCTCGTCTACCTCCTCCGCTTCCTTGACACCGCTCGTCCATATGGAACCGCGAGCGACGCCACAGCTGCCCGCGCAATAGCGGTCACCGCGCTTGGGTTCGCTCTGGTGAATTTGGGTTTCCGGCTCCACCGGCGTGCCTGGCAGTACGCTGCGGGTGTTGAGGTGCTGCCAATCGCAGTGGCAGCGCTGGTCTCCACCGCCGCCGCGACACTCCTTGACCTCCTCCACCCCGGTGCTCCCGCACGCCCCCTCCCCCTCAGTGTCGTCCTCGTCGGCAGCTGCTTTAGCGGAGTCGGGTTCGTGGTGTTTCGATACCGCAGCAGGATCCCCCATGCACTCAGCAGCCTGGTGACTCCCCCGTCGACGTCGAGTCCGCGGGAGCCGACGCGGGCCGTCGTGTATGGCGCAGGCGAGCTGGGCCAGCTTCTGGTCCGCCGGCTCCGAACCCACACGGACGGAGGACGCTACCGGGTCGTTGGCTTCCTGGATGACGATCCCCGCAAGCACGGTCTCACCGTCCACGGCATCAAGGTGGTCGGCGGCCGGCGTGTTTTGCGGGCCTTTGTCGCCAAGGAGAACGTCGACGTCATCGTCCTGGCGATGGGGAGCACCACCGGGAGCGACATGCGAGACATCCTGGCGATTGCCCAGGGCACTACTGCGCAGATCAAGGTGGCTCACGACATTGTCAACTGGATGGGTGATCGCTACTCGCTTGCCTTGCTCCGCGACATAAGGGCGGAGGATCTCATCGGCCGCCAGGCAGCTGGTCTGGACTACGAACGCTGCCGCGCCCTTGTCGGCGGCCGAAGCGTGTTGGTTACCGGTGCCTGCGGATCCATCGGGTCTGAGTTGATCCGGCAGATCCTCGTGCTGCGGCCGGCCCAGATCGTCGCTGTCGACATGAACGAGAGCGGCCTCTACGACCTCGACGTCGAGGTCAAGGCGCTGCGAGCCGACGCGGAGTTACGCGTCGTCGTCGGCGACGTCACCAATCGCGAGCGGATGCTCGATCTCGTGCAGACCGAGCGTCCGGAGGTCATCTTCCATGTGGCTGCGTACAAGCACGTGCCGCTCATGGAGTTGCACCCACACGAAGCGGTGTGGACCAATGTCTGGGGCACCTGGGTGATGGCTGACGCCGCAGCTCAGAACGAATCGTCGCATTTCGTGCTGGTGTCAACCGACAAGGCGGTGAACCCCTCCTCGGTCATGGGCGCCACTAAGCGCATGGCCGAGATTTTGTTGCACGGGACGCCCGACGCTGGGACCAATGGTCATGCCGCCCCTGTCGCGAAGATGCGAATGACCGTGGTGCGATTCGGCAATGTGCTCGGGAGCCGGGGGAGCGTGATCCCGACATTCGAGCGACAAATCGAGCTGGGAGGACCGGTGACGATCACGCACCCCGAGATGACCCGATACTTCATGCACCCGGAGGAGGCGGCCGCCCTCATTGTGGAAGCCGCAAGCCTGAGTGCGTCAAACGAAGTCTTCATGCTCGATATGGGTGACCAGATACGGATCGAGGACCTGGCGCATAAGATGATCCGCCTGCGAGGTCTGCGACCAAATGTTGATATCGCGCTCGAGTACACAGGTCTGCGCCCAGGCGAGAAGCTCCACGAAGAGCTCATCTACGGTCACGAGCACCGCGTTGAGACGGCGCACCCGCGCGTCTTCCAGATCACGTCGCCGGCAACGTCGTCGCTGCTCAGCGCTCGCCTTGGGCGGTCGATTCAAGGCTACGCAACCGGCCTCCTCGACCGCCAGGCGTTCACCACACAGATGGTCGCCATTGCCGCGGAGATCATTGAGAGTCCACGATCGTCCGCGGGTCAAACCACCTCGGCCGCTACGGCCGTGCCTGGACGGCGCCACGCCGCGGTGATGAAAGCGACAGCCCCACGTTAGCTATTAGGCGCCGCCAACCCTCCACTCACGGTCGATGCTCAGGTCGCTCTGAAACTGGTAGTTGTGGCCGCCAGGCAGTCGGACCTTGACCGTGATCGGCCATGTAAGTGCGTTGATCTGCCTCTCCCACGCAAGCTGGTAGGTGACCGTCCCATTCGCTGCCACCTGGGCAAATGGGCCGTCGTAGAGAAGGGTCACGGTTGTCGTCGCATTCACATCGAGGACGAGGTCGTAAGCGACCCACTGACGATTGTCTTCGACGCCGAAATCCTCAGGGCTCACCGACCGAGCGGGCGCTCCGTTTTCGCTCACCTGCAAGTCGTCGAAGTTCGCCAACGGTGGGAGAAAGACCCTGATGTAATCCTCATACAGCCCACCGGTGTTCGCTAGTAGCGCAGCATTGGCGGGGACCGTTTCAAGAGGGTCGTGATATGTCAAGGTCAGCCGATCCTGCACATGTCCATGCGAATCCACAGTCGCAAGGAGGTCATAGTGCCGGGTCACGAAGAGATCACCTTTGGTCCCGGACAGATTCGAGTCAGCCACGAGCAGGGCATCACCACTTGGTTTCTCGGGCAGCACACCACCGATCCCGGCGTTCACGACCAGCCGCTGCAGTTGCGAGTCGTCGAAGAACAGCACGATGTGCTTCTCCGCGGCGCCCCGCTCCAGGGCAGTGGCGAGCCCGATCCATTTGCCTCTCGGCGTCTTGAGAGCGGCGTCGACCACGCTGTGCCCGAACGGAGCCAGGTATGCCTTGCCAGGATCCCCGGGACGGGCGAGGTTGATGATGTAGTTGAGCTCGAGGAGCGTGTTGGTCGCGCCGACCACTTGCGGATAGGGGGGCACCTGGACGCTGCCGACCACCTGGAGCACGTACGAAAGCGCGATCGGATCCACGTTGATGACGCCGTCCACCGGCTGCCCAGTGGCGCGGGTGTAGAACTCCGTCGCCAGCCCCGCCGAAGTTGGGAAGTCGGGCGACCAGTCGGAGTCCGCCAACACGAGATTGGTGCCGGTGATCTGCCTGATCGGCGCCGGCGCCGGAATGTTGGTGACCAGCGCGTCCGAGAACGTCGAGTTCATGAACGTCGAGCTGACCAATTCGGCATTCTGAAAGACGACAACACCGACAGCACCGATGAAGCCACCACCACCGCGCTCCTCACCCGGGTTGGCCAACAGGATCAGGTAGCGGTGCGTTCCGCTCCCCAAGATACGGGGCAACGTCTGCAGGATCGTGAGTCCGGCTCGAACCGGACTGTCGAGGCGCTGCTGGGCCTGGTGCGCATCGGTACGAAGACGCTCGATGGGGCCGAAAAGCGAGCCGCCCGGGATCGCCGCCACCGCGGCGTCCAGCGACGCAAGGTCCCCGAGCGCTCGCGTGATTGCAGTGTGCTCAGTGTTACCCAGGGAGGCCAGCTCCTTGATCACTCCGGAGCCGCCACCGGAACCGCTATGCAGATCCTGGAGCACCGGGATGAGGTCGAGCGCGAGGCTGGTCCCGTCCTCCCCAGCATGTCGGAGGGCGCGCACCGCCGCGACCTGCCGATCGACCCACGGAAGGCGCGCGAGTGCGCCGACGATCCAGCCCTCGTCGATCACTGAGGAGCGTTGGCCGAAGTCCTGCTTGGCCTCGCTAAGCATGGCGGTAGCCGTGGCCAGCTGATCGGAGGTGGGGTTGAGCCCGGCGCTGCGAAGGATGCTCTCGGCACCCAGCACGTCGGTGCGGCCCTGCTGGACCGCCTGGTAGGCGGGGAGATACCGGACGAGCGCAACCACGATCACGGCGACGACTGCCCCAACGAAACCGAGGACGATCGTCCACCGGCGCGAAAGCGGCCAGCGACCGTGCCGTCGCCGCCGTCGTCCTGGGATGCCGAGGAGCCTTGGTTGCGTCGCTCCGCTCCCCGAGGTCAACTCACGCAGACTGGCCGGCCGCGAGCCTCCGAGGAGCGAACCAACGCCGAGTCCGCACCGCATATGCGGTCACGAGCGCAACACCCACACCCATGGCACCGAGTAGCCATCCGCCGCCGGTTGGTGGCAAAGGAGCTCCCGCCGGAATGACTGCACTCGTCGTGGTCACGGGGGGTGGGCAGATGATCGTGATAGTCGTGTGGTGAGTCTGGTTGTTCTCGGCTGGCTCGGTAGCGATGATGAGCGCCGTTCCGCAATGCGCGCCGCTGGTGCTGAAGGTGCCGAGGGCCTTGAGGTTGCGCTTCACAAAGGCGCAGTTGCCAGCCCCTGTCCCAACGCTTCCGTACGTGGGAGGACTGACCGTGAAGCACACTTGCTGACCGACCGAGTTCTTGTCCCCGGCTCCTGGGTCCGCGAACGTGACCGCGCACTGGCCATGCTTCAGGGGAACGCGTCCGGGGCTGCACTCAATGGTGTCGTGATCGTGCTTCCTCGACGACGACTGCGGCAGGTTCGAGGCTGCGCTCGAACGGGTGGCCGCGTTCGCGGATGAGCCCGATGCTGCCAAGACGTTGGCGCTCCCCAACGTCAGGACGAGCATGCCCCCGCTTATCATGATCGGACCCACGAGGGCCGCCCGTGCCACTCTGTGTAGGTTCACTGCAAGACCCTCCTCGATACGAAGCCCCGTGCCGACTAAGCTGGCAGGATAGCATCGACGGACACCGGCCCGCTCGGCACCTGACGGGCGGCTGACAGTGCTCAGTTTGAACTCGGCGATAGCGACGGGAGTTCCTCCGGGATCGGGTCATGGGACGTATACGACGCAGTGGCGACGAGTACCCATCACCGGGGCACCGCGAGGGCCACGTACCGCAGCTCTGGAGAGCCACATGCCGACCGCGTGTCCGGGTCGAGCGGCGGGCTCGTCGGCTTCTGCGCAGGCAAGCGGCCTGGTCCCCGCAGATACTCGGTCGCGACGCCATCACGAGCGCCCATGCGCCGAGTTACTGCTCGGCCCCATCGCTGCTATAGCGGCGTCGCTCTGCATCCGCCCAATTGAGCGCGTCCAGTACGTGTTTCCAAATCCTCTCGAAATTCCAATGGGTCCGCTCGACGTCGTAACCGACATCGGGGCGGAGTGCATCCATCAGCCACTCGATGCGGCGTCGACAATTTGGCCACCAGGACAACGCCTCAGCGCTGGTGGGGAAGCGGCGCACCACCGCCTCGATGCCGTCGCCGACGTGGGCCGCAAGCTGGGGCAGGAGCTCCTCGCGCTCATACATGTCGCGGATCGGTGCCCACAGGTCCGCGATCTTGGCTCGGGCATCGGGCGCGCCGGCGATCAACTGGTCGATCGCCGCCACAAGCTCCGCGGGAGCGGCTTTCAGCTTGGCTTCAAACGCATCGGCCCGTCGTTGCAACAAGTCCACCGTCTCACGCCACTCGATCAGCGCTGCTTGGGTTCGGGCGAGCTCCTCGCGCACCTCAGCGCGGCCTGCCTCGCGGACCTGCGCACGCTCACGCTCCGAGACCGTGACCACGTCGAGCAGCGCGCGGCGAGCGTATTCGGAGGTCTCCAGACCCGCGGCCTTGGCCCGTATGTCAATGCGCCGCCGCTCCGACTCAGTGAGCCGAAACGAGAGCGTGAAAGTTCGACGTTCGGTCATGATGATCATCAGGAGGCTGAGGCGCGCCGAGTATGCTCCGTTTACAGAACGTGTGCATTCCGCTCCAAGCCGTGTGCAGAGCGTCTACGGGCCTCCATTTTGGTCACGTCCATGCCGCCCGAGTCTCCCCTCCGCGCGCGTAGAGCGCCTTCCGAGCACCCGTGAGCCTCCATGTCATCGCCGGCGGCTCTGGACGACGATCAGCCAGCTCTGGCGTGCGGGCACGATTCGGCCTCTGCGGTGGCTGGCGCAGTAAGACGGCTCGGTGCGGGCGGGCGCAGGTTCGCGGCTGCCGCCCACGCGACCGCCTTCGGTGCGGCCTCCGCTGTCCGTCCTTGCCTGGATCGGCGCTCGTCTGGGTGCCCCGAATCTGTGGCATGAAACTGACCCGAGAAAACCGCCGCGACCGCGTCATACCTTCCAAATTTCCCGCTTCAATCGCACCAAGTGCGGTGCGGTGCGGTG
The DNA here is from genome assembly GCA_003153505.1 of Candidatus Dormiibacterota bacterium. Lineage (GTDB taxonomy): Bacteria > Chloroflexota > Dormibacteria > Aeolococcales > Aeolococcaceae > Palsa-851. The sequence goes on from PLZA01000046.1 coordinate 60,351, forward strand.
AATCGTTGCGAGATAAGGAAAAATTCATAGTTCGTCACTCGAAGTACCCTTACACCACAACAACTTTACAATCGCTTTTTGCAAACGTGCTCTAGACAGCGACAGCCGCGGTGTGCATTGATCGGCAGGTGACACCAGCGCAACCACAACCTCCTCGGTCACGCGCCCCAAACCCGCGACCCGCACCAGCATCTCGACGGCGAGCCGCGCCCACCGAGTCACGCGTCTCGGTGCAGAAAACAACACCGCGCAACGCACCCATCGCGGGGTCGCCGAACGACCCGGTGGACGGCTCGCCCGCGCCCCATCGTGGCCGTATCGAAGTGCCGGGGCGCTCCGCCAGCACCCGCGCGCCCCGGGGCGCTGGCCGCAGCGCCGGGGACGCACCTGGACCTTGCTCAGTGGAGCCGGACAGGGTGCTGGCGCCCGACCTGACACCCACCAACGCCGGCGTTCATGTGACCTCGCGGATTACGTTCAACAGCGCGTTCGCCCGTGCGGTTCGGGTTCGGGGCTTCACCCTGACCGAGCTAGCCCGCCAGGCACACACCTCGGTCGCGACCGCCTCGAAGGCGGTGCACCAACGCCCGGTCAACATGACGACCGGGCTGCGTCTCGCGCGGGTGGTGAGCGCCAGTCCGATCGTCCCGGAACTCGAGGAGTGGACGTGATCGCCCGACGGATCCGTGCTGCTGCTCGCCCTGCGCTACGGCTCGACGCGCCACCTGGTTCGCGCACCTCGGGCCTCGCTCCCGCTGCGGGATGACGAGCCGTCGGCCCATCCCACCCGTGGCCAGGCGGCAGCGAGTGCAGGCGGCGTGGCGAGATCGGCGCATCGAGCGCTGCTGACCCCACCGCTCAGCGCACCTGACGGCGCTCCGGCGCGCCCATCCTGACACCACGGATCCGCCCGCCCGCCAGCACGGAACCGCACCATTCATGGGAGGCGACACGCCTCCGGTCGCACCCAACGGCGCCGACGACCTGAGCCGAGGGCGCCGACCCTCGGCGGCATGCTCAGCGCGGAAACTGCGCCCGGGACCGGCGCACAGTCCAGGCGTCGAGCAGGTCGGCAGCCGAGTAGTGGACGTAACGCGCCACCATCTCCAGGGTGGTGTGCCCGAGCACCCGTTGCAGGGTGATCGGGTCGACCCCGTCAGCGATGGCGCGCGACGCAAACGTGTGCCGGAACTTGTGGGCGTGGCAGTGGACGGCGGCGCCCTGACCGACCCGGTCGAGGATCGATTTCACCGCCTCCCGATCGAGCGCGACCGACGCACCCCGCAAGCTGGTGAAGAGCCGCGGACTCCCCGCCCGGTGGTCCTTGGCGACATATGCCGTGAGCCGCTTGGAGAACTCGGGATCCAGCGGGACCAAGCGGTCCTTGCGCCCCTTGCCCTGCCGGACCCGGATGCAGACGCCACGACCGGGGAGCTCGACGATGTCGTCGAGCTCGACCGTGACCACCTCGTTGAGGCGCAGTCCGGTGGCCAGGAGGAAGTCGATGAGGAAGCGGTCGCGGGGGTGGCGGGCAGCCGCGCGCAAGTGGCGGATTTCCTGGTCGGTATAGGTGGCCGGCTCAGTCTGGGCCCGGCGCGGGCCCTGGACATCGGCGGTCCGCTCGTCGACCGGATACCCCTGGCGCTGGCACCAGAGCAGAAAGGTCTTGAGGGTGCGGTGATACTGATGCACCGTGTTGGGCGAGAGCCCGGCGTCGAGGAGTTCGAGCTCGAGTCTGCGCAGCCGCTCGGCGCTGAAGTCGCCGAGCCCTTGGATCTGGTGATCCTCACGGAAGACGCCAATGCGGGGCCCGAGCAGCGCCGAGGTGTACACGCCCAGGGTGGCCGGAGTGTGATTGCGCCGCCGACAGTCGTCGAGGTAGTCGGCGACGGCGTCCTCCCAGATGTCCAGGGGCGGACGGGCGGCGGGCTCGGCGGTACGCATGGGCCGCTTGGGTCGAATTGGAGTCTGAGGCATAGACCCAATGCTACTTTTTGTGGGGGCAGGCCATTTTTCGCGACCCTTTAGCACCCTACCTTTTCATCCCACCGAATGAGCAATGCCTGGTGGTTTCGTGTCCGACAAAAGTCCTTGCACAGCAACGAATATTTCGTGATGCTTGGTCGATGGTCGGGGCGACTGGACTCGAACCAGCGACCCCCTGCTCCCAAAGCAGGTGCGCTACCACTGCGCCACGCCCCGACGCTTTCTGATCTCAGCAAGCGGCGTTGCCCTGGGACGAAACGTCCTACGTGAGCACGCGCCTCAATGCCGCCGTTCTTGGCCGGAGATCAGGCCCGAAAGGTAGCACGCGTGAGACCCGAGGAAGGCTCGGGCGATGGGCTCGCCCGCGTCGGAGAAGTTGTCGCCAGTCAGGATCCGAGAATGAAGACGGTGACACCCGCGACACAGGCCGAGAACGCCAGACCGACGGCGACGACCAAGAGTGTGCCACCCGTCCACGCCCCGTGGCTTCGGGACCGACGACTCCTCAGATAGCGTTCGCGCACGAGGAGGGCGTCCTCTCCCGATGGCGGCGATATCACGAGTCTCGTCTCAGTAGCATCGGGTGAACCTAGCTCAGACGGCATAACACCCTCAGCAACAATCGGCCAGCGCCACCGAATCGTCACAGAGCAGGCCGTGTGGCAAATCGCCCCGGGCAGCCACTCGTCAACCCCGGCCAGGGCAATGCATCACAGAGCGGGAGCTGCAATCGCTGCTTGATCGTGACCGGAACGTCCTAGTCCGCGGCTGCGCGCAACGCCACGCTGATGTCTGGACACCGGCGCGAGCCATGTCAGAAATCCAGTGGGGTGAGATGCAGTTTCGACGCCGCCCGCGTCAGGACAGGGATGAGGCCGTTTGGCGGCGTCGCCCCGCTCTCAGTCCACACCCTTCGCGCCGGCATCATCATCGGACCGATCGGGGCCTCGTTCCTGATCGCGACGTGGCTCAGCAATCTGCTCCCTCGGGCGAGCAGCCCGCTAACCGCCGTTCTCTGGATCGCGATCGTGGGCGGCAGTTCGCTGCTCACGCTCGTGGTGCTGGAGCGCGCGGCACGGCGCCTGCTTCCCCTCGCACATGCGTGAACACGTCGCCTTCCTGGCTTAGTCACTGCTCGAACCCCAGCCTGCCTCACTGCACAACGTACTGCCAGGGCGACAACAACCCTCAGTGCCTCGACTTCTGCTACGGAGCGAACAACCCACAGTGCGTCCACGATTGCGCCGGTCCGCACAATGTGAAGTGCCAGTTCAACTGCAGCTCCACGAGCGCCTTGGTCGCCGCACTCGCGCTTTGGGGGGCGCCGCCAATACCGCTCGCAGGCTCGGGAGCCTCGAACATGGCGTGGCTGCAGGACCCGGCCCGGCCTGCGGAAGCGCGTCCAGGCGCTGCCGCGCTCCCCTAGCACCGGTACGCCTGCCCCGATCCATTCGCCGACCCATCAGCCGTCCCCCACGGCAGACTAACCGGCGGTGGACATCCTCGACGTCATCATCATCGTCTTCCTCATCACGTTCGCGGCCTCGGGCCTGCGCCGTGGATTGACCGGGGTGGCGCTGTCGCTCGCCGGGCTCCTGGTCGGCCTGTTCCTCGGGGCGGTGATCGCCCCGCCGATCGCCAGGGCGGTCACCCAGGACCGGACGACCCAGCCACTGGTGGCCATCGGCATCTTCGTCGGTGTCGCGCTCCTCGTCGAGGGCGTCGGCGCCGCGATCGGCTACCGCATCCGGCAACGGACGCAACACACAGTGCTCCTGGGCAAGGCCGACTCGGGTGTGGGCGCGGTGCTCGGTCTCCTGGCAGCGCTCGCCGCTGCCTGGTATCTCGGCCTGATGTTCTCGCAGAGCCCGTGGGTCACCCTCGACAACCAGATCAGCAACTCAGCGATCGAGCGCTCCCTCGACCGGTTCATGCCGAGGCCCCCCGGATTCCTGGCAGCCATCGGCAACCTCTTCCGCCCCGGCGAGTTCCCGAACCCCTTCTCCACCATCCTGAACGTTCCAGCGGCGCCGGTGGCCATCCCCCCGCTGGTTGACACGGCTGGAATCCGGGAGGCGACCAGCGTGACCTCCAAGGTCATCGCCGCGGGCTGTGGCGGCGGCGCCGAGGCGGGATCGTCATGGCCGCTCGCGCCCGGGTACTTCGTGACCAACGCACACGTTGTCGCCGGCTCGAACAGCGTTGAGATCGACACGCCGAACAGCGGCCGCCACGCTGCCCGTGTGGTGCTCTTCGATCCCGATACCGATCTCGCGATCCTCTACTCCCCAGGAGTGTCGCTGACGCCGCTCGTGGTGGTTGACAGCAACCCGGTCCGCGGCACCGGTGGCGCGGTCATTGGATACCCCGGCGGAGGCTCCGAGCAGGTCGTCCCAGCGGCGGTCAGCGGGACCGAGTCGGCAACCGGGTACAACATCTACGGCGACACACTCGTGACCCGCAAGATCGAGGTGCTCTCAGCGCAGGTCATCCCGGGCAACTCGGGCGGTCCCATCGTCAACGTCGATGGCCAGATCATCGGCGTGGTCTTCGCGGCAAGCACGACAGAGTCGAACGTGGGATATGCGCTCACCATGCCCCAGGTCTTTCCCGACCTTCAGGCCGGCGAACACCGGACCGCCGCGGTTTCCACGCAGGCGTGTACCGGATGAGCCGGTCCGGCTCAGGCGTGCACGATGATGGTCGTGCCGATCGGGCTCCACGCATAGAGCCACGCCATGGTCGGTGTGGGCATGTGCACGCACCCATGGCTCGCATCGACGCCGTTCTGACTTCCCGGCCCGAATGCGGAGGAGGGCTCCCAGGGAGCGTCGTGAATGAAGAATCCGCCACGCAGGAACTCCATCGCGTACTGAGCGTTCTCGGGTGAGTAGTAGTAGGGGGACGACTGCGGCCACGGCGAGATCATCGTGATCGGTGAGTATTTCGCGTAGATGCGGAACGTGCCGGTCGGCGTTCGGAGGCCGGGACGGCCCGTGGTGACCAGCGACTGCCCGGCGATGCACCCGTCCGCATAGAAGATCGCCGATTGCGTCGTGACGTCGATATCGATCACCTTGCCGTTGGGGACCGCGTGGCCGCAGCCCACCGCAGTCAGCGCCGCGTTCACGGAGTTCTCGAGCGACGCGATCTCCCCCGACACGGAGTCGAGATGCGCCGCCGTCCCACCTGCGTGAAACTGCGCGGACAGCGATGCGTACTGACCGGCGAACCCCTTCGCGTTCGCCGCGTTGTGCGTGCCGGCGAGCTGTACTCGCGCGTCGAGGGCGCGCAGCTCGGTCGCGACTCGGCCGTCGAGGCTGATCAGCGCGTTGAGTGACACGAGGTCGGCCTCGAGTGCCTTGATCGCATGCACGGTCGCCGCAGCGTCGCTGCCACTCGCCGTGAGGGTTGTGATCAGCGACGGCACCGCGCCGGTGTCGAGGTTATTGCCATGTGCGACTGCAACCGTGTGCTCGGCGGCCGCCACCAGCGCGGCGACGCCGCCATAGCCCCCGGTTGCAACCGTCACCTCATCCAGGGTCGCCGACCGGCGCGCCACAGCCACTTCGCTCGTCCACGCGACCGCCAGGGCATTGATCGCGGCGGGTGTCTTTGCGGCGGCGAGTTGCGCGCTCCACGTGGCCGCTGCCTTCGCAGCGCCGGCCGGCACGTACGCCCCGAACTCCAACTCCATCTGGCTCCACGCCGACATCGCGCTCTCCGCGCGCGCTCGCGCCACCGCCATCGCGGAGGTCCACACCCCTGCTGTCTGCCGGTGCATCGTGGCAAGGAACGCGCTCCCGTCATCGAGCCACCAGAGCGGCGAAAACGCCGATGCCTGCATGTACTTCGACGTCTCGAGCTCATGGTGCAGCGGCGCGACACTGACCTCCGGCACGCCGTCGCGGACGTTCTGACTCCATGACCGCTCGAGGGCCACCGCGTCGTGGTGGAACGACGACGAACGCCCCATCGCCCGCACTGTCACGGCGCCCCCCGCGCCGATCAGTGCGAGCGAAACGACGGCTGTGGTTATCGGTAGCAGTCGTCGCATCGCTGCGCCAAGGCTACCTGAGAATCAACTCGAGAGGAACCCGTTCTGCACGAGCCAGGTGTGCGCGACACTGGGAACCGTCTGACCCTGGATCTCGACCATCGCGTTGAGCTGGAGCATGACCGGCGTGGTCAGCTTGGCTGCGACTGGGGTCATCCAGGCACCGATCGACGGGTACTTCTGGAGCACGCTCGAGCGGACCACGAGTCCCGCGTTGTCCGGCGGGAAGAGGTTCTTGTCGTCGGTCAGCGTCACCTCGTTGTTCGCCTCGATGGCGGAGTCCGTGGTGTACACCTCGCCGGCATCGCACTGACCGCTGGCGATCGCCTTCTCGGCGGTGGTGCCGATCTGCGTGTAGTGGAAGCTCGAGGCGGCGGGCCACCCGTACTGGCTGACGAGCCCGGGGAGCCCGTCGGGGCGGGTGAGGAACTCGGACTGGATGCACACGTGGGTGTTCGGGTGCGCGGTCAGATACGTGCCGAACGCCGCCAGCGAGGCGCCGAACGTCGAGGTCTGGCTCGACTTGATGGCGATGCCGTTGGTGTCGTCGAATTGCGTGGGCGCGACCCAGCAGAGGTTGTTCGCCTCATCCTTCTGCTGCACGTAGGTAAATGCCGCAGCGAGCGCGGTCGGGAAGCCCGTGAGCCCGAGGTAGTCGCCGAGCTCGGTCCCGGTGTACTGCCAGTACATGTCAATCGTGCCGTCGCTGAGCGCGGTGCCGATCGCCTTGTCCGCGGCGCTGAAGGTGTTGGTGATCGTGAAGCCGTGCGCGCCGAGCACGTCAACAGTCATCTGGGCCATCAGTTGCTCCTCGGCGAAGGACTTGCTCCCGATTGAGAGGGTTGCGCCATGCCCACTGGTCTGGGTGCCGGTGGGGCACGTCGCCGTCGTGCCGGGGCTGGTCGACGGGTTGCCGCCGCCGGAGTTTCCACCCCCGCATGCAGCAAGGGTCCCGGGTATCGCGATAGCGATGACCGCGAGTAGCTTGCGACTCATGGATGTGTTCCTCCACATGTTCAACGGCTGACCTGTCTTGGGACTGCGATGCGCTCAATCATTGAGAGCCCCCAGTCTGCGAGCAAAGCAAGCGATGCCACCATCACGGCTCCGACGAAAACCATCCGATCACTGTTGTTGATGCCTGCGGCGATCACGTCCCCGAGGCCGCCACCTCCAATGAAGTTTCCGAGTGTAGCGGTTCCGATGATTAGGACGAGTGCCGTGCGCAGCCCCGCGAAGACCAACGGCGATGCCAGGGGCAATTGCACTCGCGCCAAAGCCTGCCATCCCGTCATCCCCATCCCTCGCGCCGCATCGACCGCCGCCGGGTCGACTCCCTGAATACCGGCAACGGTGTTGCGCAGCACCGGCAGGAGTCCATACACGACCAGGGCGATGACGGTGGGTGTCACGCCGAGACCGAGGAACGCGAAGAGGAGCACGAGGAGTCCGATGCCGGGAATCGCCTGCCCGAGATTCGCGAGGAGGAACACGGGAACGCGCACGGCCCGGCCCGCCTGGGCAATCACCACGCCCAGCGGCACGCCAATCGCTGCCACGAGACCGAACGAGACCCCAGAGAGGAACACGTGCTGAATCGTCTCGCTCATGAGATTCGGCGCATTGAGAATCTGAGAGTCGAATTCCTTGCCGACCAGGGTCTGATAGACACCGATCGACACGACGATCCCGATCGCGACCCAGATGGGCACCGCGAACAGGCGGAGGCGCCGCATCCACCAGGGCGTGAGGCTCATCTAGCGGGCCCGCATCGACGCTGCACGGATGACATCGGCATCGATGAGACCGAGCGTCTGATCGCCGCTGACCACGCGAACCGTGCCTTCGGCGGAGCGGAGCACCGCGTCCAGCGCATCGCGTAGCGTGCCGCCGGCGTCAACGCTCGCATCCGGCGCGGCGCCGTTCACCGCTGGAAGTGCCACGTCGCTGATGGGGATGAGGGCCAGGCGGCGGACGAGTGGCCCCTCGCCGAGGAACCCGGTGACGAACTCGGATTGGGGGTGGGCAAGCAACTCCTCGGGCGTGGCGAACTGCTCCAACTTGCCACCCCTCGAGAGCAGGGCGACCCGGTCGCCGAGCTTGACCGCTTCGTCGATGTCATGGGTGACGAACACAATCGTCTTGCGGACGACGCTCTGGAGCCGGAGGAGCTCGTTCTGGAGCCGCTCCCTGGCGATCGGGTCGATGGCGCCGAAGGGCTCATCCATGAGCAGGATGTTGGGATCGGCACCGAGAGCGCGGGCAACCCCGACTCGCTGGCGCTCACCGCCGCTCAGCTCGGCCGGCAGCCGGCGCGCGTACTCGGCGGCCGGGAGCGCGATGAGGTCGAGCAACTCCTCCACGCGAGCCGCGGTCCGCTGCTTGGTCCATCCGAGGAGCCGCGGCACGGTGGCGATGTTCTCGGCGACCGTCTGATGCGGGAACAGACCCACCTGCTGGATCACGTAGCCGATCGACCGGCGCAGATCGTTGACGTCGTAGGTTCGGGTGTCGCGGGCGTCGATGCTGATCGTGCCTTCGGTCGGCTCCACGAGCCGGTTGATCATCTTCAGGGACGTCGTCTTGCCGCAGCCGGACGGTCCCACCAGGATCACCGTCTCGCCCGACTTGATCTCGAGCGACAGGTGGTCGACGGCGACCGAGTTCGCGTACCGCTTGACGACGCTGTCGAAGGTGATCATGTCGCCGCGACCGAGACGCGGCCGCGGGAGAGCGCTCGCTGGATGCCGGCCAGGATCAGGTCCGCGAGGATGCCGATGGCGGCGACAGGAAGGATGCCGGCGAGCACCGCATCGAGAGTGCCAGTGGTCCTGCCGATCGCCGAGAGGATGGTCTGTCCCAGGTCGTCGACCCCGACCGTCGCACCGACGGTCGCGATCGCGACGATCATCACCGTGGCCTGGCGGATGCCCCCGAGCACCACGGGAACGGCGAGTGGCAGTTCAACCTTCCACAGCACCTGGCGCGGGCTCATGCCCATACCCCGGGCGGACTCCACCACCGCCCGGTCGACGGCTTTGATGCCGGCTCGCGTGTTCCGCGTCACCGGGAGCAGGCCGTAGAGGACGAGCCCCACGATCACCGGCGGGTTGGCCAGTCCGAACCAGATCGAGAGGAGGCCGAAGAGCGCGAAGCTCGGGACCGTCAGGATCGTGCTCGTGACGGCCATGATGATCGTGGACAGGGGCTCGGACCGCGCCGCCGCGATGCCGAGCCCCAGCCCGATGACGCTCGTGATCGCGATGCACTCGGCGACGATCTCGAGATGCGTGGCGATCTGGGGGCCGATCTGGTCCCAGTTCTCGGAGATGTACTGAAAGACGCTCACTTTTGTGAGGCGTCAGTATCCATAACCTCCAGGTGTATTGGTCGGCTTCGCGGTCGGCGTCGAGCTTGAACTGGTGGTGGCACCGGTCGCGGATGCGGTCGTCCCCGGCATCGCCGCGAACCACTTGCCGCCGACGCCGTTGCCGCCCGTCTGGCCGGGCGCCGTGTCGCTCCCGAAGGTGTGCAGCGGCCAGCCGTTGTAGGTGACCTCGGTCGCGGCCGCGCCGTTGACCATGATCGACACCGTGGCGAGTGTCCCCGTGACGCCCGCTGCCGCCGTGGGTGCCCCGGTCACCACCACGGCCGGCCAGGCGCTCAGGCAGCCGCCCGTGCAGGCCCCGATCGTCGAGTTCTTCTCAGGCAGGAAGTAGTAGAGGGTGAAGCCCTTGGAGTCGGCCAGCACCGTCCCGAGCGAGGTGGTCGCCGTGAAGATGGTCGAGCCGGTCGCTGCCGCCGGGCCGCTGCTGGTCGCCGGCGCCGAGCTGTTCGTTGCGGCCGCGCCGCAGGCGGCGAGCATGGCCGCCACCGCCAAGGTCAGGACAATTCGTTGCATCAAGAGAACCTCCGCTGTGGGTCGATGCAAATGAGTACGCCCCGGCGTTACGTCGCCGCCCCCCGGAGTACTCTCGACACATGTGCCGAAGTATCAAGACGCTCCGTGGTGCTGAACCGCCAGCAGGCGACGACGACGCGCACGCGGCCGCGCTGCAGTTCGTACGCAAGATCAGCGGCTACAGGGCGCCGTCGAAGGCGAATCAAGCGGCCTTCGACGCTGCAGTGCAGCAGGTTGCCACGGCAACCACCCGCCTCCTCGAAGGTCTGCAGCAGCCCGCCTGAAGGTCCGACCCTCCGACAGCGGATAATTCGCCGATGCGATCAAGCCGGATGCACTATGCCGACTCGCTCGCACCCATGGTGATGCTGCCGTTGACGGTGCCGCCGTCGTCCACTCGGAGTCTCACGGCACGCACGTCGCCCAGAACGACGCCACTCCCCGCGACCATGAGCCGCGCGTGTGCGACGACGTTGCCGGTTACGTTGCCACGAACGGTGACGTTGCGTCCGTCGATCCGCGCGCGCACCGTGGCCGAAGCCTCGACGTCGACGTCGCCGGACGCGGTGATCTCACCCTCAGCCGTCCCCTCGATGTGGAGATCGCCTTCGATGGTGAGCGAACCGTTGAGTACGTCGCGCGGCCCGAGGGTGACTCCCTTGGCGCCAGCAGCGCCGTTTCGGTGACCCCCGCGCGGAATGGACGCCTCCTCGACTTCAGTGATGCTGTCCATGGATGTGTCCTCTCCTTCTCGTCCGCTGCTCGGCACATATCGTACTGATCTCGAGGCTCCTCCGCGGGGCGAATCCTCCGGCGACTCGGTGACGGTTACCGGCACGCCGGACACGTTTCGGCGACTGCAACTCGACTTCTACCGCGACGCTGCGCAGCGATACGACTCGTGGGCGGGGGGCGCAAACGTTCGTGCCGCCGAGCGACTCGCGACCTTTGCCGACGTCCAGACGCACGAGCGAGTGATTGACATCGGCTGCGGCACGGGCTTGATCAGCAGGTCGCTGGGCCTCGGAGGCTCCGAGCTGCGCCACATGGCCGTGGATCTCTCACCGGACATGGTCACGTACGCGCGCGAGCAGGCGAGTGGAGACCGCGGCGTCGACTATTCGGTGATGGACGCGCATCGTCTCGTCTTCAACGACAGCCTCTTCGATATTGCGATCCTCGGACAGTCGCTCGCCTACCTCGAGGATCCATGGCAGGCCTTTTCAGAAATCCGGCGCGTGCTCCGGCCGAATGGTCGGATCGCGGTGTCCTGCCGTTGCAGGAGCCTCTCGACACCTGCACAGGGCGTCTTCTTCGAACGACTCGAGCGTCTCGCCATCCGGCGTGCACGAACGCCGGCACATCACGCGCTCTTCGGTGAGCCCTGGGTGCTGACCAACATGCTCGAAATGGCCGGCTTCGCCGACATCCGCGTGACCCAATTGCTCGTCGGTGTGCGCGCCGCCGACGTGCACGAGTGGACCGAGATGATGGAGTGGTCTGGACCTTGGCCGCACGCCATGATCGGGCTCCTGAGTCCCGGCGCTCGCGCCACCTTCGAGGAGGAGTTGGACCGGACCATGCACCGCCTGGGCGAAGGTGATTACGCGTTTCACGGCGCATTCACCCTCGCTACCGGGCGGCTTCGCGACCAGTCCCCGGCTCAGCCCTCTTCTGAGTCCGCACCTGAGGAGACGCCGGACGTCTCCGCGGTACGCTCGTCGCTGTGCGCATCGGACTCGGAGCCTGCGTTCTCTTCGCCATAGGCTCCGTGCTCACCCTCGCCTCCGACCGGTGAGCCGGTCACGTCAACCACTGTCTCGTCGTCGTGCTCTTCCATGCGTCGGGCGGGCGGCGCATCGCCCGTCGGGCTCATCGTGATGGTCGCGTTTACCGTGGCGCCCTCGTCGATACGAAGGCGTCCGGCGCGCAACTCGCCGGCGAAGGAGCCGCTCTCGGTGAGTGCCGCGAGCTCGTGCGCCACGATGGTGCCTTCGACCGCGCCGCTGACGACAATGTCGCGCGCTGCGATCTGCGCGCGCGCTGTGCCGGAAGCATGCACATTCACCTCACCGGTGGCGGAAACCTCGCCATCAAGGGTGCCCTCGATCCGAACATCGCCTGCAACGGTCAGGGTTCCCACCAGGGAGTCGCGCGGGCCCAGGACCACAACGCTCACGGCGTCCGGCGTCGAGGGGGTCGCTGCACCACGACGCCCACGAGCTCGGCTCGATGTCGATGTTCCGGTGTCGCTCGTGTCCATGGCGGCTCCTTCGCTACGGCTCGGCGGACTGCGGTGGGCGGATATCGTACGAGTCCGTCCGCTTCGCGAGTCACGCGTCGAGGTTACAAAGTGGGAAACGTCTGAATTGGACGTTCAGGCCACGAGATCGCTGGTGCAATCGCCGGCCCCGGTGACCCCTGCCAGGCCCATCGCGTGCGCGAGCTCGTCCCGGTAGCAGCCGAGGACTCGTTCCACGCCGGCCGATCCCGCGGCTGTGAGACCCCAGAGCAACGGCCGGCCGATCATCGTTGCGGTGGCCCCGAGCGCGAGCGCCACGAGGACGTCGGTGCCACTCACGATGCCGCCGTCCACGAGGATTGGGGCGCGTCCGCCGATGGCTTTGGCGATCTCGGGAAGGGCCACGGCGCTGGCGACGGCGCGGTCGAGCTGACGCCCCCCGTGGTTGGAGACCACCACCCCCGCCGCGCCGGCTTCGAGGCACGCAACCGCATCGTCGGCGCGGAGGACCCCCTTCACCAGAACCGGCAGCCCGGCGATGTCCCGCAGCCACGCGATCGTCTCGAGCCGGATCGACGCGTCCTGGTCGATGGCCGCCGTGACCTCCTCGAACGCGGCCCCGGGCGCGAGGTGAGTGCCGAAGTTCACCAGGTGCTGCTCGAAGCTCACGGGGGCGACGTGGCCGCCACGCTTGAACCCGATGTATGGCGTGTCGACGGTGAGCATCAGCGCCGTGGCCCCCAACCCGGCAGCGCGACGGACGAGCGCGGCGGTGAGGGTTCGATCCTTCACCACGTACACCTGGTACCACCACGGACCGTGCAGTTCGGCCGCGATCTCCTCGAGCGCTCGGGTCGCCCGAGTTGTCACCACCATCAGCCCGCCCGCAGCGCTGACACCGCGCGCCATCTCCACCTCGCCGTCAGGATGCGCAACCTGCTGATACGCCGTCGGCGCCACGACGAGCGGCATCGCAAGGCGCGTCCCGATGACGTCAGTCGAGAGGTCGGGAGCCGCGCCACCACGAAAGATGCGCGGGCGGAGCCGGTAGCGCCGCCAGGCGGCTCGCGATTCCTCGAGGCTGAGCTGCTCACCCGCCCCGGCGGCGATGTAGTCGAACGCCGCCGGCGTGAGTTTCGCTCGAGCTGTCATCTCGTACTCGACCAGGACGTCGGACACGGTCTCCTGCACATGCGGATTGTCGTTCAGACGGGGCGCGGGCCGACTGCTCTCCACCCCCTGGGCTGGAGGGCGCGGGAACCCCGACGCTACTGGGAGCCGGCTGCGGCGAGGGTGACCGTGGCCTGATGTTGGTGGCCGGACGCGTCGAGCCACATGACCACCACCGTTTGCCCAGGTCGCTCGCCTTGAAGGATCTGCACGAGCGACGCCTTGGACACCACCGACACGCCTCCCAGCGCGGTGATCACGTCTCCGGCGGAGAGCCCGGTGGTCGCCGCGGGACTCCCGCTCGCGACAGCTGTGGTGCACGGAGGTGCCCCGGTGATCAACAGTGCTCCGAGCGGTGCGGTGCTGTCCTGGACGCAGACCCCCAGGCGAGCGCCGGCGGGCAGCGTCGAGGGGTGTGCGATCAATTGGTGCGCGTAGTTGAGGGCGGTGTCGATCGGGATCGCGAACGCCTGGGCCGCACCCGGCTCCGGTCCCCTGCGCGCACCGCTTGCCGCTGTATCCATGCCGACCACCTGACCGTTGCCGTTGACCAGGGGGCCGCCCGAGTCGCCAGGCTGGATCGGGGCATTGGTCTGAATCATCCCGCTGAGATTCTCGAAGCTCTGACCGGTCTCGTCCGACGCGGTGATGGACTGCTCGAGCGCTGTCACCGTCCCCGTGGCGACCGCCGGCGTACCATTGCGCCCCTGGGCGTTGCCGAGCGCAGTGACCTGGTCTCCGACCTGGACGGTCGATGAGTCGCCAATCGGCGCTGTCGACAGTCCATTGACTCCCTGGAGCTGGAGCACCGCGACGTCGTGGGTGACGTCCTCGCCGATGGGGATGGCGCTGTAGCGGACGCCTGTCGCCGTGAGCCGGACGGTGATCCCCTGCTGGCCCTGGATCACGTGATTGTTCGTGAGCACGACTCCGGATGCGGTGAGCACGATGCCGGTTCCGGCAGCGGCTGCGCCGCCGCCGAGGGAGGTGTCGATGTCAACCACCGCTGCGGCGACCCCCGCGGTGCTCCCCGAGCCGCCGAGGCCGCGGGTGGCGATGACCGCCGTCGCGGCCGCGCTCGCGGCGAACACGAAGATGACGGCAACTGCACCGAGCAGGAGGAGTCGCGACGTCCGCCTTGGCGGCGGTGGCGGCTCGTAGGTGTAGTACTGCTGCGGCCACCATCCAGGCGCCGGTGGCGCGGATGTCCACCCCGTACTGCTCCACGGGTCGTACGAACGCGCTCCCCCTGGCCACGCCGGCGGACCGGCGGGGACCTCCTCCTCGCTCATGCTCACCCTATTGTCGCGACTTTCGGCTGTCGAGTGCATGACCGGAGACCTCCCGCGCTCCGCGCCGTCGAGGCGCGGACGCGGGTGCCCCCTTTCTGTGTCCTCATCGAACCGGGCGAACCCGATTCGGCGTGACTACATGACGTTGAAAGTTTCCGCGACCTCGACGGTTGCGCCGCCTCCGAGGACCGGGCATCCCTTGGCCGCTGCGACCGCCGCATCGAGATTGTCGGCCTCGATCAGGCTGTAGCCGGTGGCCGGGTTTGCGCCACCTCCATCCGAAACCGCGCCGTCGCTGGCGATGGTCTTGGTCTGCCCGACGGGATTCCCGCCGTCGGCGAGGGCCGGGCCGAGATTCTGGAACCACGTTCCCCACGCCGCCATCACCTTCGCCTGTGCTTCCTCGCCTTCCGGCATGCCGCCACCGTGATAGACGAGCAGATATTTCGCCATGTCGTGCCTCCTTGGCTGGTCAGTTGCTGTTCGCGCCGAGGGCGCGGATGACGGGTGGTTCGAGGCGCGTCTCGAGGAGCGCGCGTTCCGAAGGGTTGTCCGTGAGCTCGATGGCGCGGCGATCGGCATCCGCAGCCTCATCGAGCCTGCCGAAACGACGGAGCAATTCCGCTCGTGTCGCCCAGTACAGGTGGTACCCGTCGAGTTCGGCCCGCAGCGCGTCGAGCTCTTCCATGGCGGGCACCGGCCCGGCCACGTGCTCGAGCGCGATCGCCCGGTTCAGGCGCACTACGGGTCCCGGATTGAGCCGCACGAGCGCTCCGTAGAGCGCGAGGATCTGCGGCCAATCAGTGTCCTCGAACGTGGGCGCTTCCGCGTGACAGGCGGCGATCGCTGCCTGCAGCCAATACGAGCCCGGGCGGCCGAGCCGCCTGGCCTGCTCGAGTAGCGCGCCGGCCTCGGCGATCACCGAGTGGTCCCAATGGGCCCTGTCCTGATCGCGGAGCAGGACGAGTGCGCCGTCCGCGCCGAAGCGCGTCGCCCGGCGAGATTCGTGGAGTCGCATCAATGCGAGCAGGGCGAGTACTTCGGGCTCATCGGGGAGCATTCGAGCGACGAGCCCGCACAGCCAGAGCGCGTCGGAACAAAGGTCGCGGCTCGTGGACATCTCCGGTCCACTCCCCAGGTATCCCTCGTTGAAGACGATGTAGAGGGAGGCCAGCACCTCGGCCAGCCGGTCGGGAAGCTCATCAGCGTCGGGAACGCGGTACGGAATGTGGGCGTCGACGATCTTCCGCTTGGCGCGCACGATGCGCTGGGCCATGGTCGCCTCGGAAACGAGGAACGCATGGGCGATCTGACTCGTGGTCATGCCCATGACCGCTCGAAGCGTCAGCGCCACCTGGGCATCACGAGCCAGCGCAGGGTGGCAGCATGTGAAGATCAAGCGGAGTCGATCGTCGGGATCGGAGCGCACGTCCGGCGCCCAGCCGTCGGTCAGCAACTGCAGTTTCGCCCGGTAGGTCGAATCGCGACGGAGGCGATCGATCGCGCGCCGCCTGGCGGTCTGGAGCAGCCACGCGGCGGGCCGCTCGGGGACACCGTCGACCGGCCAGCGCTGCAGAGCCACGACCACCGCGTCCTGCACCAGATCCTCCGCCAGGTCGAAGTCACCGGTGATGCGCACCAGCGAGCCGCAGATAAGACCGACCTCCGCCCGAAACACGGCGTTCATCGCCTCTGCGGTCGGGTCCGTCATCATCGCCGCGCAAGCCTCGCCCGTCTCAGCCGACCGGATGATGGGGCATGTCGTCGTGGTTCACCACCGGGCGGATCTCGACGGCCTGGTCTTTCGGCGGCCACTTCTTGGCAATGGCGATCGCCTCGTCCAGATCCGCCACGTCGATCGTGACGAACCCGGCGACGTTCTCCTTGCTTTCCATGAACGGTCCGTCGGTGACCAGCGGCCTGCCTTCCTGAAAGCGGATCGTGGTCGCGGTGTTCGAGGGCTGCAGCTCCTCGCCGCCGCGGAGCTTGCCGTCACGCCCGATCTCCGAGAACCACTCGTCGATCGCGGCATAATGGGCGCGCTGGGCCACCTCGTCGAGGTCCGCCTCCTCGTTCTTGATGAACAGCAGCATGTATTTCACTGATTGCGCTCCTTGGCGTCCGGATGAGTCGTCCCAATCATGACGACGAACGGCGAAGGCTCAAATCGACAGCTCGTCGCGAGCTGGTCCGCAGCGACCGTGTCAGGCTGTCGCCCAGTGGCCGGATGGACCATCGTTGGAAAGGCGCGGCTCGACGGCGGCGATCGGAGGAACGTCGATCGGCTGCGGCGGGCGTGCGAGGCGGCCGCGCGCCTCGACCTGAAGATCGAGCTCGACGAGGCCGACCACCTCGATCGCCCGATTCACTTGCTTGCGCTGGCGGGCGACGAGGTGATCGGGTACGCAGGGATCACCACCGACGACGAAGCCGAGGCGTGCGGCATGGTGCACCCCTCGTGGCGGCGTCGGGGGGCGGGGACGGCGCTGCTCGAGGGGCTGCGTGCCGCTGCGAGAAGCCTTGGACACGAAAGCATCCTGCTCATCTGCGAAGACGCGTGGCCGGCAGGGCTGGCGTGGTTTCGGCGCCTCGGCGCCACCCACGAGGCCTCCGAGCGTCGCATGGTGGTGCGGCCTGCCAAGCGACCCATGCCCGGCGCGCCGGCGACGCCCGTGGAGCTGCGCCCGGCTTCGGATGCAGACCACGCCGCCGTCGTCGCGGTGCTCGGCGAGGAATACAGCGATGGTCCCGGTGAGTTTCGCCTCGTCGGAGTCGAGGGAGAGACGGTGATCGGGACCATCCGCCTCACCGAGACCACGCAGCGAACGATGATCTACGGGTTCGTCATCGACGAGCCACGCCGGGGCGAGCGGCTCGGGACACGGATGCTCGGCGCGGTGTTCGACCGGCTCCGGACCGACGGCGTGCGTGAGGTCGGCCTCGAGGTGAATCCCGACAACACGCCCGCGGTCCGATTGTACGAGCGCTTCGGATTCGAGACGGTGACCACGTATAGGTATATGCGCCTTGCGATCACGCCACCAGAACACCCGGATCAGGATCGGGCTCCGGTGCGCCGTGGAGGAGCTCGGTGATCCGCGGTTTGAAGACCAGCTGGGCAATCAGTGTCGGTACCAGCGCGGTGAGCACCACGACGGTCACGAGAATCGAGTACTGCGAGCGCGTGATGTACCCGTTGGTGTAGCCGAAGAGCGCGGCGATGGTGCCGAAGGTCAGTCCGGTCGACATCATCATCGTCGTGTACCAGGCTTCACGAACGCGAATCCGAAACGGTCGCGTCGCCGGAAAGACGCCGATCACCTTGGCGCCGACCTTGACGCCGAAGAGGACGAGAATGGTGACGCTCCCCGCAATCACCGCCGGGAGTGCGATCAGGGTTCCGGCACGCAGGAAGAAGAAGGGCGTCAGGAACGTGAACGCGACGCCGCGGACGCGCCCGACCATCTTGGGATCGGCATGGAAAATGCCCGCTGCACCGAGTCCGAGCAGATACGCGGGCAGCACGGCCTCGGATTTCGCCGCGGTCGCGAGCGCCCCAAGTCCGAAGAGCAGCAGGAAGACGTATTTCACCTCGGGCTCACTGATCGGGTGACCGATGTGACGGATCACGAAACGCAACGACCGCGGCAGGAACACCATTACGATCGCCGTCGCGATCCCGAAGGCGATCAGAACGCTGTTGAAGTTGGCGAACACCACCCCGAGGGCGAGCACGGTGCCGAGATCACAGACGAAGCACGCGCACAGAATCAGTTTCCCGAGGTCAGTCTTGTTGAGTCCCGTCTCCAGCATCACCGCGTAGACGACCGCGACCGAGGTTGTCGAGAGTGCAATCCCGGCGATCTCGCTGCCGTGGACCGGCCAGCGCAGCACCAGCAGGGCGAACGCCCACGCCGCCAGACACGGCGCGATGAATCCGACACCCCCGATCACCAGACTTGGTTTCAAGAAGCGTCGGAACGAAGGGGGATCGATCTCCGCACCGGCGAGGAATGTCAGCAGCACCGAACCGAAGCCCGCGAGGAAGTCGATCCACTGATTGGACGACATGCCGAAGACGTTGCCGCCGAGGACGCCGAGCAGGATCTCCACGAGCGCGACCGACAGCCCGATACGCACCGAGATGACACTCGCCACAAATGCGAGCGCAATCCAGAGCGTGGCGATGCCATAGGTGTTGTTGAGAGCGTCGAGCACACCGATATGCAAAGGGCAGCAACTCACGGGAGGTCCTCCTACCAGCGATTCTGGTAGGGCCCATCAGGCCGGGTGGCCGAGGACGGTGAGACCCATCACCGATGCCGCGATGTCGACGCGGCTGTTTAAGAATACCAGCGATCGCGCCGTCGGTCCAGCGCAACGATGACGCCGAACGGCCTCAGCGTGTCGGTTTGGGTCACTGCTATCGAAGTGGCGGTGGCGCAGGCGGCGGCGCCGCTAGCGGCAACATACCCGGCCCGAGATACCGATCCCACAAGCCGTTGAGGTGGTCCTGGTAGTACAGCGAGTAGAGACCAAAGACGAATCCCAGCACCAGGCCGACCACCGGCTCCGCCCGGTTCGGGCTTCCCGACGCCGCCTCCATGCGCGCGATCCGCACCCCCGTCCGGTAGATGCACACGAATGGCGGGACGATCAGGAGGGCGCCGGGGAAGAAGGCGAGTACGGACAGCCCAGGCCTGATGGACTCGTCGCCGAGAAACCGTCGCGCCTCGTCGTTGACCTTGTAGATCCAGATGTACGAATAGATGCCGAGCGTGATGAACGGCAACCCGAGCCAGACCGCGACGACATTCCGCTTCTTGTACGTCTGGTTGCCGACAACCACGATCTGCGCCATCACCGACCTCCGCAGACTGCACGCACCATGTCAGTGGCTGCCGATGGTCAAAACGACCTTGCCCGTCACGTTTCGTGCCATGAGGTCACGGGCCAGCTCGCCGCCTCTGGTCCAGTCCGCCTCGACGTCGATGTGCGGCACGAGGAGACCCGCGGCGATGAGATCGCAGAGTGTGGCCAGATCCGACGCAGCGCTCTGCGTGAAGCGCAGCTCATCGAAGAGCAACATCGCGCGCAGAGTCGCACCGACGTGTGCGCCGAACCAACGCGGTCCAAGCGCGGCCGGGTCCATGAGCGTCGACGCGTAGGAGACGACGATTCCGTGCGGTGCGACGACGTCGACACACCGGGTGAGCACCTCGCCCCCGACACCGTCGAGCACATGGTGAAACGGACCCTGCGCATCCCGGATGTCGCGAAGCACGTGATGACACGCGGCTGCAGCGGCGGTGTTGGCTTCAGGGGTGCGGAGCAACCCGGTGACCGTCATCTGCGCCGCGCGGGCAAGCTGGACGGCGAGGTGTCCGACGCCGCCGGACGCGCCGGTAATCAGCACGCTCCTGCCGACCGGGAAACCCCCGAGCGCCAGCGCCCGGAATGCGGTCATCCCGGCCACCGGCATGCACGCGGCCTGAGCGGGCGTGACGCCGCTCGGCACCGCTGCCAGGTAGTCGACCGGCACCGCCGCCAGTTCCGACCAGGCGCCATTGTTGACGAGGCCCACCACCGTCGTGCCGGCTGGCGGGCCGCTTCCGTTCTGGGCCGGCTGCTCGATGACCCCGACCACGTCCCACCCAACCTGGTCGCCCGCCGGAGCGTTCCGCGCACGCAACACCTCGCCGCGGTTGAGGCTGGTCGCCTGGACGCGCACGAGTGCCTCCGAGGCGGCCGGCTCGGGGTCTGGGACGTCGGTCAGACGGAGCAGGTCGTCGTCGCCGGTCGTGGTCAGGGCACGCATCTTCGGGATCTCCAGGTCTGTTCACGCCGATGAAGGGGCTAGGCTGCGATGGTGCGCTTCGAGACGCCGCCGACGCAGCAGTGACAGGACGAGACATGCCCGCAATCGCTGCGGCCGCCGCAGCTCTCCACCAGCAGGCGATCGTCGTCGACACGCACAACGACCTGCTCATGGTCTGCGCACGCCGCCGGCCGTCGGAGCAGGGCGCGTACTTCCGCGCTGCCTGGCTGCCCCAGCTGCACGCCGGTGGCGTGAAGATCCAGGTGCTGCCGGTTTTCATCGATGACGACTTCCGTCCTGAGGGAGCCCTGCGTCAGACCCTGCGGATGCTCGAGACGGGCTGGCGGATCGCGGCAGCCAACCCTGAAGCGGTCCAGATCTGCCTCACGGGCGCCGACGTCGACGCTGCACTGTCTCAAGAGCGGATCGCGCTCATCCTGGCTCTGGAAGGCTGCGAGGCGGTGGGCACCGACACTGCCCTGTTCGAGACGTTCCACCGGCTCGGCGTGCGCATCGCCTCCTTCACGCACTTCCGGCGCACCATGCTCGCCGACGGATCGGCGGAGGATGCGACCGGGAGCCTGCTGACCCAGGCCGGCATCGAGGCAGTCGGCTTGTGCGAAAGGCTCGGCATCATGCTCGATGTCTCCCATCTCGGCGCGACCTGCACCGACCACATGCTGGAGCTCGCGTCGCGTCCGATCATCGCCTCGCACTCATCCGCGCACGCGCTCCGTCCTCATCACCGCAACCTGACCGACGACCGGCTCCGGGCCATTGCGGCCACCGGCGGCGTGGTGGGCATCAACCTGCTGGCCACCTTCATCGACGAGCGCGTGCACACGGTCGCGCGAGTGGTTGATCACATCGAGCACGCGGCATCGATCGTCGGGGTCGAGCACGTCGGCCTCGGTCCGGACTTCTATAAGGAGATTTCCAACGAGCTCCATGGCCCCGCCGTGGAGTCGATGGATGGCGGCGGCACCCTCATCACGTATGTCCCCGGGCTCGAGGGACCCTCCGGGCTGCCGATGATCACTGACGAGCTCGTCCGGCGTGGATGGCCCGAGGACGATATCCGCCAGGTCCTCGGCGGCTCGTTCCACGCCCTCTTCCGGCGCGAGCTGGGGCTTCCAGCCTCGCAGCGATAGGCCGGACGCTGCACCGAGTCAGGTTGCGCCGCTCTTGTCGGGGACAGGTGGTGTCGACGTGGGTTCGGAAATCTCGACTCCGGGTATAGAAATTCCGATCACCAACGAGCCGCTCGCCACTCCTGGCGACCGGCCTCACGAGACTGAACATGGCTGAACTGACCTCCGAACTCCTGCCGATCCTGCAGCTCGACGACGTCGTCGTCCTGCCTGGGATGACCGCCACCCTCGCCGTCGAGAGCGATCCCCAACGCGCTGCCCTGACCGCCGCGCAGACGGGCAATCGCTTGATCCTGCTCGTGCCCCACGTGGACGGCCAGTTCTCGGCGATCGGCACGGTCGCGCAGATCGTGGAGTCCGGGCAGCTCCCCTCCGGCGCCGAGGTCACCATCCTCAAGGGCTTGCACCGCGCTCGGCTCGGTGGCGGCCAATCCGACATCGGTGGGGCGCTCTGGGTCCAGGTTGAGCCGCTTCCCGACGGCGACCCGACCGACGCCGCTCGCGAGCTGGCGCGTGAATATCGCGCGCTCATCGAGAACCTGCTCGAGCTGCGTGGTGCCGGCCGCGCAATCGAGGCGGTCCGTTCGGTCCGCCACCCGGGTCACCTCGCCGACCTCGCCGGCTACTCACCGGACTTCAGCATCGAGCAGAAGCTCGAGGTGCTCGAAACACTCGACCTGGAGCAGCGTCTCTCCCGCCTGATCGGGTGGACGAAGGATGTCCTCGCCGACGCGTCGGTGCGCGAGAAGGTCCGAACTGAGGTCAACGAGGGCATGGAGAAGACCCAGCGGGACTTCCTCCTGCGCCAGCAGCTCGAGGCGATCAAGAAGCAGCTCGGGGAAGGCGGCGACGACGTGGCCGCAGGCTACCGCAGCCGTCTCGAGAACGCCGGTATGCCGGAGAACGTGCGCGCCGAGGTCGAGCGAGAGCTGGACCGCTTTGAGCGCACGAGCGAGCAGAGCCCGGAGCACGGCTGGATCCGGACGTATCTCGACTGGATGTTCGAGATCCCCTGGAACGTCCGATCTGAGGACAATCTCGATCTCGCCGAAGCGCGGCGCATCCTCGACGAGGACCACACCGGCCTCGAGGACGTCAAGCAGCGCATCATCGAGTTCCTGGCGGTCCGGAAGCTCCGCAGCGAGCGGGGCATCACCGTGCTCGGCAGCGGATCCGGGGCGATCATCACGCTGGTCGGCCCTCCCGGCGTCGGCAAGACGTCCCTCGGCGAGTCGGTCGCGCGTGCTCTCGGCCGGAAGTTCGCCCGGATCTCGCTCGGCGGCATCCACGACGAGGCGGACATCCGCGGGCACCGGCGCACGTACGTCGGCGCACTGCCGGGACGCATCGTTCGAGCGCTCAAAGAAGCCGGCACCAAGAACCCGGTGATCATGCTCGACGAAATTGACAAGGTTGGCAGTGACTGGCGAGGCGATCCGTCCTCTGCGCTGCTCGAGGTGCTCGATCCGGCGCAGAACAGCACGTTCCGCGATCACTACCTTGAGGTCGACCTCGACCTCTCGGAAGTGCTCTTCATTCCGACGGCGAACGTGTGGGAGACGATCCCCGCGCCACTGCTCGACCGTATGGAGCTGATCCGCCTCGACGGGTACACCGAGAATGAGAAGGTCGCGATCGCGCGTGATCATCTCCTCCGCCGCCAGGTGGAGCACGCCGGGCTCCGCAACGATGAGGTGACCGTCACCGATGACGCGATCCTCGCGGTCATCACCGATCACACCCGCGAGGCGGGCGTCCGCAACCTCGAACGCGAGCTCGGCAAGATGACCCGCAAGGTCGCGACGCGCGTTGCCGGCGGCGACCTGGTTCCCCCATTCGAGATCACGCCCGCGCAGGTGCGCGAGCTCCTCGGCAAGCCGAAGTTCGACAACGAGGTCGCCGAGCGAACCGCTGTCGCAGGCGTGGCCACCGGTCTGGCGGTCACCGGTACCGGCGGTGACGTGCTCTTCATCGAAGCCGCCAACGCTCCCGGCGATGGCCAGCTGACCCTCACGGGCCAGCTGGGCGACGTGATGAAGGAATCGGCGCAGATCGCACTGTCGTATGTGCGCGCCCATGCGGCGGCGTTCGGGATCGAGCCCGAAGCCGCACGCCAGAGCATCCACGTGCACGTGCCGGCAGGCGCGGTGCCCAAGGATGGCCCTTCGGCGGGTGTCGCGATGACAACGGCCATCGTCAGCCTCCTCACCGGGCGGCCGATGCGCAGCAGCGTCGCAATGACCGGCGAGGTGACGCTCCAGGGCCTCGTCTTGCCGATCGGCGGCGTCAAGCAGAAGGTCCTCGCGGCCCATCGCATGGGGTTGCGCGAGGTGATCCTGCCGCGGCGCAACGAGAAGGACATCGAGGATGTTCCCGAAAGCGTCCGTGACGTGATGACGTTCCACCTGGCCGGCCGCGTGGAAGAGGCGATTAACGCTGCGCTCGAGCCCCTCGTGACCGAGATCTCAGCAGCGGCCTGAGGCCGTCGATCCTCGTCGACCGACTCGCGAGTGGCGGCGTCTGTTTTGTCAGACTCCGCCACTCATGGCCCCGGCAGGTTCGAAAATCGACGTCGTTCTCGAGGTGACTCCCAAGCGGTCCTTCGCGTCAGCTCTCGACTGGCCCGGTTGGTGCCGGAGCGGGCGGACTCCTGAGGACGCGCTGGCGGCACTCGCGGCCTACGCTCCTCGCTATAAGGTGGTTGCTCAGACGGCCGGTCTGCGCTTGCCGGCGACGGATGGCGTCGAATCGCTCGAGGCCGTCGAGGAGCTCGAGGGCGACGCGACCACCGCATTCGGAGCGCCGAGCATTGCGGCATCGGTCGAGCTTGGCCCGGCGACGGCCAAAGTTGCCAACCGCATCGCGACCCTGCTCCAGGCTGCGTGGGCGACGCTGGACGACGTGGTGACCTCCGCCCCAGCGCACTTACGCAAGGGTCCGCGCGGCGGCGGCCGCGATCGCGACGCGATGTACCAGCACGTGATTGCTGCTGAGCACGCGTACGCGGGGAAGCTGGGGGTGCGTGTTCGCGCCCCCGGCGACGACGCAGCGGCCGTCCGAGCCATGCGTGACGCACTGATCGCGGTGATCCACGCGGACCGGACCGGTGAGCCTGCTCGCGATCGTGGCTGGGCGCCACGGTACGGCGCTCGCCGGATCGCTTGGCACGCGCTGGACCACGCCTGGGAGATGCAGGACCGGAGCGACTGACGTCCCGTCAGCCGGAGCGGGATTCGCTCAGGCGCTTTTCGATGCCGTCGAGGAGCGCATTCGTTGAATGCGCCAAAGAGCTGCAGCTGCGCTGACCCGCACACCAGCGGGGCCGGTCCCGGCGTTATCGCGAGCACACCGACGTGCGTCGACGTGGGAACAAGGCGCCTGCCCATCCCTCCGGTGACAACGAGCGAGACTTCCTCCGAAGACCACGACAAAGTCGCAAACCCGAGGAGCAGCGTACGCCGGCGCGTCTGCTCCAACGGCGCGGGTATCATCCGACGACCGACGACGGCCGGAAGGTTCGAGCGCTGGCACTGCTGCAGATTGTGCCGTCGCGTTGACGAGCACAAGCGGCCGGCCCCCCGCGACCGGCCACGGTCGTCCAGACGTTGGCTGCACGTCCGGCTCGCTGCGGGTGCCGCGCCGGGTACCGGCTCGTACGCTGTCCGTCGTTGGGGGGTGGATTGTTTGCCACAGATGCGCGCGTTCGACCCAGTCAATAGGACGTTCGGGCCGCCACTCTGTGCAGGGTCCATTGAACATCTGAGCGGGAATCCAACTCCAGCCGGGATAGCGTGTGAGATCAACGGCCCTGACAACGGCCCGGGCCAGGAGAGTTGCAAGCCCATTCCTGGGCTGGGGTGAGAACTTCCTTCGGCTCGAAACCCAACCTTACCGCCGACCAAAGCGCGTGCACGTTTGTGAGAACCGAAATCGCAGCTCGAGGGTCGATCTAAGCTGTCTTTCGATGTTTTCCGGGGGAAGCCGTTTCGGCGCAAGGCCATTTCTTGATCAGTGCATGTTCTGACCTGATCTCGCGCCAGACAACTCGCGACGGAATGTCGGGGCTACTTCAGGGCACTCTTCCAGCGCCCTTCCACCTCGTCCGGGTGACTCTGCAGCCTCGAGCGAATCGCTCCCCGTAGACGAACATCGAGTGCAGCCCGAGCTGCTACCGGGCTCCAGGTCGAGTTCCCTCCAAGTGTCGGGAGGTCCGCGGGATAGAACGGACTAGGAGCCCTCCGCGTTCCCGCGGAGGGCCCCGCCGTCAATGGTTCTACGTATAGCGCTGGCCGTCGTAAACTCGTACGCGGGAGACCACTCGGTGGAGTCGTACGCTGACCTGTCAACGGTGTGCTCCCACCTGGACGCCCACGCTACATAAAGCTGGCCTCCGACAGCCAAAGGCGTCCGCGAAAGACTCATCAGCGAGATGTCGAAGCCAGATAGAAGTACCACGTTCAGCCAAGCCTGGGTGAAGGGGGATAGCTTCGTACTCCCCTATCCGCAGCCGCCTGCGTGCGGCTGCCCCCAAAGACTACGCCGGGTCTCGTTGGGCCGTCAGTTAAACCGTGCGGGGCTCGCCGACGCGGCAATCATCTCGAACGTGTGGCCGGGGTTCATGCGCGCGGGCCGCCGTGCGACCCGCGCCGCATTGCGTCAGGGAGTGAAGACTTCGATCCGGTCGTTGCCGAAGTCGTTGACGTAGATGTTGCCGGCGGCATCGACGGCGAGCCCCATCGGCTGGTTGAAGTCACCGTGGGCGGTGCCCTTCGTTCCCCAGCTGCCGATGAATGCTCCGGTCGTCGGGTTGAACTCGCTGATCCGGTTGTTCTTGAGCTCGCTCACGTAGAGGATGTTGCCGTTGGGCGACAGCGCCGTGTCAAACGGCTGGCCGAGCTTGCCGCCGGGCGCGGTGGCGCCGATTGTGCGGAGCAGCTTGCCTGACGAGCTGAACACGTCGACGACGCCCTGACTGACCACTGCCGCATAGACGTTGCCGACGGAGTCCGCGACCACGCCGGAGCAGCCGTTGTACCCGGCCGGGTTGCTGCCGACCGTTCCGCACTTGACGGGGAAGCCCGAGATCTCCGTGCCGGATTGGGTCAGGACCTGCAGGCGCCCGTTGGAGCTATCGGTGACGTAGACGTCATCACTCGGGCCGCCGACGAAGATCCCACGTGAGTAGAAGAACTTTCCGGGCGAGCACGAGACGCAGGTTCCCACCTGGACCTGGCCACCGAAGACGGTGCGGGCGCTCACGGTGGCGCTGCTCGGGGTTGCGCACGCAAGGGTTCCATTGGAATTGCCCGTGGGCGTGTAGGCCTTGATGTACCCGGACCGCGTGTCGTTGATCCACAGATTGCCGTTCTTCGGATCGACGGATGCCCCGCGGGGGTAGTCCATCGCGCACATGTCATTGAGGACCGGCTGGCGGCTTCCCCACATCTGGACGAAGGCCCCCGGGGTGGAGCTGCTCAGGCCGTCGAACTCCTGGACACGCTGGTTGAACGTGTCGGTCACGAACACACTCTGGCCGTCCTGGGACACGCCCACACCCACTGCCTGATTCAACCCGCCGGCGGGCGGTGGGATCGTCGGATTCGGGATGGGATTGATGAAGGCGCCGGGGTTCTTTGAGGCGAGGATGGAGTTGAAAGCGTCGATGGTGAAGCAGGTGTAGTCGCTGACATACACGGTTCCATCGGGTCCGACCGCCGCATCCCGCGGCCCGTCGATCTGGCCGTTGCCGGAGCAGTCGTTGCCGGGAGTGCCGATGATGCCGAGGAACTTGCCCGCCGTGCTGAACGCCTCGACGCGCTGCTTCGCCGAGTCGGCGATATAGACGATGTTGCTGGAGCGGTCGATGGTGAGCCCGCGAGTGTTGGTGCTGGTCTGCTCGTTGGTCGGCAGCCCCGCCTTGGTGCTGAAGAACCGCTCGAAGGTGCCGGCGGCACTGAAGACCTGCACGCAGTTGTTGCTGACGTCATTGATGTACACGTTGCCTGCGCTGTCGACGTCCACACCCCGGATCAGGCCGAACTGAGCGCTGCCGCAGGACTTGCCGGTGGACCCGAACTGCCTGAGGAAGTTGTCGTTCTTGTCGAATATGAGGACGGCGTTCAAGCCGCTGGGATCGAGGCCGTTGGACTGCACCACGTACACGTTTTCGTTGGTCGGACTGATGGCGATGAACGGCGCGTAGAAGGCATGCTCGGCGAACGTGGTCACCGTCCTGATCAGCGTGCCGGTCGAGCTGTACCGCAGGTACCCCTCGAGGTCATCGACCACGAAGTTGTCCGTCACTGGGTCGACGGCGACGCCGTAGGGCTGCTGGCCCCCGAGCGCGGCCTTCGAGCTGTAGGTGCCGGCCAGTGACCCGGAGGGGGTGAACCGCCGAACCTGCCAGTTGTTGTAATCGCTGGTCAGGATCGTGCCGCTCGTCGGATCCCACGCCATGCCCCACGGGTACACGAAGGCGGAGCCCGCTTGGCCGATCTGGAGCACCCAGGTCGGCTTGGTGAACGCTCCTGCCGCCTGCCCTTGGATCAGGGTGACGCCTGCCGTCGCCGACACGATCGCGCAGGCGGCGACCGCACCGACGACCATGCTGCGCCCGCGGTTGAAGTAACGGCGACGAGACATGCTTCCTCCCCTCATGTTGGACCCCCCGGCCCTCATGGTCGAATCCCCCTGAATGCTACCTGAACCGAATCCTAGCAGGGAACGGGGGGTTGCAAGCCTCACGGGTTGCCGCGACCCCATGCGGTGGCGACCGTCGCCGGGTCGGTCACCACGATGCCCGGCTTGATGCTCGCGACGATGGTGAGGAAGTCGTTGAGGCAGTACATCTCCGTATGGCTCGTCCAGTGGAGCTTCCAGTTCGAGCTTGTGCAGTCCCACGAGTACGCCCTGTTCTGGCTGCTCGATCCGGTGACGAGCTGGTAGAACTGCAGGTCGTCCCACTCATCGCCGGTCTCGTTCTTCAGCACCTTGGCCCATCCGGCGGGGTTGGTGTAATGCCGACCCACAGTCCTCGTCAGCGTGTAGCAGGGCATCCCGACCACGTTGCACTCGCTGCCAAGGACGTTGTCAGCGTTCTCGAACCAGGGAGCCTTGAGCCTCGATCGGACGTTGATGGTCGGGGTGTAGCTGTACACGCGGCCATATGCGAAGCCGGTGTTCACCACGTTGCGCTTGATCGCGGGTGTGTGCATGTCATCCGGGTACCGGATCTTGGCTGAGGACGGCTCGCTGCTCCGTCAGCTCACTCTCGACCCCAACCGGGACTATCAGCCCCGCGGAGTCCGGCCCGGTCGCCTCAAAATGTCCACGATGTCGTGAGACATATGTCCACGATGTCTTGAGACATCACATTGGCTGGGGAAGGGAATCGAACCCTTCCAAGCGGAAGCGGAAACCTAGGTCCTGAATTGCCAAGGGTAGTCAGAATGCGTCAACTGTGGCCATTGACAGACCCCTGAAATGGACACGAAATGGACAGGCCCGGTGCGATTTTGGCCCGCGACACCATGCTCCGGGGGCTCGCAAGGCACGACGGATCGCCATCTCCCCCGAACATCCCACCTTCAGCCGTCCTCCTGCCTCTCATCCGCCCCTCAGATCGCGGGACCTTTGACGGTACAAGAGGTGGCCTCTGGCCCTGTTCGCAGTTATGGACAAGGCGAAGACTGCGATCAGGAGGTACAGGTGAGATGCAACCCAGAAACCGAAGCCACCGTCATGGGTTGATCGCCACTTTGCCCTTGGCCTTGCTTTTGGCCGCTTGTGGAGCCGGCGCATCGCCAAGCTCCCCTTCCCGCTCCACCCCAACCCCCACTCCGGTCCCGACCCCCAGCCCGACAGCGGTTCCTACCCCAGCTCCCGAACCTCCTTTGGCTCTCTTCTACACAGACGAAGGGGCGATGGAGGTAGTAAACGCCCAAGGGGTGGAACAGTGGGGACTGACCAACGCCCAAGAGGGGCAGTTATTTGGCCTGACCGCAGCACAAGCCAGCAAGTACAACCTCGGACCCCTAGCTGGAAATTCCGACCTCTTCTTCTTCTATCAAGCCTCTCCCACCAGTCCCAACAAAGTAGTTGTCCTCTCCCGAACCGGCAAGCTGCTCGGTACCGGGACTGCTCCCGCTCTCCCCAGCGCCGGCGACGCCAGCTATTCCTGGGCATTTGTAGTCTCGCCCACTGGGACCGAGTGGGCCTGGCCCGTCGATCAGACCTCCAACTCGGTCGGCCAGCATCACGGGGTAGTCGAAGTCGGTGGCCTTGGCGAAGCCAACCGAATTCTGTACCGCTGGGTCGCGCCGGTTGGTTTTACCGAGACGTTGGTCAGTTGGACCGATACCGGCATCATCATCCAACGGACAGAAGATGAATACTGTGGTGCCGGCAATAACACTGCCGCGGACGCCTGGTTCGCCATCAACCCCACCACTGCCAAGCTGACTGAACTCTTCACCGGCAATGAGCGATTCTTGGGGGCAAGTAGTGGTGACACTGTGGCCCACCTTATCAATGATCCCCACACCGTCCTCATCAATGGAGTGCGTTACTCGGAGAGTAAATCTGTTGTCGCAGACGCCTCCATCAGTCCCGATGGAGCCCACGTTGCTGTCCTTCGCGAAAGTTTTAACCCGTGCGGGGGCGGCAACATCCCCAATACCAGCATCGCGATCGTAACTCTGGCCAACCAAACCCATGTCGATCTCCAGAACCTGCTCCTCATGGGTTGGTGGGGTAACGACGAGATCGTCGCCTACCCTCCCGACAACACTCCCCCACCACCAAACACCAATGGCTATGAAAGTGGGCCCTTATGGATTTACACGTTGCAAGGCAAGCCGGTAAGCCAAATCGGTCAAGCGAATACGCCATGGATGTATCAAGGCGATTTGTCGTGAAATTGGTTCCCCTTATCGCCATGCCTTGGAGGGTGTAGCCCTTCAAGGCAAGCCGGTAGCTCGATGTCTGTTATCCCTTAGCCCTGCATCCAAGGCTCCAATATCGGTCGGAGTTTTTGGGTATGTGACGGGATAGCCATGCCACTCTTCACCCCCGCGTGGCAGGTCAGGCATCGGACAGTGCTGGTCAGCGTGGGGTGGTGGGCTATCGCGTAGGCAACTCCCCGGTCGAGCCGTAAACTCAGAAGTCACCCGGAGCGCAGGACAGTCCTGATGGTCGAGGCATACCACTGTGAGCCGCCGTGGGCCGTTGGGATGGCCTTAGCGTTCAAGCTAGATGCAATGGCTTGGAGCGTCTTGCCCTCAGCGCGCTGCCGCTTGATGGCCTTGACGAGTGGGACTGGCAGTACGCACTTACTTGGGGCGATGCCCGTTCACGATTACGCTCGTTACCCGCCCCTCAGATCGCGGGACCTTTGACGGTACAAGAGGTGGCCTCTGGCCCTGTTCGCAGTTATGGACAAGGCGAAGACTGCGATCAGGAGGTACCTGCTGTGACGATCTCGTCGAAACCCTTTTGGTCAGGGTGGGGTTTAACAGGTGACATGCAACACCGAAGCCACAAACACCGTCATGTGTTGATCGCCACCTTGCCCCTGGCGTTGCTTTTGGCCGCTTGTGGAGGCGGCACATCGCCAAGCTCCCCTTCCCGCTCCACCCCAACCCCCACGGCCACCACGACCCTGGTCCCGACCCCCAGCCCGACCGCAGTTCCCACCCCCCTCCCCGAGCCCACCTTGGCCGTACTCGAACAAGGTCAGGAACTAATGGTGGTAAACACCCAAGGGGTTGAACAGTGGGAGCTGTCCAATGCCGTCATGGAGAAGATCTTTGGGGTAAGTGCCAGCCAGGAGAAAACCCAGGGTTTCGGCATCAACTCCCAAATCGTCGGCTCCAACATCTATTTGTTTTACAACAACCCCCAAGGTATAACCAAGGTAGCTCAAATATCCCGAGCGGGAAAGGTGATTGCCATGGGTACCGCGCCTACCACTTGGGTAGTGTTTTCGCCGAGCGGGACGCAGTGGGCTTGGAGCGTCGATGAATCCCCAGCGAATCAGGTAAATAACCTTGGACCCGGCGGGACCTACCGGCATCACGGTGTGATCGAGGTGGGGAACATACTCGGAGGAAACGTCCGAACCGTATACACCTGGGTAGCGCCTGCCGGTTTTACCGAGGAAGTGGACGGTTGGACCAACACCGGAATCATCGTCCATCGGGTGGAATATTTTGGGGGCTGTAACAGCTTGGGCATATACGACCCTGCGGCTGCCTGGTTTGCCCTCAACCCCAGCACCGGACAACTGACCGAACTGTTCACCGGCAATGACCAATTTATAGGGGCCAGCAGCGGAGTGACCGTCGCCGCCTTGATCAATGATGCCCACGCCATCCTCATCAATGGGGTGAAATATTCGGAGAGTAAGTCCACCATCGTTGGCGCCAGCATCAGCCCCGATGGGGCCCATGTCGCCGTCGATCGCATCATCCAAGCAGGGCCCATCGGCTACTGCGTTGGCGAAAACAGCAAATACAGCATAGAGATGGTGACCGTTGCTAATCAGAGCCACATCGATCTGCCCAACACGACCGTCATCGTATGGTGGGGCGATAATCAGTTTATAGCCCCGGGCCCTAACGGGAGCACGTGGCTGTACACCCTTGCGGGCAAGCCGGTGAGTGCAATTTGCCCCACGATTTCGGGCTGGGTATTTTCGGGAGTACTGCGATAAAATTCACCGCCACCACCATCGCGGCCTTGTTGGCCTCGCTCTGGCCGTTATCGCCGCAGCGACAACTGGTCGGCAATCTTTATCTGTGGCTGTGGTCACCGTCGCGATGCGATTCGCAAGCCGATCTTGCGTCTGACTAAGGATGGTCGCGGCACCATGGGCCGGGTGGCAGCCCGTGGTCAGCATCGTCGTTCTATACTGCATGGCAGTCGTTCTGTAGGGGCAATGGCATTCGGGCCGTCACCTATCACGCTTTGCGCCATACCGCCGCAACCCTGGCACTTCAGGCAGGCCAATCGCCCCACGTTGTTGCGTTCATGCTCGGCCATGCCGACGTGGCCACTACGCTTCGCCTCTACGCCCACGTGACCCCGGTCGCCATGGAAGCCCTAGCTGATGCGATCGACGCCGGATTCGGGCCGCGTCTACGGGTGATCGAAGGGAGCCGAAATGGCCACGAATTGGCCAACCCAAGCGAAAGCGCAGCAATACCAACGGAGAAAGAGTGCCGAGGAAGGGAATCGAACCCTCCCAAGCTTGCTCAAAACGATCGGAAGAAGCGCCGTCTGAATTCGAGGGAGCGGCCAGGAAGCGCCACGTGACGCCGTGACTGGACAGAGATATTGGCCCAGTATTGGCCCAGTATTGGCCCAGGACCTCCACGCGCCACAAGCGCGCGGGATGCGCGTGGGTCGGGTGAGAGGACGCTCGGCTGGCCGACTGTGCCGCCTTCCGAAGCCTTGCAGCCACTTCGTGGACTCGACTCGACGCGGCTCAAGTTCCGGCCGCTGGATCGCTCGGCTGGAGGTGACCTCGAGCCGGCAGACGAGCTACGCTTCGGTCATTGGCAGCGAACTCGCGGAGACCGACTCCGAGTCTCGCGCCGACATCGTGGACAGCTTCAAGCGCTAGGAAGCCGGCAAACGAAGCGGCCACGAGGCGATGCACGCTCGCGGTGAGTTTCGCCCCGAGGTCAACCCCGACGACATGGGCCTTACCACCTTCGCGGCCCTTCAGGGTGGTCAACTGTGGTGAGCTAGGCTCGGCGCGACACCGAGCCACTGGAGACCGTGCTTGACGCCATGATCGCGTTGATCGGAGTGTCAACGGCTCCGCCGATGGGCATGGAGGAACCCCTCGCTGCTGCACCAAAGTGACACCGCTCTACATCCCGGGAAGTTCAGTATCACCTGTTGCCGTCGACGCGCGGGGTGTCAGCCTCACGCGACTTCGGCCCGCCTCCGAATCGCGGTAGTCACCCGGGAGACGAGGTCGCGGGGTGCGAAGGGCTTAACGATGTAATCGTCCGCTTCGAGCGCGAACGCTTCGGCCTTGTCAGCGGCCTTACCGTCTGCGGTGAGCATCACGACGGTCAGGTCACGCGTGGCGGCATCGGCGCGGAGCACCCGACACACGTCGAGGCCACTCATGCCGGGCATGTGCATATCGAGAAGGATGCAATCCGGGCGGACCCTGCGAATAAGATCGATCGCACCTTCACCCGTCTCGGCCTCGTGCACACCGAAACCAGCCGCGGTTAGGCTCATCCTCGCCTGCAGACGCACCTCTGGCGCGTCATCAACGATGACGATCGTCCCTGTCCCCCGCTCCGTGGCCCCGGCCAAACTCCGAGTCCTTGCGCCATCGCCGTAAAGATGACCTTCAAGCAACTCATCGATGCGCTCGGGCGCTTGAGGTCGCGCGTAGTAATACCCTTGCACTTGGTCGCAGCCGAGAGCCCGAAGTGCGTCGAGTTGCACTGCAGTTTCAACACCTTCGGCAACAACGATCAGATCCATCGCGTGCGCCATCCCCATGACTGCAGCGACGATCGCGGTACTCTCGGCGTCTCGTCCAAGTCCATCCACAAAGGACTTATCGATCTTGATCTCTGACAACGGGAATCGACGCAGGTAGGCGAGCGATGAGTAACCCGTGCCAAAGTCGTCCATGGATACGCTCACC
This sequence comes from Candidatus Dormiibacterota bacterium, assembly GCA_003153505.1. GTDB lineage: Bacteria > Chloroflexota > Dormibacteria > Aeolococcales > Aeolococcaceae > Palsa-851. The sequence continues at coordinate 94,644 of PLZA01000046.1, forward strand.
CCGAGCGCCCTGATCTCGTGCAGCATCTCGACCGCGAACTCTGGCTCCTCCATGACCATGCTCTCGGTGACCTCAAGGCACAAATAGGTTGGATCCATCCCGGTCTCCGCGAGGACGACGCGGAGTGTTTCGACGAGCCCCCTTTCAAACTGACGCGCCGAGAGGTTTACCGACACGGTGGGTGGCGACGGGCCGCCTCCAACTCGGAGCCAGCGAGCGCCCTGCTCGCATGCCTGGCGCAACACCCACGTGCCAATGGGAACGATCAATCCTGTTGCTTCAGCCAAGGGAATGAACCGCGATGGCGGAATCGAGCCGCGCTCAGGATGCTCCCAACGAAGCAAGGCCTCGACACCCACCACCCGATCGGTGGCGAGAAAGATCTTCGGTTGAAACACGACGTACAGCTCTCCGTGCTCCAACGCCGCACGCAACGCATGCTCGTCATCGATGCGTGCGATCTGAGTCGCACGCGTCTCCTCCGCAAAGAAGGCGCAGTCCCCGTCTCCCGTCTCACGAGCCTGGCGCAGGGCCGACTTGGCCTCCCTGATCATCACATCAGGATCCTGGTTGCCACCGCGAGAGACCGTCGCGCCCAAATGGATCGAGATATGCAACTCTTCGTTCGCGGCCGGAACCGGATCCTCGAAGGCACTTGCTACTCGCGCCGCCATACGTGTGGCCCCCCGAATACCGCCTACGCGCTCGCAGAGCAGGAAGAACTCATCGCCCCCTTGCCGAGCCACCTTCTCGGAATGGTGTGACACGCTGTCCGATGATCGGACGCATCCCTGCAGCCTCTTGGCGACCTCTATGAGAACCTGGTCGCCAGCGTCGTCTCCCAATTGAGCGTTGATTGACTCGAAGCCACGGATATTCGCCGCAATCAAACCCGTCGACCACCGATGCCGTGCCGCTCGCTGCAGAGCATGTCTGACCTCTTCAACAAACAAGGTCCGTCCGGGCAGGTTAGTAAGGCCATCGTGTAGGGCTCGAAAAGCGAGCTTCGCCTCGGCCTCGCGCTGCCGCGTGACATCTCGCATCACGACAACCGCTCCTACGAGCGTTTGTTGTGCGTCCCAGAGGCCAGCTGCGTTCACGATCACGGTGCGACGAGGGTGACTGCTGCACGTCATGACCATTTCCTCGTCGTCTACCGATTCACCGCGGAGGGCACGATGCAGTGGCAAGTTGCCCTTCGACACGCTCGTACCATCGAGACCCTCATGACGCCACATCGGTTTCGACGCCGAGCCCGACGGGGAGCTGCGCGGGCGCGCGACAGCTCGAGCCATCGCTGCGTTCATCATGGTGACCGCTCCCGTCGGATCGCAGACCGCGATCATCTCAGTTAACGACCTGGCAATTATCGGCTCCAATGCCGCTGCCAAGACCCCCATCTCTCCGTCCGCGTCGCGGAGCGGGAGGTTCCAGCCCAACCTCAAGAACTGCGAGGAAAGGGCATCAGACGCCATCACCGGGCGGCCAAGAGAACTCACAGCCTTCATATCAGGTTTCTCTCGCCGCCCATCGCGGCGGCCGAGGCCGATCGACAGGGCTCGCACCTGCCCACGTACCTATCTCGGAATCGGAGGATGCAACCCACCGTGACAGGACACCCGCCAACTTCTCCGGGTTCACCGGCTTAGTGATGTAGGCATCCATCCCGGCGGCCATGCACCGTTCTTCGTCGCCTTTCATAGCGCCGGCAGTCATGGCGATGATAGGTGTGCGCTTGTTGGCCCCTTCCACTCTGCGAATTTCCATCGTCGCTTCAAAGCCGTCCATCTCAGGCATCTGACAGTCCATAAGCACGGCTGCGTAGTCTTGATCGCGAACGGCGTTGACTGCCTCAAGACCATTGCTCGCCACGTCAACACGGTGTCCCATCGTCTCTAGGAGCCGGCTCGCAACGTGCTGGTTGACCTTGCTATCGTCAACCACCAGTAGACGCTCGCGCCGTGCCACGTGCGCGTCCGCCGGCTTGTCGGGGGTGGTAAGAGACGGTGTCTTCGTGTCGCGAAGGCGCAACCACCGCGACAGCGCGAGCAACGCAAGGCGGACGGACCCAGCCCACGGGGCAATGGTCGTCCGCGTGCTCAACGCAACTCCTCGGTCAGGAGTTCCTTGACTCGATTGAACTCGACCGCGACAGCATCGACTAGGCGTGCCAGATCGATCATATTGTGTGCGGAGACCGCATCTTCGATCTCAGCGCAAAGAGCAGAGAGGACATCCCCGCCAAACGCAGCGCCCGAGCCCTTCAGTGTGTGCGCCAACCCTGCGATAGCGGCGGCATCCTCTCGCTCTTGGACCACTCGGAGACGCGCAACGCGCAGCGTAGCTTCCTCCAGGAACATTGTGATGAGTTGTCGGAAGGCGTCTTGACCCAGATCCTTCAGTGGCTTCAGGACCTCTTGATTGACTGAGCTCACCTTTATTGAAGGAGTTTCCGCAGTAACAATGGGACGTGCGTCACCAACCACGTCAGGAACTTCCCATCCAACGTCGGCGACATTCACGCGAACGCATGCACCGATACACCTCGTCCAGGGCATGCGAGATATTCGCCATGGGGTCACTATGGATCCACACGCGATATTGTCGTGTCCAGAGTACATGCTCACAGATGCCCTGTAGCTGCTCTGTCACAGCATTAGGGTGACCCGGTGTACCACTGGTGATGATCACCCCAGCTGGCGGAACGAGCACGTGTTGCACTAAAGCTTGGCTGAACCCGTGTTCCACGACGGTGTCGACATTGCCCAGACCACCGAACGAGGGTTCCGACCAGCTCGATGCCGTCGCGGATTCGCACTGTCTGCGCTGGCGCACCAACATACGGGTCCAGTCGTGCGATGGTCGTTGCCATGGGCTGCACCCGTGACAAAAGCAACCATCGTCCATGCCGATACCGCTTGCTGCCCAAACGGCGGCAGTCAGTGGCGCAAGATGGAGTGCTACCCATCCTCCGGCGGCTGACTTGGAGACGCTGATTAGTAACGGCTGGGAAATCAGTCCTGTGGCAGAGGGCTGGATCCCAATCCCAACTCTTCGACGAGCGCCGCACTGACCCGATCGAACTCAGCGCTAATGACCTCGATCACCCGGACGGCTCTCACCAAGTCTCCAGAGCGCGCCGCCTCCTGAAGTTCGGTGCAACTATCTGAAAGTACCGTCGCGCCGAACGTCCTGCTGTCTCCCGCGAGGCTGTGTGCCTGGGCTGTCATCTGGCGAGCATCCCCCTCCCGTGCCGCCTCCTCCAACGCCACGACGTGGGCGGCCCCATCTTTGAGGAAGAGCATGACGAGGTCTTGAAACTCGAGTGCTCCCAGTTCTCGGAGCCGAGAGAGCGGCGGTCCGGCGGCTGAATCGTCGGGTGGGTCGAAGTCCGGCGGCGGGTTGGGAGCCCCGTCCGCAGCCACCAATCTGCGCAGGGTCGCTGCAAGGACGCGCGCGTCCACAGGTTTACTGATGTACGCATCCATGCCGGCGGCAAGGCACCGCTCCTCATCCCCTGCCATGGCTCCAGCGGTCATGGCGACGATGGGCACGTGCTGACCCGCCGGCTCCAGTCGCCGGATCTCCCTCGTGGCCTCAAATCCGTCCATCTCCGGCATCTGGCAATCCATAAGAACAGCTGCGTAGGCGAGGCGGGTCACTGCGCCCACAGCCTCACGACCGTTGCCGGCAACGTCCACCGGGTGACCCAACTTCTCCAGCATCCGCACCGCAACACGCTGGTTCACCCTGTTGTCATCCACCACGAGGACTCGGGCACGCGACGCCGTTGAGACCTCACTCGGCGCGTGCCGGGTAGCAGGCTCCGCCGCGCCCTGAGAACCGGCGCACTGCAGTATCGTGGTCAGGCAACCGTACAGATCGGAGGCTTTGACCGGTTTGGTGAGAAACGCATCGAAGCCCGCCTCTCGGGCAATGTCCGCGTCGCCGCGCCGCCCAGAGGAGGTGAGGAGGACCAGCCTTGTTCTGGCGATAGCGGGATCGGCACGGATCGCCAGAGCAAGGTCGACTCCGTTCATCTCCGGCATGCGGTGATCCAGGATCGCCAGCGGATACGGCACTCCCGCATCAGCCGCGCGCCGGAGCTCGGCAAGAGCATCGGCAGCTCGAGCGCCGGCCCAAGTGTGCAGACACCACCCCCCGAGCGTGTGCTCCAGGATGACGCGGTTGGTGTCGTTGTCATCGACCAGGAGCGTGGTGAGACCGGAAAGCCCCGTCCTGCCGTTCACGGGCACAGCGGTTCCGGGCTGCGCCTTCCCGAATGAGCACGTGAACCAGAAGGTACTCCCCGTGCCGAGTGTGCTCTCGACCCCGATCTCGCCGCCCATGCGCTCGGTCAATTGCTTGCAGATCGCGAGTCCAAGCCCGCTGCCCCCGAACCTGCGGGTCGTCGACGCGTCAGCCTGGGTGAAACTCTCGAAGAGCCGTTCACGCTGATCCGCCGGTATGCCGATACCGGTGTCGGTCACCTCAAACCGCACCGTCTCGGCGCCGTCGCGTGATGGTGCCGACATGACACGGAGCACCACCTCTCCTGTCTCCGTGAACTTGATTGCATTGCTGAGCAGGTTGACCACCACCTGACGGACCCTCACCGGGTCGCCGCGCACGGACGCGGGCACGTCTTCGTGGATGGTGACCGCGAGCTCGAGCCCCTTCTCCTCGGCGCTCAGCGCAACCAGCTCGGCCGCGTCTTCGACGACCGTCCGCAGATCGAAGTCGACGGCTTCGATGTCCATGCTGCCGGCCTCGATCTTGGAGAAGTCGAGGATGTCGCTGATGATCGTCAGCAGCGACCCGGCGGAGCGGTCGATGATCTCCGCGTACTCGCGCTGCTCGAGGCTGAGTGGGGTGTCCTGCAGAAGCCCGATCATCCCGATCACGCCGTTCATGGGCGTGCGGATCTCGTGACTCATGGACGCGAGGAATTGACTCTTGGCGAGACTCGCCCGCTCCAGACCGGCGTTGGCGGCAGCCAGTGCATATGATTGCAATTGCAGCGCCTCACGCTCGGCCGCAAGGTCACGGTTGGCTTCGCGCAGCTCCTGCTCCCTTCCGGCAAGGCCACGATACGTGTCCTGCAGTTCGCTGGTCCGGCCGAGCAGGAGGCTGATCATCCGCTCGTTGGGCCCTGGTTGTGCTCCGTCGCCGAAGGCCTTGCTGTCACGCAACACGGCGGCGAGGCGTCCCTGGAGCATGGCCGGCGTCCAGGGTTTGCTGATGAAGTCGTCAGCGCCCGCCTCGAGGCCTCGTGCGAGGTCGGCGAGATCGTCCTGGGCAGTGAGGAGTACGAAGGGTCGAGTCCGCAGATGCGGGTCAGCCTTGATCTGGTGGCAGAGTGCGAAGCCACCCATCACCGGCATGTTGACGTCAGACAGCACGATGTCGTACTCATTCTCCTGGAGGAGCCTCCAGGCGACCTCGCCATTCGCCGCCAGCGTCACCTCGTAGCCGACGTCCTCGAGGACGAGCTTCGCCTTCCCGGCCTGGGTCGCGCTGTCCTCAACGAGAAGCACCCTCGTCATCGTCGGTCTCCAGGGCCACCGGCAACCATCGCAACGAGCGCCCTCGCCAGCCTGTGTGGCGGTAATGAGAGGCTGGCCGCGCCAAGCTTCAAGGCGCTCCCGGGCATCCCGAACACGACCGAGCTCTCGGCGTCCTGGACCATGGTGTTGCCTCCTCGGTCGCGAAGACGACCGAGCCCGGCCGCACCGTCCTCCCCCATCCCGGTGAGCAGGATTCCGGCACTGGCGCTCGGGCGCCAAGCAGCCATCGACTCGAAAAGACAATCGACTGAAGGCATGTGTCCGTTTCGCGCCGGCCCGGGATCCAGACGAACCCTGCCGTCGACGATCGTGAGGTGAGCCCCGTCAGGACCGACGAGGACGCCGGGCCAGGGCAGCGTCATGCCGTCGCGGGCCAGTTCCACAGGCACGGGGCTGCCCTTGGAGAGCCAGTCAGCGAGGCTCGCTGCGAAGCCGGGTGAAATGTGCTGGACGAGCAGCATCGAGGGGACGAAATCGCCCGGCAGTCCGCTCAGCAGCTCCTTGACCGCGGCGGGGCCGCCGGTGGAGGCGCCCACCCCGACCAGTTCCAGCTTGACGGCAGCCGACTGCATCGTAGGGGACCCTGAACGGCGCCGCGGCTGGCGTTTGATGAGGGCGAGCCCGGCAACCGACCTCAGGGTGTCGAGTAGCTCCTGCCGGCGGGCGCTGAAGTCAGGATCCGAAAGCGCCGGAGGCCGGCGGACCGCGGTCAGCGCGCCGGCAGCGAGCCCTTCGAAGAGGGTTGGATCCGTGCCCTCATCGGCAAGCGAACTGACGATGACGATCGGTCTCGGATCTGCGGACATGATTCGCCGGATTGCGCGGACGCCGGCGGCAGGCATGAGCAGGTCCATGGTGATCACGTCCGGGCGCAGCCGCTCGGACTCGACCACGGCGGCCTCCCCATCGGCGGCCTCGGCCTGGACCACGAACTCCGGATCGCTTTCGATCACGCGTCGCAGATGTGCTCGTATCGTCGGCGAGTCATCGACGACCAGCACCCTGATCACAGCGTGGCGCTCCAGGCGTCAAGCTGCGCGCCGACCAGCCGCTCGACGGTCACGAGAAGGTCGGTCTGCCTGAAGTCACCCTTGACGATGTACGCATCGGCCCCCGCTTCGAGACCACGGAGGCGCTCCTCCGGCGCAGCCAGGGCCGACACCAGGACCACGGGCAGCGACTTGAGTTTCGCGTCGCCGCGAATTCGCTCAGTCAGCTCGATGCCATCGATCCCCGGCATCTCGATGTCACTCACCAGGAGATCGGATCCCTGAGCCTGGAGCACGCTCCACGCCTCGAGCCCGTCGGGGACGACGGTCACGTCGTACCCCGCCGACTGAAGGATGCTCCGCTCCAGCGTCCGCGTCGTCAGCGAATCATCGGCGACAAGCACACGCGGACGCGCCGCCACGACGGTGCGAGCCCCGAGACGCACTCCCGGGATCTCACCCTTGGCCAGCAGCGCGCTTCGAACGAGCTCGCCCGGATCCACCACGAGCACCACTTCGCCGGAACCCAGGGTTGCTGCGCCTGCAAGATTCGGCGTCGGGGGAAAGAAGGGCGGAAACGCCTTCACCACCAGATCCAGCTCACCGCGGATCTGGTCGCCGGCGACAGCCACCAGGCCGGATGGCGACTCGAAGACGAAGGTCGGAAGCCGGTCCGCCCCCTCCACCTCGCACCGGCCGAGCACAGCCGCGAGGTGGAAGAACCCTGCCGCGCGTCCATCGATCTCGATCGCCGGACGACCTTCGACCGAGCGCACCGCAGCGCGCTCGACAGCCACGATTCGCGTGATCGAGCGGATGGGGATCGCATACGTCACGGATCCGGCGGCGAGGAGAAAGCAGCGCGTGGTTGCGAGCGTGAGCGGTACCGTGATCGTGAACCGCGTTCCGTGGCCGGAAGCCGCGCCGTCCACCAGCACCGAGCCGCGCAGCCGATCGATCCCCTGACGAACGATGGCAAGGCCGAGACCCCTGCCGGAAATCTCGCTGACCGCGTCCTTCGTCGAGAAGCCACTTTTGAAAAGGAGTTCGTTCAACTCCGCAGCCGAGGCTCGTTCGGCGTCCTCAGGTGACAGGAGGCGGAGCTGTACCGCCCTTCGCGCGATCCCGGCGTGGTCGATCCCGGGGCCGTCGTCCTGAAGCGTGATGACGACCTGACTGCCCTTCGCCGTCGCCGCCAGCTGCACCGTGGCTGACGCCGGTTTCCCCGCAGCCGCCCGCTGCTCGGGGGTCTCCACGCCATGGTCGATGGCGTTCCGAAGCAGATGCATCAGGGGATCTTGGAGGTCACCGACGATGGCTCGATCGAGCTCCGTCTCTTCACCGGTGACGTCGAGAATCACCTGTTTGCCTGCCTGAAGCGCGACGTCGCGGACCATGCGTTCGAAGGAGAGGAAAAGCGGCCTGATGGGCATCATGCGAAGCCCTCGCACGTCATCATCGAGGGCCTGGATGTGGCGATGGGTCTCGATACGGAGACCGGCCAGCGCGCGGACTGAGACCTGCAAGCGCTCGTGGAAATCGATCCTTTCACGTTGCGGAGCCGCGACGGAGCCGGCGTGGTGATCGACGCGCGCGGCCATCGTCAGATCCCTCGACAATTTCGAGAGCCCGGTCAGCACCTCGTCGCGGGCCTGCTCGGCGACAATGAGACTCCCTAGGTCCTCCATCAGCCCGTCGAGACGCTGGGTGGTGATTCGAACGCTGCCGGCCGTCGGCGGTCCGATCGACGCGATCTCGGGATCAGCGTGCACATCGGCGTCAGCGGTAGCGTCTCCCCCGTCCCCGGCGATTGTCGCTCGCAGGCGGTCGAGGCTCTCGAACCACGCCGCGACCGTCGCTGGCGAAACGGACGTTGCGCCACGAGACACGGCGAGCTGATCCTCGAAGACGTGGGCTGCAGCCTCGGTGGTGATCACGCCGACTGCGCGCGCCGCGCCCTTGACGCTATGCACCTCGCGATAGATCAACTCGATCTGCGTCGCCACGGGAACCGTCAGGCGACTCTGTTCGAGGTCGAGCAGCAGGCGCGTCAGCGCTTCGAGCCGTTCCTTCGATTCGGCGCTGTACGTCGCCGCCAACTCGCGCGCCAGCGCCTCTTCGTCCATGGTCGCTTAGAGGACGTACGAGTCGGCCAGCTCGGTCATCCGAGCGCTGAGCTCGTTCATATCCTGGGCTGATTTCTGTGTCTGCCGGGAGCCGCTCAGGGCCTGGATGGTGGCCTGGTTGATGTCGGCCATCGCCGCGGCGATCTGCTCAATCCCGATTGTCTGTTGCTTCACCGAGAGCTCAATCTGCTCGGCCGCCGACGACGCGCTCCGGATGGTCGTCGAGAGTGCAAGGATTGCCGCGCCCGCCCTGTCGACCGTCGCCGCGCCCGCCGCAACGCCCTTGATGCCCTCCTCGGTGACCATGACCGACGTGTCCGTCGCCGACTGAATGTCGCTCAGCAGCTGGCGCACATCGGCGGTCGCCGCCTTGGACTGCTCGGAGAGATTGCGAACCTCTGACGCGACAACGGCGAACCCCTTGCCGTGCTCGCCGGCACGCGCCGCCTCGATGGATGCGTTCAGGGCCAGCAGGTTGGACTGCTCGGCCAGATCGTTGACCGTTGCGATGATGTCGCCGATCCGCTGGCTCTGCTGGCTCAGGGCGAGGATGTTCTGCGCGATCGTCTCGACGCGGGTCCGGATCCCCACCATGCTGTCGACCGAGGATGTGACCGACGCCTGTCCCTCTTCGGTCGCCCTCACGGATTCTCGGGACATCTCGGCGACCTTCGCCGAGCGTTCCGATGTCTGCTCGATGGTGGCGCGGATCTCGTTGATGGTCGCCGTCGTCTGCTGGATGGCCGCGGCCTGCTCGGCGGCACCGGCGGCCTGGTCGCTACTCGCCGCAAGGATTTCAGCAGTCGACGAGCTGAGATCGCCGGTGGCGCTCTTGGTCCGCTCGGCAAGCTCGCGCAGGTTCGTGGTCATCTTGTTGAGGTTCTCGCCCAGGACGCGAAGGCTGCCATTGCCGGTAATCTCCAGGGTTCCGCTGAGATTCCGGTTCGCCACCACCTCGACGAAGGCGATGTATCTGGCGACCGTGGTTTCGAGCTCTTCACGCGTCGTTCGCTCGCGATCGCTCAGCTCGCGCAGCGAGGTGACCATCGCGTTGATGCCGGCCGAGAGCACCCCGATCTCGTCTTTTCGTTCCAATCTCGGCGGATCGACGATCTCGCCTGCACCGATCCTTTCGGCGGCTCCGGTCAGCCTCTTGAGTGGTGAGGAGATGCTCCGCGAGATGAGCGCTCCCGCGGCGATCGTCAGGATGATTGCGAGCGCGAAAACGACTGCGATGATGATGCGCGCCGCCCCCGCCGCAGCCACCGACTGCGCGTTGAGAGTTCCCACGTACGCGTTGATCCGGCTCTGCATCGACGCGGTGGTTACCCGAACGGCGCCGAACTGGGACTTCCCATCGTCGACGTTCTTCGCCGCCTTCACTTCGCCGACAGCGCCCGACCGCACGAGCGAGATCTGTGACACGAAGTAGGACTGCAGTGACGCGATCTGGCGCGAGAGGGTCGCCGTCAAGGCCGTCAGGTCGGGGACGTGAGGAGCAGACTGGTTGAGCGTTGTCAGAACGGTGGGGATGGCTGCAGCGCCCGCGGTGTACGGCTCGAGGAGCGTGGTGTCGGCAGCTCCACCGCCAATGCCGGAGATGATGAATCCGCGCACACCGGTTTGCTCGTTGAGGAGCTGAGTCACGATGTCCTGACTTGCCACCTGCGCTGCGAATCCATCCGCTGTGACACTGCTTGATGCTCGCTCCATCTGTGCGATCTCTATGAACGTGGTCACTGCGATGACCAGCATCATCAGGATCGGTGTGACGTAGCCGGCCATGATCCGCGCAAAAATCTTCATCGACAAGTCTTCAGGCCTCCAACTCGGGGGTGTCAGGGATGGCCGCTCCGCGCGCGGCCTGGACGAACTCATTGAGATCGATGACTCCGGTGAGGTCCGACGTCCGTCCGCCAACGCACGCCACTCCCTCCGAATGGCCCCAGTGGAGCTCGTCTAACTCGACTCGGATCAGACCGTCGACGCGGTCGGCCCAGAGCCCGAGCGCCCCACCCTCGGTGGCAACGACGAGGATTGGATGTATCCCAGCCGGCCGCGGCCCGCGCACTCCGAGCAGCGAACGCGGGTCAAGCACCGGCATCAGCGCGCCGCGCACGTTGGCGAGACCGACGAAGGGTTGTGGAACACCCGGGACCGCGGTCACCATGGCCGTCATCACGACCTCGCGCAGAGCCGAGATCGGGATCGCGAACAGCTCCTCACCGACGGCGAACCGCAACATATCCTCGCCGGGACTGGATGCAGCCTCGAGCGGCAGAGCGAGGACTCTCGCCCGTCCGAGCAGGATCTGCTCAAAGTCTTGCTGCAACTCAAGCCCTTGCAGGCTCTGCATCGGCGGTGGGGATCGCGTCGCGAAGACGGTTCGCGGTGCGGATCGAGCGCCGAGCGCCCGGCATATCCCCGTTGAGGTGCAGTTGCTGCCCGAGGCTGTAGTGGGCAGCGGCAAAGTTCGGCTCGAGGTAGACCGCCTTCCTCAGCATGTCGACGGCTCGGTCGTGGTCCTGTTGCTCGCTGTGAATGGAACCGAGCAGGAAGTACGCCTGAGCCGATATGGGCTCCAGGTCGCGAGCCCGGAGGCACCAGTCGATGGCGGCGTCATGCTGGCCGGCGTCGGCCGCGACTCTGGCGTTGTGCAGGCAACTCACAGCGTCGTGCAGCACGGGAGGAGGCGCCGGCTGGTTCGCTCGCTCCCGTTTCGGGTTCGCACCCGGATGAACGGGGTGACGCTCTGATCGCGGTTGACCCGGTGGGACCAGCACCTCACCGGCGGGCCGGCGAAAGCTCGTCGCCTGATCGGCCCTGATCTGCTCGAAGTCCCGTAACAACGCTGCCCACGGATCAGACGGTCCGACGATCAGGCTCGCGCCCGGCCGCAGCGCGTCATGGAGATGGCCGGCCGCCATCCTGGCGCCGGCTGCCGAGAAATACAGAAGAACGTTTCGGCACAGGATCACGTCGAAGCTCGAGGCCCAGCCCTCCTTGATCTCATCGAGGAGGTTGTGTGTGGCGAACGTGACCATCCGTCGGACATCCTCGTTGACAACGAAGCGGTCTCCGTGCGAGGTGAAGCAGGACTCCTTCATGCCGTGCATGGGTTCGCGAAACGACCAGTTCCCATAACGGCCGGTGATCGCTCCTGCGACTGCATTCGAATTGACGTCCGTCGCGAGGACGAGGATGTTCCACCGTCTCCAATCCGGCACCAACTCCCGTACCAGGATGGCCAGCGAATAGGCCTCCTCGCCGGTTGAGCAGGCGGCACTCCACAGCCGGAGCCAGGGTGCCGACGCCTGCCGTCGCTCGAGGATCAGCGGTTCCAGGATGTCGTGGCGGAGATGAGCGAACTGGGCCTCATGGCGGAAGAAGTAGGTCTCGCCCACGGTGACGTGATTGATGATTGCCACCCAGGCCGCTTCCGTCATCGTCTCGCTTTGCAAGCGACCGAACAGTTGCCACCAGTCGGTGCAGCCCGACGCCTGGAGCACGCGCTCCAGCCGCGCCCGATCGTCGCCGCGCTCCGGATGGCGGATCTCGATCCCGAGCCGCGCTCGCACGAGAGCGTCGACCTGTTCCAACCCGGCGACGGACAGGACGGATTCTTGCGCTGCTCTAGACGCGATCAACCTCATCCTCCCCGACGGTGCGGATGCTTCGCCTGGGCAGCGGACGGGCATCGACCAGGGCGTCGACGTCGAGCACCATGCGAAGCCGATCGGCGTCCTGGACGAGACCTAGAACCAGGCCGCTCCTCGACTCGGCTCCTGACGACGGCTGCAATGACGTTCGCACCAGGCCCTCAACCCGGTCGCAGCGGGCGGCGAGCCGTCCACTCGCGCATGTCAGCACCAAGAGGTGTTGGTCGGGTCGGATTCCGACAGGCCCGCATCCCAGCAGACAGTGGAGGTCGACGACCGGTACCGCTGTCCCGTGAAGGTCGATTGCGCCGAGCATGTGACTTGCGTATTCGGGCTGCGGAGTCACGCCTGGCATGGCGAGCACCTCGTCGACCTGAGTGAGGTCGATGGCGCAAAAGAGGTCGGCGACCGCGAACGTGACCATGTCCATCGTCGCTGGCCTGATCTGCGTAAGCGCCCGGTTCTCGATGTGCGCCGGATCCGGTTCTTCGATCTGCGCTGCGCGCGCACGAAGTCGTACCGTTGGCGCCGCGCCAGGTCGAACGTGCTCTATCGGGTCGTGGCTGCCGGCGCTACCGCGCGAGTTGATCACGTCTTCTCAGCAGCGAAGGAGCGCTCGACCCAATCCTCGGCTACGTCGCCGCGCCTTAGGCACTGATCGTCGACGACCGATCCGCGAGGGTCAACCCGGCCTTTCATGACGACCAAGCATCGATCTACGGCGATCTGAAACCCATCACACCAGAGTCCTGAGGCCGTTACGAACGCCAACGCACCGCGAAGCATCCGTGATCAGGGATCCCGTTTGAAGCCCGGGGCCAACGTCTGGTCATGGGCGACCCTCTGACTTTGGCTGAGTGATGTCCCCTCACGTGGTGTAGATCCGGGGTGGTGACCCCAGGGCTGCCGTCGAGGTAGACAAAGAAGGCCACCGCGGAGTTCTCCTTGGAAGCTCTAACTCAAAAGAGGAGGTGAGCAGGATCTGAGCACTCCTCGACGAAGAGCTGGCCGAGTTCCGGGAGCGCCCCCTCAGACGAGCCGCATCTGAACCGCCTGTGAGGATATGGAGGTCCCGCTACAACGTCATCTTTGACGACGCGGCATTCGACACAACGCTGCTTCCCTAGCCCGGGATGCCACGACCCACCCTCGAGTTCCGCGCCTACGGCTCGGGTGTCGGAGTAGGAGTTGGTGTCGGCGTTGGTGTTGGAGTAGGCGTGGGAGTCGGCCCCGACGAGCACCGAACCCAGAACATCTTGTGCTTCTGCGGATCCTGGACGAACTGCAACTTGAAGTGCAGTCCCTGGCTATTTACCGGCGCATCGCCGGCTGCTACGGCATTGGCCACCAATGTCTTGACGTTGATCACCTGGGTGATCTGGTCGCCACCCTGGCTGGTGTTGTAGCTCCATGTCGCCGAGTAGACCTGCTCGTGGGAACCGCTGGGCGACCACCCGTCGATGGTGAATGTGCCATTGCTGTCCGCAAGGCCATTGCCCCAGAGATTGATATCTGCGCACGCGAGGTGCGGATCCATCTCGTGGCCGGGTCCTGCGGGCTGACCGACGTTGTCCACCCAGACGTCGCCGGCGTTCTTGTCACCCTTGGAAGCGAGCGCCGGGCTTGCGCCGACGACCGTGGCCGATGTCGCCACACCGATGCCGATGGCAGTGGTGACCACCGCAATCCCCACCGCCAACCTGCGCCCTCGAGCGCGCGGCGTGGTCTTGGGCGGACACGTTTGGTCAGCTCGAGCCGTTCACGGTTTCGGTCTCAGAAGTCGCTGTCCACCGGCGGTCGCGCGAAACAGAGTGGTTTTGCTGGAAACGACATCAATAAGGGAATAAGTACTAGTCCCTGCAAAGTGACTGATCCCCACGAGTTGGAATCGGCTGCAATTGAGTAATAATGGCTGCACTGCAGTGCAATGGGCTGCGAATCGGGGAGACAGGACTCGAACCTGCGACCCCTGGTCCCCCAGACTAGTCCTCATTTCCCGATAACTGCTGAGTTCGATTTAGAGTGCTTTCGTCGGGAAATGGTTGGAATGACGACTAGAGCACGTGCGCTGGACTCCTATGGAATTCCGTCAACACGCACCCACGCGTACTGGGCATTGCTTCCCTCCCCCACCGCTCTGCACTTTGCGTTCATTCTGGCGGCCGTCGGGCGCGTCGAGCAACTGAAGCCCCTGGATCTGGTGACAGGAAACTCCTGTGGATGACGCCACTGACCCTGCGGGCGCCTACCTGTCAACGCGAGCCTCGGGGGGCAAAAACCGGGCGACGCAAGGCAGCTACTTCCGTCTCTACCGCTAGATAGGCGGCTCGTCGCCCCAGGCCGCTGTCGCTACGCGATCCGCGTAGGCATGTCCAGCCGTGGCTCGGCGAACGTAAGGCGAAGCGATGTGGGCGGAGTCTGTCGTGCGGTAAATGAGGCGATCCCCCACCACCGTCCCGACGTAGCGACCGTCGGGCCCGAAGGCAAAGCCGCCGCGAAGCCTGGCAACGTGACCCGCGTGACTGACGAGGTCATCGCCGTCCACTCGCAGAGCCCTTCCCTGCTTCGTGTAGAGCATGTCAGGCATGATCACTGCCTCCTCTTCACAACCGATTCGCGAGTACTAGCATGGGCTGCTGATGACCTCGAAGGGGCGTAAAACTTGCGTCGCGCATCACGAGTTGCGATGGGCTAACCGCATGGTGGAGAATTCACTCACTCACGTTCGGCGAGTTCGTGTTCTGGCGCGAGGTGTGAAGTTCGTGGCGAAGGACCGCCCATACGAAAGCTTCGGTGACATCGATGGCTGGTCCGGCCCGACGAAGGCCGATATCCGTAGCCAGAAACAGCACGACCAAATAGCTCAAGCGGCTCAGGCAACGGCTGACCGACTGCTGGCAGCTGGCTACCGTCCCTCCTATGCGGCGCTTGTACACACTGAAGCACTTCTGCGGCGTCTTCAAGAATACCCACCCCCTGAACTCATGCACTGGCGGCTCCGACTCTTTTGCGGTCACATGGTCGATCTTGCCGCGCATCCGGAGCATAAGACGATTCAAGCGGCGTTCACGTCGGCGCGCGACTGTCCGGAATGCGGCGCTGTGAGTCAAGTTATTGTCGCGGCCCTGCCACTCGGAATACGTGCTAACCCCAGGGCCAAGGCGACGAGGCCCATTCCAACGCCGCGAGTGAAGTCTGAGGTCGAACAGCTCAGAGAAGAGAACGCTCGGCTTCGCGAGGATCTCGCTCGACTTCGCGTTGAATTGCCCGGCTGAGTTGCGATAGCCGCTTATGCGAGCCGACGCTGCGAGAGGCCTGGCATCGGGGACGGACAGTGGGACCACTGCACCGTCGCGCTTGCTCTATGGCCGTGATCATCAACTCTGTATCGGCAGGCGGCATGCCGCCGCGGGACAAGGATATGCCCTTTGGGTTTCGTCGAAGAGCGGGTCGATCCTCTTATAGACCGTGGGTTCGAGTCGGAGCGCGATCCGAGCCTCGGCGTAGCCCTCTGCGGCTCGATCGATTGCCTCGTTCAGACGAGCGCGGCGTACCTCCGGCGATCCGATTTGCAGTATCGCGCTCCGTTCCTTCACCTGATCCGATTGCGTTCCGGCGACCTGTAGGAGGCGTCGGAAGGTAGCTCGCACGCGATCCGCGCGAAGGTCGCGGAGATGCTGGACGTCTGCGTAGTACTGATTTCGTCGCAACGCCAGCGCGGAAATGATGGTCCCGATCACGCCGCCGCCCAAAAAGGTCGCTGCTACAAGGAGCCAATCCGTTGTGGTCACCGCTCCGGAACCTTTGCTATGGGCTGTGGATCACCGCCCCGGACCTTCGCCGCGCATGGGGCGCAGAACAACGCCGAGCCGAACGCGTCCTCTCTCCGGACTGAGACAGAAACCGGCGCAGCGCCGCAGAAAGAGCAGCGTGGCCAGTCGACACCGGCGCCGGCGTAAGGTGAAAAGTAAAGGTCCGACCGCCTCTCGACCGCGGCAAGACGGCTTACTTCTTTTTGGACGTGCTTGAACCCGGCTTCGTCTGGGCCAGGTCACTCCCGGCGACACTCTTGACGGACTTGGGAGTGCTCGGATTGCGAAGCAGTTTCGACGCTTGGGAGGCTTCTTTGGGGCTAGTTGGCATCGCTTGTCTCCTTACCGATCAACCGTGGGGAACAGATGTTCGCCATTGTCGCATCACGTCGACGCGGTTGCAAGGAGTCGCTCGGATTTGAGGAGCCTCGCCAAGCCGTACCCAATATCTCGAACCCGTCCTGCCAGTGAGATCACCGGAGTACCCGGAAAGGTGTCGTGTTTCACGACATGTTGG
>PLZA01000062.1 GCA_003153505.1 Candidatus Dormiibacterota bacterium
TAGAGGTCGGCTCCCGCAACCGGGAGCCGACCCTCAGTGTTCACGTGCGGATTGTGGTCGAGCCTGGCCTATTTGCGGGCGTCGATCAGGCTCTGCCGCGCGTAATTTCCCAAACCCGCTCAATCACGACGACGCACGCCTCGTCGCCGACGATGGGCGAGATCGAGAGCAGCTTGACGCGATCGAGCCGTGAGTAGCGTTTCGAGTTCCTTGGCTCGCCTGGGAACAGCAAGTTGATGCCAGCCCGCACCGATCTCAGCAACCTCGTCCATCGTTAATACAACCCCTCAGGCAGCGAGGGTGATACAAGCGTAGGCTCCCGGAGGGCCGGGTCAGCCTGCGGGCGCTGCGCCCGGCCGTGAACCCCGGCCTAGTCGCGCGAACCCGTGACGTTCGCCTCTGGTGAATCAGGCTTGGGTCTGTCTTGCTCAGATCGACCCTGCGCCTTCCAGGCGGGGTGAAGGAGGGTTAGGCATGAGCGACGAGAGGCCGTTCACGATCGGAGGCGACGCCAGGTGCAGTGATGGACCTTGCGGCGAGGTGATCCGTGTCGTCATCGACCCCGTGGCAATGGCGATCACCCATCTCGTTGTCGAACCGAAACATCGTAAGGGGCTTGGACGGCTCGTTCCGCTCGACCTGCTCGACGAGACCGAGAGCGGCGAGATCCAGATCCACTGCACGCTGAAGGAGTTCGGGACCCTGGAGTCCGCGGAAGAGACCGAGTTCCGGCCTGACCGCAGGGCATACGCGGGCTATGCCGCAGATGAAACGGTGTCCTGGCCCTATTACCGACTCGGCCTCACCGGCTACGGGGGTCTTACCTTGGGCTATGCGCGGGAGGGTCTCGGACGCCCGGAGCGATGGAGCGAGCCGCAGCTTGTCGTCCACGACACCATCCCTCGCGGCGAGGTGGCGGTTCGGCGTGGCGAGCACGTCCACGCCACCGACGGCGACATCGGACAGGTTCAGGGTCTCGCCGTCGACCCCCGAACGCATCGCGCGACCCACGTGCTGCTCCAGGAGGGGCACCTGTTCGGCCGCAAGGAAGTGGCGATCCCGATCAGCGCCGTCGTGGCCATCGACGACGGCATCCGCCTCAACCTCACCAAGGAGGAGGTTCAGAACCTGCCTCCGGTGGAGGTCGATCGCCTCGGGGGACAAAGAGACTGAGCCCGCCGATGGTGCCGCTTGGGATGCTAGCGGAGCGCCGAGGCGGGCTGTGACTCTGCCTGATGTGACGGCTCTCAGTCGCGGCGATTCGCTGCCAGTCCTGCTCGTTCTTGGCGAGGTACGTCGGATTACGGTCTCGCGTCCACTAATGAACTGTCGAACATCCAACGTGGCGCATACCCTGAGCGCAGCCTCTGTGGACTCGGTACGTGTTGGTCGGTGCTCATCCGCAATCACGCCGGCGCAACCAACCTTGGCAACCTCGTCCATCGTTAATACAACCCCCTCCAGAGCCGCCGGGTGAGATCAAGCGTCGGCGAGAGCGGACAACCCGTGAGCGCCACTTCGTAGGAGCGCTTGAGATGTGCGGGTCCGAGCACAGGAATTGAACCCGGACCTCCCCCTACTCGCGACAGCCCATTTGTAATGGGAAAGCGCGCACCACCCCATTGGACCGAGGTGACGGATCCGGAAGCTTTCCACCGGGGCGTTCTGTAAGAATCGGAGCTATGCCGCGGTCTGAAAAGACGCATCCTGGATGCTCTCGAGGCGTGGCACATGGAGCACGAAGAGATCCTGTTGGCTGATGGCATCGGCTCCTCATTTCACCGGAGGAAGCCGACTGCGAAGCCGGCCGCAACGATCAGGTTTGACTGCGTCCGACGTCTGGCGGATTTGACTCTCTGGGCCACTGGAGAATGCATCTTTTCGCTCGCCGACTCGAGGTCGCGTGGGGTCGAGCACCGCAGCGTCAAAATTGTCAGTCCAGAAGACCTGAATTCCACCCTCCGAGTCGTCATGAGCTGGCTCGTCGTCGGCCCGAAAAAATTCGAACGCGGCGTCGACGCCCAACGTACCGTAACTTGAGCCACCTGCGAACGTGGTCGGGGCGGAGAACGTCGTCGCTCCCCACGGCCGCACAGTTGTGACCACCGGCCCTACCGCGCCATACAGGCAAGACCTACGCTCGATGAAGAGATGCTACCCGTCGCAATCTCCGTTGACGGCCTGCGGAAGTTATGCCAACCGGTTCCCGGCCCGGACAGCTGCGCCTGACCCTGCTCGGCGTGGGCGCGATGAACTCACCGCGCTACGCCCCGGCCGGTCTCCTGCTCGAATACGGTGATGTGCGCGTGATGTTCGACGGCGGACCCGGCGCCGAACCGGATGCGCCTCTCGAAGCATGGCTGGTCACCGATGCGCGGGCCGAATTACGAGCCGCCATCCGCCGCAGTGGGCGGGCACGAGGGGTCGAACCGGGGGTGCGGACGCTGGTGACGGACGGCGTACGCGTCGAGCCATATCCCGTGGTGCACACCTCACACCCGACGTGCGGATACCTCATCGAGGGATGTGGTCGTCGTGCCGCCTGGGCGCCCGAGTTCCTAACGTTTCCCGATTGGGCAGCCGGCGTCGACCTCCTATTCGCCGACGCCGCGGGGTGGAGGACGCCAATCCGCTTTGCGCGGGGTACCGGCGGGCATGCGGCAGCACTGGATGTGTCCGCAGAGGCGCGACGGCTCGGAGTGCGGCGACTGGTCTTCGCCCATCTGGGGCGGCCGACGCTGCGCGCCATCGACGCGGGGCTCACCCCACCCTTCGGCGAATTCGGCCGTGAGGGCGGGGTGTTCCTGCTACGCCAGGCGGGAGCCGCCGCGACGCCGCACGCGCGGACGCCGGGTCATCGCATGCTGCCGCACACCGCAGACCTCATCATCGAAGCCTGGGGTCCCTCGCGCAACAAATGCATCGAGCAGGCAGCGCTTGGATTGGTCGAATCCTTCATCGATATGCACTCGGCGGTCGCTTCCGAATCCGTCATCACCGACATTCCCGCGATGGACGATGTTGAGTTGCTGATCACCGTTCTCGAGGAGGTGATCTATGTGGTTGACGCGAAGGGGATGGTCCCGATTGCAGCGTCCCTGCGAGAGAACCGCGCGGGTGGATTCCGCGCCGTCTTCGCTGTCACCCCACTTGATGACGTCACGAGCATCGGGCCGGTGCCCAAGGCGATTACTCGGCATGCCATGCATTTCGGTGAGGACGACGGCGGCTGGTCGTGCCACGTCCTCGTCGACGTGTAGCGGGTCCGCCTGCTATCCCTTCACCACCCCGATGGGCACCAGCCGCGCGACCCGCTGCGCGAGGCCGGCGCGCTCGCACGTGAGCACCACTTCATCGATGTCCTTGTAGGCGAAGGGCGCCTCCTCCGCCAACCCTCGCAGCGAGCCGGCGCGCACGGTGACCCCGGCGGTCTCCAGCTCGCGCCGAAGCGCCGCGCCGCTGATGCGGCGGAGGGCTTCGTGGCGGCTCATGGCGCGCCCGGCGCCGTGGCATGTCGAGTTGAACGCGCCTCCATGGGCGACACCGCGCAGCACGTACGATGCGGTGCCCATCGATCCCGGCACCAGCACCGGCTGACCAGTTGCGGCAAGGTCCCGAGGCAGAGCGGGATGGCCGGGGGGGAGCGCGAGGGTTGCTCCCTTGCGATGCACACAGAGCGCACGTTCCGTGCCGTCGACCACGTGATGCTCCAGTTTCGCGAGGTTGTGGGAAACGTCGTAGAGAAGCTGGATATCCGGCGAGCCGGCGATGCGCTGAAAGGCGCGGCGAACCGCGACACTCAGCAACTGGCGGTTGGCCCTACCGAAGTTGGCCGCCGCTGCCATCGCGCCCAGGTACGCCTCCCCCTCCGGGCTCCGCACCGGGACACACGCGAGCTGCTCGTCGGGAACCGCGATCCCGTAGCGGCGCATCGCCGGGCCCATGAAGCGAACGTGGTCGCTGCAGACCTGATGGCCGAGCCCACGAGAGCCGCAATGGATCATCACGCACACCTGTCCCAGGGTCAGGCCGAACGCAGCGGCCGCAGTGGTGTCATAGATCGCGTCGACCGCCTGCACCTCGAGGAAGTGGTTGCCCGAGCCCAGGCTGCCAACCTGAACTCTGCCGCGCTCTTTGGCGCGGACACTGACGGCTTCGGGGTCGGCGCCTTCGAGCCGACCGTGGTCCTCGCAGCGGTCGAGATCGCGCGGTACGCCGAAGCCGCGCTCGACCGCGTACTCAGAGCCACCCGTGAGCACGGCATCGAGTTCCTTGACGGTGTTGACGTGCCAGACGCCCCCCGGGCCGGCGCCGTGAGGGACGTCGCCCATCAGCCGATCCATCAGACGGGGCAGGACCCGGGTGATCTCGACACGTTGCAGTGTGGTGGCGAGGAGGCGGACCCCGCAGGAAATGTCGAAGCCCACGCCACCCGGGGAGATGACTCCCCCGGCGGCGACGTCAGTCGCGGCGACCCCGCCTATGGGAAAACCGTATCCCCAGTGGACGTCGGGCATCGCATAGCTCGCTTCCACGATGCCCGGAAGGGTCGCCACATTGACGACCTGGTCGAGGCAGCGGTCAGTGCCGAGATCCGGAAGCAGCGCGCGTGACACGTAGATGATGCCGGGCACCCGCATGCCGTTTCTCGGCTCGATGCGCCAGCGCTCCGGCGTCTCCTCGACGAGTTCGACGGTGGCCGTCCTCGACGCGATCACCGAGGCGGTGTCTCAGTTGTCGTCGAGCGGACGATCGTGAAAGGCCAGTGCGTACGCAGGCGCGACGAGCTTCACCCTTCGGTGGTCTCCGTCGTGGACGACGATGAAGTCTCGCGCGTCGGCGGCCGGGCTGCCGAAGCGAACCAGCACGTTGGCGCCCGTCGCAGCCATGTCCACCGTTCCTGAGCCATCCGGGGCGATGAGGACTGCGTCGCGCGCTGGCACCTCGATCTTCTGGATGCCGGGGCGGTCACGGGAGGTAAT
>PLZA01000011.1 GCA_003153505.1 Candidatus Dormiibacterota bacterium
TCGTAGGTGTAGATACCGGTGTTGTGTCCGTCGGCCCAGACCGCGTTCAAGGCGTACGCTCCCACCAGCGAGATGTCGGCGAGCTCATCCTCGCCGGGGTGCAGCATCGAGTCCGAGCTGAACCGGCCGCGATACCAGGGCTCACCTTTGCACGCCGCGCACGGGCACGCGCGGCGCAGGACGGCGAACGGGATGTGATGGGTCGCTCCGTCGGACCACTCGATCAGCAGGGATCGGTGCTGCTCGTCGTAGTCGAAGCGCGTGGGCCGCACGGTCGCGCCAGCCTTCGCGATGGTCGCGTCATCCGGCATCGTGGGCAGCTCAGACGTGTCGCTCACGTGCGCGATCCTCCGAACTGCCGGTGACCAGGATTCCGCGCTGACGGAAGGTGAGACCCTCGGTCGCGTAGGTCTCGCCCATGAGGTCGAACAGGTGCTTCAGGGTTGCCGGCTGATACGCCCAGAGCTTCGACACGTTCATGACGTAGCCAAGCTCGGCGACGTCATCGTCGAAGAGGCGCTGCGCCTCAGCGTCAGGCGCTTTGGTTGCGAGAAATCCAACGGCGCTCATGCTGTCTCCTTCGTGATCGCCCCGGGCTTGCGGGCAATGTAACCCACAACATTGATCGCCGCTCTCAGGGGCAGGCCCTCCCGAACCTGCTCCTGAGCGTCTTGCGTCGCGGCCGCGATGAACGCGGCCTCACCGACGTTCTGGATCGCCTCGAAGGCTGGGCCGGTCGACGCCAGCGCGCGAGCGTACATCTCCGGATCGGAGAACTCCCACGCGAAGGGAACGTCCACTCGCTCGACATCGATGAAGCCAAATCGGGCAAGCAGGTCCTCGCCGACGCCGGGCCGGCCCAGCGCCACCATCGCCGCCTGATTCTCGACTTTCGCGGACGCCGCCAACCGAAAGGGGGCGAGCGCCCAGGCACCGGGCGATACCTTGATATGGCCCCACACGGTGAGCCCGATTCGGCCTCCGGGCGCAAGAATACGGTGGATCTCACCAAGGGCTTCCGTGGTCGTTCCCCAGATGCCGCGGAAGCTGGTCGCAACATCGAAACTCGCGTCAACCCACGGCATCGCGTACATGTCACCCACCCGAATATCGGCATTGGGGTTCCGGTCGCGTGCAACGGCCACGAGGCGAGACGACGCGTCAATACCCGCGCAGTCGGCGCCTCGAGCACGGGCCAGCTCAATGGCCAGCCCTGCGCCGCAGGCCACATCAACAAGCCGGTCACCGTCGCTCACACCGGCGGTGGTGCATGGCCACGTACTCACGGCAGTTGCCCGGTTCGCTCAGCGCGGCGAAGTCGACGGCTTTGCGGCCCCAGCCTTCGTCAACGACTGTCCAGTCACTCTGCCTGCTGACGGTCGCCATCGTCCTGATCCTCCGGTACGCGACCCTGGCTCACGCAACAAATCCATGGCTAACTTCTGTCGTGGTGACGAATCGTCGGACTCCGCCGGCAATTCGCTTTCCGCCAGTTCCGCAGTGATCCTTCTTGAGAACCCGCCCCCGAGCGGCGTGATGCCGCCCAGCACTCCGATGATCCGGGTCACCGCCTCGGGCCGGGTGGACGCCGCCTCATACAGATCTTGCAGGTGAGGCGCTAAGGGGGCGAGCGACGCCGCACTCAAGGTGAGGCGGAAACCGTTCGCGGTCGCGTCATCACGGCGCCGCTGGTAGTCGCACAAGGCTTGCTTCCACCGCTGCTCTCCGACAAGCGCCGCATCGGCAGCCGTCGCCAGCAACTCGGCCGATGCGAATGCGTCCGACATGCCGAATCCGGTGGTCGGATCCTTGTGGTGACCCGCGTCACCGACGAGTGCCCATCCGTCCCCGAATGAGGTTCGATAGTAGTTCGGCAGATCTGCTGCGCCTCGGAAGTGCTCCTCACGCCGCCCACCGGCGAGCTCATCGCGAAGCCCAGGAATGACCTCGAGCGACCGCATGAAGTTGCCCTCGACGTCACGTCGAAATTCCGCGAATTCGGAGTGGCGGCCGCCCACGTAGACACACGTGAGACCGTCGTTCGTCGGCCAGCGAAGGATGAGTTGACCCGGGCGCATGTGATACATGGGCGATTGTGTTGGGACGCCGCTCCAGTACGAGTAGTACACGAAGGTCAGCGGTGGCTCGTGCGTGTACGCCTGGGCTCCGACCTGGGCGGCGATCGAAGAGTGGCGACCGTCCGCGCCCACGACCAAACGCGCATCGAGATGACCGGCCGCTCCGGACGCCGGCTTGATGTCGACGCCGCACGCGCGGCCCTCAGACCACCTGACCGACCGCACCGACGTGCGGTCGAAGAACTCGACGCCCGCTTCGACGGCCGCGTCGACCAGCAGAGTGTCGAGGACGGTTCGCCGAGGACAGAAGCAGTCACTCACTCCCAGAACCGCAGGGACGCGACCAGTGAGCACAACGGACCCGAAATCGAACGTCAACGCCGGGATAGGGTTGCAACCCCGCGATTTCAGACGGTCGAGAAGGCCCCAGGATGCAAGTCGTGCAGCGCCCTGGGTCCACAGGAAGTGACTGGAGATGGTGTCGCTGGGGAACGCTGCTCGGTCAACGAGTGCCACACGGTGCCCGCGCCGCGCCAGGAGCGTCGCGACCGACGCTCCTGCGCAGCGTGCTCCGACAACGACGACGTCATACATCCTCGTCAGCCCAAACGGCAGCGTTATCCGACAGGTTGCCCGGCAGCGAGCGCTTTGACGTCGGCCGTCGTGAGGGGACTGCCGGCGATTCCCCAGTCCCCACTCTTGACCTCCTCAACGACGACCCACGTCACGGGTCGCAACGCCTCGCCTTCGATCTCCACCATCGTGTCGGTGAGCCTGCGAATCATGTCGCGTTTCTGGCTCTCATTGAACACTCCTTCGATCAGCTTGACGTTCACCAAGGGCATCGTGACCACCTCCATGAATAGCACGACCGATCGGTCGCTTGTGTTGGCGGACCATAGCACGACCGTTCGTGCTATACAAGCCTGGTGCCATCGCAAACGCCTCGTGGCCACGCCACCAAGCAGGGCATCCTTGAGGTCGCCACTGCGATCGCGAGCGTCGAGGGGCTCGAGGGGCTGACTCTCGGCAGGCTTGCCGCCGACCTCTCGATGAGCAAGAGTGGCCTGTTCGCGCACTTCGGCTCGAAGGAGGAGTTGCAACTCGCCACCATCGAGCATGCGCGCCAGATCTATGTCGACCAGGTGATCCTCCCCGGCCTGGCCCATTCGCCGGGCATCGCGACGCTCCACGGGCTCTGCGATCGCTACGTTGCCCTCATGGAGCGACGGGTCTTCCCGGGCGGGTGCTTTTTCGCGGCGGCCATGGCTGAATTCGATGCACGACCAGGGGTTGTCCGGGACACCATCGCGGCCTTACAACGTCAATGGCTAGACATGCTCGAAGGTGCCGCGGGAGACGGGATCGGCGCCGGGGAACTCGACGGCAGCGTCGACCCGATCCAACTCGCCTTCGAGCTTGAGGCTGCGATGCTCTCGGCAAATTGGTACTTCCATCTCTACAGCGATGCGCGGTTCTTCGCACTGTCCAGGAGCGCGATTCGACGCACGATCAGCGCGGCGGCCTCGCCGAAGGGCCAGGACGTCCTGGAAGAGGTGGCGCGGCCGGAAGCGTGACGTTGGCGCGGGTACATCCGGAGAGACGGTCGCTGCCATTCCCTGATGACGGTGACATCGTCAACAACAACGGCGCTCACCTCGGGAATCTCGGAGCGCGCAGGCGGGAGTTATTCAGCCGCTGCAATCGCCGCAATAGACACCAGAACCCCCGCGCTAGAAATCGGCAGCTTGGCGCCCTGCCTGGCGGGTGGATTGACCGGGAACCACATCTGCCATTCTTCATTCATACCCTTGATGTCCTCAGGGTCGCGCAGGATGAAAGTCGCGCTCACGTTATTGTCTAGCGAGCTTCCAGCCGCCTCGAGGATCCCTGAGACGTTCTTGAGACATTGGCGCGTCTGCTCCTGAATCGAGGTGCCGGCGAGGTTCCCCGTAGCAGGATTGACGGTCAAGTCCCTGCGGCGGTTGCGCCTTCAGCCGCGCGTATCCGCGTGGGGAGCAACACTCTCCCTTGTATTCATGACACGCTCGGGGGCGCGAGGACGCTTTGTCTTAACAATAGGGAGGATCACAACCCATGCATCACGAGGTCATCCAGGGGCCATCAATGCCCCAGCCGATGGGGCACTACTCGCAGGCTGTCCGCGTCGGCGACCTAGTGTTCGTCGCAGGCCAGCCGGGCATCGATCTGGGAGCATCGAGCGATCCGGACACTGCCACGGCTGTACCGGGGGGATTCGAGGCCGAGTGGCGTCAGGCTTTCCGGAATCTCGAGGCCGTACTGAAGGCAGCGGGGAGTGGACTGGAACATGTGGTCAAGACCACGACGTTCCTCACTGATCTGAAGAACGGCGAGGCCGCGAATCGCCTCCACGCGGAGTACTTTCCGACCAACCCTCCGGCGCGCTCGTCGCCGATCGTCATGCTTCCGCGCGGCCTGCTAATCTCCATCGAGGCGATCGCGGTGGTTCCATAAGACGTCGTCGCGCCATATTCGGCCACGGCCGACAGACAGACGACTGACGCACGGTCGTTTCGGCGCTCGAAGCCGAGGGTGCGGTGTGCACGGCAGCGACGGCAGCGGTGCGGTGTTGGATCAGATTGTCCTTGGGGGATATGGCCATCAGCGGACTGGAGGGAGATCGGGTATGTCAAGCATCAGGCGGACGCGCCGCACATCGTCAAGCATCTCTCATCTCTTGGATCTGCGGTGTCAAGTATCTGTCCGACTTCTACAGACGAAGCCACACACCGGAAAATGTAAGCGCTGTGTATGCGCTCGAGTGGCACAATCCCTTCCTATGAGCAGCGGCATCCGGCCTCAAGCGTGGGAATTGATGCCTTTTGCAGGAAAAGCCACTATTCCCGGGTAGAGCACTACACCACGTGGCGCGTAGGCGCCCAACGCACCTCGCGACCTCCTCTACGCGAACTCAAATCCGCGTCCGTCGGGGAGACAGGACTC
>PLZA01000010.1 GCA_003153505.1 Candidatus Dormiibacterota bacterium
CGGGACTCGGCGATCCAGTGTTTCGTCATCAATTAGCAGTTGGCCGGGAGCACCGGCCTCGCCACCACGGAGCCCAAAAGGAGCGTGGTCGATGCGGTCGATGTTCCCCACGATGAAATCGACCGGCTCGTCGCTGATGACTTAGATGCGTACGCTCTGCCCGAGTCCCCCGCGGTATCGTCCCGGTCCCCCGGAATCCGTGAGCAGCCGCTTCTCCTCGAAGACCACGGGAGCGCGCGATTCCATGATCTCGATGGGGACGTTCCAGCAGTTCACTGGCATCGACACCGTCTGGCGCCCATCGTGGTTGGCCAGAGCCCCCATGCCGCCGCTGCCGAAGTACGTCTCCGTGTATGGGCCCGACATGTGGCTGGGGCCACCGTGGAGATACGNNGCCGCGAAACCGGAACGTCCAGATGCCACCGAAGTGGGCCGAAAGACGGTCCGGGACGACATGATCCGGCACGAGCGGGGAGAGCGCCAACCAGACGGCGGCGCAGACGTTGTGAACCACGATGGTTCGCACCATGGTCGGCGCGGGAGGTCGAGGGTTGAGGATGGAGCCGATGGGCGCGGTGACACTGAAGGGACGGAACGATCCCTCCAGCAGTGGAATGTCAGGACCCAGGAGTACCCGCAGCGCGTATAGCGTCTCGGCGACGGTCAAGTTGAAAGGAACGTTGATCCCCCAGCGGCTCTCGGGAGAGGTCCCTTCGAATGCGACCGATACATCGCTCCCAGAAATCGTGATCTGAGTTTCGATCTGGATAGGCTCGCCGATACCATCCGAGGTCGCCGAACCGAGATAGAGACCGTCGGGCATGCGCTGAATGCGTTCACGCATGACGCGCTCGGCCCTGGCCTGAAGGTCTCGGCTCAGATCATCGAGGTCGGCAAGGCCCTTGTCCTGGAGGACCGTCTGCACCCGTCGTTCCATCAACGCGGTGGCTGCAGACTGTGCTTGGACGTCTCCAAGAACCTGGCGAGGCAGGCGCGAATTCGCGCCGATCATCGCCATTATGTCCTCGTTGAGCACGCCCCCGCGATAGAGGCGGCAGGGCGGGATGTGCAACCCTTCCTCAAAGTTGTCTCGCGCGTCCGGGGTCGGCTTGCCGCCGAGGTCGGATACGTGCGCGATGTTGCCGGCGTAGGCCACGATCCGGTCCTTCCAGAAGATGGGTCGAACAGAGAGCACGTCTGGGACGTGGCCGCCTCCCAGCCAAGGGTCGTTGGTGATCAGGGTGTCCCCGGGAGAGAGCGTCTCCGGCGGGATCAGCTTGAGGACGCTGCGCATGCCTCGCCCGAGGGTCCCGACGAACTCACCCAGACAACGCCACGACTGAGCAAGGAGCTGCTGATCGGCGTCAAAGATGGCCGCCGCGAAGTCCTGCCCCTCGACAATGGGTGAGGAGTAGGCGGTCTTGGCGATCACCGCCTCCGCCTCGTTCACGGCGCTCACCAACCGCCCTCGCACCTGCTCGGCGGTGTTGAGGTCCATCTTCACAGTCGCTTCGGTCATCGAGACCCCTCCGCGGGAGCGATGCGGATCCGCAGATTGCCGTGTTCGTCGATGGAGAAGGTGTCACCTGGGCCTACAGCGCACGTCGAACTCGAATCGATGATGAGAGCGGGTCCGGAACCGTCATAACCGACTTGCAGACTCTCGCGGTCCAGCACGGCTACATCGACCCAGCCACTTCCCGCGGCATAGACCCTGGCGGTCTTGCTTTCTGACTGGCCCCCGCGCAACGGCTCTGGAGGCACCACAACCTCGGGGCCGGTCACCGAGACCCGCCAGGTGAGAGCTTCCAGCACCGTTTCCTGAAGGGTTGCCCCATGGAGTCGGACAGCCTCATCGTTGAAGGCCTGAACGATCGCCGCCGTCGCCGACGACCCATAGGGGGGAGGCGGCAACGGGACTCTGAAGGCGTGGGTCTGGCCGATCCAGCGCAGGTCAGCTGCCCAATCCGCCCGGGCGGTGGCGGCATCGACTCCGGTCCCCTCCAGAAGGGCTGCTGCTCGCAATCGCATGCCGTCCAGAAGGCCGTTGATTCCATCCCAATCGGCGCTTTCGTCGAGGCGTGCCACATGGGACTGAGCCAGTTCGATCGCTGGCGGCGTCAGCACCAATCCTACGGCTGACAGAACCCCGGGCCGTCGGGGCACGACCACTTCGGGGATGCCGACTTTGCGGGCGACCTCCACCCCGTGCAGCGGACCGCCGCCTCCGGAGGCAACGAGCACCAACTCGGCTGCGTCCTGCCCCCGTTCGGCGAGGTGGACACGCATTGCCTGTGCCATGCTTTCGTTGAGCACGTCCAGGACGGCCGCGGCTGTCTCCTCAGCATTCATCTCGACCTCGCTCCCCAAACGGGCAAGGGCGACGGCGGCGGCTTCCACATTCAAGCGCATCGATCCGCCGGCAAATGCAGCAGGGTCGATGTAGCCGAGAACCGCAGCCGCGTCAGTCACGGTCGGCTCTTCCCCGCCGAGCCCATAACAGACCGGACCGGGGTGCGACTCTGCTGACTCAGGCCCGACCTGCAGGAACCCGAGAGCGTCCACGCGGGCGATCGACCCTCCACCAGCACCGATCTCCAACAGATCGATTGACGGCAGTTGCACAGGCAGGCCGCTGCCCTTTGCGAACCGGTCAGTGCGACACACTTCCTGAGCTCCGCTCCGGGTGGGCTGGCCGCCGATGATGAGCGAGATCTTGGCTGTCGTCCCGCCCACGTCGAGTCCCACAGCATCCAATCCACCCAACATCCGCGCGACGTACGCGGCGGCGTGCACCCCTGCAACGGGACCCGACTCGAGCATGCGGACAGGAAACCGAGAGGCCGTCTCGGCGGTGGTGAGACCACCCGATGAGAGCATCACGTACATCTTCCGGCGGTAGTCGCTCTCGCGCAGACCTTCCTCCAGGCGTCGCATGTAGTTCCCCATCGCGGGCTGGAGGTAGGCGTTGAGAGCAGTTGTGCACGCTCTCTCATACTCACGCATCTCAGGCGATACCTCGGACGAAAGAGAAATCGGGAGATCAGCGCCAAGCACTGCACGCAGATGCCTCATCGCCTGCTGCTCGTGGGCGCCTTCGACGTAGCTGTGCAGGAAGCACACCGCGACCGCTTCGATCGCCCCCTGGTTCCACTCGGCTGCAACATTGGCAACATCGCCGGCTTGCAGCGGCGCGAACTCGGTGCCGTCGACGAGGATGCGGCCGCCGACTCCGCGGCAGTTGGCCCGTTCCACAAGGGGATCGACGAAGATCAAGCTGAGGTTATACGTGTCGTACCGGCCCTCGCGGGCCAGGTACAGGATGTCCTCAAAGCCTCTGTTTGTGAGCAGCGCAATTCGGCCTCCACGCCGAAGCAGCACGGTGTTGGAAGCGAGCGTGGTGGCGTGAGCAACCATGGCCACATCGTCCATCTCCGCGGACGCAGCCCGACACAACTCGCGGATCGCTGCCAACGCTGCATCCTCGTGGCGCTGTGAGGTGAGCACCTTAGTCGCAAAGATGGCACCCGTATCGCGGTCGAGCAGCACCCCATCGGTGAATGTGCCGCCGATATCCACGCCCATGAGAAATCTCGGACTCTGCTCAGTCATAACTCCCTCTGTCGGCATCTCGTTTGGACGCTGCGGATCCGCTTGCAAGCAAGCTCGCCACCGCATGTGGCAATGAACTCAGATCGTCAACCACCTGGACGCCTAGTTCCGCCAGGGCTTCCATCTTCTCCCGCGCCGATTCGCCGAGGCTGCCGGCTACGGCTCCCGCGTGGCCGAGCCGCCGTCCCTGCGGCACTGCCTGACCGACTATTAGGGCGACGAGGGGTACCTGCCGCTCGAGGCTTCGCCAGCGCTCGGCTGCGCGAACCTCCGCCTGCCCTCCCGGCTCACCGACGAGCACCACCACCTCGGTCTGCATGTCGGCGGCGAATAGGGGGACGATCTCCTCAGCAGTGGTGCCAAGGACAGGGTCGCCACCCAAGCAGACGACGGTACTTACGCCAAGGCGCTCCTTGTCCAGATCCGCGACGATCTCGTACGTGAGCGTCCCGCTCTTGGAAACGACTCCGACCGACCCGCGACGCATCGGCACGGACCGCATGTCGCTGAGGTTGGCAACCCCGGGCGACAGTATTCCCGCCGAGTTCGGGCCGATCAGCCTGCTGTTGCCTGAGCGCCACAAGGCACGCAACCGGAGAGATTCATGGATAGGCACGCCCTCCGAGTAGATGACCGCCAGCTTTATTCCACCATCTGCCGCTTCTTGCGCCGCCAAAGCGACCGAGTTGGGTGGGACGGCGATCATCGAGGCGGTCGCACCTGTTTCCGCCACTGCCTCGCGGACGGTGTTGAACACTGGCACACCTTCGACTATGTCGCCGCCTCTACCCGGCCGTACCCCCGCTACGAGATTGGTCCCGCTGAGGCGCATGTTCTCGGCGAAGTTTCTGCCTGCGCCGCCGGTGATTCCCTG
Source organism: Candidatus Dormiibacterota bacterium (assembly GCA_003153505.1). Lineage (GTDB taxonomy): Bacteria > Chloroflexota > Dormibacteria > Aeolococcales > Aeolococcaceae > Palsa-851. The sequence goes on from PLZA01000010.1 coordinate 4,487, forward strand.
TATGAGTACCCGCCTTAACTCATCGGTGAACAGCCCCATTGAGACTCGTCCTACCCGGCGGCCGCCAGCCGCACCGCATCGACGCAGGCCGCTTCGGTGCCCTCAGCAACCACTACCCCGATGGAGGAAAGGAGGGCTTCCACACCCTCCGCATCATTGCCGGTGAGGCGCGCCACGACCGGCATCCGCCAGGAACCATGCCTCACCGCCGCCTCCATCGCGGCCGCCAACGTCCTACAACTGGCCATCTGGAGAAAGGCGTTGATCAATATGGCGCGGGGCGCGAGGCCGTAAACGAGCTCGGCCACCTCCTGCAGGGTGCTCTGCGACTGCAAGGTGGAATAGCCCATGTCGACGACACAACACGCTCGCCCACCCAGGCGGACCACCGCGTCAAGGGTTGCCATGGCCAGCCCCGCGCCACTGGTGATGATGGCTACGTCGCCGCTCAACTCAGTGGCGGTCACACCGGCTGCAGCGCATGCGACCTCGAAGGAGGTTTTATCCCGGCCATCATCGATCCCAGTCGGTCGGCGCCGCGCGTCATCGTCGATGACCATCTTGGCATCAGCGGCGACGAGCTCTCCATTCGAGACGATCAGAGGATTGATCTCCACGAGCAGGCACTCGGACTTGCAGAAGCAGGTCCACATCGCTTGAAGCACGCCTCCGAGTGGGCCGTCCGCATTCAGCGTTAGTTCCGTAGCAATCGCCTCGATCACGACGAGCGGCACTTCGGCATCGAGGATGGAGAGGGGAAAGCGGTGTAGGTCTTCTTCTGGGACGTCCTCGACGTTTATTCCCCCGAGTGCGCTGACCAGCAGCACCGGCGTCCCAAGATCGCGGTCCACCGACAGCGCCACATAGAGCTCACGAGAGGCTACGACAAACTGTTCGACGAGCACCGTCGCAGCCTTCGGAAGAAGATCCGAGCCAACGAGAAGACGCTCAACCGCTGCTGCCAAGTCCGCTTGCGCATTCACCACCAGGATCCCGCCGCGCTTACCGCGACCGCCTTCGAGCACTTGAGCTTTGGCGACCAGTGGATATCCATCGGACGGAAGCTCGTGCGAGTCCTTGTGCAGCGTTCCGGCCGGGGTAACCACCCCTTCCGCCCGCAGCAGGTCCTTGGCCTCGTACTCGTAGAGCTGCACGCCGGCGGAGTGGCCCGCCGGCGCGAGAGAAAGTCAGCAATGACCCGGCCAGGTTCGCCGGACGCGAATGCCTCGCGGTGCGCCGCCTCCGCCGCCGCGCGTGCCGCGGGGAGCCGCTCCAGGCGCCCCGAGCGGAGCCACGCCTTGTCGAGTTGCAGTGCGAGGCGGCTGCCCTTACCGATCTGCCGTCCCAGCTCGGTGGCCCGCTCCATGAGCATCCCCGGTTCCACCAGTTCGCTAACCAGCCCCCACCGCAGCATTTCCTCTGCGTCGACGAGCCGCCCCGTCAGGACGAGGTCAGCAATCTGCCCGTCACCGATGATACCGGCGAGGGACCAGCTACCGGTGATGCAGGGGATGGCGTCGTTAACCTCTGGCATCCCCGCACGAGCTGTGCGGGAGGCTATGCGCACATCGCACATCAATGCAGTCTGTAGGCCTGCCCCGACTGCGTATCCATTCAATGCCGCCACCGTGGGAGTAGACAGGCCGAGGATGACCTCATACACCGACGTCCACTCCCCGACCCATCGCTCAGCATCAGCTCCGCTGAAAATCTGCGCCTCACTCAGGTCCTGTCCGGCGCTGAAGGCCAGCTCTCCTGCGCCCGTGACAATGATCGCCCTCACCCCTGGGTCGGCATCCAAACTTTGAAGGCTGCTCATCAACTGCTCGCGCATGTCCTTGGACATCGCGTTGAGTCGTGTCGNNGGCTCTAGCGTAGCCGTTGTCACACGGCCCTTAGCGGACCCGTTCACCGTGTCAGATGTGGGCGCGTCGGATGTCATGTGAACAGGTCACCTCCACTTCAGATGGAAAGCACGTTCCGGGACGCCGTGGCTTCGAAAACGATTTTAGGCGGGGTTCGCAATCGGATCGAGTGCGTTGTCTGGCTTTGAATATCGAGTGCGTCGATGACCAGGGCGGGTTCCGCTTCAGCGCCGTCGCTCTCGAGTGCGTGGAAGTGCTCGGCACGCCTCGATCTCCTATCATCAGGGCACCGTCGGCGGCACAAAATGGAGTGCTTCGGCGTTACGCCTCGGGTCCTGGTGCTAAGGGAGATGTGATAGTGAGCGAGCCCTTCCGGAATGAGCCCTCGCTGGACTTCAGCACGGCATCTCGCGCAGACGCGATGCGGAAGTCTATCGAACACGTCCGCTCGCGTCTTGGAGCCTCGTATCCGCTGGTCATCGGCGGACATCACGTAGTCTCCGCCGCGACCGCGACGTTCTCGTCGATCAATCCGGCGCGTCCGGATGAGGTGATTGGCGTTCATATCACGGCGACACCGGAACACGTGAGCCAAGCGATTGATGGGGCGGCGGCAGCCTTCCCTGAATGGTCACGGACACCTGTGCAGCAGCGTATTGATTGCCTGCTCAAGACGGCGGACGTCATACAGCGGCGACGAGCCGAATTTACGGCGATGCTCATTCTTGAGGTGGGGAAACCTTGGACGGAAGCCGACGGAGAGGTGGCCGAAGCCATGGATCTCCTGCGCTGGTACGCCCATCAAATGGATCGACTTGCCTCGTCTCAGCACTTGACTCCGATTGAGGGCGAGGATGCCGAGTACTTCTATGTAGCGCTCGGCGTTGGCGCGATCATTTCCCCATGGAATTTTCCACTCGCGATCACCACGGGGATGACCAGCGCGGCACTGGTTGCAGGAAACTGCGTCGTAGTGAAGCCTGCGTCCAATTCGGCGACGACAGTAGCGTGGCTCGTCGATGCGCTGCACGAGGGGGGAGTCCCCGGTCCCGTGTTGAGCTACGTGACGGGATCGGGTTCGGCCATCGGTGATGCTCTTGTCGAGGACCGTCAGGTTCGATTCATCGCATTTACAGGTTCACGAGAGGTCGGGATTCGTATCCACGAGCGAGCCGCCGTGGTGGGGCCAGGTCAGATATGGCTCAAGAGAGCTCTTCTCGAGATGGGCGGGAAGAACGCGGTCGTGGTTGATGAAACGGCCGACCTGGACGCTGCCGCGCTAGGCATCGTGCAGAGTGCATTCAGCTATCAGGGTCAGAAATGCTCCGCCGGCTCACGTGCCGTCGTTGTCGAGTCCATACAGGTATCCCTCCTTGAGAAGGTAGTTGCACTGGCGTTAGAGCTGAACGTCGGCGATCCAGCGGACCGTGAGACCAGCATCGGTCCGGTGATCGATGCGAATGCCTACGCGAAGATCAATGACTACATCAGGAAGGGCGCCCTTGAAGCCCATCTTGCTTACTCAGGAGACATTCCCCAGAGTGACGGCTACTTCATCCGGCCAACCATCTTCTCAGCCGTTCCACCGGGATCCACCATCGCGCAAGAGGAGATCTTTGGTCCAGTGTTGGCCGTTATTCCTGCACAAGATCTAGCTGATGCCCTGTCGATCGCGAATGGCACCCCATTTGGTCTCACCGGTGCTCTCTACTCGCGCAACCCAGATGCCGTCGCAGACGCTCGCTCTCGCTTTCACGTCGGTAACCTCTACATCAACCGAGAGAGCACAGGCGCTCTAATGGGAGTTCATCCGTTCGGCGGCTTCAACATGA
>PLZA01000040.1 GCA_003153505.1 Candidatus Dormiibacterota bacterium
CCTCACTCGAGAGCCCACGAGCAATCGCTTCCCAAAACCACTGCCGATGCTCACGCCTCGCCACCGGTGGGCGACCAGGCGATCGCATTGCGAGCCTCCCCGTTCGAGCAGTTGTCCACCCCGGTGGCCGCCCCATATCGACACCTCCTCATCGAGGTGTTGCGACGACCGGTTGAATTCGCCTTGCGTGCCCTGATCGCTGTGGATGACGGTGTCGCCCTGCGGCCGCCGCTGCTCGATGGCCATGCCCAGCGCATTCGTCACTAGCGCAGTGTTTGGCCTGGAGTCGATCGACCAGCCCACCACCCTGCGCGACCAGGCGTCGAGGACGACGGCGCAGTACACCTTGCCCGCTCGCGTCGGGTGCTCGGTGATATCGGTGACCCAGAGTTGGTCCGGCTGGTCACGATGAAACTGCCGCTCGGCACGATCGCCGGCCGTGGCCATCCCGGGGACGTGGCGAAAGTGAGGGCGCCCCGAGATTCCTTGAATCCCAGCGCGTCGCATCAGCATCTCGACCGCCTGGTGACCGACGGCGATGCCCTGTCCGAGGATCAGGTCGGCATGGACACGCCGGATGCCCTAGGTGCCACGCGAGGTGCTGTGCACCTGCCGGATCACGTCGGTGAGCCAGACATGGCGGATCGCGCGTGCTGACGGTGCGCGCGAACGCCGAGCGTAGTAGCCGGACTCGGAGACGTTGAGCACGCGGCACGCGAGCTGCACGGGGAGGCCATGCGCGGCGATCACCTCGACGGCCGCGAGTCTCCTTTTGGGCTTGTGGTCCCTTTCAGCAGCTCGGCGGCATTCCGATGGATGGCGAGCTCGGCTTCGAGCTCCCGGATGCGCCGACGCGCTGCCGCCAACTCCGCGCGCTCCGCTGAGGTGAGCCCGGGTTCGATCCCCTGGTCCATCCGCTCCTGTCGGCGCCAGTCGTACACCGTCTGGTCGCTGCTGCCGAGGTCGACCGCCACGTCGCGCACACGTCTGCCAGCGGCGACCAGGTCAAGGACTCGCTGCCGAAACTCCGCCGGATAACCCCGTCTGCCCATGCCGTCCTCCTGGTGGGACAGCAGCATGGCAGTCCAGTAATCCGACTCCACAAAACCCAGGGCTCACCACTCTGGGTCATTGAGCCCCAGCCACTGCGACAGGGGATGACCGATGGTAATAGGTCGCCTCGAACTCGGCGGGAGGAACCATGCCGAGCTCTCCGTGCAGGCGTAGCTGATTGAACCAATCGATGTACTCGCGAGAGTCCCGCACTCGACGTCATTCATGGGTCGAGAGGTTCAATCAAATGCTCGCCGAGCACCGCGGAGTCGAGACGGCGCGACGCCTGATCAACTGTGACGCCCCGTCACAAGGTTTCGGCGTGCTCTGGGAGCATCACCGTCTCGACCTGAGCGTCGAAGCCATTGCCATCCTCCCCGACTACACAGCTCTGTTCACCCGGCGCTGAGCTAGCCACGGCACGTCAACGACTAGTCGACCACCGGTTTGATGTTGATTCGTATTCAGTGCGTGCCCGCGATGTCCGCCCGCCCCGGGCACCGCGTGACATTCCAAGGCCCACCTAGCAACGCGCACGCTCTCGCCGCCTGCGCGCGCAAGCGAGGTTCCTGGGTGAGACGAGCGACTACTTGGGGCGCTCAACCGGCGCGCCCTTCGAGTTAGCCTCGTAGTCCATATCAGTCAACTCCGAGCGAAGGTAGTCGTCGTCGAGTAGCTTCAGTATCTTGAAGCGGTGCTGCGGGTCGTTCTGGAACACGAGCTGCGCTTCGCCACCAATCCCCCGCACATCAACGCCACACTCCGGATGGGATCCGATGAACTTCACGAGGTTCGACATCGTGAGTGCAGCCTTGTACTTAGGATACTTCTCCAGCTTGCGCTGGATTGACGCCATTTTACCGAGCATAGCAGGACTACTCGTCACGACACCGGTCATGATGTCGAGGCCGTCGATCCGCAGAGTTCCGGTGACCACCTTAAAAGTCGCGGCCGCCTGCTCTTGCATCTCTTGTAGATAACCAAAGATGCGCTGGAAACCTGGTCGATCCTTGAAGAACGCGATCTCGCCTACGAGTACAGCATCGACACTTCGACTGAACAACAGTATGTCGCCTTTCGGGGGAAGATCAATTACTCCTCTCTTCACCATCATGCCGATGCGCGTTGACTGAGCCAGCACTTGATTGTCCGTTAAGGACTGAACAAATATTGCCGTGACCGGCCCGATCGAGACACGCATTGCGCCTAGACGAAGTTCGTCAAGCGGCGATTTGCTCGGATTAAACAGACGCATGTTCGCGGGATCAGTTGCACCGTCGGCGATCGCTCTCAACATGGGTACGTCCGCCACCGGTATCCACATACGCTCGCGTCCAGCTGTGAGCCCAGCCGAAGCGTAGCCGATCAGTTCACAGGTCGAGTAGGACGTTGCTGCAGTCTGCACGACACGACTCAGTGCCGGCAGCGCGCGCGGGGTTGGTCTGAGTCGAGAAAAATCCAGCAACCCGTTTGCCTGTTCGATCATCAGGATGACGTTCGCGACCTCACCCTTTATCAGCGTGCCGAGTTGCGTGCGGGCCGCCATAGCGTCTTGGAGAGTGAGCGGCGCGACTGCGCCCGGTGTATCTGTCACTTACGCAACTCCCAATAGACGTAATCACCAAGGGGCCGCGCTTTTACAACTATGTCCGACGGTAAGAAAGAGCGGCGTGAAATGAGCGTGACCGATGCACTCTTCGGAGTGACGACTTGGAATAGACGATAGCCCGCCACCGCGAGTAAGGGATTGATATAGAACAATCCGCCGCGGACATACAGCACGGCGATTAATGTGACAAACAATGCAAGGGCGGCTTGCTCCCTGGGGGTAACTACCGCGACGGCTGCGAACGGAACCAGGTAAGTCGCGACGTAGGCGAGCGCATCGCCATCACGACTCTGGGCGCTCGATACGGTGAGGTCCTCCGCAGCGAGCCCGAGCTTTGCGCCGATTATCACTCCCGCCAGAAGGAATGGCCCTGCGATTGCTACGGCAATGCACGCAGGAGTGGGCCATCCGCTGCCGAAACTTTGGAGCAAGGCGAAGACGCCGAACAGAGGTGAATAGGATGAAAGAAATAGCGCGAGCTGCGCGACGATGGTCAACTCTACTGCTGCTCCGGAAGACGGCCGAAGACGGCGCGCACTCCGTCATTACCGCCGGAGTCCTCACGGTACTGATTAATGGACTCGGTCATCGAATTGTTGAATGCTTGGAATTCTGCATCTCTGGCAGCAAGATCGTAGTGCTTCATGATCGCTAAGGACGAGTACTTCATCGCGCTAATTGACGACGTTAGGGCAAGGAGAGGCGCGCGAAAGTGCGGGCCGCTCACTAGCGTTTCACCACGCATGATCGCCTGTCCTGACGCCTGCACGGCGATTGATTGCGCGTGCGTCACCGTGGAGAGATAGTCGTATTCAGTCTCGTACCAGTCGAGCAGGCCGAGACTGACCGCCAACCCACGATCTGATAGTCCGTGCCAGGTGGATGGGTTCGGCCTCCTTGCCCGGAGAGGCACGAGCTTGTCGGGATAGATGCCTCCGTCCCGTATGTGTGCCGCGATCGCACCCTCAGCCGCCTCGGCCCCTTCCGCAGCGAGGCGCTCGATCACGGCCCGGTCGAATCGCTCCAACCGACTTTCGCGGGCGAGCATCCGCTGTTCGAGCTCGCCCAATTGGAGCCAAAAGCGCAGCGCCCACCCTTCTGGATTCTCAGATCCGACGATGAACATGATGTTCATGGTGCTACTGATCAGCGCCCGCCCCAAAGGTAGCGTCTCCTCTGAATAGCCGAGCTTGACCAGTGACGATGTAGCCCGCGAGAGCTGAAAGATGTGGTGGTAGAGGACATAGGGCACCCACCTACCAATTGGGTCGCCCGCTTGTAGTGGCACGCGTTCTAGCAACACGCCCGAAAGCCGGCGTATGTAGAGATCGTGTGTCAAAGCGAGGCGACGGTACGCGGGGTATGCCCGCTAGGGGGTCGAGGTGACTCCATCCGGCTTCCTGCCTCTCCTTTGGTCTTTCCACGGAGGTTACCGTCTTGAAGCCCCTCTCCTTTGGTAATGCTGGTCGAAGAAAGTCGAACATCTTGGTGGTTGACGTTTGACGCGATAGAGTTATTCGGCGCTTGTTCCCGCGTCGCATGCGATGCGGAACGCGTTGACGGACTGTCCGACACGCGGACGGTATCGACCGAGGTCCCACCATCCGGCTAGTGCGGTCTCGATAGGACGCAGCTCCTCGTAGAAGAGCAGGCCGTGCCACCTCCGGAGCGTGCGCACCTGCCCTGGTGCGAACGCCGGCACGCGTCGGTGCGAGAACGAGCGAGTCTGCTCACCCGCCGGGGTATAGCTCCGGCCCGGCACCTCGATGTCTACGTCGCCGCACATGCGGCTCACCGTCTCCAGATCCTTCGTGTCGGACAGTCCGCCGAGCACGATCTTGACGGTGCACCCATCCCACAGGGCGGCGGTCCCGTCCACCCCCCAGCGCGCCCGGGCCTGGCCGAGCGACTGGAGCACGATCATCGTGGTGATGCCCTGGCCAGCGCCGTCGGTCACGAGTTGGGGCAGCGACGGCAGCGGCGCGATGTTGGCGCACTCGTCGAGGAAGAGCCCGAGCGGCGGCGTGAGCCGTCGGGTCGCCGATCGCGCCGCCTCCTGCTTGGCCGCGTTCACGATGGTCTCGATGAGCGCGGTGATGATCGGCGCCATGCTCGCCTGCGCACCGGATGTCCCGACAATGAAGAGCGCCGCTCGCTCGGTGATGATTCGGTCTGCGATGAATCCGGCCGCCGCGCCGGGTTGGCACGAGCGTAGGACACGGGGATCCGCCAGGCAGTCGTAGGCGCGCCGAGCACCGCTGAACACGTTGCTGACCGCCTGGTCGTGCATGCCAGTGATGGCCTCGAGGTCGTCGGCCCACTCCGGGGCTGCGGGGCTCTCGCGCAGACACCGGATGGCGTCGTGACTCTCCGCCCTGTTGACCCACTGGCGAACCGTGGCGATGTCGCGTCCGGCAACCGCTGCGGCGTGCAGGTAGCATCGGTGGATCGCCTCGTTGTACGACTGGAAGTAGTCGGCGTGCTGGATGCCCTGTGAACTGCCGGCGGCGGCGTTGAGCGCACGGGCTCGATAGATGGCCACCTGGGGATCCTCGCAGCCGGCGACCGGATCCCAACCGACCGGATCGGGCCACTCGCTGAAGCCGGTGGGATCGAAGACGTACACCGGCCGCTCTTGGCGGAGCGCGTACGCGGTGTGGACGATGAGATCGTCCTTGGTCGAGGTCGCCACCAGCGGGCCCGGCCAGTCCAGGAGGTTGGGGATGATCACGCTCACACCCTTGCCGCGGCGCGGCGGGGCGAGCAGTAGGTAGGCGTTCTCCGGGCTCCCCCACAACCACGTTCGGCTGGCCACATCGCGGCCGAGGTAGATCACCGTTCGCCCTGGTCGGTGGTGTCAACGATCATCGTCACCGTCCGCGCAACGCGACCATCGAGCCGTGATCTCACCTCGCCCCAAGACGCGAAATTCCGGCGCGGCGCGCGTGGCAGACCCCATCGGGAGAGTAGGCCTCGACGCCTTCGTGCTTGCGTCCGCCATCCGAGTACAAGGACGACGATGAGCATCGCCGATACGCCTAGAAGAGAGGCGATGGTCGCCACTAGCAGTCGATCCGCGCTGTGTGCGGGCCTGAGGCGGGCGGCTCGTCGAGCGCCCTCCCCCACTCCCCGCGAACGCAGGTCAATGCGTCAGGAACATGCCCGGATTCATCACATCCAGCGTACCGACGAAACGCTCACACGCCGCTTACACTTTGCCTCCGCCCTTCGATCGTGGATGGCCGCCGACTCTGCATCGCAACGCGAGGCACGTGTGTGTGATCGCGGTGTGGTCAGCGCCCCACCGGGAACGGGACCGGCACGCCCCGCGCGGCGGCGATCTCGACGCGCTGACCGTCACCGTAGGTGCGGTGCCACACGCCGGCGGACCACACGTCGCGCGCCGTGAGTGTCCCAGTCCCGCTCTGCAGGCGGCACGTCTCCGCTGCCCCGCTCGCGGCGACCTTGCAGAACCCGACCCAGCGGACGCCGTCGACGACGGCGGATCCGCCGGCGCTGAGGTCGCGGCCGCTGTGGCTGAGCACCAAGGTCCCCGAACCGGAGTAGACGCCGAAGCCGACCGCCTGGAGCGTGGCATCGCCGATGCGATAGCCGGTCGCTGTCAGGGTCACCGCGACCTCGGCCGGGGCGATCGACAGCACGACCCCGGCCGTCGCGCAGCCCAGGGCGAGCACCGCCCCTGCGGCGAGCGCTGTCGCCCGGGCTCGGCGCACGCGTCGCGACCGCCAGACGCGGCTTGCGTGTTCCCCGGCGCCCATGTCGATGATGCCGGCTCCCGACAGACGAGCGCGAAACCAGTGCGCGTGCGGTCCGGTGCTCACGCGAACTCGGCTCGCAGTGCGGTGATGCCGGTGCATTGGGTGTCCATTGCGAGCGTCAACCGCCAGCGCGCCGGCGGGATTGCGATCGGCGGACCTCCGGGCTCGCGGGCCATGGAGCGGTCGTCGACGAGGAGCTCGACGCGTACCGCCCCATCGCTGCCGTCCAGGTCGGCGGTGCCCGCCACCGCTTCGCAGTAGTCGGTCTCCACGTACCACCCATCACCGCCGATCGCGGCCAGCGCTCCGTGCACGCTCGCGGCGCAGCTCGGGGTCAGGTAGTCCAGCTCCGGCCGCTCGCCGTATCCGCCCCGAGCGAGGTCGGTGAGCAGGCGCAGGCACAGGACCGTGATGCGCCGCACACGTTCGTCCTGCTCCACTGCGGACGCCGCGTGTCGACGTTCAGCCATGGGGAATCGGTGCCGAGGCCCGCTCTCGCGCCGCCACCACCGCGCTCAGCACGCCCGCGAACGCGCGATCGGTTCGAGGCGAGGCGCCGACGATGGGGCTGCGCCGATGGCTCGCCGTCTGCACGTCGACGGTGAACGGGACCTCGACGATCTCGGCCCCGGCCGCGCGGAGGTGGTCGAGGAGGTCCGCGATCGCCGGGAGCTCGAGCGCACGGCGCCCGTCGCCGGGGAGCAGCAGGGGGACGACCAGCCCGGGCCGGCGGAGACCGCCGTTGGAGCCGGCGACCATCGCGTCGATGGCGTCGATGATCTCCCCGGCAGCGATGAACGACGCCTCGCCGAGATCGATCGGGAGCACCGCGACGTCCGCGTGCCCCAGCCAGTGGGCGACCAGTGCCTCCTTGGGGCCCTCGGTCAGGCCGGGCAGGGTGTTGGGCAGGTCGACGACGACCAGGGTGTGCCGGAGTCGGAGGTGCGTCACCAGCCGGTCGATCTCTGCGGCTGTGTACGCGGAGCCTGCGGAGCGGCGCTCGGGCAGGACTCGCAGGCGCTCGTTGCGGGCGAACTCACCGTTGGGCACGAGTGCGCCCCGGTTGAGCGCCTCGACCACCTCGCGCACCGTGAGCGCGTCAGTCGGGACGGCGAGCTGGCGCCAGGAGTCGGGGTTGTTGAGGTTGGCGTCGACGAGCACGGCGCTGCCGCCGTGTGGCTCGACGGCGCGGGCACCCAGGACCCCGATCGCGGCCGCCTCCGTGGTCTTGCCCGGGCCGCCCTTGGGGGTGCCGACCGTGACTACCGTCGAATGGGCGCGGAGCAGGACCTGGCCGAGTCCGGCGAGGTCCGGCGCTGGAGGCCTCGGGCGCGAGCGAGCCACCCGCCCGATGAGCATCCGCAGGCGGCTGCCACCCCGGGCCGGCAGATGGTGGTTCGCGGCATCCTGCGTTTCCAGCGCCCCGAACGGGCTCTCGTTGGAAGCCACGCCGTACGGCTGGTCGGACCCCATGCCCGCCAGAGCCGCGAGCGGAGTCACTGGCAACCGGGATGCGTGCGCGCCCGGCTGTTCGAATAGCGGTCGATGGTCGGGGATCGGAGGGCTCGATGCCGGTTCCGGTTCCCGACTCGAGTGCGCATCCGGATCGGCGATGGGACCGTCGCCGACTGGCACGCCGCGTGCCCACGCCGGCGGCGGTGGAACCCTCCCGTTGCGCCGATGCGGTGACGTGGCTGCGCTGGATGCCTCGCCAGTATCGTGCGGTCGGACGATGTCGACGGACACGCCTGACGTGTGCGTCATCGCCGCCGGCCGCTCATTCCCACCCGGGCTCAGGTCACCGGCCAGGCGTCGCACCAGCTCCCAGGCAAGCGCCTCGATGCTCTCGGCGACCACGGTGGTCCCCATCCCGGCCGGGACGCCCGCCGCCTCGATGTCGTCGCGGCACCACACTAGATGGCGTTCGTCCGCCCGGTCGCTGACGGCCCTTCCGGCCTGACCGGCCTCGCGGACGATCATGATCCCGGCGCCGGCGAGGTGCAGTGCCGCCGTCCCAAGATGCGGCTCCGGGGGGCGGAGCAGCGCGATGGTTCGATCGGCCACGGGTGGGAGGAGCGCATGCACGGCGCGCAGGAGCCGATCCGACTCCTCGGCGGGGAGGAGGCTGACCAGCATCCGGGTGGCGCTCATGGTGCGTTGGCGAGTTGCTGACGAGCCTGGCTGATACTGCCGCAGCACATCGAATACTCGCTGCTGCTGTGGCGCGCCACCCCGACGCCAAGGATCGCCAGGCCCACCGCGAGCAGCACGCCAACCAGCACGCGCGCCGAGAGCACCCGAAAACGCACGTGACCAAGCGTGCGCGCCAGCACCGCGACGACACCGACCAGGAGCGCGACCCAGATCAGCAGCTCGGCGGCGGCCAGTGCGGCGACTCCGGTCGGATCCTGACCGCTGACGAATCCCGTCGCCGCAGCGACGCTCGGCAGGGGGAGCACCAGCGCCGCAACGGCCAGACCGCCGACCGCCACCAGCAGAACTGAGGCTTGCCGGCGCACTCAGAGCCCCCCGTTGGCGCTGGCGTAGGCGACCGCCGAGAAGATGACCACGAAGATGGCGGCGAGCAGGCCGACCATCGGCACCAGCACGGTGATGGTGCGTGAACCCAGCCGGACCCGAGCGTCGGCGAGGCGCTGCGCGGTGAACGAGCGGGCGGCGGCGAGATACTCGGTCGCCGGGTCGCCGCCCCCATACTCCTGGGCTGCGCGCACCACCTGAGCCAGCTGCGCCAGCACCGGCAGGCGGTACGCCGCAGCCACCGCCTCGAGCAGCTCGGCCCGGGAACGCGGCTGGACGTCGCTCATCTGACGCCACTGATCGCTGCCCAGCATCTCGGCGAGGGTGCGGTCGCGCATGCTTCGCGCCAGCGCCAGCAGGGGATCTCCCGGACCCAGCCCATCGGGGCTGTGCACCGGGGGCACGCGCAGCAGCCCGAAGAGCAGCAGGGTCTTGGCCACCTGGAGCGAGGCGATCTCGCGACGGCGGCTGGCCTCTCGCTGCAGGCCCGCAACGCTCAGCGCGATGGCGCCGACGGCTGTGACCGGGATCCACACGGGAGCCAGCACCAGCCCGTCTCCGGCCAGGCCGGTCACGGCGTCGAGCACGCTGCACGCTGCGACCGTGAGGGCGGCGATACCCACCACCCGGCGGGTGAACGCCTGGGTCTCGCCGCGACCCGCGGCCAGCTGCAGCCGCCGGATCGCAAATCGATCCTGGAACGCCCGCGCCATCGGGTTGCGAACCAGAACGGCGGCCCAGCGGCCGTGATCGGGCACCAGCCGGTCGCGGACCCGGCGAATGCTGGCGGTTTCGGCAGTCCGCAACGCGCCGCTGCGCGCCAGCACCAGCGCAGCCACGGCGGCGGTGGTCGCGAGCAGCAGCGACGGCAGCCAGATCTCAGCCACGACCGATCCGCCCCAGCTCCGCGCGCACCAGGCGCACGTCCCAGCGTGCCGGCCGAGGAGTGCGCAGCAGCGCGCCCATGATGGCGATCGAACCGGCGAAGATCAGGGCCGCGATCACCAGCGTGACCTCCCCCTGGACGCTGATGAGGAAGTCATGCAGCACCGGGACGGTGTTGAAGGCGCCGATGAGCACGGCCAGCACCGCGCCGATCATCTGCGCGCTGCGTCGCTGCACCGCAACCGCGGCGCGGGTGGCATCGAGCAGCGCGATGTCCTCCTCGAGCTCCGGGATCACCTGGTCACGCAGCTGGTGGACGAGCTCGCGCGGATCGCGGCTCCGTCCCGCGAGCAGGAGCACGCACACGTCCTCGACGAATGCGGAACGGGAGCGTTCGGCCATGTCGAGCAGCCCCTCCTCCATCGAGAGCGCCGTCTGCAGCGGCGTCAGCAGGTCGCGCAGTTCGGGACGCGGATGCTGTGCCACCTCGCGCAGCACCGCGTCGAGATTGCCCATGCGCTGCAACCCGTTGGCCAGGTCGCGAACGGTCGCGACCAGCGAGCGGTATGCGCGCGATCGCCGCGCCGATGCCACGTCCTCCACCAGCCAGGGCACGCCCAGCGTGCCGAGGAGAAGCAGGATCACCGCGATCACCACGACGCCGCTGGTCAACCCCAGGAGGAGCGCGACGGCGATCAGGGTGAGCCGGAGCGCCGCCCACGCAGCGAATGGCACGCCCAGCGACGCGGCCAGATCCCGTTCCGCGTCGAGGAGGGGAGCGACCCCGCGCGAGACCGCGGCGCGTGCCTCGAGACGCGCGCCCGGCCGCTGCCACACGGTGATCGCGGCGATGAGGCAGAGGATGACCAGCACCTCGAAGAAGAGCAGCGCGATCACGGCGCCGGCACCTCACCGAGCTGCTCGCCGAGTGGGTCCTGGAGTCGCCGGGGCAGATCCGCGATCGAATGCACGCGGCGGATCAGCGCGTCGTGCTCGTCGCTGCGGTACACGTCGACCGCGGCGCCGTCGGCCGAGTATGCGACCACACCGGTCACCGCCCGCCTGCCGAGTCGCTGCGACTTCCGAAGGTGCACCACGAGGTGGATCGCCTGGTGCGCGACCCTCGTGGCCAGCTCGACCTGGCCGGCGAAGCGCGGCGCCATCATCACGTAGTTGACGACCTTGGGAATGGTCTCCGCGGCGCTGTTGGCGTGCACGCTGACCATCGATCCCTCGTGGCCCGTGGTCATCGCATTGGCGGCGTCCGCCATCTCCGCACCGCGGGCCTCACCGATGATGATCCGGGACGGCAGAAAGCGCAGCGCGTCGCGTCCCAGGTCCTCCATGCTGACCCGCGCCTCCTGCTCCTTCCAGGCGCCCGGTACGGTGGCCATGGTGATCGTGTTCTCGTGCACCATGCGGCCATCGGGCCGTTCCTGGGCCAGGGCCAGCTCCGGGCTGTCCTCGATGACGAGCAGCGTCTCGTCGTCAGCAACCTCGGCGCAGAGCGCGCGCATCAGCGTGGTCTTGCCCGCGCCGGTGCCGCCGGAGATGACCATGTTCAGCCGGGCGCGAACGCACTCGCGCAGGAAGGCGGCCACCCCGCTCGGGATGGTGCCGTTGGCCACGAATTCGTCGAGCGTGCTCGGCCCGCTCACCCGCGGGATGCGCAGGCAGGCATAGACGCTGTTCCGCCCGACCGCAGCTGGGGCCACCACCACGGCGATGCGCACCTGCCCCACCGCGGTCGCCATGGTGGCGACGGCACGGGGCTGGTCACGGGTCAGCTGCGTGCGGGGCTGCACGCCCGCGTAGCTGAGCAGGGTGCGAAACCACTCCTCGAGCCTGGCGTCCGCCTCCCTGCGGGTGAGAGCGTTGAACGCCTCGGGCCCCGCCCCTCGCAGCAGCTGTTTGCGCCCCGCCGCCTCGACCAGGATGCGGTCCGCCCCGAGACACTGGATGTCCTCGACGTCCTCGTACACGAGCAGGGAGAGGGGCCAGAGCAGGCTGGCACGGACCAGCAGCGCCCACTCCACCTCCGCTCGCCAGGCGGCATCCGCGGCGAGGCGCGCCGCCAGCACGGGTGACACGCCCAGGCCGCCGCTGTGCACCGACCGCTCGACCAACTCGCTCACCAGGTCGGGCAGGCGCTCCTCCCAGGTGGTGGAGAGCTCATCACCCCGCTCGCGGTGGAGCAAGCCACAGAGCTGCTCCACGAGCGGGAGCATGTCGGCGGGGATCTCCGGCCATGCGCGCTCGGCCATGCCGTCGCCCGCCACCCTGCGTGCATCGATGCGTGGCCGGTCCGCGCCGCTGATCACCGGAGCTGGACGCCGTCGCGAGTCAGCGGCCACCGGTGCCGGCGCGTTGTCCGGGAGGCAAGCGTTCCGGCTCCGAAGAGACCGAGCTCCTCGGCGATCGCGTCGCGCTGGATCGGCTCCCGGCGCGCTCGGGCCGCGACACAGCGGTCCGCGTTCCACTCCCATTCGCATGCGAGCGGATATCCGGGCAGCGCTGCCTGGAGCAGCTCGATCGCCTCCGAGACGCCGCGCCGATGGGCCGGGCGCACCAAGACGAGCCGGGCACGGGGGATGGGCAGCGTCCGCAGGGTGCGCACCGCGTTGTCGAGCAGGTCCGACTCCGCGCGCACGACGATGAACACCGCGTGCAGCGCGACACCCAGTGCCCGGGCGGCGCCCTCACGATCGACCAGGTCCGGATACGCGAACGGTGTGCCGCAGTCGACGACAACCATCTCCTCGGGAAGACCCTCGAGGGCCGGCACCAACAGCTCAGCGGTGTGCGAGCCGGGCCGGCCGGGATCGCGAAAGCCGGGAACCACCCGAAGCCGAGGGCGCGACCCGAGCGTGATTGCCTGACGCTCCAGCTCTGTGGTGGCGATGCCGTGCGGGCTGTACACGTTGGCGAGGGACCGCGTGTCGTCGATGCCCAGCAGCGATGCCACCGTGCCGCCCGCGCCGTCGGCATCCACGAGCATGGTCCCGCGATCCCGAGCCGACGACCACGCGAGCGCGGCGGCGAACCCGGTTGCCCCGCTCCCGGCTCGGACGCCCGCAACGCCGACGCGCAGCGGCGCCATGCTCAGCCCCCCGCCGCAGCGGCCGGAGGCGTGGACCCGGCGGTCCCGTTGGCGATCGCCGCCAGCATCTGCTCGGCCTGTTGCAGGCTGTACATCTCACCCCTGGGGACCTGCACCCCCGAGGACTGCACGGCGACCAGATCGATGCCCGACACGGAGAGGTCGACCCAGAACCCCTCATACGCAGCGGGGACCAACACGGCCGTGGCGCTACCGGCGGCGACGATGGTGATCCCGCGGCCATACAGCTCCACCGTCTGCCCGGATGCGGCCGCTGCTGCGGCCTCCGGGGCTTGCGGCGTTCCGATGCCGCTCGCGCTGGTGCTCGGACCGTAGATGTCGACACTGTCGCCGGCCTGCAGGCCGGGCGCCATGCTCTTGAAGGCGAGCGGGACGGTGACCATCGACTGGGTGAAGAGATCGTCGGGCCGGAGCACATCACCATCCGACACGGAGTGAGCGAGGTACTCGCCGGCGGGATTGGTGGTCAGGACGGTGAAGCCGTCCGACCCCTGCGCGATGGTCACCTGACGCACGAGGGACGCCGTCATCAGCGTGCCGGCACTCGCGTTCTGACTCATCGCCCATGCGGTGAGGTGCCGGCCGCCGATGCTCACCGCGGTGAACGCAATCGCGCCCACCGCCGCGAGTGACAGCACTACGATCAGCGCGAACGCACTGCGCCGCATCCCCTGCTCCCCCTATCGCCTAATACGGATGCACGGTGCCGAGCGCGGCACCGGCCTGATGGACGGCTCGAACCGTGGTGCCGAGACCGACGAACGGCACCGGGAGCTGAATGCGCTTGATTACGCCCACCGTGATCGAGTCCCCGCTCACGACACACGACGCGACCGCGCCGGGGTCCGCGACGGCGACCGCCTGCTCACAGTTGGTGATCGCATCGGCGCCGAGACGGAGTTGCCCACTCGAGGTGACGCCGGATGGGAACTGGCTCGTATCCACCGAGTCAGCGCCCGACTGGGCGCCGAGGTACGCGGCCGTGTCGGCGCGGGTCGCCTCGCTGCTCTCCACCAGAAGGTCGGCAACCGCGACCAGCAGCGCGCCGAGCACCATGGTCACCACCAGTGCGGTGAGGACGATGACCTGGCCGCGTTCTCTGGCTCGGCGGTGCGTCAGCACGTGACGCTCGGTGCGCACTGCCGGAAGGGCGGTGCAACGAGTTGCGCGTCCTGCTCGAGGGTCACGTTCCAGCGCCACACCAGCCCGATCAGGTTGTTGGAGAAGGAGACCGTGGCGGTGCCGTGGCAGGACACCACGGTGTCCGGCTGGTACGTCGCGGAGTACAGGTACTGGTTGCCCTCGCTCGGCGGGCAGGTGATGCGCATCGATCCGGGCTCGAAGAACGGCCCCGAGACGCTGCGCGCAAAGGTGTCGTCGATGTTGAACAGCGCCTGATCAGTGGCTCCGTATGGAACGCTGAATGCCGCGGACGTGGCCAGCCCGGTTGCGGAGCGCAGCTCGGTGGTCGCATCCAGCACGAAGATGGCGCCGGCGAACCCGAGCGCAAGCACGATCAGGAAGGGGAGCACGAGCGCTGTCTCCACCACGCTCTGCGCTCCCTCGCCCCGGCGCGAGCGATGACGTCCGGTCATGGCGCGAACACCGCGCTGTGGACAACATCGTCGATGTCGATCGCCAGCGCGCCGGTCCGCCACGAGCCGACCCCGAACCCGGGAGGCACCAGCGCCGAGACCCAGCCGCGGATGGCGACCTCAACGGTCCCGGCGGCAGGATGCGCAACGGAGCAGACGTAGACGATGCCCACCGGCCAGGACGCACTGAGCGGCGGACACACCCCGCCAACCGGGGACATGGGGGCCGGGGTGGCGCCGACCAGGCCGCTCTGCAGCTCCGATCGGATCGCCGAGTACACGTCGGCAGTGGCCGGGGGGCCGGTCGGGCTCCCCGCCGCACCGGCGGCGATGTAGATGCCTCGCTCCGCAGCCGTGATGGCGGTTCCCCTCGTGAGCGCGTACAGGCCGATCTGGGTGCAGCCGAGCAGCAGGGTGAGGACGACCATCAGCACGAGCGCAAACTCAACCATCGCCTGACCGTCTCCCCTCCCCGCCCCCTGACGCATGTCTCAAGCAATGTACGGCAATGAGCGCCTACATAGCGCTTACAGATTGCCAGTGCATGACTCTAGTCTGGCTAGATCTCACATCCCGCCATATCCTCTGCGGGGCATGTGGCGAGGACGGAGCATTCGACTCCGCTGGCCACTTAACCTCAACAACGGGACGCCGGCGAAGTCGGTGGGGTGTCCGACTCCACGAACCCCGGGGCTCAGCAGCATCCGAGACCACCCGCGCGCCTGGGAGCTCAGATCCAACATTTGCGCCCACGGTGCGCACGTGCCATCCACCAGTTTCCTCGGCTAGCTGGCCTAAGGTGGCGGGGGAACCCGCCCGTGAAGCTGTGTGGTTTGGGCGCCGTCAAGCATTCCGCGCCGCATCAGGTCCTCACGGCACAATCATCCGATGCCGACTCGGTATGACGTCCGTGCCGTGCCCCTGCAAGGGGGCTATGTGGCCAAGCAGTGCCCAGTCCGCGCCCAGAATGATGCGATCGTCCCTGGCGTTCCACTCGAGCCCGACGCGTTCCAGCAACGGCTCTTTGAGCATGGCAACGCATTTGAGGCTGATGTCGTGTCCGAGCTACTTGAAGTGCAACGTCAGGCGGTCGTCATCGAAGAGGGCGGTACCACCGCGGAGGCCGCGACCCTGGAGGCCATGCGCGCCAAAGCTCCCCTTATCCTCGGCGGCCGGATTGCCGACCACGCGGGGCGCCGGGTCGGCAGGCCCGACATTCTCGTGCATGCGCCCGGCTACGGCTATTACCCCGTAGACATCAAGTGGCACATGGCGCTCGATATCGCCAAGTTGTCGGGAAGGAGTTCCCCAGCGCGCGTCTCGTCACTCCTGACACCGGGCCCCGAATCCTCACGGGAGGATTCGGCACTAACCCCGCGCAAGCACGAAGGAGACTTGCTCCAGCTGGCACATTACCAGCGGATCCTGGAGGCTCTGGGCATGGCGGCTTCGAACGGGCGCCTAGCAGGGATCGTCGGCACTGAGCGCTGGGTCGTCTGGCATGACCTGGACGCACCGATGTGGCGGACACCATCGATCTCCGAGCGGACAAAGCTCCGCAGCACCATGGAGCGGTACGAGTTCGAGTTCGCCTTTCGGCTCGACATCATCGCAGTGGCCCAGCAGCATCAGGCCGATTCGGCGGTGGGGCTGTTAGTGCTTCCGGTTCGTTGCGGCGAGTGTCCATCGTGTCCGTGGAACAACTACTGTAGGCCGATCTTGGAGACGCCACCCGGCGACGTAAGCCTACTGCCGCGGATGGGCTGGAACAACTGGAAGGCGCATCGCGATCGTGGGGTGACTAACCTAGCGCAGCTGGCAACACTGGATACGCGCACTGCGCAGCTTGTTGCGAGCAAGGTGGATGTCGAGCGGCTGATGTCATCGTTGGCCGGTAAGGACTCAGGCATGCGCATCGAAGAGTGCGAGGACGTGCCCGCGAGGACCGTCGAGCAGATTCATGCATTGGGTGTGAAGACCGTAGCTGACGTATTCTCACTCGATGCGCTAACCGCCAGGTACTCGGATACCGGGATGGCATCTCTGCCTGACCAGATCGACATGGCCCGCGCGGCGCTAGGACCGCAGTCCGTCTACAAGAAACGGGGCATCGGACACGTGATTGTTCCTCGCGCCGACGTTGAAGTTGACGTCGACATGGAGAACGTCGAGTCCGGCGTGTATTTGTGGGGAAACCTAGTCTCGCGACGTGAGGGTACGGAAGGCGAGGCAAGCGAGTACGTCCCTTTCGTCACCTGGGATCCGATGACGCCGGAGGTGGAGGCGGACAACTCGCTGCGTTTCTGGCGGTGGCTGATGGAGTTGCGTGTCCAAACGCACGACGCCGGCCTCACCTTCGCAGCCTACTGCTGGAATGCGGGAGCCGAAAATCGATACCTTCGGAAGATCGGCCTGGCCTGGAACCTTTCCGACGAGATTGAGGCCTTCATCGCAAGTGACGAGTGGGTGGATCTGCTCAAACTCTGGGACTCCCAACTGATCAGCGGTGGTCCGAGCGGTTTGAAGATAGTGGCGCCCCTGGCCGGATTCCATTGGGGCGTTGACGACGCCAGCGGCGGTCAGGCGATGGTCGAGTACGACGCCGCGGTTGGTGGTGCTGATGGTGCTCTCACGGCGCGTGTTTGGCTGCTCGCCTATAACCAGGAGGACGTGCGAGCGACACTCGCGGTGCGGGAGTGGATGACGACCTCGTCTGTGTTATCGGTAGCGGAGTTGGGTCCCGTCGAGAGTGGGGCAACCACCACGCGTAGCTCGGTCATAGCTCCCTCACCTCCCGAGCGGGCTGCCATGCGGCATGCTCGGGCCGTCACCCCTGCCCACGACCCGCCAAGGGCGACTACCGTTGGAGTAATGAATGCCGCCGAGTTCGCCAGGAAGTGGATGGGCAGCAGTCGCGGAGAACGTGCCGCCGCCCAGGAGCATTTCATCGACCTATGCCATCTCCTTGGTCAACCCACCCCGAACTCCGACCCGACGGGTGATCGGTACGCATTCGAAAAGGGCGCCTCGAAGGCTGACGGACGCGACGGGTGGGCCGATGTCTGGAGGAAAGGGCACTTCGCATGGGAGTACAAGGGCAAGCATCGAGATCTCAAGGCAGCCTATGCCCAACTCCTTCTCTATCGAGAGGCGCTGGAAAACCCACCGCTGCTCATAGTCTGCGACCTCAATCGATTTGAGATTCATACCAACTTCACAAACA
This sequence comes from Candidatus Dormiibacterota bacterium, assembly GCA_003153505.1. GTDB lineage: Bacteria > Chloroflexota > Dormibacteria > Aeolococcales > Aeolococcaceae > Palsa-851. The sequence goes on from PLZA01000040.1 coordinate 17,804, forward strand.
CAGCCAAAGAGGTCCACACATTCGACCTCGACGATCTGCTCACCAGTCCAGAACGGCCACTGCATCTGCTGCGTACCGTCATGGAAACGCCTGGCGACCTCAAGCCCAAGGCGAGCCGAGAGGAGCTCACCGAGAAAGCCGCAGGTCACTTCGCAAGTCTGGCACTGGATTTACGTAAGCGAGGTGTCGCTCCGCGCAGAGTTGCGCACTTCTTGAACAAGCTGGTGTTCTGCATGTTCGCCGAGGACGCGGGTCTCCTTCCGCGCGGGCTAGTCGTTCGACTCGCACAACTAG
>PLZA01000021.1 GCA_003153505.1 Candidatus Dormiibacterota bacterium
GAGCTCCCGGGTGGCTGTCCATCGCGGCATCAGTCTTCCCGGTCAAGCACCTCGCTGACGCGCTCGAGGACATCTTCGTCGCGACGCCGGGGCATGCGGCACTGAGTGGAACTGATCTCCTCATCATGGTCGGATGGGCAATTGGGGCTCTGATCGTCACCCTGCTCTTCTTCGAGTGGGAGCCACGCCCGGCCGGGCCAGGTATCCGTCGTCGTCTGGCCCGGCTGTCGACGACGCTGCACGCGCGACTACGACACCGTCGGCGAGCGTCGCATCAGTAACGGACGATCGCCGCCACGCCGTCGTCCGCATCAAGGAGCTCGCCGCGGACAAAGCGGCACTCGCCGCCGTGGGCCGCCTGCTCGACAGCTTCTTCCACAACGTCGTCGACCGGTGTCGTGTCTGCGCCACACACCGGGCAGTTCAGTCTGGGGAGGGAAAGAGCCTGGCAGGATGTGCAGAGTGCACCCGGCCGGCTCTCAACCTGCGTCGAGATGATCAACTGCTCAACCCGTCCTTCGGAGAGCGCGGCGAATACCGGTTTCAACCCGCGAATGGCCAGGCCACTGCCGGACGCCGTGGCCAGGACGCTGAGAGTTGCCTCGTCGTCGCGCCTCTCCACATCCGGCTCGATCGCCGACACGGCCGCCTGAATGTCTTCGAGTGGGGCGGTCACGCGCACGGGAAGGAAACCGACAACCCGGGAGCGGTAGCGAGTGGGAAGAAGCCGCTCGAGCCGCTCAGGTTCCGGCGTCGGGCCTCCGAGAATTAGATGATCGACTGGATGTTCATCGACATGATTCGCGAGCGCGGCGGCGCACCTGGTCAGGTGGCGCTCCTCGGTCGCGAGCTCACGGCGATCGACATGCGTGCCGGCTGACGCCCATTGAGCGGCGGCGTCGCCGCTCCCAGAGGGCGAGCTGCTGACATTCCACCCGTGCTGCCGGTCCCTATGTGGTAGCGCGCCCTCGAACAGTGCTGAACTCTCCGAGAGCTCGCCGAGGTGATACTCGAAGAAACGCATCTTCTCGTGATCGACCAGCGCTACTCCAAGGCGCTTCGCCCGGGCAAGAATCGCTTCAAGCTGCAGGAGATGCGGGCTGCGCCCCCATGTGAGTTGATCCTCCACCGCAATCGTCACGGGCATCGCGTGAAACCATGAGTCGAGCGAGCAGCACACCATCACGAGGCCTCGAGTGCGCGAACGCTCGAACCGCTCCTCAAGCCACCGTGCAAGCAGCGTCATGTTGGCGTCGAGCGCTGTTCGAAGCTCCGGATCCTCGATCTCGGCATTCCGTGCCTGTTGCGCAAGAACGGCGAATGCCGCCAGGTAATCCTCGCGCCGCGGCCGCTGAGCGCCGTCGACGTTCAGGTAGCAGGTGGTGACGATCGGCGTGCTGTGCGCGTGTCGAAGGTGGCCGATCTCGCACTCGATGGCAGTCCCTGCAATTCTGGTGGCCATCACTGCCTCGCTTTGCCCATGGTTGATCCTTCCCACAGCTTGGTGGATGTGAGCTCGCATCTCCAGGACCCATCGTCCCGAATTCATAGGCCTGCCGACCCATCGCACGATCACGCCCGGGCCTAACGACCAGAGGGACTCGTTTCCTTCGGCTCTGGTGGCGAGATCCGTCCCGAGCGAGGCTGGATGCAGGTGACCGATCGGACTTGGTGTTGGGCTCAGGGCCGTGCATTCCCCCAGGGCTGTCCAGGCGCGGCGGCGCGAACGGGCGCCCATTCATGTGGCCGACGAATATGCGGAGGTGAGCGATGTTCAAAAGCATCCTGGTTGGTGTCGACCGTTCCGATCACGCACGTGCCGCGCTCACAGAGGCAGTGGACATCGCCCGAGCCGAGGGATCCAGCCTGACGGCACTCGTGGCGTACAGCACGAACCTCTTCTGGGCCGCGTCAGCACCCATATATGCGAGCACGGTGGACGACTATCTGGCGGCGGTCCATCGCGAGGCGCAAGCGATCGCCGACGAAGCGGCGGCTGCGATTCCCAAGGAACTCAACGCCCGGTTCCTGATGGTAGACGGCGATCCGGCACAGTCCCTTCTCGATCAGGCGGTTGCTGGTGGGCACGATCTCATCGTGTTGGGCTCGCGCGGGCGGGGTGACGCCACATCGCTCCTGCTCGGCAGCGTCAGCCACGCCGTGCTCCACCGCAGCCACGTGCCGGTTTTGATCGTGCATGTCCCTGCGGTGGAGCACCAGGAGTCCGCCACGCCGCGCTGACCAATCCTTCGGCCGAGGCGCGAAGCGGCATATCCCTCGAGGCAGAGGGTCGGGTAACGGGTTCCCTGGCGCCATAGACCACCGTCAACGATGAATCAGCGGCAACACATGTGATGACAAATGAACAGCGAGTGCCGGGACCGCTGGGTCGAGTGCACGCTTCGCGCGTGCCGGGCGCGGCGACGAGGTCTTGTCGCCGCCGACGCAACCATGCGAGACGCAGCCGCCGGCATGTACCCCACATGACCGTCGACTGCCAATCTAGATCAGTTTCTCGACGGCTCTCACCTTTCGGTGCATCTCATCGCTGTCCACACCGACGCGATCATCAATCTTGACGACCGTACTCGTGCGACGGACACCGGGGGCGGTCGCAAGCGCGATGTGGCAGCGCACAAGCAGCGCGAGCACTTCATCGCGCCGCCCTTCCACCTCAGTGCGAGCTTCCGCGGCCAGTCTACCCGCAGACGCGCTGATCGGACTGTGCCTTTCGCGGGAGGATGTCCGATCTGGCCGCCCTACGCGCCGACCGTCACGGCTGCTCGTGCAGGCTCAGACTCTGCGACACCCAATTCGTGAGTCAACCGCTCAGGTTGATGTCCGTTGCGCGCGTTTCGAGGGCACCGTCTCCACCGCGCCCGATGGCTCAGAGGCGAAGGCGGACCCCGAAGTATCCGACATCCCCGTGCTCGCGCTCCCACCCGCCCACGATCGTTGCGGCACAGGTTGCTTCTCCCCGGAGCCGGATCGTCGCGGTGATGACCTCGCGCCGGCGNNCGCGTCAGGGTCTGCTGCGTTCTCCGGCTCGGGCACCAGGTTGGCCACAGTTGCCATGCGCACACCGGCGTAGTGCCTGCGGCCGCCGGTGAGCTCGAGCAGGGCGTCCTGGTGTCGGGACTCACCGACCACGTCGACATCGGTCGTCCCGGGCATGGTCACCTCGCCGGGATCCCTCGATGTGGCACCAGGAATAGTTTCGCTGCGGCGGATTGCCGGGGGTGAGGTTCCCGCATCCCGGGCCACGAGCCGGCGCAAACGCCCGATGCCGCCGCCACGCGCGCATCCGAAGCAGTAGAAGCGACAGTTCTCTGAGTCGACATGAAGGGAGGGATGGTGGTCGTCATGGAAAGGACAGGGGTAGTAGCGGTCGCCGGGCTCAAGCACGATGCCGACCTCGACCCACAACGCTTCGAAGGCACGGCGCTCCGCGTCGGTTCGTGGCGCGACCTCGCGCCGGCCTGCGTCTCTGTCGACGGCTGCGGGCGGATCGAGCACGATCTCGAGCAGCCACGAGGGCATCTCCGCGACGCCGATCTCACCCGGGGCACACCCTGACTCCCAGACGTAGTGGCGACCGGTCACGTGCAGGCTGGGCGGCGCGATAACGATTCCGCCATCCCCCTTGACATCGAGCCCGAGAGCCGCCGGCTTGCTCGGAACCCGGCGGCCTGGATGACGGAAGTAGAGATGCTGGCCACCGCCGCCGGTCAGCGACTCCACCGTGCGAGAGAGCAGCCCGTTGATCGCCTCCAGCTCCGCCAGTGCGTCGCTGCCTCCGTGGCGCGGATCGACATCGAGCACAACCAACCCGGACGCCACCCCGGTGATGACGCCAAGATTCGCCTGGGGCCAGCGCCTCCACCAGCCCTCGATCTCGTGCGCACCGGCGCGATCGCGCGCGTACTCTTCCCACGCAAGGCGTGGATGCTTGCCGGGGGAAGGGCAGGATGGATTCCCACACGTGCAGCAGCTCGCGACAATTGTGTGCATCGGGACCACCGACCATCCTCGCGCGCGCGCTGCGAGCGCTGCGCTCCTCAGACTCATGACCACGTCGGACTCGGCGGCGATGTCGTTGCTCCTCATGAGGTCCAGCGCATGCCTTCGCTCATCATGGATCACGCTGCAGATCAAACCGCTTCCGGGAACTTCGCATCGGCGATTCAGCATATAGTCATTGAGACGGACACTGCCCGATCCCTTCGCCACAACAATGAAATGATCGACCCGGCCGGCACCGCGCTCATCGCTGTCGATGTGCAAGCCGACTTCCTTCCCGGAGGAGCGCTGGGGGTACCGGGATCCGACGCCGTTGTCGCTCCGATACGCGCGTTGGCCTCCCAGGTCGGTGTGGTGGTGGCGACTCGTGACTTCCATCCTCCTGGGCATTGCAGTTTCATCGTCCAGGGAGGCCCGTGGCCACCGCACTGTGTCATCGGATCACCTGGTGCGGCACTCCACCCCGATATCGACGCGGTCGCGCATGTAATCGTGAGCAAGGGCGACGATCCGGCGCTCGAGCAATACTCCGGATTCGACGGCACCGGCCTCGGCGCTCTGTTGCGCGCGCGCGGCGTGCAGCGGATCATCATCGGAGGCATCGCCACCGACTACTGCGTCCGAGCCACAGCGCTTGCGGCATGCGGCGAGGGCTTCGCCACCACCGTGGTGCTGGACGCCGTGCGCGCGGTGGAACTCCATCCGGGCGACGGCGATCGCGCCTTGGAGGACATACGTGCCGCGGGGGGACGACTATGCACGCAAGCCGAGATCCTCGGGACCGCACGCGGCTAGGAGCTCGATCACCAGACCGGCACCACCAATGCAAGCACGCCGAACGTCATCGACACGAGCGTGGACAGGGCGGTCGGTCAGGTCCTGGGGCGGTG
>PLZA01000034.1 GCA_003153505.1 Candidatus Dormiibacterota bacterium
ACTAGGGCGTGGATGGCCCGAGACCCAGGCGGGCGTGGATCTCCCGGGTCGCAAGCGACTGGTTGAGGGTGATGAAGTGCAGCCCGGGTGCCCCCTCGGCGAGGAGCTTCTCGCACAGCTCGGTGGCGATCTGGACGCCCTCGCGGCGGACCGCGTCGGGATCGTCCTCGAGGCCCTCGAAGCGGGCGACCACCTCGGTGGGCACCGGGTAGCCGGCCAGCTCCCCCATCCGCTCGACCGACTTGAGGTTGGTGATCGGCATGATCCCGGGCAGCACCGGCTTCTCGCAGCCCAGCTTGGCCAGGTCGTCGACGAGCGAGACGTACTCCTGGACCCGGAAGAAGAACTGCGTGATGGCGAAGTCCGCCAGCGCCAGCTTGGCGGCGAGCCAGCTCCGGTCGCTCGCCCGATCCGGGGACTGCGGGTGGGTCAACGGGTGGGCGGCCACGCCGATCGAGAACCCTCCGATGGCCGCCGCCAGCTCGACCAGCTCCGTGGCGTGCGTGAGCTCTCCGTCGGCGAGATCGGAACTCTTGGGCGGGTCCCCGCCCAGGCACAGGATGTTGTCGACTCCGGCCCGCCGGTACCGGACCAGGATCTCGGCCAGGTCGAGGCGCGAGTGACCGACGCACGTGAGGTGGGCCATCGGGGTCAGGGTGGTGGTGTGGAGCATCCCGACGACGAGCTCGTGGGTCCACTCGCGGGTCGACCCGCCGGCGCCGTAGGTGACCGACACGAAGCTGGGAGCGAGAGGTTGGAGCTCGCGCAGGGTGTTGGCCAGGGTCACCCGGGCGCCGGGCGTCTTGGGCGGGAAGAACTCGAACGAGTACGTCCGCCCGGCGCGAAGGAGGTCTCCGATGCGTGCCACGGCTCCTAACGGTACCTAGCCGAGGCGCTAGTGGCGGCGGGCGGCGATCGAACGTGACATCCTCATCGACGCGCCACCACGTTTCTTCTCGTTCCGCTGGAACTTCCCGCCGGGCGAGGAGCCCACCGATCGAAACGCGCCGCTTGTTGAGTTCACTCTCACACCTGAAGGCGAGCAGACGCGGCTGCATCTGGTCGAGAGTGGCATTCGAGTGCTGGATCGATCGGATTGATCATTCCCATTTGAAGAAGCGCACGGCCAGCACGCCGAAAGCCATGGTGTACGCAGCGAGGACCAGGAGCGTTGAAGCGGACGGGAAGCCCATCTGCATGGCGCGCTGGAGGGCTTCGACTGAGGCACCCAGGGGGGTTAGGTCGCTCACGTCACGGAGGGCGGTCGGAAACTCCTGAACCGGGAACCAGAGCCCGGCGAAAAACATCCTTGGAAAGAAGGCAGCAAACGAAATCCCCCCTGCGCCGGCTGCGGTTCTCGCCACGCCGGTGATCAAAAGGCCGATGGCGAAGGTCGCGGTGATAGAAAGCAAGGTCGCAAGCGCGAACCCTCCGAGGCTGGCGGGGGCACTCAGCCCGAACGCGACCGTACCGACCACCATGACGACGAGGAGCGCCGCGACCGCGATCCCAAGGTGGATCACCAGCTGAGCGCCGAGAACCCAGACGGGTGGGACCGGCGTGGTGGATAGCCGCCGCAAGATTCCCTGCTCTCGGTATGTCGCGAGAGGCGTCGGCAGACTGAAGAATGCGAGCGCTGCGATGACGAGGGCGACAAGAATCGGAACGTAGACGTCGAACAACGTGAGGCCGCCCAGCGTTTTCTGCTGGTCGTGGAACACCGGGAGGATGCCGAAGATTATGAGCAGCAGGACCGGAAGCCCTAGGCCGAAGATCAGTCCAATCGGCATCGACGAACGGAGGAAGCACCTCGTCAAGGAGAAGGAGTTCACGCGACTCCGCGACCAGCTGAGCCGCGAGCGGCGTGAGCTCCCTTGGGAGTTGGTCGAGAAGGACTACAAGTTCGAGGGCGAGCGCGGCGTGCAAACGCTGAGCGAGATGTTCGACGGCCGGAGTCAGCTGGTCGTCTACCACGCCATGTTCAACCCCGAAACCGCGGGACCGAACACGACGTGGACGGTCGACGCGGGCTGCCCATACTGCTCGTTCTGGATGGACAACTTCAACGGCATCACCGTCCACCTCAACCACCGCGACATCACGATGGTCGCCGTCTCGCGTGCTCCCTATCCAGCGATCGCCGCCTACAGGAGGCGAATGGGCTGGGGCTTCCCGTGGCTTTCTTCGGCAGGCAGCGACTTCAACTTCGACTACCGCGTCTCGTTCACCGAGGACGAACTGGCCGCCGAGAAGGTCGACTACAACTACGGCCTGAACCACTTTCCGATGTCGGACGCGCCGGGTATCAGCGTCTTCCTGAGGGACGACGACGGCCGAGTCTTCCACACCTACTCGACGTACTCGCGCGGGCTCGACATGCTGAACGTCGCCTACCACTACATGGACCTGGCGCCAAAGGGTCGCGACGAAGGCGACTCGGGCCCAGGATGGCTTCGCCGCCGCGACGAGTACGCGGACTGACGCTCTCGTGTACCGGTTTGCGCGGCAGGCCGAGGGCCGGCCCACGCGCCCGGTGACGGCGCGCGATGCTGGGGCCCGTGTCCGCTGCCCTTCAACCTCGTCCGCGCCGGCGATGTGGCGATTGGACATGTCGTCTACGTCGCGCTGGCCTGACCCCGATGGCCGAGCTCGCGGCGGCGTCAGCGCGGTCCGGCTGGACGCCGGCAGGTCACCAGGTACCGCGGGGCGCCAGCCAACGCGTTGTCTGTCCGGTGACCTCGGAGACATGATCAAAGTCGCTGTCGTAGTGGACGAGCGTGAGCTCATGGCGCTCCGCGACTGCCGCGATGAGTAGATCGGCGATGCCGACCGATCGATGCTTGCCTTTCTCGGCGAGCAGCACCATGACCTCGACGGCCCGATCCCAATCCGCCTGACGGGTATCGACGGGCCGGAAGCCAGCCTGTCTTTCCTCGATGATCTGGAGGAGGGCCTGGTAGCTTGTGGCGCTGTAGAAGAGCTCCAGATCGGTCATGGAACTACGCCGCACGTTGCCTTCCATGATCTCGGCTGCCAACCACCCGGCACCCTCCAAGCCGACGCGAACCAGCGCACTCTTGTCTGCGAGGTACGTCGGCATCAGCGCCAGGCAGACCGCATCACGTCAGGGTCGTCGAGCTCGATGTCCTTGTGCTGTGAGAGCCTGTCGACGAAGCGCCGCCGAGACGAGCGGGCGGCAATCTCCCTGAGGGCGCAGTTCACCGTGTCGACGAGAGTGCTGGTGCCGAGCTCATCCTGCGCCGCCCGGGCAGCTTGACGATCCACGGCGATTGTGGTCTTGCGCTCGTGGCTGGACTCCGCTTTGGCGGTCATGTCTCCTCCGGATAGCTACAAATTCTAACAGAGATAGTCTCGTTATGGCACCGCGAGATATCCAATCGGCGACCGCGGCGACCTACTCCTCGATCGCTCCTTGATGCATCGAAGATGCGAGCGGAACGTGTACGAAGGGTCCGCAGCGCGCCGGGACAGATAGTCGTCGTCTGCAGCTACGGCTGCGGCGACAAGCGTCCGATCACGCCGGCCCGATCTGGGCGAGGCGAGGGACCACGTCTGCGAGCTTTCTGGCCATCGCGACGGGGTCGGGCGACGTGTTCCGGACCCCGACCATGGTGATCCCCAGTTTCGCGTACTCCTCCATGTCTCGGAGGAACCCGTCCGTATCCTTGGTCGGGTCGGCCGCTCCCTGGATGGTCTTCTTGATGGTCGCCATGTCGCGACCCTCGTCCTCGCAGTGCTGGGCGAGGATGTCGAGCTTGCGCTTGACCTCCGGGGCTCCGAGGGCGAAGAGGTTGCACGCGTCTGCGTAGCGGGCCACCAGCTTGAGGGTCTTGCGCTCGCCACCACCGCCGATGAGGATCTTCGGGCGGGGCTGCTGAACCGGCTGCGGACGGCAGATCGTTTCGGCCAGGTGGTAGTGCTTGCCGTCGTACGGCCCGTCGTTGTCGCTCCACATCTGATTGCAGATCTGCATCGTCTCCTCGAGGCGTTCGAACCGCTCGGCGATGGGCGGGAAGAGCACACCCAGGGCGAGGTGCTCGCGCTCGTACCACGCGGCCCCAAGGCCGAGCATCGCGCGCCCGCCTGAGACAACATCGAGTGTGGTCACGATCTTGGCCAGCAGCCCAGGGTGCCGGTAGGTCACCCCGGTGACCATCAACGAGAGCGTGATGCGCTCGGTCTTGCCCGCCACAAATCCGAGCGAGGTGTAGCCCTCAAGCATCGGGTCCTGGGCCGTCGCGAACCCCTCCATCTGGAACCAGTGATCCATCATCGTCAGGGTCGAGCAGCCCGATTCCTCGGCAGCCTGAGCGGTGGCCGCAAGGGTTGGGCCCAGCGCGGTGTTCCCGCCTGGAAGGGTGAAGTTCATGAAGTGGAGTGCGAGTTCCATTGAGTGACTCCTGCCTGGGTGTGGATGCGATTGTCTGGTCCACGTCCGGGGTGCGGAGCACCTCCGAAAAGGGCGTGTGGCAGAAGGCGAGTCTAGTCGGAGACGCCAAAACGACTGCCCGGTGACCGCGACGTGAGCGCCGTGGGCTCCCGTAGGCTACCCGCGACCCGGTTGCCCGACAATGAGGATCGACTGTGAACTACTTCGAGGGGCGCACCATTCTGCTGACCGGTGGGACCGGCTCCTTCGGTCACCATTTCACGCGCACCGCGCTGTCGCAGTGGAATCCCAAAAGCATCCGGGTCTTCAGTCGCGACGAGCTCAAGCAGTCGGAGATGCAGCGATCGTTCGACGACGACAGGCTCCGATTCCTGATCGGCGACGTCCGAGATCATCAACGGTTGCGACGTGCGGTAGAAGGCGTGGACATCGTGATTCACGCTGCCGCGATGAAGCAGGTGCCCGCGTGTGAGTACAACCCGTTCGAAGCAGTCCAGACCAACATCCTCGGCGCGCAGAACGTCGCTGAGGCCTGCATCGAGGCTGGGATTCCGCGCGCAGTGGCACTCAGCACCGACAAGGCGGTGAGCCCCGCAAACCTCTATGGTGCAACCAAGCTGTGTGCCGAGAAGCTGTTCGTCCAGGCTAACGTTTACGCAGGCGCTCGAGACGTGCGCCTGTCCTGCGTCCGCTACGGCAACGTCGTCGGCTCGCGCGGCAGCGTGGTGCCACTCTTCCGCACTCAAGCCCCGACCGGGGAGCTGACGGTGACCGACCAGCGCATGACGCGGTTCTGGATCACCCTTGATCAGGCCGTGCAGCTGGTCGCGGACTGCGTCGCCACGATGGCCGGCGGCGAGGTGTTCATCCCCAAGATCCCGAGCACCCGCGTCGTGGATCTCGCGGAGGCGATCGCGCCGGGAGTGCGGATTCGCTACACGGGGATCAGGCCCGGGGAGAAACTTCACGAGGTCTTGATCACTTCGGACGAGGCGCGGCACACGTTCGACATGGACTGGTGCTACGTCGTTGTCCCCGAGCACCCCTTCTGGGGAGCGCGGGCCTCGGCTGACGGCACGCGCGTTGCCGAGGAGTTCCATTACAGCAGCGACAGCAACACGGAGTGGCTGGACGTGAACGATCTTCGCGACCTCCTGGCGAAGTGGCCGGCCAAAGCGCCCGCCGACATGGGCGGATGAATCCCGCAGACCTGCCGGCCATCGCCGGAGGCGTCCCGGTGAGGACACAGCCGCTCGCGTATGGCCGGCACCGGATGGATGAGAGCGACATCGCCGCGGTCGTGGCAGCGCTTCGATCGGGGACGCTCACCGGAGGTGATGGAGTCTCCACCTTCGAGCACGCCCTCGCTGCACGCTGTAACGCCGGTCACGCGGTTGCGGTCGCCAACGGCAGCGTCGCCCTCGACCTCGCCGTCGGCGCCCTCGGGGTCGGACCCGGCGACGAAGTGGTGACCACGCCGCTGACTTTTGTCGCCACCGCGAATGCGGTCCTGCGCCTCGGTGCGTCGCCGATCTTTGCCGACATCGGCGACGACCGCTGTCTCGACCCCGCATCCGCCGCGCGGGCGGTGACGTCGCGCACGAAGGCCTTGATCACCGTCGACTATTCCGGTCTCCCTGCTGATATCCCTGCATTGCGAGCGGCACTTCCCCGTCCCCTGCCGATCATCGCGGACAGCGCCCATTCACTCGGGGGCTCGTTGCATGGGCACGCCGTCGGATCCCTTGCCGACATCACCACGCTGAGCTTTCACCCCGTGAAGCAGATAACGACTGGTGAAGGCGGCGCCTGCCTGACCGATGACCCGCTTCTCGCGGACATCATCCGCAGGCGGCGTAACCACGGCATGACCAGCACCGCCGATGAGCGCACCGGCGCGCTGTGGAAATACGACGTGACCACCCTCGGGGACAACTATCGGCTCACGACCATGCAGGCGGCGCTCGGCGCGTCACAGCTGCGACGGCTCGACGACATCGTCGCCGAGCGCGGCGAACTCGCAGATCGCTACGACGCAATGCTTGCCGGCATCCCCGGCGTCGGACTGCCGCCGCGACCCGAGGGACGTCGAAGCGCGTGGCACCTGTACGTGATCGAGATCGACCCAGAGGCATTCGGCTGTGCACGCGATATCGTTATCGATGCGCTTCGCGCCGAGGGCATCGAGGCAACGCTGCATTACCCGGCGGTCCATCTCCTGTCCCTCTACCGCGAGCGCGGCGGTGTCCCGGGGACCGCGCCGCGAGCCGAGCGGCTGTGCGAGCGGCTGGTGACCATTCCGCTCTACCCGACCATGACCGCGGCCGACCAGGATGATGCCGTGGTCGCGCTGCATCGGATCCAGACATGGGCGGCGGCACACGCGTCTGCGTCATGAGCCGGCGGGCTCTGCTCGCGCCCGATTGCGGACAGGGTGTCGGATTGGGCCACCTCGAGCGCATGCTCGCGCTCGCGGACGCATTGCGACCCGATACAGCGGCGTCACTGATTCTCCCGAGTGGCGATGTGACCCTGCGCCGCCGGGTTGAAGATCGCGGGCATGCCGTCGTTGAAGCGCCTGGCACTACCGCGAGCCGTGTTGCGACCGTCGCCGATTCCCGTCCACCGATGGATGTGATCGTCCTCGACGGGTACGTCTTCAATGTTGCCCTGCAATCGCGACTTCGCGATGCGGCGCCGCTGGTCGTTGTCGATGATCTCGGCCTCCCAGCCGCGTGCGACCTCGCGGTCAATCCTTCTCCCGGCGGTGAGGGACTCCGACCCAGTGGAGCGCACAGGTTCCTCGGTGGCGCCGCCTACGCGCTGCTTCGCGAGTCGTTCGTCGATGCACGCGACAGCGTGCTGCTCCGCGGACGAGCAGGCAGAACGGTGCTGGTCTCAACGGGCGCCACGGATATCGACGGCATCGCCGAGCGCGTGAGCGAGGAGTTACTCGAGCGCGACGATACGGTCGAGATCGTCAGAGTCATCGGGCCGGACGCGCCTCCGGATGCGGCAGCGCATCAGCGGCGCCTGCGTCTGCTCGTCTCGCCGCAAAGCCTCGCCGAGGCGCTCACCGGCGTGACGGTGTACGTGGGAGCCGCTGGCACAACCGCGGTGCAAGCCGCATGCGTCGGCATCCCGGCGGTGGTCAGCGCCATGGTGCCGAATCAGAGAGCCCAGGCGGGCGCACTCGCCGCGGCAGGCTGCGCGATCGTCGTCGAGCCCGATGACCTCACCACAGCGTGCCTGCAGCTGCTTGATGATCCGGATCGTTGCGAGCAGATGGGTGCGCACGGACGGACGCTCGTCGACGGGCGCGGCGCGGAGCGCGTGGCCGCGGCGTTGCGCGATTGCCTTCGCCGGGGAGCCCCGTGATGCCCGCGCAGCCGACGGTGGCAGTGATACAGGCGCGCCTCGGCTCAAGGCGCTTTCCGGGCAAGGTGCTCGCCGACCTGTGCGGTAAGCCGATGCTCGCGCACGTCATCGACCGCGTGCAGCTTGCCGCGACCGTCGATGAGGTCGTGGTGGCAACGACAACGGCCGGCGAGGACGACGCGATCGCCGAACTTGCCGTCGAGCGTGGCGCCGGCGTGACCCGCGGTTCGATATCCGACGTCCTCGGTCGCTATGTGCTCGCCGCCGACGAGCACCATGCGGCAGTGGTGATCCGGGTGACGGCCGACTGTCCCCTGGTCGACCCGGCAATCCTCGATGCTCTGGTGCGCCTCCGCTCCACCGAGGACGCCGACTACGCCAGCAACGAGCTCCCGCCAACCTTCCCTCAGGGCTACGACCTCGAAGTGATCACTGCGGCATGCCTGAGAAGGCTCGACGGCATGGCGGTGGCAGCCCACCATCGCGAGCATGTCACCGCCTGGCTGCGCGAGCACCCTCGAGACTTCCGGACCGCGAATCTGGTCCATGACCGCGACCTTTCATCAATACGTCTGACTGTGGACGTCCTCGCGGACCTCGATCGTGTGCGGACGATCGTCGCGGCCCTGCCAGCCACGCCGCCACCTGATCTCGCCGCGGTGGTCGCGTACTTCGAATCGGATTCGACGCTCTGGGATCAGACCGGGCTGCCGGCGAGAGACGAGCGCTATCGCGCTCAGCGAGACGCCGAGCTGCGTCGCGAGTCCCGTGGAGCACCACCGGAGTCCTGAGGGTCGTCGCTAACCCAGCCGCAACTCGAAGACGATGAAGCCGTCCGCGGATCGGCCGCGACGCCGGAACCCGACACGTTCGAAGGCGCGCATCGACGCCGAGTTGTCCGGGTGCGTGACCGCCGTCACAATGGCAACCAGGTGATCCCGCTCGACCTCGGCGAGCGCGATTCGAAGCATCTGCTGGCCGACGCCACGTCCGCGCGCCGCAGGCGCCACCGCGATCGAGAACACTCCCGCGTCGCCATCCAGGTTCAGGCGCACCTGTCCGACTGGGATGCCGCGCTCCTCGGCGACCCATAGCCGCACCCGCGGATCCACGAGAGCCGCCGAGAACCAGCGACCATGATCGAGTTCAGAGACCGGGCGGCGGCTGGTGCTGAATCGAACCGCGTCGGGATCGTTGCGCCACGACCGGACGAGCGCGACGTCGTCGTCGCGTGCAGCACGTAGCGCCACACCGGGGGGCCCCCGATCGACGGTCAACGCACCAGGTCGTCCCACTGGAGCACCTCGTCCTCCGCCACAGCTCGCGCCACATGGCGGCCGACCACCTGGTCGATGTCGTGGACTGGAATCCCGAAGCCCGGGCGCTTGATCGCAAGATCGTCCCTGGTCAGTGCCGCTCCGGCGGCGACATCCCGGCGGGCGACGAGGCTCCGCCGGCCCAGCCGGAACATCTCGGCTTCCGCCGCGGTGACACGCTTGATGCTCGAGCCGAGCGACGCCTCGGTCTCGCGTATGGCCCGGACCATCGCCGCGAGCTCGTCCGGCTCGAGCGCGAACGGGTGGTCCGGGCCCTCCTGGTTCCGGCTGAGAGTGAAGTGCTTCTCGACAGCGCAGGCGCCAAGGGCAACCGCCACGACGTCGGCCGTATGGCCAGGTGTGTGATCCGACCAGCCGATCGGTACGTCGAATGCCGCCTGGAGGGTGGTGATGGCGCGGAGATTGAGGTCTTCGAAGCGCGGCGGGTAGTTCACGGCGCAGTGCATCACCAGCAGTTCGCGCGCGCCGGCAGCCGCCGCGGTGTCGAGGGCTCGTTCAATGTCGCCGAGCGATGCCATCCCCGTCGATATGAGCAGGGGCTTCCCGGTGCGAGCGGCTCGCTCGATCAACGGGAGGTGATTGATCTCGTAGGAGGCGATCTTGAACGCGGGCACGCCGATGCTCTCGAGGAGGTCGACGGCCTCCTCCTGAAACGGGGTCGAGAAGAACGCGATACCCGCCTTCCTCGCATGGGCGGCGAGGTCGGCGTGCCATTCCCACGGGATCTCGACGCGCTTGATCAGCTCCCACACCGACTCCCTCTCGCCGACGAGCCCCTGGTCCTTCAGGTAGCTCATGTCAGGGGTGCGGCGTGAATAGAGCCCCTCGGCCGTGTATGTCTGGAACTTCACCGCGTCGGCACCCGCCTCGGCGGCGACGTCGATGAGCCGGAACGCGGTGCTGAGGTCGCGGTTGTGATTCGACCCCGCCTCCGCAATGACGAAGCACGGATGGCCAGGTCCCACAGGCCGGTCGGCGATCCGGATTTCCCGGGTGCCGTACGTATGAGCGCTCACGACTGGAGATCATAGAGAGCGCCGGCCGCAACCCACGGCGGATTCGTGCGGGTACCCTTGGGTCGATGACGACGGAGCCGCAAGGGCAGCCTCGCGCCAGTGCCAACGCCTCGCCGGGCCCCGTCAGTGCAATCGCTGTCGTGATCCCCGCCTACAACTCGGCCCGGACCCTCGGCGCCGCTCTCGCATCGGTGGCAGCGCAGACGCTCACCCCGGTTGCCGTGGTCGTGGGTGACGACCACTCCGACGACGGGACGGCCGCGCTGGCGACGCGCTGGCAGGGACTGCTCCCGGTCGAGGTCGTCCGTCTGGAGCGCAATGCGGGGCCGGCGGCCGCGAGACGGGCCGCGATCGCCCGTATCGACGCCCCGCTCATCGCCCTGCTCGACGCCGACGATGTCTGGCTTCCCGACCACCTCGCGTCACTGGCGGCACTCCACGCTCGAACCGGCGGCATCGTCTGCGCGGACGCGCTGCGGTGGCACCCGGGCGAGGGGGTGCGCAGAGCAACCCAACGCGACCACTTTCCCATTCCCGCTCCGGAGCACCAGGTGCTCGATATCCTCCGCCACAACTTCGTCTCCATCGGCGCGCTCTTTCCTCGCGCCGCCTACGAGGACGCCGGGGGCTTTCGTGATGGCGTCTCGGGAGCGGAGGACTGGGATCTCTGGATACGCCTGATCAGGGCCGGCCTGAGGGTGCACGGCATCGGAGCACCCACCCTCCTCTACCGGGTGGATTCCCGTGGACTGAGCCACCGCACCGACATCTTCGACACGTATGCCCGAGTCCTCGAGCGGGCGGTCCAAGAGGCTGGCGATGACCAGCAACGGGCCGTCGCGCGCGAAGCCCTCGGCTGGATGAGGAGCCAGCGGGCTCTGCGCGCAGCCTACGGGCACGCTCGGGCACATCGGCCGTGGAAAGCAAGGAGGGCGGCGCTCGCATGCTTGCCCGGATCCCCCCGCTTCGTGCTGGAGGCCAGCCTCATCCTGGCGTCACCATCGCTCGCGGTCAGGATTGGCGACGCCGCTCGCCGCCGGCGGTGGTGACCACCACAGATCAGCTTCCGGTCGAGGCCGGCGTACCGGATCCACTGGAGAGCCTCGGCCTGCGGCGGATCCTCCGCTCCGCATCAGGCCTGTCCGGGGCATCGCTGATTGGCTCGGTGCTCGCCGTCGGCGCCGGGTTCCTCGCCGCCCACTGGCTCGGTCCTGCGCGATACGGCGATGGCCAGTTCGTGCTGCTCATCTACCTGTATGCGACGTTGATGCGAAGCGGGGTCTTCGAAGGCTCGATTCGGGCCGTCATCGATCACCTGGCCCGCGGCGAGGCCGACGAGGCTCGACATGCACAGAACGTCGGGGTCTCGTTCGAGCTGATCGTCTCGGCTCTCCCCGGCGTGGCGCTCACCATCGTTGGGTTCTTCGTTGCCCCAGGCGTGGTGCAGCTTGGTCTGTTCCTCGCGCCGATCGCGGTGATTGCTTCGTGCGGTAGCAGCTTCCTCTCCACGCTCTGGTCGGCGAGATCTCGCTTCGATGTTGTCGGCAAGGTGGCGGTCGCGCAGGCGATTCTCGGGCCGGTTCTGCTCGTGGTGCTCGTGGCCACCATCGGGACCGCCGGCGTCTTTCTCGCGCCGGCCATCGCCTCGTTGGTGACGGCGGCGCTCTACTTCGCGTTCCGGCCCCCGCTGCAGCTCCATCCTTCATTCGACACTCGGGCGGCGCGACCCTTTCTTCGGGTCGGATTCCCGCTCGGGCTGCTCGCCGAGATCTACTGGGCGTATCGGCTGGTCGGGAGCACATCGATCGCCATCGCGTCGTCCTCGTTCGCCCTCGGTCTCTACACCTTTGCAGCCGCGCCGATTGCGGTTGCCACGAGCGCCATCGGTGGCATCCAGGCGGTGCTGCTGCCGACGGTCTGGCGTGAGCTCAGCCGCGGCGCGAGCGGGCCGGTCTGGGCGCGCCACGCTGAGCGGATCACCATCGCGATGGGGCTGATCGCCGCGGCCGTGGCGGGCCTCGGCCAGGCTGGGTTCGCACCGATGGTCATGGCGTTCACGCCGAGCTTTGCCGGCTCCATCCGCCTGTTCGACATCCTGGCACTGACGATCCTGCTGCTCCCCATCGCCACGGTCCCGTCACTGGTGCTCGACTCGAAGCGAGTGAACCGTCAGAAACGCCATCTCTCCATCTGGATCGCCGCTCTTTTGGTCAATATCGTCGCGAACGTGATCGTCCTACGCGCCGGCTGGGGTGCGCAGGCGATCGCCGTGAATGACGTCTGGGTGCAGTTCCTCGTCGTCGTGGTCATCTTCGAGACGGCCGCGCCACACATCTGGGAGGGCGGCGGCGGCCGGCGCTTCGCGCTCTATCCGAAGATGGCGCTGGTGCTCGTCGTCGCTGTCGCCGTGACCATGGTGCTCGATCTCGGGGTGTCAGGCCTGCATCCAGGTCACCTCGACGTTGCGGCGCTCCTGATCCGCTGCGGGGCGACGGCGCTGGTCTGGGCTGCGGTGGCCGTGATCCTGCTGCGCCCGCAGAGAAACGTCACCACATCCACGGATTGAGGACAGTGTCGGGTAGCAGCGGGATCGTTCGGGCGAGCTCGATGACGTCGGGGTAGCGATCCGCGGCCATCGACCATTCGGCCAGACACTCGCGCACCTGCTGCACCGTTTCGGCCCCGATCACCACGCCGACGCCGGGAATCCCATACGCGAAATACAGAAATGGTGCGAATGCGAGCCACCCGCGGAGGGCAGCGAGTTCCCTGATCTCGGTCAGCGGCGCCCTGAGCTCGACGAGGCCGTATGGGAGTTGGTCGAGCGGCAGGTGCGCAACCCCCTGGAGGAAGACGCTGCGCACGAACACTTCCTTCCCGGCCGACGCAGCGGCGTCGAAGAAACCGCTGCGAAACAGCCTCTGGTCGAGGAGGCTGCTCGCGACCTGGATCACCTCGGCGTCGGGTTGTTCGAGTGCTATCCACGCCTGGTCAGGCCCCAGCGCTGAGATGCCGAGCTTGCGAATCTGCCCAGAGTCGCGAAGCTCGACGAGAGCCCGCCACACGGCTCCTCCCCACTGCGACACATGCTCGAGGCGGTGCACGAGCAGTGTGTCTAGCCGAACCTGGCGCAACGCTTCGAGGCTCGCGAGGACGCTCGCCTTCGCCGCCGCCAGCGCGTCGACGGTGGAGCTCGCGGGCAGTTGCGCCGTGAGCTTTGTCATGACGCGCCACTCGTGGGTCGGTGCGAGGGTGCCGATCAGCGCCTCACTGCCCGCGTAATCTCGAGCCGTGTCGATGGTGTTGACGCCCGCCTCGCCCGCGAGCGCGATCATCGCCCCAACCTCGTCCGGTGACGGTTGTCCAGCGGTGTTCGCGATGCCATAGGGTTGACCCCACTGGACGCTGCCGAGGCCGAGCCTGGCGGCATCTACGGAGGTGGTCACCAGGCAGTCCAGCCGCCGTCAACCACGAGGTTGTGACCGGTGACAAATCCGGATCCGGGCGACAGGAGAAACACTAGAGGCCCGACGAGATCGTCCGGTGCACCGATGCGGCCGAGTGGCACCCTGCGGGCCAGGGCATCGACGAAACCGCCGTTCGCCTGGGTGGCGTCGGACGGAAATGGCCCGGGGGAGATTGCGTTCACGCGGATGTTGTCGGATGCGAGATGACAAGCCGCGTAACGCGTGAACTGCAACACACCGGCCTTGGCCGCGCCGTACGCGGCCGGGTTGTGAAACGAGGGGAACTGCTCGTAGGTCGACGGCTGCGGGGACACCATCGCGTACATCGAGGAGATATTCACGATCGATCCCCCGCCGCCATGCGCCTTCATGCGACTCGCGACCTGATCCGTCGCCATGATCACGTCGGTAAGCGCCGATGCGATGGACACTTCGACGTCTGAGCGTGACAGCGTCCCGAGGAGTCCGCCGGCACCGGCATAGGCGTTGTTGACCCATCCGTCAACCCGACCTGTGGACGCGGCGATGAGGTCAAGGACGCGATCCGTGTCGGCCGCGCTCGAGGCATCGGCAACCGCGAGAACCACGGAACCGGAGCACTGCAGTGCCAGTGCTCGAGCCGCGACCGCCTCGAGTGCCGCCGCGTGACGTCCCGTGATGACGACCCGCGCTCCAGCCTGGGCAAGGCCCAGCGCCATGGCGGACCCGAGATGTCCGCCGCCCCCGGTGAGTCCAACGCTCAAGCCGCCGAGGTCGAAACTGGCACTCATCGCGCGGGTACGATAGCGCGCTGCCTCGATCGGCATGTTCCCAAGACACGCGAAAGGCGCGCGAGGGTATGCGCGATACTCCCCCGGTGCTTCGTCGAGGGCTCGCCCCCTGCGCCTTTGTCCTGGCGGTTGTGCTCGCAATCTGGATCATCTCCGGCGTCAGCGCGGGCGACATCACCACGTTCGTGGGCTACGAGATCGGTTTTGTCTTGCTCCCGGGAATTGCACTGCTCTGGGCGCTGCGAGGCCGGTCGCGTGGGTCGCTGCTGACCATCGCGGTCGGCTGGCCACTCGGACAGACTTTGGAGATTCTCGCTTTCAGCGCGACTGCAGCGATCGGCGCGAGAGGGCTTTTCGTCATCTACCCCATCGTAGTGATCATCCCGAGCGCCTTCTTCATCTGGAGACGGGCCAATGCGCCGCCGCGCGATCTGGACGGCGAATCCACGTCGCATTGGGCGATGTGGACCGCCGCGGTGGCGTTGTCGCTCGGCGTCGTCTACCTCGCGCTGGCATTTCTCCCCCAGGTCCCGCTGCCGTCGACTTCGCAGTCTGTGTCGTATTACGTCGACTTTCCGAATTTCATCGGACTCACCGCTGAGGTCAGGAACCATTGGCCTGCAACCAGTCCCGGCCTGTCGGGTGTGCCCCTCCATTACGAATGGTTCGTCTTCGAACATATGGCGGCGATCAACCAGGTCACAGGAGTCAGCATCCCCACCATCGGATTCAGGTTGGATGTGTTCCCGACCATTCTCGTGCTCGGATGTCAGCTCTTCGCCGTCGGTCGCTTCCTGGGACGATCGGCCTGGACCGGTGCGCTCGCAATCGTGGTTGCGTTCCTGCTTGGAGCCCTCGATCTCACTGCCGATCTCAATCAGACGAGCCCCTTCTTTGATCAGTTCAACTTCCACCTGTGGGCAAGCTGGACGTTCCCGTTCGGCCTCATCTTCCTCATGGCGCTTCTCGCTCTGATTGCCGAGCGATTGCAGGCAGCATCCTGGCGAGGGAGCGGCGCGCTTGGTTCCTGGGTTGTGATCGTCCTGATCATGGTCGGCGCATCCGGCGCCAAAGCCACCGTGCTTCCAGTCGTGATCGCCGGAGTGGGTCTGTACGCGGTGTGGGAGTTGATCGCTCTGCGCGCCATTCCGGTCACGGCGATGGTGACACTCGGGCTCACCGCGGTGGTCTTCGCCGTGACGTTTGTCATCGTGTATGGACGCGGCGTGCCCGGCACGACGCTTGATCCGCTGGTGCCACTGAGCCACACGGTTCCCGTGACCGTGGCCGCATCCATTTCCAGCCATGCGGTCCGCGCGGTTGCGCTGCCGGTCGCGTATGTCGCCGGCCTGGCCGGGATCATGCTCCCGCTCGCGGGCATGCTGTATCTCCTCCGCCGACGGCATCGAGATGAGCTTCGTCGACTCAGGTTCTGTCTGTGCCTGTTCGCAGGCGGCCTGCTGCTCGCGAACGTCGTCCACCAGATCGGATCCAGCGAACTGTACTTTCTGGATACCGGCTACCTGGCGGCGGTCATCGTGGCGGCGGCCGGGCTGCGCATCGCATGGGCAGATCTGGGCGGCGTGATTCCGATGTCTCGTCGAGGAGCTCTCGTCGCCCTGGCCGGCTGGCTGATTCTGGTGGTCGTGGTGGTCCTCATCACATCGCCGACGCTCGCGCACCCGGCCGGGCTCCTCGTCCGGTATGCGGCAATCGCCGTTCTCGCCGGAATCTTTGTGGTTGGGTGTGGAGTCGTGCTCAGACCAAGCGGCGCGGCTCTCCCGGGTGTGCTGGCGCTTGCGCTGCTGCCCGTTCTGGCGGCGTGTGCGCTCACGTCTCCGATCCAGCTCGCGGCGACGATCGGCCGAGCCATGGGTGGTAAGTCGCTCACGGTGACCCAGCCCGACCCGCAAACCACTCGCGGCTTGACGCCGGGGCTCGTCGTGGCCCTCAACTGGTTACAGGACAATACGTCCGTGAATACGATCATCGCGGTCAGCAATCACTGGATCAATCCGGGAGAAACCGACGGCCGCTACTACTACTACTCGGCCTTTTCGCAACGAAATGTGTTCGTGGAACCGTACACACCCGACGACTACGGACTGCAGAATCCCCCGCTGACCGCCGGCTTTGTCGCCTTCCTCCACCGCGTGATGTTGAATGACCTGGTGTTCGACCATGCAGATGTGGCCGCGCTCCATGTCCTGACCGATCAGTACGACGTTCGCTATCTGCTCATCGACCGCCTCCACCACGACGCGGATCCAGCGCTCCTTCAACTCGGCAGAATCGTCTTGACGAACCCGGACGCCACCATCGTGGCGGTGGGCTAGGCACGTACGTGCCCCGACCGACGCCGCTCGCCCCCGGGATCTCCGCCGTGATCCCGGTGCACCGCTCGGAGAAGTCACTCCCGTTGCTCCTCCCGCGTCTCACCGCAGTGCTGGATGCCGTCGCATCCGCACACGAGATCATCCTGGTAGACGATGGCAGCCCCGACCGAAGTTGGGACGCGATCGCGACAGCGGCGAAGGAAGACGACCGTGTCCGTGGCATTCGTCTCATGCGCAACTTCGGCCAGCACAACGCCCTGCTGGTGGGGATTCGCGCCGCCCGATACCAGATCATCGTTACGCTGGATGACGATCTGCAGAATCCGCCTGAAGAGATCGGCCGGCTGCTCGAGCAGCTCACTGACGACGTCGACGTGGTGTACGGATCGCCGATCTCGGAGAAGCACAGTCTCTGGCGTTCGGCGGCCTCACGGATAACAAAGTTTGCCCTGCAGGAGGCGATGGGCGCGCCCGCCGCGAGAAGCGTCAGCTCGTTTCGCGTCTTCCGAACAGATCTCCGGCGTGCGTTCGAGCGATTTCAGAGTCCCGACATATCGGTCGACGTCCTGCTGACATGGGCGACGAGCCGATTCGCAGCGATCGGCGTTCGTCAAGAGCCGCGATCGGAAGGCCGGTCCAATTACACATTTGGCCGGCTCGTCCACCATGCGCTCAACATGATGACCGGATTCACCAGCCGTCCCCTGCGCGTTGCCAGCATGGTCGGGTTTCTCTTCACCATCTTCGGTGTCGTGGTGTTTGTCGTGGTGGTGGCCCGCTACTTCGTCGGCGGCAACTCGGTACCGGGGTTCCCCTTCCTCGCATCCATCATCGCGATCTTCTCCGGCGTCCAGTTGCTGATCCTCGGGATCATGGGGGAGTATGTGGCACGGATGCACTTCCGCCTGATGGAACGGCCGACCTACGTGGTCGCCGAGACAACTGACGACGATGCGGGCGACCCTTCCTAGTCCGTTTGCGAGCTGGATCCGAGCGTGGGGGCCGGGGCTATACTCCGCCAATGGCAGGATCGGGGAAGGCCACGCCGCGGGTGCTCATCGTCGGCTGGGGTTTTCTCGGAGCGTCCATCGGCAGCAGACTGCTGGCCGATGGTGTCGATGTCACCGCCTTGACCCGTTCGCGCACACGGCGCAGCGAGGCGGGGGTCTCCGACGGTGCGCGCATGATCGTGGGCGACGCGCGTGACCCCGGGATTCTCGAAGGCGCGGTGCGCAGCGTCGATCATGTCGTCTTCTCCGCAGGTGGCGTGACACCTCCCTCGGCGGAGGCAAATCCCCCGGCGGCGGCGATGGGGATGTTGCTGCCCCTGCTCGCGGTGCTTGAATCGCTTCGTGAGCGGCCTCACGTCTCGCTGACCTACATATCGTCTGGTGGCGCCGTGTACGGCGATCCGCTGCACCTGCCGGTGAGTGAGTCAGATGCGACGCGGCCCATCTCGCCGTATGGAGCGTTGCATCTGGCGGCAGAGGTCTACGCGCAGATGTGCGCGCGTCGCACGGGTGCACCTCTGCACATCGTCCGATGCGCGAATGTCTACGGTCCCTCTCAGGCACACGATCGAGATCAGGGCGCGGTTGCGGTCTTCCTCGACAGAATCAGCCGCGAGCAGCCGATTCGCATCTTCGGCGACGGGTCGGCGCTTCGCGACTACGTGTTCATCGCGGACGTCGCCGATGTCGTGTCTCGCATCGTTCTGGGCGGCCTGGACGTCGGTACCGTCAACCTCGGCTCCGGGCGGGGACTCACCGTCCTCGAGATCGTGCGCGCCATCAGCACTGCGGCTGGGAGAACTGCGCACATCGAATTCGCTCCCGGACGCGACCACGACGTCAGGGGCGTGATCCTCGACGTCTCGCGGCTGCAGTCGTTCATGCCCTACAGTCCGACCGACTTTGCCCGGGGACTCGAGCTTACAGCCGCGGCTTACAGCGACACCCTGCGCGGGCGCGCTGCCGCTCAGACGGAGATGTTGACCACCTGATCCCGCCGGCGTGCATCAGCGCGCCCGAGGTCGCGCGATCACGGTCAGCGAGGTCCCTATGGGCAACCTTCGCCGGTGCCGGATGACGAACGCTTCGCGGCGCAGTACCTGATATGCTACCTCGTTGACCACCGGGACGATCTGGAACTCCGAATCGAACACCGCACCGAGGTTGTGCTGCTTTCTCAGCGAGAGCCGGCGCCGGAGCCACATCACCGGATAGAGCGGAAACATGAAGTAGCTGAGGTATTCGATGTCGAAGCCGGCTGCCCGCAGCGCTTTGGTAAGGCTCGCCGGAGTGTAACGACGCATGTGCTCGGAAGCCTCGTCGAAGGAGCTCCATAGCTTCGGATGCGCGGGGACGGTCAGCACCACACGGCCGCCTGTCTTGAGACGAGATCGCATCTGTTGCAACACGCCGGCCTCGTCGCTGATGTGCTCGAGAACATCAAAGGCGGCGATGATGTCGTACGGCTCGGTGCTGCGCAGGTCGGCGAGATGCCCATTGGTGATGGCCAGCCCGGTGCGCTTACGCGCTGCCTCGGACGCGGGTGCACTCACCTCGAGCCCTTCAACGCTACCGCGACCTGCCGCCGCACGCTTGAGCACACGAAGCACGTTGCCGCTCCCGCACCCAACTTCGAGGATGCGAAAGCCGTTGGGGAGACTCTCGATCGGATCACTGACCAGAGCGCCGATGATCAGATTGCGCGCGCGGAACCAGAAGTGTCGGTCTTCGACCGCGAGCAGGCGTTGGATACCGGCCGCGTCATAGGCGGCCCAATGGGTTTCGTGAGCCGGCGGACCCTCGATCGTATCGGCCGCGTCCACTTCTGGCGCCGAGGTCATCCGGGGCAGTCTAGGCGCGTGGCGCGGCGTGCGGTGCCGGCCCGGCAAGTCGGAGGTAGAGGTCCCGGTGAGCTTCGAGCATCCGATGCATCGTGAACCGCTGCCTGAATCGAGTCAGCGCCGCCTGACGCATGCGGAGCGTGAGGTCGGCATCACCGAGGATCCGCGTGATCGCCGCCGTCAGGGCCGCAGGGTCTCGTGGTGGGATGAGCAAGCCGGTCTCGCCGTCGATGACGGCCTCTGGCATGCCCCCGACATCGGTCGCCACCACCGGAACGCCCTGGCTCATCGCCTCGAGCACAACCAGGGGAAGCCCCTCGATGTCCGAGGCCAGTACAAAGACGTCGGCCGCCCGCAGCAGGTCCCAGGGCTCCTTGAACGACCCGGGGAAGACCACGCTCGCGGCAACACCCCGGGAGACGGCGCGCTCCCGCATCGCAGGCAGCTCCGGGCCATCCCCCGCCAGAACTGCGCGAATTCCGGGGAACCTGGCCGCGAGGGCGCCCATCGCATCAACGATCACCGCTTGGCCCTTGGTCGGTGTGAAGTTCGCCAGGCAGACGATGATCGGAGCGCCTGCGGGGAGGCCCAGCCGATCCCGGGCCTCGGGATCGACGCTGTATGGGATCGACCTCGCACCCCAGGGGATGATCTCCATGGTCTCGCGCCGGAAACCGCGGCCCAGCAGCGCTTGCGCGGGCCGCTCGGCGGGGACGATGACCGCGTCCAGGCAAGCAGCCAGACGACGGTCGACCCGTCGCTCCACGGGTTCCAGAATGCTGCGGGGCATGGCCGTACTGCAGACGGTCATCACTCGCCGCCCGGCCGCCGTTTGCCCTGCGAGCACCGCTGCGAGGGCGCTCGTTGCTCCCGGATAGCCCCCGTTGATCACATGGAGGACCTCGAGCTTGTGTGGCCTGAATGCCGCCTCGAGCCGGGGGCGGTTCACGGGAAGGGTGGCGTAACGCAGCGCGTCATGACCGAGGCGCAGCGTCGATGGAGGAAGGCGCAGCCCGAGTGCCAAGCTGCGAATCCGCGAAGGCGTCGACTCGGTGCCGAAACTCGGCTGCGATCGCTCCGTGGCCTCCTGCGATCTCGAAGCCGGAAACGCGGTCGCGGGCTCGACTATCCTCACAACGTGCAATTTCAGATCTCGCCGCTCCTGGACGCCCAGAAAGTCGATGAACTCCCTCCATGGGGGCACGAAAAGGTGCACCTCGAAGATGTCTGTGTCCATTCCCCGCACCACGTCGCGAACGTACGTCTCGGCTCCGCCGATGCGCGACGCATGACTGTAGAAGCCGATCCGGATCCTCGCCGCACCGTCGGGGCGGTGCTGCGCGCCGTTCAATCCGCTGTGCCCATCGGCCGTCATGATGCCGCCTCAGCTCCGGTTGGCGGCGGTGTCGCATGATCCTCGATCTCGGCTGCGGCTCGAAGAAGCGACCCGGCGCCATTGGCGTAGACATCAACCCAGCGTCCGGCGCCGACGTGATTCATGATCTCGACGTCGTCCCCTATCCGTTCGAGTCGTCAACGGCCGATGAGATCTACCTCGACAATGTGCTCGAGCATCTCGCCAACGTCGTGACCACAATGGAAGAGATTCATCGGATCGGGAAGCCCGGTTGCCTGGTGCGGATCGACGTGCCGTATTTCCGCTCCCGCTGGGCGGCCGTCGATCCGACGCACCGTCACGCCTTCGCGGTTGATTCGCTCGGCTACTTCGACCCGGCGCACGTCTTTTTCAGCGAATATCACTATTCGACTGCTCGATTTTCCATTCAACGCGTGATCTTCAACGAGCGCTTTCCGTCCACTGGCACACGGGGCCTGCTTGCTCGCGCGGCGAATCGCTGGCCAGAGCGCTACGAGCAGCATCTCTCGCCGATCCTGCCGCTCGACGAGCTGACCTTCCTGCTCCGGGTGATCAAGAAATAGTCACGCTGCGCTTGGGGAGCGTCCAAAGCTCGGGGTCTGCATCGAGGAAACGGCTGAGCTGGTCGAGTGCCTCCTCCTCGGTGTCGCACTCGCGGAGCACCGGTGCGAAGAGCATTGCAGCCGACCGCCGGAGAACGCAGAAGCGAGTGAACGTCAACGCCAGGACGGGCTTGCCCAGGTGCACAGTCTCGTAGAGTGCCGTGCTGGGATAGTCGGTGAAGACCCGCTCGACCTCGCCGATCACCCTCGTAAATGGGCGCGACTCGTATGTGACGTTGTGGAGACCGCGCTCGGCAATGATCCCCGGAATCGGATCGATCGACTGATCACTTGACGGAAGCGCCTTCCACATGAAGCGGATCTCCGGTCTGCTGCCCATCAGTCCCAATACCTTCAGATGCCAGCGGTGGTACCAGGCATCATCGAAATTGCAGGCGCCTACATACCGCGAATCACCGAAGAGAAACGACGGCACATAGCAGACCGCTCCCTGATGCAGAACACTGGGGGGTCGCACCCTCCCCGTTGCCAGGAGGGCAGTGATTCGCGGAGCGTAGTAGGTGACCCGCGGAGCCGCCACACCGAGCATGCCTGCCGCCCTATCCAGTTCGTCCGCCATGGTCGGGTCGCTCGCCGCGAACTCATCGAAGTTCGGCGTCTCGGTGACCAACCACGATCCGTACGAGAGCAAGTGGTCACCGTGCTGCACAAGCACCCTCGGGATCCTCACCGCCTTCGCGGCGTTCAGACACGCGAACTCCTGGAGAGAACTGGGATTCGCCGCCGCTACCCGGTCGATCCCGAACTTCAGGAACTGGGGTTGAACGTGTCGCGAGGCGCCCGCCACGGTGACGCAGATCCCGTGCAGGAAGATGGCCAAGCGACTCGCGACGATCCTCGAGATCCCGGGAACACCAGCCCAGCCGTCGACCTCATCGAGCAGCGACGAGAGCGCCGGGTCGAGATTCCCGACCGGCCGTACTGTCAGTTCGATGCGCCGCCCTGGTCCATGACGCGGTGGCAGCCCCGGATCGACGATGCGAAATGAATCGGCACCGCGGGTGACGAACGCGGTGTCGCGCCCAGCGCTCCGCTCATCCGCCGCAAACCGCTCTGCGCCGTAGCCCGCATACCACAGCATCAGGGTCGTCGATCGGCGAGCGCGGACATTGATATGTCCTCGGTAGGCACGGCGATAGGGCCCTAGGGCGCGTGAGAGCTCGCGGCGTGCGCGCGAGACAAGTGACTTCGCCCGGGTGCCGTCAGATGCCGGCACGCCTACGGGTCGAGCGTCGTAGGGGACCGAACGTGACGCGGCGATCAAAGGGAGGATACGACCGGCGAGCGGGACGTCCCCGAGACTCGGCCAGAACTGCAGATGCCCATTGTGATAACCGGTTGGCTCTACCGGACCCACCTTACCCACATATGTGATCGAGTCCGGCCGAAGTTCGTCGAGAGCGCTCAAGAGCATCCGAGCTGTCACCACCAGCGAGTCGATCGCAGGCACGATCAGTTGGGCGCACGAGGTAGCGACACCATTGAGTTGACAGGCCAGGTCCAGACGTCCGAGCCAGTCGAGCTGCCACCGCTGATAGGCCGTGGGGTGCAGCGAGAACTCGGGGCGTTGTGCGTAATCGTCGAGCACCGTCGGTGCTAGCCCCGCGCGTTCGCATGCGTCAAAGGCATTTGCGGTGAGAGCCACCACCGTCCCAAGATCGGTGAGCCGGTGTGCGCCAGGATCGTGAACGAAGATGGCGGGTGCGGCCATTGCATCGAATGCTAACCTGAAAACGAACGGGTACAGTACGAGCCTCGTGGCCAGTCAACCAATGCGCATCCACTACCACACCGACTGTTATTGGTTCGGCGGCAGCGAGATCGCACTCCTCCTCCACGTCGAAGCCGCCTTCGACAGTGCCGATGTGGAACCGATCTTCACGTACCGAGCCGGGTCCGAGTATGAGTCCGGGCTTCGGACGCAGGCTTCGCGGAGAGTGCAGGCGAGGCGTCTACGCCTTCCAGACCCGGCAGATCTCAAGCAGGCACTCACCCACGGCAAGTCGCCGAGAGTGGCCAGGATGCTTCGCGGGGGCGTCTCACTGCTGCCCTTACGGCAACTGTGCCTGGCCTGGGACGTCGCCCGCATGTACGCGCTTTTCCGCGCCGGCGCGCCGGACGTCGTGCACATCAACAACGGCGGCTATCCTGGCGCCATTTCGTGTAACGCGGCCGCGATCGCGGCTCGCGCAGCGCGTGTTCCGGTCGTTGTGTATGTGGTGAACAACGTCGCCATGGCCTACCACCGCCCAAGCCGTTTGCTCGACTACCCCGTGGATCGTTTGGTGGTCCGATCGGTCGACATGTTCGTCACCGCATCGATGATCGCGTCACAGGCGCTGGCATCGGTGCTGCGGCTGGGCGAGGGGCAGCACACAGTGATCCCCAATGCGGCCAAGCCAGGAGCACCGACGGTGTCGCGGTCGGATGTCCGGCGCGACCTTAGGATATCCGACGATCACCTTGTCCTGCTGGTGATGGCGCGGCTCGAGAAGCGCAAGGGCCACACATTCCTGCTCCGCGCGCTGCCGCGGTTCCCCGACGATATCCGCGACAAGGTGACGGTGCTGGTGGCGGGCGTCGGTCCGGAACATGCAGCCCTGGAGGCGGAGTGTGCAACCCTTCGAATCGCCGATCACGTTCACTTCCTCGGCCAGCGCGACGATCGATGGTCGCTCTACGCGGCAGCCGATGTCGTCGTCCTCCCATCCATCAGCCACGAGGACATGCCGATCGTGATCCTCGACGCGATGGCGGCCGGTCGTCCGGTTGTC
Organism: Candidatus Dormiibacterota bacterium; assembly: GCA_003153505.1. Taxonomy (GTDB): domain Bacteria; phylum Chloroflexota; class Dormibacteria; order Aeolococcales; family Aeolococcaceae; genus Palsa-851. The sequence goes on from PLZA01000034.1 coordinate 24,342, forward strand.
GCGACCAGGGTGGCGGGCATTCCCGAGCAGGTGGTCGACGGCGTCACCGGGCGACTGGTTCCACCTGGCGACGCTGCGGCCCTCGCCGAAGCGCTTGCGGCAATCCTCGAGGACCCAACGGGTCGTGCGGCGATGGGCAAAGCGGCACGCGCGCGATACGAGTCCAGATACACGCCGCAGCGGTTCGTCGACGCGTACCGCAAGCTGTATAGCTCCCTGCTGGAGCGTCGGCGTCCGCGGGAATCGCGGAACACGGCCGACAGGCGCAATCCGGCAGCATCCGCAGGGAACCGCCGCGCATGCATCTGAACAGCGTCCTCCTCTTCCGTCAGCACCTGCTGCCCCTCTTCACCTCCGGCGCGCACGTGCTCGAACTCGGTCCGGACGGCGATCCGTCCACCTACCAGCGTGAGGTGACAGTGCGCGTGACCTGGTCGACGGCCGATCTCGCATCTGAGGTCGATTCACAAGGCGGGCGCCTGTGGGGATCCGGCAGCGGCAGCGAGCTGACGTACCGGATGACCTCCGACTACGAGATCGAGGCGCCCGACGGAACCTTCGACATCGTGGTCTCTGGGCAGGTGATCGAGCACGTCCGCAAGCCGTGGCTCTGGCTGCGCGAGCTCGCGCGCGTCTGCAAGCCCGGCGGCCTGGTGCTGACCGTCAACCCGGTGAGCTGGCCGTACCACGAGGCGCCGATCGACTGCTGGCGCATCTATCCGGAGGGCATGCGCGCGCTCTGCGAGGACGCGGGGTTGACCGTCGAATTGTCGGTGTGGGAGAGCCTGGAACAGCGACCGCTGGCGTGGTACCCAGGCAAGTCCTACAACGCCGGCCGGGGGCCGAGAGGGCGGGCGCTCAACCGTGTGAAGGCGATCACCGGGTATCCCCTGACCATCGCCTTCGACACCGTGACCATCGCGCGCGAACCCACACCCGGCGCAACGCCGGCGGGTCAGTAAGCGCTCAGTCCGCCGCGCGACCGGTCCGCCACCACGCCACCGTGCGGCGAAGCGCTTCCTCGAGCGGGACGTTTGCCTGCCAGTCGAGCTCGCGTCGCGCCACCGTGACATCGGGACAGCGCCGCTTCGGATCATCCACTGGCAGTGGATGCAACTCGATGGGGGACTCACTCGAGCAGCTGTCCCGCACCAACCCCGCGAGCTCGAGCATCGTGACCTCATGAGGATTGCCGAGGTTGACAGGCAACGTGTAGTTGGAGCGGAGCAGCCGCATCAACCCCTCGATCAGATCGTCGACATAGCAGAGGCTCCGCGTCTGCGAGCCATCCCCGTACACCGTGATCGGCTCCCCGGCGAGCGCCTGGGTGATGAACTGCGGCACCGCACGGCCGTCCTGCTCGCGCATTCGGGGACCGAACGTGTTGAAGATTCGCGCGATGCGAACATCGACGCCACGCGCTCTGTTGAACGCCATCGTGAACGACTCCGAGACGCGCTTCGACTCGTCATAGACGCTGCGCGGACCGATCGGGTTCACATTGCCCCAGTACGTCTCTGTCTGCGGGTGCACGGCCGGGTCCCCGTACACCTCACTGGTCGACGCCATGAGGAAGCGCGCTCCCTTGTCCTCGGCCATGCGGAGCGCGTTCCGGGTCCCGAGTGTGCCGACTTCCAGAGTCGCCAGTGGATGACGCAGGTAGTCGACGGGCGACGCGAGCGAGGCAAAGTGCAGGACCGCGTCGACCGGGCCGTCGATAGTCCAGGCCGCGGATACGTCGTCGGTGCGCAGCGTGAAGCGCGGATCTCCAGCGAGGTGACGAACGTTGTGCCTGCTGCCAGTGATCAGGTTGTCGACGCAGATCACTTCGGCACCGTCCGCGAGCAGCCGGTCCGCAAGGTGCGACCCGAGGAATCCCGCGCCGCCTGTGACGACGACGCGCGACAGTGCCCAGGTCATGGCACCGCGACAAGCTCCGCACGTGGCTTGGAGCCGGGCTTTGCGCGCTTGAGGGGCCGGGGCTTGCGAATCGGCCGGCCCACACCGATGTACGTGAACCCGAGGTCGACCAACTGATCCACCGGAAGGCAGTTGCGTCCGTCGACCACAAGGTGACGGCGAACAAGCGTCGCCGCCCGAGGCCAGTCGAGCGCGACGTATTCCGGCCACTCGGTCACCACCACCACCGCGTCGGCACCGGCGATGCACGCGTAGGGATCGTCGACGAGGTCCGTTCGCGGCAGGAGCGGCCGAGCATTCGCCATGGCCACCGGGTCGGTCGCGACCACCGACGCGCCGAGATCCTCGAGGTGGCGTATGACGTCGATCGATGCGGCCTGCCGGACATCGTCGGTCCCTGGCTTGAACGAGAGGCCCAGCACCGCGATTCGCCGCTTCGCGAGCTTCCCGTTGAGCGCACGCTGGATCTTTGCGACGAACCGGCTTCGGGCCTGCTGGTTCACCTCGACAGCCGCCCTGAGGAGCTGGAAGTTCTGCCCGTGGTAGCTCGCAGCCTGGTCCAGGGCACGCACGTCCTTCGGGAAGCACGAGCCACCGAATCCGAGGCCCGCCCCCAGGAAGGCGCGGCCGATGCGCTCGTCGGTGCCGATGCCGTCGGCGACCGAGCTCACATCGGCGCCGGTGTACTCGCAGAGCTGCGCCATCTCGTTGATGAACGAGATCTTCAGTGCCAGGAAGGCGTTGACGCCGTACTTGATGAGCTCCGCGCTGGTCGAGTCCGTGATCCGGACGGGTGCGTCGAGATGTCCGAAGAGCAGCGCCACGCGCTTGCAGGCCTCCGGGTCGTCGCCGCCGATGACCACCTGGGGTGGCTGGCGGAAGTCGCGGACCGCGCTGCCCTCGGCGAGGAACTCGGGGCACACGGCGAGCGGCACGACGCGACCGTTGCGGCGGCAGAGAGAGCGCAGCGACGCGGTCGTCCCCGGAGGCACCGTGCTCTTGATGACGATCACGGTCTCGGGTCCCGCGTGCTGCACCGCCTGGGTCAACGCCGCGCGGACCTGGGTCAGGTCGGCCCGACCGTCACCGAGAGGGGGCGTGCCCACCGCGAGCATGATGATCTGAGCCCCGTCCATGGCGGTCGCAGCGTCCTCGTGGAGCTCGAGCCTGCCGTTGGCGAGGACCTCGGCGAGCAGCTCGTCGAGCAGCGGCTCATGGATCGGCGCCCTGCCCCGTCGCAACAGCGCGAGCCGAGCGGCATCGATGTCGAGGAGCCGGACGTCGACACCCGCGTCGGCGAGGCATGCGGCGGTGACCAGCCCGACATAGCCCGCGCCGACCATGCACAGCGGATTCGGGCGATCCGCCATCGAGTTCGAAGTCCTTTCAGCCACGGGCCAACAATACGGGTCAGGGGCGCCGCTGCTGCAAGACGGGCGGTGATGCGGCAAGGGACGGCGGCGTGCCACCCCCGGTAGGCGCCCCTCTCGCGGTCGCAGCCACCCCGGCCCAGAAGCCGAGGCCCCAGGCAACGTGCATCACCATGAAGGCTGCTGGGATCCGTACGCGGACCGCCACCGGCTCGCGGGCGCCGGCCAGCTGGGCGGCAATGACGCAGCCGGCCACATATATCGCGGCGCCTCCGACGCTCAGGCGCCTTCCACGGCGCGTCAAGGCCAGCAGTGCGGCCGCCGGGATGGCCGCGACCAGTGCAGGAGCGGCGAGATGGTGGGGACGGATCACCCCAGGACTGGCGCGAGCGACGCGAACCTTGCCCCGGCCGTAGCGGTAGTACTGGCGTGCGAGCGGGACCAGGCCATCGCGAACGTGATAGCGGGTGCGGATGTCCGGCGTGTAGAGGATCCGCCCGCCGGTCGACCTGATCCGGTGATTGAGCTCGTAGTCCTCGTGAGGGGGATAGGCCTCGTTGAACAGGCCAACTCGCTCGAACGCGCTGCGGCGGAAGGTCCCAAGGAAGACCGTCGGCATCTCCTGCTCTCGGGCCGAGTACCTGAATCCGGCACCCCCCACTCCGAACGGTGAGGCCATCGCGCGTGCGATCGCGCGGCCGGAGACACCATCGCCGGCAGCCTCCTGCAGCCCACCGACATTGTCAGCGCCTGTCGACAGCAGGAGTTCAACCGAGCGGCGCAGATGGTTGCTGCCCCATTCGGCATGGCCGTCCTGGCGGGCGATCACCGAGCCACGGCTGGTCATGATGGCCCGGTTGAGCCCGGCCGCCTGCAGCCGCCCGGGATTGTCGATGAGGCGGACGTTGCCATGGCCGTCCGCAATCCTCTGCACGATCGCCCCGGTGCGGTCGGTCGAACCTCCGTCGGCGACGATCACCTCGAACCGATCTGCCGGATAGTCCTGTGCCAGAACCGAATTCAGGCACGCCTCGATGTGGCGCTCTTCATTGAAAACCGGAATGACCACGCTGACGAAGGGGAGTTCGGTGGACGTCGTGTCATTCATCGTGGGCAATCTCTCAGCCGCACGGTAAACCGTTAGGCTTCTTTTGATGATCGCCCAGGACGTTCCGGGCGCCACGGTTGCGGCCGGCCGGCGGGGAATCCTCGCTTCTGAACGAAAATTGCTCCTCGCTGGGGGCGACTCTGTCCTCGTTGCGGCCTCCCTGATTATCGCGTTCAACCTCCGCTCCGGACCCATCCAGCACGCCGCACTGACCATTCCCTGGGCGGGTGTGGCGCTCGCGACGGGCATCTGGCTGGCTGCCGCGCTGATGGTCGACGCGTACGATCTTCACCAGGCAGTCAGCGTTCGCGGCATCTTCCGCGTCGTCGCGATCAACGTGACGCTTGAGACGATTGCCCTGCTCGTCGTGTTCTTCGCCGTGCCCTATGGCGTCACGAGACCGACGATTCTGATCTGGGTTCCAGTGGCCGCCATCACCGTGTTGTGCTGGCGCCTGTTCTACCGCCGCGTTTTCGCCCGGGCCATCTTCGCTGGGCGGATCCTTCTTGTCGCGGATGCCGACATCATCGATCGGGTCTGGCCCGAGGTCGACGAGCAGATGGCCGGGCTCTACCGGGTCGTCGGCACGATTCACCCGGCCGATCCGGATGCCGGGGATCGCATCGCCATCACCGCGGCGGAACACGACGCCGATCAGATCGTCCTTGGTGCCGAAGAGGATCTGCCGACGGATCTCTTCAAGGGCCTGGTCGAGTGCTACGACCGCGGCATGGTGGTGCGATCGGTGGCCGACGTGTACGAGGAGCTGACCGGGCGGTTGCTCGTGGAGCGGCTCCGCCAGACCTGGCTGCTCTCGCTGCAGCAGCGTGGCGAGAGGTCACGCGTCTACGCGCTCTTCAAGCGAGTCGTCGACATCGTGGCCGGCTTGATCGGTCTGGTGCTCCTCGGGATCCTCCTTCCCTTTGTCTGGGCTGCGATCAAGATCGAGGATCGAGGGCCGGTCTTCCATCGCCAGGTGAGGGTCGGCCACTTCGGCAAGCACTTCGAAATCGTGAAACTCCGGACCATGCGTGTTCCGAGAGGCGAGGCGTTGCAGTGGACCGCCGAGGACGATGAGCGCATCACCAGAGTCGGTGCTGTGCTCCGGCGCCTGCACCTCGACGAAATGCCCCAGGCGTGGAACATTCTGCGCGGCGATATGAGCGTCGTCGGTCCGCGGCCAGAGCAGCCCCACTATGTCGAGACGCTGAGCGAGAGCATCCCGTACTACAACACCAGGCTCTCGGTTCGACCGGGCCTCACCGGTTGGGCTCAGGTGAACTACGGCTATGCCGGCGACGTTGGCGGATCGAACATCAAGCTCTCGTACGACCTCTACTACATCAAGCGACAGTCGGTCGCACTCGACCTGCTCATCATGGCGCGCACGGTCTTTGCGGTAGCCACGCTCAAGGGTCGCTGAGCTCGATCCGGCGTGCCCTTCCAGGACTTCGCGCAAATCCTTCCCGGGGTGGTGGCCGTTGCCTTCCTCCCCGGCTTCGCGCTCGCCACGCTGCTCGCCCCGACGTGGCGCGCTTGGCAGCGGCTCGCAATGGCGCCCGGACTGTCGGCAGGTTTCATCGGGATCTACGGACTGGCGCTCCACGACGTGCACGTCCCATTCGAGCCCATCACCGTGCTTCCGGTCCTCCTCGTGCTCGGCGTCGGCGCGGCCGTGCGGTGGCGCTGGACGGAACCACAAGCTGCTGCGAAACATCCGTGGTGGCTGCCGATTCCGGCGTTGCTCGTCGGCGTGACCAGCGCCGCGGTGTTCGCCTGGGCGCTCCATGGACAGGTCCTGCCTCCGGACTGGGATGCGCCGACTCACGCAGGGGTGGTCAACGCGATCGTCCGGACCCACGACGTGCTGCCGCTGTTTCCCATCCCGCTCGAGGGATCTGACTTCGTTCGAGCGCGGCCCGGATTTGAGGCGACTGCGGCGGTCGTCTCGTGGCTCGGTGCGCCATCTCCAGCCGGCGCGATGGCGCCGATCATCACGGCGAGCCTCGTCGTGCTCCCGCTCTCGCTGACGTTGCTGACTCTCGAAGCCACTGGTTCGGTGGCACTCGCGGCAGCCGTCCCGTTCTTCGCGATCGGGCTCATCTTCCCCAGCGGCCAGGCAATCATCGGACGGTTTCCGGAGACCGTCGACTCGACACTCATCGTTCCATTCATCGTCGCCCTGCTGCGGGTCATCCGGGGTCGAACGACACGCCAGAACGCGATCCTGCTCGGAGCGATCACGGCGTCGATCTGGGTGATCCACGGACTTGAGGCGATCACCGCACTGGTCGTTGCATGCGGACTGCTCGCGGCGGCAGTGGTCCAGGTCGTGCGGTCGTCGCCGCGAACCGGTCTCATCCGGTTGGGGATCGCGCTGGGCGCCGCAGCTGCCGGTGCCGTGGCCGTGACCGTGATCACGCGGATTCCTTATGTGCCGCCACTGACCAGAACCCAACCCGCTCAGTTCGTCCTGTCGACGGCGCACATGCCCCTGAAGCCGCATCACATCCTGGTGCTGATTGCGCAGACCGATCTCCTCGGTCCGGCAGCACTCGCGCTCTATTGCATCGGTGCCATCGCCATGCTCATCCGGCGCCGGATGCTCTGGGTGCTGGTCGCGCAGGTGCTGCTCCTTCTCATCATGGCGGACGACCTCTACCTCCACTACCTCCACCGCATCTGGTCGGTCATCTACCCGTGGGGCGACACCGACCGTGTCCTCGGCATTCAGTACTGGCTGATCCCACTCGTGCTGGCGTTCGGTCTCTTCGCGCTCGGCGACCTGATGCGGTCGTTGTCGAGAACTCGCAGGCTCTGGGTCGGCGTGTCAGCCGCCGTCGTGGTGCTCGCAGCGATCACTGTCGTGGCACGCCACCCGCTCGAACAGGCCTGGATCAAATTCTGGGAGCCGGACTCCGTCGTGCTCTACCCCTTGGGACCGTTCAACCAGATGGTCGACTTCAGACAATGGTTTGCTCCCCTCGGACTCGTGGTCATCGTGGTGCTCGGCGCCTGGATCGCTGCCGTGCGCCGGATGACCATTCCGAGTGTCCTTCGGGACAGGATCGGCGCCATGGCGCAGAAGTTCGACGCTCCCGGCGCCGTCTTGAGCTTGCTGCTCGTGGTCGCGGTTGTTGTCGGCGCGGCAACCGAGCTCGGCGTCTACAGATATGAGGTGGCCACGCGATCGCTCGTATCGCCGGCAGACCTGACCGTGCTGTCATCCATGTCAAAAACGCTGCCCAAGGGGAGCCTCGTCCTGACCAACGGCGGCGACGATGCCGGGATGTGGATGGCGGGACTCACAGACCTTACCCCCCTGGTTCCCAATGGTTACGCCTTCGGCGCGCTGGATGTTCCGTTCGAGACCGCGCTGGAGAATGCTTGCACCGACCCGACCGGCGCGGAGGCTGCCGTCGCGCGGGTCGACGCCGTCTTCGTCGGTTCGTTGCGTATCGCGTCGCCGCTGTACGGGTGGAACGTGAGCTGTATCGCCCAATTGCCCAACCTGCGCCTGATCGCCTCGGCACCCTGGGATGGCACGATGTCCGCCGGTTTCGCCGTCATCAAGTAGGCGACGAGTGCCCGTCGCAAGCCAGGCGGCGCGCCGAGCAGCCGGGTCGATCAATCAGTTCTCACCTCAGCCGATCCTCAGGTAAACGGGTGGGCGCTCCCGCTATCCTCGGGCGGACGTCGATTCAGGGAGAGGAATGAGCAAGCGCCTCGGGCTCAGACTGGGTGCCGCCTCGTTGGGCGGCGTCCTGACAGTGGTGGTGCCGCAGGCGCTGGCCGTCTCCGGCGTGGCGGCTCGCGCCGCCTCGAGCACCATCGCGCGATACAGCTTCGCCGCGAGCAGCCTCGCCGGGGGTGGCTTCGAAAACGTCATCGCCGCCGACCCGCGGCACAACGGGGTCGTGATCAGCGGGTCCGACGTGACGGGGGTGCAGCGTTCCACTGACTTCGGGACGACGTGGCTGCCCGCCCAGCACGGAACGCTTGACCAGACGTACCACCCTGTCGCCGCGATCGCCTTTGATCCGAAGTCCCCGAGCGATGTGTACATGGCGACCAACGGCGGCGTCGCGGAGTCGATCGACGACGGACTCACCTGGTCCCCGCTCCCATTGGGACCGGCGTTCGACGGCTCGAACACCGGCAACCCTGCGCAAACGCCGAATGCCGAGCGTTGCGTTGGCGGCCTGCTGGCGCTCGACGGCACGCATCGCCTCTTCGCGGCGAGCTTCGATCAAGGGGTCTGGATGTATGCCGGCGGAACCTGGACAGTGGTTGCTTCCCAGTCGCAGCTGGGTGGTACCGCAGTCTGCCTCACGTCCCTCGCCTGGGGACCGAGCGGCACACTTGATGTCGCAACCTGGGGCGCGGGTGTCTTCGCCATCCGCAACCCGGGAGGGGCGGCCACCGTGCAGGTCGTGTCCGGCGCGCCGGGGGTGGTCCAGGAGCTTGCCGGGCTCAGCGATGGCGCCGTCTGGGGCGCCGCATACGGCACGGGCGTCGGGGTCATTACCAATGCCGGATGGGTCACCAAGCTCGCCGCGGGGGGCGAGCGCTACATGTCCATCGGCGGATACGCGGCAAACGGGACCGATGTCGTCATCGCCGGATCGGACAACTCGCAACCGGTCAGCGGCCAGCCGGGACTGCACGCGGTCCTCCACGAGACCACGAATTCCGGGGCGACGTGGACCTCGCTGCCGATGTCGACTGCGCAGGTGAGCAGTGAGCTGCTCGGCCCGAAGACCGGGAACCCCTGGTGGCACGCGTCATACCCGCCTGCGCTCCTCTCATCACAGACGATGGTGCCCTCCTCGATTGCCGTCGAACACGAGCGCAGCGGCGATGACCTGTGGGTGTCAGGGTATGGCGGCAACTGGCGGCTACTCGGCGCTGAGCGGCAGTCGACCTTCTACCCGTCTGATATGGGCATCGGATCGACGGTGAATCACCAGGTCGCACTCGACCCCTCGACTGTTGGGGCGCCTCGTTCGGCCCAGCGCGTCTACCTGGGCGACACCGATTGGGGACTGTTCAGCTCAGCCGACGGGTTCACCACCCAGCAGGGCATCGCCGACGACCAGTTCACGAGTGTCGGCTACGACACGGTTGTTGACGGCGCCGTGTCTCCGCCGGTCGTCTACGCCGGCGTCGGGAACCGGGACTCCAACACGCAGGGCGACGTGCTCAGCGCTGCCGCACCCGCGATCTCCTCGAGTGCGTTCCAGTCGCTCGGGCTCGCAGCCGCAACCGGCGGGGATCGGCCGCTCGCCCTCGGCGTGGTCGACACGTCCGGAACGCCAACGGTGATTGTCGCCGTGGAGGCGAGCGGCATCTGGACCCGGGTCGGCGCGGGGCCATGGGTCCGCGATGCCTCACACTTCATGACGGATCAGGCGCCCACAGCGGCGATTGCGACCGGAACCGGTTCGCAAGCCGCCACGGTGTACGCCTATGACCGGACGATCGGTGTCTACCGATCACTCGATGCCGGAGCGCCGGGCAGCTGGACGCTGATCTGGACGCACGCGTCGCTCGCCGTCGTGCCGTTTCTGATGGTCGACAGCTCCGATCCAACGCGGCTCTGGGTGAGCGCGGTTGGTGGCCTGTACCGGCTCGACGGAGCGTCGAGCGGCACGTTCGGGAGCATCTCACCGACCCTGGCCGGGACGACTTCCGGGCTCGGCGAGCTCGGCGGCCAGGTGTTCACCGCCGACTGGGTTGTAGGGACCGGCCTCGAGCTGCAGGTCAGCGATCCGACCGGCACCACGTTCTCCAACCTGGGCGACACCGTGCTGAGCGGAACTCCGAACAACGCGAGCGGCATCGCCGTCGCGAGTGACGGCACCGTCTACATCGCGACCAACGGTTCGGGTGTGTTCGTCGGGACGCCGGTCGATGCCACCACAACGGCGCTGACCTCGACGCCAAATCCCTCGACCTATCTCCGGCGCGTGATCTTCACCGCGACCGTCGCGGTCGCAAACGGGGGCGCCACCCCCTCAGGAATGGTGATCTTCTGGGACGGGTCGCGGAAGCTCGGGACGGCAACGCTCAACGCTTCGGGCGTCGCAACCTTTGCCTTCAGCACGCTGAAGAAGGGCAGTCACTCGATTACCGCCGCGTACCAGGGCGCGACAGGCGACTTGCCGTCGAGCTCGAGCGTTCTCGTCCAGACGGTGACCTGAGCGGCGACAGGTCAGGCGGTCGGCGCCGCCGTCGGTGCCGGGGTCGGCGGCAGCAGCGGGGGCAGCCCCTCCAGCTGGAAGCCCCAGTCGAGGAGCCGAGCCTCCAAGCGCGCCGGGTAGTTGGCGCTCAACAAGACCGCTAGCAGGTGATGCCCGTCGCGGACCGCCATCCCGATCAGGCAGGCCCCGGCGTTGCCTGTCCAGCCGGGCTTCATGCCCACCGCGGCCGGGTATGCCTGGAGCAGAGCGTCGAGGTTGCGCAGGTGGAACGCGGGGTGCTCGGCAGTCGCGGGCAGGCTGATGGACCTGGTATCGACGATCTGGTCGAACAGGGGGAACTGCTGGTATGTGTAGTCCGCGATGGCCGCGAGGTCGTACGCGGACGAGTAGAGCGCCGGGTCGTCGAGACCCGCGGTGGCCGAGAAGTGTGAGTCGGCGAGGCCGAGCGCGACCACCTGAGCGTTCATCGCGGCGACGAAGCGTGCCTCACCCACGGTGTCGATGGCGATCGCGCTCGCAGCATCGTCGCCGCTCGGGAGCAGCATGCCGTCGAGCAGCTGCTCGACGGTCAGCGTCTCGCCGGCCTTCAATCCCATCAGCGTGTCCGCTGCAGACTGGCCCAGCGCATCGGCGGTGACGGTCACCTCCTGGGATGGAGTGAAGTTCTCGAGCGCGACCAGCGAGGCGAGCACCTTGGTCAGGCTCGCCGGCGCGAGCTCGAGATCCTGCTGCTTCTCCCAGAGGATCTCGCCCGTGTCCATGTCGACGAGGATGCCTGCCCGCGCGCGCATCGGCGGCGCGCCTACGGGCAGGGTCGACGGCGCCCAGAAGCTCACATTCGCGTGCGCCACGTTCATGTCGAACCATGGAGCCTGCGTCAGGGGAGCCGGTGGGCGGGTGGCCGCGGCCACGCCCGACGGCGCAATCGGGAGCCGCGAGGTCGTTGCCAGGGTCCCCACGCCGACGGCGGCCACAGCCGCGACCAGCGCGATACGGACGTACGGGGGTGGTCTGAGCATGAGGGACGACCGGAATCGTATCCCCAGTGCAGCGCGTTTTCGTGCGCCGGTGCCAACCTCGCACCACCATGCCGTCAGGCACGAGGGCCAGAGTTCGGATCAGGGAAGCAGCTGCCGCCGCAGATGCTCCGGCAACGCGTCACCAGCGGCGCCGAGCTGCGCCTGGAGCGCCTTGTCGGTGGTCAGCGCCCGGAACATCATCGCGATGGTCACGTGGTGATCCGGGCGACGGACGACGGTGATCTCGTCGCCCGCGGTCACCGCCCCCGGTGTGATCACCCGGAGATAGGCGCCAGGAGCGCCCCGTACGGTGAAGCGCTTGACCCAGCGCTGCTCCTCGAGCCAGCCGGCGAATGTCCGGCATGGAATGCGTGGCGAGGTCACCTCGAGGATGCAGGCATGGCCCACCTGCCAGCGCTCGCCGACGAGCGCTCCGTTGACGTCGACCCCTGCAGTGGTGAGGTTCTCGCCGAAGACGCCGTTGGTGAGCGTCCGGCCCAGCTCGGCCTGCCAGTGGTCGAGATCCTCGCGCGCATAGGCGTACACCGCCTGGTCCGTCCCCCCATGAGATGCGGGATCGCCGATCGTGTCACCGGCGGCACCGCTCCGCCCGGTGCCTGGGCCCGGGTCGTGGAGCGCGACCGGCTGTGGCGATGGCCGCTTGTCGATGCCGGTGACGCCGGTGTCGGTATGACGGCTTGCCGCCGCGCGGCCGACGTTGACGGAAAGGAGCGTCGCCATCACCAGGCAAGGATAGCCGCGACCTCCAGAGGCAACAGGCGGTTCGCGCCCCTCCGCCCCAGCGATGTATGCTCTGAGCGTTGTGTATTCTGCTCTAAGCGTAACCGCTGACGAGGTCAGGCGCGAACTGGGCGCGGTCCTGCGCGGGCATCGGGAGGGCCAGGGCCGGAGCCTCGGCGAGATCGCGGGTGAGGCGGGCTGCTCGCCGGCGTATCTCTCGGAGGTCGAACGTGGGCTCAAGGACGTCTCCGCGGACCTCCTGATCGCCATCACCTATGCGCTCGCCGTGCCGATCTCGGCGGTGTACACCGACCTCGGCCGCCGGCTCGGCGCGTGGCCCCAGAGCGAGCCCGCCTGGCCTGCCGACCCCCGGCGTCAGCTCCGCGCCGTCACATCAGGGATGGACGCGGCCTCGCTCCGAACCGTGGCGCAGTTCGGCGCATTCCTCGCCATGAACCAGGCGGAGCCGACCCGCCGCCGCATCGGATTCGTTCCACCCACAGCGGAGGGCTCGCGATGACCCTGGTCCCCACCGTCGTCGAAAGCACAACCCGGGGCGAGCGCTCTTATGACATCTACTCGCGGCTGTTGCGCGACAGGATCATCTTCGTCGGCGGGGTGATCGATGACGACCTTGCCAACCTGGTCACGGCGCAACTGCTGTTTCTCGAAGGTGAGGATGCCGAACGTGATGTGCATCTGTACATCAACAGCCCGGGCGGCTCGATGACCGCGGCGCTGGCGATGTACGACGCGATGCAGTACGTGCGGCCCACTGTCGAGACCACGTGCCTCGGCATGGCGGCAAGCGGCGCGTCGCTGCTCCTCTCGGCCGGCGCACCCGGGAGGCGGCTCGCGCTGCCCAACTCTCTCATCGTCATCCACCAACCGTGGGCACAGGGCATGCAGGGGCAGGCCACCGACCTCGACGTGCACGCCCGCGAGATCCTCCGCCAGCGAGCACTGCTCATCGAGCTCTACCACCGGCACACGGGGCGCGATGCCGAACAGATCGGCCGCGACATCGAGCGCGACTACCATATGACCGCAGAGCAGGCGCTCGCCTACGGGATGATCGACCACATCATCGAGAAGCGGCCCGCCACCTCAATACCGAAGCAGGAAGATTCACAACGCCTCGTGGTCTCCGCTGACCGGCACGACACCGATCACCCCTCTTCCTGACGTCACGGGCCGCCTTGACTTTCGAGGCGTTCGGACAACAGAATCAGGGCCACTCGTGCAGCCGAGCGCCGATGAGATCCGAGACGTTCAGCGAGCCACGTGGGCGGGGCTCTCTGCCGGCTGGGAGAAGTGGGACTCGATCATCATGGATCAGCTGGGCCCGGTCGGCGCAGCGATTATCGAGCGTCTCGACATCGCTGAAGATCATCAGCATCTCGACATCGCCGCAGGCACGGGTGAGCCGGGTCTGAGCATCGCGAGACTGTCGCCGAAGGGACGCGTCGTGCTCACCGACCTCGTAGCGGAGATGCTCGACATAGCCGTGCGACGAGCCAGAGCGCAAGGGATCGCCAATATCGAGACGAAGGTGTGCAGCGCCGACGATCTGCCGTTCAACGACGCCACATTCGATGGCGTTTCCGTGCGTTTTGGGTACATGTTCTNNGCGCGCGTGCTCAAGCCGGGCGGACGTCTCTGCTCGTCGGTATGGGTCAAGCCCGAGGAAAACCCGTGGACGACGATCGCCATGCAGGCGATCGCGACCGAGGCGGTGGTGGCGCCACCCGACCGGGACAGACCGAATATGTTTCGGTGCGCTGCCCCGGGCTATGTCAGTGCCCTGTACGAGGGCGCGGGGCTGCGCGACGTTGTCGAGTGGGACGTCGACGTCGAACTCGTGACGCGATCGCCCGAGCAGTATTGGGACATGATCAGCGAGCACGTCTCGCTCGCAGTTGCGGCGCTTCAGCAGGTCGACGCACCGGCGCGGGAGCGGATTCGGGCAAACGCCATTGCCAAGGTGAGCGCGTTCGAGAAGGACGGCAAGGTCCGGGTTCCGGGCGTGGCACGGTGCATCGTGGGAACGAAACAGGACGCGAGCAGCACACGCCGCGACGGCGCACGCCTGCCGGTCTAACCGATCTCGGCAGCCGTGACCAGCGTCGGATCGGTGTGCACCGCGAAGTTCACCGAGTTGGCGACGTAACACAACGCGTGCGCCCGCTCGTGTAGCGCAATCGCGCGGTCGGATTTCTCCGGCGTCGCGATCGTCACGCGGGGATGCAGCGAGACCTCGTCGAAGTGACCGCCCCCGTCCTCCGTCTCCACCAGCGTGCCGGTCGCGTGGTCGACGTAGTCGGTGACGACGATCCCCTCCTTCGCGCAGAGCACGAGATACCAAAGCATGTGGCATTGCGAGAGGGACGCGACCAGCAATTCCTCAGGGTTCCAACGATCACGCGCTCCGCGAAAGGCGGGATCGGCGCTCCCCGGGATCGACGGCTTGCCCTCGATGCTGACATCGTGCGATCGCTCGAAGGCCCCATAACCGCTGGTCCCGGTCCCGGTGTTCCCGGTCCAGGTCACGATCAGCTGGTAGTTGTGGGTCTTCGGCATGTCGGCTCCGCCCCTATTCTCGCCTCGACGCACCGCGGGGTGCGTCACGCCCTACTCGTCCGAGTCGACGAAGTACGTCTCGCAGGCGAGCTCGAGCAGCTCGCTGTTGAGCTCCACCGGCTTGCCGAGATAGAGCGCAGCGTGGATCACGTGGTTGAGGAGGTCGCGCGGGTGGGTGCCGTGGAGCGGCCGGCCCTTGGCGTGGTAGTGCTTCTCCAGGAGCCGGTCGATGAGCCCCTCGTCCATGCGCAGGTTGTTGTCGACGCAGTTGCGGCGCCAGATCTCCTTGTACTCGTCGATGGTGGGATCCGGGACGTGCACCTTGAACCGCACCCGGCGCAGGAATGCCTCGTCCATGAGGTTCTGCGGACGCAGGTTGGTCGAGAGCATGACCATGCACGTGAAGGGCACTGGGATGCTCGATCCCGCGCGCGGGATGTTGAGGTAGTCGACCTTCTTCTCGAGCGGCACGATGAGCCGGTTGAGCAGGTCGCGCGGGGACATGTTCTGCTGGCGGCCGAAGTCGTCGATCAGGAAGAGGCCGCCATTGGCCTTGAGCTGCATCGATGCCTCGTAGAACCCGAGCGTGTGGTCGAATCCGAGCTCGAGCATCCGCGGGGTCAGCTCGCCACCCACCTTGACGGCGGGGCGCTTGGCGAGCTGCCAGCGGCGGTCGTGGGGCGGGAGCTCGCGGTCGATGGGCTCGTGATGGATCGGGTCGTAGAACCGGATCACCTCACCGTGCACGTAGAGGGCACGGGGGATGAACATCGGCGCCCCGAGGAGCGACGCCGCCGCCTCTGCGATGGTCGTCTTGCCGTTGCCGGGAGGCCCGTACAGGAACACCGCCTGGCGCGCGCTGAGCGCCGGTCCGAGGTGGTCGAGCACGACCTCGGACAGCACCAGGTGGCTGAACGCGTCATGGAGGCGGGCGCGGTTGACCTGTCCGTCCACATGGGACTGGCGCTCGGCCATCGCCGTGTAATCGCTGATCGGGACCGGCGCAGGGCCGGCGTACTGGTTGATTTCGAGCAGCTCGCGGGCACGCTGGCGGCCCGTGGTCGAGATCATGTGCTGCATCCCCGCGTTGATCGGCTCCCCGGGGTCGAGCGTCGCGGTGTGGACACCGGTCGACGAGCAGTAGCCCTCGTCGGCGAGAAAGCGTGAGGTCGCATCCACGAACGAGAAGGGCAGGCAGAGGTGATTCGCGATGTCGCGACCCAGCATGCTGCCGTTGAAATACAGGACCTTGAGGACGAGGTCGCAGACAAAGCTGAATGGCAGTCCCGTCTCCTCTGCGGTCCTCGGCGCGGGAGGCAGCGCGATCGGACTGGAGGCGGGCGCGGAAACAGGCGCTGTCACTGCCATCGGCGTCCGATTGTGTCATGGGCCGGTTTGAGCTTCCGGCACGCGTGACGGATTGTCATACGACCGTTCCAGGGACCCTGCTGGTACGGTTGGAGGCGATGGCGGTACCGTTGGACGAAGGAGCCCCAGGCCGTCGCCGGGTTGGTCCCTTCTGGATCGAGGAGGGCCCGGGTGCGCTCCTCGCCGGGGCAGTCATCGTCGCGCTCTTCGCGGCCCTGTTCATCCTCGCCGTCGCCATGCGCCCGGCGTAACCCGGGCCGGACCGTGGCGTTTCACCCAGGAACTCGACAGCACTCCCGTCGCGCCACCGCGCTGCGGAGTCAGGAGACGATCTCACCAATGCATTTGACGGTTCCGGCGTGAGCCTCGATCAGACCCCGGAAGCCCGGCGCCGCCGGGCGGGCCTGCCGAACGGCTCTCGAACGCCCCTTCGCGCCAACGGCTCGACCAATCCTGGGGTCGGCGCCGCCGAAGCTGCGGCTCGAGCCGAGCTGCGCCGTCGGCGCGCCAGCGCTTACCGGCACCTGCGCACGCCGCGCAAGCGGGGACGCGCGCTCCGGATCGTGCTCATCGGGGTCACCGTCATCGCCGCGATCGGCGCCGGGACGGTCGGCGCGGTCTTCGCGGGCTACAACGCGTACAAGGGCCAGCTCCCCGATGCGGCGACCATCACCAACATGGAGCCGCAGATCGACACCGACGTCTACGACTCCACGGGCCACATCATTCATGTTTTC
The DNA here is from genome assembly GCA_003153505.1 of Candidatus Dormiibacterota bacterium. Classification (GTDB taxonomy): domain Bacteria; phylum Chloroflexota; class Dormibacteria; order Aeolococcales; family Aeolococcaceae; genus Palsa-851. The sequence goes on from PLZA01000034.1 coordinate 41,388, forward strand.
CATAACGAGGGCTACCGCCACATTCACGTCGATCTCACGGCGATCTCTCCATATTTCAAGCAGGCGATCGTCGCCATCGAGGACCACAACTTCTACACGGAAGGCTCGTGGGATCTCGCTCGCCTGGTCGAGTCGGGCGTCGCCGACGTGACCCATCGGGGCGCGGCCCTCCAGGGTGGTTCGACGATCACCGAGCAGCTGGCCAAGATCAGTCTGTACGGCGGTGCCGATCCACCCCAGAGCATCGATTACAAGATCAAGGAGATCGTGCTCGGCAACGAGATCGCACTCAACTTCACGAAGAACGAGATCCTCGACATGTATGCCAATCGCATTTTCTACGGCAACTTCGCTGTCGGTATCGGAAGTGCGGCTGAGATGTACTTCCAGAGGCCCGCGAGCCAGTTGGACGTGGCTCAGGCTGCAATACTCGCCGGCCTCCCACAGTCGCCTTCCGCTTACAACCCGCTGATTCACGCCGCGAACCAGACCGTCAATCCACTGGCGAAGAACCGCCAGAAGGCCGTCCTTCAGGCGATGCAAGCGAGCGGGTACATCACCCAGGCGCAGGGCATCGCGGCATACAACGAGGTACTCACCTACCATTCCTGGACGGCATCGGAGCCACCCACCACGTACGACCTCGACTTCATCAATTACCTCGAGACCTACCTGAACGCGAACTTTCCGCAGTACGCGAGCCCGGGCGGATACGAGATCTACACCACGCTCGACCAGAACAAGCAGAACCTCGCATACAGCACCGTCCACAACCTCGTGAACAAGGAGCGGGTCGCCGAGAACATGGGCGACGGCGCCCTGGTGAGCCTGGACCCCCAGAACGGGGAGGTCCTCGCCATGGTCGGAACCTGGAATTACGCCGATCCCCATTTCGGTCAGGTCAACGAGGCGGCGGCAGTCCAGTTGAACATGGGGTCGACCACCAAGCTGTTCACGTACACGGCCGCCATCGCGTCGACCAAGTTCACGATGACGACACCCATCCTCGACAATTACTACAAGTTCCCGATCCCAGGGGCCGCCTCCTACTCTCCATTTGACGACGATCGCCGCACCCACGGTGTGTGCGAACTCAAGCTGTGCCTCGGGAACTCGTTCAACATTCCCGCGGTCAAGACCGAGTACGCGACGGGCACGCAGTACATCGCGAACACCGAGCTGGCCATGGGCGTCACCTCGCTCAACCAGAACTGCGTCATCAACGGCAAGACGCACGTCAACTGGCCGTCACCGACCCAGTGGGCCGCAACGCTTGGATCCCTTACGTGTGGCATCACGCTGCTCGATCTTGCCGACGGTGCGGCCACGCTCGGCGATCTCGGTGTCCAGCACAACCCCATGCCGGTGACCAGCATCGTTGCGCAGGCAACGGGGCAGACCGTCTGGAAGTACAACGCCGCGGCTGCCGGACACCAGGTGATCCCGGCCAACGTCGCATACATCATGGACGAGATCACCAGCAACGACAACAACCGGATCAGGGAATTCGGACGCAGCGGATATCTCACCCTGAACCCGCGGCGGGTGAGCGCCAAGACCGGGACCGCCGACTTCTTCATGGACAACCTCACCGTTGGCTGGACCCCGAACCTGCTCACCGCGGTGTGGGTCGGCAACGCGCAGCGCAGCTGTCTCCAACCGAAGGACTACTCCTACGTCAAGAACCAGATCGCGAGAGGCAACACCGTCGAGGGGACGAGTGATTACACCTATCCGTATAGCCCGCGCGACCTGGCGCATTGGGGCCTGAAGCCGCAATACACCGACTTCCCGGACTGCGGCCACCTCGACGGCGTCGTGTCGGGGTACAGCGGTGCCGCGCCCATCTGGCACGCATACATGTCCGCCGCCCTCAAGGGCGTTCCGGACACCTGGTACAAGCAACCCGCCGACGTCGTTGTCGGAACCACGGGCGGCAGCGGTGACGACGCCGACTTCTATCTCCCGGGGACGCAGCCCGGTGCCAACACCAACTGCACGTACTACGGGCCAGTAGCCCTGCCGACTCAGACCTGCACCTACGCCGGACCGTCGCAGGCACCGCCCCCGCCCACGAACCCCTCGCCGAACCCGTCGCCCGGCCCGACGCCCACACCCCTGCCGACGTTACCGCCGCACTAGCCCGCTAGGATCCGGCCCTTCGCTGCCGGGCGCGTTCCCACGCGGCGTCGAGGTCGTCGAGGACCGGCAGCGCGTCGTCCGCATCGACGGCTGCGGCGCCGGCGGCATCATCCGTGAGCGGTGCAAACGAAGCGTGCACATGACAGACGACCACGTTGTGTCGCGCAGGACGGCCGTCGACCTCGTCGAGCCCGAGGAGCGACCACCAGTAGTCGAGGGTGACGTCGGACGCCGCCGAGAGCACGGCCGAATGTGAGAGCAGCGGTAGTTCGGGATGTTCCGACTGGCCGCCCCCGAAGGCGCGCAGCAAGTGAGAGAAGGCGTCGGTGTCGACCTCGGCGTCGACGACGATCCGGCCGGATCCATCCGGCGTCTCCTGGTCGATGACCGCATCGATCACAGGAACGGCATCGAGGCGGCTCCCGAAGGCGTCGAGATCGAAGAGATCGGGACGGGCGCGGAGCGCACCGAATCCCTCGCCCGCTATCGAGTAACGGCTCGCCCCGTCGAATTCGGCGACGCGGATCACGAGTGTCTCGGCGCCGAAAGCGCCGGCGGTCAGCGTCGCGGCAACGACCTGACCAGCGCGGACGGTGAGGTCGGCGTCGAATGTTCGCTGCTCGCTGCCTTTCGGCTCGGTTCCGGCGACGGCGTGCTCGTCGACGACGGAGGTCCGCTCCTCGAAGTGGATGCCCACGCGCAACCCGAGCCGCTGGTCCAGCCGGTTGAGGAGGCAGCGATAGAGGGCGCCGAGGGTCATCTTCGGCTGGATCGGCGCGGCGCTCCTGCCCGGTGGCACCGCGAGACCATAGCCGAAACGCGCAGCGGTCACGAGGGTGCGGCGGGGTGCGATGGGTAGACTGAACCGAGTGACGGACGCGGCTCCACCCGACTACGCCGCGCCGCCCCCTGGGCCGAACCCGGTCGCGCTCGCGATCGCCCATGATCTCGTGACCCGATACCGGCTTCGGGTTGCCGACCAGCGGGATGGCCGTCTCGGCGAGCTCCTCGGGCGCTACGTGCTTGCCGCCGCGATGTGGAACGGTCCGCGGGCCGCGCTGGTCGCTTTCTACGAGCCTCCCGCGGATCCGGCGGCGGCCGGTCCGGATCTCGCCGCCCGCTGCGACGCGGCACGCCGGTGGGGGCTCAGCCGCCTCCACGAGCAGGGCGCGCAGGTGTGCGATATTCTCCTGATCGCGCTCGGCCCGCTGACCGGCACACTCTCTGCGACGACCACGCCGAGCGACCCGGTACGCCTCGGGGTCGCCTGGGTCGACACCGCCACCGCGAATGCGGGCGCCGTGCTACCGATCCCGCCGGGAATGCCGCCGGTGGGCGAACTGCGTGCCCGCGCCCGGGCCGTCCAGGAGGGCGCGCCGACGCCGACTCTGGCCGCTGTGGACCTCGCGGAGCGCCAGGCGGTCGCAGGCGGCTACGTCGCTCCCGTGCGCCGTGCAATGGTGACGCAGCCACTCCTCACGTACTCGTTGATCGCGGCCTTCGTCGTGATCTGGGTGCTCGAATACACCACCTTGTCGCTGCACTCCACGACGACGGGTCCGGACATCTGCTCGTGGGGCGCGCTCCCCAACGCTGAGTTCTACCCCGCGTTCGGCCAGAGTCCGCCCTGCAACGTGACCTGGTGGCGCTTCGTCAGCAGCGCCTTTCTGCACGACCCGACCAGCGTGTACCACGTCCTTTTCAACAGCATCGCGATGCTGTTCATCGGCAGGCTGGTCGAGCAGCTGTACGGCCGGCTCGTCCTCCTCGGCGTGTTCCTGATCACGGCTATCGCAGGTGGACTCTTCTGGGTAGCTGCGAGCACCGCCGCGCCGAGCCTGCCCGGCATCACACCGACCAGCATCTCACTGGGCGCCTCAGGTGGGATCGCGGGCCTGATCGGCCTGCTCCTCATGGTCGGCAGGCTGCAGGGAAAGAACGTGCCGGTCGGGATCACGCACACGGTGCGCAACTACGCAGTGACCGTCATCGTGCTCAACGTCGTGTTGACGTTCGTCTTCGGGCCGTCGCTCAGCGTCAACAACTACGCGCACGTCGGCGGGCTCATCGCGGGAGCGCTGCTGGGGTGCATCCTTCCCCCGATCATGTCGATCGGCGGCCGCGATCACATGATCATCGAGAAGATCGTGCTCTGGGGTGCGATCGCGTTCAGCTCGGTCGCGCTGCTCTTCGCGCTGCTCAACCTCGCGGCTGCAATCATGCACCCGCTGCCGGCGTTCGCCGGATAGGCCGACCTGGATCAGCGCGATCCGGGTCTCAGTGTGTTAGACCGCGCGCTCGCCTGCCGGATCACCCCAGAGACCCTCGAGGTCATAGAACGTCCGCTCGCCGGGGAGAAAGACGTGCGCGATCACCGCGTCGAAATCAGCGCACGCCCAGGACGCATCCTTGAGGCCGGCGACGGCGAGCGCGCGCAGACCGTGCTCCTTGCAGACGTCGGTGATATTGTCAGTGATGGCGCGAACTTGGCGGTCGGTGTCCCCCTCGCAGATCACGAAATAATCAGCGATGGTCGTCTTCCCGCGGATGTCGAGGATGACCACGTCACGCGCCTTCTTGTCGGCGGCGGCGGCGGCGATGATGCCGGCCAGATCGGTGGAGGTCATCCGATTCGCATTATGCATCGTCCCGATTCTGGCGGTACATCCCTTTCGCGGCGATGAGGGCGGCGACCGCCGAGGGCACCAGCCCGTCCAGCGCCTCGCCCTTCGCGCACCGCTCACGGACCTCCGAGGCGCTGATGTCAGGGGAGTCGATGGTGAGCAGCAGGGTTCTGGCGGCGGCGTAGCCGAGGCGGCTCACCTCGGCCGGGACGAGCGGCCGCGGACCGCTCCGGTTGACGATCACGAACCGCTCGCGGCCCAGCAGGTCGCCGGCGCGATGCCAGCCCGCGATCGTCCGGGCCGCATCGGCGCCGAGGAGCACCGCGAGATCCCGCGCGGGGTCCTCCGCCCGCAGGGCGTCCATCACGTCCGCCGTGTATGACACGCCACCGCGACGCACCGCCAGATCGAGGACGGCGACTCCAGGGTCACCGAGCTCGCCGCACGCCGCCGCCAGGAGGGCGAGTCGCTCGTCGGGAGTCGCTCTCGCTGGGTCGCGCAGCGGCGCGACCGCGGCGGGCACGAACCAGACGGCGTCGGCGCCGGTCGCATCCCGCGCCTGGCGAGCGATCGCCATGTGCCCGTTGTGGACCGGGTCAAAGGTGCCGCCGAACACCAGCACGGTCATCAGGACAACCCGTCATCGGTGTATGTGAACTCGGCTTCGCCAATCCGCACCGTGTCGCCTTCGCGGCACCCGGCTGCGGCGAGGGCGGCATCGACACCTGCAGCCGCCAGCTTGCGCTGCAGCCGTGCAACCGCCTCCTCGTTGTCGAGGTCGATGCGACCGACCATCCGCTCCACAAGCTCGCCCACCACCCGATAGGCGCCGTCCTCGCGGACGACATCGGTGGTGACCAAACGTCGCGGACGGGGCCGGTACACGCGGTGCAGTCCCGGTGGCGCCGGGCCGGGAGCGTCGCGGATCACGCGCCCGGCCAGTTCCGCAGCCGCCAGGAGGAGATCGCGGCAGCCGTCGCCCTGCTGCGCCGAGATCCGGAACGACCCCGGCATCTCGGACGCCAGCGCGTCGGCTGCGTCCGATCCCTCGGGCAGATCGATCTTGTTGAAGGCGACCACCGACGGACGGCCGGCCAGCTCGGGGCTGTATGCCTCGAGCTCGGCACGCACCGTGGCAAGCGCGTCGCGTGCCGCGTCGACCCCCGCTGAGGCATCCACGACGTGGATGAGCGTGCGGGTGCGTTCGAGGTGGCGGAGGAATTCAAGACCGAGGCCGGCCCCGTGGCTCGCTCCCTCGATGAGACCCGGAACGTCGGCGAGCACGAGCGTGTGGCCGCCGTCCAGCTCGGCCACGCCGAGGTTCGGATGGAGCGTCGTGAACGGGTAAGCGGCGATCTTCGGTTGCGCGCCGGTCAGAGCGGCCAGCAGGGTCGATTTGCCGCCGTTCGGGAGCCCGACCAGACCGATATCGGCGATCAGGCGGAGTTCGAGATGAAGGTGGCGACGCTCCCCCGGGTCACCGAGCTCGCCGGCACGTGGTGCCTGGCGGGTGGCCGTGGCGAAGCGGGTGTTGCCCCGGCCGCCACGACCGCCGCGGGCGGCAAGTGCCACCGCACCGGGCCGGTCGAGGTCGGCGACCACGACCTCACCCTCGCGCACGATCGTTCCGACCGGGACGTGCAGGGTCAGGTCGGCGCCGTGATGCCCCGAGCGCTTGCCGCCACCCCCGGCGCGGCCGTCTTCGGCGGTGAAGGAACGGCGCTCGCGGAAGCCCGAAAGTGTCGTGTCAGTCGAGTCAGCGACGACCAGCACGTCACCACCGCGGCCGCCGTCGCCACCGTCCGGGCCGCCGTCGGGGACGTACTTCTCGTGGCGAAAGCTGACTGCTCCGCGCCCGCCCGATCCCGCCGCCACATCGATGTCGACCTCGTCGATGAACGGCGAGCCGCGAGTGGCCGTGACTCAGCCGGTCGCTGCGACCGGCTCCTCGTCAGCCTCTTCGATCATCTCGCCGACCGAGAAGATCGGCATCGCGCGGACGTTGGCGCGAGTCCTGTCGTGGCCGGTGTGATCGTAGGCAACCGTCCCCGTACGCAGAGCGAAGAGCGTGTGGTCGCGACCCACGCCGACGTGCTCGCCCGCCAGGATCTTGGTGCCGCGCTGACGGACGAGGATGGTGCCGGCGAGGACGACCTCACCGGTGTGGCGCTTCACGCCGAGGCGCTTCGCCTGGGAATCGCGTCCGTTGCGGGAGCTCCCGCCGCCCTTTTTATGCGCCATCGCCTGGGTCCTTCTTGGGTTTGGGTGTCCGTGCGCGCTTCGGCGCCGCCGGCTTCGCCGCGGGCGCCTGCGTCTCGGCCTCAGCCTCGACGGCCTCCTCCACAGCGAGCTCGGCGACCGCGACCTCGGCCTCGACGGCCTCGGCTTCGGCCGCAATCGCGGTGGCCACCTCGGCGACGGCCTCGGCTTCCGCCTCGATCGCGCCGGCTTTGGTCGACGGCTTCGGCGCCACTGCGCGCTTTGGCGCAGCCGCTTTGGCCTTGGGGGCGGCCTTGCCGCGTCCGACCTCGTCGATCAGCAACTCCGTCAGCTGGCTCCGGTACCCGAGAGTGCGCCGGTGGCGCTTCTTGGGCTTGTACGAGAACACGCGGATCTTGCGTCCGCGCCGGTGCGCGATCACCGTTGCCGTGACCGACGCCTCGACGGGAGAGCCCTTGGCCACATCGGTCTCGTCGCCGTCACCGAGCAGCAGGACCGACTCGAGGGTGACCGTCGAGCCGACCTCGACGGGAATGCGATCGACAAGGATCCGGTCGCCGGAAGCGACACGGTACTGGTGACCGCCGTGTTGAAGGATTGCGTACATAAGCCTCTCTCGCCGGGAGCGGGTTCACTCCACTGAGGAACGCCGGCTGATACCGGGCGCGATACGCGAGGTTACCACGTGCACATGGTGGGAGGACTTCCGCGCGGTGAAGTTACGAGCTCAAAACGTTCAGTGGAGCGACGTTGGCCGCACCGACGCGGTCACGCGAGGCGTCGGTGACAGCGACCTGGATCGTGAAGACGCCCTTCCCCGGGTTGGGGATGCACTGTGCGATGAATTCGATGGTGAGTGTCCCCGGGCCGAGCGTCGTCTGCGGTGGCACCTCGAAGCCACCATAGAAAACGAGGTATCCGCCCTTCACCGGCGAGATCAACGACTCCACTGACGAGTTCCCGCCGAAGGGCATGATGGTGGACTGGTACTGGAGCACCGGCGGCAGGGTCACCAGCACATCGACGGTCGGAGCGATCCCGGTGCCCTTGTTGGTGACCGTGACCCGGTACGTGACCTGACCGTTGGGGTGCACCGAGGACGGCCCGACCGACGCGGACACGCCGAGCCGTGGTGCCTCGTTGATCGCGAGCTGGATCGGGCGGCTCTGCACGGTATCGGTGAGACTGTCGTCCACCACCTGGGCCGCAAGGGAGTAGGTATCAGGCTGCGCCGTGATGTTCACCCCGAAGTCGATCGTGACCGAGGCATAGGCGGCCTTCCCGTTGGGCGACGTGGGCGACGAGAGCGACCAGACGCCCCACTGCGGGTTGGTGACACCGACCTGAGCGTCCTCCGGGGTCGTGCGCGCCGCACTGTTGGTGACGATCGAGTTGGTCACCGCGAACTGGAACGCGGTGGGCATCAGGGCGTGGATCACCACGCCGGAGGCATTGCCGGGGCCGAGGTTCTCCACCGTGATTTGAAAATCGGCGTCGCTCGTCCCGGGCGTGTACGACGCCCCGAAGTCCGATGCGAGCGTCACCGAGAGCTGCGCGGCCTGGGTGCTGCACGCCGACAGCACCAACGCTATCGGTGCCAGGATCGACACGGCGAGGACGCCTGTCAGGTGCGACGCCAGTGCCCGCACGCGCCTGCTCCGCGAAACGGTCAGACCCTGGTAGCGGCGCGAAGCGGCGCGAGCGGACGCCGCTGCCGCGACGCGGTCAGCATGATGTCAGTGGTGCGCGGGAGCGGATCGGGGTAACCGATCTCACCGAGCAGGCGCAGCGCCAGCCCGACGTCGAGGCCGATGACCGTGTCGATGCGGCCCGCGACCGCCTCGACGAAATCCGAACCACCGCCCTGGATCGCGTACGCGCCGGCGCGGTCGAGCGGCTCGCCGGAGGCGACGTACATATCCAGCGCATCGTCGGTGAAATCGCAGAATTTAACGGCCGATCGGCTGACTCCGAGCGCCTCGTGATCGCTTCCGGTACACATTGCGCAGACGCCGGTGAGCACCGTGTGGCGCTTGCCACGCAGGTCGTTGAGCATCTCCCGCGCCAGCTCCGGCGTCTTCGGCTTGCCGAGCGGCCCACGCGGGCCGACCACAATCGTGTCGGCGCTCAGGACGTATGTTCCCGCGGGAACGAGCTTGCTCACGGCGACCGCCTTTTGGCGGGCAACGAGTTGCACCGCCAGCTCGGCGCTCACGCCGACAGGAAGCGCGGCGTCCTCGGGAGGTTCCATGATCCTGAAACGGATCCCGGCCCGGGTCAGCAACTCGCGGCGGCGAGGCGACCCGGACGCGAGCACGATTCCAATCACGTGGCGGTCACGCGCGCAACGGCCGCATCGAAATCTCGCGCCAACTCACGTTCCATGCTAGCACCGCGACGCGACCCCGAGTTGATGAAGTCCGCATATACGCACAGCGCTTTAGGGCCGCGCCGCGATCACCGCAGTCACAGCAGCGGCCACCGAGCACAGCCAGGCGATCGCGACCAGTGACAGGTGCTCTCTCCTGGTGACTGCCCGTCCGAGGCGCAGGAGGACCGCATAGGCCGCCACCGCCGCGACGAGCCCGACGACCCAGAGCGGTGCCACCGGCCATTGCTGCGCCGGGGGTATGACGATCGCCAGGACCACCACGAGCGACGCGGCGACCACGGTGGCGCGGGCCGCCGCTGACCCCGTGGCGCGCTGCGGCTTGAGCACCATCGGCAGGGCCAGAAGCGCTGCGGTCACGGCGAGGATGCGGGCCGCGGCGTTGACGCCACCGGTCGATCCTGAGATGTCGGTGATGGCGAACGAGGTCGCCACCAGGCCGAGCAGGACCAGCGAGAAGCCTCCGAACGTGACGAGCAGGATGCGCCGGCGCGACCATGGCGCAGGCGCCACAAGCGATCCCGCAACGACCACCAGGAGCGCCGCGGCCACAAGGTTCGGCGTCGCACCACCCGGAGGCGGCAGCGACGCCGCCGGTGTGCCAGGCAGGGGCGCAACCGCGGCAGCGACGACTGCGAAGGCTATTGCCGCGATGCCGCGAGCATCGATGGGAGCGCCCCGCGCAAGCCCGGCGACGCGGTACGTGATCCAGGCCATGACCGCGAGAAACAGCCCTCCGGGGTAGACGGCGAGCGCGACGACCTCGAGCAGCAGACCGAGCGGATCCATTCCGTTCAGCTTCCGAACACGAAACGGGTGAGTGACTGGGGGGCGAGCCCGATGGCGATCCCAACCGCCAGGAGCAGCCACGCGGCGAGCTCGGGGAGCCGTCCGCGCCAGCCCTCGCCATCGATGACCGCCGCTCTGCCCGAGCACGCCATGACCGAGGCGATGAAGATCAATGCCATCGCGAGCACCGCAGCGATCGTGGACCCGACGTTGCCCGCGGCAAGCGCTTCGAGGAGCAGGAGACGACCCCAGAAGGTCGGTGACGGCGGCACGCCGCTGAGCAATGCCCAGGCAACCCTTCGCGGCCAGAGCAGACCCGCGCCCTCGGATCGCAGGAGGATCGGCGCGATGCAGAGATGGGTGACCACGATGATCAGCGCTCCAGTGAGCGCAGGAGACGCGACTGCCCCTTCAACAGCGGCGATGCAGAGTGCGACGTCCGCCATGAACACGCGGCCATAGCGCATCGGGGCAGGTCCCCGCGCTGCCCAGATCCCGCTCCAAACAGCACTCCCCAGCCCGACAACGAGGAGGACGTGCTCGAAGATCGGGCTTCCGTCCCCAAGGACCCCTCCGGGAACACGCTCGGCGATGAGCAGCACCACGGGCACCAGGAGGACGAGCCAGGGTGCGACCTCCATGGGTTTGAGGGACCCGATGATCCCGGCAGCCCAACCCCCGAGCGGGTAGATCGCGAGGAGGGCGGCGACGCCCGTCGCCAGCAACGCCGCGACCACAGCTGGACGATCCCCGGTCGTGAACCCCGTCAGGGGCAGGAATGGCGAGGCCGCGACCAATGCCGCTGTGCCGGTCCCCGCCACCCGTCCGGCCGCAAGGGTCGCCCGCCCCGGCGATTGGCCGATCCAGCGAAGCACCATGGTCGCGATCGCGGCGGTGAGCGCCAATGCGGTGATCAGCGGATCGCTGCTGGCCATAGCGATGGTCGCGGCCGCCCCCACAACACCGATGGTGCGGCCGATCGAGACGTCGATCGACGGCTGGAGAAGGATCACCAGGGCCATGGAGATGCCGGCGGCGACCAGCAGTCCCTGACCTGCGCGATCGAGTCCGCTGATCCCGCTGAGGCCGCCGAGCGGAACGGCGGTCGTCGCGGAGCGAGCCGCCAGCAGGGTTAGCCCAGCTCCGACCATGGGGACGACCGCCACCAGCCTCGCAGTGCGCCTGCGCAGGACCGCCGACGCAACCAGGCCGAGGCCGAGCCACGCCGCCGCGATGACGGCAGGGCTCACGCTTGCGCCTCGACGAATGGATGGGCCTTGCGCGAACTGCGGCCGTGCAACCAGCCCGCGAGGAAAGCCGCAACCGGGGCGACAGCGCAGGCGATGACCGCGCCGGGGAATGAGTCGCCACCGCTGCGCAGCAGCCAGGCTGTGCCAGTCGCGATGCCGACCATCGCCACCCCAACCGCCAGGTCCTCGAGGGTTCGCGCGACCAGCAGCCGGATCACGCCGCAGGTCCACGCGTATGCGATCGGGAACAGCAGACCTTCCACGGCGGTCACCTGGCCGACCGGGACGTTGAAGCTCACCCACGAAGCGATGGGTACGGCAACCGCGGCGCCGAAGGCGCGGGCGCTCCTGGGACCGAAGAGCCTGGCTGCCGGTGCGAATGCGGGGATCGTCGGGTCGAGGCCCGAGAGCCAGGGGAGCACGCGTCCCCCCAGCCAGCCTGCCCAGGCGAGTACCAATGCAGCGATGCCGCAGGCACCGAGCACGGCGGCCCCAGGCGCACCCCCGAAGGTTGCTGCGGTCGGGGCAAGCCCCGCGGCGAGGAAAGCGACCGCAATTGCCACCGCTCGCCGTCCGTCCACCATCATCGCAACCACCGCGGCGATCACCCCCGCGGCCGAGAGCAGCGGTGCCGAGACCCCCATCAGTGGATCAGGGGGAGCAGCAGGATGGCGAGGATTCCTCCGACGAGGACGACCAGGAGCTGCGGCTGCACCACGAGCCACTCGTCCGCCTGGCGCAGCCAGAGGCTGCCCCGGAGGGCTGCCGGACGCCAGCGGCGGACGACCCGGAGCCCGACAGGTCTCGAGCCCACCGATGGAACGGGCTGGGGCGACGACCGGGCCACCAGCGACCACCCTGTCAGCGTGGCGAAGGCCCAGACGCCGGCCGCGACGATGACGAACCCAACGACAACGTAGCCGCCGGACCAGTCGCCTGCGCTGGTCCGGATCGCAGCTGCGCCGATCGACTCGGTCAGGCCCCCGGCGTTCAGGGCCGCGAGCACCGATGTGGCGATCGTTCCGGGGACAACCGCCGCGATGAGGGAGACGACCACGGCGACGGAGCCGAGCACCGACGGGTATCCGGCCCTTCCCGCGGGTCCCCGCGACGTCAGGACATGTGCCGCCGCCTGCACCGCGGCGGCGGCACCGAGCACGCCGGCCAGGCCGAGGGCCGCGACCAGCGCGGCAGCCGGCCGGCCGATCGCCACCGCGGCCGAGAGTTCGAGGATCAGCGCCGTGATGCCGAACCCGATCGGTAGCGACCCGGCGGCGCCAAGCGAAACCGCGGCGAGGGCAGCGCTAGCCCTCCCCCGCCCGATCTGTTCCCATGCGGGCGTCAGGGCGGTGGACAGCATCACGCAACAGATGCCGGCGGCGACGGCGGCGCCCGCCGCCGCACCGGCGATGCCGATCAGCGCGATCACCGGTGCGGCTGCGAGGACGCAGAGCGCTCTCCCCGCAACCACCGGTGCGTCGAACCTGCGCAGCGCGACCATCACAGCCAGAACCGCCGCCAGCCCGCCGGCGACCGCGAGTCCGATCGTGATGCCTTCCGGGAGCGGACCTGCAGCCGCCTCTCGGAGTCGGAGGACCACGATCGCTCCGCAGGGAATGGCGCCGGTCGTAGCCCAGGCGGCCGTTGGGGTGCGGCTGCCGCGAATGGGTACGAATGCCGGAGAGAGGAGCCGCATCACGCCCGCGGCGGCCCACGGCCCAGCGACCGTGGCGCCCATCGCTCCCGCAGGAATCACCGCGAAGTCGGTGGTGCCGGCAACGCTCAGGAGTTGGACGCCGGCAACCACGAGTCCCAGCGATGCGAGATGCTCGAGCCCGATCGCGACGAGGCCGCCACGGCCCGGACGGCCCCGGGCTGCGCTGGTCATGAGCAGCGTTCCGACTCCCGCGATCTCGACGCCACCCGCGAGCATCACGATGTTGCCGGCGAGCGCTGCCACGAGGGTGCCGGCAACACAGACGAGCAGGGCGCTCACCTCGCGTGTCTGTCGATCACTTTCCAGGAGCAGCAGCAGGCCGGCTGCTGCAGCGGCCAGACCCAGCGTGGCGCCGGGCAGATCGAGGCGGAGCAGGTAGGCGATCCCCGCCACCGGGGTCCCGAGGGACGTCTCGATCCGCCCGCTGCCGTTGAGGGCGGCAGCCTCGACCGCGAACAACGCGATCGTTGCCGCGATGCCGAGTCCGGCGACAAGTCGAGCACTGCGGGCCTGTCGCGGTGAGAGCGCGAACACGACGATCGCCGCTGCGATCAGCGGCGCGGGTATGAGCGCCAGCTGGAGCCCACCGCCCAGCATCGTGACGCTACCTCCCGGTACGGGCCAGCGCCGGCGCTCCGACCTCGGTGGCGCAGTACGGGCACACGCCCCAGCCGAGCCGGAGGCTGCGATCGCACCCCGTGCACCGCCGGGCGAACTGTGTCCGGCAATACGGGCAGAGAATGAACTCCTGCTGGATCTCACGTCCGCAGGTCGGGCAGGGTCGCGTGGGGATTCCTTCGATCGGCGGTTCGAGCAGCACCTGCTCCTCGATGGCCAGCGACCGAACCTGCTCCATCGTGAGTGGCGGTCGCACCATGAAATAGATCAGGGCACCGAGGAAGGGCGGGACGAAGCCGAGCAGCATCGCGAAAAGCGTGAAGCCGGGTGACGTGGTGCGACGCCGTGCATCCCGGACGACGTAGAAGGCGAGGGCGAGCCAGAGCACGACCAGGTAGGCGACGACGACCACCACCACCCCGGTGAGGAGCGTCCCCAGATCAACCAGCAGCATCGGTGGATCCTCCTGACGCGCCGCGGCGCAACACGTCCAGTTGAGCGAGGGCCTCGGCAAGCCGCCGGCGCGACTCGTCGACGACCTGGGCTGGTGCCCCGTTCACGAACGCGGGGTTTGCGAGCTGTGCCTGGAGCCGCGACACGTTTGCCTCGAGCAGGCCGATCTGACGAGCTGTCGCACTGGCGTCGGCGGCGGTGTCGGCGATCACCACCTCGGCGTGGAGCCTACCCGAAACCACGACCACGGGATCGACGCCGCGCTCGTGGCCGTCCACCACGCTTGCCGGCACGAGGCCGCCGATCAAGCTCGTGAGCTGCCTGCTCGCCATTGCACCATCGGCGGTTCGCACCACCACGCGGATCCGATCGCGCGTGCCCCGTGGGACGCGGTGACTGTGGCCGAGCGCCCGGATGCGCTGCACCAGCTCGATGGCCTCGCTGATCTGGTGATGGGCGGCCGTCGTTTCGGCATCGCTCCAGAGCGGGTCCTCCTCCGGCCACGCACGCTGTTGCAGCGTCGGTGCCGCATTCGGCAGTTGCTGCGCGCATTCCTCGGTCACGAAGGGCATGAACGGATGCAGCAGGCGCAGGAGCACGTCCAGCGTCGTGACGGCGGTCCAGACCGCAGCGCGTCGTGACTCGTGGTCACCCACGTCGGCGAGGCGCAGCTTGATGATTTCGACGTACCAATCGCAGAAGGAATGCCACGCCGTGTCGTAGAGATGCTCAACGGCGTCGTGAAAGCGGAAGGCGTCGAAGCCGGCGTCGCATTCGCGGACCACCGCCGCGAGCTCGGCGAGCATCCACCGGTCCTCGGGACGGAGCGTCTCCGGCCTGGGTGGATGGACGTCGAGGTCTGCCACCGATCCCTTGCCGACCTTGGCGACGAGGAAGCCGTTGGTCACCTGCCACAGCTTGTTGGCGAAGCGCTGGTAGGAAGCGATGCGGTCCTCGTCGAAACGCATGTCCTGACCACTCGTTCCCACCGCCGCCGCCCACGCGCGAACGGCGTCCGCCCCGAATCTGTCGATGAGGTCCAGCGGATCGATCACGTTGCCCTTGGACTTGCTCATCCGGCTGCCGTCGGCGGCCTGGATCGTGCTGGTGATCAACACGTCGTTGAAGGGGTTCCGGCCCGTGAACTTGATGCCGGTCATGATCATTCGAGCAACCCAGAGAAAGATGATGCCGCGATCGGTGGCGAGGACATCGGTCGGATAGAAGCGCTCCAGGTCCTCTGTGTGCTCGGGCCACCCGAAGATGGCGAACGGCCACAGGCCGCTGCTGAACCAGGTGTCCAGCACATCCGGGTCATTGGTGAGCGCGCCGTTGCCGCAGTCAGGGCATTGCTGCGGCGGTTCGATCCAGGCGAAGCGATGGCCGTTGGCACACGTCGACACCGGAATGGCGTGGCCGAGCCAGATCTGCCGGCTGATGCACCAGTCCTTGATGTTGCGCATCCACTGGAGGTAGACGTCGGTGTAGCGCGCCGGATGGAAGACGATCTCGCCGCTCTCGGCGGCCCCGATGCCGGGCGCCGCAAGCGACGCCATGTGCACCCACCATTGCTCACTCACGAGGGGCTCGAGGATGGTGCCGCAGCGATCGCAGTGGCCGACCTCGTGCAGATAGGGCTCCTCTTTCACGAGAACGCCCAGGTCGCGAAGCGCCGCGGCGACCGCCGTTCTTGCCTGTTCGGCGGGCATGCCGTGGAACTGCGGCAGCGAGGGCACATCCATGGTGCCGTCGAGCGCGATGACATTGATGATCGGCAGCGAGTGCCGCACTCCGATCTCGTAGTCGGTCGGGTCGTGGCCCGGGGTCACTTTCAATGCGCCGGTCCCGAATTCGGGACGCACCGCCCCATCGGCGAAGATCGGCACGACCCGCCACGTCAGCGGCAGCGTGACGTGCTTGCCGATGAGCGCCGCGTAGCGAGGGTCGCCGGGCGCGACGGCGACACCCGTGTCGCCGAGCATCGTCTCCGGACGCACGGTGGCGACGGTGATGCTGAGGCCACCTTCGACCGGATACTTCAGGTAGTAGAGCGGATCCGTGTGTTCCTGCCAGTCGATCTCCTCATCGCTGATCGCGGACCGGCAGCGTGGGCACCAGTTGACGATGCGCGGGCCGCGATAGATGAGCCCCTCGTCGAAGAGCGTCTTGAACACGAGCCTGATGGCGCGAACGTACTGATCATCGAGCGTGAATCGCGAGCGCTCCCAGTCGCACGTGTATCCCATCCGGCGCATCTGCTCGTAGATGCGCCCGCCGTATTCCTCGTACCACGCGTCGACACGCGCCTGGAACGCAACGCGCCCGAGATCCTCCTTGGTGATGCCCTCGTCGGCGAGCTGGCGCTCGATGACGTTCTGCGTGGCGATGGCCGCGTGGTCGGTCCCCGGGCACCATTCGACCTCGAAGCCGCGCATCCTCCGGTTGCGACACACGGTGTCCTGGATGGAGAACGTCGATGCGTGCCCCATGTGCAGCGCACCTGTGATATTGGGCGGGGGAAGCGCGATGACGAATGGGGGCTTGGTGCTCGTGACATCGGCGTGCCCGACGCCGAGCTCCCTCCAGCGCTCCCGCCACTTCGGTTCCACGCTGGACCAGTCGAAATGCTTTTCCATTGGGCGATTGAGTATATGGGCGGACCGGGTGCTACTCGCCCGCCGCGATGGTCGCACCGGATTGCGGATTGCGCCATTCGGGCGTGAATGGCGAGCTTGTGTAGACGAGCTGCGGCGCCGAGGTGGCGAGCTGAGCGGCCGCCGCGCCCTCGCCCACAGCGGGGAAGCTCACCGGAGCGTTCAATGCCTCCGCCGAGATATCGCTCACCGATCCGAAGTACGCGCGCCCGCCGCAGCTCACGTAGAACGAGACGAGCCCGACGAGTCGCTTGCCGCTCCCTGTCGTCTCCTGGGCTGCGAGCGGCACCACCACCGCGGCCGGTTGCCCGGTGGTGGCCGCGGCGACGGTAACGGGTTCCAGGGGTGCCGCACCATCAAGGTTCGGGCTCACGACGGCGGCAGCGTTCTGACCCACCTGGGCCAGTTGCTGGAGGTTGGTGGCGTCGTACGACTGATCGAAACCGCCGAGGGCTCGCAGCGCTGCAGGAAGGCTTGGCGCAGGGGCCGCGATCGCGCAGCCCGACCCTCCGTTGGTGATGACGTGCGTCAACGTGATCAGGGTCACGGCGAAGAAGACCGCCACGGCCGCCGCAGCCAGCGCGATGGCTCGGCGACTCACGCTCAGGCCGTACGCTCCTGCGCCGCCTCCTCGGTCGCACCCACGCGACGCTTGGGCTCCTCGGTGAGCAGCAACGGCTCCACTCCTTCGAGAATAGCCTGCTCGGTGATGACGCAGCGCTTGATGTCCGGCCTGCTCGGTACCTCGAACATGCTGTTGAGCAGCACGTCCTCGATGATCGACTTGAGTCCGCGAGCACCTGTGCCGCGGGCGAGCGCACGCTCGGCGATGGCACGCAACGCACCATCGTGGAACACGAGCTCGACGTCATCGAGCGCGAAGAACTTCTGGTACTGCTTGACGAAGGCGTTCTTCGGCTCGGTGAGGATGCGGATGATGTCCTCCTCGTCGAGGTAGTCGAGCGCCACCGTGATCGGGAGACGGCCCACGAACTCGGGGATGAGCCCGTACTTGAGCAGATCCTGGGCCTGCAGCTCGCGGAGCATCTTGGTGGTCTCCTTGGTCCGCGTGCCCCGAGGCTTGCTGTTGAAACCGATCACTCGCTTGCCGAGGCGGTGCTCGATGAGCTTCTCCAGACCGTCGAACGCCCCACCGCAGATGAAGAGGATGTTGGTCGTGTTGATCTGGATGAAATCCTGGTGCGGATGCTTTCGACCGCCCTGCGGTGGCACGTTGGCGACGGTGCCCTCGAGGATCTTCAGCAGCGCCTGCTGGACACCTTCACCGCTGACGTCGCGGGTGATCGAGGGGTTGTCACTCTTGCGCGCGATCTTGTCGATTTCGTCGATGTAGATGATGCCGCGCTCGGCACGCGCGATATCGAAGTCAGCGGCTTGAATGAGGCGGAGCAGGATGTTCTCGACGTCCTCGCCGACGTAACCGGCCTCGGTGAGGCTGGTCGCATCAGCGATGCTGAAGGGCACGTCGATGATGCGCGCGAGCGTCTGCGCGAGAAACGTCTTGCCGCACCCGGTGGGACCGACGAGCAGCACGTTGGACTTCTGCAGCTCGACGTCGCTGTTGGTCTTGGCGTGCGCGATCCGCTTGTAGTGGTTGAACACCGCGACCGAGAGGACCTTCTTGGCGTGCTCCTGACCGATCACATACTGATCGAGTGATGCCGCGATGACCTGCGGGTTGGGGATCGTCCCCGGCTTGCCCCGCTTGGTGGTCGTGGAGCGGTTGTCCTCCTCGAGAACTTCCTGGCACAGGTCGATGCACTGATCGCAGATGTACACGCCGGGGCCCGCGACGAGCTTCCGGACCTGCTCCTGCCCCTTGCCGCAGAACGAACAACGAGTGTGTCGCCGCCGGTCGTCGCGCTCAGTCACCGCATTCCCCTTGGATTGTCCGCATTCCTACCAACGACCGTACGGCCCCACGCTACGCGTGGGCTGTTGCGCCGCCACCCGCCTGGGGTGACTCAGCCTCGGGGGGCGCGCCGGGTGGGCGCCCGCCATTGCTGCTCTCACCGTTGGGAGCGCCACCGCTCTTGATGCGGCCCTGGATGATCTCGTCGATCAGGCCGTACTCCTTGGCCTCCTCGGCGCTCATGAAGAAGTCGCGATCCGAGTCGTGGTTCACAACCTCGATCGGCTTGCCACTGTGGTGCGCGAGGATCTCGTCGAGGCGACGGCGGACGCGAAGGATCTCCTGAGCGTGGATCTGGATGTCCGTCGCCTGGCCGCTGAATCCGCCGGAAGGCTGATGAATCAGCACGCGGGTGTTGGGCAGGCTCAGTCGCATTCCGGTTGCGCCACCGGCGAGCAGGATCGCCGCCATCGATGCGGCGATGCCCATGCAGATGGTGCCGACGCGGGGCTCGACGTACTGCATGGTGTCGTAGATGGCGAGCCCGGCATACACCGAACCGCCCGGGGAGTTGATGTAGAGCCAGATGTCCTTCTCGGGATCCTCGCCGGCGAGGAAGAGCAACTGCGCCATGACGACGTTGGCCACCTGGTCGTCGATGGGCGTCCCGATGAAGATGATTCGGTCTTTGAGCAACCGCGAGTAGATGTCCATCCCGCGTTCGCCCCGATTCGTGGTCTCGATGACGTACGGGATCAGATTGGTCGGATTCATACCTTTTCCATTATAGGTGGCCTTTTTTAGTCGCGCTGTCGAAATCCGTAGACGGCGAGGCTCAACATGAGCACACCGAACGCGAGGAGGACCGCCTCCTCAGGCCACACCGAGAGCGGCTGACCGAAAATGGTGAGGCCGAGGCTGTCCAGGACGCGCGAGGGGACCCCAGAGGCGGTGAGCACCGTGCGCCGGAGCGCATCGATGCCGTAGCTGGCGGGGTCGAAGCGTGTGAGCACAGACAGCCATGCGGGGAGATTGCCCCCGAGAGGAAAGAGCGCGCCCGCGAGGAAGAACATGGGCATCATCAGGAAGTTCATCACCATCTGGAATCCCTGCATGGTGCGCATGCGAGCCGCGACTGCAACACCGAGCGCACTCAGCGCGAACGCGAACAGAAAGATCATCGGGACGAGTTCGACCACGCTGAGGAACGTCAATTTCACGCCGACAAGGGGGGCGAGAACGAGGATGACAATCCCCTGGAACATCGCCTGGGTAGCGCCACCCAGCGTCTTGCCGATCGCCACCGCGGATCGATGGATCGGAGCGACGAGCACCTCTTTCAGGAAGCCGAACTCGCGATCCCACACGATGGACATCGCGCCGAAGATCGACGTGAACAGCACCGACATGCCGATGATGCCCGGAAAGATGAACTGCACGTATTGCAGTGAGGATCCTGGGCCGCCGAAGCCGCCGGTGCTGCCTCGCAACGACGAGCTGAGTCCGCTCCCGAAGACGAAGAGAAAGAGCACCGGCTGGGCGAGCGATGCGACAACACGCATGCGGTCACACCAGTAACGGATGAGGTCGCGTTTCCAGATGATGTAGATCGCGCGCAGGGTCGCGCCGCGAATGTTGACCGCGCGCGCGTATGGAACGGTCGGAGCGGTCAATACGTGCTCGCTCATCGGCGTCCACCTCCCCATATCCTGCCCATGTTTCGCATCGTATCCAGCGAGGTGTTTCCCTGCTCACGAATGGCGCGACCGGTGAGCTTGAGGAACACATCATCGAGGCTCGGGCGCCGCGCACTCACCGCCGTGATCGGCACGCTCAGCTCCGAGAAGAGCCGTGGCATGAACGATGCGGAGTCGGGGACCTCGACCTGCAGAGTCCCATCGACCTGCATGCACTCAAGTTGCATCACCCGGCGGATCTGTTCCATTGCGACAGCGGTGTCCGGAGTGGTGATGGTGACCACGTCACCGCCAACCCTGGTCTTGAGCTCCGAGGGCGTCCCCAGCGCAACGATCTTGCCCTGGTCGATGATCGCGATCCGGTCGCAGAATTCGGCCTCGTCCATGTAGTGCGTGGTCATGAAGATGGTGATGTGCTCGCGAGTCCGCACTGCGTGCAGGTAGTCCCAGATCTTGTTGCGCGTCTGCGGATCGAGCCCGAGCGTTGGTTCGTCGAGGAAGAGCACCTGCGGGTAGTGGAGGATGCCGCGCGCGATCTCGAGCCGGCGGCGCATGCCACCTGAGTAGGTGAGCACTGTCGAATCGGCGCGGTCGGTCAGTTCGACGATCGAGAGGGCGTCGTCGATGCGCTGCTTGCGAGTGTGCGCGGGCAGGCCGTACAGGTAAGCGTGGAAGTCGAGGTTCTCCCGCCCCGTGAGCTGGCCGTCGAGCGAGGGGTCCTGGAACACGAGGCCGATCCGCGCCCGGACGGCGCTCGGGTCCTTGAGGACGTCGATCCCGGCCACCTGGGCGACGCCCGCGGTCGGCCTGATGAGCGTGCAGAGGATGCTGATCGTCGTCGACTTCCCCGCGCCGTTCGGCCCCAGGAACCCGAAGATCTCGCCGGCGCCGACCTCGAGGTCGATGCCGCGGACCGCCTCGACCTTCCCGTAGGTCTTGACGAGATCGCGAACGCTGATGACCGGCTCGCTCATGCCCGGGAGAGCTTACCCGCGCATCGCGGAGACCACGCCTCAGGTCGCGACGAAGTCCGCAACTCCTTCTGGGGTCACGATCTCGAGCAGCCGCTGACCGGCTGCTCGCCGGCGCAGATCCCGGCGGGCAAGGTCCTCGAGCCGTCTGCGCTGAGCGGCGTCGACCTTCCTGCCCTCGGCGACAGCGCGGGCCTCGCGCTCCACCTGGTTCTCGTCGACCTCGATGCCCTCGGCGACGGCGAGCGCGTCGAGCGCCAGCTCGAGGCGTACCCGGCTCGCCGCGGACTCGCGGCGCTCGGCGCGCAGCGCCTCCATGGTCTGCCCGCTCATCTCGATGTAGCGATCCAGCGGCAGGCCCAACGACGCGAGCCGGTATTCGAGATCAGCCAGCTGGCGCTCGATCTCGCGGTCGGTCATCGCCTCGGGGACGTCGACCCGGACGTAGTCGCGAAGCGCCTCGAGCGCGGCGGCCTCATGACGCTCGCGGTCCTGATCGGCCGCCTCGACGGCAAGCGCCGTGCGGTAGTGCTCGCGAAGGTCCTCCAGCGTGGGACCGTGGCCGTCGAGCACCGCGAGCGCGTCGTCCTCGGGAGGGAGCGTGCGTTCGCGAACCGCGTGCACCGTGACGTCGATGGTCACCGTCGCGCCACGAAGCTCCTCCTGGCGGTAGTCCTGGGGGAGGGTCGTTTCGAAGCTGCGCGACTCCCCTGCCGTGAGCCCGATGACGCCGTCGACGATGGCTGGGATGACGAGCTCGCGGTCCAGTTCGAGCTCACGCTCCTCGTCGCCGCCCGTGAGGACCTCGTCCCCGCGGCGCATCACCAGGGTGCAGCGGATGACGTCGCCCGCCTGCGCGGCGCGATCGACGTCCGCCAGCTCCGAGTGGCGCCGGCGAGCCTCCTGGATCGCCTGGTCGATGCTCTCCTCGGTGGTCTCGGTAGTCTCCATCGGAACCCGAAGGGTGAGGTAGTCGCGGAGGTCCACCTCGGGCTTGACCGTGACCGTTGCGGTGAACTTCAGCGGTTGGGCCCGCTCCAGCTCGCCAAGGTCGAGTTCGGGATCGCCCACCGGTTCCACACCCGTCTCGTCGACCGCACGGCGGTAGAGCTCCGGGACGAGGTGATCCACGGTCTCATGCCGGATGGTCTCCCAGCCGATGGCGCGCTCGACCATTGCGGTCGGCGCCTTGCCCGGACGGAAACCGGGGATGCGCACGCGTCCGGCGAGGCGGCGGAGCGATGCCTGAATGGCTGCCTCGACCTCGTCAGCGGTGGCCTCCACCTGGAGTGCGACCTGAGAGGCGGCCTTGCGTTCGAGCGTGACGGTCATCGATGGACTCTTGCCGGGAGTGTCAGTCATCTGGGTACTCATGTTTCTGGGTGGGGGCCGTGCGCGGACCGAGACTCGAACTCGGACGGGTCACCCCACGGGATCCTAAGTCCCGCGCGTCTACCGATTCCGCCATCCGCGCCCGGTCGGTCGAACCGGCCACCGCCAGTTTAGTGCTTGGGCCTTGGGGCCGACCCGCATCGCGGCCTCCGATGGCCCTATTTCAGGCCACTGTCCGCGACGGTGACGGCGGCGCTCGGCGTTGGATTCCGCGACAGGATGATCGCTGGACATCCCCCGCTCAGGTGCCTACTCTGATGACATCCCCAACCCGCAGACGGAGGATCTGGATGGAGCTGAATCATCTGACCGCAACGGCAGGCCCGCAGGAGGTCGTTGCGAAGATCGACCAGAAGGCGCTCCGGCTGTCGGCGCTGCTGCGGGAGATAGACAACCACCCCATCGAGCTGGAAACCGTGTTGCGGGACCAGCTCGATGACGTTCTGGAGATGCTGGCGTGCCGCATCGCCGCCACCAGGACGCTGTTGCATCGATCCAGCCTCGAATTGACGGGGGCCGGATCACCCGCATAACGGGCGTCGCACGGCGCCTCGGGACGGCGACTGCAGTCGAGGCTGCGGCCGCCGTCCTGATCATCATCGCTGCGATCGTCGTGCGCTTCTGGGCGCTCGGGAGCCAGCCCGGAGGTCTTTACCCCGACGAGGCCGCCGAGGGCCTCAGCGCACAGGGCGTGTTGACGATCCCGGGCTATCACCCGGTGTTCTTCAACATCGACGGCGGGCGCGAGGCGCTCTACGCCTACATCGTCGCCGCTGTCTTCAAGGTATTCGGTTCCTCGGTGCTGACCTTGCGCGGCGCTGCCGCCGGCATTGGCGTCGCCGGGGTCATCGCCACCTACATCGCGGTTCGCCGCTTCGGTCGGGGTGCAGCGCTCATGGCGATGGCCTGGACTGCCGGATCACTCTGGATGATCGCGGTCTCCCGCGACGGCTTCAGAAACATCCTCACCGTGCTGGTCGGCGCCGCCGCGCTGGCGGCGCTGCTTCGCTGGGGGGACCGGCCGTCCCGATGGAGCGCGGCGCTCGCCGGCATCGCGGTTGCTCTCGGATTCTGGACCTATCAGCCTCTCAAGTTGCTGCCTCTGCTCGCCGTCCTCTGGTTGCTCTGGATGCGAGCCCGAGACCGCGAACAGTTTCGATCGCTCCGGGCAACCTGGGGATGGGCAGGATTCGCCTTCGCCGTGGTCGTGGCGCCGATGGCGTACACGGCCATCACCGATTTCTCGTCGTACTTCGGACGCGCCGCCTTCGTCTCCGTGTTCAACAGCACGTCGGGGTCGATGGACAGCTACCCGGTCCACATCCTCAAGACGCTCGGAATGTTTCTCTTCACCGGGGATCCGAACCAGCGCCACGACGTCTCAGCGCTGCCCCTGCTCGGCCCGGTCCTGGTGGTGCCGTTTGCGCTGGGCATCTGGCATTGCTGGCGGCGGCGTGACGATCACGGATACGCGCTGGTGCTCCTCGGCCTGCTCGTGTTCCTGATCCCACCGCTGATCGCCAACGAGGGCGGCGCGCCCCATTTCCTCAGATCGCTCGGCCTCGCCCCCTACGTCGCCGGATGCGTGGGTCTCGGCTGCGTGGAGGGGATCGCGATCGCCCGGCGGATTGCCTCCGGAATCCCCCGGTCGGAGCGGTCGGTGACCCAGACGGGCTGGATGACCTGCGCGATCGCCGTGACGATCCTCGGGATCGCGTCAGCGGTGACCTACCTCAACCGCCCGCTGGCCGATCGGTACGCGGCCTTCACGTTCGCGGATGTCGCCCTGGCACAGGCCGCGGTGAACAATGCGACCGACGGCGGCCCGTCGACGCTGGTCATCCTCAACAGCTACGACGCGATGGACGTGCAATTCCTCGACGCCGGACGGCTGCCCACCATCGTCGCGCCCATGACCAGGATCGGGAACGCGGCGGTCTACTCGCTGATCGTCGCCCCAAGCCGTGCCGACATCACGGCCGCCGTCGGCTCCGGCGTCGCCGCCCTGGCCCAGGTTGTCGCGACCGATCCGCAGGGGAATCCGGTGGTCTTCGAGGTCGTCCCGCAGGCTGGGGTCACGGCGCTGCCCTGACGATCAGGTCCCGCAGCGCAGCCGGGCGCCGATCTATGGTGAGTCGGATGCTGCGCGGATACGCCGGAAAGATCTGGCTGATCACGGGGATCGGGCTTGTCGCCCGCCTCGCGCTGCTCGGCTATCAGCCGCTGTGGCGAGATGAGGCGTTCACGGCGCTGGCGGTGCAGCGCTCGCTTGGCTCGATGCTCGACGTGGTCCGAAATGACAGCGCGCCGCCGCTCTTCTACCTGGTGGAGCGCCTCTTCGCCGTTTTGTCCAGCCAGCCGGCGGCGCTCCGACTCTTCCCCGTCCTGGTCGGCACCGCTGCGATCCCGCTGGTTGCCGCACTCGGACGGCGCATGGCCGGCGACTCCGGGGGCGTCTGGGCCGCCGTCGTCGGGGCCGTCGCGCCGGCGCTGATGGTGAGCTCGCTCGACGCGCGCATGTACGTGCTCGCGACAACGCTGGTGCTCGGCTCGACCTTGTGCCTGCTGCGTGCACTCGAGCGGCCGTCGCCGCTGCGCTGGGCGCTCTACCTGGGGCTCTCGATTCTCGCTGTCTATACCGTGTACTTCTCACTCTTCGCTGTCTTCGCACAGGTGATCACGGTGGCTGTGATCCACCGGCGGGGCCGGATCGGCAGCGTCGCGATTGTCGGGGTGTTCGGCCTCGGAACTCTGGCGAGCCTCATCCCCTGGATCGTCGCTGCGCGCGCGCAGCTCAGCCACAGCACTGGTGCCTTCTGGGTGCCGCGCCTGAGCATCAAGAGCGCTTTCGGCGGCCTCGAGCAGTTCTTCACGGGACCGCCGCTCAACACGTGGGTGAGCGGATTCGCCGCCCTTCGGGCGCTGGAGATCGCCGCCGACGTCGCCGGTTGCGCGGTGCTGATCGCACTGGTTGTGAACCGCCGCCGACTCTCCGCCGCGGGTGCCGAGACTGCCAGGTTCCTGGGACTCGCCGTCGCGGTCGGAGTCGGGGTGATGCTCCTCGCGAGCTTCTACCACCCGCTCGAGGACGGCAAGTACCTGAGTACGGCTTGGGCGCCGCTGTACCCGCTCCTCGGCGCAGGGCTCGCGACCCTGCCCTGGCGCAGTGCGGCGTTCGGCGCGGCCACGCTGACCACCGCGGTGGGAGCAGCCACGGTGCTCGTGATCACCAACCCGGAGACCCCGCTGGCGGTCGCCGCCCTTCCCGCGACGGCGGCGCAGTCCGGGATCGTGGCCGCGTATCCCAGTGAGTACCTGCTGGTGCGCTACTACGCCGGCAGCAGCGTCGCCGGTCGGACGCGCTCGGTGGCCAGCAGCGTGCCCTGGTTCTGGGGGACAGCCGTCTACGCGCCGAACGCCGTGCTGCGTGCGCTGCCGCCGCCCGCAGCGCGAGCCGGCGCTGTCTGGTACGTCTACGAGCCCGGCGATCCACTACCGCCCGGAAGCGGTGGGTACACCGTTTCGGACACGCGCTGCTGGACTGGTGTGTGTGTCACCATGCTGAACCCTTCGGGGGCCGGCGCGTCGGGTGGGGCATCCGGCTAACTCGCGGGACAAGGAGGAGACCGTGAAAGGCTTTCGTGACTTCCTCAACCAGGGCAACGTCGTGCAGCTGGCGGTGGCGTTCGTCATCGGCGGTGCGTTCGCAACCGTCGTCGCTGCGCTGGTGGCCGACGTCGTCAATCCAATCATCGCCATCCTGTTCGCCAAGCCCAACTTGGACGGGCTCGTGCTGACGGTCAACGGCAGCATCATCAAGTACGGCTCGTTTCTCACAGCCGTGATTGCCTTTCTGCTCATCGCCGCGGGCGTCTATTTCTTCTTCGTCGTGCCGTACAACCGGCTCCAGGCGCGCACACGCTCTGCCGCGCCCGCGGAGTCGAACACGCGCGCATGCCCCGAGTGCCTGAGCATCATTCCCAAGGCGGCGCATCGATGCTCGTTCTGCACCGCGGCGGTCGAACCAGCGGCGGCGTAGCCCCGCAGACCGCATGCCGGACGTCCACGCCGCTCACCTCGGTGAGCTGTCACCCCACACGCTGCTTGGGATCCTCGCGGTCCGCCAGGACGTCTTCGTCGTCGAGCAGCAGTGTGCCTATCCGGACATCGATGCTCGCGACGCCGAGGCGGAGACCGTGCATCTCTGGATCGAGGACGGCGAGGGTCGGGTGCTGAGCACCCTGAGGCTGCTGAGCGATGGGGAATCCGGCCACCGCGTCGGACGGGTCGCGACGCTCAACGAGGCTCGCGGTCGCGGGTACTCCGGAGCGCTGCTGAGGCGTGCGATCGAGCTGGCCGGGCCGCCGATCACGTTGAGCGCGCAGGCATATCTCGTCGATTGGTACGCGCGCTTCGGGTTCGAGATCTGCGGCGAGCGCTGGGTCGAAGACGGCATCGAGCACGCGCCGATGCGTCTCGACCTCAGCCCGTGACGATGTTGACGATGCGGTCGACGACCGCGATCACCTTGCGCGGCTCGCGACCGTCGAGCAGTTCCACCACCCGCGGATGGCCAAGCGCAAGCGCGGCCAGGTTGGCCTCCGATGTTCCGGCATCAACCTCGAGCTCACCACGACGCTTGCCGTTGACGGTGATGGCGACCGTCGCGCGCTGGGGAGCGGCAAGCTCGGCATCGTAGGCCGGCCAGGTGCCGCGCTCGTGCACGGATCCGTCGTGCCCGGTGCGTTCCCACAGCTCCTCGGTGACGAACGGGGCGAACGGTGCGAGCAGTTTGAGGAGCGTCTCCGCGTCGATGCGCCGCGCAGTCCCATCCGCAGACTCGTGGTCGAGGTCGCGGGCAAACTCCATCAGATACGCGATCGCCGTGTTGTACCGGAGCTCGGCGACGTCTTCCTCGACCTGCTTGATCAGGCGGTGCCGTCGCCGCTCGCGGGCATCGTCGGTGACGTCGCCCCCGGTGGCCAGCTGAGTCGCCCGCCACGTGCGGTGAATGAAGCGCGTCATCCCGGTGATGCCCTTGTCGCGAAAGTCCCCGCCGAGCGTGTACGGACCGAGGTACATCATGAAGAGGCGCACCGTGTCCGCCCCGTATCGTTCGATGTACTCGTCGGGGTTGAGCACGTTGCCCCGGCTCTTCGACATCTTCGCCCCGTCCATGATGATCATGCCGTGCGCGCGGAAGCGCGTATACGGCTCCGGCGACGGAACGAGCCCCATGTCGTGGAGGACGCGCATCACGAATCGTGCGTACAGCAGATGGCGCACCGCGTGCTCGTTGCCACCGATGTACATGTTGACCGGGAGCCAGGTGTCGGTCCGCTCCTTGTCAAAGGGCACATCGTCGAAGTCGGTCGACGGGTAGCGCAGGTGGTACCAGGCAGAGTCGAGGAACGTGTCGCTGACGTCGGTCTCGCGCCGCGCCGGCTCACCGCATTTCGGGCACGGAACATTGACCCACTCCTCCACCGTCGCGAGCGGCGACAACCCGGTGCCGCGCGGCCGGAAGTCCTCGACGTCGGGCAGCAGGACGGGCAGATCCTCTTCAGGCACTGCGACCGGGCCGTCCTTTGGACAGTGAATGATCGGAATCGGCGGACCCCAGTAGCGCTGACGCGAGATCAGCCAGTCACGCAGCTTGTACTGCACGCTCGACTGCCCACGGCGCAACTCGCTGAGACGCGCGATGATGCGCCGCCCGCCGTCGTCGGACGTCGCGCCGTCGAAGTCCCCACTGTTGACGAGCGTGCCCGCGCCGCTGTAGGGGGCTGCATCGACGTTGCCACCGGTGATGACCTCGACGATCGGCAGCGAGTGCGCTCGCGCAAACGCCCAGTCCCGCGCGTCGTGACCGGGGACCGCCATGATGGCCCCGGTGCCGTAGCCACCGAGCACATATGGCGCCGCCCAGACGGAGAGACGCGCGCCGGTGAGCGGATGGATCGCGGAGGAGCCGAGCTCCATCCCAATCGAGAAGTCAGGTTCGGCGGCCGTCGGCGGGAACTTGTTGCGCCACGCGTTGACCTCGCCCATGCGTTCCGGGGGCACGAAGTCCTCGAGCTCCGGATGGTCAGCGCCGATCACCAGGAAGGTGGCGCCGAAGAGCGTGTCGGGGCGCGTGGTGAACACCGTGACGTCCTTTCGCCTGCACCCCTCGAGGTCGAAGAGGATGGTGGCGCCTTCGCTGCGCCCGATCCAGTTGCGCTGCATCGTCTTCGTCGACTCCGACCAGTCGAGCGTGTCGAGCGCGTCGAGCATTTCCTGCGCGTAGCGCGTGATCTTGATCCACCACTGGCGGAGATACCGAGTCTGCACCGGCGTGTGGCAGCGCTCGCAGCGACCCTGCTCCACCTGCTCGTCGGCGAGCACCGTGAGGCATGACGGGCACCAGTTCACGGCCCCCTCGCGCCACTCGATGAGCCCGGCGTTGAAGAGCCTGACGAATAGCCACTGCGTCCAGCGGTAGTACGACGGCTCCGCGGTGTTGACCTGATGACTCCAGTCGAACATCGACCCGATGCGCGCGAGCTGGTTCTCGCGGAAGTTGGCCACCGCGCGGCGCATCACCACCGCGGGATGTTCGCCGATCTTCATCGCGTAGTTCTCGGAGTGGATGCCGAAGGCATCGAAGCCCATCGGCTCGAAGACCGTGTCGCCCATGAGCCGCCGCCACCGGCCGTAGATGTCACCACCGGCGAACGGGATGATGTGCCCCACGTGCAACCCCTCGGCCGAGGGATACGGGAACATCATCAGGTTGTAGAAGGGACGATCCGGCAGGTCGAGGTCGGTGCGGTAGTCACCGCGTTCAGCCCAGACGCGCCGCCAGCGTGCCTCGACCGCTGCATGGTCGTATTCGCCGAGGTGTCCGGGGGCAGGCTCGACCGGAGCGGCATTGGTGTCCATCTTCACAAAGGGTATCCCGAGTCCATGCCCAGCCCAAACCGGCCACGGACCGGGGCGGCGGCGCTTCGGGGTGGCGCGGCGGCCGCGAGTACACTCGGGCGCTCATGGCACGAGAAGGCGACCCCATCGAGATTCGCGACGCCCGCGGCGACGATGACCTGCGTCGCTTCGCCGAGGTCGACGCCGAGTCGTTTGGGGGCAACGCCGCCGCGAATATGCGCTGGCTCACCGCCGCAGCGCCCCACGCTCCCCTTCGGCTCGCCTGCATCGAAGGTGAGGTCGCCGGCGGATACATGCTCCTGTCGTTCGGGCAGTTCTTCGGCGGGCGGTCGGTGCCCGCACAGGGGGTCACCGCCGTTGCCGTGCATCCCGCCTGGCGCCGCCGCGGTGTGGCCGGGGCGCTCATGCGCGACTGCGTCTCCCTGGCGCGCGAGCAGGGTGCCGCACTCGCACCCCTGCACGCGGCGACCGTCAGGCTGTATCGGCGCTGGGGATGGGAGGTGTGCTCCCAGACACTCCGGCAGATCGTCCGAACCGCGTCCCTGAGCGGGTTGTTCGGCTCCGGGAGAGTCCGGGCCAAACCGGACAGGGCGGCAATCGAATCGCTTCGCCGTTCTCATCTCGCCGACTGGGACGGACCGCTCGACCGGCCGGACTGGTTCCTGTCCGCGGAATGGGACGCGGGCGACCCGGACACCCCACGTTTCGAGTACGGCTGGTACGAGGACGACCGCCTCACCGGTTACGTGCGCTACGAGTCCGACCGCCAGGCCGGGAGCTGGATCCGGCTGCGTGTCCAGGAGCTGGTGGTGACCACGCTCGACGCGATGCGCGGTCTGCTCGGATTCCTCGGGGGGCAGGAGTCGCAGAGCAATGAGGTGATCTTCGTACACTCCGCGGTTCTCGACGCGTCACCGCTGCTCTGGTTGCTCCCCGAGCCCCACCGTGACATCGAGGTCCAGGGCTTCCTCTGCTGGATGCAGCGTGTCGTCGATATCGACGTCGCGATGCGCTCCCGGGGATGGCCGGCGACGGCTGCAGGCCGTGTGGAACTGGAGGTCAGCGACCCGGTCACCGGAGTCGAACGCGTGGTGCTCGAGGTTGAGGGAGGCTCGGCCCGGGTCACCCAAGGAGGGAGTGGCCAGGTGCGCTGCGGCATCGGGACTCTCTCGGCCTGGTACTCGAGCGCGTTGCGGGCGCGGGACGCGGTCCGGCTCGGGCTGCTGGAGGGCGATCTCTCGGCCGTGAGCACCATGGACGCGCTGATCGCGGGCGGTCGCTCCTGGATGCCTGACTTCTTCTGACCGACGAGGTGGCGGCCGATGCCTAAGATCGCGACCATGGCCGACAGCACGCTGCTGCACCTCCGCATTGCTCGGCTGCGCTCCCAGCACCTCACCGATGACACGCGCGTGACTGGTGATGTCGCGGCCGTGACTCGCTCCGTATGCGCGATCCAGGCGCAGGCCTTCGACGCGGCGCGACACCAGGTCCGCGCCCGCAGTGTGGGGCTCACCGCAGCGGCGGTGGATCAGGCGTTCGAGGAGGAGCGCTCGGTGGTGCGCACGTGGTTGATGCGCGGGACCCTCCACGTCTGTGCGGCCGACGACCTGCGCTGGCTGATGGATGTCTTCGGCAATGCCATCAATCAATTCGGCGCGAGCGGGCGGAGGAACCTCGGTCTCGACGACGCAACCTGTGCGCGCGGAGTCGCGGTGATACGCACAGCGCTCGCAGCCGGCCCGATGGCACGAAGAGAGATCCGCAGGCACCTGGTGGACGCCGGCGTGCTCGAGGAGCCTGTGGGGCAGACCCTGGTGCATCTCCTCTATCACGCCGCGGCGTGCGGCGTCGTCTGTTGCGGACCGCGCATGGGCCGCGATGACAGCTTCGTGCTGCTCGACGACTGGGTGCCCCCGTCGAAGGGGCCGCGTGGCGGGGCGGCGCTCGCCGAGCTTGCCCTGCGGTATTTCGGCGCCTACGGACCCGCTGGAGAGGCAGATTTCGCCGCCTGGTCGGGGCTGCGCCGGAGCACGATTCGTGCGGCCATGGCGGCGATCGGCCCGGAGCTGATGGAGTTTCCGGGTTCGGTCCGAGGCTTGTGGACCCTCGGGCCGGCGATACCTGACCCCGACCTCGTCCGGCCGGCCGTTCGCCTGCTCGGCCATTTCGACACCTACCTCCTCGGCTACCGCCGGCGCGAGCACCTCGGCGACGCTGCCGCGGAAGCCTGGATCCACGACGGCGGCGGCGGCTGGATCCGCCCGGTGATCTGCGTCGACGGCTGGATCGCGGGCGGATGGCGACTCGAGAAATCCTCCAGCGGGATCGAGATCACCGTCATGCCCTTCGATCGAATCAGCCGCCGAGCCGATCCGGCGATCGGCCGCGAGACCGCCTCCATCGGCAGTTTCCTGGAACGGCCGGCGCGTTGGTCGCGCGGGCCGCTCTACGATGCGGAGAGTCGGTGACGGAGTGGCGCGATCAGCGTTTCCGGCGCAGGGAGCGGTCACGCTCCGCAGATGCAGGCAGGATCACCGGCAAGGCCCGATCGCAGCCTCACGCAGCGGCTCGCACGAGTGTTCGTCGTGGTCACGCTGCTGATCGTCGCAACGCTGGTGGTCATGGGTGGATGCTTCGCGGCCGTGCTCGGGCACTTCGAGCCGACGGTCAGCAGCCTCATCGTCGGGCGCAACGCCGTGGACACGGTCCAGACGGGGATGCTCGATGAGGAGACCGGGCTTCGCGGATACCTCAACAGTGGGGATCAGCTTTACCTGTCCGCTTACTACGCGGGGCAGGCCGCGATCCTGGCCGGCGACAGCGGCTCTGTCGACCTCGCCACGCGGCCGGATCTCGTGCGCGGCATTCTGGCGATGCGAGTCGCTCAGCAGCGCTGGCTGAGCGAGTGGGCGACTCCTGCGCTGGCAATCGAGCGCGCCGTCACCAGTCCTACTGCGCAGCGGAGCTTTCTGCTGAGCGGCAAGACCCTCTTCGACACGTACAGCGTGGCAAGCGATGCAGTGAGCACGCAGGTCGACGCCGATGTCACTGCGGAGCAGACCGCTGAGCACAACGTCGTGCTCATCGCGCTTGCCGTCGTCTGCGCGATGCTCATGCTCACGGTCGTCGTTGCCCGCCGTCAGCACCGCGCATTGCGCGCCGCGGTCGTCACGCCCGTCAACGACCTGCTCACCACGATGCGCAGGGTTGGCGCGGGCGACCTCACCGCACAACCGGCGGGTATTGGACCCCCGGAGCTGCGCGAGGTTGCCGCCGAACTCGGCCATATGACGACGACCTTGGTGGGAGAACGATCGCGGATGGCGGCCGCTGAGGCCGAGATGCGTTCGCAGGCGGCACGGCTCGAGCTCATCGTCAACGTGGGCAGGGAGATCTCGGGCAGCCTGAGCCTCCGGTATGTCGCGGAGGCGGTGGGCGGGGCAGCCGTCAGGATCAGCGGGTTCGACTCGGCGCGGATGTGGATCATCAATGAAGACCGCCGCGAGCTCAACGTCGTGCACGACACCGACACGGATCACGGCCGGAAGACAGCGCAAGCGTCCCTGCAGTTGGGCGAGGGCCTGGTCGGGAGAGCCGGTCAATTCGGGCGCATGCTGGCGACGCAGACGATCGGCTCACTGGCGACCGAGTATCGGGCCGGCACCGAGATCTCCGCGCTCGCCGTGCCGATGATCGTTGGCGCACGCATCGTCGGCATCCTCGAGCTCATCTCTGGTGATCCCGTCGCCGTCGACGGCAGCAGCCTCGACGTCATGCACAGCCTCGCCGGCCAGGCGGCCACCGCGGTCGAGGCGGCGCGCTTCCATCAGACCGCCGATGAGCTGAGTCACACCGATGCGCTCACCCACCTGCCCAATCGACGAAGTCTCGAGCTGGACCTTGACCTGGAGGTCGCGAGAAGTCTGCGGTACAACCGCCCGATTGCCTGCATCATGCTCGACGTCGACCATTTCAAGGAGGTCAACGACCGTCACGGGCACCAGGCCGGAGACGAGATCCTGTCGGAGTTCGGGAGTGCGTTTGCGCGGTCGCTGCGCGAAACCGACACCGCGTACCGCTACGGTGGTGAGGAATTCTGCGTGCTCCTTCGCGAGAGCGATGCCCAGGATGCGGTGGTCGTCGCCGAGCGGCTGCGCATCGAAATTGCCAATCGATTCGCCGGCAACCGAGGATCGCCGACGGTCACGGCGTCGCTGGGTGTGGCGGCGATCCCCAGCGACGCCATTGACGCGAAGACCCTGATCGCGGCGGCTGACAAGGCCCTCTACGCGGCCAAGGCGGCTGGGCGGAACTGCGTCGTTCGCGCCTCCTCAACGCGCGTTGTCCACGTCAGAGCCACCCGTGGACGCTCGCGTCCGACGTCGGTGCCACCCTCCCCAGTCGTGGTCACCGAGGCGTCGACCGCGTCCTGACGCGGGGCCCGGTTCTCGTGACGCGCCCTGGCTCGACCGGGTCTCACCCGCGTGGACGGTGAGGCAGGATGCCCGGGGTACCATTGGGCAGGCGCGGCACCCACAAGGCGCCGCTCGGGGTTCCTTGGGGCACGCCCGGTTTCGACGGGCAGCAGTCGGAGACCCGTGACATGCCGACGTAGCTCAGTGGTAGAGCAGCGGTTTCGTAAACCGCTGGCCGGGAGTTCGAATCTCCCCGTCGGCTATTCAAAATTGAACTTCCGGCGAGCCCGTTCTGACGCGTAAACCGCCGAATACGTACGCTGTCAATACGCTGTCAGCGCGGACCGGACCGGCAGGTGGTGGGTCAGTTTGAATCGGGAGGTCGACGAGCCTCACGTCGGGCTCTCAGGGCCATGGGAATCGCAAGAAGAACCGCAAGCATCGCCATGAAGACCATAAAGAACCCCGTCGCGCCAACGACGGTGCGGCCGTCGGTCACCGGAC
Source organism: Candidatus Dormiibacterota bacterium (assembly GCA_003153505.1). Taxonomy (GTDB): domain Bacteria; phylum Chloroflexota; class Dormibacteria; order Aeolococcales; family Aeolococcaceae; genus Palsa-851. The sequence goes on from PLZA01000034.1 coordinate 76,023, forward strand.
CACGTGGCACAAGGCCGAGAAGCAAGAGCACTAAGCCGCCCGCGAGGATCCAGCATCGGTGCTTGAATACCCAAGGCATGCCCCGATCATCCCACGGATCGCGGCGACCCAATAGGGCCATCGCTGGGGTCGCCCCCGGCGTCGAGCCCCGCCCGATAAGATCTGGCCCACTGCCCGGATTCAAACTGACCCACTACCCACGCCCCCTTGAATCCCGGACCTCGTGGTGCAAACATTCGTACGTGATGCAGGTCTACGTCTCGCCGTATCGCGGTGCCGGTGCCGACTGGCAGCGCTGCGACTTCTGTGACCGCACGCCGGTCGTCGTGTTCGCCCGTAGGGATGGCGCGTTCGGCTCCGCGCTGTTCTGCGCCGACTGCGAGCCGAAGGTCCGGGAAGGCGACCACAAGGTCGTGGCGAAGGTCCCGAGCGGTAGACCGTGAACGATGCCGTCACCTACTCCGACGATTGCGGTTGCGGTCGTCGCCGCGCTCGCGTTCGCCGTTACCGTGTGGCAGACGATCGAGAGCCGCAAGTCGATCGAGACAGCCACGAAAGCCACGGAAGCGGCGGTCCGCCAGGCTATTGCGACCGAGAAGTTGCTTGACGAGACGCTGGTCAATCGCGAGTTAGATTGGCGACCTATGCTGGTCTGGGTGCGCCGCCACGGCAACATATGGAACACCGGGCGCGGTCCCGGGTATCGCGTGGTCGTAGCGGATGGTCGAGACAAACCGACGATGCACGTCTCGCAACCCATCCCGGTCGGGGCTGGCCCTAGTCAAAACGAAATCGACGCCTTTACGTGGATTGACTACAACGACTGGCCGAGCGGAGTACTTCCCGACGGCGCGGAATGGGGCGTCTTCTGCGAGGACCAATTCCGCAATAGGTTCCGCTTCCTCGACAAAGGCGAGCCGCCGGATATTTGTCATCCCGAGGACGAGCAGTCGGTCGTCGCGTGGCTCCGGGTGTGGCGATTGGCTAACCCGACGCGACCGGCGACTGCGAAGCCGAGGGCCATGCTATTGGATGCCTGAGGATCTCGAGACGACGATGGTGGCGGATGTCTGACTCCGACCGGGGCGTCCAGCGAAGCTCAAGGGCGGGCGAATTGATGCGCATCGCAACCGTCGTCGTTGCCGCGCTGCTGGTGGCGGGATGTTCGGTGTTCCCAAAATCGCAGAGCGCCCCGGCAGCGACCGTAGCTCGGCCACCTGTTCACACGGTCGTTCTCGCCACCGCCTCCTGGCCACGACGGACGGCGGCGCGCAGTGGTCGATGAGGCGGGATGAGCAGGCACTCCAAGGCGGCAGCGTTGCGTCGACGGGTGCAGAGTGGGTCTCCGTCGGCGGGTCAGGTTCCATCTATGTCAGCGGGTTCACCGCCGGCATCGACCGCAGCACCGACTCCGGTCGGCCGTGGAGCACGCTGCGCCTTCCGATGCCCGCAATCGGCACGCCGGGGACGAGCCAGTACTGCTCGATCGCTGAGCGGGGAACATCCTTGCTGGTTACTGTGCGCGAGTCCGTGAGCGATGCCCCGAAGTCGTACTTCGAATTGAGTGACGATGGCGGCGCCAGGTGGACGCAAGTCACCACTCCCTCGGGAGTGACTGCCCTATTGTGCTGACGGAGCGGGCTCATGCCCGCTTCGGTTTACACCGGGTCGACGAGGAGTCTGCGAGTGTGCCCGGCCGACGCCAACGCGGCAAGGAACCGGCGCACCGTTCCGCCCGGATGGTTCTGATGCGCGGTGCAGTTGAGCCAGATCTGGCGGTCCGTGGCCACCGCGGCCATGGGCTCACCGCAGTCGCAGAATGGGGTCTCGCGTTCGGCGCGCTCGATGAGCGCCACGATGCGGGTGTCGTCTCTCGTTGTCATATTGATCTCCAGTAACATCGATACGATGCGTTCCGTATCATAGCAGCCCCATGACAAATGACAGCTCCTCCCCTCCGCCATCGGCCTCGAGCCACCAAGCGCCGGCGCGTGGCGGCCGGCCCCGAAGCGAACGCGCCCATCAGGCGATCCTGACCGCCGCCCGAGAGCTCCTGATCGAAAAGGGCTTCGCCGCAATGCGGCTCGAGCATGTCGCCGCTCGAGCGGGCGTTGGCAAGGCGACGATCTACCGGCGCTGGGCATCGAAAGAAGCGCTCGCCCAGGACTTGCTCGCCCATCTGGCCGCGCCGCATATCGCCGTGGCCGATTCAGGCGACACACGCGAGGAGTTGCTCGCCGCGGTGACCAATCCGATGCGGGCTGTGACCGAGACGGATTTTGGACCGGTGATCAGGGCCCTGCTGTCGCAGATCGCGAGCGACCCTTCGATCGGTGACCCGTTTCGCGCGACCGTTGTCGAGGCTCGGCGCGCCGAGATCGCCAAGGTGATCGAACGCGGGATCGCGCGTGGTGACCTCCGCGCTGATGCCGACGCCGGGGTCGCGACCGAGTTGCTGGTCGGGCCCGTCTACTTCCGCTTGATGTTCGGGGGGGTCCTCGACCTCGATTTCGCGAAGCGCGTCGTCGACAGCGCCATGCGCGGCTTCACCGCCTGAGCCGCACCTGGCCGCGGTTCAGGCGCTCAATCGCTCGGCGTGATCGACTCGCCCGCCTCGAGCCGGAGTTCATCGCTGTCGGCGTCGTAGACATACTCGTTGACGGTGCCGGCCGCGCCGCCACGGAGGCGGAACTTGTGCTGACCAAGCGCCTCGACCTCGTCCAGCCAGAGGATGTTGCCGGGGTCGGCTCCGTGCGTTCTGAACACGCCCGCGAGGCGAAGATGACGAACGCGAAAGCCGCATCCGACGACAACGCACCACTCCTCGTCAGGGCTGATCGCGGCAGCACGTGCCCCACCGTACATGTCGTCGAGCAGCAGCCATGGGAGCGTCTCGCCCTCCGCGCAGACCATGGAACCGAGCTCTTGCCAGACGACAAATCGCGAAGTCCGGCAGAGGACGGTGCCGACGGGCTTTCCTTTGGCGAGCACCCGTTCTCCGCCATGAGGATCCAGCTCGAAGGTCGTGCCGGCCTCGGCGGTGGACTCTGCGCCGTCGCCACGGAGTGCGGCCGCGAGCTGACGCTCCTCGGCATACGCTGCCGAGACCTTGGGCCGCAAAGATGCGCGGCGTTTTGCCTCGTCGATGATGTCGCGCGGTTCTGCAATCGTGTCCGTGTCGGCGTCGTAGATCCATTCCCGCATGGTCCACGCATTCCCGAGGCCCCAGCGGGTCGAGAGGGCGAATCGGTGCGCGCTGAGCGCTCTCACGCCGGTGAATAGGACGGCATCGACGAGGTCTCCCGTCATGGGCTGATGGAGCTGCCAGCGCTCGTGAAACGGATGCCGCCAATGCGACCGCATCTCACGACCAGGACGAAGCGGGAACGCGATGAACCCGAGTCCAATGACGACACACCACAGCTCGTCCTCACTGATCGCAGCCCCGCGTGGCCCCTCCCACATCCGAGCGACGCATGCCCATGGCAGGTTGTCGCCCTGGACATGTACTCGGTCAGACCGCTCGGACCAGACGACGTAGTGGGGCGAGCGAGACATCACATATCCCTGCGCGCGTCCGTCAACCAGAACGTTTTCGACCATCGCGCCGGGCATCAGACCAGGCTTGAGATCAAAGACCCGACCGCCCAGATCCGCCTGCGTTGTCGTGTTCAGCGGCTCCGTGTTCGGCTGACCAATCGTGTGCTCGTGGCCGTGCCCCACCGAAGGAATTCGGCTGAAGAACTTCATCGACATGCTCGTCTCCGTGTGCTCGCCGAGAGTTCGACGAGTGGCATGCCGATACAGCAGCTCCTCCGTCGAGCTGGACGGCGGCGGAACCGAGCGGTCCGGGGCGGCCGACGTGCTCCGCAGCATGCGCTTGCCCGGACTGCTGACCTGACTCACCACCAACCTGTGACAACCTCCCGCGGTACAGTGGCCCCCACGGAGGTAGGTCATGACCGGTCCGCGTGCGCGGGTCGTGGTGTTGTTGGCTGCGGGTGGGGCGCTTGTCGGATGTGGCGACACCGTCACCGGAGCGGCAACCCCCACAACGACCCCAGCCTACATTCAGCAGTACGCGAACGCGGGAGCGGCGCTGGACACGGCCACGACCACCTGGGACACGCTCGGGCAATCACTGGTCGCGGCGGGAACCAACACCGTCGCCAACGAAGCTCCGATCAACGCGTCCTATGCGCAGGCGCTCCAGACATTCGGCGATGCCCTCCTCGCGATCCAGTTTCCGGCCACGGCGATGAATGACGTCCACACGCTGGTCAACGCAGCGGCCACAGTCAGGACCGACCTCGCCGGTGTCGCGAGCGGTGCGGTGCCTACGATGCAATTCGTCAGTGATGAGTCCAACCTTCAGGCCGCGATCAACCTCGTCCAGCGGGACCTAGGCGTAGGGTCGAGCACCCCGATCGCCGGCGCGTGACCGAGTCACGCGCCAAACACGGTCAGACCGGTGGTGGGCACCGGTGCGAGTCCGGGCCACGGTGCCGGCGGGGCGCTCGCCACCGGAGGTGTTTCGCTCCCGCCCGGGTCGAACCGGAACGGCGGATATTCGTCGCGCATCAGGAGCACGTAGACGAGCACCCGGAACACCCAGCGATTCAGGCCCATCACGGGTTTGCCTACAGCAGTTGATGCAGCGCAAACGCAACGCCGAAGGCAACGACGAGCGTGCGCAGCACAACTGGATGGAGGCGGCGAGCCAGGGTCACGCCGATGAAGCCACCCGCAGCGCTCATCGGCATCATGACCAGCACCGCGAGCCATGACACGGGCCCGAAGAACGCGAAATAGACGGCCGCGACGATGTTGATGATCAGCGACATCATGCCCTTGAGCGCGTTGATGCGCTGCAGGTCATCGCGGATGAAGAGCCCCAGCACCGCGAGCATCATCACGCCGAGACCGGCGCCGAAGAATGCGCCGTAGATGCCGCCGAGGAACTGCGCCACGGCGAGGATGGGCGAGCGGTGCTGTTCCCGCTCCGGCCGGCGCGAGCGCACTCGCGAGGTGACGACCGGCTGGAGCAGGAGCAGCGCGCATGCGAGCAGGATCAGCCACGGCACGATCGCCGCGAAGATGTGGTTCGACGTTCGGGTCAGCAGGATCGCGCCGACCACGGCGCCGGCGACGCTGATCGGGCCGAGGAAGCCCACGCGGTCGCGCTGCATGGTCAGCTCGGCGCGGTACGCGACGCTGCCCCCCGCATAACCCGGGAGGATGCCGAGCGTACTGGTCACGTTCGCCGCCAGCGCGGGGAAGCCGATCAGGAGCAGGGCCGGGAATGACAGGAGGGTCCCGCCGCCGGCGACCGCGTTCACCGCACCGGCGACGAAGGCCGCGCCGGCGACCAGAAGCAACTGGGCTGCGTCGAGATGTATCACCGGTCGCCCGGCGCGTTCCGGTCGCGTGCGGCCTGATGGCGCAGGCCGAGGATGTCAACGCTCAACTCGCCTGCGGAGAGGCGCTCGCGAATCGCCGCCTCGTGTGCCACGAGCGCCACAACATCGCGGGCCACATCGACGGCCGCGCCGGCGGCGATGCAGACGACACCGTCGTCGTCGGCGACGATGACGTCACCAGGCTCGACCATCTGGCCGGCGCACACCACGCCGGTGTTCACCGCTCCGGGTCCCTGCTTCGTCGTGCCCTGCGCGGAGACCCATCGCGACCACACCGGGAACCCCAGCGTGCGCAATGCGTCCACGTCGCGCACCCCGGCATCGATAACGGCAGCGATCACTCCGTGGGCGCGCAGCGAGGTGGCCAGCAACTCCCCGATGACGCCCGCGCTCCCGGGAGGATCGGTGGCGATGACCAGCACATCGCCGGGAATGCACCGCTCCACTGCCATGTGAATCATCAGGTTGTCGGCGGGCGGGCAGAGCACGGTGACAGCGGGGCCGGCGAGCCGGGCGCCCTGCTGGATCGGGCGGATGGCCGGGTGGAGCAGCCCGGCCTTACCGTATGCCTCGTGGGCTGCGGCGACGCCGTGAATGGCAAGGGTGGCCACGGCAGCGGATGGGACTCGCCCAGCCAACCGCGTGCCGTCAGACATCAGGCCGGCGCTGCCACCACGGTGTTGCGGAGCGTCCCGATGCCTTCGATCTCCGACTCCATCACGTCACCGGGCTGCAGGTACTCCGGTGGAGTGCGCGCGAAGCCGACTCCCTCCGGGGTGCCGGTCGCGATCAGCATCCCGGGCAGCAGAGTCATGCCGACCGACAGCCACTCGATGATCGCGTCCACGGGGTAGATCATGTCGCGGCTGTTGGCATCCTGCTTGACCGCGCCGTTGATCCGCAGCTGAAGGTGCAACGACTGCACGTCGGCGACCTCGTCTCGAGTCAGCACCCACGGACCGACCGGGCACGAACCATCGAGGCTCTTGCCCTTGAACCACTGTCCACCCCAGCCGTTCTGGATGTCACGCGCGGTGACGTCGTTGAGCACGGTGTAGCCGAAGATGTGGCCGAGCGCATCCTCGCGTTTGATGTTGGCGCCGCGGCGCCCGATGACCACACCCAGCTCGACCTCCCAGTCGATCTTGGTGCTCACCGACGGATCGATGCGGATATCCGCGTACGGCGAGGTGATGGTCGTGATGGCCTTCGTGAAGATGGTCGGCGGTCCAACCTCGGTGTTGAGCGCGCGTGCGCCTTCCTCGGCGTGCTTCTGGTAGTTGCGACCGATCGCCAGGACGTTGCCCCGCGGCGGATCGAACGGGGGCAGCAGGGTCAGGTCCGAGATCGTTCGAACCGCGTTCGAAGGCGCTGACGACGCGAGGACGCGAAGCCGGTCGAGGCCCTCGTCTCCGGCATCGATCACGCCGAGGATCGTCGCAGGCAACGCGTCCCCCGAGCCGTTGGCCGCGGCGGCGACATCGATGATCTCGTCGCTTGCGCCGTCGCGTCCCACACCCAGGCGTGGCGCCCCACCATCGCGAAACATGAGCAGTTTCATACCTTGTTCGCCTCCGAGCTGGACGCTGAGCTGAGACTCGTCGCCGCTCCCAAAAACAGTTCCTCGAAATCCTGGCGATCGAGGAGTTCGCCGGGTCGACCTTCCATACGGATGGATCCAGACACAAGAACAGACGTATATGCGGCGATTTCGAGCGCGGCACGAGCGCGCTGCTCGACGAGCAGCACCGCCTTGCCCAGCTTGCCGAGACCGCTCACCTGCTCGCGGAGCAGCCGGTCCGCGAGCTGCGGGGCGAGGTTGGCCGTCGGCTCGTCGAGGATCAGCACCTTGGGGTCGAGCATGAGCACACGCGCGATCGCGAGCATCTTGCGTTCGCCGCCGCTCAGCTTGTCCGCTCGACGTTTGAGCATCGGCTTGAGCGCGGGAAAAACCTCGACGACCTCCGGCACACGCTCCCGGATGGTATGCGCAGGCAACAGATACCCGCCCATCTCGAGATTCTCGAGCACGGTTAGCGGTTCGAAGATGTCCTGCACTTGAGGGACGTAGCCGACCCCGCGCCGCGCGAGCTCCTCGGGACGGCGGTTGGTGACCTCCTGGTCGCCGAGCATGATCCGCCCGCTGGTCACCCGCAGGATGCCCACGAGTGCCTTGAGCAGCGTGCTCTTCCCGGCGCCGTTGGGCCCGATGACGGCGACGATCTCGCCCGGTCCGACGCTGAGCGTGATGTTCTGGATGACCGGGACCCCGCCGTAGCCGGCGGTGATTCCCTCCGCGCGCAGGAGCGCTTCCGGACGCCCCTCGGGCGCTGCCGCGCTGTTATCCGACAAGGTACGCGTCAACAATTTCGCGTTGCTGCCGGAGTGCGGCCATCGTGCCCTGGCCGATGACACTCCCCTGGGCCATCACGATGACCGGGTCGCACATGCGCTCGATCATGTGCAGTTCGTGTTCCACGATCAGGATGGTCAACCCGTCATCGCGGAGCGCCTCGCAGTAATCGGCGATCTCTCCGATGATCGACGGGTGTACGCCTGACATCGGCTCGTCGAGGAGCAGCAACCGCGGCTGCAGCATCAATGCGCGCATGATCTCGACGAGACGTTTCTGTCCGCCGCTGAGTGAGCTCGCGTAGTCCGATTCCTTGGCGGTCATACGGAAACGGTCGAGCAGAGCCCGCGCCTCGGCCACCAGCCGATCCTCGTCCGCTCTCCAGTAGCGCTTGCCGAGGAGCGCTCCGACGAGCGAGTCACCGCGGTTGTGCGGCGCTGCGGCGAGCAGGTTCTCGAGGACGGTGAGCTGGGCGAACTCGGACGGCAGCTGAAACGTCCGCACGAGACCGCGACGGGCGCGCCGGAATGCCGGCAGCGAGGTGACATCGTGGCCGTCGAATGTGATCGTGCCGGAGCTTGCCGGCAGCGTCCCGGCGAGCACCGCGAGGAACGTCGACTTCCCGGCGCCGTTCGGGCCGATGAGACCGGTGATGCGTCCCGGCAGCACGTCGATCGAGACATCCTCGACTGCGCGCACACCGTCGAAATGGCGGCTGACATGGGTGGCAACCAGGAGCGGGCGCTGGGAGAGAGGCTGCTGCGCCGCAGCGGGGGTCGCGGCGACGGCGTCAGTTTCCACCGGCATGCTGCTCCCCCACCTCCACGGGATTCGGTCGCGCGGCGAAAACGCGGCGCCGCTCGGGCAGCACCCCGCGAGGCCGGAACCAGAGGAAGCCGAGAATCAGTCCACCGATGCACACCCACTCCAGCGCGGGGATGAGCCCGGGTGGGCCAAATGGGGGCAGGTAGCGGGTCGCCTCTTCAAACCCGACCGGGACCAGCAGTGCGCCGAGGACGGCGCCGTAGTTGTTGCCCCGTCCGCCCACGATCACGGCGGCGAACAGGATGAGCGTTTCTGGATAGAGCCAGGTCGACGGTGCCCACGTCGTGATGAAGCCGACCAGGATCGCGCCGCTCAAACCCGCGATAGCACCCCCGACCACGAACACGGTCATCTTCATCGCGACCGCGTTCTTGCCCAGCGCGTTTGCGGCAACCTCGTTCTCGCGCATGGCTCGCAGTGAGCGACCGTACGGCGAGTTGATCAGTCGCTGCACGATGAAGAAGACGATCACCGCGAGAAGGAGCGAGCCGATCGTGTACGCCCACTGGTAGCCGTCGGAGTACGCGTTGAACTTGTCGGAAAGCGGCTGGGGGACGAGGGCGAGGCCTGCCGCGCCGTCGAGGAACGCCGGTGTGTTGGTGACCACGAGGCTGGCGATCACCGAGAGGACGAGCATCGCGATCGCCTGGTAGTCACTGCGCAGGCGGCGCAGGACGACGAGCCCGATCGGCGGCGCGAGCAGCGCGCCGACGAGCGTCGCGCCGATCCATGGGAGCGGGAAGCTCAGGTTCAAACCGAGGATGTACGTCTGAAAGCCGCCGTTGGCGGTATCCTTCGGTAGCGAGAGCACCCCAGCGGTGTATGCCCCTGCCGCCTGGAAGATGATGAAGCTGAAATTGACGATGCCGGACACCCCGAACTGCAGGCTGATCGCCAAGCACGCGAGGATGTCGACGGCCGCGTAGACCAGGACCGTCGTGAGGTAGTAGGTCACCCGGCAGCCGCGAGTGCGCCTCGCTTGGCGAGCAGACCTTGAGGCCGGAGCACCATGACCAGCACCAGGACGGCGAATGCCACAACCTGCTTGTACTCGGGGGAGATGATCGCGGCACTGATCTCGGTCATCTCCCCGATGAGCACGGCGCCGATCATCGCGCCGTAAGGGCTCCCGGCACCACCCAGGATGGATGCCGCGATGATCGGTATCAGGAACTCAGAGCCGCTCGCCACCGAGAATGAGTCGGAGTTCATCCCGGCGACGGTACCCGCGACACCGCAGAGCGCGCCGGTGATCAACCATGCAAGGTCGACCACGCGGCCGGTGGGGATGCCACAGTTGCGGGCAAGGGTCGGGTTGGCTGCTGTGGCTCGCATCGCCTTGCCCAGCCTCGTGAATCGAAGCAGCGCGTAGATGGCGAGCATGACGATCACCGCGACCGCGATGATCGCAACCTGCACGCCGGTCAGCGCGATCGACCCCAGGTGATACGTCGGGCCCGGGTTCTGATGATACGAGACGCTGTAGTACCCGACGATCGGGAGCAGCACATTCGCGATCACCAATGAGACCGCCAGCGAGATGATGACCATGCCGATCAGGTTGGTCCCCTTGCGCTGGAAGGGCGCGTAGATCAACCGGTTGAGCAGGAACGAGAAGACCGCCCCGAAGATCGCGCCGACCGGCAGTGCCAGCCAGATGCTCACCCCGGCGTTGTTCACCGTGTACGCGGCGTACGCCGAAGCGATCATCACCTGCCCGTACGCCAGGTTGATCATGTTGGTGATGCCGAATTGCATCGTGAAGCCGACCGCCGAGATGGCGATGATCGACATGGAGACGAGGCCAAAGCCGAAGGCGGCGACGATGAGACTCATCGCCGCCGCCCCCGACCGTTCTGTGACTCAGCCACCGCCCGCCGCGATGATGGCTTGGGTCTGCGCCTGGGTGAGCGTGCCGATGGTGATCTCGTTACCCGAGGCGTCATATCTGACAAGGATGTAGCCCTGCTGGGAGTTGTTGTACTGGTTGTAGTTGGTCAGTCCACCCGCTCCGACCCAGCGAACCTTTTGGCCGCTTTTGATGGCGCTGACTCCGGTCGCATACGTGTTGACCGTGACTGCTCCGGCGACCCCGTTGCCAACGTCCTTGATGACGGCGTTATAGACCGTCGGGTCGGTGCTCTTGGTCTCGTCCATGGCGAGAGCAGCCTGCATGATGCCGTCATAAAGATGGAGGGTCGCGCCTCGCTGCGAATACTTCGGAGCATCGGGGAACTGCGACGCGACGGCGTCGAGGTTGGCCTTGAACTCTTCGTAGCCGGGTCCGCTGAAGGAGACGCCGAGGTCGACGGCCGTGAATTTGTCAACAACCGTCTGAACGCCGATCGCGCCCGTGACCGCCGCGAACCACACCGGATCGATGGTTGCCGACGTGCCCATGAACGGCAGCATCGTGCCGTTGTTCAACTGCTTCACCTCAGACATGTAGGTCGCGTCGGTCGGACCGAGCGCCTCGGTGAAGATCACGTCAGGATGCGTCTGTAGCATCGCCGTGACCTCGGTCCGGTACGACGGCTGGCCGAGGGCGATCGCCTGGTTGATGGTCACGGTCGCACCCAGCCCTTGAAGGGCCGCCATCGCCGGCCCGACAAAGGCCTGCGAGCCGATGTCATTGCCGAACACCAGCGCCACGCGCTTGTAGTTGAAGTGGTCGAGCGCGCTTCCTACCATGGCGAACGCGTCGAATTCGTCGGGGGGGACCAGGCGATGGAAGTAGGTGAACGTCGTCTTGTTGAACTCCGACTGCCCGGTCATGCAGAACATCGGAATGTGCGCCTGGTTGAGGATGGGAGCGACGCTCGCGGCCTCGTCCGATGTGCAGCCCACGACGGCCATGAGATTCGAGTGGCTCGCCACCATCTGCTGGGCGGCGGGGACGGCATCGGCGGGCTCACCGCGGGTGTCAAACTCCTGGCAACTCACCATGTGCCCCATGACACCACCGGCATTGTTGATCGCGCGCGCCGCTGGCAGGCATGCGGCGAAATATGCCGGTCCGAGCGCCGCGTCAGGACCGGTGAACGGCGCGATGACGCCGATCAGCAGTGGCGACTTGCTCGACGACCCGCTCGGGGTCGACGAGCCCCCGCAGGCGGCCAGCGCCACCGTGAGCATCGCGAAGAGGACCCCAACCCCTCTGCCGACCCGATGATGGCTTACGAGCATCAGATGCCTCCTAGCGCCCCCTGGCGCGGCTGGCGAAGATTGTCGGCAATACTAGCGACAATGTTGTGAACAATCCAGCCCCCTCCTCCGATTCGGACGGGTGCGGGATTCGCCCGGTCACCGACCCCTGCGACCGCCTCCGTGAGGCCATCGTCAGCGGCGAGTTCCAGCCCAACGAGCGCCTCGTCGAGGCGGACCTCTCGGTTCGTCTGGGGGTGGGCCGCACTGCCATCCGGGCAGCGCTGGCGGTGCTCGACCAGGAGGGGCTCATCGTTCGCGAACCCCATCGCGGGGCCAGGGTCAGGCTGATCTCGGCGCGCGAGGCATTCGAAATCGAACAGGTGCGCAACGCACTCGAACGGCTCCTCGCCCGGAGCGCAGCCACCCAGGCCGCCAGCGGCGACGTCGCCGATCTCCGAGAGATCGTGGCCGCGATGCACGACCGCCTCCGCGAGGACGACTCGCTCGGCTACATGCAGCTCAACGCGACGCTCCATCGGCGGATCTGGAAGATCTCTGACAACCAGGTCGCCACCAAGATGCTGGTCACGCTCAAGTCGCAGAGCATCCGGTTCCAATACGGAACGATCCTCCGCCCCGGCCGTCCCGAGCAATCGCTCCAGGAGCACGAGAAGATCGTCGCCGCCATCGCGGCGCACGATCCCGCAGCCTGCGACTCGGCCATGGCCGAGCATCTCGGCCACGTCCTGGAGACCCTGCAGTGGGCGATCGAGGCGCAGGAGCGCGAACGTCCCTGGTCGGCGTTGCGGGAGCCTGCGGTCGGTGGTCGTACGTAGGAAAGCCGCCCGAGCGATCCGACGCCAGACTCCATCGTCGCGGCCGCCCTCGCCGGGGCATCGCCATAGCCATCCGGTCGACGGACAGGGCGGCGCGTAGCACAATGCCGCGCGTGAATCGGCCCGCTTCGGAGCGTCCGATTCGGTGTGCACGCTGCGGTGCACCACGGCTCATTCCGCTGACCGTCCATGCCCGCAGTGCCGAGTATCGGCGGACGCAACCCACACGGCCGGTTCGCGCCGTGCTGAAGTGCGTTGTGTGCGGGCACCGCCACGTGGCCCGTCCGAGCGTCCTGCTCGCCGGCTGAGCTCCGTCGGCGTCAGCCGGAGACGAGCTGCACCAGGCCGAGCACATTGCCGGCAGGATCGCGCACGGTTGACAGAAGCCGCTCCGGACCATCGGGCGTCGGATGCTCGAGCACCTCGCCGCCATATGCGCGAACGAGCTTCATCGTGTCTTCCATGCTCTCAACGTGCAACCAGGGAAGCATTCCCGCATTGGATGTCGGAGGCCGGTCGGTCACCCACTGGCCGATGAGCCCCGGCGCATCGAATCCGGGATGCGGGTGCTCAATGTGCCATCCGAAGACTCGCGCGTAGAACTCGGCTGATCGCTGCACGTCGATCGCCGGGATCTGAAGGTACGACAGCTGCCCCTGCACCGGCCTCAGGGACTGGTCGAATTCCTCACCGGCATCAGCAGCCATCCCCCGAATCATGCCATCGCCCGATTGGCGCGCCGACCGCTGTCGGCCAACCGCGCTCGCTTCTCGACACCCTCGTGACGATGCGGGGGCCTCGGTGCGCGAGGGCTGTCGCGACCACCGAACTCCCGTCAGAATGGGCGAGTGCCATCCGAGAAGTTCACCGTGCAGCGCGGGACGGCCAGCCTGGCGGCGGAACGCTGGCCGGGCGAAGGTCAGCCGGTCGTATTGCTCCATTCGGGCGTCACGGACCGGCGCTCGTGGCATGCGGTCGCCGAGCAGCTGCAACCGACGACCGGAGTGGTCGCCTACGACATGCGCGGCTATGGGGAGACGTCCGGGGTCACGTACGGGTTCTCGCACCTCGATGATCTCAACGCGGTCCTTGACCGTGTGGCCACCGGCCCCGTCTGGCTCGTCGGGAGCTCGATGGGCGGCGAGATCGCGATCGACACCGCCCTCGCGTCACCGGAGCGGGTGGCGGGTCTGGTGCTCCTCGCTCCCGCGGTGAGCGGGGCGCCCGAACCCAGCGTGTTCGACGCGGATACCGATCGACTCGTCCGCATGTGGGAGGCCGCACAGACCTCCGGCGAGATCGACGAGATCAACCGTATCGAGATGTGGCTATGGCTCGACGGCCCCAGCGCGCCCGAGGGGCGCGTGTCCGGCCCTGCGCGCGAGCTCGCGCTGGCGATGAACGCGATCGCACTGAAGAACGAGATTCCCGAGGAGTCTGGAAAGAGCGGGATCACCGCATGGTCGAGGCTCGAGGAGATCTCCATACCGGTGACCGTCGCGTGCGGGGATCTCGACCTCCCCTTCATCATCGCGCGGTCCAAGGAGCTCGCCGACTGGCTTCCCCAATCGGGCTATCACGTGTTCGAGGGAATGGCTCACCTCCCCTACCTCGAACAGCCCGCGGTGGTCGCCGACCTGATCCGCTCGGCACTCCGCTGACGGCGGTCAGGCTCCGGGGGTGATGGTCACGTAGGTGGAGATGGCCACGCCGGACTGCGTGGTCGCGATGATGTCGTAGCGCGTCGCGCCCGCAGGAATCGTCGCGTCCGCGACGAAGTGGCCGATGGGGTCGAGACGGCGGCTCACCAAGATGGTCGGCGTCCCTCCCGCAGCGGTCATGCCGACCGTGACTGCCGCGATCTGAATCTCACTCGTCTCGTTCGAACTACTGAAGAACGTGACATGAAACTCGTCGGCACCGAGTTTGTCGGGGTCGATGTAGACCTGTGCGAGCCAGCCGTTCTGCAGCTGGATCGAGTACAGAGTCGGAAGTCCGTTGAACCGCGTTGCGGTGACCATAGGTGCCGGACTGGCGGTGATCAGCTGGAGGTGAACTTCCGTGGAGCTGCTCGCGTTCTCGATGATCACCGCAACCTCCCAGATTCCCGCGATCGCAAGGTTGCCTCCACGGGCGGCAAAGGTGCCGTTCGTCTGGCGCCTGAGGGTCAGAGTCGACTCCCCGAGCTGGGGCCGGAGGGGCTGCGCGAACTCGAGCTGCACCGAGCTCGCGTGGACGGTCGCACCTGTGTCGTAGTCGCTGACCCGGAGAACGAAGCTGTTGAATCCGGCCGTCCCCGGTGACACGGTGAGACGCACCTTCACGGTGGTCGCAAAGTCGCTGCCCGTGACCACAACCTGGCTCGACCGCGTGGTTGACGCTGCCGCCGAGGACGCGACCGGCGGTGCGACATTGACGAGGGCTGCGGCGACCAGCACAACCGCTGCGCCAATCACCACTTCGGTGGAACCGGCACGTCGCAGACCGCGGAGGACCGTGGCTGCACGGGGCACATTGCGGTAGCGATTGATCGCACCCAGACACGCGAGCGCCACGAACAGCGCGACCTTGACAAGCACGAGCACGCCAAATGCGGTGCCGAAGAGCTGACCGATCGAACCGATTTCAATGACCGCGCGGAATGTCCCCGTGAGGGCAACGACGATGATGGCAATGGCCGCCAGCGTCGAGAAGCGGCGCACCGCTCGTCCCTTGACCTCCGACGGCTGTCCTCGCACCGCGAAGATCAGTGTCAACAGCCCGCCAAACCAGACCCCACTCGCAACGATGTGCGCCCACTGCGCTACGAGGTTGACCCCGACCGGTGCCTGTGCGCCTGCGTGGCTCGCAGCGACATCCACCCACATCGAGGCGGCGGCTCCGATTCCGGCGAGGGCAATTCCTGCCCGAGTTGCGACGGCGTACCGGAAGAGCCCAGCCGCGACACCGAGTCCGGTGATAAGGAGCGTCACGATTCGCTCGATCGCGGCCGTGCCGAGCGACGTCGAGAACATGACGCCGAAAGTCACCCCTGCAGCTTCTCGCTGAGCCTCGACGATGGTCGCAACGCCGAGCGCGCCGAGAATCCACGTGGCACCGAGCATCCGCCCGGCGAAGGCTGGAAGAACGTCCGACACGATGAGACACGTGGAGGCGACGCCAACAATGCCCATCAGTCCGATGAAGAACAGCCACCGACCGACAACGGCGAGTATCGACGGCGGAGGCGATACCACCTCCTTGCTTGCATGCGCATTGGCACTCGCGGCCGACTCACCGACTCCGAACGCGTACGCGCCCGTGGCGAGATGGCCGTCGGTCTCGGACACGGTTTTCCATGTGACCGTGTACGCCCCGTTGCCGATGGGCTTCAGGGGCACGTCGAGCTCGAGCGGGTGACCGGGGACGACCGCCGTGGGTCCGGCGTCGACACTCACCCCTGAACTGTTGACCACCGTGATGCTTGAGAGCTTCGGGTCCGGCGTTTCACCGAACGTGATCTCCACCAACTTCGGCGCGGTCTGGACCTCGGCGCCCTCGGGAGGGACGGCGCTCTGTGGCAGCGCGTGGGCGTCCGCGGTCAGTGGGAGCCAGACGGCTGCCCCCACCGCAAGCGCTGTGGCAACGATCAGCGACCACCGCGCCTGCATGCCTACGTGCTCCGGCGGCGCAATCCGATCGCCACATTGACTGCACTGAGCAATACAGCCACGCCGATCGCGACGATGGCGAGGGTGGTTGCGCCCGCTGCACTCGCCTTCGCGTCGCCAGCCGCTGTTGACGCGGACTGCGCGCTCGCCAGCGCACTCGCCGCGCGCTGACCCACCGTTTCGACCTTGGTAGCCACCGCGGCGGCGGCAGGGAGGACCACCGGGAAATCGACGGCGCTGGAATCCGCGATGGAGTCGAACGTCGTCGGGCCTGACGTGACCTTCTGATCGATCGGCACACCGCTGATGGTGCCGAAGATGTGGAACGTGTAGCTTCCGACCACAGTCGGGATCACCGCGTAGTCGTACTCGTCAAGCCGGCCGCTGCCGGTGTCCGAGTCGTAGAGAGGCACCGGGCAGTACGGGCTGCTTGTCGTGGTCCCGACTGTTACGGTGACCTGGAAATCGGGATGCGTGCAGTCCTCGTTGAGCGTGCTGGCGGGGGTCCCGATCGGGTTGGATGCCGATGGGACGTCGATGAAGACCTGGATCGCATTTGGCGCCCCGACATAGGTGTCGGTGCCGCCGGCAGGCTCGAATTGCCAGCCGATGGCGATCCGATACTTTCCTGCCGTGAACACGTAATGCGCCGACGCGACCACGAACGAGGTTGCCAGGGCGACCAGCATCGCGGCGGCAGCCGCGGACGTTCGACGGGTGATTTGCCCCACTTGATATCTCCTCGCAAATGAACGATCGAAGGTGAGCCGAAGCTCACGGACGCCGGTCAGATGTCGAGAAGCAGCGGAGGCGGCCTACACCAGAGGTGCCGTCCCAGCCAGTCCAAGGGTGAGACGGCGCGGGTCGCATGGGGACGGATGACAGGTGCCCCGGTCCGGAGGCGCCGGATGATCGCCCGCAGGAGCGCTTCCGCCCTCTCGACGGCGACCTCGCGGCGATGAAACGAAATCTGGCAAATGCGGACCAGGCAGGCGAGCAGGAGCGACACATAGAGATGGACAAGCGGGGCGGCCCAATGGATCCCGGTGATCGCCCCGATGCCTGGAGCCGGCTGCGAGCGGGCCACCGCCTCGACGTTCTCCTGCAGGAGGTAGAGAACCGTCTGCGCTGCCGCGAGCGGAAGCCAGATGGCCGCGAGGCGCGTTCCCGGGCTCGACCGCCGATTTCCCCGATCGGGGACTGCATCGTTCGACCCCCGCCAGATCCGGCGTATGCCCGCCGCGGCGCGGTCGAGCCTCTCGTTGAGTGCCTGCCATGCGATCGCCAGGCGAAACGCGAAGACCGCACTGAGCGCCAGGAGCCCGCCTGCTACCGGGAGCATGTAAGCGTGCACCGGGTTGCTCATCGACTCCACGATCCCGGCGGTTCCCCAGACCCGGAGGTATTCGAGCGTGTGGCCGATGAACAGCCCTGTGAGCGCGAGGAGCACTCCGCCTGTCGCGGCAAACCTCGTCCGCCGCTGTGCGATCACGCCGGGAGCATACGCCCGGCCGCCGTGCGGATCACTCGAGCGGGTCATGCGAGCGATAATTGGCGCCGCGCTCGCCTGCAGGATGTGTTTGGCAAGTGCGGACTCAACCATCAGGCAGCCATTGCCGAGCGGGGTTTGTGGATGAAGCGTCGGGGAGCCTCGGAGTCGTGACGCGATCCAAGCGCGGGCAGATCCTGCTGGTCGTGCTCGCTCTAGCCGGCAGCCTGGGCATCGGGGCTTTCATGTCGCTGACGCTCCACCCGAGAGCCACGACGACGGCAGCCCAGGTCAATATCACGCCCTCGGCCGACGTGATCGGAGCACCGCTCAAGCGCCAGCAAACTCCCCCGCTGACGGGCCTCGTCGATCAGAACGGCAAGACGATATCGCTGGCCGACGAGAAGGGCCACGTTGTGCTGGTGGCGTTCATGGACCCGCTCTGCGTCGACCTCTGCCCGCTTCTCGGTCGTGACATCGCGGCGGTGGAACAGGCGCTGCCGAAAGGGATCAATCCGGTCCTGCTCATCGTCAGCGTCGTCGCCGACCGCACTCCGGCCGACGTGGAGCATTTCATCACCACGAACCTCACGACCAAATGGTCGGGCGGCTGGCACTGGCTGCTTGGACCGGACGCGACCCTGAAGATCACCTGGATCAAGTGGGGTGAGCCGATCGAACCCCCACACACCAACTACCTCGAGGTCATCGACCCTCAGGGCTACGTACGGGTGATCTACCCTGCGCCGCTCTTCGTGAGTGACGTCGTGCACGCGGTAACAGTGGTCTCGCACGAGTAGCGGCCCATAGCCAAATCGCGCAATCGCGAGGCCTAGTTGAGAAGAAGCCCGTTTTTGCGCTAAGGTCGCGACCCATGCAAACATACAAGATGGGCCAGGCCGCGGACCTGCTCGGGGTGAGCGTCGACACTGTGAGGCGCTGGGCCGACGCGGGACGGATCGAGACGGTGCGAACCGAGGGCGGGCACCGCCTCGTCGATGGAGTCGCCCTGGCCAGGTTTGCCGTCGAGCTGGCCAGCACTCACCCGACGATGCCCGTGACCGAGTCGGCTCGCAATCACTTCCTCGGGCTGGTCACCGACGTCGTCGCTGACGGTGTGATGGCCCACGTCAAGTTGCAGGCCGGACCGTTCCGGATCAGCTCGCTGATCAGCAGCGAAGCGGTCGCGGAGCTCGGGTTGGAGCCGGGAATGCTGGCGGTCGCCTCGGTGAAGGCCACCAACGTCGTGATCGAGCTGCCCCCGTCCGCCGAGACGCTCCCGAGGAAGCCATGAAGATTGGCGCCGGCGCCCTGCTGCCGTCTGGCATCACCGCCATCGCGCTGGCCGCATGCGGCGCAACTTCGACGAGCGGGCGCTCCGCGTCAGCCGACCCGCTCAATGGATCGATCACCGTGTTCGCGGCCTCGTCGCTGACCTCCGCCTTCAACACTGCCGAGAAAGGGCTCGAGCTGGATCACCCCGGGTTCACCGCTCAGTACTCCTATGGCAGCTCACAAACGCTGGTGTCCCAGCTCATCAACGGCGCACCTGCCGACGTCATCGCCACCGCCAACACCTCCACGATGCAGCAGCTCGTCGCCAAGGGCTTGGTCGACACGCCTCAGGCGTTCTGCAAGAACAAGCTGGAGATCATCGTGGCGCCCGGCAACCCGAAGGGCATCAAGACGCTGGCCGACCTCGCGGCTCAGGGTCTCTTGGTGGTGCTCGCCGCGCCCGGCGTGCCGGTCGGCGATTACGCGACCAAGGCGCTCAAGGCAGCCAACGTCACGCTGACGCCCAAATCCCTGCAGCTCGACGACGCGCTGGTGGTGGAACAGGTGGAGTCCGGGAACGCTGATGCGGCACTGGTGTTCGTGACCGATGTGGTCGCAGCAGGCAACAAGGTGACCGGCATCCCGATTCCGGATGCACAGAACGTCATCGGTACCTACGAGGTCGCCGTGCTCAAAGCGAGCGCCAACCAGGGCGCAGCCCAGGCCTTCGTCACCTCGGCCGTATCCGGTGATGTCCAGACCCAATTGCTGGCCGACGGATTTCTGAAGCCGTCGTGACCCGGGGCGTCACGAGACGCCCCCTCCTCGGTCTCCTGATTCCGGCCGCGGTCGCGGTGCTGTTCATCGCGCTGCCGTTGATCGGACTGCTCCTGCACGTCGACTGGAGCAACCTCCCGTCGGAGCTGGTGTCGTCGGACGTCCTGACGGCCCTGCGACTTTCCCTCGAGTGCTCGATCATCGCGGTGGCGATCTCCCTGGTGATCGGTGTCCCGCTCGCCTATCTGCTCGCGCGCACGTCGCTGCCGGGACGCCGCCTGATCCGCGGGCTGGTGACGCTGCCGCTGGTGCTTCCGCCCGTCGTCGGCGGGATCGCACTGCAGACGGCGCTGGGCCGGACGACACCGATCGGGACGGTGCTCGATCACTTCGGGATCGTGCTTCCCTTCAGCACGGCCGGCGCGGCGATCGCCGAGGCGTTCGTCGGCTTTCCGTTCCTGGTGATCACCGTCGAAGCCGGGCTCCGCCAGCGCGACGACCGCTTCGAGGAGGTTGCGGCGACCCTCGGCGCCCGCCCGTGGCGGCGCTTCTGGCGAGTCACGATGCCGCTGGCCGCGCCGTCGATCGCGGCGGGCGCCGCGCTCTGCTGGGCCCGGGCCCTCGGCGAGTTCGGTGCCACGATCACCTTTGCCGGTAGCTTCCCGGGGACAACCGAGACGCTTCCGATCGCCGCGTACACCTCGTTCGAAGGGTCGGGACAGATCGGGATGGCGATCACGCTCTCGCTGCTGCTGCTCGCGATCTCCATCCTTGTGCTGGTCGTACTGCGCGACCGCTGGCTCGGTGCGCTCCAGTGACGCTGACCGCGCGCATCCGGACGCAGCTCGGGAGCCTCAGTCTCGACTGCAACCTGTCGTTCGACTCGAATGTGACCGTGGCGGTGCTCGGTCCAAATGGCGCCGGAAAGACAACCCTGCTCCGCGTCATCGCGGGGCTCGTGCCACTCGACGAGGGCCGCGTCGCCGTGGACGGCGAAGTGTTCGAGGATACGTCCAGCGGCGCGTGGCTCACCCCTGAGGCACGCAGGGTCGGCTTCGTCTTCCAGGATCACGCGCTCTTCCCCCACCTGAGCGTCCTCGACAACGTCGCCTTCGGACTGCGTGCCCGCGGCGTCGACCGCAGAACTGCGAACGCCCGGGCTCGGGAGTGGCTCGAGCGTGTTGACCTGGCTGGGTTCGCCGGGTCGCGACCGGCGGCGCTGAGCGGGGGCCAATCACAGCGAGCAGCGCTCGCGCGCGTCCTGGTGACCGATCCCCGGGCGCTGCTCCTCGACGAGCCGCTTGCGGCGGTCGACGCCTCGGGACGTCTCGAGCTCCGCCGCGCTCTCCGCGAACACCTGGCGACGTTTCCCGGGGTGCGACTGGTGGTCACCCACGACCCTCTCGAAGCGGCGTCGCTCGCCGAACGCGTGGTCGTGCTCGAGGAGGGTCGGGTGACCCAGGAGGGACCGTTCGGCGAGGTGTCGGCGCGGCCGCGCTCGGCCTGGATCGCCCGCATGGCGGGGCTGAACCTGCTCCGAGGCACGGTGTCCAGCGGCGCGATGCTCCTCGACGACGGGTCCTCGCTCACCGTCGCTACGGATATCGAGGGGACGGCGATGGCCACTATTCAGCCACGCGCGGTGGCGCTCTACCGGCAGGCCCCCGAGGGGAGCCCGCGCAACGTCCTGCGCTGCAAGGTCGCCGGTGTCGATCCGGAGGGTGACCGCTGGCGCATCCGCCTCGACGGTCCATTCCCGCTGGTCGCCGAGGTGACGCCGGCCGCCGCAGCGCAGCTCCGGCTTGGCGAGGGCGGCGAGGTTTTCGCCGTGGTCAAGGCGACCGAGGTCGACGTCTACTCCCTCTGATGGCGCTGCGGCTTGACCGTGATGGCGCGGACTCGTCACGCTGACCCCATGAATGCAGCGGCCGATGCCACGCAGCCGGCTTCTGTCGATGCGGTGATCGAGCTCCTCGCCGCGCACGACTACCTCTGTGACCGTCGGCTGGCGACGGCGATCCTCGTGGCGATGCGCATCCATAAGCCGCTGTTCCTCGAGGGGGAGGCGGGAGTCGGCAAGACCGAGGCGGCTCGGGCCCTCGCCGCGGGCCTCGGCTCCCGCCTCATCCGCCTCCAATGCTACGAGGGCATCGATCTCGCCCATGCGGCATACGAATGGAACTACGCGCGCCAGTTGCTCCACATCCGGCTGGTCGGCGAGCGCGAGGACAGGGTGAGAACCGAGCAGGACGTCTTCGGTCCGGACTTCCTGTTGCGCCGGCCGCTCCTCGACGCGATCGACAACCACGATGCGGTCCCTCCTGTGCTCCTCATCGACGAGATCGACCGGTCCGATGAGGAGTTCGAAGCGTTCCTGCTCGAGATCCTTGCGGACTACGCGATCAGCATCCCCGAGTTGGGCACCATTCGCGCCGAGCATCCGCCGCTGGTGATCCTGACCGGCAATCGCACCCGCGAGGTCCACGACGCACTCAAGCGGCGCTGCCTGTATCACTGGATCGACTACCCGGATCTCGAGCGCGAGGTCGCGATCGTTCGCGTCCGTGCGCCGGAGGTTTCCGAGCGGCTCGGCCGTCAGGTCGCCGAGGTGACTCAGCGACTCCGCGGCCTCGACCTCTATAAAGTGCCAGGAGTGGCAGAAACAGTCGACTGGGCGCGGGCGCTGGCCGCGCTTGGGCACACCGAGGCGACGCCCGCGGCGTTGCGCGAGACCATGGGGGCTGCGATCAAGCACCAAGAGGATCTCGAGCGGAGCGAGGAGGCGATCGCAGAGAGCGCGCGACGGTGATCGGCACAGCACCGGACCCCATCGAGAGCGTGACGCTCTTTGCGCGTCTGCTTCGCGACGCAGGGCTGACAACCGGCCCGGAGCGCGTTCGCGATGCGTGTGAGGCGCTGCTCGCCATCGACCTGGAGCGGCCGGACGAGGTCCGCTACGCGCTTCGCGCCGTGTTCGTGACCCGGCGCGAAGAGGGCGCGGTCTTCGACGCCGCCTTCGACCTCTTCTTCTCCAGACCCGGAGGCGAAGGCAAGGCAGGTTCGATTCCTGGACGGAGCCGGCCACTGGCGCTCGATCCCAAGCAGGCGCTTGCGTGGATGAATGCCCTCGGGCTTTCGTCGCCAGGTGTCGCCCGCGAGGTCGAGGGACCTCCGGCGTCGAGCGCCGGCTACAGCGCCGAGGAACTGCTCCGCCAGCGCGATTTTCGCGAGATGAGCTGGGACGAGCTGGCGTCGGTGCGCCGCCTGCTGCGGCAGTCGCCGTGGCGGGTCGCCGAACGACGGACCCGGCGCCTCCGTGCCGATCGTCGCGGCACGGTGGAGCTGCGGCGCACGATGCGAGCCGCGGCGCGCCAGGGAGGCGACGCCCATCGCCTCGCCCGCGCGAGCGCACGCACCAAGCGCCGACCGATCGTGGTGCTCTGCGACGTCAGCGGATCGATGGACCGGTATTCCCGCCACCTGCTGGTGTTCGCGCACGCGATCGGGCGGCGTGAGCGCGTCGAGACCTTCGCGTTTTCGACACATCTGACAAGAATCACGCACCTCCTGCGTCACGGTGACATCGATGCGGCGCTCGATCACGTGGCGGCCCAGGTGCACGACATCGGCGGGGGGACACGCATCGCCGACGCGTTGCACACGTTCCAACGTGACCATGCACGCCGCGTGCTCGGGCATGGCGCGGTCGTCCTGATCATCAGCGACGGGTGGGACCGGGGTGACCCGGAGCAGCTCGGTCGCGAGATGGCTCGCCTGCGCAGGAGCTGCCACCGGCTGATCTGGCTCAACCCCCTGCTCGGGAGCAGCGTCTACCAGCCGGAGACCCGCGGCATGGCTGCCGCGCTCCCGCACTGCGACGACTTCCTGAGCGCGCACAGTGTGGAGGCGCTCGACGCCCTCGGGAGGTTGCTCGCTCAGCTGCCTCGACGGGTCAGCCGGTCGTCTCGCGGCGCCGGCGCCGGGCTCGGCGGAAGCGGCGCAGCAGCAGCAGGCTGAGAAACCCGGCAAACGCCATCGCGATCATCTGCGGCCGCACCTTCATGCGGCTCAGGCGTTCCTTGGCCACAGCCCGTCCGAGCGCAACGGCATCGAGCGCAGCCGGTTCGGATGTGACAGGTGGCGGCGAGGACGCGGCGGCAGTCGGCGACGATGCACTGCCTGTCGGTGCAATCGCGTCGGCGGACTGCGCCTCGCCGGGAGGCGGCCCCTCAAGCTTCGACTGAATGCACGTGGCGGCCTGTCCGACCAGGTGGCGCGAGACGTCCTCCATGATGCCCCGGCCGAACTGTGCCACCCGGCCGACGACGGTGAAATCGGTCGTCAGGGTGACCGTCGAGCTCTCGCCGTCGGCGGCGACGGCCATGACGGTGGTCGCCTGAGCGCTCCCAGAACCCGTGGTCTCGCGACCCTCGGCCTCGAGCGTCGCGGTGCGCGTCTCCGCGTCGCGCGAGGTGATTCGTGCGGTGCCGTTGTAGCTCACGGTGACCGGTCCGACCTTGATGCGCACCTTGCCTTTGAAGGTATTCGGGTCGACCACCTCGGACAGCTCCGCACCGGGTACGCAGCTCACGACATTGTTGACGTCGAGCAGGAATTCGTACACCTGATCGGGGGCTGCCTTGACGGCGAACGAGTTCTCGATTTGCATTCCCGGAATTGTGCATCGCGGGGGTGACCGAAGGCTTGTCGCGTTCGCCCGCGGAAGTGGATACTCATGGCATGCGAGATCTGCTTCCGACGCTGAATGAATGGAGCGAGGGCGACCCGCTGGTCGCGGTGGCCACGGTGGTCGGCACATCCGGCTCAACCCCGCGGCCGATGGGCGCGCGCCTCCTCGTGAGTCGCGACGGTCGAATGGCCGGCTCGGTGAGCGGCGGCTGTCTCGAATCGGCGGTGGTCCTCGAGGCACAGGCGACGATCGCCGGCGATGCTCCGCCTCGCCTGCTCCACTACGGCATCAGTGATGAGATGGGCTGGGCCGTGGGCCTGTCCTGCGGTGGCGAGGTCGACATCTTCGTCGAGACCCTGGAGAGTGACGGCTCTGATCCCGTGATCGAGGAGGTCCGGCGAGCCATCGAAACCTCGCGGCCAGTCGCACTCCTCACCGCGCTGGATGGTGAGCATGCGGGCAGCCGAGCCGCCGCGACCGCTGACGGCGGCCTGATCGGCACGCTTGGCGGGTCGTCGACAACCGCAGACGTCGTTGCAGCCGCACGCCCCCGGATCGCATCCGGGCTTCCCGGTGTCGAGGAGATCGCCGGCATGCGCGTGTTCGTCGATCCAATCGTGCCCTCGCCGCAGCTGGTGGTGATCGGCGCAGTCCACATCGCGATAGCGCTGACGACCATGGCTCGCGCCGCCGGATTCACCGTCTCGGTGGTCGATCCGCGAACGGCCTTCAACAACGCCGAGCGCATCCCGGACGCCGAGCGCCTGGTCACCGCGTGGCCTGATGAAGCGCTGCCGCGCTTCGACCTCGGACCGCGTGACGCGGCGGTGTGCCTCGCCCACGACCCGAAGTTCGAGGATCCGGCCCTGACCGCCCTGCTCCGCACCGAAACGGGCTACATCGGCGCGATCGGGAGCAGAGGAACGCATGCCAAGCGGGTAACCCGGCTCCACGAAGCTGGATTCACCGACTCGGACATCGCGCGCATCCACAGCCCGGTGGGGCTCAACCTCGGGGCTGCGACGCCCGAGGAGATCGCCATCGCCATCCTTGCCGAGATCGTGGCGGTGCGCCGCGGCCGCAACGCGGGATCGCTGTCCGCGGTTGCCGCAGCGCCGGCAGGGTGAGACTGGAAGTCCTCCCCGGCTCCGCGGTCGATGGCCCCTCAGGGCGGTGGGCCGGCGCCGTCCTCTGCCGCGACGTCAGGGACGCCGCCGGCCGCCCCGCACTCTCCAAAGGTGCCCTGCTCGGTCCCGGTGATGAGCAGGCATTGCGCGAGGCGCACCCGGAGGAACTTCACCTGCTCTGGCTCGACGAGGGGGACGTCCGCGAGGACGCGGCGGCTGTCCGCATCGCCGCCGCCGTCGCGGGCCCCGGTACCGCGGCGCGACTCCCGGTGGAGTCTCAGGCCAGACTGGTGGCAGCGTGGCGCGGCCTCGTCGAGGTGGACGTCCGGGCACTCGCGGCCGTGAACGCCGTCGACGGTGTGACCGTCTTCACCGTTCCCGACGGATTGCATGTCGATGCTGGAAGGACGCTGGCGGGCGTCAAGATCACCCCGCTCGCGATCGACGAATGGTCCCTCGAGCAGGCCGAGCGGGCCGCGGGCGCCGCCGCCGGCGCGATCCTCAGCGTGCGCCCGTTCCTGCCGCTTCGCGTGGCAGCGATCGTGCGTCAGCGCCTGTCCGACGACGCTCGGGAACGGTTCGAACGGTCGTTGGGGATGCGCAGCACATGGTTCGGCGGCACCACCGAGCCGGTTCGCTATGTCGACGAAAGCCCAGGCCAGGTCCGGCAGGCGCTGCTCGACGCAGCCGGGACCGCCGACATCGTCCTGGCGGTCGGCGTCGCATCGGTCGACCCCCTCGACGTGACCTGGCAGAGCCTCCTCGCTGCCGGGGCCACCTCGGTCAGGCGCGGCCTGCCGATGCACCCCGGAAGCAGCTACTGGATCGCCGAGCTGCTCGGCCGCCCGGTGATCGGGGTCGCGTCGTGCGGGATGTTCTCCCGCCGCAGCGCCCTCGATCTGCTCATCGCCCGGCTGCACGCCGGGCTGGAGCTCGATCCTGCATACCTCGCCTCCCTCGGCCACGGCGGGCTGCTCGGGAAGGAGGCCGCCTGGCGGATCCCTCCTTACGAGGCCGCCCTCGGCGACGACGCCGACGAGGACTGAACCGCCACCGCCTCGCCCCGGAAGTCATAGGCAACGGCGCCGTCCTTGATCACCAGCCGGATGTGACGCGGGTCCGCGAGGCTGTCGATGTCGGCAAGCGGATCACCGCTCACTGCGACGACGTCGGCAATCTTTCCGGGTTGGAGTGAGCCCAGGTCCGCCCGCCGGAGGAGCTCCGCAGGGACTCGCGTCGAGGCGACGATCGCCTCCATCGGGCTCATGCCACAGCGAACCATCTGCCCGAGCTCGCGAAGGTTCGTCCCGTGCGGACCGATCGCCGAATCGGTTCCCATTGCCACCTTGACGCCGGCGGCAATCGCGGCCGACACCGCGACGCGGTGGAGTCCTCCGATTCGTTCGGCCTTCTCGACCATCTCTGCCGGCAGCCCGCCCCCGCCCCCTTTTGCGCCATCGATGACATCGCCGGGTGCCACGAGTGTCGGCACCAGGTATGCGCCCCGCTCTTTCATGAGCGCGATGCTCTCCTCATCGAGCAGGCACCCGTGCTCGATGGTCGCGACCCCGGCCATGAGCGCGTTGCGGATCCCGCTGGGGGACATCGCATGCGCCATCACGCGCTTGCCGACGACCGCAGCCTCCTCGACCGCGACCCGGATCTCCTCGACCGAGAATTGCGCGTGGTCCGGGAGGTCGCCCGGGCTGAGCACGCCGCCGCTGGTGCACAGCTTGATCCAGTCGGCGCCCGCATGGAGCACCTCGCGCACCTTGCGCCGCATCGCATCGACACCGTCGACGACGCCGTGGGGAACGTCGACGTTCATGGTGATGCCGACGCGCGCCCCGCACGGCATGAGATCGTCGCCATGACCGCCCGTCTGACTCAGCAGGCTGATGGCGAGCTCCATTCGCGGCGCCGGGAAGTGCCCTGCCTCGGCCGCAAGCCGGACGCCGATCGGAGTGTGGCCGGCGTCGCGCACCGTGGTCACGCCGGCGGCAAGGGTTCGGGCGCAATTGGGGACCGAGTTGAGCAGCGCCAGCGACGGAGGGGTCATGAGGATGCGCACCAGATTGGTGCCCGACGAAGCCAGGTGGACGTGCATGTCCATGAAGCCGGGCAGCAGCGTGAGGTCGTTGTCCTCGAGCACCCGGGCGCCGGCAGGAATCGTGAGCGATGCACGCGCCCCGGCGGCGCTGATCCGCCCGTCCTCGATCACCACCGCAGCGCGTTCGATCGGATCGCGCCCCGTCCCATCGATGAGTCGCTCGGCGACGATGGCGAGAGCTGGCAACGCACCTACCTCCGGATCGCGAACTGAACCGCCCGAGGCTACCAGAGCATCAGGAGGGGTCAGCGGCGAGCCGCTCGAAGTCCTCGCGCGTGTCGATGTCGACGGGATGGCCACCGGGCCTCTCGGCGGCGACCGCCGCGACCAGCTCTGGGTGGGCCCTCACCAGCGCGCGGCAGCCGACATCTCCCTCGAGAGCGTTGATGTCGCCCCAGAGCTCACGAGCCAGAACAACCGGTGGGTGGAGCAGCCCGTCGAAGCTGAGCGCCGCCGCGGGCAGCCCCGAAGCCGCCTGGGTCTCGAGCAGGCGGTCGACGACCTCGGGGCTGATGTCGGGCTGATCCCCCAGGATGACGACGGCCCGAGCCACGTCGGTCCCGAGGCTGGCGATCCCGGCCTGCAGGGATGTGCTCATTCCCTCAGCGAACGCTGGATTGAGGACGACGCGGGCACGCCCCAACCGGACGGATCGGCGGATCGCATCGGCGTGGGCACCGAGGACGAGCACCACCTCGTCCAGCTGCGAGTCGCAAGCCGCGGCAAGCGCCGCTTCAAGGAGCGGCCTGCCGTGCACGGCGAGCAGCTGCTTCGGCTCGCCCATGCGTCGCGAAGCCCCCGCCGCGAGGATGACCCCCGCAGACCTCGAGGCGGCCACTCAGCCGGCGGTGGCGCGGAGGAACCGTGCGGGGTCGGCTACGAACTGCTCCCGGCATCCAGAGCAGCAGAAGAAGGCTGTCTGACCGTCGTGGACGGCCGTGTGCGCGGCACCGGACGTGTCGACGGTCATCCCACAAACCGGGTCGACGGCGAACCCCACGATCGCAGCGTGCGACGGGACCGGGTTCGCGAGCAGCCGTTCGTGGCGCAGTGCCACAACCTCGGCCAGCGCGTGGAGCGCGATCTCCTCCTGAGCTCCGGCTCGTCGCGCACCTGCGGGAGCGCGAACGCGGGCAAGCTCGGCGTCGGAGACGCCGCGTGCACGCAGGGTGTCGATGACGGCAGCGGATCGGCGCACGCTGGCCACCAGCGCGATGTTGGCAGCCTCGAGCGTGAGCGCCGCCTGAAGGGCGTCGTCGTCGTAGTGGCCCATGGTGGCAACCACGACCCAGCAGTCCTGCTCCTCGGCGAGGACGCCGAGATCGAGGCTGTCGAGGACGCGGTCGGCGCCCGGAAGGTCAGCGAGGTCCCCCCCGGGGTGCACGGCGCAGGTGCGAAAGCCCATCACACGAGCGAGCGCGGTGAGCGTCCGAGCCGCAGGGCTCTCTCCGATGACCACCAGGAGCGGCTTGGGGAGATGCGGGTCGATGAAGATGTCCAGCGTCCCGCCACTCGGGCATGTCGTCGCCACGGTGAGCTCTCCTCCGATGCGCGTCTCCAGGGCCTCGACGTCCGGGCGGATGCGAACGAGCCGCGGCAAGCCGTCAGCCATCGCAACCAGCGCCTCGCGGCGCACGAGTGCGTCCGAGCAGCTGCCGCCGATCCAGCCGTGGAGCTCTCCGTCGGCGGTGATCACGGCCTTGTCGCCGGGGTGTGCCGACGTCGGCGACTCCGTGCGCACCACGGTTGCGAGTGCGCACGGACGCCCCGACGCGGCGTTCTCGGCAAGCAGGGTCAGGAGGCCGTCGTCTATTCGGTGACCCCCTTGCTGCGCAATGCCGCCCACACCTTGTCGGACGTGATCGGCATGTCGATGTTGGTGATGCCGAGGTGGGACAGGGCGTCGATGACCGCATTCACGTACGCGGCAGGCGACCCGACGGTCGCTGACTCGCCCACTCCCTTGGCGCCGATCGGATGGTGCGGCGACGGCGTGACCGTCTGGCCCAGCTCGAAGCGTGGCGTCTCCCACGCGGTGGGGATCAGGTAGTCCATGAAGTTCGAGCCGATGCAGTTGCCCTCGTCGTCGAACGTGATCAACTCCATGAAGGCGATGCCGAAGCCTTCGGTGAGCCCACCGTGGATCTGGCCCTCGACGATCATCGGGTTGATGCGTACCCCGCAGTCGTCCACGGCAACCATGCGTCGCACCTTCACCTGACCGGTGCCCTTGTCGATGTCGACGACGACCAGGTACGTCCCGAAGGGGAAGGTCATGTTCGGCGGGTCGTAGTAGGTGACGCCCTCCAGCCCCGCCTCGAGGCCATCCGGAAGATTCGTGTACGCGGCGAACGCGATGTCCTGGATGGTCTTGACGTTGTCCGGCGAGCCCTTGACGTTGTACTTGCCGTGATCGAACTCGATGTCGGCCACATCGGCCTCGAACAGGTGCGCAGCAATCAGCTTGCCCTTGTCGCGCAGCTTACGAGCCACAATCGCCGTCGCGGCGCCGCCGACCGGCGTCGAACGCGACGCGTAGGTGCCGAGGCCGAACGGCGTGTTGTCGGTGTCACCTTCGCGGACCTCGATATCGGACGCGGGGATGCCGAGCTCTTCGGCGACGATCTGGGCGAAGGTGGTCTCGTGACCCTGGCCCTGTGACTTGACGCCGAGCTTGAGGATTCCCTTGCCGGTCGGATGGATGCGCAACTCCGCGGAATCGAACATGCGCAGCCCGGCGATGTCGTAGTCCTTGCCTTTGCCGGCACCGACAACTTCCGTGAAGCTCGCCACGCCGATGCCCATGAGCTCGCCGCGGGCGCGCTTCTCCGCCTGCTCCTTGCGGAGCTCATCGTAGCCGAGCATGTCGAGCGCAACCTTCATGGCGGCGGGGTAGTCACCACTGTCGTACTCGAAGCCTGACGCCGACGTGTAGGGGAAGGCCTCGGGCTGAATGAAGTTGTTGAGGCGTGTGGTGACCGGGTCCTGGCCGAGCTCGACTGCGGCGCTCTCGACGAGACGCTCGATGAAATACGAGGCCTCGGTGACCCGGAACGAGCAGCGATACGCCACACCGCCAGGCGCCTTGTTGGTGTATGCGCCGTTGGCCACGATGTGCGCTGCGGGGATGTCGTACGAGCCGGTCACGATGTGGAAGAGGCCGGCCTTGAACTTGCTCGGCTGCGCGTCCGCGAAGAACGCCCCGTTGTCGCTGAGCAGGTTCACCCGGAGTCCGATGAACTTCCCGTTCTCGTCGATGGCGACCGAGCCGTCCATGTAGTAGTCGCGGGCGAAGCCGGTCGAGATGAGGTTGTCGGTGCGGTCCTCGATCCACTTGACCGGCCGTCCGATCAGCAGTGACGCGGCGGTGGCCACCACGTATCCCGGATAGATCGGCACCTTGTTGCCGAAGCCCCCACCCAGGTCCGGCGAGATGATCCGGATCTTCTCCTCCGGCAACCCCGCGACGATCGCGAAGAGCGTGCGGTGTGCGTGCGGCGCCTGGCTGGTCATGTAGATCGTGGCGTTGCCGGTCACCGGGTCGAGGTCGGCGACACAGCCGCAGGTCTCCAGCGGCGACGGGTGACACCGCGGGTAGAACGTTTCCAGGCTGACAACCTTCGTGGCGCGCGCGAACGCGGCGTCGGTCGCCTCCTTGTCGCCCGCCTCCCAGTGGTAGATCTTGTTGTCGGTCTGACCTTCCTTCTCGTCCCGAATCACCGGCGCGCCAGGCGCGATCGCCTGCTGCGGCGTGGTCACCGCCTGCAGCGGCTCGTAGTCGACGCTGACGAGTGCCGCGGCATCCTCTGCGATGTACTTGGTCTCGGCAATGACGCAGGCGACTTCCTGTCCCTGGAAACGAACTTTGTCGGTGGCGAGCACGGCCTGCGTATCACCTGAAAGCGTCGGCATCCAGGCGAGCTTGTGCTGCGCCAACAGCTCACCGGTGACCACCGCGATCACACCCGGAACGGCCATCGCGGCGCTCGAGTCGATGCCCTTGATGCGTGCGTGTGCGTGGGGGCTGCGCACGATCACCATGTGAAGCATCCCCGGCAGGACAACGTCATCGACGTAGTGGCCCTGTCCGTGGAGGAAACGCGCGTCTTCCTTGCGAGCAAGCGAGACGCCGATGCCGCCCATGGCCTGACGCGCCGCTGCAGCGGCTTCGGTGGTATCGACTGCCATTACGCTACTCCTGCGACGTTCTCGGCAGCGTTCGCCGCTGCCGCGTGCTGAATCGCTTTGACGATGTTCATATATCCCGTGCAGCGGCAGATGTTGCCGCTGATGCCCCAGCGAATCTCGTCCTCTGTCGGGTGCGGGTTGGCCTCGATGAGCGCCTTCCCGACCAGCATCATGCCTGGGGTGCAGAAACCGCACTGGAGGCCGTGCTCGGCGTGGAAACCCTCCTGAATCGCGTCGAGCTTGCCGCCCTGGGCAAGGCCTTCGACGGTGGTGACCTTCCTGCCCTCGAGCATCGGCGCGAGCAGCGTGCAGGACTTGACCGGCCGGCCGTCAAGCAGGACCGTGCAGGCGCCGCAATTGCTCGTGTCGCAGCCGATATGCGTCCCCGTCATTCCCAGCTTGGTGCGAATGAGATCGACGACGAGCGTGCGCGCCTCGACGTCCACGCTCTTCTCAGCGCCATTGATCTCGAAGGTGACCTTCATGCCGTTGCTCCCTGCGCGCGATTGATCGCGGTGTGCAGGCCGCGCTGCACGAAGACCCGTGCAACGTCGCGCTTGTACTCCGCACTCCCCCGGATATCCGCTTTTGGTTCGGCGGCATCGCCTGCCAGCCGGGCCGCCTCGGCGATGAGTTCGTCCGAAGGCGCCTGCCCGACGAGCGCAGCCTCGGCGGCGGTCGCCTTGATGCTGTGCGCTCCGACGGCACAGAGGCCGATGCCGGCGGCCGCGATCCTGCCGTCGCCACCGAGCACAACGTGGACGGCGGTCGCGACACTGGCGAAGTCGCCGACCTTGCGCTCGAGCTTGAGGTACGTCCCACCGGATCGGCCCGAGCCGACCGGGATCCTGATCTCGGTCATGACCTCGTCGGAACGTAGACCGGTGGTGAACGGCCCTTCGAAGAATCCCGCCGCGGGGAGCACTCGCTCGCCGCTCGCCGACTTGACCACGAATTCGGCGCCCACCGCCAGCATCACCGCACCCCAGTCGCCGGCAGGATCCGCGTGGCAGATCGAGCCTCCGACAGTGCCCATGTTGCGAATCAGCGGATCGGAGATGAGCGGCGCCGCGTCGAGAAGGACGTCGAGCGTTCCGCGAAGCTCTGTCGCGCTCTCAACATCACGATGGCGAGTGCGTGCGCCAATCCGCACATGCCCGTTTTCTCGACGAATTCCCTCGAGTCCATCGACTCTCCCAATATCGACCAGGATGACTGGAGCGGCAAATCGTAGTTTGAGCAACGGGATCAGGCTCTGCCCCCCGGCAAGCACCTTTGCGTCGTCACCATGCTGGCTCAACAGGCTGAGCACCTCGTCCAGCGCCCCCGGCGCGGTGTAGTCGAACGCGGCAGGGAACATCCAAAACCTCCGGGATTTGAGGCCAAATACTCTCGAGGAAGTGTCCGGTAACGGACAGAGGACAAGAGTACGCCCTGAGGGGACGGGTCGAAAATATCTGTGAAGGGCGCGGGGACGACTGGAAATACCGTTCCGGTAACCGCGACTATGATGGTTGTCGGAATCCCGACCGAGGGTGGAGGATCACGAACTTTGACGATGTTGACGCACGCCGTTTCCCCCGACCTCGAATCAGTCGCCGGCGCACAGGGGCGCCTGCTCGACGAGGTCGGCGTGCTCGCTCCCGAAACCGTGGGCCTCGAGGCGGCCCTCGGGCGGATCCTTGCGGAACCCATCTCCTCGCGGACCGATCTCCCGGGATTCGACAACTCCGCCATGGACGGCTACGCGGTGCGCGCCGGCGACGTCGCGCATGCCTCCGCGGACGCGCCGGTTCGCCTCCAGGTTGTCGGTGAATCGCGAGCCGGAGCAGTTCCCAGTGCGCACGTCGCGGGAACGGCGATGCGGATCATGACGGGGGCGCCGATGCCCGACGGCGCTGACACGGTGGTTCGCCAGGAGGACACGACGCGGGACGGGGGCATGGTGCTCATCGAGGTCGCGACCCCGCTCGCCACCAGCGTTCGACCGCGCGGCGCCGACATACGGGCGGGGGACGCCGTCATCCAGCCGGGCCAGCAGCTCACCAGCATTGACATCGGCGTCGCTGCCGCCTTGGGTCACGACCGCCTCCTGGTGGGTGCCCGGCCGCGCGTCGCCCTGCTGGCCACCGGCGACGAACTGGTGCCGGCAGGCACCTCTCCGGGTCCCGCGCAGCTCGTCGACTCCAACTCCCCGATGCTCACGGCGGCGGTGCGCGAGGCTGGAGGCATCCCGACGTTCCTCGGCATCGCCCGCGACTCGAAGGACTCGGTGCGGGCGATGCTCGAGGCCGCTTCGAGCTCAGACCTCGTCGTGAGTAGCGCCGGCGTCAGCGTCGGCGACCACGACTGGGTTCGCGAGATTGCCGCTGAGCTGGGCACGATCACGACCTGGCGTGTCGCCATGCGTCCGGGCAAACCGGTGCTGATCGGAACCCTGCGCGACGCCGTGTTCATCGGTCTTCCCGGCAACCCGGTGAGCAGCTCGGTGACCTTCGAGCTCTTCGCACGCCCGGTCATCCGCCGGATGCAGGGTGCCGGTGAGCTGCACCGGAGGCGGATGCGCGTCAGGACCGGTGAGCCGATGACCAAGCCGGCCGGCCTGGAGACATACACGCGCGCCGTGTTGCGCTCGTCGGCCCGGGACGGCCTCCCTGAGGCACACAGCTCAGGCGACCAGGGTTCGTCGATGCTGCAGTCGCTCACACGGGCTGACTGCCTGCTCGTGCTTCCCGCCGGCCTCGAGGTCGTCGACGCCGGCACCATCGTCGAGGCGATCCCGCTGCGATGACCACGGTCTCCGCGGTGCCCGTCGTGACCACCGGCCCCGACCGGTTCGGCCGGTTGCTGCGAGACGTGCGCATCTCGGTCACGGATCGGTGCAACTTCCGCTGTCCCTACTGCATGCCCAAGGCGCGGTTCGGCCCCGGGCATCGCTTCCTGCCACGCGCCGAGGCGCTCGATGCGCGTGAGATCGTGCGTCTCGCGGGCGTGTTCGCCTCCCTGGGCGTGACCAAGATCCGTTTGACCGGCGGCGAGCCGCTGCTCCGTCCGGATCTCGTCGAGATCGTCGAGGGCATCGCCAAACTCGGCGTGCCGGATATCGCCCTCACGACCAACGGTGCTCTGCTCCGGCGCTGGGCGGTCCGCCTGCGTGACGCGGGCCTGCAGCGTGTGACGGTCAGTCTCGACTCGCTCGATCCGGCGGTCTTCACGTCGATGAGCGATTCACGTATCGAGCTCAGCGAGGTCCTCGACGGCATCGCGGCTGCGCGCGACGCCGGCCTCGCGCCGATCAAGCTCAACTGCGTTGTGCAGCGCGGGGTCAACGAGGATGGCCTGCTCGACCTTGTCGGGTTTGCCCGCCGCGAGGGGCTGGGCCTTCGCTGCATCGAGTACATGGACGTGGGAGCGACCAACGGATGGCGCATGGCCGACGTGGTGAGCGGCGAGGAGATCCTCGAGCGTGTGCGCCACGTGTATCCGCTGCTCGAGGAGGCGCCGGATCCCGCCGCCGTGGCCAGGACCTACCGCTTCGCCGACGGCAGTGGCGACCTCGGGGTCATCACCTCGGTGAGCCGTCCCTTCTGCGGCGACTGCACGCGCGCTCGTCTCGGTGTCGACGGCAAGCTCTACACGTGCCTGTTCGCCACCGCGGGCATCGACCTTCGCGAGCCCCTGCGCTCGGGCGCGGACGACGACGCGCTGCGTCGCATCGTCGCCGATCGATGGAAGCGCCGCGATGACCGCTACTCCGAGCTCCGGGGGCTCGGCATCGCCGAGGGCGAGCGCATCGAGATGTCGTACATCGGCGGCTGACCAGTGGATGACATCACCGTTCTCGTCTTCGGCCCGCTGCGCGAGCGAGTCGGCGTGGCTGAGGTCCACGTCGACGGGAGCACGGTCCAGGAGGTGTGGGACGAGCTGGTGCGCCGGCACCCCGCCGCAGCGGTCGATGCCGGGTCGGTTCGAGCGGCACGCAATCTCGGCTATTGCGAGTGGGACACCGCCGTGCGGAGCGGCGATACCGTCGCCTTCATCCCACCGGTCGCAGGCGGCAGCGCCGATCAGTCGCCGGTGCGAGTCTGGATCACCAACGCTCCCATCGACATCGCGTCGGTGATCGACAGCTCGGGGACGTCACACGACGGCGCTGTCGCAACCTTCATCGGCAGAGTGCGCGATCACAGCGATGGCGTCAGCGTGCACCGAATGGACTATGAAGCCTACGCCGAGATGGCTGAATCAGAGATGCGCCGCATCGGCGAAGAACTGTTCGAGCGCGGCGGGATCAGCACGATCACGATCGTGCATCGCACCGGTTCGCTGCTGATCGGCGACGCGAGCGTCGTGGTGGTGGTCGCCGCGCCGCACCGGGACACGGCGTTTCCCGCGTGCCAGCAGGCCCTCGAGCTCATCAAGAGCACCGTGCCCGTGTGGAAACGCGAGCACAGAACGGACGGCGCGCGCTGGGTCGATGCCCGCCACGGCGCCACCGGCGAGGCAGTTCCGTGACCGGGAAACCGCTCACCCACGTCGACGCCTCCGGCCGCGCGCGGATGGTCGACATCAGCGACAAGGCGGTGACGCGGCGCAGCGCGACGGCACGCGGCCGCGTCGACTGCAGCGCCGAGGCTGTGCGGCGAATCGCTGGAGACGCCATCGCCAAAGGCAGCGTGCTCGACACGGCACGGCTCGCCGGCATCATGGGCGCCAAGCGCACGTCGGACCTGATCCCCCTCTGCCATCCCCTCGCGCTGCGTCACGTCGACGTCGACCTCCAGCTCGACACCTCGGCGACGCCCGGCGTCGTGATCGAGGCAACAGCACTGGTCGAGGGTGCAACCGGTGTCGAGATGGAGGCCCTGACCGCTGTCACCGTCGCCGCCTTGACGGTGATCGACATGATCAAGGCGGTCGACCATTGGGCATCGATCACCGGCGTCACCCTGGTGCACAAGGAGGGCGGCCGGAGCGGGTCGCTGGATCGGCCGGAAACGCCCTAGGCGTGTGTCGCTGAGTAGTGATCGGTCGTACTGTGGGTGGGATGGTGGCTGATGGCTACCTTCTCGGCTCGTACCGCATCGCCACTGCCCCCGAGCCGAACTCCAGCCGGCTCACGAGCTTCAAGTCGACATGCTTCGATAGCCCCGCGAACAACGTCGGCCCGTGGCCCGCGAGCCTCGGATGCACCACGAACTCGTACTCATCGATCAATCCCAGCTCCGTCAACGCCAGTGAGAGCTTCACACCTCCCACGAACAGTCCCTTGCCCGACTCCCGCTTGAGTTGCTGAACGGCCTTGCCCAGATCCCCACGCACGAGTTCCGCGTTCCAATCGACCTGCTCCAGGGTGCTCGACACGACGTACTTCTTTGCCGCGTTGATCGTCTGGGCGAAGGGTTCCATCCAATCAGGTCTCGCTCCCGTCGGCGCCGGCGACCGCCACGCTGATTCCATCATTTCGTAAGTCACCCGGCCAAAGAGAAGGGCATCGGCCTGGTTGAGGTTCTCGGCCGCGTGACCATGCGAGTCTTCGTCCGCGGGGATTGCACGATGATCGCAGCACCCGTCCAATGTGACGTTGATGGAAAACCGAAGGGGTCGCATTTCGCAAGCGTACCGCCGGACAAGTCACCCTCCACCGGATCAGCAAATCCGCGACACACCACTAGGTCGTGGTTCCCGCCGGGTCCGGGTGCCGCGTGTCCCCCGAGATCAACGCGAGCGCGTGGGGCAGCGCGGGCCACACGGCGTCAAGACACTCGGCGACGGCGTTGGGACTCCCGGGCAGCGACAGCACGAGGCACGCCGCGGTCACGCCGACCACCTGCCGCGAGAGCATCGCGTGCGGGGTGGATTTCAAGCCCTGGTGGCGCATCACCTCGGCCATTCCCGGAACCTCGTAGTCGAACATCGGCAGCAGTGCCTGCGGGGTGAGGTCGCGGGGGCCGAGCCCCGTTCCTCCCGTGAGAATGAGAATGTCCGCCATCTCGGTGCACTGGCGCACGGCGTCGCGGATCGAGTCGATGTCGTCAGGAACGCTCTGGCGTGCAACCACGTCGGCGGGGAGCAGCGCGAATCGCGCGACGATGACGTCGCCGCTGCGATCATCGGCGTCGACACCGCGGCGGCTGTCGCTCACGGTGATCTCTGCCCCACGCCAGCGCTGCTCCTCAGGCATGTCGCTCATTCGCGAATGATCCTCTCATGTCCCGCGTAGACGTTCATCTGCTCGCCGCGAAGAAAGCCTATCAAGGTCATCCCGGAGTCGGCGGCGAGT
The DNA here is from genome assembly GCA_003153505.1 of Candidatus Dormiibacterota bacterium. GTDB lineage: Bacteria > Chloroflexota > Dormibacteria > Aeolococcales > Aeolococcaceae > Palsa-851. Next base: position 114,193 of record PLZA01000034.1, read on the forward strand.
TCAACGGCCAGGCTGGAAGGTGCCGAAACGGCTGCAAGCAAAGGGATTCCGGCCATCAGCGCCTTCTGCGTCAGCTCGAAGCTGGCGCGGCCCGAGGCGAGGATCATGTGCGATCGCAGCGGGAGCAATCCCTGGGTCGCGGCCCATCCGATGACCTTGTCGAAGGCGTTGTGCCGGCCGACATCCTCGCGCAGGCAGAGCAGCGCGCCCTCGCTGTCGAAGAGCGCAGCCGCGTGGAGACCACCGGTGCGAGCGAACTGCCGCTGCGCGGAGCGTTGCACGGCGGGCAGACCGAGCAGCAGCGCAGGTGCGACTCGCAGCGGGTCGTCCGCCACGTCGTAGGCCGACCGTGTGCGCACGGCATCGATGCTCGCCTTGCCACACATGCCGCAGGACGACGTCATGTAGAAGGCGCGCGGCGTGACGTCACGCGATGACGCTCCACCGGCCAAGGTCACCTCGACGATGTTGAGCTCGCCGGTCGCGGCAGCCGCATCCGGACACATGCGCATGGCCGCGATCTCGGCAGCGGTCCGGATGATGCCCTCGGTGATCAGGAACCCGGCGACCAGGTCGAAGTCGTCGCCCGGGGTGCGCATCGTCACCGAGAACGAGACGTCCCCCAACCGGATCTCGAGCGGCTCCTCGGTGCTGACGTCATCGCTCCGCCAGGTCACGGCCCCACTGGCGGCAACCTGCATCACACGCCGGTGGCGCACGGTCATGCCGACCACGATAGCGGGCGGGTCTGGGAATCGCGGCTCCCCAACTGCCCAGGGCATCGGGCAAGATCCGTCGAGTAGTGACCCATGCACCCGGTGACCGCGACGTGATCAGCGAGCTGGCGACGAAGCTTGGCGCCGGGGCGGACGCGGCTGGTCTCGCCCCGCTCGACCTGGCCGGACGCGCGAAGCTCCTCCGCATCGCTCGCGACGTGGCCCACGCGACCGAGCGTCAGAACGCGCCGCTCGCGGCGTTCCTGATCGGCAGGTTCGTCCAGAGGGCCGTTCAGTCGGGTGCCTCGGAAGCTGACGCCCTCGACGAGGCAGCGGCACTGGTTCGATCCCTCATCGGGGAGCCCGACGGCTGATCTCGGCGAGGTCCTCGGGGGTGTTGATGTTCCAGGTGAAGCGGTCCGCGATGCCTGCATGCCGCCACTCGGTCTCGCTCACGCGGACGGCGCGAGACCGATCGATGAGCCGGCGCAGCGACCGATCCCGCCCGGCGAGCGCGGCCTCAGCGGCGCCCAGCAACGAGGTCGAGTAGACGGCGTGGAGGGGCTCGGCCCCGCTCCTCGTCTCGCAGACGGCAACGTCCGCGTCGCCGATGCGGTCGGCGAGCAGGCGGATGAGGTGCGGGTCGATCCACGGCAGGTCGACCGCGACGGCCGCGACCAACCGGTGCGGCGATGCCCGCAGGGCTGCGACGAGCCCGCCAAGTGGCCCGGCTCCGACCGCGGCATCCCGGATGACGTGCGGTCCGGCATCGACGAGCGGCGCATCGCCGGCGGCGACGAGCACGGGGTCGCAGACCGAACCGAGGCGCGCGAGCGCGCGCTCCAGCAGCGTCGCGCCTTCGAACGTGATGGCCGCCTTGTCGACGCCCATGCGCGTGCTCCGACCACCGCACAGCACGACTCCGGTGAGCCCTGCGCCCAACGGCGCAGGAACACGCCGAAACACGCCGTCGTCGGGTGCGTGTGGCCGTTCCACTGGGCGCAACCTTACGAAACGCCACGGTCCCGAAACACCGAGCGGAGCGGCGACGCCTGCGTTGCCGCAGGATCGCAGTCGCGCTAAGCGCTCAGGCCGTTGCTGACGTTCGAGAACACGTTGTTCGCCTGGTGGCCGACGACACCGACAACCACGATGACGAAGATCGCGATCAGGATGATGACCAGCCCGTACTCGACGAGCCCCTGACCACGTTCGTCATCGCGACGCCGGGTGGTGGGAACGGTCATCGACCTCACCAGGGCTACCAACGCGGGGAAGAATGCCGGGATCATGTCGTGCAGCATCGGTCACACACAGCGGCCAAACGTTGTGGTTGGGTGACGAGCTTGTTTCGGTGATCGCCAAAGAAATGGCGCTCGTTACGCCGACGTTACCCTGCGATCAGCGGGCGAGTTCGGCGCTCTTGATCGCGGCCCCATAGCCGTCAGGCAGCGGCCGTGGCGGCTGCGGACCAACGTAGAGCGCAGAGGGTCGGATCAGCCTGTTGTTCGCGGCCTGTTCCGCGATCGCCGAGGTCCAGCCGACGGTGCGGCTCGAGGCGAACGTGGGCGTGAACATATCGGGTGGAATGCCGACGCTGTTCATGACGACCCCTGAGTAGAACTCGACGTTCGTGTACAGGCGGCGACCGGGCTTGAGCTCATTGAGGACGCGCAGCGCGGTCTGCTCCACCTTGACCGCGAAGTCTGCCTGGGGACCACCGAGCTCGATTGCCACCTCGCGCAGCAGTGTCGAACGCGGGTCGTCGGTCTTGTAGACGCGGTGTCCGAAGCCCATGAGGCGCTCACCCGACGAGATTTCGTGGCGCAGGTACTCCTCTGCCTTGTCCGGCGTGCCGATCGCATCGAGCATTGCCAGCGCGCGCGACGGAGCACCGCCGTGCAGGGGTCCTGCCAGCGCCCCGATCGCTCCCGTCAGCGCCGAACCGATATCCGATCCGGTGGACGTGATCACGCGTGCGGTGAAGGTCGAGGAGTTGAAGCCGTGGTCCATCGTGAGGATCAGGTACTGCTCCAGGGCTCGAATCGCGCGGTCGTTCGGGCGCTGACCCGTGAGCATCTGAATGTAGGCGCCCGCGTAGCCCAGGTCGTCGTCCGGCTCAACGGGCTCCAGCCCCAGGTGGTACCGATGCAAACGCATCAGCAGCACCGGGACGATCGCCACCATCTTCAGGCATTCCTTGCGGACCTCTTCGGCCGGGATGTCGAGGGTCGGCCTCTGCCCCAGGGCCGCTCCGGCGAGCGAAACCGCCGAACGCAGCGCCATCAGCGGCGTGTAACCGGGCAGGGTGGCAATGCGCGGGAGCAGGTCGGCCATGGCGTCCGGGACGCCGCGCGCCTCGACAGCAATCTTCGTGAACGCCTTCAGCTGTGCCTCGTTCGGCAGCTCACCCAGGGCGAGCAGGTGCCAGACCTGCTCGAAGGAGCAGCGGCGTGCCAGCTCGACGGCGTTGTACCCGCGGTAGTGATAGAACCCTTCCTCGCCACGGACGTCGCCGACAGCCGTCTCGGCCACGGCGACCCCCTCGAGTCCACGTGGGGCAAGGCCGGGAGGTGCCGACCCGGCGGGCTGCACGTCCTCGATGTGTGCGACCCGGACGACGTGTCGTATCGAGAGGATGCCCGCCACCCGGTCGCCGTCCATCACCGGAAGGTGGCGGAAGCGACGCTCGCGGAAGACCTCGAGACCCTTCTCCACCGTGTCCGTCACCGCGACGGTCACCGGGTTCTGGGTCATGACCTCTTCGACTCTGGCGGTGCCGGGATCGACGCCATGTCCGACGGAGCGGAGAAGGTCCCGCTCGCTGATCATCCCGCGCAGCCGTCCCTGCGGATCCAGCACCGCTGCCGCTCCGACATTGGCGCCATCCAGGATCACCGAAGCCTCGGCCAGGGTGATGGTGGTCGGCACGACCACCGCCGGCTTGTGCATCACATCGGCAACGGTCAGTGAAGCGGTCACGGTGTCAGTCTAGCGCTGTGCCCCAGGGATCTCCGGTCCGGCGCCGTGGCGCTCGATGGCGCGGCGAGGCTTCCGGGCGTCACGATCTGGCCGATCACATGACTGACCGCATCGATGCCGGCGCACCACCCGCCGGCGACATGGACCCAGAGGTGTACCGGCAGGCCGCACACCAGGTGGCCGACTGGACCGCCGACTACCTTCGGGACGTCGAACGGCTTCCGGTGCTGAGCCCGGTGGAGCCGGGAACCGTGAGGAACGCTCTCCCGGCATCGCCCCCCGGGACCGGCGAATCCATCTCCACCGTCCTCGCCGACATCGACAGGCTGCTCATCCCCGCAACCACCCACTGGCAGTCGCCCGGATTCATGGCCTACTTCGCATCGAGCGGCTCGGGGCCGGGGATCCTGGGCGAAACCGTCGCCTCCGCATTGAATGTCAACGCGATGCTCTGGCGGACCGCGCCGGCCGCGACCGAGCTGGAGCAGGTCACGCTCGACTGGCTCCGTCAGATGGTGGGGCTGCCCCAACCACTGTTCGGCGTGATCAACGACACCGCGTCGTCGAGCACCCTCTACGCGCTGGCGGCGGCACGAGAGGCGCAATCGGACTTGCGCATCCGCGAGCTCGGCATGGCCGGACGCCCGGAGCTGCCCCGGCTGCGCATGTACGCCTCTGCCGAAGCGCACTCGTCCGTCGAGAAAGCCGGCATCGTGCTCGGATTCGGCAAGGACGGACTGCGCCGGATCCCGGTGGACGAGCGATTCCGGATGGACCCGGTCGCGCTGCGCCAGGCGATTCGGGAGGACGTCGCCGCGGGGATTCGACCCGTCGCAGTCATTGCCACCGCCGGGACCACATCAACCACCAGCGTCGATCCGATTCCCGCCATCGCCGCGCTGTGCGAGCAGCACGGCCTCTGGCTCCACGTCGACGCGGCCTACGGGGGCGCCGCGGCGATCGCGCCCGAGCTGCGCTGGGTTCTCGACGGTGCCGAGCGCGCCGACTCGATCGTCCTCAATCCGCACAAGTGGCTGTTCACGCCCATCGATTGCAGCGTGCTCTGGACACGCCAACCCGGCGTTCTTCGCGACGCATTCTCGATCGTGCCCGAGTACCTCACCACGACTGACGGCTCGGAGCTGGATGCTCCCAACCTCATGGACTACGGAACGTCACTGGGGCGCCGCATGCGCGCGCTCAAGCTCTGGATGGTCATCCGGTACTTCGGCGCCGACGGGCTCGCGCAACGCATCCGCGAGCATTGCGAGTACGCGTCGATGCTCGCTCGGTGGGTCGAAGATGAACGGGACTTCGAGCTGCTCGCACCCGCGCCATTGAGCGTCGTCTGCCTGCGCGCGCATCCGCCGGGCCTCGACGATCCGGGAACGCTCGACACGCTGAATCAACGCATCGTCGAACGCATCAACAGCGGCGGGCACTACTTCCTGAGTCATACGAAGTTGCGGGGCGAGTACGCAATCCGCGTCGCGTTCGGCAACCTGCGACAGGAGCAACGTCATGCGCGCGGAGTGATCGCAGCACTCCGAGGTGCCATCGACGATGTAGGATGACCCGCAATGTTCCGCGCCCTCGGGGCGAGACTCACCCTCGACTGCAAGGGGGTGGCCGGAGTTGCGCTTTTCGAAGCGGCAGCTCAGAGATCCTGGCACTGGGCAACGAGTGGTCTTAAGACTGCGACGGATTTGTTGACGGAAGGTGAGGTTCAGGAAGATGGCCTGAGGGTCGAGGTCGTGCGTTGCGACAGCGGAAGCAGATCACTCTGCCAGGTCGCCGTGCACCGAGCGGATGAATGGGACCCGTCGGTCTTCTGGCTGACGACAATCGACATCGTGCGGACCGGCGACGTGGTCGAAGTCGGGGTCTCGGTGGAACAGGATATGCGTCATCTCCGAGTGCCACCGTCACCACTGGCGCCACCGCTGGTCGCATTGCTGCACGACTTCGTCGACGAAGGCGCGACTGCGGGAACACAACGGCTGCGCGCATCGGCGGACGCGCTGGTGGGCTCCGAGCGCATCGATTCCTTCGTGCAGTCGTGCCTTCTCGACCCCGGACGGCGCCTCCCCGTTGTGCTCTTCAGTGCGATGAAGGAGGAGGACGGCGTGTATCCGCCCGCAGCCGGCAACCCGGCACTCACCGCCCGCGAGCTCTGCGGACTCGCGCATGTCTTCGTCATGCCTCGCGTCGAGGACTCGCATCGCCTGACCAAGCGGCTCGGCATGCTCTCCGTCTACGACGGTGCTGTGCGCATCTACTGGCCACGACTTCGGTTGAGCGATCCGCCACCGCGGCACCCCCTGCACCTGCGCCAGCGCCTCAACACGGCAAGCGGGCCTGCGATCATTCGTCGCGTGGTCGAAGCGGGCGCACGTTCCTACCGTCCCCCGGACGGCACAGCGACCCTGCTGGCGACACGCTGGCGCGAGCGTGAGCAGGATCGGATCGCCTCGATCACGAGTGATCCCGATCCCGCGCGGCAGGCGTCGCTGCTTCGCGACGAGCTGCTCCGCGTCATCGACGCGAAGGTTGCACTCGAGCACGAGATGGAGACGCTGCAGCGCGAGCTCGTCTTCACAGCGGAGGATACCGACGACTCCGACACCCGGATCCCCGGACGGCGCGCGGCGCCGCACGCGTCGACCGAGCTGACTGGAAAACCTGCGCCACCGTCACGCCTGCCGGCCGCCCCCGAGGCGGCAGACGGCGCCTCGCGAGACTGAGCAGTGCCGCTGCACCATCGCAGGCACGACGCGGCTGATGCCACCATCGAGATCAATCCGCTCTACGCCCGACCGGGCGAGGCGAGCACAGTTCCCAAGCTGCGCCTCCCGCAGGGCGAGCTCCCACCCGACGTCGCGTATCAGATCGTTCATGACGAGCTGATGCTGGACGGCAACGCACGGCTCAACCTCGCGACCTTCGTCACCACCTGGATGGAGCCGCAGGCCCAGCGGCTGATGGACGAATCGGTCGACAAGAATGTCATCGACAAGGACGAGTACCCGCAGACCGCTGAGCTCGAGCGTCGCTGCGTGCACATGCTTGCCGGCCTCTGGCACGCACCCGGCACGCACGCCGGCGTCGGCTGTTCGACAACCGGCTCGAGCGAAGCCGCGATGCTCGCCGGCCTTGCGCTGAAATGGCGTTGGCGCGAGCGGCGTGGCGCCGCCGGGCTCTCCTTCGACAGGCCGAACCTCGTGATGGGCATCAACGTGCAGGTGTGCTGGGAGAAGTTCTGCCGGTACTGGGACGTCGAGCCGCGCTACGTGCCGATGGAGGGTGAACGTCGCCACCTGACGGCGGAAACCGCCGTCCCGTTATGCGATGAGAACACCATCGGCGTGGTCGCGGTGCTCGGATCCACGCAGGACGGCAGTTACGAGCCGGTCTCCGCGATCGCGGCGGCCCTGGACGACCTGGCCACCGGCGGCGGCCCCGACATCCCCGTCCACGTGGACGCCGCGTCCGGCGGGTTCATCGCACCGTTCATTCAGCCCGACCTGGTCTGGGACTTCCGGCTCGATCGTGTGGTGTCGATCAACACGTCCGGGCACAAATACGGTCTCGTCTATCCCGGGGTCGGCTGGGTGGTGTGGCGGGACCGCGAGTCGCTGCCCGAGGACCTCATCTTCAATGTGAACTATCTGGGCGGCAGCATGCCGACCTTCGCGCTCAACTTCTCGCGGTCGGGCTCGAACGTGATCGCCCAGTACTACCAGCTGATCCGGCTCGGTTTCGAGGGGTACCGGCGGGTGCAGCAGGCATGCCAGGACACCGCGCTGCATCTGTCCTCGCAGGTGGCGAAGCTCGGTCCCTTCCGGCTGCTCACCGACGGCAGCGAACTGCCGGTCTTCGCCTTCACCGTCGATCCCGGTGCCGGCTACAGCGTCTACGACGTCTCCGACGCGCTGCGCAAACGCGGCTGGCAGGTGCCCGCGTACACCCTGTGCGCCAACCTCGAAGCCACGTCGGTGCTCCGCATCGTGGTGCGCAACGGCTTCTCGCGCGATCTGTCGGATCTCCTGGTCGACGACCTGAAGCGTGAGGTGAGCGTGCTGCGGCACCACGCGCCATCGCAGCCGCACGCGGACCGGCAGCGATTCCACCATTGATCGGTCGCGGGAGGTCAACGACCCGTCCGCGCATTACTCCGAGGCGTCCGCCCTGACACGACGCGCGTGACACCCAGGTCGTCCTTGGTCCAGCTGACGTCCACCAGCTGCTCGGCGCGGAGTGTCGCCTGGGTCTTGCGCGACAGATAGGTGCCGATCTCGACGAGCAGGACGCCGCCCGGCTTGAGCCATTCGTGCGCTTCGGTTGCGAGTCTGCGCACCAGACCGAGGCCATCATCGGATCCGTCGGTGAGCGACTGGAGCGGCTCGAACTCGCGGATCTCGCGAGGCAATTCCTTCAGGTCGCGCCGGAGCACATACGGCGGATGGATGGTGAAGACATCGATCTCACCACGAAGCCGGCGCGGCAGGGCGTCGAGAAGATCCCCGGCGCGGAAGTGCGCGTTGCGAAGGCCGAGACGGCGCGCATTGTCCTTACCCAACGACGCGGCTTCCGCTGAGATGTCGACGCCCCAGACATCAGCGTCGCGCACCTCATTCGCGACGGCGAGCGCCACCGGACCGGCGCCGGTTGCGACGTCGACGGCGACGCGCTGCCCGCGACGCCGGCGCAGCACCCTGATCGCCTCCTTCGCAAGCAGCTCGCTCGATGCCCGCGGCACGAAGACCCCATCCCTGATGAGCAGATCGAGTCCGCGAAACGCGTAGTGGCCTTTGATGCGTGGGATCGGTTCGCCGTTGACCCGCCGCGCGACCATTGCCGCGAACCGCTGCTTCGATGTGCTGTCGAGAACGCGGTCGAGGACTGCGCGGGTGAGCTTGCGCCCGAGCACCTCGGTCATCAACTCTTCGGCGTCGTAGCGTCCCAGGTTGCGATCCCAGTGGTCGATGGCGGTCGACTTGTCGACCTTGCGTACCGCTCTGTCGATATGTTCGCTGACGGTGATGGCGGGCATGGCCGCGCATGGTAAGCGCTCGTGCGACCGGCACGCGCACCATGGTCGCGTGCAGCCGGCTCCCCCGCCGCTCTCGGGCCTGTGCGCCTCGTGCATCCATGCGCGCCTGGTCAGAGGCGCGCGCACCACGTTCGTGCGCTGTGCACATGCCGACGACGATCCGCGCTTTCCGCGCTACCCGTCGCTCCCCGTCCTTGGTTGCGACGGGTACGAGATGGTGAGCCCTCAGGCCACGCGGCGCTGACCGCGTCCTCGTGCCGATCGTTCCCGATGGGGCAGATATGACCGGTCTCCGATCCAGGGCGCCGGCGGGACGCTGAGACCTTTGGTCGTCTGGTTGAGCCAGGTCCCGTACTTGCTGCGCAAAAGGCTGAACTGCTCCCACGCCCTGTCCAGGTTGTGCAACTGATATCCGGCGCGCTCGAGGCGGCCGCATGCCTCGACGAACTCCTCGCGCTCGACGCCGGCGATCGCCTCGCCTTCGTAGCGGAAGTGGTCGCGCATGTCGGCGACGAAATGAGCACCAACCTTGTGCATGAGCCGCGCCTGCCCGACCGGTCCCCCGTCGACGGTCGTGAGGACAAGGGTTGCGGCGTCCATCACGGCGCCGAAGGAGTTGGCCCATGCCTCGTTGTCGTGACTGGACCGGAAGTAGAAGAGCAGCGGATACGAGAGGTGACTCTCGATGACATCCACGGTCCACAACCGCCATTCGTCGAAGGTCGCGGCCAGCTGCTCCGGCATCGCGTCCTTGGCGCAGGTCTCGAGCAGCTGCACGCCGGAAGGGGGCGCGCCTGCCAGCGCGTCCAGCGCGACCACGGCGGTTTCGCGTCGCTGGAATGAGCTGAAGAGCGAGAACAGGAGGCTGATCACCAGGGCGAAGAGGCCGAAGCCACTCGCTGCTTCAATGGCCGCAAAGGTCCGCGTGGCCACGCCGGTCGCCTCGATGCCGGCAACCGAGAACGCGAGCATGCGGCCCGTCGAGAAGTACAGGGTGGTGCCGAACGAGTCCGGCTGGGGCTGGAGCCCGTCATGAAGCCCACCGAAGATCAGTGCGTAGCCGATGATGAAGGAGAAGCCCCAGAGCACCAGCAGCCCGACCAGCATCATCGGTGCGAAGGCTGCCATCGCGGTTTCGCGCGTTTGCAGCTTCTTGGGACGCTCCGCGAGCTTGCGCCACACCCGCCAGCCGCCCCGGATAAGCGTGAAGCTGAGACGTATTCGCCCCACGGCCGGCCGCGGCATGACCACGGACTGGACCACGTCGTAGATGGTCACCAGCACGATCACGGCGCCGGCCCCGATCTGGACGCCGTCGACAACGGTCACCGGCAAAGGCCCCGAATGCTCACGAGTCGAGTTGCCGGCGCATCTCGGTGATCTCCTCGAGCACATCATGCAGCGCCTGGAGGTCTTCGGAGTCGACTGCCACGTGGCGCAGGGCCGCGAGCTCGGCGATCGCAGCGTCCATCGTCTCGATGGTGTGCAGGGGGTCATCCCATCGTCGTGAGAGCAGCCGCATCCCGAGCGCCCTCGCCTGGTCGGCAACCTCGGTCACGCGCGCGCGACCACTAGGTGCGTCGCTCCAGACCGCCAAGGACCACGCGGTCGTGACGTGACGGCGCCGGGTGAGGATGCCTGCAGCGCCAGTGCGCTACTGCCGTGGCCACGCAGCCGATGGTACGGCTGCGGTCATATCCCTCGTGCCGCGAGCACCAGCAACGTCGAGTAGTGATACGTCAGGGTCCCGCCGCGCGCGTCCACGGCGTCGCCGAGGGCCGCGAGCAGCGCGCGTCTCTGGGGATCGGGAAGCAGGATGTAATCGGCGTGGGTGGAGATGAAATCGATCCAGGCGGTGCGGTCGTAGACCGTGTCCCAGAGAAAGGTCCGCGTGGTGACCCCGGTGAAGACTCCGCCGCCATGGAACTCGTCGAGCCGCTCCCTGGGCTGCGCCGTCGGGTTCAGCACGAGGTTGGTGTCGGCAATTTCGGGCGCGAGTCGCATGTAGATGTCGTCGAACACCTCCTGGGTGTCGGGGTCCGGCCGTCCTCTGTTCCAGAACACCGCAAGGTATCCGCCCGGATTCAGGAGGGAGGCGGCTTTGGGGATACCCACCGTTGGATTCACCCAGTGCCATGCCTGACCCGAGACGATCAGGTCATACACGCGTCCGTGCGCGTCCCAGGTCTCGAAGGTCGCCTCCTCGACGCTGATCCCGTGGATGCGCGCAACTGCCGCCATCGATGCATCGGGCTCGACGCCGAGGAGCTCGCAGCCGCGCTCGACCAGCAGCCGCGCTGCTTTTCCGGTGCCGCAGCCGACGTCCAGTACCCGTCGCGGCGAGAGCTCCATCAACGCGTCGATCAGTGCGGGTGGGTACGACGGGCGCGCCTGGTCGTACAGGGTTGCGACACCACCAAAGGCGAGGGCGCGTGCGCGGTTCTCGTGGGTTCGCTCGGGCGGGTGCTCCGGCATCGATCGGTCAGCTCAGGCGAGATGGCTGGGGGGTCAACGCCGCCTCGAGGTCCGCGGCAAACCGCGCGGCATCGGCGGGTTCGAGGCGCGAGGTCGTGACCCGGATCCCTCGCGCGCTGGCGATGCGGAACCTTTCCCCGGCGAGGACGCCCCAGCCACGCTCCTGCAGGGCGGCGACCGTCGCGTCCTCGTGCGCAACCGGAATCCACACGTTGAGGCCGGAGCGACCGTGCGACGCGATGCCACGTGCGGCGAGCGCATCGCGCAGCGCTTCGCGGCGGCGGGTGTAGGTGGCCGCGACCTCCTCGCGGCGAGCCGTTTCGCCCGGCTCGCTCCACATGCGCACGACGAGGCGTTGGAGAACGTGCGAGACCCATCCCGCGGCAAGCAGACGGCGGCCTTCGACACGTGCGACCGTGGTGGCGTCGCCGGAGAGGACGGCGAGACGGAGGTCGGGTCCGAGCGACTTGGAGACGGACCTGAGATGCGCCCAGCGCGCGCGTCCCGGCTCACAAAGGGAATGGCAGCCCCGTTCTGTGATGTCGAAGGCATGATCATCCTCGAGCACCAGCACCGCCGGGTGATGGGCGAGCACGTCCTTGAGCTCTGCGGCACGCTCGGCGTCCACTGCGGCACCGTAAGGGTTCTGGGCGCGAGGTGTGAGGGCGCACGCAACCGCGCCACCGCGCAGCGCGCGGGCAAGACCCTCGGGCGTCGGTCCGCGATCATCGATCGCGACGGGGAGGACGGCCAGTCCGAGCGCCGAGGCGAGGTCGATGATCCCGGGGTAGCAGGGGTCTTCGACGGCGATCCGATCGCCGGGACGGACGTGCGCCTGGAGGGCGAGCTGGATGCCGTCGAGCGCCCCGCCAACGACGGTCAGGTGGTCGTTCGGCACGCCGTCGCGCTCGAGTCGCGCTCCCGCGAGCGCAAGCAACTCGGGATCGGAGCCGGCGGCGCCGTAGAGGACGGGCTGGCGCGGCAGGGACACGAAAGCAGGCTCGAGGTCAGGGAGGAGCGCCGGGTCGGGATTCCCGGACAGCAGGTCGACGACGCCGGCCGGGACGATCGGCCTGCCGCGCGGCGACGGCGGGACGCGCGGAGCGATGGTGGTACCGAGCCGTCCCGCGCCGGCGACCAGCCCGCGACGGCGCAACTCGCGGTACGCGGAGGCCACCGTCGCGGTGCTGATGCCACGGTGTGAGGCCAGCGACCGGACCGTCGGCAGCCGTGTTCCGGCCGTGAGCTCGCCTTCGCGGATGCCCCGCTCGACGCTCTCGGCAATCTCAGACGCCCGCCGTCCAGTGATGTGATAACGTATCGGTACGTTCACCGCTTTGTATCATAACAAATGACCTCGAACGTGTCCATCTCCCAGATCCCCCGTCCTCAGGCTTCTCGCGCTCAGATCGTGGTCGCCTTTGCTGCGGTGTACGTCATCTGGGGTTCGACGTACCTCACGATCCACATCGCGATCGAGACCATCCCGGCGCTGCTGATGTCCGGGGCGCGATTCATCCTCGCCGGGCTCCTGCTGCTGGCGTTCTCGCACCGCCCGGGCGCGCCCCGCGAACGGCTCACGCTGATCCACTGGAGGTCAGCGCTCGTGATCGGCGGGTGTCTCCTGCTCTTCGGCAACGGCGGCGTTGCCTGGGGCGAGCAGTACCTCCCCAGCGGTTTCGTGGCGCTGATCATCGCGACCGTGCCGCTCTGGATGGCGCTCTTCGCGCCGGCGTTCGGCGGGCGGTGGATCAACTGGCCCGCGGCGATCGGCATCGCGGTCGGACTCGCGGGGATCTTCCTGCTCGTCCGTCCCGGCGGCGCCGGAGCCGGCCACTGGCAGACGCTCGTTGTCCTGATGTCGCCGCTCCTCTGGGCGCTGGGTTCGCTCTACGCCCGAACGGCGCCCGCACCGCGTCAGCCACTCACTGCCGTCGCCATGGAGATGATCGCCGGCGGCGTCCTGCTCAGCATCGCCGGGGCGGCCACCGGGGAACTCGGTCACGTCCACCTCGGCACCGTGTCATTCGCCTCCGTCGCCGCCTTCATCTACCTGGTGGTGATCGGGGCGCTGGTGGGCTATGTCGCGTACATCTGGCTCCTGCACCACGTCTCTGTCACCGCCGCATCCACCTACGCATTTGTCAATCCGGTCGTCGCCGTGGCGCTGGGAGCGCTCGTGCTGGGCGAAGCGGTGACCCCGCTCACGGTGGTGGCGGCAACGTTGATCACCGGCGCCGTGGTGCTCCTGCTCATCGGTCAGAGCCGCAGGACCGAACCGGCGGTATCCCTGGAGATGCAGGTCCGCGACGTCGCCTGACAGCGTCGCCTCGGGAGAGAGGTGACAATGGGTCCATGGACAGCGAGACCCTGATCGTCGACACCACGGCGGAGCCGCTTCGGCCGCGCCCTCGGGTTGGCGTCAAGGATGTGCTCTGCGTCGGGCCGATCATCGCCAACACCCTCTACTACTACGCGGGGCTGCCGCTCACGCCACTGCTCCTCGGTCGCAACCCGGTGCTGCTCAGCGCGCTGCGCGGCAGCATCGCCTCGATGGTCGCGGCAGGCGGCTTTGCGCGGGTCGGCAAGGCGCCGCTGCTGCTGGCGCTGATCGCGCCGCTCCCGATCTCGATGATGACCGACCCATTCTTCTTCTGGGCCGGAAAGCGATACGGGCGCAGCCTCATCAACTACCTCAGCGCATCCGACCCGCGCTGGCGGAAACGGGCCGCGCGGGGCGAGCGGTTCTTCCAGAAATACGGTGTCTGGACGATCGTGCTCGCGCCATTCCTCCCCGCGCCGTCACCGCTCTTCTATATGGCGGCCGGCGAGGCGGGGATGCCGTTTGTGATCTTCATCGTCGCCGACCTGATCGGCACGCTCGCCTACGTCGGACTCATCGTCGCCGCGGGCTGGGCGATCGGCCAGCCCGCCGTGACCGTCGCGCAGGCGATCAGCAACTACGCTCTTTGGATCATCGTCGCGATGGTGGTGCTCATCATCGCGTGGTCGATGTGGTCGGGATGGCGCGCACCCCGCGAGACGACCAGACGCTGAGCGCCGGCGAGCGGCAGACATCACGGCGGCGATGGCTGCCGATCATCGCCGCCGTGCTCGTTCCCGTGGCGCTCGGAGCGCTGATGACGGTCGTGCTGTACGCAATTCGTCCGAAGCCCGCGGTGACCAGAACCGGGCCCGCAGAGGTGGCGGTCGTGGGCGACCTCAAAGGACGCGAAGGTTCTGTCCTGGTCGTGCAGCCGCGGACAACGGATCAGATTCGCGTTTCGCTGGGGACGACCGTCGAGGTGGTGCTCCTGCCGGGTTTGGGTGAGACCGTCGAGTCCGCCAGCGCCGGCATTCTCGCGGCAACGACGGATCCTCCCTGCCATCTGCCCGCAATCTGCGGATTTCCCGGAGCGCAGGCGTGGGCCTTCCGGGCTGTGCACGCTGGGCTTGGCTATCTGAAGATCACGTTCGGCTTCAGGGTCTGCCAGGAGGACGGCGCGTGCACCATCACCCCCTACGTGTTCAAACCGATCGCCGTGTCGTCCTGACCGCGTGCGTACCGGACTAAGGGATCGCGACCTCCTCGCGGTAGTGGGGCAAGCGGTTGGCGCCGCTCTCGACCACAGCGGCGATTCGCTCGACGGCGTCCCAGCAATCGACGAAGCGCGTGTACAGCGGAGCAAGCCCGAAGCGGCAGAGGTCCGGCGGCCGGAAGTCGCCGATGACGCCCTGGTCCGCGACCGCGCGCACGATCGCGAGCCCGTCCGGATGGCGCAGGGACACCTGAGCGCCGCGCCGATCGGGTGCGCCGGGGGTGGCCACCTCGAAGCCAAGGGCATCGAGGCGAGCGTGCGCGCGACGCATGAAGACCTCGGTGAGCATCGCCGCCTTCTCGCCCACCGCGTGCGCTCCTGCCTCGAGCTGAATGCCGACGCCGACAGCGAGCGCACCGATCGCAAGCACCGGCGGTGATCCGCTCATCCAGCCGCGTATCCCCGGCCCGCGCCGGTACTCGGCATCGAAGAGGAACGGGTTGTCATGGCCCAGCCAGCCCTGGATGGGGTTGCGCAACTCGTCCTGCAACGCGGTTGCCACGTAGAGATATGCCGGAGATCCGGGCCCCCCATTCAGGTACTTGTAGCCACATCCCACGGCGAGGTCGACCCCATGGTGATTGAGCTGGATCTCGACGGCGCCGGCGCTGTGCGAGAGATCCCAGAGCACGAGCGCGCCGACGCCATGCGCGGCCGCAGTGAGTGCGCCCATGTCATGGCGCTCGCCGGTGCGGAAGTCGACCTCGGTCAGCACGAGCAACGCCGTGTCCCCGTCGAGCGCGTCGCGCAGATGCGCTCGCTCGACCGTGCGGACCTCGCAACCGAGCAGGTCGGCCACGCCGCTCGCGATGTAGAGATCCGTTGGGAAATTGCTCCGCTCGGTCACGATCACGCGGCGCTGGGGTCGCGCCCGAAGCACCGACGTCATCAACCGGAAGAGTCCCACCGAGGTCGTGTCGGCGACGAGCACCTCGCCGGGTGACGCGCCGATGAGCTCCGCGACGGAGTCGCCGACGCGCAGCGGGGACTCCATCCATCCCGACTCGGTCCAGCCGCGAACCAGGATCGTTCCCCACTCGTGCTCGGCCATCTCCTGCAACCGCGATACCGCGGCCTTGGGCAGGCGTCCCATCGAGTTGCCATCGAGGTAGATGGTCGCGCCGTCGTCGAGGAAGCGATCGCGAAATGCCGCCAGCGGATCCCGCGCATCCAGCGCCGCGCACGAGTTGCGGTCGAGGTTGTCCGGAAGTTGGATGGTCACAAGCGGTTGCGCACCTCCCAGAGCTCGGGAAAGAATCGCAGCGTGATCGTCGTGTCCAGATAGGCCACGCCGCCGCCACCGGTGCCGGGGCGGGACCCGATCTCGCGGGCCGCCATGAGCGCGTGATGAAAGCGCCACCGTGAGATTGCCTCGTCGTGATCGAGGAGCAGTTCGCACACGCGATGGAGCGCGGCGCGCTCGGGCGACACGTGGTCGCGGTACACGGACACCAGCGCCTCGACACGGCGATCGCGAAGCTCGATGCCGTCACCGTCCGGGGCATCGAAACCCTGCGCACGCAACGCCGCGCAGAGCGCGCTGAACAGCGTTGGGGCACCGCTGCGCCGGCGCAACTCCGCGCGGTCGTGATCCGAGAGTGGCGATGCATCGGCGGGCGTGGTCCCGTCGAAGCCGCCGAGGACCTCGATTGCCCGGAACTGGCCCGACTGCAGTCCCGATGCGGGCTTGAGTGGATCGCGGAATTCGAGGAAGCCCTCGGGGGTGAGTGTTTCGAGCACGCGCAATTGCGCAATCAGCAATTCGTCGACGCGCGTGGTGCGGTGCAGCGGTGCCATCGCTCCCTGCGGGCGGCCCGCCAGCAGCTCGGCGGTCGCGAAGTCGAGCTCATGCAGGATCACTTTGAACCACAACTCATAGGCCTGATGGATGACCACGAACAGCATCTCGTCGTGGGCTCCCACGGTGAGCGGGTGCTGGAGATCGAGGAGCTCGTCGATGCGCAGGTACGAGCTGTAATCAGTACCGGCCATCACCGCGCCGGCACTCTACGCTCATCACGTTGCCCCCTGGTTCGGGTGAGTCGATGGCTGAGTCATGGACCCCGGGTGACGAGGATGTCGTTCAGCGCGAACTCCTCCGGAGGCGAGAGCTGATCGAAGTCGCAGGAACGCGGGTCCTTGTCGGGTCGCCAGCGCAGGAACCGCGATGCGTGGCGGAAGCGGCCGCTCTGGAGATGGTCGAACGACACCTCGCACACGAGCTCCGGGCGCACCGACGTCCACGCGCTGTCAGCGGAACGCTGCCACCGGCTCGGACCTCCCGGCGTCCGTCCATTACCGAAGCTGTCGCCACCGACGAGCGGCTGCAACTGCTCGAGTAACGCCCGCCGTTCGGCGGCGTCGAAGGACGATGTGTGGCCGACGTGATGGAGCGCGCCATCACTGTCGTACAGCCCAAGGAGCAGTGACCCGATACCGCGCCCATCCTTGGCGATCCGGTAACCGCCGACCACGCAGTCGACCGTGCGCAGGTGCTTCACCTTGACCCAGCGACGCTCGCCGGGGCGGTAGGTGCCGGCCGGGTCCTTGGCGACCACGCCGTCGAGCCCGGCGCCCTCGTACCGTGTGAACCAGGTGGTCGCCTCGTCCGGATCGGTTGTCTGGGGCGTGACCCCGACCGTTCGACTGCTGGCGATCGCCCGCATCAACCCCGCCCGGCGTTCCTCGAGTGGGCGCTCGCGGAGGTCGTCGGCGTCAAGGGCCAGCAGGTCGAAGAGCACCACCGAGGCCGGCGTCTTGTCGGCGAGCATCCGCACCCGCGACGCGGCAGGGTGGATGCGCTGCTGCAGAGCGTCGAAGTCCAGCCCGTGCTCAGTGGCGATCACCACCTCGCCGTCGACGATGGAGCGCTCGGGGAGAGCGGCCTGGAGCGGCTCGATGAGCTCGGGGAAGTACCGCTCGAGCGCCAGCGCGTTCCGGCTGGCGATGTGGACCTTCGCTCCGTCACGAAAAACAACGGCGCGAAAGCCGTCCCACTTCGGCTCGTAGAGCCAGGATCCCTCGCGAGGGATCTCCGCCGCGGCGCGCGCGAGCATTGGCTCGAGCGGCGGGTCGAAGGGCAGCGACACGAGCGGAGTGTCGCCGATCGCGAGGTGCTCCGGCTAGGCGGAGAGGACGCGCGGACGCAGATCGCGCATGCGCAGCCGGAGCAGGTTGTCGACGTCGACCACATCGCCCACTTCGCGAACCGCCGCCTCGAACCGAGTGATGTCGCTGAGCTCGTCGACCTCGCCGCGGAGCGTGATCACGCCGCGGCTCGCACGGATTTCGAGGCCCGTCGCGAGGTCGCCGAAGCCCAGTGAGAGGGCAACGCGGACGCGGTTGGCGAGGGTCTCGTCCCAGCTGTTCGCGCTGGCGCGGCGCGGACGCTTGTCGACTGCCGAGCCGACGAGCGAGGCGACCCCAACGGTGGCGTGGCGCGCCGCGGTGCGACGACGCGCTCCAGAGCGCGGATGCAGGAGAAAGGCTGCGGTGGCGATGACTGCGGCGCCGGTGGCTGCTGCCGCGAGCTTGAGGACCCGGGTCACTGGGGGAACCCTCCGGTTGAGTGTGTGCAGGAGCGCTCGTTCAAACGCCGGGCCGAACGGTTGGTTACGCCGATCCGGCTAGGCGGTTGGCGGCGGAACGTGGCGGACATCCGTCCATCTGACGCCGTCCCACCAGCGCAGGGTTCCCGAGCCCGCCTCGGGGTACCAGCCGGGCGGTGGCGGGGGCGCGCTGCCGGCGTAACGGAGCAGCTCGTCCCGCTTGGCAAAACGCCAGACCAGCGAACCGATGATCCCGCCGAGAATGACGATCAGCAGCCACACGATCTTCTCGCTCCCGCTCGCCCTGAACTGCGCGTCGGGGATCTTCGCGACCTCGACGATGACCACGATCCAGTAGACCACCGCCGCCACCCAGAGAGCGAAGAAGAGCAGCGGGATCCAGATGAACGCGATCGGGAACATCATCGCCGGAACCGACCTCGCATCAATCCAGCTTAGGGCGAATCGGGAGTCGCCGCTGAGCGTCCCTCGCGTCAGCCGTCACGGCTCACGAGGGCCCTCGATCTTCAATCGCTTGCCCGCCCCGAGGCTCGGCTGGGACGGGGTGGTGCGCCCAGGAGGATTTGAACCCCCGACCTTCTGATCCGTAGTCAGACGCTGCTCCCAACCGGGGACGCCTGTATTCAGTAGCAGAGCCTGACTTGTCGAAACCTCTACCGAACGCGGACTGATCGAGATTCGTTCAAGCAGCCTTCAGGCGGGGTGGCTGAACAGGTCAGGGTGACGAGCAACAGCGGTGTCCGCGAGGCCACGGGCGTCTTCTGCATCGCAACACAAGGTCCTTCGCGCTGCGTAGACTGGCGGTTGCGAGGCGTTTGAGGCGTTTGGAGGAACACCCGTGGGGGCGATAGGGGCAGCTGCGGCCGCAATCAACATCGTTGGCTGCTCGTGAAGGCATGAGCACCTCGATGATTGCGCTTGCCCGTAGATCTGGCTCGGGGCGGGATGCGCTTCTGGATTGACCGCTCCGGTTGCCTGACCCGACGTTTACCACCACCGGAGGAAAAGCATGACTCGCTTCCGCATGACGCTCAGTCCGAAGCGTCGCAAGGCCGCAGTCCTCGTCGGGCTGGCGGCGCTCATCCCCGGCGGGGCGTTCGCCTCCGCCGTCGCGACAACCCCACCAGGACCCTACATAGCCTGCTCGGGACCTAAAGACGTGCTGACGGTCGAGGTGAAGGGTAAGTGCCCGACCGGCTACGTCGTGGTGACCATCGACGCCTCGGGCAAGGCGGGAGCCACCGGCGCCAAGGGAGCGACAGGTGCTACGGGCCCCGCAGGTGCAACGGGCGCACCTGGCGCAACGGGACCGGCGGGTCCAANNGAACGGATGGCGCCATCGGCGCAACAGGTCCGGCGGGTCCCACCGGAGCCCCGGGTGCGCCCGGAGGCACGGGCGACACGGGAGCTACGGGCGCGACAGGAGCTACTGGCGCTCAGGGCATCCAGGGCGTTCCCGGTGATACGGGTCCAGCGGGACCAGCCGGAAAGGATTCCGCGTCGGGAGACGTGGTGGTGACCAGCGAACAGCCAGGGGCTACTGGCGCGGCTGGGACGACCTTCAGTGAGCAGGCTTTTTGCCCCGACCTCACCCCGTACGTCGTCAACGCCGGTTACTACATCGACGCTGACGCTAGCGTGCAGGAAGGGGTCAGCGTTTCCGAATCGATGCCCTTCCCGACCAACGGCAGCCCCGCCAGCAGTTGGATAGTTTCGGGCATCCTCACCAAGGCACTGACAAGCACACCCACCTGGATCCTCTACGTGTTCGTGGAGTGCTCACCGTGAAGGGCACCGACTGACCTCATGGGGCGGGGGCTTAGGCTCCCGCCCTACTCCAGTCGGCCCTCCACTGATATGGTCGCAGCTTGGATTGGTCCCATCCCTCGCAGGGCGGGAACGGCACCAGGATGGGCGGGTCTCTGTCGCTGTCGTGCTCGGTCATGGCGTCTCCATTGTGGGGAACAAGAAGGAGGGCCGCCGCACCGCACCTGATGGCGACGACCCTCCAAAGAGGGGGGTGAGTTGGCTAGGTGGTCAGCTTGCTCATATGTCGACCTCGGGGCTGAGGGCGGCCCCAAACCGCAACCCCGGCAACCGGAAGCGCCTGGCGCGTCTCTTCAGAGTCCCGGTCGCTTCGATCGACTGGGACTAGCGGCCACGGACGGTAGCCGAGCGGTGCGCGCTGAGCGTATATGTCTACCCGCCACCGCGCAAGTGGCATCCACAGGGAAGCTACGCCCGCTCGCGACCCGGCGTATAGCCACTGATGTAAGCCACGACCGGTAACGTCCAAGACCTTAAGACGTCGTCGTGGTCGTCAGGCGTGGCGCGGCCACCCCGTTGCTACCAGCGGCGCCTGGCTGGTCGTCGGGCGCGCCTCTTTTAGGCTGCCAGTGTATGGCCACCTGTCGTGCTTTCGGCTGTTGCACGGACCACACGCCGGCCGGATGTTCGCTGGCCAATTAGAGCCGCCTTGGGAGCCGGGCGGCATGCGACGGGTTGACAACGGCTTGACGTGGTCGTCATCGGTAGCCGTGGCGCCGCACATCCAACAGCGGCCCCCATACATCGCCCATCGGGCGGCGGCCTGCTCTTCGCTACACGTCCCGGCGGCGCCGATCTTGCGGGCCTCACGGTTGCGGATGTACGCGCGGTTGGCCCAGGGGTGGGCGGCGTGCCACGCGACCGCGTTTGCGTGTCCGCGACCGGTATTGGCGGCGAGCCACTCCCGCATGACGTCTGGGTGGGCATCGCGGTACGCGGCCATATAGGCCCGCCGCTGCACGCGGTTGGCGAAACGATATGCGCGGCTCTCAGCCCGATGGGCAGCCCGGTACTCAGCGTTCCATTCACGGATGCGCGCGCGGTTGGCGACGCGATAACTGGCGGCGTGTTCGGGATGCCGCCGTCTATATGTGGCCTGCCTCTCGGCGGGGGTCTTGGCGTGTGGCCGCGGAGGTTTGGCCGCACGACTGGCGGCGCGTTCGGCGGCACGGCGTGCGGCAATCTCGGGATGACGGCGACGATAGGCGGCCTGCCTCTCGGCGCTAGACAGCGCCACGTCGGACTCCTTTCAGATTCGGCCGCCGTAGGGGCGATATGCGCCGCCCGACCCCTTCAGCAAGTGTACGGAAGGATGACGCCGCGTCATGGCTCTGGCAAAGTGTTGATAGGGTGATCACCCAGCCGGGCCGCCTGAATCTCGATGATGGCGAGCGCCTTCGCCAGTTGGCTGCGAAGGTACAGGATCTCCGCGGCAGCGGCAGCCGATCTGGTTTCGGCTTCCGAGCGCGGTGTGGATGATCGGTAGCGGGCCGATGACAGCTTCTTCGTCCTCTCCACCAGGTCCGCCGGCACCTCCGCGAGGCGCACCATCGGCCAGCCGTCAGAGTTGCGGGTGAAGGGCACGCGCTTGGTCCGCACCCAGCGGCGCGCCGTCTGATCTGAGATCCCCAAGTGCTTCGCCAATTCAGGCACCGTGAGGAGTCGGGCGTCGACGTCCCCCGTCATGGTGATCCGTACCTTACACCCTGTCACGGGGTATCAACACCGAGTGCCTGAGCGCTCCAGCGATCGTGATAACCGTTGGCCTCGCGAGCGCGCACTGATCGAGAATCGTTCAAGCGGCGCTCAATCAGCCGGCGTAGGCTTCGTGGTCCGAAGATTTCGGGAGGACGGACATGGCGATCGACGACCAAACTTACAGGGCGAGCATCGGCCCGGGACCGCCCTATCGCTATGAGCTCATCTTCCATCGTGAGAGCTTTCCACGCTGGGAACTGCTCGAGCTCGATGAAAGCGGCAAGAAAGCGACCGCGAGCCACCACTGGGGCAACGCGCCGGCCGAGGTGACGACCGCCCTGCTCATCGGGTGGCTGGCGAATTTCGTTCCAGACGTCAGTGCGCGCAGCGCGGTGATGGAATTGGGTTTGGAGCGCCGCCACCTGTTCGCTGACCTGGCGGGCGCCGAAGAGCCACTACCCTAGGGACGAGAAAGACCCCCGACGCGCTGCCAGGGGTCTCAGTGAAGGGATAGGAGAGTTTCGACTTAGAACGCCATCCTAATAATACCGGTAGGTGGCGCCGTCCAAACTCGGAACAGGAACCCAGCACCAGTCAGTGCCAACAATTCCAAACGGAGCCTCAGAGATCGGCCTATGCTGTCGACCTGGCCGGGCAAGGCGAGCAACATCCACCTGATGCGACGACCCGGGGGGAGCGATCCCACAGGGCTTGCCCGGCCTTTGTTTGGACGCCCGCGGCGCGTTTGCCGTCTGGCACTCCTAGACAACGAAAGACCCTTGGCGGCACTGCCAGGGGTCTCAGGAAGCGATTAGGGTTTGGTTTCAGCTTCCGGGCTGCCGCCCTACGGCTGCGGCGAGGTGAGGACCACCGTTCGCCCTGCTTCCGCCTGAGCGAGACCGTCGATAACCTGGCGCACGTCCTCTTCGACGCGCACCTTATCGCCGTTTCTAAAGACGAGCGTGCAACCACCTAGATCAACTGCCTCGTCGATGCGCTCGATGGTCGCGACATTGTAATGGTTCGACGAAATCTGTATGAAGTAGGGCATTATCAGCGCCCCCACAGGCGGCGCCAGATGCCGCCGCGGGCCATCGCTCGCCCGATCATGATGTTGCGGACGCGGCAGGCGCATCGCGTTCCACGACAGATACGTCGGGGAGAACGGCGCGGAGGTGTGGCCATGGCTGCAGCGGAGAGGCTCGAGCGCCTACTGGCCCTGCCATCCTGACTTAGGTTGGAAGCCGTCAGGGTAGCGGCCTGCAGCCGGCAGCGCGAGGTTTCCGGCGTCGTCCTACGGTGCGGGCAACCCAGTTGCCTTGCTTCCCGTGCGCCTCGTCGACCGACATGACCTGGCTGCACGTGGCGACGCACTCATCGCAGATGAACGCACCCTGCCCGGCGATCAATCTCTTGACCTGGTGCTGGGACCGCCCGCAAAAGGAGCAACGGTCGTCACTACCGCGCCTCTCCATTGCCCGAACTCTACACCCCGCACAGTTTTCCTTTCGGTGGTCAGCAGGCCGTTGTAATTAGTCAGCTTCCGAAGGTGAAGAGCCGGGCATTACCCTTCCGACGGCCGTATACCGGCTGTCTTCGGGGGAGAGGGCTGCCTTCGGGGGAGAGAGGGGATTGGTCTGCTTTTGCCCGGCCTAACAGGCAGGGTACCCAGATACACCGAAAGTCAGTCCGGCTTGGAGGCCAACCGCACGAGATCATCGAGGTGAGAGGCGTCGGGCGGCAATCGAAGCGACTGCTCAGACTGCCCCACCGTATAGCCACGTATATAGCCGGCGGGGCCAAACGCAACTCGATGCAACCCGACGCAATCGCACGGTATCTGATCGGGCGTGCAGCCCGCTGGCTGATTGCCGAATGTAGCCACGAATGTAGCCACGCGCTCCCCGAAGGCGGTTGGCATACTGAGGGCCGGCGTGATGGACACTGACGCGTTCTTAGCGACACCCACGAAGGAACAGACACGGCTCCTCGAGGTCGTGTGGCAGTCCTACGCCCTGAACAACGCGTGGCCGATCTACGACTTCGCGGATTTGACCCTATTCCTCGAGGCAGAACATCTGGACGCACTCGACGTGCTGCGAAAGTGCCCGTATGCCCCGGCGCAGGGTCGTCTCGGTGGTTACGGGTGGTTCTGGTGGCCTCGGAGCCCTAACGATCCGATAGATGACGAGAAGATCCTTCTGACGGTGGCGGGGTTGTCTCAGATTCCCGCCGCCGCCGATCAGGTGCAG
Source organism: Candidatus Dormiibacterota bacterium (assembly GCA_003153505.1). Lineage (GTDB taxonomy): Bacteria > Chloroflexota > Dormibacteria > Aeolococcales > Aeolococcaceae > Palsa-851. The sequence continues at coordinate 138,364 of PLZA01000034.1, forward strand.
CTATCTCTCAACGGGCTCGCTGAATTGGTAGCCAGGGTGCGGGCTTTGCGGCCTTCACCGTTCCACGTTCAGCGCGCCGCGCTCACCCAGGAGGACTTACATCCGGCGCTCAATCGGCGGCCTCCCTCGGCTTTGCAAGGACTAGGTGAGATGTTCGAACACGAGCCCTCGTGGCGGCGGTTCTTCGCGCAACCGGGCGGTGTCGGGCCGTGGATGATGACCGTGGACTTGCGGCTTAGACCTTATGCCGACGTCGTCGACGTGCGTGACTACACCGATCGTCTACTCCACGAGATCGCCCCGCATCAGGCCGAGCGTCCGCCAGAGCCCGCGTCATCCTTCGAGCTCCCGGAAGCGATCGACTACCTCAACGCCATCTGGCACTTGCGCTTCGACGCGGACCTATTTGGGGTCACGCGCTGCAAGGCCTCGGCGGAGCTAAGTCACACGTGCGAGACGCGCGAGGAGTTCACCTCGCGCGTCACATCGCTCTATAGGCATCCTCGGTCAGACTCGAATCCCCGGCCGCAAGCGGGATTCAAAGCCTGTGGACCTCCTTCCTCTTCTCAGCAGAAGGCTGTCTGCGGAAGGTCTGGCCCGAGCAACCGCCGCCGTCGACGTGATGCAAGCCTTCCTGAAGGCCCGGGCGGTTGACCAGCACGTCGAGGCCGAAGACGCGGGAATACGAAAGATGAGCGAGCTAGGAGTCAGATGGCCAATCGACGACTACCCGTCGGCGTGGCAGACAGTTCAGTCGCGAATCACGGCTGCGCTCAACGATCTTCGCGCCGAAGTCGAGCTCATCCCCATACCGAAGCGACGCAGAACCCCATAGACAAAGGAAGGAGGGCCGTCGCACCGCACCTGAGGACGACGACTAAAATCGGCCAAGTTGATCGTTGAGGAGGCGTTTGCAGAGCTATGTCCGACGAGAAGGATCACGGGGAATCGCAGGGCGCCGACCAGGTCAGCCCCCAGCAGGACACGAGCACCGGCAAGGGCTCAGGCAAGGTCCGTATACCCAAGGATCTGGGTGGAGAGTCTCAACCGGCGCAGAAGAGTCTTGACAAGAAAGGGATCAAGCGCGGTTAGACGATCGCTAAGCCCCAAGCGATGACCTGGAGCCCCGCGAGCGCACACGCCCAAGCAAAGCACGTCATCAGGCAGTCGAGTTTCCGCTGGTTCGTTGCGCGCCAAGCCTCAAAGTGCTTGGTCCACGTGTAAAGCACACCTTCGGCGCTTGATCGCGGCGAAGGCCGATGAGCGCCCGCTCCTGTGCCTCGGTGATGTACGCGGCGTCCACCGTGGTGCCGCTTCCGTCTGCGCGTTTGCTGCCCACCCCGCCAACGTAGAGGACGCCGCTGACAAGCGCCGGGTCCTCCCAGTCGATGTGATCGAGGTAGAGCACCAGTGCCAAGGCCACCAGGTCCGACGTTGCCGTCGGCCCCTCCGGCAGCTCACCGTGCCGCTTCAGCGTCTCAGCCAGCGACTCGAGCACCAGCACAAGTCGTTGTCCGGCGCCGTTGGCGACGTCCTCACGAACCCACGCAGGGTCGGGTGGCCACGTGCTGCCGTCTGGGTACTCGTATCGCCCCTGGTCGCGCGTCGCCATGACGAGCCAGTGAATCTCTGCGATGCTCAGCGTGCCCACGGCTCGCTCCAGGTCCGCCAGAGCCTCTCGCACAGCGTGGCGCAAAGGCGCCTCCTTGGAGATCTCAGGCCCAACGCTGCGTATCCAATCCTCCCGAGCACTCGGCACGGGATCGAGCGCCTTATAGGTGTCAACGCGGCTCCGCTTGCCGGTCATCACTCGGGCCCCATGAGGACGCGCATCGCGGCCTGGTAGTCGTCGGATGAGTCGAGGTGGCTGTAGACGCCTTGGATCATCGACAAGTCCGCGTGGCCCAGCACCCGCTGCAGGCTGATGATGTTGCCGCCCCGGCGCAACCATTCGGTCGCGTAGGAGTGCCTGAACAAGTGCGGGTAGATGCGCCGCTCGATCCCGGCTTCCTTGGCGAGCACACGGACGGCTTGCTCGGCTCCGCTCGCCGTCAACGGGGCGTGGTTGCCGTCGCCGCCCTTGCGCAGCGCGACGAAGATGCGATCACCTGCATCGGCATGGCGGCCGGAGAGGTAGCGGCGCAGTCGACGACTGAGAGCCGGTGCGAGCGGCACCAGACGGTCCCGCGAGCCCTTGCCGCGGACCTTGAGAGCGAACTCGCCTCGCTTGGGCTCGAGGACGTCGGAACCGCGGAGGGCGAGTAGTTCACCGAGACGGAGCCCGCAGTCGGCCAGCAGCCGGATGATCAGCTTGTCGCGCTCGGTAGCCGCGGCGTTCTCCATGCGCTGCATCTCCTCACGGCTGAGGACGTCGATCAGCCGTTTCTCGGCCTTGGGCAGCTTGGGGCTCGCCCCCATCGTCGCAGCGCCGCCCTCAGCACCCCCAGCCCATCCCAGGAAGACGCGGACGGAGCGCACGTAGGATCGCACCGACGCCCGGCTGAGTGGTCCGTCCTTGCCGCCGTCCTCGAGCAGTTTCGTGGTGAAGCGGCCGGCGAGCGCGGCGGTGAGCTGGGAGGGCTCGGCGATGCCCTCGTGGGTGCACCACGGCAGAAAGATGTGGGTGATCGGGTAGTCGTATGCCTGCACCGTCCTCACCGACAGGCCTCGCGCCCGACAGTCAGCGAGGAAGTCGTCGGCAAGGGTGGCGAGCGCACTCGGCACCTTGGGTTCGACCAGGGAGAGTTTGGCCATGTCGAGGTCTCCGATAGCGGCTGACACCGCATCAGAGGCTTCGCAGAGAACTCCTCTGCTACGGAGCGGCTGACACCTCCGATTGTAAGCCGAATAGCAGCGGAATACAAGAGGGGTAACAGCGAGATCAATCGCTGCTATTGATCGGGGTGGTGCGCCCAGGAGGATTTGAACCCCCGACCTTCTGATCCGTAGTCAGACGCTCTATCCGGACTGAGCTATAGGCGCGCGCCCGAGCCGTGACTGTACCCCATGCGACCTTAACCAATACCCGACCACGCCGCGTGGGGCAGTCGTCGCATGATTCAAGTTCAGATGGCTCAACGGAGGTGGATCACATGGCCGTGACCGGCAGTATCGAGACGGGAGCGCTTCCGGCGCTCGATTTCGTCGGTGAGGTCGCGCAGCAGATCCGCGTCGATGGAATCCGTGCCAGCACCAAGGCGGGATCGGGGCATCCGACCTCGAGCATGTCCGCCGCCGACCTGATCGCCGTCCTGGCCGCCCGCCACCTTCGCTACGACTTCGCGCGCCCGGAACTGGCCAACAACGACCATCTCATCTTCTCCAAGGGACACGCCTCACCGCTGCTGTACGGGCTGTACAAGGCGGTCGGCGCCGTGAGCGATCACGAGCTGATGACCTACCGCACCTTCGGCTCGAGGCTCCAGGGCCACCCGACGCCGATCATCCCGTGGGTTGACGTCGCCACCGGATCGCTCGGCCAGGGCCTCGCGGTCGCGGTCGGCGTGGCGCTCGCCGGCAAGTACCTCGACCACCTCCCCTTCCACGTCTGGGTCCTCTGCGGCGACAGCGAGTTGGCCGAGGGTTCGATCTGGGAAGCGCTCGACAAGGCGGGCCATTACGGCCTCTCCAACCTCACCGCCATCTTCGACGTCAACCGGCTCGGTCAGCGCGGGCCCACCGAGTTCGAGTGGGACCTGGACATCTACCGCCGCCGCGTCGAAGCCTTCGGCTGCAGGGCGATCGTCATCGACGGGCACGACCTGACCGAGATCGACGAGGCGCTCGCCTCCGCGCGGTCCGATGGCGAGCGGCCGAGCGTCGTGATCGCGCGCACCATAAAGGGCAAGGGATTCGCCGAGATCGAGAACAAGGACGGGTGGCACGGCAAGGCGCTGCCGCCCGAGCTGGCCGAGAAGGCAATCGCTGAGCTGGGTGGGGAGCGCGACCTGCGCATCGACGTCCGCCCACCGGAAGCGCTCGAGTCCGCATCGTCGAAGGTCGCGGACGAGGCCGTGAGCCTGCCCACCTACAAGCTCGGCGACAAGGTCGCGACCCGCAAGGCGTACGGCGACACGCTGCGCGCCCTTGGGGCGCGTCACGATGTCGTTGCCCTCGACGGCGAGGTGAGCAACTCGACCCACGCGGATGAGTTCAAGAACGCATATCCGGAGCGCTTCTTCGAGATGTTCATCGCGGAACAGCAGATGGTCGCCAGCGCCGTCGGGCTGTCGGTGCGCGGCTACATCCCATTCGCGTCCACCTTCGCTGCCTTCTTCTCGCGCGCGTACGACTTCATCCGGATGGCGGGCGTCTCCCAGGTGAGCGTCCGGCTCTCCGGCTCGCACGCGGGCTGCGAGATCGGCGCCGACGGTCCCTCACAGATGGCCCTCGAGGACATCGCCGCCATGCGCGCCGTGCACACCTCGACGGTGCTGTATCCGAGTGACGCTGTGTCGACGGCGTCACTGGTTTCCCAGATGGCCGATATCGACGGCATCAGCTACATCCGCACCACCCGTGGCGCCTATCCGGTCCTGTACGGCAGCGACGAGGAGTTCCCGATCGGTGGCGCGAAGGTGGTCCGCCAATCCACCAACGACGTGGTGACACTCATCGGTGCGGGGGTGACGCTGCACGCGTGTATCGCCGCGGCGGAACGCCTGTCGAACAGCGGCATCTCGTGCCGCGTGATCGATCTCTACTCGGTGAAGCCGATTGACACCGCAACGCTCCGTGAGGCCAGCGACGCGACGGCCGGGCGTCTGGTCGTGGTCGAGGACCACTACCCGGAGGGTGGTCTCGGCGCTGCCGTGATGGAGGCGCTCGCGCTCGAGGAGAACCCGCCCCGGGTCACCCACCTGGCGGTTCGCGGCCTGCCCGGTTCCGCCGCACCGGACGAGCTGATGGCCGCCGCGGGCATCGATGCCGACGCGATCGTCGCCGCCGTGAACACGATGGTCGGCGCTCCCGCGGAGGCGCGCTGATGGCGACTCCGCTGCAGCAGCTCGGCGAGCACGGTCAGTCTGTGTGGCTCGACTTCATCAGCCGCGAATTGGTGACCACCGGGCAGCTGGAGCACCGCGTCGCTGAAGAGAACGTCACCGGGCTGACGAGCAATCCGACGATCTTCCAGAAGGCGATCGCCGAGGGCTCCCTGTACGACGATCAGATCCGCGAGCTCATCGACGCCGGCATCGATGACCCCATGGACGTGTTCACCGAGCTGGCAATCAGCGATATCCAGCATGCCGCGGACATCCTCCGGCCCGTGCACGAGCGCACCTCGGGCGCCGACGGATACGTCAGCCTCGAGGTGCCACCCGCACTGTCGCACGACACCGACGCGACCATCGCGACTGCGAGAACGCTGTGGGAGCGCGTTGACCGTCCCAACCTCATGATCAAGATCCCGGCCACGCTCGAGGGAATGGCGGCAATCCACCGGACCATCGCCGACGGCCGCAACGTCAACGTGACGCTGATCTTCGCGCTCGCGATGCACGAGCGCGTCATCGAGCAGTACATCTCCGCCCTCGAAGTCCGTCATCAGGGCGGCCAGCCGCTCGACGTGCATTCGGTCGCGTCGTTCTTCGTCAGCCGCGTCGACACGCTGGTCGACAAGCTGCTCGAAGAGAAGCTCGGCGCCGACCCGGGCAACGCGCTCATCGAGGGACTGCTCGGCAAGGCGGCGGTCGCCAACGCGGTGCTCGCGTACGAGCTCTTCGAGCGCCGTTTCGGTGACGCGAGGTTCGCGACCCTGCGCGCGGCCGGTGCGCACGTTCAGCGACCGCTCTGGGCGAGCACCAGTGCCAAGAACCCCAACTATCGAGACGTCGTCTACGCCGAGGCCCTGATCGGTCCCGACACCGTGGACACGATGCCACCAGCGACCATCGAGGCATTCCAGGACCACGGGGTGGTGGCCGGCGACACCGTCAAGGCCGACTATGTGGGCGCGCACAGGGTGATGGAGCAGCTTGCCGAAGCCGGCATCGACATGGATGCGGTGACGCAGCAGCTGCTCGACGACGGCGTCAAACAGTTCGCCGACTCGTACGACCAGCTGATCCGCGGCATCGCCGAAAAGATCGACGGGTTCGGATCCGGCTACAGCAAACGTCAGCGCATCGACACCGGAGCGGCGCAGGTCCCGCTCGACACGGCAAGCGCCGGCGACATCGCGACGCGCATCTGGCACCGCGACCCGGACCTGTGGAAGCCGGGGGACAGCGCCCATGCGGCGGTGATCAACAACCGTCTGGGGTGGCTCGACGTGATCGGCGGCATGCACGAGCGCCTCCCGGAGCTCGAGGCGCTCGCCGCCGAGGTGCGCGAGGCCGGCTGGCGCGATTGTGTGCTGCTCGGCATGGGTGGGTCCAGCCTCTGCCCCGAGGTGCTGCGCAGCTCGTTCGGCAGCGCGGAGGGACAGCCTGCGCTCCATGTGCTGGACACGACGGACCCGCTCGCGATCGCGCGGGTGACCGGCGCGATCGATCCCGGCGCCACCGGCTACATCGTGTCGAGCAAGTCGGGCACCACGCTGGAGACGCTCTCGCACCTCGCGCACTTCTGGGAGGTGACCGCAGCGGTGACCGACAACCCGGGATCGCACTTCGTCGCCGTGACCGACCCCGGCACGCCGCTCGCCACGCTCGCGCAGGAGCGACGCTTCCTCCACCTTTACAGGAACCCGCCCGATATCGGCGGCCGGTACTCGGCGCTGAGCATGTTCGGCCTGGTCCCCGCAGCCGTCATCGGGATCGACTGCCGGCTCCTCCTGGAACGGGCCGCGAGCATGCGCAGGAACTGCGCAGCCGGGGTCCCCGGCGACCTCAGCTGCGGGCTCAGCCTTGGAGCGGTGATGGGCGCCCTCCACGATCAGGGGCGCGACAAGGTGACCATCCTCGCGCCCCACGAGATCGAGGCCTTTTCGCTCTGGGCCGAGCAGTTGATCGCCGAGAGCACCGGCAAGGAAGGCAAGGGCATCATCCCGATCGGCGACGAGCCGATCGGTGCACCTGGTGTGTACTCGGAGGATCGACTGTTCGTCGCGCTGCGCATCGGTGACAACCCGGATTTCGATCGCTCCCTCGAGGCCCTGCGGGGCGCAGGGCACCCGGTCGTCTCGTTCGACCTCGCCGACAAATACGACCTCGCCGCCGAATTCTTCCGCTGGGAGTTCGCGACAGCCGTCGCCGGCGCCCACCTCGCCATCGATCCCTTCGACGAGCCGAACGTCCAGGAGTCGAAGGACAACACCAGGGCGGTTCTCGAGCAGTATCAGCAGTCCGGGGCGCTTCCGGACGAGCCCGCAGCGGTCACCGACGGTGCGCTGCGTGTGTACGGCGATGTCTCCGGGGCGAGCGCGTCAGGGGCACTGGCGGCGCACCTCGACGCAGCCAGATCGGGTGACTACGTCGCGCTCATGGCGTACGTGACACCTGATGACGCGAATCAACGCACGCTCCAGCGCCTGCGCGTCGCCATCCGCGACACACGGCGGGTCGCGACCACCCTCGGCTTCGGACCTCGGTTCCTGCACAGCACCGGCCAGCTGCACAAGGGAGGGCCGAACACCGGCGTGTACATCCAGATCACCGCCGACGACGGGACTGACGTGGCGATTCCCGGCCAGCCGTTCACCTTCTCGATCCTCAAGCGAGCGCAGGCCGCCGGCGACCTGCAGTCCTTGCGATCCCACGGCCGGCGGGTCGTTCGCGTCCACATCGCGGGCGACCTTGATGCCGGGCTCGCCAGCCTCACCGACGCAGTTAGCGCAATCACGGCGGCGCGCTGAGCGCGACCGTCACATCGAAGGACTCACGACCATGCAGATCGGCTTTGTCGGGCTCGGACGGATGGGGGCCAACATGGTGCACCGGCTCCGCCGTGACGGTGACCACGCCGTCGTCGCATACGACCCGAACCCGGACGCACGGGCGAGCGTCGAGGCTTTTGGTGCGACCACGACAGGCAGCATCGATGAGCTCATCGCCGCGCTCGACAAGCCACGCGGTGTCTGGATCATGGTGCCGAGCGGGAAGGTGACCGACGACACGGTGGCGGCGCTGCAGTCGCTGCTCGAGAAGGGCGACACCATCATCGACGGTGGCAACAGCAACTACCACGACTCGATCGCGCGTGCTGCGAGCAGCGCCGAGCGCGGCATCAGCTTCATCGACGCGGGAACCAGCGGGGGCATCTGGGGCCTCCAGGTCGGGTACTGCCTCATGGCCGGCGGGGAGCAGGCCACAGTCGACCACTGGCGCCCCATCTTCACCACCCTCGCACCGCCCGACGGGTTCCTGCATGTCGGACCTCCGGGCGCCGGACATTTTGTCAAGATGGTCCATAACGGCATCGAGTACGGCATGCTCCAGGCGTACGCGGAGGGTTTCGCGATCATGCAGGCGAAGCAGGACTTCGGCGAGCTCGACCTGCACGCCATCGCGCACCTCTGGAACCAGGGAAGCGTGGTACGTTCCTGGTTGCTCGAGCTCGCCGAGCGAGCGTTCGAGCGTGACCCGCAGCTGGATCAGCTGCGCGGCTGGGTCGACGACTCAGGCGAGGGACGCTGGACGCTCGAGGAAGCGATGCAGCTCTCGGTGCCCGCTCCCGTGCTCGCGCTGTCCCTGATGGCACGCTACCAGTCACGCCTCCCCGACGGCTTCGGCAACAAGGTGATCGCCGCCTTGCGCAATGAGTTCGGCGGGCATGCTGTGAAAGCAGAGGGAACCACGGGGACTCCGGCATCACACTGATCGCGGAGCACCCGCTGCACGAACGCCGCCGCGAGCCACGGACGCCGGTACCGTTCTGCGTCGTGATCTTCGGCGCCAGCGGTGACCTGACCAAGCGCAAGCTCGTCCCGGCCTTGTACGCGCTGGCTGCCGAGGGCAGCCTGCCCGAGGGCTTCACGGTCATCGGCGCGGGACGGAGCACCCTGACCGACGATGCATTCCGCGCCGACATGCGCGAGGGCGTCGAGCGGTACGGCCGCATCCGCCTGCGCGGGGACGTCTGGAATGCGTTTGCCGCGGGGCTCCACTACGTCACCTATGACATGGACGCAGCCGACGGATTCGAGAAGCTGCGCAGCACACTCGATGCCGCGGATCGCGAACGCGGCATCGCCGGAAACCGGCTGCTCTACTTCAGCACCCCGCCGAATGCGGTCATGCCACTCGCGGACCGGCTCAACGCGGCGGGGCTGACGACCCAGGCGCCCGGAACCTTCGTGCGCGTGATCATCGAGAAGCCCTTCGGGCGCGACCTCGCCACCGCGCGCCAGCTCAACGAGCGGCTCCACAGCGCGTTCATCGAGGAACAGATCTACCGAATCGACCACTACCTCGGCAAGGAAACCGTCCAGAACCTTCTCGTCTTCCGCTTCGCCAACGGGATCTTCGAGCCCTTGTGGAACCGGCAGTACATCGACCACGTGCAGATCACCGTGGCAGAGGAGATCGGCGTCGAGGGCCGCGGCTCGTACTACGAGGAGGCCGGTGCACTGCGCGACATCGTGCAAAACCACATCATGCAGCTCGTCGCGATCATGGGCATGGAGGCGCCCTCGAACTTCCAGGCCGAGATGGTTCGCGACGAGAAGGTGAAGCTGCTGCGCGCAGTGCGGCCGATCCACCCCGATGACGCGCTCTCGCACTCGGTGCGCGGTCAGTATTCAGCTGGTGACATCGACGGCGTCGCGGTCCCCGGCTACCGTGACGAGAAGGGTGTCGCCCCCGACTCGCTCCGGGAGACGTTCGTCGCGCTCAAGGTCGACATCGACAACTGGCGCTGGGCGGGCACCCCCTTCTACCTGCGGACCGGCAAGCGGATGCCGAGGCGCTCGACCGAGATCGTGATCCAGTTCCGTCGCGTGCCCCATTCGCCCTTCGCTGGCAATGTCCCGCTCGCGGCTGGTGCGGTGCCGGCCGATGGCATCGATCCCAACCTGCTCATTCTGCGCATCCAGCCTGACGAGGGCATCACGCTTCGCTTCGGCGCGAAGATCCCTGGCCAGGCGCTCCGCATCGAGTCGGTGAACATGGACTTCATGTACGGCACCGCCTTCCGTGAACAGTCGCCGGATGCGTACGAACGCCTCCTGCTCGATTGCATGCTCGGCGATCCGACTCTGTTCGCCCGCGAGGACGAGGTGGAGGAAGCATGGCGCATCTGCACGGCGATCCTCGACGGATGGCGCGCGCATCCGCCGGATCGCACCAACAGTCCGAACTACGAAGCGGGCACGTGGGGCCCCGAGGAAGCGCACGCCTTCATGGCGCGCGACGGACGCGCATGGCATCGCCCCTGAGGTTGCCGTGGTGAGCGATCTCGACGCGCTCGCCGGCGAGCGGGTCGTCAGCGAGACTGCCGAGGAGGTCGCGGACGCCGTGGCAACCTGGATCGCCGCGCAAGCGCGCAAAGCTCATGCCGATCACGGCAGCTTCTCGATCGCCCTCTCCGGTGGCAGCACCCCGCGCCTGCTCCACGGAATGCTCGCGGGGCCGGCATGGCAGGGCCGGATCGATTGGGCCTGGTGGAACGTGTACTTCGCCGACGAGCGCGCGTGCCCACCGAATGATCCGGCCAGCAACTACCACCTCGCCGCGACCACGCTGCTTCGCCTCGTGCCGATCGACCCGAGCCGCGTGCACCGCATGCCGGCGGAGCGCGCAGACCTCGACGCCGCCGCGAATGAGTACTCGGACCTGCTCGCCGGCTCGCTGCCCGCATCAGAGAGGGGCGCACCGCGGCTTGACGTGATCCTCCTCGGTCTCGGCGAGAACGGCCACACGGCCTCACTCTTCCCGGGAACGCCGGCGCTGGAGGTCACCGACCGCTGGGCCACACGCGGACGCGCCGACTACGAGCCGTTCGACCGGATCACGCTGACCTTCCCGATCATCAACGCGGCAGCAGCGGTCGGATTCATGGTCACCGGTGCCGCGAAACACGAGGCGCTCACCGCGACTGCAAAGGGCGAGGTGCCCGCCTCCCGGGTCCGTCCCGTCGATGGGACGCTGGCCTGGTTCCTCGACGCGGCTGCCGCGGCAGGGTGACGGCTCGGAGAATTCCGGCAGCCCTTTGACCCGCGTCTGCCAGAATCCGCGGGATGCCGCGATCGACGTGGAAGCCCTGCCGAGACGCCATCCGGATCGCGCCGAGCCTGCTGGCCGCCGACTTCGGACACATAGCCGAGGCTGCACATCAACTCGAGGAGAGCGGCGCCGATCGAATTCACGTTGATGTGATGGATGGCGTGTTCGTGCCCAACTTCACCTTCGGGACGGACACCGTGCGCGTGCTGCGGCGCGCGACATCGCTCCCCCTGGAGCTGCATCTCATGATCGTCAATCCCGACGCGCACCTGAGCACGTTCGCGAGCGCCGGCGCCGACGCGATCACGGTGCACTACGAGGTGTGCGCCAACCTGCACCGGACGCTGGCGTCGATCCGCACGCTCGACTGCCGCTCCGGCGCGGCGATCAATCCGAGCACGCCGGCCGGCATGCTCGACGACGTGCTCGAGTTGTGCGACCTCGCGCTCGTGATGACCATCGATCCGGGATTCGGCGGGCAATCGCTGATACCGCGCACGCTGCACAAGGTCGAGCAGATCCGTCGCGAGGTGGAACGCCAGGGACTCGACACCGAGGTCGAGGTTGACGGTGGGGTCGATGCGACCAATGCGAAGGCATGCGTTGACGCCGGCGCCGATGTGCTGGTCGCCGGCACCGCGGTCTTCGGCCACAAGGACGGTCCCAGGGGTGGCATCGCCGCGCTCCAGCGGGCCGTGACCGCCGCCGGCGCCACCGGATGACCGAGCTCGCAACCCCGACGCTGGCCGATGGCAGCGAGGATGTCGATCGCGCGTCGGCGGATCTCGCAGCCCGGCTGCCCGCACCGCTCGCGCCCCTGGCCCGGCTCGCGTACAACTATGTGTGGTCGTGGTGGCCGGGCGGAGACGATATCTTCCGGATGATCGACCCGGGTCGCTGGGAGGCGAGCAACCACAACCCGATACGCCTGCTCGACGAGACGTCGTCGGCGACGCTCGAGCGTGCCGCCGCTGATGTCAGTCTGCTGCAACGGCTTGCGGAGCTGATGGGCGCACTCGACAATGAGCTGAGCCGTCCGCCCATGGACGGTAAGGCGACGCCCCTGCGTCCCGTGGCCTTCCTGTGTGCCGAGTTCGCGGTGCATCGTTCGCTGCCGATCTACGCGGGTGGCCTCGGGGTGCTCGCGGGCGACATTCTCAAGCAGGCGTCAGACATGGCGCTGCCGATGGTCGGTGTGGGACTGCTCTACCGGCAGGGCTACTTCCAGCAACGTATGGACCGGTCCGGATACCAGCTCGAGTACTGGCTCCACGTTGATCCCGACCGAGTTCCTGCCGCTCTTGTCCACAATGGAGGGGTGCCCCTGACCGTGACCGTGCCCCTGCGCGGACGCGATGTGGTGGTCCAGGTGTGGCGGCTCGACGTCGGTCGCACGCCGCTCTATCTGCTCGACGCGCAGCGCCCGGAGAACTCGGCCATCGATCAGTGGATCACCAGCCGTCTGTACGTCGCCGACCGGCCCACGCGTCTCGCCCAGTACGCACTGCTGGGAATCGGGTCGATGCGCGTTCTCGACGCGATGGGCCTCGACCCGTGCGTGGTGCACCTCAACGAGGGCCATGCCGCGCTCGCACCGCTCGAGATGGCACGCCGGGAGATGGCGCTCGGGCGCTCCCGTCACGAGGCATTCACCACGGCGCGTGAGCGGACCGTGTTCACGACCCACACCCCGGTGAGCGCAGGCAACGAGGGATACGACGTCAGCGAGATCGTCGAGGTGCTCGGCGATTACCCGGAGCAGGCCGGGCTGGACCTCGAGGGCTTCCTCCACCTGGGACGGACGCGGCCCGACAATCCCCACGAGCAGTTCGTCATGACCCCGCTCGGCATCAAGATGAGCCGTTCACGCAACGGTGTGAGCCGACGCCACGGCGAGGTCGCACGCCAGATGTGGCAGTCACTGTTCCCCGAGCGACCGGCCGACACGGTGCCGATCGGCCATGTCACCAATGGTGTGCACGTCCCGACCTGGATGGCCCCGCGGATGCGCGAGCTTCTGGACCGCTTCCTCGGTCCGGGATGGGAGGCGCGCGCCGCCGACCCCGAGACCTGGCGCGGGGTCGACGACATTCCCGATGCCGAGTTGTGGGAGGTGCGCAACGCGCTGCGTGCGGAGTTCGTCCAGCAAGTCCGGGTGCGCAGCGTTGCCAACCGCCTCGCTCGTGATGAGCCGCGCTGGTACGTGGAGGCAGCCGAGCACGGCTTCGACGAGCATGCCCTGACCTTCGGGTTCGCGCGCCGCCTCGCCGGGTACAAGCGCATCCAGCTGCTGACCCTCGACTCGCAGCGCGCCGCGAGCGTGCTCGAGAACAAGGACCGCCCGGCCCAGATGGTGCTTGCCGGCAAGGCCCATCCTCAGGATGAGGAGGGAAAGCACGCAGCCCAGGGGCTGTTCGCGTTCGAGCGCGGCCCTGCAGCGATGAGCCGTGTTGCATTCCTCGACAACTACAGCCTTGCGACAGCCGACCACATGGTCGCCGGCTGTGACGTGTGGATCAACGTCCCCCGGCCGCCGCTCGAGGCGAGCGGCACCAGCGGCATGAAGGCGGCGCTCAACGGCGGGCTCAACCTCTCAGTGCTCGACGGGTGGTGGGCCGAGGCATACAACGGGACCAACGGGTGGGCGATCCCCGGCGACATCCTGTTCGACCACGCAATCCAGGATTCGCGCGACGCGGCAACCCTCTTCGACATCATCGAGCACGAGGTCGTCCCGCTGTTCTACCAGCGCGATGAAGACGGGATCCCGCGCGGCTGGGTGCAGCGCATGCGCGCCTCACTGCGCACCAACGGGCCGCGATTCTCGGCGGCGCGGATGATGCGCGACTACGCGGGCGACGTCTACAACCTCACCACCTCGCGCTGAGGGCTGACGCCCGCCATCCTCAGTGTTTCGGGGTACTGCTTGGGGTCGGAGTCGGAGTTGGTGACTGCGCCGGTGCCGGCGCGATCGTGATCGGCATCGTATTGGGCGCCAGTGTCGGTGTGGGGGTTGCGATCGCGGTCGGCGTCGCCGTCGCCGGGGCGGCTCCAGCCGTATCGATGCTCGTCGGCAGGCCGGCATCGGTCGGGCCGGGTGTCGGCGTCGACGTGAACAGGGGCCCAGGGGGCGGCGTCGGCGAGACCTGAACCCCAGGGCCGCCGAGCGCCTTCGCAGCGAAGATGACCATGACGATGAGCGCGATCACGGCCGCCGCAGCGACCGACCAGACCTTCCAGCCGACGCCGCCCGGTCGCGGCATCTCCCCCCCTGCGTCGATCGCCAGTCCGGGGAGCGGCCCGTCGTCATCGGCGTCGACGACCTCCGTCGCGGGCGCGGCGGGGACCGGGTCCGCGAGACGATCCGCGACGGCCACGGCAAGCCATGCGTGTCCCTGTTCGCGCCACGCGGGTCCGAGGAACGCCGCCCCAGCGATCGCCACGTCGCGACGGAAGTGCGTCGCGCTCGGGGGCCGGTCGCGTGGATCCTTGGCGAGCCCGCGGATGACCAATTCCCTGGCGAGCAGCGGCACCGCCTCGCTGGGCAGAGCCCCCTGGGTGTGCTGGACGCCAAGGCCCGTGAGATCTGTGCCGAGGTATGGAGGACGGGCCGTCAGCGCGTCGACGAGCACGCCGGCCGCGGCGTAGAGGTCGGTCGCCACGGTGTGCGGGCGGCCCGCCCACAGCTCCGGAGCCATGTACTGAGGCGTCCCGGCACGCCAGCCGCGGCGCAGCGACGGCGCGGGGACCCCGGCGTCGCGGACGATGCCGGTGCCGTCGGTATCGAGCAGGATCGCAGTCGGCGTGACGTCCCGATGGATGATCCCGGCCGCGTGGAGGGCCTCGAGCGCCGCCAGAGCATCGTCGAAAACGAGCAGTGCGGCGGTCGTCGGCAGGCGGCCGGAGACGTCGACGAGCTGGCGCAGGGTGATCGCATCCACCCATTCGCACACGACCGCGGCATGCCGGTCGTCGAACTCGATAACCGAAAGGAGATGCTGGTGACGCAGCGCCTCGAGCACGCGCATGTCGTGCCTGGCCTGGCGGCGATACCCGGGGTCGGACCAGAGCGCGGGGCTGAGCAGCCGGATGACGACTCGCGAACCTGTGGTGGTGTCATGGGCGTCGACGAGCGCACCGGCGCGGTCGACGCCGATCCCCCGATCCAGTGTGTAGCCGGACACGTGTGTCCGCGACCCGGCGACGCCGTGGCCTCCAGCCTGGTCCATTCGCCATCAGTATGCCGTCACAAAAGCGCCGTGGAGTCGAATTGCATCACGGGAACCACCAGCAGCGGGCACTAGAATGACCGGGAAGTGGAATACGTCGAGAGCATCCTCGACCTGGTCGGCAACACCCCGTTGGTCCGGCTGAGCAAGGTCACCGAGGGGCTCCGGCCTCTGATCCTGGCCAAGCTCGAGCAGCTGAACCCGGGTGGCAGCGTCAAGGACCGCATCGGTCTGTCCATGCTCGAAGACGCCGAGTCACGAGGGCTGCTCCGGCCGGGCGGCACCCTCGTCGAGCCGACCTCGGGCAACACCGGTCACGGGCTCGCGATGGCGGCGGCCATCAAGGGCTACAAAATGATCTTCGTCATGCCCGACAAGATGTCGGCGGAAAAGATCAGCCTGCTCCGCGCCTACGGGGCGGAGGTGGTCATCTGCCCCACCAACGTGGAGCGCGAGTCGCCGCAGTCGTACTACTCCGTTGCCGATCGCCTCACCCGCGAAGTGCCTGGGGCGTTCCAGCCCAACCAGTACTTCAACCCCAGGAACCCCGAGGCGCACTACCGGACGACCGGCCCTGAGATCTGGCGGCAGACCGACGGTCGCATCACGACCTTTGTGGCCGGCGTCGGCACCGGGGGCACGATCACCGGCGTCGGGAAGTACCTCAAGGAACAGAACCCCGCGGTCCGCGTCATCGGTGCCGATCCCGAGGGCTCGATCTACAGCGGCGAGATCGCTCCGTACAAGGTCGAGGGCGTCGGCGAGGACTTCTGGCCGGGCACCTTCGATCGGGACGTCGTCGACGAATTCATCCAGGTGACGGATCGCGAATCCTTCGTGGCGGCGCGCAAGCTCGCGCGCCAGGAAGGCATCCTCGTCGGTGGGTCGGCGGGGCTCGCGCTCCACGCTGCGATACAGGTCGCCGTGGACTCCAAACCCGACGACGTGATCGTCGTGCTCTTCCCCGACACCGGTCGCAACTATCTGAGCAAGTTCTTCTCGGATGAGTGGATGCGCCAGAACGGCTACCTCCAGCGCCTCGTTCCCGCCCGCGTTCGTGAGGTCATCGATTCGCACACCGACGGCGTCCCCGAACTGGTCAGTGTCGGAGCCGGAAAGTCAGTGGGTGAGGCGATCGACCTCATGCAGCAGTACGGGATCTCGCAGCTCCTCGTGACCGAGAACGGCAGCACAGCGGCGGGTGGTGTCGTCGGCAGCATCCAGGAGCGAACCCTGCTGGATCGGATTTACCGCGACCCGACGATGGTCACCACGTCGGTGTCGACCGCGATGGACCCGCCGTTCGCCCGGGTCGCCGCGGGGGCGCCGATCGAGGAGGCCTTCGAGGCGCTGCTCGGGGGCGAGCCGGCCCTGATGATCGTCGAGGGCGACCTCCCGGTCGGGGTGATCACTCGCAGCGACCTGCTCGAATTCGTCGCCCGGCGCGGACGCAGCTGACCGGCGTGGAGCACCAAGCGCACGGTCTGGCCACGCGCGCTCTGCATGTCGGGCAGGGGCCGGATCCGGCCACCGGCGCCGTGGTGGTCCCGATCCACCTCGCGACCACATTCGCCCAGCAATCCCCTGGACGTCACCAGGGATTCGAGTACTCGCGCTCCGGCAATCCGACGCGCGCCAACCTCGAGGCGTGCCTCGCATCGCTCGAGGGAGCCACCCACGGCCTCGCGTTTTCGTCAGGACTGGCCGCTACCACCACGGTCATGCTGCTCCTCGATCCCGGCGACCACGTGGTCTTCACCGAGGACGTCTACGGCGGCACCTTCCGGCTTTTCGACAAGGTCTTCCAGCGCTACGGGCTCAGCTTCACGGCCGTCGATCCAACCGATCAGGATGCTGTCGCGACGGCGATGACCGATCGAACGCGCATGGTCTGGCTCGAGTCGCCGACCAATCCACTGCTGCGCGTCGTCGACCTCGACGCCGTGAGCGAGCTGGTGCATGGCGCCGGCGCGCTGGTCGCGGTGGACAGCACCTTCGCAAGCCCAGTCCTGCAGCGCCCGCTCGAGCTCGGCGCCGACCTCGTCATTCACAGCTCGACGAAGTTCCTGGGCGGCCACAGCGACGTGCTCGGTGGAGCGGTGCTCACGTCGGACGACGCCCTCGCGGAGCGACTGCGCTTTCATCAGAACGCGGTCGGGGCCGTGCCGTCACCCTTCGACTGCTGGCTGCTGCTCCGAGGACTGAAGACCCTGCAGCTCCGGGTGCAGCGTCAGTGCGAGAACGCGCTCGCCATCGCACGATGGCTCGAGGGACAGGACGCAGTGGTCCAGGTGTACTACCCGGGGCTCGAGAGCAACCCCGGGCACGCGCTTGCCCGCCGCCAGATGGGCGGATACTTCGGCGGCGTCGTCTCCTTCGAGGTGTCGTCCGGCGACGCTGCGCGTTCGTTTCTCGAGCGGCTGCGCGTGTTCACGCTCGCCGAGTCACTCGGTGCCGTGGAATCGCTGGCTGAAAGCCCGGCGATGATGACCCACGCGTCGATTCCGGAGGAGATCCGGACGCGAGTCGGCGTCAGCGACGGGCTGCTGCGCCTGTCCGTCGGTATTGAGGACGTCGACGACTTAGTGGCCGACCTAGAGCAGGCGCTGGCGTAATCTCGCGCGGCGGGGCGCCCAGCTTCCACTCACCGGTGGTGAGCAGGAGCGTGCCGTCGATCTCCGGGAGTGCCGGCGCGCCGAGGCGGCGCAGCTTGCGCCACTGCTCGCCATCCTCCTCGCTGAGGAACGTGATCGCCTTGCCCTCGTTGCCGTTGCGCGCCGTGCGGCCGACGCGGTGGGTGAGCCACTGCGGCGTCTCGGGCAGCTCGAAGTTGATGACCAGGCCGACATTCACCACGTCGATGCCACGGGCCGCGACGTTGGTCGCGACCAGCACCTCGGTCCGGTTCGCACGGAACGAATCGAGGGCGCGATCGCGAGCGTTCTGCGAGAGGTTGCCCTGCAGTTCACCGGCTGTGTGCCCCATGTGGAGCAGGTCACGAACGAGCTTCTTGGCTCCGTGCTTGGTACGGTGAAAGACGATCGTCTGGTTGAGCTCGGTCGCGCGCTGGCGGCGCAGCAGGCGTGACAGCGCGTCGATCTTCTGCGACTTGACGACGCTCATGACTCCGTGCTCGAGCGCGGGAACCTGTTCGTTGACGACGCGCACGCGCTCCGGCTCGTACAGATGCTTGGTGATCATGCGCTGCACCCAGTCGGGCATGGTCGCCGAGGCGAGCACCGTCTGGCGGCGTGCACTGCTGCTGAAAGCGGGGCACATCGAGATGATCTTCTCGACGTCCTTGGCGAAGCCCTGGTCGAGCATCTCATCGGCCTCGTCGAGGACGAGATATTCGATGTCCCGGAGCCGCGCGAGCCCGTTGCTGGCAAGGTCGAGCAGCCGTCCGGGGCACCCGACGATCACGTCCGGGGCGTTGCGCAGCCCACCCGTCTGGGGGCCGTAGCCGACGCCTCCGATGCAGATCACGGTGCGCAGAGCCGGGTCGACCTTGCGGATCACCGCGTTGACCTGGGTCGCGAGCTCGCGGGTCGGGGTCACGATCAGCGCCCTGGCGCCGTGCCCCTGATGCCCGGCGAGACGCTCCACCAGGGGAACGACATATGCCAGCGTCTTCCCGGACCCCGTCGGGGCCTCGATCACGCAGTCGTGGCGTGCCAGCAGGGGCGGGATCGCCTCCTGCTGCACTGTGTTGGGCTCTGTGAAACCGTTCTCGCTGAGAGCGGCGGACGTGCGCGGACGCACGCCGATGGATTCAAACGTTGTCACCGTGTTACCTCGGGACCCGGGTCATTTCCCGTTATCCCAGAATCCCCTCGCTGGACTGTCGTGTGCCGGATTCTTGAGACCCGCCGTTGACCGGCGGAGAGAGGGTTCACCAAGAGGCATGGCTCGCCGATTCGCGAGCACTTGCCAAGACAGTACCACAGGTTGGTGCAAAGACCGCAATCGGTGACAGAGGCGGTTTCGAGCGCCCGGGTGTATATCCTCGCTTTCGAATGACGTTCGACGCCTTCCTCCACCAGCTGCCCGACGCTGACACCGCGGAGACCGGCGAGTGGCTCGAGTCGCTCGATGCCCTGGTCGCCTCCGAGGGCACGGTCCGCGCCCGCTTCGTCATCGGCAAGCTCCTCGAGCGTGCCCGCCGTCTGCAGGTGCCGGTGCCGTCGCTGGTGTCGACGCCGTACATCAACACCATCCCGCCCAACGAGGAGCCGTGGTTCCCGGGCGACGAGGAGATGGAGCGGCGGATTCGACGGATCGTCCGCTGGAACGCGGCGGTCATGGTCACCAGGGCGAACAAGCGGAGCGACGGCATCGGCGGGCACCTGTCGACATACGCGTCGGCGGCATCCCTCTACGAGGTCGGGTTCAACCACTTCTTTCGCGGTAAGGACGACGGCAACTCGGGCGACCAGATCTACTACCAGGGACACGCCGCGCCGGGGATGTATTCGCACGCGTACCTCGAGGGCCGGATCACCGAGGCGCAGATGGACAACTTCCGTCAGGAGACGGGCGGGAACGGGCTCAGCTCGTACCCGCACCCGCGGCTCATGCCGGAGTTCTGGGAGTTCCCGACGGTGTCGATGGGCCTCGGACCGCTCAATGCCATCTACCAGGCGCGCTTCAATCGGTACCTCTACAACCGCCACATCGCGGACACCAGTGACAGCCACGTCTGGTGCTTCCTCGGTGACGGCGAGTGCGATGAGCCGGAAACGCTCGGTGCGCTGTCGCTGGCCGCGCGTGAGCAGCTCGACAACCTGACCTTCGTCGTCAACTGCAACCTGCAGCGTCTCGACGGACCGGTGCGCGGCAACGGGAAGGTCATCCAGGAGCTGGAGGGGATCTTCCGCGGCGCCGGTTGGAACGTCATCAAGGTCATCTGGGCGCGTGAGTGGGACGAGTTGCTCGCGCGCGACGTGCACGGCGTGCTCGTCGACCAGATGAACCGCGTCCCCGACGGCGAGTTCCAGAAGTACACGACCGAGAGCGGTGCGTACATTCGCGAGCACTTCTTCGGACCGGATCCGCGTCTGCGCAAGATGGTCGAGCACCTCTCCGATGACAATCTCCGTCACCTGCGTCGCGGTGGTCATGACTATCGCAAGGTCTACTCGGCGTACAAGCTCGCGCTCGAGCAGCGCGGCGCACCCACGGTGATCCTTGCGCACACGGTCAAGGGATGGACCCTCGGTGTCGGCTTCGAAGGACGCAATTCGACGCATCAGATCAAGAAGATCGGCGAAGCCGAGTTGCGCGCGTTCCGCGATCTGCTCGAGCTGCCCATCAGCGACAAGCGGCTCGCCGAGTCCAAGCCGCCCTATTACCACCCGGGCGCGGAATCCGACGAGGTCGAGTACCTGCTCATGCGCCGCCGTGCGCTCGGCGGCATGTTGCCGCGCCGACTGGTCCGCTCCAAACCGCTGGAACTCCCGGGCGACGCCCCGTACGCCGAGTTCCTGACCGGCAGCGGCACACGCGCAGCGTCGACGACCATGGTGTTCGCCGGCCTGCTGCGCAACCTCCTCCGTGACCCGGGCATCGGCAACCGCGTCGTGCCGATCATCCCCGACGAGGCGCGCACCTTCGGCATGGATGCGCTCTTCAGCGAGGTGAAGATCTACGCACCCTTCGGCCAGACCTACGAGCCGGTCGATGCCGGAATGGTGCTCTCCTACCGCGAGGCGGTCGACGGACAGATCCTCGAGGAGGGGATCACCGAGGCAGGGTCGATGGGGAGCTTCACCGCCGCGGGCACGGCGTACGCCACCCACGGCCAGGCAGTCATCCCGTTCTACATCTACTACTCGATGTTCGGATACCAGCGGGTCGGTGACCTCATCTGGGCGTTCGGCGACTCACGCGGGCGCGGCTTCATGCTCGGCGGCACCGCCGGACGCACGACGCTCAACGGTGAGGGCCTGCAGCACGAGGATGGGCACTCGCCGCTGCTCTTCAGCGCAATTCCGAACGTGCGCATCTACGACCCCGCATTCGCGTACGAGCTTGCGACCGTCATCCGCGACGGCATGCGCCGCATGTACGTCGACGGCGAGGACATCTTCTACTACATCACGCTGTACAACGAGAACTACCCGATGCCGCCGATGCCCGCGGGCAGCGAGGAGGGCATCCTGCGCGGCCTCTACCTGTACAAGGCGGCGGACGCCGAGCGCACCCACCGCGCCCGGATTCTTGCAAGCGGGAGCGCCGTGCAGGCCGCCGTCGAGGCGCAGGCGATGCTGCTCGAACAGCATGACGTTGCCGCCGAGGTGTGGAGCGCCACGAGCTTCCAGCTCCTGCGCCAGGATGCGCTGGAAGTGGAGCGCTGGAATCGGCTCCACCCGGACTCGGAACCGCGCGTGTCATACGTGGATGAGCAGCTGGGCGGGGACGGCGGCCCGATCGTCGCGGTGACCGACTACATGAAGGCCGTCCCTGACCAGATCGGGCGCTTCGTCACCGTGCCGTTCATCCCACTCGGCACAGACGGCTACGGACGCAGCGATACGCGGTTGGCATTGCGCCGGCATTTCGAGATCGACCCAGGATCCATCTCGGTCGCGGTGCTCGACGGCCTGGCGCAGCAGGACCGTCTCCCCCGACATGTGGTCGCCGCGGCCATCGAGCACTACGGGCTGGACACCGAGATCGTCGATCCCCGCTATCGCTGACCTCGGCTCATCCGCGGGAGAACGCCAGCGACGCGTGTGCCGTGTACACCGCACCTCCTGGCGCCGAACGTGATTCGTACAGCACCAGGCGAGATGCCGTAAAGCGAATGTCGGCGTGATCCATGGCCGCAGCGGCCCAGGCGGTTCGCGCCCCGGCACTCCATCGCAAGCGCGGCCGGCCAAGCGTGCAGTGCGGGTTGTAGGGGCGCTTGTCGACGTCGAAGCTCGCGGCGCTCAGCGCCGCCCGGCACTCGAGAGCAAGCGCGGTCAGCGACGTGACCTCGCCTGACGGCCCGAGCCAGAGCACTCGGGGAATCCCATGCGGTGGAAACGAGCCGAGCCGATCCAGGATCACCTCGAAACAGGGCGTGCTCTCGGCGATCGGCGCGACCACCTCGAGCGCAGCGGCGGCCCGGTCATCTGCGACATCTCCGAAGAAGTGCACGGTCAGATGCAGCGTCTCGGGGCGCGCCCAGCGAACGTCGCCGACGCGATCGCGGAAGTCGGCCTGCAGGCGCTGCGCCGCCGTGAGTCCCAGCCCAGCAAGGGGAACCGCGAGAAAGCACCTCACGCAGCCGGCGTGGCTGTGGTCGTCGGCTTCGGGCTCGAGATTGCGGGCGACGGACTGGGGGTCGCCAACGCGCACGGGTTGCCACCCGCATTGGGCAGGGACACATGGATCTCGTTCGCCGCACACAGCGCATCGACCGCCGAGAAGAGGGCCGCGGTGAACCAGTTCGGCCTGTCGGTCACGTTGTACGGGTTGCCCGCGTAGATCAGGATGTGACGGACACCCCACCCCTGTGCCGTCTTCGAAGACACCATGAGGATGTCGTAGCCTCCGGCGTCATGGACCGGTGTCTTCGTATACGCACCGACCGCGAGCGACTCGACGGCAGCGGCGAACGCGGGATCGTACGTCTTGAGCTGTGCGGTGGTCAGGAGACCGAGATCACCACCTTTCGATGCCGTACCTGTCGTCCCCGAGTCGTCCGAATACGTCTTGGCGGTGGCGGCGAAGGGTGCTCCCGTGGCGAGCATCTTCTCGATCTGCGCTGCGCGCTGCTGGGCAAACACGTCCTCGACACGCTGCTCATTGAGATTCGAGCTGATCTCGTCCTCGAGCTGAGCGATCGACCCACCCGCGCCGGCGAGCTCGGTCTGCAGCTTGGTGACACCCCCGGCTTGCTTGGCGTCTGTGGCGACCTCGGCGGCAACCTCCGTCGTTGTCGCCGCAAGTCCGAACTCGATGGCCTTCTGGCGAATGACGGTATCGAGAATCAGGCTGCGCAGGATCGCGGCGCGAAGCGCGGTGACCGCGGCGGCCCCGCCCTGTCCTCCGCCCCCCTGCTCGATGCTCGTGAAGGCGCTCTGGTATCGAACATTGAATTGGGCCAGGGTGATCGTCGCCGAGCCGACGTGCGCGATCACCTGCGAGGTTGTGACCGGAGCCGGTTGGTTGGAGCTGCACGCCGCGAGGCCGACCGCGCACATTGCCACGATCGCCACCCCGCCCCTTCGATGGAACATCCTCAGGCCAGTGTATCGGGGGCTGCCGCCGGTCCGGCTCGCCCCGCCTCGAGCCCGCTGACCCGCGCTCTGAATGATGGCGTCGCGACCACGAGCACGGTGGTCGCGCCGACGAGCAAGGCGCCGACACCGATTGCATTGAACAGCCCGACCGATCCGGAAAGCAGACCGTACGCAACCGTGCCGAGGGGTTGCACGCCGGCGAAGATGGTGGCGTAGATGCCGAGGAGCCGCCCCCGCAGTGCGGGGTCGGTATCCGTCTGGAGCAGCGTGGTCATCGAAGTGCTCACGGCGACGAACGCGAAGCTGATGCCGACCAGGGCGGGCAGGGTCACTCCGAGCACCGCACCATGGGCAACCGCGAACAGGCTTGCCGCGTAGACGACCCCACCGACCAGCATGAGCTGCAGGCGGCCGGCGCCACGTCCCATCGATGCGATCGCGACCCCACCGACGAGCCCGCCCACCCCTCCGACGCTGTACATCACCCCCAGCGCCTGCGGACCCACGTGCAGCTGCGTTCTTGCCAGAACCGGCAGAAATGGCATGTATGACACGCCGCAGAACGCCAGCACCGAGGCAACGATCACCACGCCTCGAACCAGCGGATCAGACCCCGCGACGCGGAGGCCGGCGACCAGCTCGCCCCATGCCGTCGCGCCGACCGCTCGCGGCAGCGGATGGACATCCGGGATCACCGTGAGCAGCACGATGATCGGCGCGAGGTAGGCAACGGCGAGGAATCCAAAGCACACTGCCGGACCGGCGAATCCGATCAGGAGCCCCGCCACCGACGGGCCGACGATCCGCGTGGCGCTCATCGCCGCAGCACCGAGCGCGACGGCGTTGACCACGACGTGGCGCTCGACGAGGTCGGCGACCAGGGCCTGGCGCGTCGGCAGGTCGGCGGCGTCGGTGGCGCCGAAGACGATGGCCACGATCAGGATGGCCACGAAGCTCGCATGGTCGGTGGCGACCAGAATGGCGAGCGACCCGGCACTCACGCCGAGCAGGGATTGCGTGACCAGCAGGATCCGCCGTCGGGGCAGGCGGTCTGCAAGCACGCCACCTGCCAGCGAGAGGATCACCGACGGGATGCCGTCCGCGGCCGCAACAGCTGCCACCGCCGTGGTGCTGCCGGTGCGCTGGTAGACCAGGTACCCGAGAGCGACCACCTGCATCCAGGTGCCGAGCAGAGTCGGCCACTGGGCTGCCCAGTACCAGCGGAAGGGTCGCACTCGCAACGCCGGCGGCGGCCAGCGGCGTTCCCGGGACGAGACCGGCTCAGGCGTTGGCGTCACCCTGCAACGATAGGTGCACGCTGGTCGATGTCCGCCGGAACCCCGCGTTTCGATAAGCGCCGTCTGGGCCCGCCGCGCGCCACGAGCCTCGTTCGCCTACGCGGCGGCCACCGCAGCGCTGTCGGTTTGCGGCAGCGGCTGATCGTCGAGAAAGGCGGCGATGAGCGCCCGCTGGCGGCGAGAGAGTTCCGGGCTCCACGCATGTCCGGCCCGCCGGATGACATCGAACGATACGTCGGGTGCCCCGGCGATCGCCGACTCGAGGCGGCGCACGTTGACGATGCGATCGTGTTCGGCGACCAGGATCAGCGTCGGACGCCCGGACCCGCGAACCTGGGCGAGATCGTCGCGCTGCAACGCGTCGTGCAGCCATTCGCGCGCGGCACGGGGGTCCGCCAGCACCTGGTTGTCAAAGTTGACCTTGGCGGCGACCGGATCGACGTTCTTGCCCTCGACCATCAGGCGTTTGTAGAGGTCGCTCGTCGTGCGCTGGTGGGCGAGCCAGACGATCCCCGGGTACACGACCGGCGCGAGCATGAATCCAACCTGGATGTGGAACGCGCGCCGGACGAGCCACGGGGCCACCAGGGGCGTGTGCAGGATCAGGCGCCCCGTGGCCTGGGGGCGGGCACGCTGGACCCCGAGCGCCACCGGGGCGCCGAGGCAGAGGCCGGCGACATCGAACTGATCCACTCCCGCGTCGCCCGCAGCGGCGAGTGCCGCACGCGCCAGTGCCGGAGCGGTGTGGCCGCCGTCCAGCGGTGCCGACCGTCCGAACCCCGGCAGGTCCGGCGCGATGATCGTGCGCCGCTGGAGCAGCACCTCGAACCAGTCACTGAAATTCTCGGCGGAGCCGATGAACCCGTGGCAGAGCAGGAGCGGCGGTCCGGAGCCTCCGGTCAGGTAGCGCAGGCGCTTGCCTTCGTGTGTCGTGAAACGCTCGTCGAGCCCGTTCACGACAGAGGTCACTCGGTGTCGATCTGCGCGCGCTGGAGGCGTCCGCTGTAGTCGATGTACACCGACTTCCATTCGCTGAATTCGTCGAGCACATGCCCACCGGCCTCTCGGTGTCCGTTGCCGGTGTTGCGCGTCCCGCCGAACGGGAGTTGGATCTCCGCTCCGATGGTGGGGGCGTTGATGTAGACGATCCCCGAGTGCAATTCGTTGATGGCGTGAAATGCCGTGCGGAGATCGTTTGTGTACACGCTCAAGCTGAGGCCGTACTGGGTGGAGTTGGCAGCCGTGATCGCGTCCTCCATCGACGCCACCGGGATGATCACGGTGGTGGGACCGAAGATCTCCTCCTGCGCGATCCGCATCGCCGGTTTGACGTCTCCGAAGACTGTCGGTCGGTAGAACCAGCCCTTGGCGAGCGCTCCTTCAGATGCGACCTCGCCACCGAGGAGGAGCGACGCACCCTCACCCTTACCGATCTCCGTGTACGAGTGGATGCGCCGGAGTTGCGTCTCGTTGATCACCGGCCCGACATCGACCTTCGCATCAAGGCCGTCTCCGAGGCGGAGGTGCGAGGCGCGTTCGACGAGACGCGACGTGAACTGGTCGAGCGCTCCCTGCTCGACGATCAGGCGAGACGACGCCGTGCATCGCTGTCCGGCCGTGCCGAACGCACCCCAGAGCGCGCCGTCAACAGCCAGCTCGACATCGGCGTCGTCGAGCACCACGATTGCGTTCTTGCCACCCAACTCGAGCGAGCACTTCTTGAGCATGCGGCCGCAGGTCTCGGAAACGATCCGTCCGGTGTCAACGCTTCCGGTGAAGTAGATCGCAGCGACGTCAGGGTGCGCGACGAGCGCCGCACCGGCCTCTTCGCCGAAGCCGAACACCACATTGACGACGCCGGCTGGGAGCCCCGCATCCTCGAGTGCCTCAACGAAGCGCAGCGCGCAGAGCGGGGTGTCCTCAGCAGGCTTGAGCACGACGGCGTTGCCCGCCATGATCGCCGGGAAGATCTTCCACGACGGGATGGCGATCGGGAAGTTCCAGGGAGTGATGCAACCGACGACGCCGAAGGGCTGGCGCATGGTCATCGCCCATTTGTCGCGCAACTCGCTCGGAACCGTCTCCCCGAAGGCGCGCCGGCCCTGGCCGGCGATGAACTTGCCCATGTCGATGGCTTCCTGCACATCGCCGCGAGCCTCGGTGAGCACCTTGCCCATCTCGCGGGTCATCAGCTGTGCGAGTGCCTCCTTGCGTTCCTCGAGCAACTCGGAGGCCCGCAGGATGATCGCTGCGCGAGATGGCCACGGCGTCCGCCGCCAGCCGTCGAAGGCGGTTCGCGCAGCGTCCACTGCCGCATCCACGTCGCTGGCGTCGCTTCGCGGAAACACGCCGACAACGTCATCGCTGTTGGCAGGGTTGCGCGATTCGAAGGTCCGTCCTGCGCCCGCCGGCCGAAAGGCGCCGTTGACCAGGTTGCCGGCCGTGAGCGCCGATTCCACCATGGTCATGCCGCCGTCTCCTCGCGGATCGCTGTTTCGAGGATGTCCAGGCCGGCGTCCAGCTCGGACTCCGGGATGGTGAGCGGCGGGATGAGTCTGATCACGTTCCCATCGATACCACAGGAGAGCAGGAGGAGTCCCCGAGCCAGGGCGTTGGTCGCGATGCGTTCGACGAGCCTGGTCGCGGGGGCGCCCGCCTGGAGGAACTCGAGGCCGATCATCATGCCGAGACCGCGCACGTCTGCCAGCGCCTGGACGTCCGTCTGCCAGCCTCGTGCGCGCTCCATGACGTGACGGCCGAGCCGCTCCGCCCGCTCCGGAATGCGATCGCGGGTCATCGTCTCGATGACCGCCACCACCGCGGCACAGGCAACCGCGTTGCCGCCATAGGTCGTGCCGTGCTCGCCTTCGCGGAAGGCACCCATCACACGATGGCCGGCGACCATCGCTGCGATCGGCATCCCGTTGCCGAGCGCCTTGGCCAGGCACATGATGTCGGGCTCGACCCTGGTGTGCTCGACCGCGAACATCTTGCCGGTGCGTCCGAATCCGCTCTGCACCTCGTCGGCGACGAGCAGGATCCCGTGCTCGTCGCACACCTGGCGGAGCATGGGCATGAAGGTCGCGGGTGGCACGATGTATCCGCCCTCACCTTGCACGGGCTCGACGATGATCGCCGCGACGGTCTCGGGTGCGGTGGTTGTCGAGAAGAGCAGTTGCAGCTCGCGCTCCACCAGGTCGCAGACATCGTCCGCCGTATGCGAGCAGTATCGGAAGCAGTACGGGTAGCGGATGTGATGGATGCCGGGGAGCAGCGGTCCCATGCCGCGGCGGTATGCGGCCTTGCTCGCGGTGAGTGAGAGCGCTCCGTACGTGCGCCCGTGAAAGCCACCGACGAAGGCGATGATGTCGCTGCGACCCGTCGCCCTCCGGGCCAGCTTCATCGCTCCCTCGACCGCCTCCGCGCCCGAGTTGGTGAAGAACACCTGGTCGAGCGATGGGGGCAGGATCGAGACGAGCGCCGCGCCCGCTTCGATCATCTTCGGATGATGGGCGGTGACCGACGTGTGCCAGAGCCGATCCACCTGCTCGTGGACGGCGGCGACCACCGCCGGGTGGCCATGCCCGAGGTTCGTGACGCCGATGCCGCAGCCGAAATCGAGCACGTCGCGGCCGTCGACCGTGTGGAGATGAGCGCCCTGGGCGCTCTCGACGACGAGGTCGGAGTAGCGGTGATACGCGGCGGCGATCAGCTCGGCGTCGCGCTCACGCCACGTCGCCGCACTAGCGGCCGCCGGCATGCCGCTCACGACCCGGTGGTCGCTCTCGCAGGCCCCGACGGCGATGAGGCGGGACTCCGCACCCCGACCTTGCCGAGGGCGAGGAAGCCGCCGAACATGACGGCGATTCCAGCGGCCTCGTACACCCCGAGGACGTCGAGATTGCCGATGCCGACTGTCTTTGCGGCTGAGAAACCGACGGCGATGGTCAGGGCGCCGGCGGTGAGCAGGACGTTGCAGATCACGCGGTCGATCCCGGCACGGTCGCGAATGAAGCGATATGCCGACCAGGCGGACCCGCCGACGAGCACCACGGTCCCGATGATGTTGAGAAACACCACGCCGATGAAGAGCAGCGATCCCTGCTGGATCGCGCCGCCCAGCACTCCCTTGGCGGTGTCGAGCTTGGCGGCATCGACCGGGATCACGGCTGCGTCAACCGCGAGAACGACGGTGATCGCGGCCAGCACAATCGCGCAGGTCCAGGCGACCCGTCGCGGAGCCAGCAGGAAGATGGTGCCCAGCGCGAGATAGATGACTCCGAGCACGCCGCCCAGGAGGTAGAAGCCACGGAACACGGCCGGTGACCAACCGCCGGTCTCTCCAGCCGCCTGGAATGCCGCGGCCGCGGCGAAGATGGCGAGGCCGAGGGTCCAGGCCGCGAAGGCAGGGCGCCGGCTTCGAAGGAACCTGAGGAAGACCACTACAGCAAACGCTGCACTCAGCCCACTCGCAACGGCAGCGAAGACCATGACGGATGATCCTAGCGAGGTTGGGAGGGTCCTTGGATTCGACCCGGATCTGGCCGGGATTTGCGCTGGTTTCCGCCGGGTAGTTCCAATGGGCGATTGACAACCAGTCGCGCCCGAGTGTACACAAGGGCCCTCACCAGCAATTGCCTCGCAGAGAGAGGAGAACCCAGCACATGGTCAAGCCCACTAAAGGGTTGTTGTCGATTGGAACGATTGCCGCGCTTGGCGTGTTAGCCGCCTGCGGCACCTCGTCCACCCCGACCTCATCGAGCGGCGGGGCAACCGGGATCGCCGGATGCCACGGCACGATCACCGTGGCAACCGATCTGCCGCTGACCGGCGGTGACGCGACGGACGGCCCGTTCCCGCAGCTCGCCGCCGAGCTCGCCGTCAACCAGGCGATCGCGCACAAGCTGCTGGGGGGCTGCACGCTGAAGTACGTCAGCAAGGACGACTCGACGGTCCTCAAGAACGGGCATGACCCGGCACAGGGAGCCGCGAACATCACGGCGCTCGCCTCTGACGCAACGGTCATGGGCGTGGTCGGCCCGTTCAACTCGTCGGTCGCGCTGGCCGAGATCCCGGTGGCCTCGACGAACCACCTGGCGATCATCAGCCCCGCGAACACCAACCCATGCCTGACCGCGGTCGTGCCCGTCTGCAGCGACCCGACGATCAACATCAACACCGCTTCGCTGTATCCCGGAGCGCACACATACTTCCGTGTCATCGCGAGCGACGTGCAGCAGAGCGAGATCGACGCGTACATCGCGGCTAAGGTGGTCAACGCAACAAAGGTCTATCTCATCGACGACCAGGAGGCGTACGGCCGCGGCCTCGCACTCCTCTTCAAGAAGTACTACACAACAACGGAGGGCGGCACGATCGTAGGACAGGCGAGTCTCCCCGGCGCGACGTCGACCTTCGCCACCCAGATCAGCCTTGCGAAGAGCGAGGGCGCGCAAGCCATCTTCTTCGGTGGCACCACGGGCAACGGGTGCGGGTTGGTGCGTCGTGACATGGGCTCCGCCGGCTTCAACGTCCCGGTCCTCGGCGGTGACGGCTGCGAGGACACGAAGTTCATCAGCGACGCAAACTCGGGCGCGAACACCAGCGAGGCAGAGGGCAGCTACGCGACCAGCGCTCCCGACGTCACCAAGCTCGCCAGCTCGGCGACCTTCTTCTCCCAGTACGCCGCGGCGTACTCGACCAAGGCCGCTCCCTACAACGACGGAACGAAGGAGCCCTACACGGCGTACGGCTACGATGCAATGAACATCCTCCTTCAGGCGATTCACGCCACCCTCGTTGCCAACGGCGGACAGCCGCTGTCATCCCCCCAGGCGTTCCGCGATGCGGTCGTGGCGCAGCTGCGCAACACCTCGTATGACGGTGCGCTCGGTCACACGACCTTCGACGCCAACGGCGACACGACCAACACCGGGTTCACCCTCTACAAGGTGACCAGCGGCAACTGGGTCGGCGTCAACACCTACGCGGTGGACACCAGCGGCAAGGTCACGGTGAAGAGCTGATCGACGTATGACGATTAGGGGAGAGCGCTCGGCGCTCTCCCCTTTTTTCGCGTTTGGGGAGACGGGACCATGAGTGAGTACAAGGGACCCCCGGCCGCCGACCCGGGGGCTCTGGGGGTCGGCACCAGTCGCGGCGGATCCGCGATGCTCGTGGCGCAGTCCGGCCTGGCGCCGCGTCATGGTCGGGCGGGTGGGATTCTGGGCGGCCTTGGCCCGCTCGTACGCCTGCTCCAAGGATGGATCTCGACGTACTTCAGTTTGCTGCTGCTGGGCATGATGGCGCTCGCGATCGGGCTCACCGGCGTACAGCATGGTGTCACCCTCATGGGCGAGCAGATCAAGAACGCCCTTGTGCTCGGTGCGATCTATGCGCTCGTGGCCATCGGCTACACGATGGTCTACGGCATCATCGAGTTGATCAACTTCGCGCATGGGGACGTCTTCACGGCGTCGGGGTTCTACGCGTTCGGATTCGCGAGCCTGTTCCACCTTGATTCGCTGGCGACGGGCAGTTTCGGAGGCCTCATTCTCGCCCTCGTGATCGTGTTCCCGCTATCCATGATCGCTGCCGGGGTCACCGGCGCCCTCATCGAGTTCGTGGCCTATCGCCGCCTGCGGGATGCACCCCGGCTGGCACCGCTGATCACCGCGATCGGAGTCTCGTTCCTGATCGAGGGCATCATGCTCGTTGTGGAGGGCCCCGACAACGTCACCACTCACATGGCATCGTGGATCAACGGGGAGGCCTTCTCCATCGCCGGTGTCAGCGTCGGCTACACCGATCTCTTTGTCATCGGGATGGCGCTGGTGTTGATGTTCGCGCTGGGCGCGTTCGTACGCCGGACGCGACTCGGCAAAGCGATGCGTTCGACAGCGCAGGACCGCACCGCCGCACTCCTCTGCGGCATCAACATCAACCGCACGATCTCCGCGACCTTCTTCATCGGTTCAGCACTCGCCGCCGCCGCCGCGATCATCTACAGCATCAACTACGGCGTTCTCAAATGGAACATCGGGTTCCACCTGGGAATCATCGCTTTCACCGCGGCCGTACTCGGAGGGATCGGCAACATCGTCGGCGCAGGCGTCGGCGGTTTCCTCATCGGCATCATCTATGTGTTCGGAGGATCGCTGTTCGGAGGGGAATGGAGTGAGGCGCTCATCTTTGCGGTGCTCGTGCTCATCCTCACGTTCCGTCCCGTGGGCCTCTTCGGTGTCGAGGTGACCACCCGTGCCTGACCGCTTCCGCTCGTTGTTCCGCGCCGACACGGGCCAGGGTCAACGGACCCGGGGCAACACCGTGTTCTGGATTCTCTCGTCAACGGCTGCGGCGCTCGTTCTCATGGGCTGGTTGCTGCCCTGGTTCGTGGACGCGTACTCGGCAGGCGCCGGGTTCAGCCCCCAGGATGCGTTGATCTCACCCCCCACGGGCGTCGGGACCATCCTGATCTACGTCCTCGCGGTGACCATGGTGATCCTGGTGGCCTCCCCGCTGGTCGAGCCCTTGGCACGCCTTCGGGGTACGACATTTGGACGCCGCGCTGACCGGATCCGCCTGATCGCCGCGTTGGTCGGTTTTGCGCTGACGGTGGTCATCTGGTTCCTCGTCAGCGTCATCCAGGAGGAGCCGCTCTTCGGGAGCTTCGGGCCAGGCACGTACACGGATTCCGCTGTGTGGCTGACCATGTACGGCTACGCGCTCGCGGCGCTCGTATATGGAGCCCGTCCCTGGGTCGTGGGTCGGCAGACGCTCGCGTTCGGGATTGCGGTGCTGCCCTTCGGCATCTTCCTTCCGCTGATGTTCCACCAGGCCCCCGACTTCCTCGACTGGGCGGCGGGAAGCCTCGCGATCTACATGCTGCTGGCACTCGGGCTCAACGTGGTGGTCGGGTTCGCCGGACTGCTCGACCTCGGGTACGCGGCGTTCTTCGCAATCGGCGCATATGCGTGCGCGTCATTCGCGTCTCCCACGCACAACATCCACTGGCCGCTGTGGATCCTCATCTTTCTCGGAGCCGCAATCGCATCGCTGTTCGGCGCCGTCCTCGGCGCACCGACGCTGCGCCTTCGCGGCGACTATCTCGCCATCGTCACGCTCGGTTTCGGCGAGATCATCCCGGACCTCGCGACCAACAACGTGTTCAACCTCACCGGCGGGCCGAACGGCATCTCCGGTATCGATCAACCCAAGTTCTGGTTCCTCAACTTCAGCACCAGCCCTCGTTGGTACTACTGGTCGCTGCTCCTGGTCTCGCTGGTGGTGATCGTCCTGCTCCGCAACATCGAACGATCACGGGTCGGGCGAGCGTGGGTGGCGCTGCGAGAGGATGAGGTGGCAGCCGCATCCACCGGCATCAACACAACGACGACCAAGCTGCTCGCATTCGCGATCGGCGCATCGGTCAGCGGACTTGCCGGCGCGTTCTACGGGTCGATCGTCAGCATCGTGTCGCCCGATGACTTCAGCTTCTCCGTCTCGATTGCTGTGCTCAGCATCATCGTGCTCGGTGGCATCGGCAACATCGCGGGCGTCATCCTCGGCAGCTTCATCCTGACCTTCGTCATCTTCTGGGTGCTTCCGAACATGAACGAATGGTCGACCACGCTCAGTCAGACAGTGCACGTGCCGGGGCTCGCAGGTATCGACTTCAGCTCGTACACGTACATCATCTACGGCCTCGCGCTCATTCTCATGATGCTGTTACGACCGGGAGGCCTCTTACCCAGCCGCGCGCGCCAGATCGAGCTGGAAAGCGGCGGAGAAAGCGAATCGCTCGCCGCGGTGCAGGGGGTCGCCTGAGTTGGCCCTGCTCGAGCTCGCCCATGTCAGCAAGCGCTTCGGCGGACTGCTGGCCGTCTCCGACGTCAGCTTCAACCTCGATCGCGGCGAGATCCTGTCGATGATCGGTCCCAACGGCGCGGGCAAGACAACCGCCTTCAACTGCGTCACGGGTCTCTTTCCAATCACCTCCGGCTCGATCACCCTCGACGGCGAACCCATCTCGGGGCTGCCGCCGCATCGGATCACGAAGCTCGGCATCGCACGCACGTTCCAGAACATCCGCCTCTTCGCTTTCATGACGGCGGTTGACAACGTCATGGTCGGAGCCCACTGGTGGATGAAGGAGCGGGTCTGGGACGGCGCGTTTCGCACGGGGCGCGCGCGACGGGAGGAGCGCTCGGTCGAACAGCGAGCGCTCGAGTTGCTCGACCTGCTCGGCCTGTCGCGATATGCAGGGTCGTACGCACGCGAGATGCCGTACGGGCTGCAGCGCCGGCTCGAGATCGCGCGCGCGCTCGCCACCCAGCCACGACTCCTGCTCCTCGATGAGCCCGCTGCGGGCCTCAACACGCAGGAGAAGAAGGAGTTGATGCAGCTCATCGCGCGGTTGCGCGACGAGGGATTGACCATCCTGCTCATCGAGCACGACATGCGTCTCGTCATGGAGGTGAGCCACCGCATCGTGGTCCTCGACCACGGCGAGAAGATCGCCGAGGGCAGCCCTGCTGATGTGCGTACCAACCCGCGAGTCATCGAGGCGTACCTCGGAACCGGCGCGAGCAACGAGATGCAGTCGGCATGAGCGAGAACGGACAGTCGGTGGCTGCGCCGGACTCGGCTGGCGGCGTGGACAAGGTCATCGATCTCCGCGAGATCGACGTCTATTACGGTCGCGTCAACGCGCTGAGCAAGGTCACGCTCGAGGTTCGCCAGGGCGAGATCGTGGCGCTGATCGGCAGCAACGGCGCCGGCAAGACGACGACACTTCGCACCATCAGCGGGCTGATCTCGCCGCGCACCGGTGAAGTGCGGTTGTTCGGCAAGACGACCCGTGGCATGGGCGCGGCGCAGATCGCGCGGCTCGGCGTCGGGCACGCGCCTGAAGGGCGCCGTCTCTTCCCGCGCATGACGGTTCGCGAGAACCTGGACATGGGCGCATATTCCCGCGGGGACCGGGCGGGTATCCGCACAGATCTCGAGAGCGTCTACACGCTGTTTCCCCGCCTGCGCGAGCGCGACTCACAGCTCGCCGGCAGCCTCAGCGGCGGGGAGCAGCAGATGGTCGCGATCGGACGCGCGCTGATGAGCTCTCCGAAGGTCCTGCTCCTGGACGAGCCGTCGCTCGGTCTGGCGCCAATCCTCGTCGACGCGATCTTCGAGGTCATCCGCGAAATCAACGCCAAGGGAACGACGATCCTGCTCATCGAACAGAACGCGCTCCTGGCGCTCAAGACCGCAGTGCGCGGCTACGTCCTCGAGACGGGCTCGGTGGCGCTCTCCGGACCGGCTGAGGAATTGATCGCCTCGCCCGATATTCAGCGAGCCTATCTGGGCATGTAATCTGGCTGGGAGAGGAACCGGCTCTCGGCACCGATCCGTTAGGGAAGTGATGGCATCGATCAGGGAGACAACTCCTGCCTCCGGGAGTCCCATCTCGGGGGTGCCTGTTCCCGCGCCCGCAGCCGCAATCGCCGCCCTGTCCTCGGAATCGCCCACCCGCGATTTCGTCGGCTGGACCGCTCAACCCGAACTCCGAAACAGCCGGCGTCTCTCGGTCGAGGTCACGCGCAAGGTGCTCGCCACGGCACTCGGGCTCGAGCCCGCCGTGCTCGCGGGCCTCGACGCCGCGCAACTCCGCTCCGCACTCGACCGGCTTCGTGCGATGGCCGCCTACACGTCCAGGCTCGCCGAGGTGGCAGCCACCGACGACCTCACCGGAGCCCTGCGCCGGAGTGCCGGCCTGGCCGCACTGCAACGCGAGATCGATCGATTCCGCCGCGTCGGCGGCAAGGGCATCGTCGTGATCTTTCTCGACGTCGACGGGCTCAAGCATGTGAACGACACCCAGGGGCATCCCGCGGGTGACCGTGTGCTCGTCGAGATGGTCGCGGCCATTCGCAAACGGGTGCGCTCGTACGACCTCGTGATCCGCTACGGAGGCGACGAATTCCTGTGCGCCCTGGTCGATGTGGCCCCAGACGATGCGGAGCGGACCCTGACCGACATTCGCCGTCAGTACACCGCGAAAAGCGGTCACACCGTGAGCGTCGGGATGACCAACGTTGGTGAGGCTGACACCGCTGAATCGGTCATCGCCAGGGCCGACGCCGCCCTGTATACCGAGCGGCGCAAACTCGAGCGCTGACGAGGTCGGATTTCAGCCGCGCGGAGACATTTCTGAGAGCCTGCGGCGGCAGGATTCGGGTGCCGAAAGCGCGGGTACGATCCTCCTCAAGAAGGAGCCTGAACGATGGCCATAGACGTTGTCGGCAAGCTGGCGAGAGTGACCGCCGACATCACACCAGGACACCTGGGTGAGGTGCTCATCGAGGTGCGCGCGGGCACCGAGCGTTTCCTCGCCTGTGCATCGGACAAGGCAGCAACCATCACCAAACATTCCCAGGTCCTTGTGGTGGGTAGCCTGGGCGGCCGCACCGTTGAGGTCGCGCCGACGGACACCATGAGGTTGCCACGATGACAACGCTGACCTACGTGATCCTGGGAATCATCATTGGCGGGCTGGTGATCCTGGTGCTCCTGTTCCGGGCGGCGTGGCGGGTCGCCGAGCCCGATGAAGCGCTGATCGTGTCCGGGTTCCGGACCAGCCAGCGCCCTGACGGCGTCGGGGAGAGCATGGGCTTCCGCATCGTCACCGGACGCGGATGCCTGGTCGCACCCGGCATCACCCGAGTTCGCCGCCTGTCCCTCGAGGCCCACGAGAGTGAGATCGGCGTGCCGTGCGTGTCGCAGCAGAAGATCCGCATCGACCTGCGTGGCGTGATCGTCTACAAGGTCGGTGACGATTACCGCTCGATCGCCAACGCTGCCCGGCGTTTCCTCGACCGCCCCGCCCAGGAGCTCGAGACCAAGGTCCAGAACGTCTTCGTCGGGCATCTTCGCGCCATCGCCGGCTCGATGACCGTCGAGGACATGATCAGCGATCAGGACAAGTTCGCCCAGCAGGTGCGCGATCGCTGCTCGCAGGAGATGGAGTCCTTTGGGTTGGTGATCGACAGCTTCCAGATCCAGTCGATCACGAGCCCGTCGAACTACATCGAGAACCTCGCAGCTCCGCACCAGGCCGAGGTGGAGCAGAACGCTCGTATCGCGCGCGCCAACTCCGAGCGCACGGCGGTGAGCCAGGAGCAGATCGCCCTGGCGCAGATGGCGGAGTCAGCACGCGACACCAACATCAAGAAAGCCGGCTACCAGGCCGAGGTCGACACCGCGACCCAGCTCGCCGCCCAGCAGGGCCCACTGTCCGAGGCCAAGGCGCACCAGGCGGTGGTCACCGAGCAGACCCGCGTTGCGGAGCTGCAGGCACAACAGAAGGAGCAGCAGCTCCAGGTCGATGTTCGCCGTCCCGCGGACGCCGAGGCGTACCGCCAAACGACCCTGGCCGCGGCCGGCCGCGACGTGCGCATCCGCCAGGCGGAGGCAGAGGCGCAGGAGGTTCGCCTGCGCGCCGAGGCGGTCGCAGCTCAGACCAAAGTGCAAGCCGAGGCACAGGCCGCGGCGCTCAAGATGCAGGCGACGGCTCAGGCAGATGCCACGCGTCTCACCGGCCAGGCCGAGGCTGATGCCATCAAGGCCAAGGGCCTCGCCGAGGCCGCCTCCATTCGCGCGCGTATGGAGGCGGAGGCAGCCGGCATCGAGCGGCGAGCAGCGGCGATGAGCCAGAATCAGGAAGCTGTCATTGCGCAGCAGATCGCAGAGAAGCTCCCGGAGATCGTCGCCGCGGCGGCCGCTCCATTCGAGCACGTCGACCAGTTCACCGTTCTGAACGGCGCCCAGGGCGTGACCGGTGCGCTCGCGGAGATCATCCAGCAGGCGGGAGCGCTGACCGGGTTGGCGCGCCAGTCGTTGCTGCCGGCAATCACCCGGGCGGCCTCATCGCCGCCGGACGCGTCGCAGCATCTCAGCGGGGCCCGCAACGGCGCGGCGTATGAGAACGGTGACCGCAACGGCCGGCGCAAGCGGCAGACTCCTGTCACGATCACGGACCCGGCGCCCGCCGGTACGGACGTCAGCGAGGAGCATGTGACTCAGTGACGACAGACCCTCCCGAGCTCTCGCTCTCGGCACCTGAGGCCGCCACGACGGTCGGGCCCGCCGAGGCCGAGCGCGAGGTCACCATCGACCCTGACGCCGCCAAACGGATCGACGCCCTGGTGGCGACCTTCGTGGGGAGCGTCCGAGCGATCGACGTCCACGGCGACGACTACCGCAGACGGGTCGACGACATCGACAGCCTTGCCGACCGCGAGATCAGGTCGACGTCCGAGATGAGCAACCGCTTGCTCGACCGCCCGACCCGCGCGATGCGGGGCCTCGGTCAGGGCGACGCCCCGATCGCCAAGAGCCTCCTCGACCTGCGCCGCTCGGTCGAGGAGCTGAATCCGGCGAAGCACGATCTGACCCAGGGCGGTCCCCGCAAGCTCCTGGGCGTGGTTCCCTTCGGCGACCGGGTGCGCGCGTACTTCGCCAAGTACCAGAAGTCGCAGAGCCACATCGAAGGCATCGTGGGTGCCCTGCGTGAGGGCGGAGCCGAGCTCGAGAAGGACAACGCGGCGATCGGCCAGGAGCAGAAGGCGCTCTGGTCGCAGATGGAGACGCTCCGCCAGTACACGTACATGGCGGAAAAGCTCGACACCGGTCTCGAAACGCAGATCAACCACCTGGCGATCGGTGATCCCGAGCGTGCCCGGGTCCTTCAGGAGGACATCCTCTACCCTGTCCGACGCCGCCGCCAGGAGATCCTTACCCAGCTCGCGGTCGCGGTGCAGGGATTCGCGGCGCTGCGCGTGGTCGAGGTCAACAACCGCGAACTCGTGCGCGCGGTCCGTACGGCCACGACGACGACGGTCGCCGCCCTCCGGACCGCTGTCATGGTTGCGCAAGCTCTCACCAATCAGAAGCTGGTCAGCGAGCAGGTCAAGGCAGTCAACGAGACGACCAGCGCGATGATCGAGAGCACCTCCGCAGTGCTCCGGGACCAGACGGCAACCGTGGAGAGCCAGGCCGCGAGCCCGGGCATCGACATGGGCTCACTGCAACGCGCCTGGGACAACGTCTTCGCTGCGCTCGATCAGATCGACACGTACAAGCTTCGCGCTCTCGAGGCGATGAAGATCACCGTGCGGGATCTTTCGGAGCAGGTCGAGAAGTCCCACGCCCAGGTGGAACGCCTCCACTCCGCAGATGCCACGCCCTCGCGGGCCACCACGGGCGAGAGCCTGCGCCTGTCCTGACGGCTGCCGCGCACCTCAGAGGTGCGTCGTGTTGATCCAGATCAGCCCCGCGCCGGCCGCGACCACGAACACCGCGTACTCGGCAACGAGGCCAGGGCGTCGTAGCGGACCGCCGACGGCGCCGGCGACGCCGCGTGCGCCGTACCAGAGGACGAGCAGGACCGCTGCCCTCAATCCCGTATGCGCACTGTTCGCCCCCACCACGGCGGACCCGCCGAGCACGATGGCGGCGACGAGGAGTGCGAACAGGATCGTGAGCCGGATCGACAGGCGTTCCGTTCGAAGACTGTCGAGGCTCACCAGGAACACGACGGCGACCACTGCCGCGAGGCGGAGCCGCAGCGGCAGCGTGGGTGAGGCGCCCCCAAGCAACACCGGTGCCAGCACGGCGATGCCGGAGACGTCCCGGACCAGCCGCGTGAACCACCCCTCCTTGCCCAGCGCGCGACGGCCCGCCAGGCGCGGCACCCCGCCGATCACGACCGCCGCGATCATGCCGCCGGCGATCCGGATCGGCAGTGGCAGCACGGCAATCGCCAGCAGTGTCCCGAACGAGAGGACGGCCGCCATGGGCAGTGCCGTCCCGACCGGCCCGGGCCTCGAATCGGACGGGTAGATCAGAAAGTCGTAGGCGACCAGGACGAGGCCGGTGAGGATCGCAAGCCCGGCGTCGGCTGCCGCGCTGCGATCCAAGCCCACGGCCTCAGGCCGGAGGAGCACCTCGGCCGCCACGACTGCGAGCCCGAAGGCCGTGTGGACCATCGGGAGCGGGATCTCGGCGAGGACACGGACCTCGCCCGTGATGCCGAGCGCGCTTCGCGCCTGGTCGGCGAGATAACCGTGACCACGACGGCGAAAACCTGTTCGATTATCCACGTCAGCCTGTGGAAACGGTGGAGAACTCGGCAGGAGCCGGTTCAGGGAGCCGAGGTGCCGGCGCGTCCGTAGTTGTCCTCGATGCGAACGACGTCATCGATCTCGGGCGAAGACACCTCGAAGATGTCCGTGTCCTCGACGGCAACGAACCGATGTCTGCGGCCGGGCCGGATGTGGGCGCTCATCCCCGCTCCGAGCCGGTGAGTCTGCATCTCACCACTGTCGTTCTCGAGCTGGAGGTCCATGGCTCCCGAGATCAGGTGGATCGATTCTTCCTTCTGGACGTGGTACTGGAGGCTCAACGAGTGTCCCCGGGCGATGTGGATGAGCTTTCCCGCGTAGCGCTCGGTCACCGCCCATCGCATCTCGTATCCCCACGGCTTCTCCACCCTCCCTGCCCCAACGGCTCGCACCGGCCCGGAGTCAGCCGCGACGTGGGTCACTCCGAGGCCCCCATCGCGATCCGCGCGTTGACGCCGCTCTGGTTCTCGAGCGCGGCGATCAGCTGCTCGACACGCTCGCGTGTCGTCGCCTCCGCATAGACGCGCATCAACGGCTCCGTACCACTCATGCGCATCAGCACCCAGGAGCCGTCGTCCATATAGAACTTGAACCCGTCGTCGGTCCGGGTGCGCACCACCTTGCTCCCCGCCAGGTTGTCGGGCTCGTCCTGGTGCATGCGCGCGTAGATCTGTTCCTTGCGCTCCTCGTAGCCCTCACGCGGGAAGCGAATATCGTGGCGGTCGTAGGCGTGGGGGCCGACGAGCTCCTCCAGATGGGCGAGGATTCCGGAGAGCGGCATACCGTAGTCGACGATCATCGACGCCATCATGAGTCCGGAAAGGATGCCGTCCCGCTCGGGGATATGTCCGCGGAAGGCGTAGCCGCCCGACTCTTCGCCACCGAGGATCGCGTCCGTCTCCATCATCTTGGTGCCGATGTACTTGAAGCCGACCGGCATCTCGTGCACGGTCACGCCGAAGCGCTCGCCGAGCACGTCGAGCATGCCCGACGTGGTCACCGATCGAACGATGTCCCCGCGAAGGCCCCGCTTCTCGAGCAGGTACATCGCGAAGAGCGCCATCACCTGGAGCTGGTTGATGTATCGCCCGGTCTCATCGATGATGCCGACACGATCCGCGTCGCCGTCGTTGGCGATGCCGAGGTCGAACCCGCCCGACCTCATGCGCTCCATCGCCTCGGGCATGTAGCGATCGATCGGCTCGGGGTGCATCCCACCGAAGCCGGGGTTGCGCTCGCCGTGCAACTCCTCAACCGTCGTGGCCCCGCCGCCGAGCGCTCGAGCGATCAGGCCGGCGCCGGCGCCGTACATGGCCTCATGGAGCACGCGAAGACCATGGCCCCGGAGCGCCTCGAGATCGACCATCCTGGCCAATTGCAGGAAGAAGTCCGGGAGCGGGTTGACGGTGCGCAGCCTGCCGCTGGCCACCGCCTCGTCGTAGGTCATCTCGGTGACGCCTGCTTCGAGGGCGACTGCCGTATGTCGCTCGATCTCCGCGACGATCTCGGGTGGCGCCGAGCCGCCGAAGTCCGGCTTGTATTTGATCCCGTTGAATTCGGCGGAGTTGTGGCTGGCGGTCACGACGACGCCGCCCGCGGCATGCTGCTGGGTGATGGCCCACGACACCGCCGGGGTCGGGGTCACACGGTCGAGCAGGACGACATTGAGCCCGTTCGCCACCAGGACGCGAGCCACCTCTCGCGCGAACAGCTCGGCGCAGTACCGGGAGTCGTGCCCCACCACGACCGGACGTGTCTCGTTGCCGAGAAATCCCGCGACACCCTGGGCAACGGCGCGGACATTCGCGTAGGTGAAATCATCCGCGACCACGGCTCGCCATCCGTCGGTCCCGAACCTGATCGGGTTCGGCGTCATCGCCACCATTCTAAGCGCACGGGTGCGGCGTGCTCGACAGGTTAGAGGAGATCGTCGCGCCGGGATGCGCGCAGTGCTTCCACGATCAGCTTGACCAGCTGCGCCTTGTCCGAGGGGACGACCAGCACCGCGTCCGGGGTGTCGATCAC
The DNA here is from genome assembly GCA_003153505.1 of Candidatus Dormiibacterota bacterium. GTDB lineage: Bacteria > Chloroflexota > Dormibacteria > Aeolococcales > Aeolococcaceae > Palsa-851. The sequence continues at coordinate 180,428 of PLZA01000034.1, forward strand.
CACGATGCCGTCGATTCCGGCAACGGCGACAATCCGCCCGGAGCGGGAGATCACCGTGCATCCATGGGCCGACGTCAGGACCACGTCTCCCTCGGTGACATTCCCGTTGGCGTCGGCATCGCCGTCAGCCGAACGTGACTGGCCGACATCGAGCCACGACCCGAGGTCTGACCAGCCGAACGATGCCTGCACGACCGTGAGGCGGCGCGTGCGTTCGAGCACGAGGGGTTCCACCGGTCGCAGCGGCAACGCGGCGTAGAGCCGCTTGGCCAGGGCGTCGTCACCACTGAGCCGCGCGTCGACGACCTCGTCGATGGTGGCCGCCAGCTCGGGATCCGCGGCGGCGAGCTCGGCACGGAAGCGGCGCGCGGTCCATGAAAAGAGTCCGAGGTTCCACAGATGCCGGCCGTCCGCGACGTAGCTCCGGGCCAGCTCGGCTGAGGGCTTCTCCTTGAAGCCGGCAGACTCGAATGCCGGGAGTGCGCCCGCCGCTGCAGCGATGCCGGGGGGGCTGCCTGCCGGCGGCCGCCAGGCCACGGGGTCTCGCGGCGCCGACACCTCGATGTACCCGAACCCGGTCACGGGGGCGGCAGGGACGAGCCCAACCGTGGCCAGCCCGTCGGTCGCGGCCGCCCACCCGGCGGACGCAACCACCGCCGCACGGTAGGCGTCCCGGTCGCTGACGCGGTGGTCGGCGTGAACGCTGGCAATCAGCGCATCGGGGTCCTCACGTTCGATTAGCCCGACGGCAAGCGCCAGCGCCGGACCGGTGCCCCGTGCCTCCGGCTCCTCGATGATCGAGGCCTCATCGAGCCCCAGCCCACCGAGGGTCGATCGGCACCCGGGCGCCTGGTTGGCGGCGGTCACCACGCGGACGCTGTCGCCAAGCCCGGTCACGCGATCCAGCGTCGATCGCAGCAGGGTCTCGCCGCCCGGTGCAAGCGGCAGCAGGTGCTTCGGCGTCGAGCTCCGGCTCAGCGGCCACAGTCGCGTGCCGCTCCCGCCCGCGAGGACGAGGATGTGGAAGCCCACGCGCCGCCTTCCTCGCTCCGCTGGATCTATGCCGTGGCGGCCGCGACGAGGAGCGGCTCGGTGCCCGCATCCTGGGCCCACTGCTCGGCCAGGGTCGTCCGTTCCCATGGAAGGTCGAGATCGCTCCGGCCGAAGTGGCCGTACGCAGCGACCTGGCGGTAGATCGGGCGGCGCAATTCGAGGGCGCTCATGATCCCGAAGGGCGACAGGTCGATGTACTCATCGATGAGCGAGGCGATCATGTCGGTTGGGACCTTCTCGGTCCCGAAGGTCTCGACGAGCACCGAGACGGGCTTGGCGAGGCCGATCGCGTAGGCGACCTGGATCTCGCACTTCGAGGCCATCCCTGCCGCGACGACGTTCTTCGCCGCCCAGCGCGCTCCATAGGCCGCGCTGCGATCGACCTTCGACGGGTCCTTGCCGCTGAAGGCACCGCCGCCGTGGCGGGCGTAGCCGCCGTAGGTGTCGACGATGATCTTGCGGCCGGTCAGGCCCGCGTCGGCCATCGGTCCCCCGATGACGAAGCGGCCGGTGGGGTTGACGTAGCGCTTGGTGGCCGCGTCGAGCCACTCCGGGGGGATGACCTTGCCGACCACATGGTGCTGGACGTCCTCGAAGATCTGCTCCTGGCTGACCTCCTCGCCGTGTTGCACGCTCACGAGGACCGTGTCGACCCGGCGTGGGCGGCCATCGCCGTCATATTCGATCGTGACCTGGGTCTTGCCGTCCGGGCGAGCCCAGCGCAGCGTCCCGTCGCGGCGGAGCACCGCAAGCTGCCGGGCGAGCTGGTGGGCCATCTGGATCGGCGCCGGCATCAGCTCGGGGGTCTCGTCGCAGGCGAACCCGAACATCATTCCCTGGTCCCCGGCGCCGCCGTGGTTGACGCCCTGGGAGATGTCGGGGGACTGCTCGTCGATCCCGACCAGCACGCCACAGGTCTCCCAGTCGATCCCGTACTTGGCGCGCGTGTAGCCGATCTCCTTGATGGTCTTGCGGACCAGGCCGGCGATGTCGACGTAGGCCTCGGTCGTGATCTCGCCGAACACGAGGACCGTCCCGGTGCTGAGGGCGGTCTCACAGGCGACGCGGCCGAGCGGGTCCTTGCTGAGCACGGCGTCCAGAACGGCGTCGCTGATCTGATCCGCGACCTTGTCGGGGTGCCCCTCGGTCACGGACTCAGACGTGAAGAGCCGATGGCGTGTCGTCGGCATTGGAGCTAACCCTCCGCCCCACCGGCAGCCACCGAGGCGCCCTGTGCGTCTCCGGCCTGCTCCTGTCCAGGGATCGCACGATCGTAACAGCGCAGTGGAAAGGCTGGGCCGTCACGCGTTTGTCCGTTTGCGAGGACCCTCTCGACCGTGTACTGTTATCCGGTAACTATCACCAACCCGGGCGCCGTATCACAACGCGCCGGACGGAGGAACAAGGCGCGTGTCGGTAGACCAGACTCTACGTTGCCGCGATTGCGGCGTCGACTTCATTTGGACTGAGGGCGAGCAGGACTTCTTTGCTTCTCGTGGCCTCACAAACCCCCCTTCTCGCTGCCCCAGCTGCAGAGCGGCTCGCCGTCAGAGCGGCGGTGGCGGTGGTGGCGGCGGCGGCTTCGGCGGGAGCGGCGGTGGCGGCGGTGGATACCGCAGCAACGGCCCTCGCCAGATGTACGAGGTCCCCTGTGCTGGGTGTGGCGGCGTGGCGCGCGTCCCCTTCCAGCCTCGCGGCGACAAGCCCGTTTACTGCAGCGACTGCTTCCGCGCAGCGCCTCGGTGAGTGACGGCGGCCCAATCGCGGTAGGGACGAGGGTCAGCTTCCCCTATGGCGGCAGCCGGCGTACCGGCACCGTCGCTGACGTCTCGATGATCCCCGACCAGTCGGGCGGCCAATCTCTCGCGTACCTGATCGACGTCGGCTCTCGCAAAGTGTTTGTGCAGGGCGAAGGCATCACCCCGGCCACCGGGCCGGGGGCTGCCTTCGATCCGGTCGCTGAAGGGGTCGCCTACGGCCGCAAGCGGCCCCGGAACCCGCGCAACCGCTAGCCACACATCCCAGGGTTGGCTGCGACGGGCCGTCGCGCCAGCGTGACCGCGTGGCCATGAAATGCTGGCTATTCTGTGAGTGATGGCTTCCGATCTCACGGCCGACGGCGTCAAGGGCGCGCGCCGGCCTGAACGCAGACCGATCCGCCTCTGGATGGTGTTGCTCGCGCTCGGAGTCGGTTCGATCATTGCCGGAGGCGCGCTGATCGCGGGGCCGCTGATCGGCGTCTTCCAGAGGGGCGCCACGGATTCGACGGCGCTGAACCACTGGAAGGGCGGCGCCACGCATCCGGTCGTGCCGGTGCCGGCCGCCTCCACGTCACCGACCTGCGGCACGAGTTCCACGACCGACTACGCGCTTGTCAATTTCGGAGCCCCTGCCCAGTACCACTACGCAGCGGTTGCGGGCAACGGCACCTGGACCCTGCTGAATTCGCGGTCGATGGTGCACTACTCGGGCACGCCCAATCCGGGTCAGCAGGGGAACGTGATCATCGCGTTTCACCGCGAGCCCGACTTCCAGTACATCAACCAGCTCAATGTCGGCGACATCATCACGATCCAGAATCGCACCTGTCAGACCTTCGTCTACAAGGTGACGAGCAAATGGGATCTCGCGCCGAACCAGGTGACCCAGCTGGTGCCGACCGCGGGGCATGAGCTGACGATGATCACCTGCGACCCGTGGTGGCAGGACTACAACCGCCTGGTCTGGCGCGCCGAGCTGATCACCGCGCCGGCACCGAGCTCACCAGGATCCACCGGCGGATCGGTGGCCAACCCCGCCTTCTGACGCCGCCCGCTACGCCGAGAATCCCTCGAGCGGCCCCGGGAGCGCGGCTTCGGCGACTGCCTCGAGTCGCTTGATGTTGTTGCGCACGAAGATGGCCGCGCCCACGATCACGACCACCGCGAGCGCGGCGAACCCGATCTCAACAGGCGTGCTCAGCTTTGCGATCACACTGCTGGCGGCATATGCCCCGACGCCGTAGATCGTCGCCCAGACAATGGCACCGAGCGCGTTGGCGATGAGGAAACGGCTCCAGTGCATGTGGTTGGTCCCGGCGAGAAATGCCGCGTACGTACGCAGCACGGAGACGAAGCGACCGAAGAAGACGACCTTCGCGCCCTGGCGCATGAAGATGTAGCGCCCCACCTTCAGCTTGGCCTCGTCAAGGTGGACATACTTGCCGAAACGGCGAAGCAGCGGATACCCGCCGAACCAGCCGATGCCGAAGCCGATGTTGTCACCGATCACCGCGCCGATGATCGCCGCTGCGATGACTCCGACGATCGACAGCTTTCCGGTCGCCGCGAACACCGCGGCAGTGATCAGCATCGTCTCCCCCGGCAGCGGCACACCCAGGCTCTCGATGCCGACGAACATCGCCACAGCAAGGTAGCCGATGCTCTGCAGCCACCCGTAGAGACCCGAGTTGATCACGCTCTGTACTGCGGCGCGTTCAGACGGGCGGAACGGGATGGTGCCGCGCGACGCCTGCGCGGCGCCTGGATCGGTACGCGGCAAAACGGCGGACCAGCTCCGCACGCAACTCCTGCGGCGGGACGATCGCGTCGACGATCAGTTCGGATGCGAGCCGGAAGATGTCGATGTCGTCGCGGTATTCGTTCTGGAGCCCCGTGACGAACGCGGCGCGATCGCCTTCCGGCGTGTCCTGGATCTTGTTGTAGTAGACGGCGTTGATCGCCGCCTCCGGCCCCATCACAGCGATCTGCGCGGTGGGCAGGGCGAGCGTGCAGTCCGGTTCGAAGGCGGGCCCGCTCATTGCGTAGAGGCCGGCGCCGTATGCCTTGCGCAGGATCACCGAGATGCGCGGCACCTGCGCCTGCGCAAGCGCGGCGATCATCTTGGCGCCGTGCCGGATGATCCCCTGACGCTCGACGGCAGTGCCGATCATGAACCCGGGGACATCGGCGAGAAAGAGCAGCGGAACGTTGAACGCGTCGCAGCAGGTGATGAAGCGCGTTGCCTTGTCCGCCGAATCGACAAAGAGCACACCGCCTTTGAAGCGAGGCTGCGATGCGAGGATCCCGACCGCGTGACCGTCGATCCGCGCGAATCCACAGACGATCTCGCGCGCGAAGAGACGCTTGATCTCGAAGAATGAGCCGTCGTCGATGACGCCGCGAACGAACGCCATCACGTCGTACCCCTTGGACGCTTCGGTGGGGATCACGTCGGTGATGTCCTCGGATCCGGCGGCCACCGCGCATGACTGCGCAACCGGCGGCGCCGCCTGCCAGGACTGAGGAAGGTACTCGAGATACCGTCGCGCCGCGACGATACCCGCGCCCTCGTCGGCGACGAGCACATCGCCGCAGCCGCTGACCGTGCAGTGCATGCGCGCACCGCCCATCTCCTCGAGGGTCACCTTCTCGCCGACCACGACCTCGGCCATGCGCGGTGAGCCCAGGTACATCGAGGCATTCCCCTCGATCATGATCACGACGTCGCAGAACGCCGGGATGTATGCACCGCCCGCGGCGCTCGGCCCGAAGAGCACGCAGACCTGGGGCACCTGTCCCGAAAGCCGCACCTGCATATGGAAGATGCGCCCCGCGTGGCGCCGCCCCGGGAACATCGCCACCTGCTCGGTGATGCGCGCGCCCGCCGAATCAACCAGGTACACCAGGGGGATCTGCAGACGCTCTGCCGTCTCCTGGATGCGCACGATTTTCTCAACGGTTCGCGGCCCCCAGGAACCCGCCTTCACGGTCGGGTCATTGGCCATCACGGCACAGGTCCGGCCATGCATCACGCCGATACCGGTCACCACACCTTCAGCGGCGAGCTCCGGATCCTCTGTCCCCGCCAGAAGCCCGTCCTCGACAAACTCGGCATTCTTATCGAAGAGACGCGCGATCCGTTCGCGCGCGGACAGCTTGTTCTGTGCGGAGAGTTTGTCCCGATGCCGTTGCGGGCCACCGGCACGTGCCCGCTCCAGGCGCTCGGACACCGCCTCAGCCAACGCTCGTCTCCGCAGGCGTCTCCTGAGGCACGCGACTCCAGATCCCGGCCCGGTAGAGCTTGCCCGGAAGATCGCGGCGAAGGTCCGACGCCAGCGTGGCGGCGACGTCGCACATCGCCGCGAGGTCAACGCCCGTGACACCCCCGAGCGCGTGCAACGCTTGCAGCGCGTCCTCCGTGCAGACGTTGCCGGTGGAGCGCGGCGCGAAGGGGCAACCACCAACCCCGCCGACGGATCCGTCGAACCGGCGAATCCCCAAATCGAAAGCCGCGATCACGTTGGCAACCCCGAGCCCGCGCGTGTCGTGGACATGCAGTGAGAGTCGATCGATCGGCAGAGCGGCCGCGGCCAGTGCACAGATGGTGCTGATATCGACAGGCGTCGCCACGCCGATGGTATCCGCGATGCCCACCTCCTGCACACCGCGACTCGCGAGGTCCGCGCACAGCTCGACGACTCGTTCCGGCGCCACCGGTCCCTCGAAAGGACACCCGAAGCTGACCGACACGGCGACGTCGACGGTGCATGCGCGCTCACTGGCGAGCTCGCAGATATGCGAGATCTCTTCGAGCGACTGGTCCACCGTCCGGTTGACATTGCGTCGATTGAATGAGTCGGTCGCGGCGATGGTGACCAGGACGTTGCGCACGCCGTACGCGAGGGCGAGCTCGAGCCCGCGAAGATTGGGGATCAGCACGCGCAGCCGGTCGAGCTCGGGCTGCAGACCGGCAAGCACCGCCGGCGCGTCCGCGAGTTGTGGCACCCAACTCGGCGACACAAATGATGTTGCTTCGACACGCGGCACCCCCGCATCGAGCAGACCGCGGACCAGCCGAATCTTCGCTTCGGTGCTGATGGTCTCCGCGATGTTCTGGAGCCCGTCACGCGGAGCGACGTCGGTCCAGAGCACCTCGTTCACGCGATCTGCCTCCCAGGGATGGACGCTGCCCCGCCACCGTAGCAAACCCGAGGGCTACACTCTCGTCCAGCCGATGCCGCGGTTCCGCGTTCCCGACTACATCCGAACCACCTTCGCGGTCAGCGATTGGCGCGCTTTCCGCCTGTGCGGCATGGATGAGGTGGGTCGGGGGGCGTACGCCGGTCCGCTGGTCGCCGCCGCGGTGGTGCTGCCGCAGCGCTTCCGCCACCCGCTGCTCCGCGACAGCAAGTTGCTGACCGCCAGACAACGCGAGCTGGTCGGTGCTGTCCTGCGCGAGCGTGCCGTCGCGTGGGCGGTCGCGGAGGTGAGCGTCGATGACATCAACGCCCGGGGCCTCGGATGGGCGAATGTCGAGATCTTCCGTCGACTCGTCGATGCCGTCGACGCCGACGGGTATTGCTGCGACGGCAACCTTCGGATTCCGGTGTCGCGTCCCCTCCATTCTCTGGTCGCGGGGGATCGCAAGGTCCCCGCGGTCTCAGCAGCCTCGATCATCGCCAAGGTTCATCGGGACGCGCTCATGACACGGATGCATGAGGAGGCGCCCCACTACAACTGGGCGAGCAACAAAGGGTATGGCGCCCCCGAACACCGCGCCGCCATCCGGGAGCACGGCCCGCACCCGGCGCATCGCCGTGTCTTCCTCGCGTCGGTCATGCAGACGGAGCTTGACCTGACCGGCACTGCCGCTCAGCGTCCGGTCGCGATGCCTGCCGTGGGGGCCGGCTGAACCTCGGTCAGTTGGCGCCGCAGCCGCAGCTACCGCCGCAGCAACCGCCGCCACCGCCGCCCATTGAGGGCGAATCGTCCGAGCCGGATCCGGCGTGGACCGCAACCCGGCTGATCAGCGGCATGCTGGCCCGGCTCTCGCAGCTCGGGCAGACGGCGGCGACCTCGCGATCGGCCATCGGGCGGAGCAGCTCGAACACGGCCGAGCAGTCGTTGCAGCGGTATTCGTACAGAGGCATCACTCGCAAGCGTACGCACGCTCGACACGATTTGACAAGTCGAACATCTGTTCGGTAGACTCGACCCATGCCCATCCGCACCATCGAGTTGCAACTCCCGCTCGACGCCGATGAGGCCGGATCGCTCGCCCGGCGTCGTGTGAGCCATCTCGCCGCGGTCGACGGGCTCGAGCCTGCGGCCTTCGTCAAGCTGATCCGCTCGTTCCCGTCCCTGCGCGCAATCTACAGCGCGTCCGAGCCCGAGCTGGCACGGCTGGTCGGCCCGGTTGCGGCAGCCCGCATCCGGTGGTTCCTCGATGCACCGCTGGATACGGCCCTCGCCCGCGAGGCATCGCCGATCACGCTCAGAGACATCGCAGCACCACTGTCTTCCGCCGCCTGATTGGCGCCCGCACGGCGCGTGCGGAGCGTTGAACAGTGCAACCAACGTAGAATCATTCCTTTGGTGCCAGTGGTGCCAGCTCAATGGCTTGGCGCCATACATGGCAGGTGAGAACGGAGGTTTGTTGCAGCATGCGGAGTCGACGTTCCAGAGCTGCCGTGCTTGACCGCGGTCGCGCGGCCGATACGATCAGTGACCTTGCCGATCATGCGGTCACACTCGCGCGCGGCGCGGGAAGTGCTGCGCTTCCGACAGTGCAGCGTGGCGCGGAGGGGTTGAGCCAGGCCCTCCAGACGGCTGCGACCACATTGGCAGAGACAGCCGAGCATCTCGCGAGTGACCCGAAGGTCTCGGCGGCGAGCAACGCGGCACGCGAACGGATTGCCGACGCGTCCGACAAGTTGAGCACGGCGATCCGCCCAAAGAAGAAGACGCACCGCGTGCGCAAACTCCTGATTGGGGCCGCGATTGTCGGCGGGGTCTTCGCGCTGATCCAGTCACCGCTGCGCGGCAAGATCCAGGAGCGGCTCTTCGGACCGGCGCCGTCGGATGACGACGACCTTCCACAGATCACCCTACCCGATGACGATCGCCACGTCGAGATCACCGACCTGACCCAGCCAGCGCAGGCGGAGCCCGACCCCGCGGCCGACGTCGTCGGCACTCCGGTGGCCGCCGAGCCCACGCCGCGTGGGAGCCGGAGCCCCGGTCACAACCACGACGAACCTGCAGACAACCAGGAGACCAATGCCTGACGACCGCCCATATCAGGGACGCCCGTCCTCGGACCGCCCATATCAGGGACGCCCGTCCTCGGACCGTCCCTCGTTTTCCGGCCCCCGGCAGTTCTCGGGGCCCCGACCCAGCTTCAACAACAACGACTCCCGGCCGCCGTTCCGCCCAGCGCCTCGAGTAGAGGTCCCCGCCGCCCCGATGTCGCACTCGCTGCGTCTTCGCGACGGTGACCGTGAGATCGAGGTGAGCGGATCCGCCGCGTTCGTGCGCCAGGTGCTCGATGACCTTCCCGCCATGTGGACCCGCCTGCACGGGGAGGGGTCGACGCGACCCGCCCGGATCGATCTCCCGACGCACCACGACGTACCGGCAGCGGTGCCTGTCGTGGCCGCGGAGCAGCCGAATCGGGTGCCCGAAAGCGCCCCCGAGCCCTCGCCCGTCAAGGCGCCGGTAGCGGCATCCAACGGCAAGCACACGACGACGCGCAGCACACCCGACGACAAGGTCATCGCCGTCCTCAAGGAATCGACGCGTCCCCTTGCGGTTGCCGCGATCCGGAAGCGTCTCGGTGGCAGCTTCACACCCCAGCAGGTGCGTCGCATCCTGGAGCGGAACGCTCCAAAGGTGTCGGTCACAGACGAGCGGCCCGCGACCTACCGTCTGCGCTAGCGGCCCGCCGGCTTGAGCCGGCGTCTCTCGCGAGGGTCAGGGGTCGACTGCCGCTCATAATGGCGCGGGCAGGGAACTGAACTATGCGACGTCCATTCCTCGTCCTCCTGACCGCCATGCTCGTCGGCGTCAGCGCGTGCGGGTCGGCGACGCCAAGTGCGGATCCGACCAACTCGGGAACGCCGGCGCCCACTCCCTACCCGACCCCCTCGGGCGGTCTCGGGCATCGCCCGTCCTCGCCGGTGAAGATCACACTGATCTCCCCAGTCACCGGGAACACCGTGCACGGAACCTCGGTGCTGGTCAGGGTGGCTGTGACCGGTGGCATCGTCACCGCTGCGGTGAGCGCGGACATTTCCCCCACCAAGGGGCACGTGCACCTCTATCTCAACAACCAGCTGATCTACATGGCATACACGCTGCAGCAGGAGATCACCGTGCAACCTGGGCTCGAATACTCGATGTACGCGGAGTTCGTCGCACAGGATCACTTCCCATTCGCGCCCCGGGACGTCACGCCGACGATCTTCTTCACCGTCGCTCCGGCCTGACCGAGGCGCGGTGACCGCACACATCGTCAGCGGCCTTCCACTCCCGCTTCAGTGGGGCCTGGCTCTGCTGATCTTCGGCGGCGGCCTCCTGGTCTTCGCGGTGCGGCGCAGCCTGCTCCGCGTCGCCGGAGGCATCGCTGCCCTGTGCGGTGCAGGCGGTCTGATTGCGAGTTGGGTGCTCAGCCCAGCGCTGATCGTGGCCGCGCCGTACGCTGTGCAGATCGTGTCCCCACCACCCGGAGCCGACGTCGGAGTGCCGGTGACGCTCACGGTGTGCGGGGTGCAGGCGTCAGGCGCGCTCGTCCCGGCGACATCCTCGCAGTACTACCTCGCGGTCATCGTCGACGGCGTCCAGACGCCCACCGTCGATGTCTGGCACGTGCCCGTGGATCTGTCCCCGGGCCGGCATTCCGTGCAAGTGGAGCTCGTGTCGCCGAGCCACCAGGCATTCAATCCGCCGGCGACCTTTCGGGAGACGATCACCGTCCTCCCGGGCGCAGCGCCCCCCGGACCCGGATCCTGTTGACCGACGAACGGCGCGCGCACATCCTTGTCGTCGAGGACGACACCGCGCTGCGCGAAGTCGTGTCCGGCGCGCTGACCTCGGCCGGCTACGAGACCTCGCTTGCGGCGCACGGCATCACCGCGTCGCAGATGCTCCAGGACGACAAGGCGTTCGACATCGTCCTGCTCGACATCGGCCTACCCTTCATCGACGGGTGGCACCTGCTCGAGCAGATGCAGGATCGCAGCCGGCCAGGGGTCATCGTGATCAGTGCGCGAGGCGAGGAAAGCGACAAGATCCGCGCGCTCGATCTCGGCGCGGATGACTATCTCGCCAAGCCCTTCAGCGCCGACGAGCTCCTCGCCCGTATCCGCGCGGTGCTGCGCAGGGTTCGGCCGCCCGACGAGGCGCCCGGCGTCGTGGTTCACGGCGCTGTCCGAGTGGATCTCGCCGCTCGCGCGGTGACCCGTGCCGGCACCGAGGTACGCCTCTCGCCAACCGAATGGCTGCTGCTTGCGGAGCTGGCACGCAACGCCGGCGTGACCCTCGACCATCGCGCGCTGCTCCAGCGGGTCTGGGGGCCGCAGTACGCGGATGAACGCAACTACCTCCGGACATTCGCGCAGCGCCTGCGCGTCAAGCTCGAGGACGACCCCGCGCATCCGGAGATCGTCGTGACCGTGGGACGCCAGGGATACCGGTTCGGACCGCCTCGTTGATGCTCTGTTGACTCCCGCAGGGACATCATGGTGTTGCGATGGTGTGAGGCTGCACAAAGGAGATTCGAGATGATGCGTGCACACGAATACGTCGTTGTCGCGCCGGGCATGGAGCATGTTCTCGAGCGCGTGAGCAGCGAGCTTCTCAAGCGTCACACCTATGTCGAGGCACTCTGGGTTGCCGAACAGGGCGATCAGGCGGTGTGCCGGCTGGTCACCGACGATCGCGACGGTGCGACCGCGGCAATCAGGGCTGCCGGTTACGCGGTGTCGAATGTCCGCGAGGTGCTCGTCGATCGGTTCCCTGACGAGCCGGGTGTTCTCGCGGCGATCAGCCGGCGCGCCACCGACGCCGGCCTCACACTGGCCAGCGCCTACCCAGGCGCGCACGGCGATCTGGTTCTTGCGTGCGACGACCTCAACGCTCTGGAGGCAGCGGTCATCGAACGGCCGACCGGAGGCGGGATCTAGCTCGGGTGGCGATCATGCTCCCGAGCGCAGCGCCCCCCGAGCCCGAGCGCCGCTGGCACCACCGGTGGGATCGGACCGCGGCTGTCGCCGGCAGGATCAGGCCAGCGGCTGTTCTGGTTGCTGCGATGGTCGCACCGGTTGCGCTGACTTCGGCGATGCTGCCGTTCCGCGACCAGGTCCCGGGCGCGACGGTCGCTCTCGGCCTCGCCGTGCTGGTGTCACTGCTCGCCGCGGTCGGGACTCGAGTCACGGCCGTCATCGCCGCCCTGTCTGCGGCGTTGTGCTTCGACGTCGGCTTCACGCAGCCGTACGGATCGCTCGCGATCTCTCATCCCCAGGACATCGAAACGACCGCTCTGCTCCTCGTCGGAGGCGTCATCGTCGGTCAGCTCTCAGCGCGAAATCGGAGGAACCGCGGACTGGCCGTGCGGACGAGCGAGGATCTCGGCCGCATCCAGTCGGTCGCGGAGATGATGGCCGGCGGCGCCCCCGCTGACGATGTGGTTACGGCGGTCGCGGACGAATTGCACAGCCTGCTCGGGTTGCGCAACTGCTGGTTCGAGACGTCGCGTCCCGGCAAACCCGGGCCGACGATCGACCGGAACGGCAACGTCAGCTGGGGGCGGCTCTGGTGGGGGTTCGACACCCTGGGGCTGCCCGGGAAGGAGATCACCATTGAGGTCGAGCACGACCAGCGCCGCCTCGGCCGCTACGTGCTCGTCGCCGAGCCCGGCACCAAGGTGCGCCGCGACCAACTGCTCGCCGCGGTCACGCTGGCCGACCAGGCCGGTGCGGCAATCGGCGCCGCCGGTGTGCCGGTGGCGATCGCGCATCACGGACTCCGCAGCGGAAGTCATTGACTGGTTGTTGACGGCTGCGGGGATAGATTGGATCCAGTGGTTCGTTGGCCCGTTCACTGGTAAGACGCAATGTTCACAACGATTCTTGTCGCTTCCGATGGTTCCGAGACCGCTGACCGCGTAGTCACGGTTGCGCAGTCGCTGGCAAAGCAAGATCAGTCAAAGGTGGTCGTCGCCCACGTCAATGAATTGATGGCGGGACGCGGTGGCGCACATTCGGTGCGTCCCAATGAGGATCTTCTTCAGCTCCACGTGCGCCAGCAGGTTGCCGACCTGAAGGCCGCCGGCCTGGACGTGGAGATCCACATGCAGTCGACGATCGGCAAGGCCGCCAAGGCGATCGCCGAGATGGCGCGTGAGTGCCACGCCGACCTCATCGTTGCAGGTGCCAGCAAGCATGGCCCCCTGGCCGATCTCGTCTTCGGCACGGCCGGTCAGCGCATGTACCGGCTTGCGCCCTGCCCCGTGCTGGTCGTCCCCGCGCAAAACTAACCTCCACATGAGGCCGTGGGACGGTCTTAGCCGTCCCGCGGCGTTCCCACTCGGGTTAGTCGGCGCCGGCGCGCGTGTGCGCCGGCGGTAGTGCTGGACGGCGTTGCGATCAGAGTCCCGCCGGCCGGTTCCGGGTCGACGGGTCGAAGGTCCCTGTACGCGGTGCCTCGCGACCCTTGGGTGGGCGTTTGCTCGGGTTACAAGATGCGCCCATGGAGATCAAACGGTCCACGAATTCGTTGATGGGCCGTTGATGGATTCCTGAAGATACTGTCCTCAAATGCCACTTGATCTGCTCGTCCTGCTGTGCTTCGTCGGGATGCTCGTTGCGGGCATCCTGATGGTTGACGGCCTCCGGAGGATCTGACATGGGAGATCTCACCGGGTACATCGTCGCCGCGATCATCGCGTTGATTGCGGCGATCTACCTGCTGGTCGCGCTGGTCGCCCCGGAGCGCTTCTGATGATCCTCGACATCATCGCCGCGGTCATCACCTACGC
>PLZA01000065.1 GCA_003153505.1 Candidatus Dormiibacterota bacterium
CTCCATGAATACGTCTGTGTCCCGGTTATAGCCGGGTCGTAGACATGCTTTGACGAGGCCTACGCCGGTCCGTGCTCGATCGCACGAGACCCAAGGCCGTCGCGGAAAGTCGTCTCCACTCTTCAAGTGTCAAGGTTCATGGCGCGCCAAGTCCACGATGGGATCCCTGGCAACGCGGCCGTCGGGAGCACCCCCGAGCGGGCAACCCCCGGAGTTTACCGATCTGGAGGCCCAAGGTCAAGTCGAGCCCCCACGCCAGAGGCACCCTCGTGGCAACATGTGCCCGCCTTGATCCTTTGCCCCGGCTGCGGAGCCGCCAGGCTGATTCCGTTGAGCTTTCCTCAGTACCGCCGTGAGTCCGGTCCTGAGATCACTTTTCGGCGTCCGGTCGCCAAGTGCACCGGGTGTGGGGAACGGGTCTACGCCCGCGTCGTCGCAAGGGCTCGACTCCCCATCGACATCGAGAACGACTGATCCCGAGCGGGCTCAGCATGGTGGGAGTTTCTCTGAACGCCATCCGGCGGACAGACGAAAGGTTCGTCCTGTGCCACGGTCACCATCGTTGTGATCATGTGCCCCTCCTGTGGTGCCGACCGGCTGATCCCGCTGACCTTCGCTGTCTACCGGCGGGAGGCCGGTCCCGAGGTGATCCTCGAGCGGCCGATGGCAAAATGCTCGGCGTGCGGTGAGCGCATGTTCGCGAGGATCATCGCCCGCCAGCGGGTTCCCAAATCAACCTGAGCGACCGCGCTGCTCAGAGCGCCCGGCGACCCGCGAATGCACGGGCCATGGTGAGTTCATCGGCATATTCCAAGTCGGACCCTGCAGGCAGGCCGTGGGCCGGCCGCGACACCGTGACTCCCAGCTTCGCGAGCCGCTCGGCGACATAGTAGGAGGTGGCCTCGCCTTCGACGTCGGGATCGGTGGCGATCACCACCTCGCGAATCTCGCCCTCAGCCACCCGAGCCTCGAGCTCCCGAATGCGGAGTTCGTCGGGTCCCACGCCGTCCATCGGCGAGAGCGCGCCCCCGAGCACGTGATAGAGACCGTGGAACTCGCCGCTCCGCTCCACGGCAAGGACGTCCAGCGCTTCCTCAACAACGCATAACAACGATCCGTCTCGCTTGGCATCCGTGCATATCGCGCACAGCGGTCCATCCGCGATGAAGAAGCAGCGGGAGCACGGCCGGACCCGCGTATGCAGATCGGTCAGCGCGCCGGCGAGGCGCTGGGACATCTCAGCCGACGCCCGCAGGCAGTAGAACGTCAAGCGTTGCGCCGTCTTGGGGCCGATGCCGGGGAGCCGGCCGAATTCGGCCGCGAGCCGCTCGACGGCTTCAGGAACGAGTGGCACGCCCCTCCTCCGTCATCGCCCGGTGCCGGTTCCCGCTCAGAGCAGACCGGGAGGAAGGCCCAGACCGGCGGTCAGCTGCGACATGTTCGCTGCCGCGGCAGCGCGCGACTTGTCGAGAGCGTCATTGCACGCGGCGAGGATGAGGTCGGCGAGCAGCTCCGCACCCTCCTCGAGCGCCTCCGCTTCGATCGTCACCGACAGCACCTTCTGGTGCCCGTCTGCGGTGATCGACACCACGCCTCCCCCGGCGGTGCCCGTCACGGTCACGTCGTTGAGCTCCTCCTGCATCTTGGCCATGCGGGCCTGCACCTGCTGGAGCTGCTTCATCATCTGCTGCTGGTTCTTCATCTGGGACCTCGTTGGGGCAGTCTACGCACCGCTGGCCGATCCTGGCGCCCCGAGCCTCGTGTCGTCATGGAGGCGGGTGGCGGTGACACGGCTGCCGGCAAACGTCCCCAGCACAGCCTGCGTGACGTCGCTGACCGCGCCCGACGGCCCGCGCGGGCGTTCCTCCCCGGTGAAGCGCGTCAGCACGTGGACCGGCCGCCCGCCTATGGCGGAGAGGGCCTCGGCGATCACCCGCCGCTTCTCGGGGTCGCTGATCTGCTCGTGGTGAAAGCGGCCGTTGGTGCCGATTGTGACGCTGGTCGCGTCGGCCTCAACCGGCCTGCAGTCGCGGAGCACCCCGGCGAGTCCCTTGTTCTCCCGGGCCACGGCTTCGATGGCGACCGGCCATTCATTGACCCATCCATCGACGGTGGTGAGATCCCGCCGGCCGATCGTTTCGACCACGACCTCAACCTCGGCAACAGCGGTTGCCGCGGCGCCCGCTTCACCCATACCAGGGGCAGGGGCCGAGGCGGGGGCTGGGGCCGGGCTGTCCGGGGCAGGGCTGTCCAGTGCGCCCTGAGCCGGAGCGGGCGACTCGGTCCGGGCTCGCGGCGCACCGGCCGGCGGGTCCGTGGCCGGTCGCGGCGAAGGGGCTGGCAACCCGCGTTCGAGCGCGGCGACGCGGAGCGAGAGGGCTGCCACCCCAGCCGCCTCGCCATCGGCGGCCGGGGGGCGCAGCGCCCGCAGGAGACACACCTCGACGAGAAGGCGGGCGTCGACGGATTGACGCAGGTTCATCTCCGCTTCGGCGACGAGCTCGAGGAGGCGCAGCCAGAGGCCGGCGGGGGCGATCGCAGCGAGGTCGGCGACCAGCGCAACCTCGTCGGGACCCACCGACGCACCCTCCGGGAAGCCCAGCGCGACCAGTTCAGCGGCTCGCGCCAGGCGCGCGACGTCACGAAACAGCTGGCGCGGATCCGCGCCTGCGGCGAAGGCGGCGGCCGCAGCTCGCAAGGTGCCGGCCGGATCGGCGCCGGCCAGGGACATGACCAGCGAGTGCAGCGTCGACGGGTCGGTCAAGCCCAGGGAGCGCCTCGCCACGGCGACGGTCACCGGCCGCTCGCCGGCGCCAAGCGCCTGCTCCAACAGCACCAGCGCGTCGCGCAGGCTGCCCTGCGCGGCCGTTGCCAGCAGCATCAGCGCATCGGCATCGACCTCGTCGCCCTCCTTGCGCGCAACGCCATCGAGCAGCTGCTCGATGGCCGGGACCGGCACCCGCCGAAAGTCGAAGCGCTGCACCCGGGACCGAACGGTCTCGGGGACCTTGTGGGGCTCGGTGGTCGCGAGCACGAAGAGCACGTGCGGCGGCGGCTCCTCGAGCGTCTTGAGGAAGGCATTCCATGCGTCGGTGGTCAGCATGTGTGCCTCGTCGATGATGTAGACCTTGCGGCGCAGCACCGCGGGGAGGTAGCGCACCTTGTCGCGCAGGTCGCGCATCTCGTCGATCCCTCGGTTGCTGGCGGCGTCGATCTCGAGCACGTCGACCGCGGCTCCGCTCAGGATCTCGAGGCACGGCGGGCAGGCGTTGCACGGCTCACCGTCGACGAGTGCTTCGCAGTTCACGGCGCGGGCGAGAATGCGCGCCGTCGACGTCTTCCCCGTCCCGCGAACACCCGCGAACAGATAGCCGTGGGCAAGTGCGCCGGAGCTGACCTCGTTCACCAGCGTCCGCGCGACGACCTCCTGGCCGACCAGGTCGGCGAAGCGCTGGGGACGGTAGCGGCGATAGAGGGCGAGGCTCACGAACGGAGACCCCACCCCGGGTCGATGAAGCGGCAATCCACGGTGCGCGACTCCTCCACGATGGTCACCCGAAGCGGGCGGCATTGTCGCAATGACGGCGGGCCGCCCGCGACGGTTCCCGCCCTGGAAACGAGGGGTAGTCGCGCACCCCACGTCGTCGGCACGCCACCGGCGCTCACCCGTACGACCGGCTCAGACCAGGTGTCCCCACGGCACCCCCGGGGAACCGCTTACCGCTGCTTCCTTCCGGACCTGACGGGGTTCACGGGCCCGAGCTGCGCGGGACCCAGTCGTCAACGCCGGCGCGTCCGGAGCAGACCCAATGACGCGCCCCCTCGGTGGGGAATTCAGCCCCGCTATAGCGGATTGCGGGTACAGGGCACCGCTAACGCCCCGCCTAGCGCGACCGTCCTCATTGTACCGGCACCGACGACCCCATCGGGTCCTCCGCGCGGATGCCGTCCGGCGCCTCCGCCGGCCCAGGCCAGCGCAGGGCGATGCGCGTACCGGATCCCACCCCGGTGTCCACGTCAACGGTCGCGCCGTGCGCCGCCACGACGCGTTTGACCAGGGCGAGCCCCATCCCCGTCCCGCCGAAGCGGCGGGTCGCGCTGTTGTCCACCTGGAAGAACCGCTCGAAGATCCGAGGCACGTCGTCGGCGGGAATACCGATTCCCTGATCGATGATCTCGATGAGCACCGTGCCCGCGTCCGCGCGGGTGCCCCGAACCACCATGCTTCCCCGGCCGTCGCTGAATTTCACTGCGTTGTCGATGAGGGCCCGCAGCACCTGCCCGAGTCGATCGGGATCGGCGAGCAGGGTGAGCCCCGGCTCCACCTCGATCTCGTCGGGAATCGGCAGCCCGCCCTTGTGACGCTCACCCACCACGGTGACGGCCGCCTGGACGGCTTCGTCGAGGGGCACGCTCGCCAGCGCCAAGGTGAGCTCCTCTCCATCGCCCGCCGAGAAATCGATGATCGTCTCGACGATGCCGTCGAGATTCCTCGCGGCGACCTGGATGTCACGAAGCGCCTCGAGCTTGAGGGCATCCTCCCAGACCCCCCAACACATCTCGATCAGGTCGCTGAGCCCCAGGATCGCGGTGAGCGGTGTGCGCAGTTCGTGCTGCACCGTCGAAAGAAAGTCCGTCTTGAGCGTGTCGAGCTCGCGGAGGCGGCGGGCGGATTCCCGCTCCACCTCGTAGAGGCGCGCATTCTCCATGGCGATCGCCGCGTTGCTGGCAAGGATGGCCAAAACGCCTTCGACGTCCTCGCCGAACGGCGAATCGTCGGACGTCGTCATCACGGCCAGCGCACCGACGAGGGCTCCCTGGGACGACATGGGTAGCACCAGCAGCGACCCGCCGCCGGCGGCCGTGCGTGCGGTGCGCCGCCCCGCCTGGACCTCGGGGAGTGCCTCCCAGCCCTTGAACGCGTCAGTCCCCGCCTCGTGACTGTCGACGAGCTGGAGGGACGAGGTCTCGTCATCGCGCAGCGCCATCGCCGCCGAGGCGCCGTCGCCGGCGATCGCCGCCGCGGTGGACACGACCTCGCGCCGCAACGCTTCGACGCCGTCCGTTGTGGCCGTGAGCGCGCGGGCGACCGCGCCGACCCGGTCCACCGCGCCCAGGACGCCGGCGTGCGACTTCGAACGCGGAGTGCCCTTCATTGCTCGATCATACGGAGGGGTTCGCCGGCGCCCACCGGATGAGTCAGTGACGACCACCCAACAGACGGGTCGACAGTTGGGGTTCCTCGCCGCGGGCGATGCGCCGGATGTTCGCGGCGTGGCGCACGATCACGAGCGTCGAAGCCAGCGCTGTGAAGACGAAGGGGATCGCGTCGTGATGGCGGCTGCTGTCGAGCCCGGCGCCGAGCGTCGCGGTCCCAGCCGCCGTCAACGAGCCGACCGACATCGTTCGGCTCAGCGCGAGTGCTCCGAGGCCGCCGGCCGTCGCCCACGCTGCGGCCTCGGGCGAGACCATGAGGAGCCCGCCGAAGGCGGTCGCGACCGCCTTGCCGCCACGGAACCGGGCGAAGACGGGCCATGAGTGGCCGACGCACGCCGCGAGCCCGGCAGCGGCCTGCGCGGCCGGGTCGGCGCCGCACCGCCGTGCGATGGCGACAGCTCCAACCCCCTTGGCAACGTCCAGCGCGAACGTGATCGCCCCGGCCCGGGCGCCGACGGTACGGAGCACGTTCGCCGTCCCCATGTTGCCGCTGCCGAAGTCGCGGACGTCGAGGCCCCCGACGGCCCTGCCGACGATGAGGCCGAACGGCACCGACCCGATGAGATACCCGGCGGCGCCGCTCGCCACAGCAGCCGCGTTGCCAGCCATGCGGCGAGTCTAGTCCCGCACGACGTCGCGGGCCAGCACCGCGACTCCCGGCGACGGCCGGAGTTCGAATGTCCGCCCTCCTCCGCAGGCGGCGGACATCGCCCGCCGGCAGGGATCGGCCCCGGTTCTCGTCACCAGCGCCGCAACCGCTCCGCCAAACCCGGCGCCGACCATGCGTGCGCCGGCACATCCGGCGACTGCCTCGGCTGCCCGCACGACAGCGTCGAGGGCCGGCGTGCTCACCTCGTGGAGGCCTCGGAGTGATTGATGGCTGGCGGACATCAATCCTCCTAGGGCTGCGACGTCGCCACGCCGCAGCGCCTCGGCCGCCTCCCCGGCGCGCACGCTCTCCCCCATCACGTGCCGTAGTCGACGCTTCACGGTGAGGTCGAGCGCCGCCGCATCGATCAGGGCGTCACGCAGGTCCTGGCAGCTGGCGACTCCGAGCGCTTTTAGCCCGGACTCCGTCTCCTTACGCCGCCGGCGGTACTCGGCTCCCCCGACGTCGTGGTGGGTGCCGGTGTCGCAGCCGACGAGGAGCACGTCCGCCCATGGCCACGGCACCGTCGTCTCGTCCCCGGTCCGGCAGTCGAGCAGCAGGGCGCCGCCGTCCGCCGCGTCGATGACGGCACGCTGATCCAGCGGCCCGCAGGGAATGCCCGCGATGTCGCGTTCCGCGGCCAGCGCGGCGGCGGCCAGGTCGCGTGCCGTCAAGGTCGCGCCGAGCAGACGAAGCACGGCCGTGCTGACCGCCACGATGAGCGCCGCTGACGACGCGAGCCCCGCCCCGGATGGAAGCGTCGCCGCGATGCCCACCTCGATGACAGGGACGGCGAAGCCACGTTCGCGCAGTGCCAGCACCGGTGCGAATGCGCGATCCCCGATGTCGCCCTCCGGACCGGCGCCGGATCGAGCCACCACCGTGTCACCGCTCGCGACGAGGTACCTGGACGTAGCACTCGCGCGAGCCGCAACGGCGATGCCCAGATCCACCGCCACGCAGAGCACGTTGCCCCCCGCGTAATCGACGTGCTCTCCGACCAGCGTGCAGCGGCCGGGAGCCCATGCCGTGGCGGGGGCAGGGCCGGGTCCGCCCGCATCTTCCAACGTCCGAATCGCAGTAGCGATCAGGTCGTGGGGCTCACGAGTCGGCATAGACGTGGTGGAACGGGTACCACTGCTCGGGGTACGCACGGATCGCGGGTTCGACGCAGGCGGCAATCCGGCCGACCACGGCGGCGTCATCTCCCGAGGCGTCGATGGGCGGGTGGATCTCGAGAACCCATCCCCTGCCGTCGCGCCGGCAGGTGACCGGAAGGATCGCCGCGCCGGTCGACGCGGCAAGCCGGGCGGGGACGGCACTGCAGCGCACCGAGCCGCCGCAGAAAGGAACCACAACGGTCGGTCCTGCTTCCGGCACGTCGAGCATGAGCGCGACCGTCCTGCCCCGCCGAAGGGCGCGAAACAGGCCCCGCGCCGACTGGCGGATCGTGAAGATCTCGAGCCCCTTGCGCTGACGCGAGAGAGCCACCATCTCGGTGATCCCCGGCGAGACGACGGGGGCCATCACGGTGCTCAGATGCAGCCCGAGGCCGAGCGACGCGCTCGCAGCCATGTCCCAGTTGCCAAAGTGCGGGAGCACCACCATCGATCCCCGATCGCCGGGATTGAGATGCTGTGCCCCGATCACGCGAAAGAAGGCGAGCACCTCCGCCGAGTCGAGCGGCTCCACCCACATGGAGTCGACGATCATGCGCACGTATTCCTGGTACGAGCGTCGCGCCAGCGCCGCCGCCGCGGCGTGGTTCAGATGCGGCTGCAGGCGGTGGTGGTTGGCCGCCGCACGGACACGATCCTCGCGGCGGAGACGGGCGTACCAGGCTGCGCCGACCGCTGCGGCGGCAGCTCCGCGCAGGGGGCCGATCACGCGCACGGCCTTGGTCAGCAGGCCGAGCGCGACCGCGGGAATGTCCCGCTCAGCTCCTCCAGGTGGACGCGCCCAGGCGGTCAGCGCAGCGTTCCGGCTCCCGCTGTCGCCACCGCGAGCAGCGGCTGGATGATCACCGCCAGGCCGACTCCGGCGAGGCACGCGGCGCTCGCGACGATGCGAGAGATGACCGGCGTCGCGCCGAGCGTAAACGGCACCGCATCACCCGCGTCTGCGTACAGCGTTGCGACGAATCGCACCGCCGCGAGCAAGGTCAGCAGGCTCGCGCCGGCCGCGAGGATCGCCAGCCAACCGTAGTGCGCGTCGGCCGCGCTCGAGATCAGCAGGACGCGCGAGAGGAACCCGGCGAGCGGCGGGACCCCGGCGAGCGTCCCAACCGACACGGTCATGAGCAGCGCCGCCGGAGCCGACCGGTGCGCCAGTCCGCGCACGTCGTCCATGGAGTCGCCCAGCCCCGCGACCTGGAGCATGGCGAGCACGCTGAACGCCGCCAGGGTCGCGATCGCGGTGACACCGAGACCTCCCAGGAGTGCGGTCACGCCGTAGGCCGGAAGGCCGCGCGACCCGGTGGTGAATGCGAGCAGGCCGAGGAGCAGCATTGCCGCCTGGGTGCTGACGAGCTGACCGATGAGCCGCGACACGGTGGTCTCCCGAAGCGAGCTCAGCGATGCGTGGCCGAGCGCCACCGCGGCGACGATCGGGACGAGCCACCGCCACACGCCGACCCCTGGACCGAATCCGGACACCGTCACGCGCGCGAGCGCCGCGGCGCCGGCGATGAGACTGGTCACGATGATGAAACCGGCGGCGCCTGCCGGCACATTGGTGGCGACGCGACCCACCCACCGCCGCAACGGGAAGACGCCGAGCGTCCCGCACAGACCGAGGACTGTCAGTGCCACCCCAAGCGCCACCGCACCGGGAGCACCCGCTGACGCGGCGGCGAGCGTGGAGAGATTCGTGCTCCGCGTGGTTCCGTAGAGGAGCGCGAGACCGTACAACACAGCCGCGATGCCGACGCTTCCCTCGATGAGATGCTCGAACGACGAAACCGCACCCCGCGGGTTGGTCTTCACGAGCGCGCCGAGTGCGACCAGGCAGACGAGCAGCAGCGCGAGCGCGATGAAGAGCGTCGTCATCTCGCGTTCCGCAGCAATCGCTTCCGCGGCCGCCGTCGAGACGAGGATGAGTGCGTAGAACGCGCTCGACCGTGTTGGAATGCTCCGTACCGCCGAGTCACTGATCAGGCACGTGCACAGTGCGGAGACGGACGCGAGGATTGCGATGAACAGCGCGAAGCTGTCGACGACCAGGCCACCGTTCCACACCGTGATCGCCACCCCCGAGCGCTCGTTGCGCAGCCCGAGCAGGACCAGCCCGCACGCAGCCAGTGACCCCAACACGCCGATGCATGCGATCCAGCGATGGATATCCGGGCGGAGTCCCGGCCGGAGCACGGCGATGACCACCGACACCAGCGCGGTTCCGACGAGCATCGCCTCGGGGAGCAGCGCGAGGGTCAATGCGTGGGTGAAATCAGGTGCCATCTCTAGCCCCCCGAGATCCGTGTCGTGATCTCGAGGACGCCATTGGCGATCACCGGAACGACGGCGCCCGCTCTGACACCGAAGAGCACCACTGCACCGACCAGCGGAATCAGCACCGTGAGGTCAAGGAGGGTGACGTCGCGCACGCGGGCGAATTGATCTCGGGCCGGCCCGAAGAAGACGCGATTCGCAACCCAGAGCAGGCCGCCGGTGGTCACGATCACGCTGGCCATCACGAGCACGGTGGCGATCCGATGTTCAGGGAATGAGCCCGCGAAGACCATGAAGTCGCCGGTGAATCCCGCGAGCAACGGGACGCCGATCAGGCTTGCGGCAGCGACCAGCCAGAAGCCGGCCAGCCGTGGCGCCTGCGTCACCAATCCGCCCATGGCGCGAATGCTGGTCGTCCGCGTGCGCTCCTCGATGGCACCGCTGACCAGTGTGAGCATCGCCGACCCGAACCCCTGGCCGGCGAGCAGCAGCACGGCGCCAACCAGCGCCACCGATGTCTGGGCGCCGATCGCGAGGAGGACAAGCGACATCTGTGCCACGTTCATGTACGCGATGAAGCGGCGCAGTTCGTCCTGTCGGAGCGCGCCGATGCAGCCCCAGAACGCTCCCACGACCGCCAGGCCGGTGATCGCGAACGAGTAGTAGTGCGCCGGCACCGGGAAGACCACGAGGCTGATGCGCATCATCCCGTACGCGCCGAGCAGCAGCATCGTCCCCGAAAGGATCGTGGCGACGCCGGCACTCGCTTTCGCCTGCGCCTCGAGCATCCAGGTGTGCACCGGGAAGACGGCCATGGCGATGGCGAACGCGACGAAGCTCAGCCAGAAACCGAATGTCTCCGCGGTGATCGACCACTTCTGCAGGTCCGTCGCCATGTCCGATGACTGGGTCCCCGCCTCCACGACGATGATCGCAACGGTCACGACGATGAGTGCGAGGGAGACGGCGTGGAAGGCCGCGAACCAGGCGGCGGCGCGACGCGCGCCGTCTCCGCCGAAGACGCGGATGAGCAGATACATGGGCAGCAGGAGCAGTCCCCAGAAGGCCGCGAACAGCACGAAATCCGCGGAGCACAGGACGCCCGTGACCGCCGTTTCGAGGAGCAGCACGAGGATCACGTAGAGGCGGACGCGCTCGTGCACCTTCCACGAATGAAAAACCGCGCACCCGAAGACGGTGGTCACCACCACGAGCAGCGGGAGGGTGATGCCGTCCGCGGTCAGATCATAGTGCGCCTGGAACAGGAAGCTCGAGAACCACGTGTGGTTCTCCTCGTACGCGGACGCGAGGCCGCCACCCTGGCCGAGCCCGATCTGCCCGAGGATCGCGAAGAACGTCGTGACGAAGAAACTCACCCCGGCGCCACCGAGCGCGATGGTGCGCACCCGCGCCCGCTGCTCCTCGTTGCGTTCGGGGAGGAACATCGCGATCACCGCGAAGAGCAACGGCGACCAGACGATCGTCGACAGGATGATGCTCATGCCACGTGCACCCAGAGGTGACCGGTCGCCGCGAGCACTGACAGCAACGCGAGGATGGCGACGACCACGAAGCTGCCTGCCAGATAACGAGCGAATCGAGCGTTGCGGAGCGCACCGAGCAGGGACGCCGCCTCGTCGACGCTCTCCCCCACCGAGGCGACGATCGGCGCGGTCACCTGCTCGTCGAAATCGGAGACGCGCTCTGCGATCGCCATGATGGGCTGTGCCGAGAGTTCGGTGAATCGCTCGACATAGAACCCCTGTGCCGCCACGCGCAGCGGCCAGATGCCGCCTGCGGCGAGCACCCGTTTGCGCGCCGGGTTGCACCAGAGGTAGGCAGCGGCGAACCCGCCCGCCAGCGCAAGCAGAGCGAGGAGCACAGCGAATCCGTCGAAGCCGATCGCCTGGTGGTGCTGCCCATAGAAGACGAAGCGCATGAAGGTGAGGCCTGCGATCCGCGCGCCGATGTTGAAGGGCTGCAGTCCCGGCAAGCCGACCAGCACCGCAACCACAGCGGCGATGATCGCCAGCCAGAGGGGGCGGCGCAGCGCGCTCTCGACATCGACGACACGATCGTGCTGGAAGCCGCGGCGGCTCGCGACCGCTCCAGCGGCGACGGTGAGCAGGAGGCGACCAGCGAGCAGCGCCACCAGCGCAGCGGCGGCCATGGTGACGACCGTGATCACGGTGCGCTCGACTCCGCTGAAAACGCCACCCGCGGGATCGATGCCGTTCAAGGCGGATGAGAGCGCGTAGTACGCGCTGAGGCCGACACCGCCGGCGAGCAGCGCCCAGACTCCGAGCGCGATGCCGGTCGTCCGCAACTTCGCCCACGCGCCACCCATCTCCTCGATGTCATCGGTGCGGTACACGCGAACCAGGTTGCCGACCGCCAGGAGCAGGAGCGTCGAGGTGAAGATCGACGTGAAGGCGATGAACACGCCGGGGCTGTAGCCGCCCATTCCCAGCGCGACCACGCCGAAGCCCAACTCCGATACCACAGCGCACGCGGCGATGCGCGTGATGCTGCGCTGCGCAATCCCTGCTCCGGCGGCGAGCGCTGCGCTGACGCCGCCGACCAGCGCGAACACGGGAAGTGCGCGCGGGGCGTGCGCGACCACGGGGTAGATACGGGCGACGAGATAGATACCGAGCGGGGCAACCGTCGCCGCAGCGAGGGCGAGCACCGGCGCGGCCGCCGACGCCGTGTCGCTGAGCCAGACCGTGAACGGGAATTGTGCGCCGCGCACCGCGGCGGCCACGAGAAACACGATGCCCATCACCAGGATCGCGCGCGGGCCCGCATCGGCGACGCCTTTGTTCAGGGTCGCGATGACACCCTGCGACACGACACTGAACGAGAACGGATCGGCGATCGTCTGTCCGGACGGTGGCGATACCAGCGACGAGAAGACGCCGAACTTGATCCACGTGAACACCACGCCGAGGGTGAGCGCGATGTCGCCGGCGGTGACGATGACCATGGCACGCATGGCCCGCCGCACCGTGTCGGCACGCTGCCAGGAGAGGGTCAGCAGGATATACAGGCTTGCCGACGCCCCGACCCACATCATCAACGAGTCGAAGAGGTTGGGGCTGAGCACGAAAGCCGTGGTACAGAAGGCGAGCACCGACGAGGCGGCGAAGAACCGGCGGTAGCCGTGCTCGCCGCGCATGGCGTTGACCGCGTATCCCTGGATGATCATGGTCGCGAAAGCGATCGCGGCGGCGAAGCTCGCCGAGAGGGCGTCGACGTGGACGCCGACCTGCGCCTGGAACTGGGTCGCGAAGGTCGCGCCCTCGGGAGGCGTCATCGAGAAGAACGTCAGCAGCGAATCGAATGGCGCGCCGGTCGCATGGGTGAGCCGTGTGCCGAGGACGATCGCGGCGACCACGAATGACAGGCCGCTGAAAGCGACGCACAGCTGCGCCGCGCGGCGCTGGGTCTCGACGCCGAGTGATCCGAGCGCACCGAGCAGGGGGAGGAAGGGAATCGCCCACGCCGCGTTGTAGATGCCCACCCCGCTATGCCTCGAGATCGCCGAGCGCGTCGATGTCAGCCCGGCCGGTCCGTCGCCAGAGCAGCACGATCAAGGCGAACCCGACGCTGCAGATGCAGCTCGCAGCCACGATGGCGAGCGCCGTGAGGGCGTCGCCGAAAGCCCGAGGTCCTGTCTGGATCGCGTGTGTGAAGCCGACGAGCGCGATCACCGGCGCGGCGAACAGGAGCCCGATCGCCATCGCCACTCCCAGCGGATGCCGGCGCGCGAGAATGCCGTACACGCCAATGGCGAAGACGGCCGCGCTGAGCACGGCAAACTGCCCCGGGCCGATGGTCACGTGTCGTTCCTCGCCGGCCGGCGGCGTCCCTGCTCACGATCCTCACGGCGCCGGCGCGCGAGCTCCTCGCGCTGGCGGCGCTGCTGGAGGAGCTGATCGAGCGTGTGCTCATCGGCGCTCCGCCGCCCAATGACCAGTCCGACCCCCGCGGCCGCGATCACCAGGACGACGCTGATCGCGAGGGCGTAGGGAGCGCGGTAATGAAACACGGTGATCAGCGCCGCGCTCGGGGTGAGCGGTGCGTAGCCGGTGAATCCCGGAGCCCAGCCCGCCCCGACGATCGCGAGCGTGATCACCAGCACCGCCGCCGTGCCGATGGCGATCGGCGCAGCGATCCAGAAGCGTTCGGGGGTCGGGGGCACCTCGACCAGCCCTCGGTACTCGTCGTGGCGGAGCACGAGCACAACGACCGCCGCCGCCACACCGGGCACCACGAGCTGCACCACTGCCAATGCGTAGGCTCCCGAGATCAGCTCGAGCACGGCGAGGAGCACGACCACGGCCCCGCCCGCGTACCCCGCACGGCGCAGCGAAGGGAGCCCAACTGCGGCCCCGGCGGAGAGCACGATGAGCACGGCGACGGCGTAGAACGCGACTGCGTTAGGGGTCATAGGGGCGCGGGCGGCATTGTAGTCAGCGCGGGGTCAGACCGAATCGTCGTCTTCAAGCCGCGACGCTCTCGTCGGCGCGACTGCACGGACTGTGCCAGGTACGCGCTCGAAGAGAAGCACCAGGCTCAGGCCGACCGCAGCGACCAGCAGGCCGACGATCGCCACCGGTGTCACCCGGATGCCGATCAGCGGCAGAGAGACGCCGGCGTCCCAGGGTCCCGGCGACGATGTCGAGGCCGCCACGGCGCCCAGGCGCGCCACGGCGGCCGGGCTCGGAAACACGCGCTGCCCGACAACCCCGACCACAAACGCGAGGCTCCCGGCGGTGCAGAGGTAGTACAGCCAGTTCCTGGTCAGCCGCCCGGCATACGCCGACGTCGTGACCGCCAGGCAGCCTGCGAGCACCGCGATGATGCCGATCACGACCTGCTCGGGGGTCGGGGGCACCGCCGCGGCGCCTCAGGCGGCCCGGCGGATCATCCCGCCTCCGAGGACCTCGTCGCCGCGGTAGAGAACCAGAGACTGACCCGGCGCGGCCTGATCGACTGGCCTCGCGAATCGGACACGCACGCTCTGGGCGTCAGCCGCCTCCACTCGTACGGGGTGCGGGTTGCCGTGGGCGCGGAGCTGCGCCTCGCACTCGATTCCGACCGGCGGCGCGCCTCCCGCCACCCAGGAGAACGCGGAAGCCTCGATGCTGCTCCGGCGCAGGGCTTCCCGCGGACCCACGACCACGGTGTTGACCTCGGGGAGCAGCTCGATCACGTACCGCGGTGTGGCGTCGGGTCGCGATGGCGCGATGCCCAGCCCCGCGCGCTGTCCCACGGTGAAGAACGGGAGCCCCTCGTGCTCGCCGAGGACTGTGCCGTCGATGTCGGCGATCACGCCTGGGAGGTAGCGGCCGGCGAGTCGCGCTCGCAACTCGGATCTGAGGTCGGAGTCGACGAAGCACAGATCCTGCGACTCCGGTTTCGCGGCCGTGCCGAGACCGAGCGAAGCAGCTTCGGCCCGCACGTCTGCCTTGGAAGCGTCGCCGCCGAGCGGGAACACGCCACTGCGCAGCTGGCGCTGGTCGAGCCGATGGAGGACGTACGCCTGGTCACGGCGCTGGTCGCGGGCCCGGTGGAGGGTCACGAGCGCGCCGCGCCGGCCGGTTCGCGCGTAGTGGCCCGTGGCGAGATGGCTCGCTCCCGCGGCGCGCGCGCGGTCGAGCAAGGCCCCGAACTTGATGCGCTGGTTACAGGTGACGCAGGGATTCGGGGTGATCCCCGAAGCGTAGCCGTCCTCGAAGCCACGGACGACGGCGCTCTCGAAGTCACGCTCGAGGTTCCACACGTAGTGGGGCAGGGAGAGGACTGTCGCGACCCGTCGCGCGTCGTCCACCGCATCGATGGAGCAGCATCCCCGATCCCTGACACTGTCGCGGGTACCCGGCCACATCGCCAGGGTGATCCCGAAGGCGCGGAGGCCGGTTGCGGCCACGCGCGCCGCCGCGACGCTGGAGTCCACCCCACCCGACATCGCGACTGCGACCACCGCAGAGCGCGGCAGCAGTTCCAGCGGGCGGTCAGCGGCGACCGCCACCTCCGGCGACGGCGGGGACGATCGATACCTCGTCGCGCTCGGCGATGGGGGTGTCGAGGCCCTGGGCGAAGCGGATATCGGAGTCATTGACGTAGATGTTGATGAACTGCCGCAGGCTCCCGGAGTCGTCGTACAGGCGGTCGTGGAAGCCAGGATAGGTTGCATCCAGGTTGGTGAGCACCGCTCCGACGGTGCTGCCATCGACGCTCACCTCGGCGTTGCCGCCGGTGAGCCTGCGGAGCGGGCCGGGAACGCGAACTGTGGTTGCCATTGAGGGCCGAGTATACGGACGGTCACCGCTGCAGGCGTTTGGCGGCTGCCACCGCACCCTCGCCGCTCGACCGCATCCGGCCCGCGGCGCGCAGCTCGTCGACGCGGCGCAGGTTCGGCTCGGTCCAGTTGCTCTTGGCTCGCCGGGGTGTGAACCGGAGCATGTAGGTCGCCTCATCGACCCGGCGGAGGGCGCTGTCGATCCAGCCGTTGCAGAGCGCCTCGTCAACCGCATCCGCGTAGGTGATGCCCGGCCGCTCGAATCCCTTCTTCCAGAATCCCACCCACAGCTCGCTGGCGGACGGGTGTGCGGCGAACCATGCGGCGAGCTCCGCTGAGCTGCGAAAGAACTCGGGTCGCTCGGGGACCGTCACGGTCACGGTTCGGGGTCGAGGTCGACGACGAGGGGGCTCTTCTCGACACGGGTCTTGGCCCCGGCGACCAGGTCGTCGAAGACCAGCTGCGACCAGGATTCCATGCTCAGGTAGTGGCGTCGCATCGCATCCAGGGAGAGCGACTCCCCTTCCAGCTTCTCGATCTCGCGCACCTCGACGGTCCCCTCGGCCGGCTCGACGAGGAAGACCAGGCCGAGATGGACCCGAGACACCGGGCTCGAATCGTCGTTGAGCATCGCCACCAGGCTGGCCCGGGCCGGCGCTGCGCAACGGATCTCCTCGGCCCACTCGCGGCGGAGACCCCCCACCACCGGGTCCTCCGCCTCCCCATCACCTGGATTCACGTGCCCGCCGATCCCCAGCGAGTACAGGTGGTGGAGGCGCTTCTCGCTTGAACGCCGCAGCCTGCGGGTGAGCAGGTACGTGTCGTCGTGCGGATGATGCACGACGCAGTAGGGAATGATCTGCTGGAGCGCCGGATCATCCTCGATCTCAGCGCGAGGGCGGTACTCGGAGGTGGCGTGGACCGTCCGGAGGACGCGCTCCAGGCCGCGCGCGATCAGGCCGTGCCACGCACCGTCCGGGAAGATCGTCGATCGGGGGACGCAGAGGACGTCCTCCGCCTCGTGCGCACGGCTCCGCCGCGGCCCGACGGCAGGTGGAACAGCCACGCTTCTCGGCACCGGGCGCATTCTTTCACCCGCGATGCCTGAGTTGCCCGAAGTCGAAGCGCTGTGCCGGTCGTTCGACACCACACTGCAGGGCCGGGCGGTGGAGCGGATGAGTGTGCGCTCGGTCGCGGTGCTGAAGACATTCGATCCCCCAACGAGCGCGCTCGAGGGGCTGGCTTTTGACGGGTGCGTGCGGCGCGGCAAGTTCATCGACCTCGCTCTGCCGCCGTTGCATCTTGTGGTGCACCTGGCGCGTGGCGGCTGGATCAGGCTTCGCGACAAGCCGACCAACGCCCGCCCCTCGCTGCGAGGCCCGCTTGCCGTGGTGCTGACCCTCGAGGATGGGGGGAGCCTCGAGATCACCGAGCACGGCACCGACAAGCATCTCGCGGTGTCCGTCGTCAAGGCCCCGCTCGATGTCCCGGGGGTGGCACGCCTCGGGATCGACGCGCTCGACCCGTTGCTGTCGGCATCGATGCTGGGACGGATCCTCCACGGGCAGCGGGGCACCCTCAAGAGCGTTCTTGCGGATCAGTCGGTGATCGCCGGCATCGGGAATGCCTACTCGGACGAGATCCTGCACGCCGCGTGCCTCTCCCCCTTCCGGCATGCCGACGCACTCGATGGCTCCGAGCTCGAGCGGCTGAAAGCCGCGGTGGGCGACGTGCTCTCCGCAGCGGTCGCTCTCGCGCTCTCCTCCGATCCGGCAGCGCTCAAGGAGGGGAAGCGGCAGTCGATGCGGGTTCACGGGCGCACCGGGCTCCCCTGCCCCGTCTGCGGCGATACAGTCCGCGAGGTGTCGCTGGCGTCGCGATCGTTCCAGTACTGCCCGCGATGCCAGACGGGTGGACGGGTCCTGGCTGACCGGCGGATGAGCCGGCTGCTTCGATGAGCGCCGCCAGGCCGACCGATGGCGACGCCGCTCT
Source organism: Candidatus Dormiibacterota bacterium (assembly GCA_003153505.1). GTDB lineage: Bacteria > Chloroflexota > Dormibacteria > Aeolococcales > Aeolococcaceae > Palsa-851. The sequence continues at coordinate 17,612 of PLZA01000065.1, forward strand.
CGAGCGCGCCCTCTGGGCGCTGCGTGCCTACGACACCATGGCACTTGCCACGACGAGCCAGGCAGGCCCGCACGTGGCCGGCGTCTTCTTCGCTCCCGAGCGCACCGATACCGGAATCCGGCTCCTGATCGCCACCAGGGGCGGGTCCCGCCTCCACCGCGAGCTCGCAACGGATGCGCGGGTGGCGTTCATGTGCTCGCCCGGCAATGCATCGCGATGGATTCAGGGCGGCGGCATCGCCTCGGTGGTGGATGACCCGGCGCAGCGCACCGAGGTGGCCCAGCGCCTCATCGATCACGCCGCGGACGCGCAGGCGTATGTGGAAGGCCCCGACGTGCTCCCGGTCGCGATCGCCGTCCGCTGGCTCAAGGTCGTCGAGGCGCGCGACCGTCCACACCTGCTGCTCGCATTCGACTCCTCCGACTAGGAACGGAGCAGGGACGCGAGGTCGCTGAAGAACCCAGGGTAGGACACCGCCGCGGCATCCGCACCGTCGATCACCGTCGCGCCTCCACCTGCCGGGACGAGCGCGCCCGCAATTGCCCACGCCATCGCGAAGCGGTGATCGCCGGCGGCGTCGAGACGGGCGGCTCGGAGCGGGACGGGTCCGGTGATGGTCAACGCGTCGGCGGTGCTCTCGCAGGGAACCCCGAGGAGGCGGAGGCCGGTTTCGAGCATCGCGATACGGTCGGTCTCCTTGTTACGCAATTCGCCGGCATCGCGGATCTCGGTGACGCCGTGCGCCTGGCTGGCGAGCACAGCGATGACCGGGAGCTCGTCGATGCATCGCACGGTCAGCGACCCGGCGATCGTGACCCCGTGCAATTGCGCGCCGCACACCTCGATGTCCGCGACCGGCTCGACCCCGCCCGCGGGATCGCCGCCGTCCAGGCCCACCGCCGCGCCCATCGCCTCGAGCACGTCGAGGATGCCCGTTCGTCCGGGGTTCACGCCAACGCCCGGGCAGCGCACGCGCCAGCCCGGCCGCGAAGCCGCGAGCGCCAGGAAGAACGCCGCCGAGCTGAGATCACCGGGGACTCGCAACCCGAAGGGTTCGAGCTGGCCGGGGTGGATTGTGACCTGCGGGCCGTGGGACTCAACCGTGACGCCGCACATGGCCAGGAGCCGCTCGGTGTGGTCCCGGGTCATCGCCGGTTCGATGACCGTGGTCGGCCCATCCGCGGAGAGCCCGGCGAGGAGGATCGCGGATTTCACCTGGGCGCTCGGAACGGGTGACTGCCAGGTCACGCTTTGGAGGGTCCGCCTGCCCTGGACGCGCAGCGGTGCCGTCCCCTCAGGTGACGCGTCGATGGCCGCGCCCATGGCGCGGAGCGGATCGACAACGCGGCGCATCGGTCGGCGTCGCAACGAGGCATCACCGTCGAGGATCGCGACGCACTCAGTGCCGGCGAGGACCCCCGCGAGCAGACGCATGGTCGTTCCCGAGTTGCCGCAATCCAGCACAGCCTCGGGGCTGCGCAGGCTGACCCCAACGCCGGCACCATCGAGCGCGTAGCGGGCCGGCGGGAAGTCGCGGACCCACACGCCGCAAGCTCGCAGGCATGCCGCCGTGGAGAGGACGTCGGCCGCCGGCGATGCATTGCCGATGTACGTTCTGCCTCGTGCGAGCGCGCCAAGAAGCAGGGCTCGATGGCTGATGGACTTGTCCCCGGGAACCATGACCTCACCGTCGACCCTGCTGACGGGCGAGACGCGCTCTGTGGTCATCCCGCCCGAGCGGCCTCGTTGCCGATCATCGCGTTCAGGAATCGCTCCGCGGCGTCGACCGGGTGCTCGAGGTCGCGGCCAATGCCGTCGAGGAGCGCTGAGCCGACCACCGCCGCTTCCGCGTGCCCTCGGAGCGCTGTCAGATGCTCATGTGTCGAAAGACCGAAGCCGAGCGCGCGAGGCAGCGATGTCAGGCACCGCACGGAATCGAGCAGCTCGATCGCATCGCCGGCGACGGTTGCTCTCGCGCCGGTCACGCCCGTGACGCCCACGCAGTACACGAAGCCGGCCGCCGTCGAACAGATCCGTTCGAGGCGGTCGGGTGTGGTCGTCGGAGCGACGAGCGGAATCACGGCGACGCCCGCGGCATGCATCGCGGCGCGGACCCCGGCCGCCTCGTCGAGCGGCAGATCGGGCACGATGACTCCGTCGACGCCCGCGGACGCGGCGTCGCGAGCAAGCGCTTCGATGCCGAAACTGAGCACCGGGTTGACATATGTCATCACGGCGAGGGGCATCGTCACGCCGCCGTCGCGCGCAAGACGCACCTGTGCGATCGCGCTCTCGAGGGTCATCCCGTTGCGCAGCGCAACCTGGCCGGTGCGCTGGATGGTGGGCCCGTCAGCCAGTGGATCGCTGAACGGAATGCCAACCTCAGCTGCGATGCAGCCAGTGCGCTGAGCGCTTTGCAACAGCGCTGCAAGCGAGTCGAATGACGGATAGCCGGCGGTGAAATACGGGATGAGCCCAGGAGGTGCCCCGGCCGCTTGGGCGGCGAAGGCAGCGTCGAAGCGCGTGACCGGCGCCGACGTCATGCCGGGTCGTACTCACGAACGGTGTCGATGTCCTTGTCACCGCGGCCGCTGAGGCAGACCAGCACGGCGTCGTCCGCGGGGCGGTTGAGCGCGAGTGCCGCGGCCACGTGCAGCGCGTGCGAGGACTCGAGGGCCGGGATGATGCCCTCGAGCGTGCAGAGTTGGTGGAACGCGGCGAGTGCGTCCGTATCGGAAGCGGCCAGATACTCGACGCGTCCGCTGTCACGCAGGGCGCTGTGCTCGGGTCCGACGCCCGGGTAGTCGAGGCCGGCACTGATCGAGTGGGTGGCGAGCACCTGTCCTCCGGCATCCTGCATGAGGTAGCTCAGCGATCCGTGGAGGACGCCGGGCCGCCCGCGCGAGAGTGGTGCTGCGTGCTCGCCGCTGTCCAGTCCGCGGCCCGCGGCCTCGACGCCAACCAGGCGCACCTCATCGTCGAGGAATGCGGCGAACATGCCGATGGCATTGCTCCCTCCACCGACGCAGGCGACAACCGTCGACGGAAGGCGTCGCAACCGGGTCAGCATCTGCGCGCGCGCCTCGTCGCCGATCACCCGCTGCAATCGCCGCACCAGCGAGGGGTACGGATGCGGCCCGACGGCGCTCCCGATCACATAGTGGGTGCCTCGGACGTGGGCCACCCAGTCGCGGATCGCCTCGTTGGTCGCGTCCTTGAGTGTCGCCGATCCACTGTCCACGGGCACCACGTCGGCACCGAGCAGCGCCATCTTGTAGACGTTGAGCGCCTGCCGGCGCATGTCCTCGCGGCCCATGTACACGACGCACTCGAGCCCGAGCGCGGCGCATGCGGTGGCCGTGGCAACGCCGTGCTGACCCGCTCCCGTCTCCGCGATGATCCGGCGTTTGCCCATGCGCTGAGCGAGCAGCACCTGGCCGATGGCGTTGTTCAGCTTGTGGGCGCCGGTGTGGAGCAGGTCCTCGCGTTTGAGCCAGATCTGTGCGCCCGAGTAGGCGTCGCTCAGGCGGCGCGCATGGGTGACCGGGGTGGGGCGGCCGGCGAACTCCGCGAGCCACCGGTCGAGCTCGGAGGTGAACGCCGGGTCTGCGAATGCGCCCTCCATCTCGGCCTCGAGCTCTTCGAGCGCCGGCACGAGGGTCTCCGGCACGTAAGCACCGCCATAGCCGCCAAAGCGACCGCTCACCGCCGTGCTCATCGCGGGTGTGACCCCAGCTTTGCGCCGGCTGCTCTGGCGGCCACAACGAATCGACGCACGAGCGCTGAATCCTTCTCGCCCGGACGTGACTCCAGCCGGCTCGACGCGTCGACGCCCGCGGGACGAACCGCGCTGATCACTCCGGCGACATCGTCGGGCCCGAGACCGCCGGCCAGCACGATCTCGCGATGGCGGGCGACGTGGGCCGCCCATTCGAGTGGGACCCGGCGGCCGGTGCCGCCCGGAAGTGCTCCTCGCTCGGGCATTCCGTCGAGCATGAGCAGCGTGTCCGGCGGCCAGTCGATCGTGCTCGCGGCCGGGCCGTCCGCCACGTTGAAGACAGGAATGACAGGAACGGCGCAGCCGGTCACGAGGCTGGGATCGAACCGTCCGTGCACCTGGACGGCGGCGAGGTGATATCGGGATGCCGCCTCGTCGCACTCCGCGGCGCTGGGTTCGACGAAGACGCCGATGAGATCGGCGCGGTTCCCGACCGCGCGCACCACATCGGTAGCTGCGGCGTCGTCGACCCACCGCGGGCTCGTGCGCACCAGCATGAGCCCGATCCAGTCGGCACCGGCGTCGACTGCCGCGTCGGCGACCTCTGCCGTGCGCACACCGCACACCTTGACGATCATGGCCTTGCCGCGTCGCGCGCCGCCGCGACCATCGCCGCGCAGGCGGCCGCCGGGGATGCGGCGCGCATCAGCGCCTCGCCGACGAGCACCGCGTCAGCGCCCTCGTTGACCAGCCGGGTCACATCGGCCGGGCTGCGGACGCCTGACTCGGCGATGCAGACGACATTGTCAGGAACCATCGTGCGCACCCGGGCGAACGTGGCGAGATCCGTGACCAGCGTACGCAGGTTGCGGTTGTTGATACCGATGCACTCCGCGCCCGCGGCGGCTGCCGCGCGCGCCTCGTCGGGGTCGTGGACCTCGACGATTGCGTGCGCGTTGCTGCGCGCGACACCTTCGAGACAGAGATCGAGCGCGTCGCCGTCGAGCAGCGCGGCGATCAGCAGCACCCAGTCCGCACCCGCGATGCGGGCTTCGGCGATCTGCACCGGGTCGAGCGTGAAGTCCTTGCGGAGCAAGGGGATGTCGACTGCCGACCGAACCTCCGCCAGGTCGTCAAGCGAACCCCCGAAGTCGGGTCCGTCCGTGAGCACGGAGATCGCCGCAACGCCGCACGCCGCGTAGTCCCGCCCGAGGCTGAGCGGATCCAGGTCCGGGCGCAGCACACCGCCGCTCGGTGAGCGCCGCTTCATCTCCGCGATGATCGTGCCGCCGCGCAGCGCTGCAGCGATGCTGCGTGAGGGCGGCAGGGACTCGGCCTTCGCCCAGAGTGCAGCCTCGGCGCAACGGAGCCGCTCGACCTCGGCGCGTTTCCGCCGGGCGATGGCGTCGAGGGTATCGCCGGCCGCCGTCATGCCCGCGCTCCTGCGAGTGCGATGCCCGCGGTGTCGAGGAAGTTGCGCAGGAGGCGATGACCCACGGGGGTGCCCACCGACTCCGGGTGGAACTGCACACCCTCGACGGGGAAATTGCGGTGACGCATCGCCATGATGAGCCGGTCGTCGCTCCAGGCGGTCGCCTCGAGCGTCTCGGGAAGCCCCACGGCCGACACGACGAGCGAGTGGTAGCGGGTTGCCATGAAGGGGTCCTCGAGGCCGCGAAGCACACCGGCGCCATTGTGGTGGACGCGGCCGACCTTGCCATGCACCACCGCCGGCGCGCGCACGACGGTCGCGCCATATGCGACCCCGATCGCCTGGTGACCGAGGCAGACGCCGAGCATCGGGAGTGTGTCGCCGAGTGCTCGAACCAGGTCCACGCAGATGCCGGCCTCCTCGGGGATGCGCGGTCCCGGCGACATGACGACGGCCGCCGGCTCCGCTCGTGCGATGTCATCGACGGTCAGCGAATCGTTCCGCTCCACCGTAACGGTGGCGCCGAGCTCGCGCAGGTACTGCACGAGATTGAAGGTGAACGAGTCGTAGTTGTCGATGACCAGCACCTGACCGGTCAGCGTCGAGCCCACGCGTTCGCCTCCTCCACCGCGAGGATCTGTGCGGCCACCTTGTTGTCGATCTCCAGGGTCTCCTCGTGAACCGAGGAATCGGCGACGATGCCGGCCGCGGCCTGCACATACGCGATGCCGTCACGAACCACGATGGTGCGCAGCGCGATCGCGGTGTCGATGTCGCCGCCGTATCCCACATAGCCGATCGCACCGGCGTAGGCCCCGCGGTGCTCGGGCTCGAGGTCGGCGATGATCTCCATCGCTCGGATCTTCGGCGCGCCGGTGACCGTCCCGGCGGGAAAGCACGAGCGCAGGGCATCGAGCGAGTCGCGACCCTCGTCGAGCGTCCCCTCGATGCTGCTCACCAGGTGCATCACGTGCGAGTAGCGCTCCACCTCCATGTGCTGGGTCACGCGCACGCTGCCGGTTGCGCACACCCGGCCGAGATCGTTGCGCCCGAGGTCGATCAGCATGAGATGTTCCGCAGCTTCCTTCTCGCTGCCCCGAAGCTCGCGCTCCATGCGGTCGTCGTCCTCGGGCGTGCGCCCGCGCCGCCGGGTCCCCGCGATCGGGTGATACCGGACGGCTCTTCCCGTGACCTGGACCAGCATCTCCGGCGATGCGCCGACCAGAGTGCACTCCGGGGTCGCGATGTAGATCATGTACGGGCTTGGATTGATCGCTCGCAGCGCGACGTAGACGTCGAACGGGTCGGCGTGCAGCGGTACCGCGAATCGCCTCGACACCTGGACCTGGAAGATGTCGCCGGCGACGATGTACTCGAGGGCCCGGCGAACCCGGTCCTGGAACTCGTCCCTCGAGAGATTGGCCTCGCGGTCGTGGGATCTGACATCGACGGGGACACCGGCGAGCTGCGCCGCAGGCTCCGGAACCGCCGCGCAGATGGCATCGCGGAGCCCTTTGATGCGGGTGAGCGCTTCCGCATATGCGGCCTCGACTCCCCTGGCGTCACCGCGGTGCACGCAGCTGGACAGGAGCAACCGGTGCTGCGCGTGGTCGAAGACCGCGACCGTGTCAAAGATCCCGAACCACTGGTGCGGTAGCTGGAGTGGATCCTGCGCCGCCGCCGGAAGACGCTCATACCGTCCCGCGGCTTCGTAGGTGAGGAATCCGATCGCCCCGCCGAGCAGCGGCGCCGCCATCCCCGGCGCGCAGGCCGCACCGATCGACGCGACGTCACGGTCGAGCACCGCGAGCGGGTCCTCGCCATCACCCGTGTCGCTGATCACCCGCAATGGACCATGGCCCAGCATCGACCAGCGGGCCACCGCGCCACTGCCTGCAACCGATTCGAGCAGGAAGCAACTTGCCTGCGTCCCGAGGGCCCGCATCGCGGCGACGGGTGTCGCATCGCCAATGGGTAGCTCGAGGACCACCGCAACCACATCGTGGTCAGTGAGCCGGCGCCGCGCCTCCTCGAGGCCGGGAACCGGCTGGTTCATCGCTGGTGCGCCATGGAGGTGTCATCGGGGAACCGCGGCGCCGACATACTGCGCGATCCGACGCGCCGCCTCCTCGAGGTTGGCGATGGACGCGGCGTAGCTGAGGCGGATGTGCCCAGCACCCTCCGGTCCGAAGGACTGACCGGGCAGGACGGCGACGCCGACCTCATCGAGCAGCGAGCTCGCCAGCTCGCGATCGCCGAAGCCCGTGGCGGTGATGTCCGGGAAGACGTAGAACGCGCCTGCCGGACGGTGGCACTTGAAACCGGGAATCTCATTCAGGAGGTCGACGATGCGGTCGCGGCGATGGCTGAACTCGGCGACCATGCGGTCGACTGCGGCGTCGGACTCCGGCGAGTCGAAGGCCTCGACCGCTGCCCACTGCGTGAAGGCCGCGGCGCACGACGAGCTGTTGATCATCAGGGTGTCCATCTTCCTGGCGATCTCCACCGGCATCGCACCGAAGCCGAGACGCCAGCCGCACATCGCCCACGCCTTGGACAGGCCGTCCATGTAGATCGTCCGCTCGGCCATGCCATCGATGCCGTAGAGCGACACGTGAGCCCCGTCGTAGCTGAGGCGGTTGTAGATCTCGTCGCTGAGGACGATCAGATCGTGCTCGATGGCGAGGTGCGCGATCGCCTCGCAGTCATCCCGCGTCAGGATCCCTCCGGTCGGGTTCTGCGGCGAGTTGACGACGAGCATCCGCGTCCGCGGGGTGATGAGACGCGCCAGCTCGTCGACGTCCGCGCGGAAATCGTTCTCCTGGCGTAGGGGGAGCGAGACCGCCTTGGCGCCGATGAATTCCACGAGCGAGCGGTAGATCGGGTAGCCGGGATCGGGAACGATGACCTCGTCCCCCTCCTCGATCAGCGACAGCAGCGTGAAGAGGAGGAGGTTCTTCGAACCCGGCGTGAGCACGATGTTCTCGAACTTCGTTGGCACCCCCGTGTGCCTGGTGACGTAGGCAGCGGTCTTCTCGCGTACCTCGCGGATCCCGCTTGCGGCGGTGTAGTGGGTCGCTCCGTCGCGCATCGCCCGGACTGCCGCGTCGATGATGTTGTCAGGAGTGGCAAAATCCGGCTCGCCGATCTCGAGGTGGACGATGTTGCGGCCCTCAGCCTCGAGGAGGCGCGCGTGGGCGAGGACCTCGAAGGCGCTCTCGGTGCCGAGACGTGACAGGCGGTCGGCGAAGCGGATGGTCATGAGGCCACCATCATGGCGGGAAGGCTGCCCGTCGGGGCGGCGTACTCGATGTCGACGCGATCGACCCGCGCATGACTGGGCCCTTCGCGGAGCAGGTCGAGCATGCGCTCCACCCGATATGGCGGACCTTCGAGCAGGATCTCGACGGTGCCGTCCGGCTCGTTTCTCACGGTTCCGGCGAGCCCCGCGTCGCCGGCGTGACGGATCACGAAGGCGCGAAACCCGACCATCTGCACCCGGCCGTGGACAACGGCACGGACGCGCACCACCTCTGAGCCCATCGCCGCCCAATTATAGGTGCGGCGGGTTCGTCGGCTCAGGCAGCCGCTGGAGAGAGCTGCTTGCCCGCCGTGAGCTTGCGAACCAGCGGCGGGATCTCGCGCAGGTTCTTGATCTCGACTCCACTCAGCTCTGAGAGCAGGGCCAGGATGCGACGCTGCACCGGAGCCTCATGATCTCGGCCCGGGAGGTACCAGTTGAGCATCCGTGACACGTATTCAGGATCCTCGAGCTTGCTCACCACCGACGGCTCGGTGATCGTGGTCGGGTGCTTGGGAGCGTCGTTGGTCGTTCGCATCATCCAGAGCGACATCTTCAGAATGTCCGGGAGCACCTCCGGTTTGTTGGCGACCGCACGGCGCATGTACTTCGCGTAACAGGCCGCGTGGCGCAACTCGTCCGCGGCGAGGATCTTGAAGATCTTGCGTATCACCGGCTCGGGGCCCTGCTCGCTGAACGCCGTGTACCAGTGCGCGAGCCGCTGCTCGCCGCAGAAATGCATGGTGAGCGTCTCGATCGCCGGTCCGGGCGCGAAGGTGAGCCGCAGCTCAGGAAGCTTGGCCTCGTCGAAGGTCTCGCCGCATCGCTCGAGGTACTTGCGCAGCGTGAGGTGGTGCTTCATCTCCTCGTAGAACCAGATCGAGACGAAGCTGCAGAAATCGATGTCCGTGTAGAAGTCACGGATGAACATCTCGGTGGCATAGAGCGCCGAGAGCTCAGTCAGGCAGATGTTGCGGAGATCGCTGATCCATTGCGGGCTCACCAGACTTGGATCGATGTCGTCGAAAGGGATGTCGGTGCTGAGGGTCCAGCGGGCGCGTTCGAGCCGGATGAACATATCGTCGTAGAGCATTGGGAGTCAGCATACTTTCTTCGTCGGGTACAAAGCGTGGGCAATGTCATCCGGCGTACACGCCGGGATTTGTGCATGAGGGACAATATGGCCCAATTGACCAAGGCACCCGACCTCCGCTTGTCCGTCGTGGCCACCCTGCCGCCCGAGGTGACTGTCCGGTTGCTGGCGGAGGTCGACGTGATCGCGCGCCGGATGACGCGGCACATCGTCTCGGGCATCTCCCTCCCGGACAGCCGGTTCCGGACCCTCGGGTACTTTCGGACAGTCACCGCAGCCTGTCGCGACGCGCTTCGGACCTTCGTTCGTCTGCTCCGTGACGGGCGCGGGCTCCGGGCAGGCGACCTGGAGCGCCTCGGGTCGATGGGCGCGCAGCAGGCGGAGCTCGACGTCCCGCTCGAACTGGTCTTTGGCGCCTATCGCCTCGCGGCGCGAGTCCTCTGGGACGAGGTGATCGGTCAACCGGCGCTCCTCAACGACGTCCCCCCGAGCACGGTGGTCGGACTGACCAGCACGGTGCTCGAGTACTTCGACGAGATCAGCGCAGCGGTCGGCGGCGCCTACCTGGAAACCCGGGAGCGGCTGCTCCGCCAGCGTGACCGGGATCGCGACCGCATCCTGCAGCGGTTGCTCGCCGGCGACGCCTCGGCGGAGCTCCGCCGGATCGCGGTGTCGGCGGAGCTGATGCTGCTGCCCCCATACACGGTGGTGGCCTGCTCGGCACCCACGCTCGAGGCCGAGCGACTCCTGGAGGAGACCTGGCGAGCCGAAGGCGCTCATCTGATCGGCGACGAGCCCGGGATGTGGATCGCCCTCTTGCCCGAGGGCAGGGACCTCGACCGGCTCTGCGCGTCGGTGGGGCCGGTGGTGTTCGGCGTCGGGCCGGTGGCCACAACGCTCGACGCGATCGCCCCGTCGGCGCAGCAGGCACGCCGGGCCCTCGAGGTCGGTCGCAGGCTCGCCCCGGAGCGCTCGGTGCATACCGACGCCGAGGTGGGTGTGTTTGCGGCTCTGGCCGACGATCACGACGCCATGCGCACCTTCATCGACCGCGTTCTCGGCCCGCTGGCGGTCGGCACGCCGAACCGGCGGCTCGAGCTGGTCGCGACCCTCGAAGCGCTGCTCGACAGCCGCAGCATCGGCGAGGCCGCGGAGCGTCTCGGCGTGCACCGCCACACGGTGGTCTACCGGGTCGGCCGGCTTCGCCAGATGGGCATCGACTCAGACGATCCCGAGCAGCGCCACCAGCTCTGGCTCGCACTCCGCTGCGCGCGACTGCTCGAGGGGTAGCCGGCAGCGCGGCGCGGTATGGCGCAACGCAAGTTCGCGCCAGCTCCGCCTAAACGATTCATCGTGGAAAGAGATTGTTCCTATTGATCGATCCTCATTGACGCAAGAAGGCGCCCTTCCACAAAATGAGCCAATCGCATCAGAGAGTTTGGGGGAGGTGGCTGACGGAGTCGGTCACGGGGGCGCACGTCGGGAGCTTGAAGGCTACCTCCGCGGGCCGTCACCGGGCAGGCTAATGTTCACATGAAGGGATTATTCCGTTCGAAGCAAGCTCATTGCTTAATGAGAGGTTTGCCCGGATAGTGACTCGGTAGCACGGCGGGAGACCAGCGTTGATTGATCGAGGCCGATCGAGAGGGGGCCTCAGGAAGAGACATTCGATAAGGGGAGACACGGCCATGTTTGGGGAGACACTTCTACGACCCTCGGCGCCTCGCCGCCACGCGACACGGCGCGCCGCCACCTCGGTGGCTTTGCTCGCCACCGCCGTCGCAGTCGGAGCCTGCGGCTCCAGCACAACGGGAAGCGGTTCGAGCGCGCAGCCCGATCCGTCGACCGTCAATCTCGGCTACCTCGTCAATCTGACCCACGCTCCGGCGCTCATCGGCGTGAACCACGGCTACTTCCAGAGTGCGATGCCCAAGGGCACCACCGTGAAGACGACCACCTTCAGTGCGGGCCCGGCCGAAAGCGAAGCGCTACTCGGCGGGTCGCTCGACGCTGCGTTCGTCGGCCCAGGGCCGGCAATCAACGCGTTCATCAAGACCAAGGGCAAGGTGCTCATCATCGCCGGCACCGCGTCGGGTGGTGCGGGCCTCGTGGTCAGCAAGTCCGTGGCCGACGGGAACTTCCCGGCGGACCTCGCCGGCAAGACCCTGTCGTCGCCGCAGCTCGGCAACACCCAGGACATCGCGCTGCGCAGCTGGCTGGCAACCAAGGGGCTCGCCACCAGCATCAACGGCGGCGGCCAGGTGACCGTCGACACGAGCTCGGGCAACTCGGTGAGCCTGCAGAACTTCGAAGCCGGCAAGATCGCCGGCGGATGGGTTCCGGAGCCCTATGAGTCCGAGTTCATCCTGCAGGGCAAGGGCACGCTCGCCGTCGACGAGGCGTCGATCTGGCCGAACGGCCAGTTCCCCACGACCGTGCTCGTGGTCACGCAGAACCTGCTCAAGAACCACCCTGACATCGTCAACGACCTCCTCAAGGGGCTGGTGAAGTCAGTGGACTGGATCAACGCCAACGAGTCGGCGGCACCTGCGGCGGTCAACGCCGCCCTCGCTGCGAGCACCGGCGGCAAGCCGCTGAAGTCCAATGTCCTCGCGCTCGCATGGACGCATCTCAGCTTCGTGCTCGACCCCCTTGCCGCCGATCTCCAGACGGATGCCAACAACGCGCAGCAGCTGGGTTTCAACAAGACGGCCGGCATCAAGGGCATCCTCGACCTCGGGCCGCTCAACGCGATGCTCGCGGCCGCCGGTGACCCGACGGTCAGCGCTGGAGCTCTCGGCTGATGAACGTGGCGCTGGCGCCGCGCCCTTCGATCGTCACTCGCGAGGCAGAACCCTTCGTGACCCTGGATGGGGTCACGAAGGTGTTCGACCATGGCAAGCGGGCGATGACCGCGCTCGAGAACGTGTCGCTGGAGATGACCAAAGGGGAATTCGTGTGCATCCTCGGCGCTTCCGGATGCGGGAAATCGACGCTGCTCTCGTTGATCGCCGGCCTGGACAAGGTGACGTCGGGAAGCATCGAGATCGCCGACGGGCGTCCCGCCGTGATGTTCCAGGAGCCCGCGTTGCTGCCGTGGCTCACGGTCCGCCGCAACGTCGAGCTCCCCCTGCGGCTGCACAACGTGGACACCGACCAACGCAATCAGACGGTCAACCGGCTCCTTGCCATGGTGGGGCTGATCGACTTTGCGGATCACCGGCCCCACCAGCTCTCCGGGGGCATGCGCCAGCGCTGCGCGCTCGCCCGAGCGCTCGCCCAGGAGTCGGAGCTGCTGCTCATGGACGAGCCGTTCGCGGCGCTCGATGCGCTGACCCGTGATTCGTTGCACGACGACCTGAACCGCATCTGGCAGGAAACCGGCAAGACGATCATCTTCGTGACTCACAACGTTCGCGAGGCGGTACGCCTTGGGGATCGCGTCGTCCTGATGACCCCCCGGCCCGGCCGGGTGGCGCAGATCTGGGACGTCGACATCACCAGGCCCCGCGAGCTCGACTCCTTCGAGGTGTCCGGACTGGCGCACGAGATCACTGCGCGTCTGCGTGCCGGGGCGGCGACCGATGGAGCGGAATAGGTTCCAGCGCATCCTGCGCGCCGCTTGGCCACGGGTCGTTGCCATCGGGATGCTGCTCGGCATCTGGCAGCTCCTCGTCGTCGTCGGGGTCCAGTCCCCCGGAGGTGAGCCCCTCCCGGGTCCGGGCGACGCCATCAATGAGATCGGATTTCTCGCACATACGAACGTGCTCGTGCCGGCGCTTTTGCAGACCCTCGAGCGGGCGGCGGTCGGTTATGTGCTCGCCCTGGTGCTGGGCACCCTCGTCGGGCTCGCGGTCGTCCGGGTCCCCGTGCTCCGGGCCGGCGTCGGGTCCCTGCTGGCCGGGCTCCAGAGCCTGCCGTCGGTTGTCTGGGTCCCCATCGCGACCCTGTTCCTCGCCATCGGCGGGCAGGTCGAGAACGCCGTGTACTTCGTGGTGATCATGGGTGCGTTCCCGTCGATCGCGATGGGTCTCATGTCGTCGTACGACAACATCCCGCCGCTCACCTTCAGTCTGGCGCGCTCAATGGGAGCGCGCGGTCCGCGGTACTACCGGCACTTCATCTTCTCGGCAACGCTGCCGGGGTACGTGGCGGGAATGAAGCAGGCCTGGGCATTCTCGTGGCGCTCACTCATGGCCGCGGAACTGATCATCGGGTCCACCGCGAGCAGCGGTCTCGGCCAGATCCTGGACAACGGGCGCAGCCTTGACGATCTCCCCGAGATGTTCGCCGCGGTGCTCACCATCCTCGTCGTCGGCATCGCGGTCAACGACCTGGTGTTTGCTCCCATGGAACGAGGACTCCTGCGGCGCCGCGGGCTGCTGCCTGCCTAGCCGTCCGTCCTGGTTGCATTGCCGTCAGCCTCGCGGCGACGCTGGCCGCCCGAGGCGACGGTGGCACCCTGCTCAGCTTCTCGGGCGAGCATGAAGAGCAGGTCTGAGCAGCGATTGAGGTAGCGCAGCACCTCGGGATTTTCGACGCCCCCCTCGCGTTGCAACGAGACGGTGCGGCGCTCCGCGCGCCGGACAAGGGTCCGGGCGAGGTCGATCGCCGCGCCCACCGGTGTCCCGCCCGGGATGACGAACCCGCCGGGCAGCGGCACTCGGGCTTCCAGGTCGTGGATCTCGCGCTCGAGGGCGTCGGACATCGCCGGCGTCACGACATTGAAATGACGCTCGAGGTCGGCCCGATGGCCCGGCCCGGTGGCCAGTTCGGCGCCCACAACGAACAGCTCGCGCTGCAGGGCGAGGATGCGCTCCGCAATAGGGGCGGAGTCGGTCAGCGAACGCGCCAGCCCGAGGGCAGAGATGGCCTCGTCGAGTGAGCCGTATGCCTCGGTGTGATGATCATCCTTGGGCACGCGGCCGCCGTAGAGCAGTCCCGTCTCTCCCCCGTCGCCGTGCCCGGTGGTGATACTCACGCGGGCGCGATCAGACGGCGCCGTGCAGGGTTGCTTCGACGAGCTCCGGAGGGGTGTCGTCGCGGCCCCGCTTCCAGTCCTCGATCCACTTGCTCGCCGCGATGGTCGCCGTGGTGGCGTCTCCCACGGCGGTCGTGATCTGACGGGTCAGCTGGCTGCGGACGTCGCCCGCTGCGAAGATACCGGGAACGTTGGTCATCATCGTCATCGGGTCGGTGACGTAATAGCCAGCTTTGTCATGATCGATGTGGACGTCCACCAGCTGGGTGTTGGGGATGAAGCCAATAAAGATGAAGATGCCCCCGACCTCGAGCTCAGCGCGGCGCTCGGTGTCCAGGTTGCGCAGCGACAGCCGGCGCACCTTCTCATCGCCGTCGATGCTCTCGATGACAGTGTCCACCAGGAACTCGATCTTGGGATGCTTGCGCGCCTCGTCGAGCAGGATGGGTTGGGCGCGAAATTCCTTGCGCCGGTGGATGATCGTGACCTTGCTCGCGTAGCGGGTGAGGAACAGCGCCTCCTCGACGGCCGCATCGCCGCCGCCCGCCACGGCCAGGTGCACGTCTTTGAAGAAGGCACCGTCGCACACCGCGCAGTAGGAGACGCCTCGACCGGCGAACTCCTCCTCCCCCACGACGCCGAGCTTGCGTGGGTTGCCACCCGCGGTGATGATCACCGCCGGTGCGAGGTAGTCGCCATCGTAGGTCTCGACGAGCTTCATCCCGTCGGGCTGCACCCTGATCGCCTTGACCTCGGTGCGAACCAGTTGGGTGCCGAAGTGCGCCGCCTGCTCCTCCATGACCGTGGCGAGCTCGCCGCCGAGAATCGAGAGAAAGCCGGGGTAATCCTCGATAAGCTCGGTATTGAGCAGCTGGCCACCCGGGGCCTTGCCCTCCAGCAGGACCGCACGCTCGCGGTTCCGGCCGGCGTAGAGCGCGGCCGTCAGCCCGGCCGGACCGCCGCCGATGATCGCGATGTCGAAGTCGTGTGTGGCCACGGTGATTGCACTCCTCGGGGCACGTCTGTACGTCCCCGTCTCTGATGACGATACCCAAAGCTGGGCCGAATCATCCCAGTGCGGCCCACTGGCGCAAATCGGAGAGCACCCGGCTGATGGGGATCGCGTAGGCCTCGGCGGCGCTCGGGCTCGCCAGAGTGACGATCCCGATCACCTGCCCGGATGCGGCGATCACCGGGCCGCCGCTGTTGCCCTGATAGATCCTCGCCCCGACCAGGTGCAGCATGTCGTTGTAGACCTGCGGAGCCGACTGTCCGGCGTCGATGCCGCTGCCCGCGAGCGGCACGCTCGCGTCGAGGCCGATCAGCGTCTCCTCGGTCATGTCGGCGTGCCCGGTGGCTCGGCTCGACGCCAGCGTGATGACCGATGCCGGGACGGTGGCGAGCGCTCGGGCGTTGATTGGCAGCGCCGTGCCGGCCATCGTGCCCGTGACTCGGAGCATTGCGAGATCGAGGGACGCGTTGCTCTGCACCAGCCGGGCGACATGGGTGTGGTCAGAGCGGTCGGTGACCCGCAGCGAGTCGTTGCCGTTGATCACGTGCGCGTTGGTGATCACGTCCCCCGCCCCGTCGAAGATCCACCCGGTGCCCAGGGACTCCTCGGCGCCGTTCTCGAGCTCGGCCTCGACGGTGACGACGCTCACGAGATCATCGCGACCCAGGTCGGTGAGGAACGGTGGTGCCGGGGTTGGCGTGGTTGCGGTCGGAAGGCCCACGGGGGTGACGCTCGCCGGATTGATCTGGGCGAAGTCGTTGGCAACGAGAAAGCCGGCCAGCCCGACGACCAGGAGAGCGATGATTGCCGCCAGGGCCCGTGCGACGGCGCCCGGTCGGAACGTCGGCTCGGTCCCTCGATCCACGAGGAAGCATTGTGGTTGTTCAGCGACGCGGGATCACGGTGGTCGGTGGCGGTGGCGGAGCGCTGGGCGCGGCGGTCGTGACCCGGCTGCTTGCCGCGGGGCGCCAGGTGGTCATCCCCACACGCCACCCGGGCCGGCTGGCCACGCCGGGGGGCGTGACCGAGCTCGAGTGCGACCTCGACGATGCTGCCGCGGTCGTGCGGCTGCGCGCAGCGGTCGAAGCGATGGGAGCCTGGGAAGGCGTGGTGAGTGCGTCGGGCGGGTTCGCCGGCGGCCGCGCTCACGAGGTCGACGACGCCGCCATCCAGGAGCAGATCGCGGCAAATCTCCTTGGCCCCTGGCGTCTCGCTCGAGCTGCGGCGGCCTCGATGGTTTCGAGCGGGGCGGGCGGACGCATCGTGATTGTCGCATCGCGTGCCGCCGTCGACGTCGCCCGCGGCCAGGCGGCATATCAGGTGACCAAGGCGGCCGTGCTCCGGCTCGCCGAGGTCATGGCGGCAGAGTTGAAGGGGCACGGGATCACGGTGAACGCCGTCCTTCCCGGGACCATGGATACGCCGGCCAACCGTGAGTCGATGCCCAAGGCAAACCGCTCGTCGTGGGTGAGCACCGACGCGGTCGCCGCGATCATCGAGTGGCTGCTTTCGGAAGCCGCCGGCGCGGTGACCGGGGCAGCGATCCCCGCCGGGTGACCGTCAGCCCATCAACAGCGGCTCGAATGCTCCCGACTCGCCCAGGCGCGCGATCGCCCGTGCGCGATGGGAGACCCGCTCTTTGGCATCGTCGCTCGCGTTGCCGAAGGTGATCCCGAGATCCATCGAGAGGAAGGCGGGGTCGTACCCGAAGCCATTGGTACCGCTCGGCTCGACGAGCGTTCCCAGGCACTCGCCATGGGCGGTCACCGGGTTGGCGCCCGGCTTGGCCAGCGCGGCGACACAGACGTAGCGCACCCGTCTGTCGTCCGGACTCCGCCGGGCCACCTCGGCGAGCAATCCATGCAGCCGGTCCTGGTCGGTTGCCGCCTCACCCATCCAGCGCGCCGACATCGGACCCGGCCACCCGTGGAGGGCGTCGACCTCGATCCCGCTGTCGTCGGCGAGCGCGGGCAGACCGGTCGCCTGGCACACGGCGAGCGCCTTGGCGAGCGCGGATTCCACGTACCCGGGCCCGGGTTCTTCGAGCGGAGCGTCAAAGCCGGCCTCATCCATCGACTTGAGGTCGAGGGTCCATGGGCTGAGGAGCACACGCAACTCGCGGATCTTTCCCGGGTTGCGTGTGGCCAGGACCAGGACCGAGCGGCTCACCCGGCCGCGCTCAGCACCTCGGCCTGCAGTGCGAAGAGCTGCTTGAGGCCGGCGTCGGCAAGGCCGAGGAGGGCACCGAGCTCCTCGCGAGAGAACGGCTCCTGCTCGGCGGATCCCTGCAGCTCGATGAACCTGCCGTCGAGCGATCCGACACAGTTCATGTCCGTCTCCGCCGCCGAGTCCTCCAGGTAGCACAGGTCGAGACGCGCCTCGCCCGCCACGATGCCCGCGCTGACTGCGGCAACCGGCCACCGCAGGGGGTCTGAGCGCACGACGCGGGCCTCACGAAGCCGTGCGACCGCGAGCGCGAGCGCCACGTAGCCGCCGGTGATCGACGCCGTACGGGTCCCACCGTCGGCAACCAGGACGTCGCAGTCGATGAGGATGCTGCGCTCACCGAGCGCCTCGAAGTCGACAGCGGCACGGAGGCTGCGCCCGATCAGGCGCTGGATCTCCTGAACCCGGCCATCCACGCGGCCCTTGCGGCCGTCGCGCTCGGAGCGCGTCTGGGTGCTCCTCGGCAGCATCGCGTACTCGGCGGTCACCCAGCCGCGGCCGCTGCCCTTGCGGAACGGCGGCACGCGCTCCTCAACGGACGCGGCACACAGAACCCTCGTGTCCCCCATGGTGATCAGCGCGCTGCCCTCGGCGTAGGGAAGCGCGTGCAGTTCGATCGAAGTCGGACGGAGTTCATCGGCGGCACGTTGATCTGGGCGCATTGCGCCGAGTGTATCCGCCGGCCCGAAGGTCAGCGCCGGAAGACTCGCTGGAGCACGATGATCGACAGCTCATAGAGCAGCAGCAGCGGAATCGCCAGCAGCGTCGGTGTGAACGGATCCGCTCCTGGCGTGATGACCAGCGCCGCGATGATGATGCCGACGTATGAAATCTTGCGCCAGCCCTTGAGTTTCTTCGACGAGACGAAGCCGAGCAGTCCGAGCAGCACGATCACGACCGGCATCTCGAAGGTGATCCCGAAGATAAAGATGATGATCAGAAAGAAGCCGATGTAGTTGTTGAGATCGGGGAAGTAGACGGCGTTGCCGCTGAGGAAGTTGGTAAGGAAGTTGAGGCCGATCGGCATCACGAAGTAGGCGAATACCGCCCCTCCTGCGAACAGCAGCAGCGCGCTCGCGATGAAGGGCCCGACGAATTTCCGTTCCTTGGGGCGCAGCCCCGGCGAGACGAAGCTCCACGTCTGCCAGAGAATGACCGGCAGGGCGAGTATCAGACCGACGACTGCGGAGACCTTCAACGGGACCGTGAGCCCCTCAGTGGGGTTCAGGATGATGGCCTGATCGTGAGGGATGATGCTGTGCGTGTTGTGGAGGACGGTGTGCAGTGGGTTGAGCAGCAGCCCGATGAAGAACCCGTTGAAGATGAACGCGACGGCCGTTCCAACGATCCACGCGGCCATCACCCAGATGAGGACGCGTCGCAACTCCTCCAGGTGCTGGACGATCGTCATCCGCCGTTCGTCGTCGCCAGCCACTCCCTGCACCTTACGTGCCTCCGGTCAGTGCGCGCCTGTGCGGCGCGTCAGCCAGAAACTGACGGCTGGTGTGTCGTCGCGTCGGCCGGGACGGCCACAGGCTCGGCAGGCTGCACGGGCGCCGGAGCAGGTGCCGCGACGGCCTGAACCACGGGCGCAGGCTGCGCTGGCGTCGTGGTCGTGCCCATCACCGCATCGTGAGTCTCTGACGAAGCCTTCCGAAACTCGCGAATGCCCTTGCCGATACCAGCGCCCACATCGGGCAGCTTCCCCGGCCCCCAGATGATCAGGATCACCACCAGCACGATGATGATTTCCGGCAGATGTCCACTTATGAATCCCATGTCAGCCTCCAGTCTAGCACCATTTTTTTGTTGCCCCTGAGATCAGACTGAGACCGTTGACAGCGTGCGGGCGAACGATTCGACCGTCCTGTCCACGTCCTCATCCGAATGCGTCGTCGAGAGAAATGCGGTTTCGAATTGAGACGGCGGCCAGAGCACTCCTGCGTCGAGCCATGCCTCGTGGAGTCGCCCGAAGCGCTCCCTGTCTGCGAGCTTCACGTCATCGAAGTTGCGCGCCATCTCGATCCCGACGAATGGAGTGACCATGCTGCCGACTCGGCCCACCGCACATCCGAGCCCCGCAGCCGCAGCAGACTCCTCGAAGCCGGCTTGCAGACGTGCCCCGAGGTCTTCCAGCCGTCGATAGAGCCCGGGATCGTGGCGCAGGACGTCCAGCACGGCGATGCCCGCCGCCATCGCCGGAGGGCTGCCCGAGAGCGTCCCCGCCTGGTACACCGGGCCCGACGGCGCGATTCGCTCCATGAGGTCGCGGCGGCCTCCATAGGCGCCGACGGGAAGCCCGCCGCCGATCACCTTGCCGAACAGGCTCAGATCGGGGCGAATTCCGTAGAGCGCCTGCGCCCCGCCGTAGGCCACGCGAAATCCAGTCATCACTTCATCGAATACGAGCAAAGCACCCCATTTGGATGTGATGGCGCGAAGTCCGTCCAGAAACCCGGGCGCGGGGGGAACGCAGCCCATGTTCCCGGCGACCGGTTCGACGATCACCGCGGCGATCTGTTCACCCTTATCTTCGAAGGCCGCGGCCACCGAGTCGTTATCGTTGTACGGCAGCACGATGGTCCCGGCCACGGCGGCGGACGGGACACCCGGGGACCCGGGGATGCCGAGGGTGGCGACCCCGGAGCCCGCCTCGGCGAGCAGCGCGTCGGCATGTCCGTGGTAGCCGCCTGCGAACTTGACGATCCGGTCTCTGCCGGTTGCCGCGCGTGCGAGCCGCACCGCGGACATCGCCGCCTCGGTGCCCGAGGTGACGAAGCGGACCATCTCCACCGATCCCACGGCGTCGACGATCCGCTCCGCGAGCTCGACCTCGAGCTCGACGGTATGACCGTAGGCGATCCCCCGGTCGAGCTGGGCCCGGATGGCGGTGATCACCTCGGGCGGCTGATGCCCGAGGATGTGGGGGCCGTATGCGAGGACGAAGTCGATGAACTCGTTGCCATCGGCGTCAACCACGTGCGCTCCCTCGCCACGAACGATGTGGGGCGGCACTCCTGGCACCGCACGGTAGGCACGCACAGGGCTGTCAACTCCGCCCGGCAGCACGCGCTCGGCGCGCTCGCGCAGCGCCCGAGCGTTGCTGTCGCGCATGGCGGCTTAGGTCTGCTGCCGAACGGTGATCGACTTCATCAGATCGCCTTGTTTGATCACCACGGCGACGGGCAGTCCCGTCTCGACCTTGCCGAAGAGGTTGTACGACGGCGGGAGCTGTGTCGAGTCCTCGGTGCAGATGAAGAATTGGGAGCCGTTGGTGTTGGCGCCGCTGTTCGCCATCGCAACGGCACCCGCGACGTATTGCTGATGCACGGGCTCGTCGTTGAATTGGAACCCCGGACCTCCGCCACCGCACGTCCCGGAGGGTGTCGCCGGCGGAGCTGGGACGTTGCCGATGCACTGCGGGTCGCCACCCTGGATGACGAAGATCCCACTGGATACGACGCGGTGGAATGGGATGCCGTCGTAGAAGTGATTGCGTGCCAGCGTCACGAACATGTTCACCGTGTTTGGCGCGAGATCCGGCTGCAGGCACATGACGATGTTGCCCTTGGCGGTGGCGATCGTCGCCTGGTACAGCTTGGTGGTGTCGATGGTCATGGCCGGTGCGGCGCTGTAGGTGTGCACGCTGGCGGGTGGGTTGATCGGCGCAAGCACCGGGCCGAACGTGGTCGTCGCACAGTCGGCGAAGGGAATCGTGGCGGCCGCAGTTGGAGAGGGTGTCGGCGTGGGCGTCGGCGCGACCGCCGTGGGAGTCGTCAGCGCCGGCAGCGGTGCGCTGGCGCTGTTCACGCCGATGGCGATGGCCACGATGGCCACCACCACGACGGCCCCTGACCCGAGCACCAGCGGAAGGCGACGCCGGTCGCCGGACGAGTCACTCATCGATTCACTCCTTGGTCTCCGCGAGCCAGCCCGCGGCGGCGCGCGCGTGGTACGTGATGATCATGTCGGCACCCGCGCGGCGGATGCCACCCAGGGCTTCAAGGACGGCGGCACGTTCGTCGAAGGCACCCGCCGAGGCCGCGTGATGGAGCATGGCAAACTCCCCGCTGACGCAGTAGGCGGCGAGGGGCAGATCGGTCGCGTCGCGAACCCGGGCGACGACATCGAGGTAGGTGAGCGCGGGCTTCACCATGACCATGTCCGCGCCCTCCTCGACATCGAGGAGGGCTTCGCGAACAGCCTCACGCTGATTGGCCGGGTTCATCTGGTACGAACGCCGGTCTCCCGTCCTCGGCGCGCATTCAGCGGCGTCCCGGAAGGGACCGTAGAGCACGGTCGCGAACTTCGCGCTGTACCCGAGGATCGCGGTGTCGGTGAATCCCGACATGTCCAGCGCCTCGCGGATCGCGGCGACCTGCCCGTCCATCATCCCGCTCGGCGCGATGATGTCGGCTCCGGCTGCAGCCTGGCTGACCGCGGTCCGAGCGTACAGCTCCAGGGTCGCGTCGTTGTCGACGTCGCCGTTCTCGAGGAGGAAGCCACAGTGCCCGTGGTCCGTGTACTCGCAGAGGCAGCAGTCGGCGATCACGACGCATGCATCGCCGAAGCGATCGTGGACGGCGCGGATTGCCTGCTGGACCACCCCGTCGTCGGCGAAGGCGCCCGATCCCTGTGCATCCTTATGAGCGGGGAGACCGAAGAGGAGCACGCCGCCGAGGCCGAGGTCGATCGTCTCCTCCACGGTCGCGCACAGGGAATCGATGCTTTCGTGTTGCTGCCCGGTCATCGACCTGATCTCCTCGGGCGATGCAAGCCCCTCTCGGATGAAGGCTGGGTGGATCAACTGCCCGGCTGTCAGCCGTGACTCGCGGGCGAGGCGGCGCAACGCAGGTGTCCGGCGCAGACGTCGGGGTCGCTCGAGGGGAAAGCCCATATCGCCGTTCAGCGTAGCGGCTGGGGGGTGAGGGACTCGGTGAGCGCGGCGACGAGACCTTCGACTGAGGCCACTTTGGCGATGGCTCGGACATCGAGACCGGCGCTTCGCGCCTCGTCCGCGGTCTGCGCTCCGATACACACGATCGCGACGCCGGCCGGCAGTCCCCGCGCGCCTGCGGCCCTGACGAGATTGCGCACGGTGCTGCCGCTGGTGAGGGTGATCGCGTCAACTCCGGCGTCGAGGGCGGCGCGCACGCGCTCCGGAGCCGACGCGGGCATGACGCTCCTGTAGATGTGCTGGACGGTGACCGAAGCGCCCGCGGCGCTGACCACTTCGACAAACCCACCGCGCGTCCCCTCTGCGACGGGAAACCACACGGTGGCACCGTCAAGCCCTCGCTGCTGCAGCGCCGCCGCAAGCCCGGCCGCGTCGTGGTCGCCGGCCACGAGATCCGCGAGCACTCCGTGCGCCTCGAGAGCGGCGGCGGTCGCCGGACCAACGGCCGCGACGAGCATTCCGGACAGCGCAGCTGCTCCAGCCGCTCCGATGACGAGACGCACGGATGTTGCGCTCGTAAAGGCGACCCATCGCGGCGCGGGCGCATCCGCGACCACGGCGGCGATCCGAACGATGGCGTCCGGGGCTGCGATCGGCATGGTGGTGATCAGAGGGACCACGGTCACCACCGCACCGTCGGCGTGGAGCCGGTCGACCAGTCCCTCGGCCTGCTCGCGGGTCCGGGTCACGAGCACCCGACGCCCGGCCAGGGGCTGCACCGGGCCGGTCACCGCAAGCGCGCAGCGACCATCTCGCCGAGCGCCTCCGGTTCGTCAGGGCTCCCCGTCGCCCCGGCTCGGCGTATTGCCCCGTCGACCGCCAGCGCTGCGACGAGCGTGAGTTGGTGCTCGTGGATCCGAGCCCACGCCCCGAGGGGCAGCAGGCATCCCCCGCCGAGGCCGAGGAGCACCGCCCGCTCGGCGGTGACCGCGACTCTCGTGGCGGCATCGCCGATCAGCGCGCACACCGTCGTTGCCCGCGAAGCGGCGACGGTCTCGAGTGCGATGGCGCCCTGCGCCGGAGCCGGGACGAACAGCAAGGGGTCGAGGCGCTCCACGAGGCGATCGCCGAGTGAGAGCCGGTCCAGCCCGGCACACGCGAGGACCAACGCATCCACATCGCCGGCGTCGAGCTTGCGCAGGCGTGTGTCCACGTTGCCGCGAATCGGCACCGCTCGCAGGCCTGGATACAGGACTGCGAGGAGCCCCGCCCTGCGTGCGCTGCTGGTTCCGACCGTCGCACCGTCGGGGAGCTGATCAAGGGATCGCCCGTCTGCGGTCACGACGCCGTCCCGCGCATCAGCGCGGGCGAGGTAGGCGGCAATGACCAGGCCTGGGGCAAGCGCTGACGGCAGGTCCTTGGCGCTGTGCACGGCAATGTCGGCGCGGCCGTCGACGATGCTCCGCTCGAGATCTGCGGTGAACCAGCCCTGCCCATCGAGCTGATCGATCGGGGCATTGACGCGCCGGTCGCCCTCGGTCCTCACGACGATCGTCTCGGGGTCGGCACCGCCGGCGCTTCTCAGTGCGTCAGCCGCGAGTGCGGCCTGTCGGAGCGCCAGCGCGCTCCCGCGGGTCGCCAGGCGCAGGGTGGTGGTGTCCGCGGCCGGCATCAGCGGTCGAGCCGGAACGCCTCGCGGATCGCCAGCGCAGTCGTGGGGTCCCCCGCTTCGCGGAGTCGCGTCACCGGTCCGTGCAGGAGCTTGCGGACCATGCTTCGCGTCAGGAGATCAACGCGCTCCCGGGTTGCGTCGTCGATGTCCCGCCCGGTGCCGAAGCTGCGCGCGACCTCTCGGGCGCGAAGGCCTTCGGCCCATTCGACGAGCGCCGCGATCGTCGGGCCCGCGGTATCCCGCTGTCCGATCGCCGTGACCGTCTTTTCGAGCTCGACGTCGATGATCTCCTCAGCGGCGGAGACGGTCTCGCGGCGCTCGTCGAGCCGCGCGCCGACCCGACGCCCGAGCTCGTCGATGTCGATGAGGGTGACGCCCGCGACGCCTGCTGCTGCGGCGTCGATGTCGCGAGGGACCGCCATGTCGACGATGCAGAGTGGGCGCCACGACCTGCGGCGCTGGAATCCATCGATCGCGGCGGCATCGAGCACCGTCGACGCGCTGTCGGTCGACGCGATGATCACATCCACCTCGCCGGCGACCTCCGCCAGTCCCGCGAGCGCGACCGGCTCAGCCCCGACGGACTGTGCGAGCCTGCGGCTGGACTCCCCCCGCGACGTGGTCATGATGCGTGCCCCCTGGTCCTGCAGGCGTTTGGCGGCGAGCCGGCTCATCTTTCCCGCCCCGACGAGCAGGACGCCGATCC
Organism: Candidatus Dormiibacterota bacterium; assembly: GCA_003153505.1. Taxonomy (GTDB): domain Bacteria; phylum Chloroflexota; class Dormibacteria; order Aeolococcales; family Aeolococcaceae; genus Palsa-851. Next base: position 42,650 of record PLZA01000065.1, read on the forward strand.
CGTCGAGATTCCCGCACGCCGACCGGGCGCTCTCGACGGCGATCTCGCTGAGTGACGCGGCTCCTCTCCCGAGCGACGTGTTCGTGCGCACGCGTTTGGCCGTGGAGATGGCCCGGCGCATCACATAATCCAGGCGTGCGTCGACCGTACCCGCATCGGTGGCGACGCGGTGCGCCGCCTTGAACTGGCCGAGCACCTGAGCCTCGCCGATGACCATGCTCTCGAGGCCGCTTGCGACGCGGAACATGTGCAGCGCGGCATCGCGATCCTCGAGCGTCACCATGTGGCGCTCGACGTCGCGAGTCCCACCCGGGTCGAGGTATCGGGCCAGCCTCGGGGTCACCTCAGCACTGAGATGATCGGGACACACCATGTAGAAATCTGTGCGATTGCAGGTGGAAAGCACCGCCGCACCATGCAGGCCCGCGTGTCCCACGAGATATCTCAGGGTCGTCGCAGCCCGCGCCGCCGGGATGGCCGCAGCCTCCCGCACAGCCAGTGGAGCGGTGCGAAAGCTCAGCCCGGCGGCTACCAGTCGCATCACGAGCGAGTATAGGTTGGAGGTCGGCCGGCGCCGGTTCCCCTGTGCAGGAGTTCTAGGATGGGGGTGTATGGAAGCTCGCCGGCGATACGGTCGCCGCCGAGGGAGGGTCCCCACGGGCGACAAATTTCTACCGCGACTCGGTCCGGCGGGAGCCGAGCCATTTGCCACGCTCGACGATGCAATCGACGCCTGGAGTGCGGAGCGCCCGGGTCCGGACACGCCGATCGAAGGGCTCCATTTCGTCGCCCTGGACTGCGAGACCACCGGGCAGTCGCCGCATCACCTCGTGGAACTCGGCGCCGTGGCCTTCACGATGCGAGAGCACCTCATGAGCTTCGAGACGCTCGTGCACAGCAACGACAGGATCAATCCCTACGCCCGGCGCATTCACGGCATCGACGCGGCGACCCTTAACGGTGCGCCGCCGGTATCAGTGGTGGTGGAACGTTTTCAGCGCTTCGCGAAAGGGGCGGTGCTGGTTGAGCACAGCGCCGACGCCTTCGACACCAGGCTCATCGGCCGCGCCATCGGCTCGAGCCTGGATGCCGACAACGTTGACACGACCCGGCTCGCGGCCAAGCTCTTTGATCTCAAAGATACGATCGGACTCGAGCGGCTGTGCCGCGAGCTGGGCGTCGTGCACCGCAGACCGCACCATGCGCTCGCGGACGCGGAGGCAACCGCAGCATGTTTCCTGGAGCTCGTCCGGCGCGGGAGTGAACGCTTCAACTGGAGCACATTGGGCGATCTGCTCCTCGCCGGGAAACCGCCGGCAGTCGCAGCCGACGTCGGGGTGGCGCCTCCCGGAAGCCAGCCCAAAGGCGCCGATTCCGCCCCGCGAAACCGCCGGCGGCGTTGACAGCACGCCCGGCGCTGCATACCATCCACTCGAACCAACCACACTCATCCGGGTCGCGCGGCCGCCACTCGGTACCTCATCCCGGTTCATTGCGAGGTCACTGCGATGCCCAGCCACGTCAACAGGGCCGAGGCGATCGGTGCCGCATCGGCGACCCTCGGTGTCCTCGTCGCTTTCCTCCCCTGGTATGCGTACACCGCGGGCAGCGCGCACGTCACCGTGAACGCATTTCGGGCGTCATTGCTCGGCGACGTGTTCTTCGTCGCCATCGCCGGCGCCATCCTGCTGCTCCTGATCGGACGCGGATTCGTCGATGACGTGGTGACCCCGTACATCCCCGAGACGACAGCACACGCTGCCGCCGCGGGTTTGGCGATGGGAAGCGTCCTCGTTCAGATCATCCTCGCCCGCGCGGGCGGCCGATCATTGAGCATCGGCATCTTCCTGGGACTGATTGCAGCGGCAGGGCTCTGCGCCGCCGCAGTCGTGCGACGCCTGCATCCAGATCGCCGTCGCAGTGTGCGCGATAGCCTTTCCCACGAGGGTCTGATTACTCCATAATCCAGCGATTCACGCTCGGGGGACGTGGCGCCCCGGGTCCACGTCGCCGCCACAGCTGCTCATTCACCCTGGGAGGAACCACCCGACAGATGGCCAATATTCTGACCGACCCGCCCTTCGCAGCAGACCCGCCGATCAAGTTGAACGTCCCGGCGAAGACGCTCGGACTGATCATTGGGATCCTGGCGATCATCGGCATCATCATCGACCTGATTGCGCTGCCCGTCGTGTTCGCGCTGAACAACACCGTCGGCACCCTCTGCTCGGAGGTCGGTGGCCTGAACTGCGGCAGCACCGGCATCTTTGGGCTCGCGCTCATCGGGGTGCTCATCGGCCTCGTCGGCTCCATCCTCTACGCGTTCGGTGGGTTCCGTATGTACCAGCTGAACCGTTCGGGGAAGGATCTCGTGATCTACGGCCTCGTGGTGAACCTGGTTGGCGGGATCTTCGCCATCATCGGCTACGGCGGCATCGGAAGCTTCATCTTCAGCCTGATCATCGCGGTGGTCGTGTACTACCTGGTCATCATCAGCCGCTGGCCTGGCGACGCCCCGCTGGTCGCGGCCGGGCCCACCGGTGGCTACGGCAACCCTCCGGGTGGCTACGGCAGCCCGCCACCTCCTCCGCCGCCGAGCGCCTGATCTCCGAACCGTCTGAGGTTTCGGCCTTAGGACATATCCGTCTCGCGAGGGCTGCTTGACGTGCCACTGAACGTCGCGGGCAAGCAGATGTCGAACGGCGCACTCGCGGTGGCCGGAGGCCTCGTGGTTGGACTTGTCGATACGTTCCTTCCGTGGCACACGACGACCTTCCCGACCGTACTCGGTTCTCAGAGCGGCGGCCACGACGCTCTCGGGTACTGGTCGGGCTGGGTCTTCTTCCTCGCCGTCATCGTGGGCATCGCGATGTTCGCGATCGGCGGCGGCGGTCGCCGTCGGCGGTTACCTGATGCGAACTGAGCCGCAACCGGCGACCATGCCGCTGAGCGCCTATCAGTCGCCCTCGTCACCCTCCACGCCGCCGCCGCCTCCTGCTCCGCCTGCCCCGAGCACCTGACAGGCGGGAGTGGACGAGGGCTTCGGCGTTCGCTCCCCGAATCGCCCCGGCGTCGCTGCCGCAGTCTGCGGCGTCCTGGCCCTGGGCCTGTCCTGGATCCCCTTCGTCGATTACACGAGCCTCGTGCTCGGCACGATTGCGATCGTCTTCGGCATCGTCGGCGTCCGCAGAGCCAACGCCGACCCCGGGGCGAGCAGGACCCTTGCGGTGGTCGGGATCACCTCCGGCATCGCCGGCTTCGCGATCGCAGCGATCGTCCTCCTGCTCATCTATGCGCTGGTGTTGACGATCAACGTCACCGCCGGCTCGCCCACCTGATCAGACGCTGAATTCGGCCACCACCGGGTAGTGGTCCGACGCCGCGGCGGCGTCCGCATCCGGCCAGGTTCTGCCTCCGACCACGTCGGCTCCGATCACGTGGGCCGCAAGTGCGTCAGTCGCGAAGACGTAGTCCACGCGCGCTGAGAGCTGCCAGGTCGCGCAGGTGAGTCCGCGGGCCCGGGGGTGCACACGGCGATAGCAGTCGACGTATCCCTCTTTCAGCAGGCGCTCGATGGTCCAGCGCTCGATGAGCCGCCCGAGAAAGCGATCCATGGCACGCGATACCGGCAGGCCAACGGTGAGCGGTGACACCACGCGAGGGAGCACCGGAATGCCGCCGAGGAGTCGCGGGTCCACGCCGGCCCGTCGCCAGCGGTCGGCGAGGCCGCTGTCGCCGTCCTCGCGGTTCGGGGCAAGCGGGGCGAGGATGCCGTTGGGTCCCGCGACCAGCAACCCGGCGCGGCGGAGATCGTTCATCCGCCGAAAGAAGGACGTCGCGAGGATGTCGTCGCCCGGCGAGAGGGCGTTGAAGTCTCCGATCAGCAGGTGCGGACGTGCCGGTTCATCGGCGATGTCGGTGAGGACGGCGCCGATCTCGCGGATGCGCCGCGCCTCTCCTTTGTTCCGATCGCCAAAGCGTGCCGCCAGGTGCAGGCAATGCACGCCGACGAGCGGAAGCTCGTGGCCGCCGGTCTCGATGTCACAGTGAAGGTGAGAACGCAACATCCTGCCGTGGTGGCGCCGGTTTCGCCACGTGCGCACCGGCAGGCGCGTGAGGATCGCGGTGTGCATCGGCGACGCGGGATCGCTCGGCTCCCCCAGCAACATCTCCATATCGAGGTCTCGGGCCAGCTCGCGGATGCGATCCACCTCGCGCACCTCCTGGAGCGCGACGATGTCCGCGTCAAGCCGCGTGAGCACGTTGCGAACCAGATCAAGGCGACGTTCGCCGCCGAGCAGGATGTTGTACGTGGCGACACGAATCCTGCGCCGTGTGAATTTTCTGGTTCGCGACATCGACCGAACTTACAATGCCACGGTGCAGCCACAGCGCGACGCACATCTCACCGAGCTCGTCTTCCTCGACCGCGGTCCGATCGCGCTGCGCTGTGTCGCGGTGGCGGTGGTCGCGGCCGCGTGCGGGGTTGCCGGCACGCTGCTGGTGCGCGTGCACCAGACGCTCGCGGGGCAGCTGGCCGCACATATGGCGCTCAACCCTTTGGAGACACTCATCGCGACGGGTTCGAGCGCGCGAACGCTCTGGCCCGGCTGGGTCGCCGCGGTGTGCTTCACCGCGGCGGTCCTGCGCCTTCGCCACGGCGCCACCGAGCCGCCACCCGGGCGCACCGCCGTCGAGCACCAGACCCTCAGCCAGTTGCGCGGTGGCCTGCGCCGCGAATATCGACTCGTTCGCGCTGCGCTGATCGTCGTGTGCCTTGTCGCCGCCGTCGACGTCGCTCGCACTGTCGCGACCGTCATCGCAGCGCAGTCAGGCGACACGCAGATCTCGGCGACCATCCTCGCGACCGTGGTGGAAGCAGCCGGTTATGTCGTGGCAGCGGTCGTGCTGGCCGCGTGGGCTCGGGCCTTCGGCGCGGAGGTGCGACGCCTCGGAGCCCTGTGATCCTGCGAGCGGGCCGGTGAGACGTTGCCGGTCAGATCCTGCGCTCGACAACGTAGTCGCAGACGCGCTCGAGCGTCTCGCGGGCGCTCGAGGACGGGAAAGCCCTGAGCTCGACGGCCGCCTCCTGAGCGAACTCCTGGGCACTCCGTTCGGCTTCGGCGATCGCGTTCGAGCCACGGACCAGGCCGACCACGGTGTCGAAGTCCTGTTCGTTGAGGTCATTCTTGTCCAGAATGCGGCGGAGCCGCGCGCCGACCGCGCGATCCTTGAGGGCGAGCATCAGGGGGAGCGTCACGGTTCCCTGGCGGAGGTCCGCGCCGACCGGCTTGCCGACTTCATCGCTCGTCGCGATGTAGTCGAGGACGTCATCGGCGATCTGAAAGGCCATGCCCAGGCTGTGGCCGTACCGGCGCAGGCTCTCTACCGAGGCGGCGTCCAGGCCCGCGATCAGGCCGCCCCCGTAGCAACTCGTGCTCACGAGCGTGGCGGTCTTTCGACCGATCTTGCGGTGATAGTCGGCGAGAGACTGGTCGTACTCGTTGCGACTGGTCATCTGCAGCAACTCCCCCATGCAGATGGTCATCACCGCATGGCTGATCGCGGAGTCGATCGCCGGCATACCGATCTCGGCCAGCAGGTAGGCGCCCTTGGCGAAGTAGTAGTCGCCGATAATCACCGCGGGGTCTGGTCCGAGCGCCTCATGGATCGTTGTGATCCCGCGCCGTGTCGGCGCCTTGTCGATCAGGTCGTCGTGGACCAGGGTCGCCGTGTGGATGAACTCGATGCCCATCGCAAGGTTGAAGACGTCATTGGGGTTGGCGTCGCCGAGCTGGGCGGCGAGGATGACCAGCGCCGGCCGAAGACGCTTGCCCCCGGCCTTGACGATGTGGGACATGGCGCTCGCCATGGGGCCGAGGTCGGACGCGATCTCGGCGTCGAGGCGCCGCTCGAATTCGATCAGCTCCGCGGCGATCGGCCCCAGGAGCTCCTCGGCGACGATGCTCACGACCCTGCTGCCACGCGTATCCCCTGCCTCACCGGACGGACGAGGCGCGGATCCGGGAGCGGCTCCCCGAAGAGGCGGGCAGCGTTCTCTCGAAACCGGCTGGGGGCGGCGGTGACCAGTATCTCGGTGCGCTCGGCGAAAGGCTGAGGGCCGGGTTTGGGCACCTCACCGGCGCCGATCCGGTTGACGGCGACGATCCGGCGCACCCGCGCCGCGGTGGTGTCGGCGCTGTCGACCACACGCAGCCGTCTCGACCCGATCACCCGTTGCAACGCGGGGCGGAGCAGCGGGTAGTGCGTGCAGCCCAGGACGAGCGTGTCCGCACCCCAGCCGAAGATGCGATCGAGGACCGGGCGCAGCGCGGCGTCGGCCCTCGGGGTGTCGGCGTCTCCGTCCTCGACGATCTCCACGAGGTCGGCTGCGACCTCGCTCAGCACGGCGATGCCGGGGTTCGCCTCTCTGATGGCGTGCACGTACTCGCCACTGGCCCGGGTCCCCTCCGTGCTGAGCACCGCCACGCGGCTGTTGCGGGTCGCCGCCGCAGCCGCCTGCGCCCCCGGGGCGATCACACCAACAACGGGGATGTCGAATCGCTCTCGCGCGACGTGGAGTGCCGCTGCCGTGGCGGTGTTGCACGCGATCACCACGAGCTTGGTATCCATGCCCGCAAGCATGTCGATGATGTCCAGGGCGAGGCCGCGGACCTGCTCCTGCGAGCGCGGCCCATACGGGAAATGTTCGAGGTCCGCCAGGTAGATGAGCGCTTCGGCGGGCATCTGATGTCGGATCTCACGGAGCACGGTCAGGCCGCCGACACCGGAGTCGAACACGCCGATTGGGCGCGAGTCGCTCATTCGTTCTGCAGGATAGCAGGGGGGCGCGCCGACCCAGGCCCTGACAGCGCGAGGCCCATGAGCAGCATGTCGCGGTCCCCACTCGGCATGCGCACCTCGCCCCGCACCAGACCCTCGTCCTGGAACCCGAGTGAACGGTAGAGCGCGATCGCCCGCCGGTTGTCGGGGAAGACTCGCAGGCTCAGCTTGGCGAGTCCCACAACCCGGCCCCACTCGATCGCCGTCTCCATCAAAAGGCGGCCGAGCCCCGCGCCGCGCTGCTCGTTGCTGACAAGGATGGCGATTTCGCCGACGTGGGCGTAGTGCCCTCCAGCTCGCCGCTGGACCATCACGTGGCCCTGGGGCACGCCGTCGACCTCGAGCGTCAGCGTGAGCCCCCCCTCGAGCACGATGGACACGAGCCGTGAGCTCTGCTCGATCGTGTCGGGTTCACCCGGCACCGCGGCGATGAGTTCGCCCTCCCCCGCCACGGCGTCGATGAGTGCGGCAAGTCCCGGCGCGTCCGCGTCCTGGGACGGCCGGATCACATAGGGGCGGCCGCCCCGGGTCGTCCCCTCGCGGCGCAGCACGGGCCGGGTCATCGTCATACGGCGACGGACAGGTCGGGATCGTCGCGCAGCGTGGTGGCGCGGTCGGCGATCCGCCGCGCGATCCCGCCGGCGCTCATCACGGTCATGTGCCCGTGGGGGTAGGTCCAGAGGTCTGTCTGCCACGCTGTCGCGAGCTCGGTCACGGGGTCGGGTCCGACGACCAGGTCCTGCATCGCCCGAACCAGCGTGATTCGATTGCCGGGCGTCCGGGGAGCCAGGTTGCGAGCCACGAGCGGCGACAGAGTCGAGTGCAGAAAACGTCCCGCGCTCGCCCGGTCCGGCCCCCAGGACCCGCTGAATTCGCCGATCATGCCCAGGTGACGGAGCGAGGGGGTGGGTGGCCGCTGCGAGAGGGTCGTCGCCGGGTCGCAGAAAGGCGCGACCGCGATCACACGATCAAGCTCGAGATGTGCCGCGAGCAGCGTCGCGATCAACCCGCCGAGGCTCACCCCGACGACGCTGACGTCGGGACTGACCTCGGCTCGTGCCCAGGCGATCACCGCTGCCGCGTCCTCGACCGTCTGGCGCACCGTCGCCCGGATGTGTGCGGGGTCAAGACTGAAATACCCGTCGCCGCTGCGCTGGCCGGGAAGCGTCCGGCGGAGGTGGTACGGGAGGTCGAGGCGCGCTGTGTGGGCCCCGCGGAGGCGCATCTGCTTCGCGAGCCACCGGTCGTAGGTGGTCTGCGGCACCGCATAGCCGTGCAGGAGGAGCACAAACGGCGCGGGCCCGGGCTCCCGCCGGATGTGCGCTGTGGCGATCAGGTGGCGACTCCCCCAGTGACCACCTGGGCCTTCGCTGTCACCCTCGAGCTCGAGCTCACGCCACCGCGGGCCGTCGAGCGACTCCCACTCCCGGTTGACCCGGATCGCGTGAGGGTTGTGCACGCGGCTCTGCTCCCAGAAGGTGAACGGATCGGCCGGCACGCGATCGATCACATCGGGCCGGGTGATCCCGACCGCCGTCAGGCGGACGTGGACCATCCGATCCAGGATCAGCGAAACCGTCCCGATGAGCCGGTCGTGGGAAGTGTCGGAACTCATGGCCAAAACCCTCTCCGCCAATCATGCCCCGTATGGTCGATTGCGTAACTCCTGCGCGTAGACCATCATCGAACGTGGCTGTGTCCGAAACGTCGCCCCCGTTGCGCGTGGTCGGCACCCCAGATCGCGCCAACGACTGGGAGTCCGTCTACCAGGAGCATGTTGCTCCCCTCTATAGGTATGTCTACTCGAGGACCGGCAATACCCCCGACGCCGAGGACGTGACCTCGACGACCTTCCTGCGCGCGCTCCCGCGCCTCCGCTCCGACGTCTCCGCCGCCGAGATCCGGGCGTATCTGCGAACCACCGCCCGGAGCGTGCTCGCAGACGTCTGGCGCCAGCGCCACGGGACGGTTCTGATGGAGTTCGACGAGCAGCGCGATGCCGTCCAACCCGCCGACCGACAGGACGAGGTGGACGTCAGCCCGATCCTCGACGGGCTGCCCGCAAACTATCGCAGCGTGCTCGAGTTCAGATTCCTGAGGGGATACTCGATTCGAGAGACGGCTGCGGCGATGGGCGTGAGCGTTGCCAACGCCAAGGTCCTGCAGCTGCGGGCGCTGCGCCGAGCGGCGGCCACTGGAGCTCGTGATGTCGAAAGCTGATCGCCGCCTCTCGCGCTTCGTCCAGGCGCTCATCTCGAACCGGCGGCCGCCGCGGACACCGGCAGAGGACGATTCGGCAGCGATGCAGGTTGCAGCCCGGCTCCGGGCCGCCAATCCGGGTGGTTCGACCCCGTCACCGGCCTTCGTCGACAAGCTAGCCCGCCAGCTGCGCGAGGCGTCGGAGCACGACCCCGGATGGACCGAGGCGGGGATCCGGCGACGCCGTTTCCTGGTCGGCGGACTTGCCACCGTCGCCGCATCGGTGGCTGCCGGCGTCGGCGTCGAGCGCCTGCACGAGGTGTTGACCGAGCCGGCCAGTGGATCCGGCACGATTCAGCCGTACATCAGCGCCTGGGTGGCGGTCGCGACCGTCGACGAGGTGACCCCTGGCAAGATCAAGCAGTTCTCCGCCGGCGGCGTCCAGGGCGTCGTCTTCACCCTCCACGGCGAAGTCCGCGGCCTCAGCAACGTCTGCACCCACCAGGGGTGCACGCTCGTTCCCGAAGCAGCCCAGGGCAAGCTCGTCTGCCCGTGCCACCCCATGAGCTTCAACCTCACCGGAGCGGCGAACCCCGGCGACTACCGCCTGAACCCCCTGCCGGCGATCCAGACGCGGCTGAACGCCGGCCACGTCGAGGTGCTCGTCCCCGCCTGGACCTGAAGCCTGGCGCCAACGCGCGGGCTCGCTGCAGCAGCGTGGCTCGGCAATGATCCGGCGCCCTGAGCCGTCCGTACCAAGCGGTGACAGGGCGGAGACAAGACGGCCAACCGGATCGCCAACGACCGCCCCAGCGAGGTGTACACATGGCCAAGGTGACACGGCGGACGTTTCTGTCCACGACCGTGGGGGCAGCGGGCGGAGTGGCGGCAATGGGGCTGATCGCCGGGCCGAGCACGCTCGTCGAGGCGGCGCAGAACGTCGCCGCCGCAAGTGACGGACCCATGTCGAGCGAGCCGATGACCGCGTATGTCCGCGATGCGGCGACAGGTGAGATCTCGGTGATGGTCGGCCATCGCGAGGTGGTCACCAAAGACCCGCAGCTCATCCGGCGTCTGCAGCGCGCAGCGCGCTGATCCGCCGAACCCAACAGCATCCACAACCTCACGAGGGGTACACATGTCTTCGCATCGTGAAGCGCCGGGAATCTCCAAAGACCCGGTTGCAGACAGCACTGACCTTTACGCGTTCACCAGTCCTGATCATCCAGAGACGGTGACGCTGATCGCCAATTACATCCCGCTCGAGGGACCTGACGGCGGACCGAACTTCTACAACTTCGGAGATGACGTTCTCTACGAGATCACCGTCACCAACGGTGGCACCGTCGCGGACGCGATCACCTACCAGTTCAAGTTCACCACCGAGTACACCGATCCCAACACCTTTCTTTACAACACCGGGCCGATCACGAGCCTCACGAGCTCCAGCTGGAACGTGCGTCAGTTCTACTCGGTGACGCGGGTACGGAACGGCCACACCGAAGTGCTCGCCACCAAGCTCGCGTGCCCGCCGGTGAACGTCGGCGTTCGTTCGACCCCGAACTACGGCGCACTGGCCCGCGCGGCGGTCCACCGCCTCGACGGTGGGTGGGTCTTCGCAGGCCAGCGGCGCGAGGGCTTCTACGTCGATCTGGGATCGATCTTCGACCTCGGCGTGCTGCGCCCGTTCCAGAACCTGCATCTCATCCCGCTGCCGGCCGTCGGCGGCGTCGACTCGACGAAGCCGCTCAACGTGCACACGATTGCCATCCAGATCCCCAAGACGCACCTCACCAGGCACGGCGAGATGCCAACCGACCCAACCAGCGCGGACTCGGTCATCGGCGTCTACACCACGGCCAGCAGGCGCAAGTCCACCGTGCTCGAGCACGGCGGTCGCGCCATGGACGTTGGACCCTGGGTCCAGGTCTCGCGCCTGGGCATGCCGCTGATCAACGAGGTGGTCATCCCCATCGGCAAGAAGGACTTCTGGAACTCGACCAAGCCGAGCAGCGATGCTCAGTTCGTCGCCAACTACGCACATCCAGAGCTCGCGGGACTCCTGCCCGTGCTCTACCCGGGGGTCTTCCCGAACCTCGCCGCCTACACGCCCGCGCGGGCCGACCTCGAAGCGATCCTGTTGACCGGGATCCCGTCCGGCGTCATCGCGGGCTTCCAGAACAACACGGGGTCGACACCGGCCGATCTTCTGCGCCTGAACATGGCGATCCCCCCGGCATCGTCTCCGAGCATCAACGGTATTCTCGGCGGTGACCTTGCAGGGTTCCCGAACGGGCGCCGTGTGTTCGACGATGTCGCCACCATCGAGATCCGGGCCATCGCGGGTGCCACGATCCCCCTGGTCGATTCCACCTTCACGGCAGACGGCGCTGCCGGCCTGGTGAGCGACTTCTCCTCCGGGCAGTTGGGCAGCTCGGTGCCCGGTAACGGCCGGTACATCGATCACTTCCCATACCTCGGCACGCCGCACAACGGTTTCGACACCCCGAGTTGATCGAGATCGAGTCCGCCGGTCCCGCCCCCAGCGGGCCGGCGGTCCTCGATATCGGTGAGGGGGCCGGAGCGCTGCTGGTGATCGTGCCCGCAGCGCTCCTCCACACCGAGATCGAGGTCAGCCCCGACGGACGCCCGGACGCCCGGACCCATACCGGGGTGCACGAGCGCCCGATGGCGGGCGAGCGTCTTGCAATCGCTCTGTTCCCGTCGCTCGACGCCGGTGGCTGGACCCTCTGGGGAGCCGCGCCGTGCATGACCCGCAGCATCGAGATTCTCGACGGTCAGGTCACCCAGATCGACTGGCGGTGACGCTCGCTTGACGGTCCCCAGGGTTTGCGTCTAACGTAGCCTGATTCTACAGGCGTTCAGTAGAATTTTTTGCATCCGCACGGGCTGCTGGAGGACCTGGTCGATGGGTTTGACCTTGGGTGGCGTCGATCCGGATCGGGTCGCAACACTGACCGCTCGCGAGGAGGCCGAGTTCAGGTCTCGGCGGACGCGTTCGCGCGAGCTCTGGAAGGAAGCGACCGAGTACATCCCGCGCGGGGTCCCCAGCTCGTTCCAGGACACCCCACCGCAGCCGGTCTTCATCGATTACGGCAAGGGAAGTCGCGTCTGGGACGTCGACGGCAACGAGTACGCCGACTTCCACAACGGATTCGGGGTCATGGTCGTCGGTCATGCCCACCCTGCGATCGTCGCGGCGGTGGAGTCCCAGATGCATCGCGGATCGCACTTCGCGCAGCCGGTCGCCGAGAACATCGTCGTCGCGCGGGAACTGGCCAGACGGTTCCATCAGCCGCAGTGGCGCTTCACCAACAGCGGCACCGAGTCGACGCTCGATGCCATCCGGCTCGCGCGCGGGTTCACGGACCGCGAACGGATCATCAAGATCGAGGCCTCGTACCACGGCCACCACGACGCGCTGCTCGTCTCCGTGGAGCCGCCGGTCGATGCGATGGGCGATGCCGACTTCCCGAACTCGGTACCCATGACTGGCGGCATCCCCGCGTCGACCGTCGCGCTGACCTCCGTCGTCGGATTCAACGACCTGGCGTCGCTCGAGCGGGCGTTTGTCGCTCATCCGGGCGAGGTGGCGGCGGTGATCGTCGAGCCGGCGATGATGAACATCGGGTTCGTGCTCCCTGACGACGGGTACCTCGCGGGAGTCGTCGAGACCGCCCACCGGCATGGCGCAGTAGCGATCTTCGATGAGGTCAAGACGGGCGTGACCATCGCCCCGGGCGGCGCCACCGAGCGCTTCGGCGTCGTCCCGGACATCGTGTGCCTCGCCAAGGCGATCGGCGGCGGTCTGCCGTGCGGGGCCGTGGGCGGCCGCGCCGACATCATGGCCACGATCACCGACGGCAAGGTCGCCCAGCTCGGCACGTTCAACGGCAACCCGTTGACCACCGCCGCATCGCGCGCGACACTCCTCGAGGTGCTCACCAATCAGGCGTACTCGCACCTCGACGCGCTCACCGAGGAGTTGAGCGGAGGGCTGCGCGACGTGATGTCCGAGTACGCGCTCCCGTTCCACGTCGTGTCGATGGGGGCCCGCGGTTGTGTGACCTACCGCGAGCAGCCGGTGCGCAACTATCGCGACTACGCAGCGATGGACAAGTCCCTCGCCTACGTGTCGTGGCTGTATCAGACCAACCGCGGTGTCCTGATGGCCCCTGGCGCCGAGGAGAACTGGACGCTGTCGGTCCAGCACTCATCGGACGACGTCAGGCGTTACGTCGCCAACTTCCGTGAGCTGGCGAGGGATCTCAAGGCATGAGCACGGTCGCCGTGCGCTCGCTGCGCAACTTCGTCGACGGCGAGTATCGCGAGGCGACGTCCGATGTGTTCACGCCGCTCATCAACCCGGCGACCGGCGAGGAGTTCGCCCAGGCGCCGGTGTCGAGCGCCGCGGATGTCGACGCCGCGCTTCGCGCCGCGCAGCGTGCTTTTGGCGGCTGGCGAGACATCACTCCGAGGGAGCGGAGCCTCGCATTGCTGCGCATTGCCGACGCGTTCGAGAAGCGCTCCGAGGAATTTGTCGCCCTGGAGTGCGAGAACACCGGCAAGCCGATCTCGCTGACCCGCAGCGAGGAGATCCCGCAGCTGATCGACCCGGTCCGGTTCTTCGCAGGCTGCGCGCGGATTCTCGAAGGCCGGAGCGCGGGCGAATACATGGCGGGACACACCTCGATGATCCGCCGCGAGCCCGTCGGGGTCTGTGCGCAGGTGACGCCCTGGAACTACCCGATGCTGATGGCCATCTGGAAATGGGCGCCGGCAATCGCTGCAGGCAACACCGTGGTGCTGAAACCATCGGACACCACTCCCGTGACCACCCTGCTGATGGCCGAGATCATGGCCGAGCATCTGCCTCCCGGTGTGTTCAACGTGGTGTGCGGCGACCCGTCGACCGGCGCAGCGCTGGTCACGCACCGCATCCCCGCCATGGCCTCGATCACCGGGAGCGTGCGCGCGGGCATGGAAGTGGCGCGTGCCGCGGCCGGCGACCTCAAGCGCGTCCACCTCGAGCTCGGCGGCAAAGCGCCGGTGATCGTTTTCGACGATTCGGATGTCGCCGCCACCGCCGAAGCCGTTGCCATGGCCGGTTACTTCAACGCCGGGCAGGACTGCACCGCTGCGACGCGCGTGATCGCGGCGTCGTCGATTCACGACGAGCTCGTGGCAGCGCTCGCCGAGCAGGCAGCAGCGAACAAGACGGGCGCGCCGGACGACGACGAGGTGGCGTTCGGCCCGCTGAACAATGCCAGGCAGCTTGACCGGGTTCGCGAGTTGGTGGGCGGGGCACCCTCCCACGCTGAAGTCGTCGCCGGTGGGCATCGGATCGGTGACCGCGGGTACTTCCACGAGGCCACCGTGATCGCGGGACTCCGCCAGGACGACGACCTGATCCAGCGCGAGATCTTCGGGCCGGTGATCACGGTGCAGCGCTTCGACGACGAGGCGAAGGCGCTCGAGTGGGCCAACGGCGTCGAGTACGGTCTCTCCGCGAGCGTCTGGACGCGAGACCATGGCCGCGCCATGCGCATGGCACGCGCGCTGGACTTCGGCTGCGTCTGGATCAACACGCACATCCCACTGGTGTCCGAGATGCCACACGGGGGCTACAAGCATTCGGGGTACGGCAAGGATCTTTCGATGTATGGGTTCGAGGACTACACCCGCATCAAGCACGTGATGAGCAATATCGAAGCCTGACGACCCAGGCTCGAGTCAGGAGAACACGGTGAGGAGGAAGACATGGCGACCCTAGCGGAGCCGATCGTTCACGGGAAACCGGTGGTCTCCCAGCTGAAGACCAACACCCTGAACCTCTTCGACGCCACGATCATCGCGACCTCGAGTGTCGCGCCTGCGTACAGCCTGGCCGCGACCATCGCGGTGCTCTTCGTCACCGTCGGAGCCGCCTCGCCGGCAGCGATCCTCGTCAGCTTCGTGCCCGTCTTCTTCATCGCGCTTGCGTACTTCTACCTGAACCGGATGGATCCGAACTGCGGCGCCTCATACTCGTGGGTGAGTCGCACGCTGAGCCCGTACATCGGTTGGTTCGGTGGCTGGGTGCAACTCTGCGCCAACATCCTCTTCTGCGCGGCCGCTCCGCTGATCGCCGGCGCGTACACACTCCAGTTGCTCAACAGCTTCGGATGGATCAGCAGCGACGCTGCCAGCAGCACTGTCTGGATTGCCATTGTTGGCGTGCTCTGGCTCTTCTTAGTCACCTACATGGTCGTCAAAGGCATCCGCCTCACCGCCAACTTCCAGTGGGTCCTTCTGGCCATTGAGTACCTCGTGGTGGTCGGATTCTGCGTGGCGGCGTTCATCAAGGTGATCGGCGGGCACCCCGCGGCGCAACCCGTCCATCTCCACTGGTTCAACCCGTTCGCGCTCGGGTCGGTCAGCGGCCTGGCCGCCGGCGCCGCGCTGGGCGTGTTCTTCTTCTGGGGATGGGACACCGCCGCCAACGTCAACGAGGAGACCAAGGACGCCGAGAGGACACCGGGTTACGCCGGCCTGATCAGCATGGTCGTGCTGCTGGTGCTCTTCCTGTTCTCAGCGACAGCGATTGACATGGTGACCTCGCCCGCCAACCTCAACAACCTCGGGAACAGCGGCGGCGACATCCTCTACTTCTTCGCGCAATCGCTGAGCACCGCGCCGATCACTTACCTCATGATCCTTGCGGTTCTCTCCTCCACGGTTGCCACGGTGCAGACGACGTTGCTCCCGTCCAGCCGGCTGTCGTTCTCCATGTCCCGTGACGGAGTCTTTCCGGGCATCTTCGGGATCGTGCACAAGAGCTGGCAGACACCCTGGGTTGGGACTCTCATCACCACGGCACTCTCGACCCTGGTCATTGCGTCGACCTTCATCGGCAGTGTCAATGCTCAGTTCGGCAATCTGATCCTCGAGATCGGGGTACTGGTCGCCTTCTATTACGGAATCACCGGAGTCGCGTGTGCGTGGGCTTTCCGCAAGGTGCTGCTCACATCGCCGAAGCTGTTCTTTCTCGCCGGTCTGTTTCCATTTATCGGCGGCCTCTTCCTCTTCTGGGTCGGCGTCCAAGTGGTCTTCCCAAACTATGAGGTCGACTCAGGGACCATCACCACGGCCGCGCCAGTCCTCATAACATTCGCCCTGGGCATCCCCTTGACCATCGTTGCCGCAGTGCTCAACAAGAACGGCTTCTTCCGACAGAAGACGGTCTCATACGTCAGCAGGAACGGCAACCTCGTCGCCGCGGTCGCTGGTGGCGGCACCATGGAGCTCACCGGCGGCCCGACGGGCGGTCCGCCGCCGGCAGCCCCGCCGGTTGCGGACCCGGCGGCTCAGAGCCGATCGAGCAACGAGTAGTAGACGCCGACGAGTGGGAGGAACCAGGGGTGCCCCCGGTACAACGGCATCCGCGGAAAGCGGAGGTCGGAGAAGGCCGGTCGGGCACCTCTGGCGATCCACTGGGCGGCGAGCGTTCCCATCCAGCTCCCAAGTGCCACGCCGCTGCCGCAGTAGCCCATCGCGTACGTGACGCCTTCCGATCGCGTGAGGTGGGGCAGCTGGTCGAACGTGAATCCCACATTGCCCGTCCATGCATGGCTGAGCCGAACGCCCGAAAGCTCCGGATAGATATCGATCATCGCGGCGTAGAGGCGGTCTCGGGCCGTCTGCACGCTCACCGGAGCAAAGCTGGTGCGGCCGCCGAAAACCAGCCGTCCGTCGGGTGAGAGACGCCAGTAATGGAGGAAGTTGCGCGAGTCGCTCATCATCCGGCGCTGCGGGCTGACGTCTGCCGCGCGCGCGTCGCCGAGCGGCTCGGTCGCGATGATGTAGCTGCCGATCGGGATGATCCGGCGGCGGGCCCAGGGGGCGGCATCATCCGTGTACCCGTTGGTGGCCACCAGGACGTCACCGGCAGCGACGTCGCCACGCGAGGTATGCACCACCACGCCCGGATCGCGCCGCTCGATGGAGGTCACCCGCGTGTGCAGGTGCAGCGCGACGCCACCGGACAGCGACAGCCTGGCAAGGCCCGAGAGGTAGCGCGCCGGGTGGATGCTTGCTCCGTTGTCGGTGAGCATGCCGCCGTGGAAGCCGCGGCATGGTGCCTCGCTTTCGAGGGCCGCGTCCTCGAGCATGACGGTGGACTCGCCGAGGACGTCCCGTCGCTCGGCCTCGTCCTTGCGCAGGCTCTTCATCCGCGATCTACGGTGCGCGAGATGGAGCCAGCCGGACTGGGTGTACATCGCGTCGGGGGCGGCCGCAGCCGCGGTCCTCGCCACGAACCGGTAGGCCTCGACGCTCGCGTCGTGCAAGGCACGGCCGGCGGCACCGTGCTTGCGCTCGAGCGTCGCGACGCTGCGCCGGACTCCCGCGTGGATCATTCCGGCGTTCCGGCCGCTCGCGCCCTCCCCCAGCCCACCGCTGTCGATGACCAGCGTGTGCTTGCCGTGCGAACCAAGCCGGGCTGCCGCCGCAAGCCCCGTAAAGCCTGCGCCGATCACCACGGCGTCTGCGCTTGCGGGCAGCGCCGTTTCCGCCACGCTGGGAAACGTTGCGTCGTCCCACCAGAGCGGCGTCTCACGGTAGTCCTCGGCGAGTGGCGCGGTGCGCTTTCCCGGCGGACCACCCGGCGACCAGATGCTCATAATCTACTCAACAGTGACAAGTTCGACTTGGTCGGACAGCGTACCTGCTGCCCACACCAGGTCGTGTCGAGGAGTGTCCGCGTGGACGACATCCGCATCGGCGAGGTCGCACGGCGAGTGGGCGTGAGCCCGTCGACACTTCGCGCGTGGGAGCGCAAAGGGTTGGTGCGACCGATGCGTGCGGGCGGCCGCCATCGCCGCTACAACTCGGAGGACATCGCTCGCCTGCGTGACGTTCGCGCCCTGTTGACACGTGGTTTCGCGCCACCCGCGCTGCATTCGCTCATCGCCGGCGAGGCGGTGCCCGAGGATCCGGTTGTCGGCAAGCGCCTTCGGGCGGCACGGACCAAGCGCAGCCTGTCGCTGCGCAGCGCGGCCGAACGGGCCGGTATCTCGGCGTCGTACCTGAGCCTGGTGGAGCGCGGGCTTGCCGAACCGTCGGTGGCCCTGCTCCAGCGAGTGGCATCGGCATACGGCGGAACCCTCCTCGAGTTCTTCGGCACCGCGCCGGGGGGGACCGCCGGCCCGAAGCTGGTACGCACCAGCGAGCGACGCAGACTGCGCGGCTTCGACCGTGTCGAGATCGAAGACCTGGTCACGTTCCCCAACGCGGTGCTGGAGATCGACATCTTCAGTGTCGCACCGGGCGGCGGTAGCGGCGGCGCGTATTCCCACGACGGCGAGGAGGCGCTGTACGTCCTCGACGGGGAGCTCGACGTGTGGCTCGACGACGCCGAGCACTACCACATCGAGGCAGGAGACACGCTGTATTTCCGCAGTGCCCAGCAGCATCGCTGGATGAATCAGTCCAACACCACGACCCGACTCTTCTGGGTCAACACCCCGCCAACGTTCTAGGAGGAGCGCAGACCCATGAACACGGTCGAGAAGTACCGCCGCTACGTGAATACCAGCGCGCTCGCCGGGGTGGAGCCGATCACCGTGGAGAGCGCTCGCGGCGCGACGGTGACCGCAACCGACGGCACTGAATACATCGATCTCTACTCGGGCATCGGTGTGGTCAATACGGGGCATGTGCCGCCGAAGGTCGCGGAAGCAGCCAAGCGGCAGATGGACAAGGTCGTGCACTCCTGTTCGTATGTCTATCACGTCCCCGTCGTCGCCGACCTCGCGGAACGGCTTGCCGAGATCACGCCGGGACGCCTCCAGAAGACGTTCTTTGGGAACAGTGGCGCTGAAGCCGTTGAAGGCGCACTTCGGCTGGCACGCGTCTTCACCGGTCGCCGAGAGATCATCGCCTTGCAGGGTTCCTTCCACGGCCGGACCGCCGGTGCGCTCGCGGTGACCGGGAACGCCCTGCGCAAGCATGGCGGCGGCGCCCAGATCGCGGGGATCGCCTTTGCTCCAACGCCCAACCCCTATCGCTGCCGGATGTGTTCGGGGTCGTGCTCGCTGGCATGCGCCGACGCCGTCGATGACGTGATCCGGTACGACACCAGTGATGATGTGGCGGCGTTCATCATCGAGCCGATCATCGGCGAGGGGGGAATCATCCCGCTGCCGGAAGGCTATCTGCAGCGGGTGAAGGACATCCTCGACTCGCGAGGCGTCCTGCTGATCGTCGACGAGGTGCAGAGCGGGTTCGGGCGCAGCGGCAGGATGTTCGCGGTGGAGGCTTCCGGCGTCGAGCCAGACATCATGACCATGGCCAAGGGGATCGCGAGTGGCTTCCCGCTCGGCGCATTCATCGCCCGCGAGGACGTGGCCGACGCTTTCGAGCCGGGCGACCACATGAGCACGTTCGGTGGCAACCCGATCTCGTGTGCAGCAGGCGTTGCCACGATCGACATGCTCGTCGACGAGCGTCTACCGGAGCGGGCTGCGCGGATCGGAGCCACCGTCATGGCCCGCCTTGACGCGTTCGCCGTCGAGTCGGACCTGGTCGGAGACGTCCGCGGGAGCGGGCTGATGATCGGCATCGAGCTGGTGCGCGATCGGGTCACCAAGGAGCCGGCCAGCACCGAGGCGGCGGCCGTCAAGCGGCACTGCCGCGAGCGCGGTGTGCTGATCGGGGTGGGTGGGTCACTTGGCAACGTCGTCCGTGTTCAACCGCCGCTGGTGATCGGTGAGGAAGAGCTCGACCGCGCGATCGGCGTCATCGAGGAAGCGGTCACGAGTCTCGCCGCACAACCCGTCGGGTAGCGACCCACCCGCGAAACCGTTTCGAGGTCAGTTGACGACGATCACCGGGGTGCCAGCGTCATGGGCACGCGAGCCCGCTACGGTCCCCCTGCGGATCGTGAGAGGGGTTGCACGCCGTCGCCGCGGAACGTGGTCTCGATTCCACGAACATCCCCATCCTCATCGGCGAGGACGGTCACGTTGACATAGCCCAAATGGGTCAGATCGTCGGCCAGCAGCACCGCTTGATCACCGCCGAGTTCGAGCAGGAGTGCCCCACCGGGTTTGAGGAAGCGTGGGCTGTCACGCAGGACTCGCCGGAGGACGCGCGTGCCGTCGTCGCCTCCGTCGTAGGAGAGTGTCGTCTCGAATGTGAAGGTGTCACGCTGCAGCAGCGGCAACTCCGGTGTCGGAACATACGGCACCACACCCACGACCACGTCGACGCGATGTTCGAGATCGCGGGGCAGCGGTGCGAAGAGATCGCCGTGATACACCTCGACGCCGTTGGCGGTAGCGCATGCAACGGCCGCTCGAGCCACGTCGGACGCCAGCACTCGGGCGCGGGGACGATGCGTGGCGAGGACCTTCGCGATCGCACCAGATCCGGTGCACAGGTCGATCGCACAGCCGTCGCGTGGCAGCCGCTCAACCGCTCTGCTTGCGACTGGTTCGCTGAGCCAGCGCGGGACGTAGACGTCCGGATCGACTCGCACATCGATGCCACAGAACGAGACACGGCCGGTGATCCAGGCGAGCGGCTCCCCGGTGAGACGGCGCCGCACGGCCGCGTCGAGCAGTCCTCCGTCGCCGCCGGCGAAGGTCAGCAGCTGCTGTGATTCCTCAGCCGCGGCGATGAAACCTTCGCGCGTCAGGAGCGCGCTCAGCGATGCGAGATCGCTCGCGATTGCGATGCCCTCAGCAGCAGCTGTTGGGAGGACTCGCGATCGCGATGATGCCGCCGATGACGACGAATGCGAGGACAAGCACCAGGAGTGCGGCGATCACCAGCTTCGTTCTCGTATCCATGCGTCCATGGAATGATGCACAAAGTCATGGCGCACCGGTGACCGGCGCGTGCGGGCTTGGAGCCGCATGCTGGCGAGCGGGCTGGCGTGACGCGGCGGTGCGATGTGGATCAAGCACCGCGGGGTCCATTAGCCCGACGGACCCACCTCACGGGCTACCGGCCCGGAGCGCGAGCCCCGAGCATACTGCGGCGGTTCGACCTTTGTGGTGCGCGGTGCGCGGGCAACGCCGGCGCGATCGAGGACGTTCCGGCACCTCAGGCACTTGAACATGGGGGATGGCTGCGGCCAGCCGTCCCCGTGACGATCGTCACGACGAGGGGGAGTGAAGGTCAGCGGGACCACGCGATCGGCCCCGCACCGCCTGCAAAGGATCAACGCCCAAAAATTGTTCCATGCGGTCGTCCGGCCGTGTGTACGCTACGAGACTAAACGGGGACGGCGATTCCCGCCGGCGTCAGACTGAAGGCCAGCCCGTCCAGTCGCCCAGCCAGACCGGTGCCTCGGCAGGCGACGTGTCCCTCTACAACGCGGTGGGCTCGATCAACGCACTCCTGGACCTCGCCGGCTGGTTCCAGTAGGGGCGGACCGGCGGGCTCCCGACGGATCTTGGCGCCGTCGCCCACCTCGGCCAGTGCCCGCAGCCGCTCGGTCCGATGTTGAACGCAGCTCGCCCGAATTCGGGCTGAGTTGAGCGCTCTGGGGAGTCCCCAGGCGCTCTTGTAGACGCGAACGACGGCGATGCCGCGAGTGGTTGAACTGGCCAGGTCCGCACGCGTACACTGCGACCCTCATGGCGGGGAATCGTGGGCCGAGTTTCGCTCGCTACAACTCCGCAATCGCGGCGACGGCCGCGCTTGCGGCTGCGAAGGCTGATAAGGCCAAGAAGGAGCACGAGCAGTCTGCGGAGCTTCGCCCTCAGCCGGAGGCGTGGCGCACGCCCGAACACCTTCCTGAGCATCGCCAGGACGTCGCCTGAGGGTCCGGTACCCGAACGCCGTGCGCGCACTCGTCGTCCCCGTTCTAGGCCCCCTCGGCTGACAGTATCGACCTCGGCACCATCCGCGGCGCTGGAGGCCATCAACTATTGGTAGGAGGGAGGTCACCGATGCCCGAAGACCACGACCCCAGCGCCTGGCAGCCGGTCGCCGTCCCCCAGCGCCGGATCGCTGACATGGATCTTCCGACGTTCTTCATCCTGCTGTTCGTGACGATGACGCTCGCCGTCACCGCGGGCGTCTTCCTCTTCTACTACGTGCTGCTGCGGGCCATCGGAGTGAACGCCTGATCGTGGCCAGGATCGCGACGCCTGAGCTTGAGTGGTGAGTAACCGACTCCGTTTGTCATCGTTCTACCTTCCGAGCTTGGGGAAATACGGAGACCCCCGGCGCGGTGCCAGGGGCCTCTTCAGGAAGGGAATGAGTTTCAGCCGCCATCTTGCCTGATCGCCCGTAAGGATCGGCGCGGGACCGAGTAGGATCGTCCGATGGGGGCAGCGGTCGCCAGGAACGCGGGGAACGCATGCGTCGCAGCGCCAGCGGTGGTCGTTGCGCCCACGTCTGGCCGCGCGGATAGCGCTTACTGAACGGGCGTGCCTATCAGCTCGCGTGTTTCTCCCGCTGTGAGGTTGAAGAGCTTGTAGGCGCCGTCCTCCTGCGTCTGCCTAACCTCAACCGTGTCCTTATCGATCATCTCCGAGACTATGCGCAACCAGGTTGGGCGGCCGTCCAGGCTTCCTCCATGCTTCTCGATTAGCTGCCAAAGGCGACGACGGCTTTCCCCAAACGGTTCGCGCGGGTGGTCCTTACGAAAGATCTCTCCCAGGTCACGGAAGAACGCGTTTCGGCCGCCGATGTCGTTGGCGTCATACCAGCGTTCGGACACGCTCGGTTCGAAGGTCATGGAGCCCTCTTAACCCTACTGAGTTCTTTCACTAAGGTCGCGCAGCTTACTCAGACTGGCGACCGATCGTCCCACCTTCTGTCGGCTGATCCACACCACGCTGAGGGGGAGGATATTGCCGCACCGCGCACGCTGCGATGGTGAAGTTGCCTGTAACCATTGTGATGACGCCGCCATTCTCGCCACTCTCGGTGAATGTGTAAGAGCCAGCAGCGCCAACGGTCATGGTGAACGGGTTGGACGGAATGTAGTCGGCTACGATGTCGGCCACGACGAGCTTGTATCCGACAGTCACGCCGCTGAATGTGGCGCTACCTGTGTCACCTGACGTTGAGCACGTCGTCGTCACGGTAACGACTGCGCACGCGCTAATGGTGAAGGGCAGCAATCCGCTGTTCGGGCCTTCAGGCGCTCCCGAGTAGGTGAATGAGTGGTCGCCAACGGTGTACGGACCACTGGTGAACGGGTTGCGGGTGACGTCCACGACGTTACCGTCAAGCGTGATGGTGTCGGGCACGACGGGAGCGTCCTGTCCCGCTCCTGCTGTCCACGTTACGATCAAGCGTCCACCCTCAGTAGTGCCCGGAACGGCGCATGTGGTTTCCCAGCCTACGCCGGTCTGGCAGGGGCCATAACCGCACGGCCCTTCAGTCGGGCTGGGCGTAGGTGTGGAGGTCGGGGACGGCGTGGGCGTTGAGCAGTCTCCGTCGCAGCCCGTGGGCGGCGGCGAAGGCGTAGGCGTGTCGGTCGGTGACGGCGCTACTGTCGGAGCGACTGCAAGCGAGAGCGTTGGTCGCGCAGTAGGCGGCGTAACTGCCGTCGAGCCACAGGCTGCGAGGCCAACGGCGGCGATCGCAGTGCCGGCGATGGTCGCGAATTTCACGTCAGCTGCCCTCTCCACGAACCGACCACAGTCCTGACCGGCGCAGGGACCCTGGCCGCACTTCCTCTGGAACTCATGACGGGTGCCATACCGACCCAACGGGAACACGTCACGCACGGTTACATCCGCGCAAATGCGTCGAACGTGGCCCTCGCGTGTAGGCTCCGAGCCAGGGGTGATCGACGAGACTCCTGACGATCTGACGGATACACTCGCGCGTCAGTTCAAGGGCCTCGCTGACGCTCGCCAGGTTCTCGCCGGCCTCATAGCGGTGGAGGATCTCAGCGTCTCGGCGCTCGATTAGGGGGAGCTGAGCGGTGGAGTGGCTTCCGGGCATGCCCATGCCTGCCACCCACCCCGTCGCGGGCAATCAAGCCGTACAGAAGCCGACACATCACGGCTTGAACGGACGATCGCAGCCGGGAGATTGGTGCCTCCCGACGCCATCGTCGACCTCGATCGCGACGTCCACTCGACGAGCCGCCGCGTGTCGGTCCTGAGCCTGTGGATGCGGCGCTGTAGCCGGGCCTCTTCGAGCTTTTGGGGCGACGGTGACGCCTCGCGATCGGGAACGCGGCAGGCCGCGAAGCTCGCTCCACGCCTTACGACCACACGCCGATGCTACGCGCGTGACTGTCAAACCACCGTACCGGGCCCGGGAATTGAACCCGGACGGGGGTTTCCCCCCAGCGGTTTTTAAGACCGCCGCGTCTGCCATTTCGCCAGCCCGGCATTGGGGATTCTATGGGTCTGCAAGCCGCGCAGCCGGGTCAGCAACGTCCGGCTTCGGACTCCCGGGCGGCCGTATACTCCCGGAGCAGATGTTCGGTCGACGCCCCGACGCCACCTACCGGCGGAGCCAGAGTGCCACCGGGCTCCAGGTCCAACCCAGCGCGGTTGCGCGCGGCCTGGCGATGCGGGTCCTCGATGCCGGTGAAGATCCTCACGAGCGCAAGCGCCTCGGTCAGCTGCTCGTCGATGAGCTCGATGCGCTCGCCGGCCTCCCCCACTGCGACCTGGTCGTGGCTGACCGAGCCCAGGTCCACTCGCACAACGGACAGCGGCTGCAGAGCAAGACGTACGGGTACTACCGCTGCACCTTTGTGGAGGGCACGGTGACGGCTGCTCGAATCCGCATCTACCACCGGACCGCGGTGCGTCAGCAGGTGATCACCACCAAGGTGTTCCTGAACACGCTGCTCCACGAATGGGAGCACCACCATGACTTCGCCGGCCTCCGTCTCCCCCGTTCCCCGCACACCGCGGGGTTCTACGCGCGTTTGCGCGCGCTCGCGGGCGCGCTCGAGGTCGCGTTCGTGATGCCGCCTGAGCCCGGGGCCGACGGCGCGGCCGCAACGTCCGCAGCCTGAGGCGCGCCTCCAGCCCACCCGATCGTGCCCTCGCGGCGGTGTCTGGTGATTGCCACGCCGGTCAGACGCGCGATCTCACCCTCGCGAAAGCATTCACATTTGCCCAGACAGCCGAGGCGGTGGCCCGGAACGTCGACGGGGTTGTTCGAGCTCGCCACCTTCGGCGGCCGCCGGCTCAGGACGCCAACCCTTCGCTGACCTGGGAGAAGAGATGGCCGGCCTCGTGGCCGACGAGCTGCACCACCAGCAGGATCACTCCAATCGTCACCAGCGTGACGCCGTAGCCCGCTAACGATCGCTTCCGCCGATGCCGTCGCAAATCAGTCGACAAGGTCGACAATTTCACATCCCCCACACGAATCAACCCCTTCCGGCGCCCCCGCGCCACTCATCACAGTATTGTCGATCGCACCAAAAGGTGCAAGCAGGAAGATCTGGCCAATCGATCATCGAGCAAGCGTGAAGGGCACCTGCCACGAGGTGACCTTGGCGAAGTGACGCGACGGGTCGTCCCGACGCCGCTCCGGTATTCTTCAAGCGTCGGTGCCGCTTGCATCGACGCCACGATGCGATTCGTGCGTACATCGGCGACGTAGCCAAGTGGTAAGGCAGAGGTCTGCAAAACCTTCATCGTGGGTTCGATTCCCACCGTCGCCTCACCCCGCGTATCCTCGTCGGCGTGACCGTTACCGAGGCCGTGCACACTCGCGCCCACATCGATCTGGCGGAACGGGCGCGACAGGTGCTCCCGGGCGGTGCCACCCACGCATCGCGCTCCTACGATCCGCGCATCTACGTCGCCCGGTCGAGTGGCTCGAGGAAATGGCTCATCGATGGCACCGAGCTCATCGACTACACGATGGGCCACGGAGCGCTGCTCCTCGGACACGCACACCCGGCGATCGTCACGGCCGTGCAGGAGCAGGTCGCGCGAGGGACGCACTACGGCGCCGCGCATCCGCTCGAGGTCGAGTGGGCAGAGCTGATCACGGCGCTGGTCCCCTCGGCTGACAAGGTCCGGTTCACGGCCTCCGGCACCGAAGCGGTGATGCTCGCTCTGCGGGTGGCTCGTGCGGCCACCGGTCGGGACCGCATCCTCAAGCTCCAGGAGCACTTCCACGGATGGTCCGATGCGGTGAGCCCGTTCCTCGACCGCGACGGCCGGACGCGCACTCCCGCCGGCGTGCCGGCGGCGCTGGGCCTGCTCACCACTGTGGTCCGCACCGACGATCCCGCCGACCTCGAGGCGGCCCTCGCCGGCGGTGATGTCGCAGCGGTGATCATGGAGGCATCGGGCGCCCACTACGGCCAGCTCCCGCTCGATCCCTCGTTCATAGCCGCAGCCCGGGCCGCCTCTACCGCGACGGGCACGGTGCTCATCTTTGATGAGGTGGTGACCGGGTTCCGCGTCGCACCGGGGGGCATGCAGTCCGTGCTCGGCATCACCCCGGACATCAGCGTCCTGGGGAAAGTGATGGCCGGTGGCCTTCCCTCGGGCGCAGTCGCCGGCCGGGGCGCTCTCCTCGAGTTGCTCGCTACGACGATCGCTCACCCGGGCACCTTCAACGCCAACCCGCTCAGCGCAGTCGCCGGGATCGCGACGCTCCGGCTCGTCGCCGACGGTGCCCCCCAGCGGACTGCGGACGCCTACGCGACCAGCCTCGCGGCCGAGTGGACCGGGGCCCTCGCCGCGGCCGGCATCCCAGGGACCATCCGGCGACTGTCGAGCATCCTCCACATCTTTCTCGGCGAGCCGTCGGCACAGGCGCGCATCGCCAATGCGATGCGCGCAGAAGGCGTGGACATCCTCAACACGAGCGCCTTCTGCTCATCGGTGCATACGATCGCCGACCTCGAACAGTCGGTCGCGGCGTTCGCACGGGCGATCGTCGTCGCGTCGAGCCCCACGTAGGCCGTCCGCCGGCGGGGACCCGCTAGATGATCCCGTGTCGCTGCGCCCAGAGCGCCGCCTGGACGCGGTCCTCGACGCCGAGACGATCGAAGACGGATCCGAGGTGCGCCTTGACGGTCTTCTCGCTGATTCCGAGGCGCCAGGCGATCTGCTTGTTGCTCATCCCCCGCCCGACCAGCGTCAGCACGTCGAGCTCGCGCTGGGTGAGGTCATCGAGCGGCCGCCGCTTGACGCGATCGCGAAGCAACTCCTTGGCGGCCTTGGGTGAGAGCGGCGTATCCCCCTTAGCCGCTGACCTGATCCCGTTGAGGAGCTCCTGGGGCTCGGTGTCCTTGAGCAGGAAGCCGACCGCGCCGTTGTCGATCGCCTCCACCACCATGTCGTGCTCCGAATACGAGGTCAGCATCACGACCTTGGTCCCGGCCACCGCCTTGAGCATCCTGCGGAGCGCCTCGAACCCGTTCATCCCGGGCATCGAGATGTCCATCAGCACGATGTCGGGGTGCTCCTCGACGGCGTAGGCGACCGCCTCCTCACCATCGGAAGCGGCTCCGACCACCGTGATGTCGGTGGTGCCGTTCAGAAGGGAGGTCAGCCCTCGTCTCACCAACGGATGATCATCGACGATGAGCACACGGATGGGAGTGGGGTGCGTAACGTCCACAGTCGTTGCCAGCCTAACCGATATCTCTCGCTCGGGAGAAAGAAGTCGGCGGTGGCACCGACCCAGCAGAACCGCGATACACCCGGTGCCGCGGGGAGGGGGAGCCCGCGAGGGTAAACCACTGAACTGGGTCGGCGCCCGCCCGCCTATCAGGGGGACTTGCGTTTCGAAAGAGATGAATTCCCGTCGCGACGATAGTCAGCCCGGGGGCATCCTGGCGCTGCTAGGACGATCGTCTTAAGACCCCGTGGTCCTTCGCTGCAGGGCCTCTCGATTCGACTCGAGCCGCTCGGCGACCTCGCGCTCGGCTCCGTGGGTGGAGGGGTCGTAATAGCGCCTCCCCGCCAGCGACTCCGGGAGGTGCTGTTGCTCCACCACTCCCCCCTCGTGGTCGTGGGCGTACCGGTAGCCGCTCCCGTAGCCGAGGGCGCGACCGAGGCCGGTGACGGCGTTGCGGAGGTGCAGCGGCACCGGCTGATGGAGGGTCTCGGCGACGTCGCCCGAGGCTGCGACGTAGGCGCGGAGCACGCTGTTGCTCTTGGGCGCGGCCGCAAGATACAGCGCCGCCTCGGTGAGCGGCAGGAATCCCTCGGGCATGCCGATGAAGTGCGCAGCCTGCTGCGCCGCCACGGCGACGCTGAGCGCGTGCGGATCGGCGAGCCCGACGTCCTCCGCCGCCAGGATCACCATGCGACGCGCGACAAAGAGCGGATCCTCGCCGGCTTCGAGCATCCGGGCCAGCCAATACACGGCGGCGTCGGGGTCGCTGCCCCGGATGGATTTGATGAACGCCGAGATCAACCAGTAGTGCTGGTCGCCGGCTCGGTCGTACAGAAGCGCCGGGTTCTGGAGTGCGCCCTCCACGTCGCCGGCGGTCACGTGCGCCTGGCCGGCAGCATCTGGAACTGCGGCTTGGACAGCGAGCTCGAGGGAGTTCAGCGCGATGCGTGCATCCCCGCCGCACAGCGTTACCAGGCGGTCAATCGCGTCGGCGTCGACCGACACGTGGTGCGCGCCGAGCCCGCGCTCGGCGTCCGAGATGGCGCGCTCGATGAGGCTGCGGAGGTCGTCGGGTTCCAATGCCTCGAGGCGGATGACGCGGCTGCGCGACAGCAGGGCAGCATTGACCTCGAACGACGGGTTCTCGGTGGTGGCGCCGAGGAGCGTCACGGTCGCGTTCTCGACGTGGGGCAGCACCGCGTCCTGCTGGCCTTTGTTGAACCGGTGGATCTCGTCGATGAACAACACCGTCCGCCGTCCCGTGCGCAGGCGTTCCTGCGCCCGCTCGACCACCTTACGCAGGTCGGCAACCCCGGCGCTGGTCGCGCTGACCGCCTCGAAGGTGGCGTTCGTCGCCCCTGCGATGAGAACGGCGAGCGTCGTCTTGCCGCTCCCGGGAGGCCCCCAGAGAATGAGCGACGGAACCTCGCCGGCTTCGACCGCCCGGCGGAGCACCGTGCCCGCACCGATCGCCCGGTGCTGGCCGACGAACTCGTCGAAGGTGCGTGGGCGCATCCGCGTTGCCAGGGGCGCGTGGGCCGCCGCGCCGGAAGCCTGCGTTGGGCTGACGGGGTCTGCGCCGAAGAGCGAAGGCTGTCCGGCCACAGACGGAGTCCCGCTCAGCTGCTGGAGGGCGGGACGGTGACGACCGTCGGCGGCTCGAGCCCCGGCGCGTCGCCGAGGACGCTGCGCAGGACCTGCGCCGCGCCGAGCAGCCCGGACGTCTCGGCGGGAACGACCAGCTTGGCATTGGGGCTCTCGGCGAATTTCGTGAGGGTGTCCAGCTGGAGGATCGCGACCAGGGTCGGATCCGGCGCGGCCGCCTTGATCGACCCGTACACGGTCGAGATCGCCTGGGCACGTCCTTCGGCCTCGAGGATCGCCGCCTGCCGGTTGCCCTCAGCGCGGAGGATCGCCGCCTGCCGCTCACCCTCGGCCTGCTTGATGGCAGCCTGCCGGTTGCCGTCCGCGATATTCACCGCCGACTGCTGCTGCCCTTCCGATTGCAGGATGCGCGCACGCTTCTCCTGGTCGGCCTGCTTCTGCAGCGCCATGGCCTGGAGGATCTGCACCGGAGGCGAGATGTCGACGATCTCGATGCGGTTGATCCGGATGCCCCACTTGTCGGTGACCTGCTCCATCTGCTGCTGCATGGCGGCATTGATCTGCTCGCGCGAGGACAGCGCCTCGTCGAGGCTGACGTTGCCGAACGCATTACGCAGGGTGGTCCGAGCCTGCTGGTCGATGGCGACGAGGTAGTCGGAGACGTTGAACAGGGCCGCGCGCGGCTCGATGACCTGGCTGAAGATGGTGGCGTTGACGGCAACTGCCACGTTGTCGCGGGTGATCACGTCCTGCCGGTCGCCCGTGCGTGGGGTCTCGCGCATGTCCACCCGGAGCAGCTTGTCGATGAACGGCGTGATGATCGTGAGTCCGGCCTGCGATTCCCGCCGAAAGCGTCCAAAACGCGTGACCACGCCGGCGAATCCCTGGGGGACGACGCGCACCGCGCCGCCGATGAGGATCGCGACCACGATGAGCAGGACGACGACGATGATCGCGGTGACCAGACCACTGTTGTCCACTGAGTCAGCCTCCCTTGGGGGGCGCGATCACAAGGGTGGTGCCGCGCACTTCGACGACGGTAACCTGCTGGTGTGCCGGCACGCCGCCGGGAATGCTGGTCACCGCGAGCCAGCGTTCGTTGAACAGCCGCGCGTGGCCTGGGTGGTTCTCGTCGCCGACCGGTTCGAGCGTCAATGCCGGCTGCCCGACGAGGTTGTCCGACGCACCCGGCATTGCGAGCTTCGGTCCGAGGTGCCGAGCCGAGAGGCGGGCCAGCGTCGGCCGCACCGCCATGGTTCCGACGATGGCGACGGCGGCCCCGACGATCGCCTGGAGCCAGACGGGGGTGGGAAACACCGCCACGATCGTGGCCGCGAACGAACCCAGGGCGAGGAAGAGGGCGTAGAACGCCTGGGTGTGGACTTCCATCCCCACGAGGACCAGGCCGGCCAGCAGCCAGACGACCCACATCCAGGACAGCATGGAGCGAGTGTACCCGCCTGAAGAAACGGCTACACAAACGGTTCGCTGATCATCCGTCCCCCTGCGGCTCGGAGCAGGGCGAGCGCGACCAGCCCGCCGAGCGTCGCCCACGCTACGAGGCTGATCGCAACCTGGCTGAGATCAGTTCCTGCCAGCTGTGCGTGGATCAGAAAGATCACGAACATCGGATAGCTCATGCGGTGGATCCAACGCCAGATCGAGACGCGCATCCAGCGGCGCAGGGCCGAGGTGGCGGCGATCAGGACGAGGAGGAGGAAGCCGATGGTGCCGAGTCCGACGGCGAGTTGTGACCCGGTGCCCTCGTTGACGCGAAACGGGACGAGCAGGTCGAGCGGTGTGATCCTTGACGTCGCGTCGAGCAGCAATGTCGTCACATGGACGGCGATGAGCGGAACCCAGAACCAGGTGAAGAACCCATGCACCGCAACGACCGCTCGATTTCGCGCAACCGGCGCGAGCAGCGCTGTTCGGATTGCCATGCCGGTGAGCAGCGACGCGGCGAGCACGAAGAATGCGGCCAGTGCCGCCGCGCGGGCCGCGTACCAGAGCACCAGATCGGCAGTCATGTCACGCAGCCAGCGCACCGGTCGACGTGACCAGCGCGTAGCGGGCAGCGCCGCGGGCGGCGAGCCAGCCCGCCGCCGCCGGTGCGCCCACCATGCATGCGCCCTTGGCCAGCACCTCGGCGCGCAGCGCGGTCTCGGCGATCACGGAGATCGCAGCGATGCCTGTCCGCGCCGGCCGGCCCGTCCGTGGGTCGATGAGGTGGTGGCCACCGGGCCACCGCCGTCCCGAGGTGCCGGAGGTTGCGAGGCCGGCGTCTCTGACGACGACGGGACTGCCGTCGCAGAGCGACACCGTCCATCCCTCACCGGCAGGCCCGGCGCCGCGGGTGCGAACGTCACCGCCGAGGTTGACCACCGCGTTGCCGAAGCGCTCGCACAGCCTGTCGGCGAGCCATCCCTTGCCAACGCCGCCGAGATCGATCGCGCATCGTGGAGCCAGGCGCGCCCACCCATCGCCCACCTCGAGCACGCCGGGGAGCGGCGGCACCTCGCGCCATTCAGAAGTCCGCACGGTGACCGCTGGCCGGCGCCGGACCTCCGTGATGGACCGATCGTATCCAGCGTCGATGAGCGCGGGCAGGCACGCGGCGTTCACCAGGCCATCGCTGAGCTCGTACGCGTCGATGCAGACGCGCAGCAGCTCGCCGAGAAGCGCCGACACATGGACCCTGGGACCTGCATCGGCATTGAATCGCGAAAGCTCGCTGCTCGGATCGAAACGTGTCAGCCGCTGTTCCAAGGCGTAGGTGTCGGCCACGACGGCCGAAACATCGGCTTCGCTCGCACCGCACGCGATCACCGCACATCGCGCCCCGCCGAACGCGGTGAAGACGTGCCTGATGTCGTCGTCCGCGGTGTTCACGAGACGTAGGTATTGATGAGCGGATGGGTCGCCGGAGGTGCGTCGACAACCGAGGGGACGATCGATCCCCCTGCGGAGGCGCTGGAGCTGCCGCAGCGTCCAGTTGTGCCTGACGCGCCCCGTCGCAAAGCCGCGAGGGCGGCCTCGACCTCGAGACGTTGTGCGGGGGTCAGGGTGGCGAGGATGGCTCGGCGCGCCGACGCGCTGGTCGCCTGACGCACCTGCTGCAGCACCGGATCCAGCGACGGATCGAGCATCGCGCCCGTACCGCTCGTCGCAGCGCCCGATCCGCCACACGAGGACGGGATGACCAGCGCCGCCGCGTTCGACGACGCCCCGTGCACCGGCGGGCGCAATGGAGCGGCCTCGGGTCTCGGATCGGTGGCGACGAGCACGCCGCTCACACCGCACACCGCGACGGCTCCAATGCCGCTGATCGCCTTGAGCGCACGTGTGCTGAGCGCCATGACTAGAGCGTCTGGATGATCGGCAACTCGGGAAACGATGCGCCCAGCACCGACGCCGGGTCTGCGTTGAGCCAGTCGCGAATCAGGGTCTGATAAACGCTGCGAAAATCGACGTTGTACTGAAGGTTCCCGGCGTCGACGGTCCTGGTCAGCGACGGTTGCTCGCCGAAGACTCCTCCCTTGACTGGCTTTCCGACGACGAAGATCGGTGCCGCTGCGCCGTGGTCGGTGCCCTTCCCGCCATTCTCGGCGACACGCCTGCCGAATTCCGACCACGTCATGAGCACGACCCGATCGGCCATGCCGTGGTTGGCGATGTCCTGCATGAACGCGCTGACCGCGCTGTCGACATAAGCGAGCAGCGCGTTCTGGCGCGTGTCCTCGTCCTGGTGGGTGTCGAAGCCGCCGAGGACGACGTGACAGATCTTGACGCTCGGCTGCGTGATGATCATCTCGGCAGTGAGCTGCAGCGACGTCGCGAGACTGTTCTTGCTGCCGTACACCGTGCTCTGCGCCGTGTAGCTCACCGACGGTGTGTAGCGATGCTGCGAATCGCCGAGTGCCGCGATCCCGTATTCCGCAGTCGAGAGCGCCTGGTCGAACAGCGCTCCGTAGATCCCGGGCGTCTGCTTGTAGAGCGCGGGAGCGGCGACTTGGCGCCCCGCTCCGCCCTGCACCTGATACGTGGGAATCGAGTCGATCACGCTCACCGTGGCGTTCTGCGCGACCAACTCCGCGGGGGTGCTGGCCTGGCCGAGCGCGCATCCGGTGAGCGGATGTCCCTGACCATCGAGCTGGCTGGCCAGCAGCTTGCCGAGCCATCCCTCGGTCTGCTGCATGCTCGGATCCGCGTGCTCCCAGATGTACAGCCCCTCGAAGTGGGAGTACACCGGCTTCGGATACCCGACCCCCTGCACCACCGCAACTTCGCCCGCGTCGAAGAGCTTCTTCAGACCGGGCATCACCGGGTTGAGGCCGACGCTGGCGTTCAGGGGCAACACCTTGTCGGCGGTGATCCCGATCGTCGGCCGCGCCTGCAGGTACGCCGGATCCGCGAACGGAATGACCGTGTTCAGACCGTCATTCCCGCCACCGAGCTGGAGGATGACGAGGACCTTGTCGTTGTGCACGTCCTCGACCGTTGCGGCGAAAACCGACTTGGCGAAGACCGGCGGCACGATGATGCCGACCCCGGTTGCGGTGATGCCGCTCACCATGAAATCGCGCCGTGTGATCATGTCGACTGCCTCATTTGAGCTGGAATTCGGGGCTGCCGAGGAGCGCGTACCACCGGTCGCCGTCGCTCTGGCTTGCGTTGAACACGGCGGCGGTATCTGTTCCAACCACGCCATCGAGCTGCGCATGCACGGCCGCCACCGGGTCCGGGAAGGTGTGCGCAGAGGCGACCACATTTGCAGCGAAATTGAGCCGCGCGAGCCACGCTCCGGATGACACCCATCCCTGGTTGGCCGGCCAGCCTGCAACAGTGGGCATGTCGTAGAGGATCTGATCCATCGCCGCGCCGGCCTGCACGCACCTTGCGGCAAGGTTGGGTCGGTTGAGCGCGCGCATGGTTGCGACCATGTACTCGGCTGGACCGCGCACGAGGGACCGATAAGCATCAGGCGCGCTGAACGCTTCGCTCGTGAAGATCGTGCGCATCAACGTCTTGATGTCGTAGTTGCTGCTCCGAAACGCCGTGGCCACGCTGGTCACCAGGGAGGCTGGCGGATCCGGCGTGCAGAACTGTACCAGCGCATTTCGCGCGATGTGCGGCGCGCAGGCCGGCTGCGCCAGGATGATGTCGAGTGCCTGCGCCGGATCGATATTCCCCGTGCGTCCCAGGAAGGTCTTGACACCGGCGTCGTGTTGCTGTGGAGCGAGGACTCCTTTGAAGCTCGCCCCCTGGGCAAGCAACTGACCCACTGCCTGCGCATAAGCGGCGGGCGTCGATCCCTTGAGCTTCGGCACCTGCATCCGCTGACCGTTCGCGTCCACGAGGATCGTCCTGATGCCCGAGAGAGCACGCGCCCCTTCGCGGACATCGCTTTCGGAGTAGTTGCCGACCCCGAGGGTGAAGAGTTCCATGAGTTCGCGGCTGTAGTTCTCGTTGGGCGCGGCCGCTGTGCTCTCCTCGAGATCGAGGTAGCGAATCATCAGCGGGTCGAAGGTGACCGCGTTGATGAGCGAACGGAAGTCCGTGCGCCCGATCGAGCGGTAGAGGACGTTCTGCTGCAGGACGAAGGGCAACCGCGCGGCCTTTCGATAGTCACTGGTGAGCAGCCCGTGCCAGAACAGCGTCATGCGCTCCGGGAACTGCGCCGGCGTCGTTGCCATGTGTTCATACCAGGCGCGTACGACCGCCTGGTAACTGGTCGGGTCGGCCACCGTCGGCAGCGGTTGAGCCGCCTGGTTGACGATCATGTCGACGAGATCCGGATAGGACATCGACGCTGCCGAGTCCCACTCGGCGGCGGTGTAGCCGAAGGTCGCCCGCCGGAGCAGATGGGCCGCACGTCCGGCGGAGGTGGTGAGCGGGCTCGCCCACGCTCCGGCGGCGCCGCCCGCTGAGGCAACCTTCTGGGAGACACCGGGCAGTTGGAGGGTGAGGTAGCGGAAGCCCACTGCGCCGACCACGCCGCCGGCGGCGATCCCCAGGACCTGGCGGCGGCTGAGCTTGATGTGTGCGCTGCCCATGAGCGGCCAGTTTCGACATCCGACCTGAGAATTTCCCTGGCGACCAGGGCCTCCCAGGCACATCTCAGGCAACTCTCAGCCGCAAGCCCTGCATCCATGCGCTGAGCCCACCCCCCAACTCCACTCGGTAGACTGGAATCAAGCCCGGCGCGCTGCCGGCTGCATCCGGATCATTTGCAAGGGAGTACCACCGATGCCGTCCACTCCGGCCGAAATATTCAGCGAGATCAATTCCCGCATCGCAGCCGACCCCACCAAGACGGCGGGGATGACCGCCATCTACGCCTTCGACCTCGGGGGCGAGGCGCCCGGCCAGTACCACATCTCGCTCAAAGACGGCAGCGCCGACGTCGGCGAGGGCGCGCCCGAGAACCCGAACATCACGATCACCATGAAGTCCGAGGATTTCGTCGACCTGGCCACGGGCAAGCTCGACGGCACCATGGCGTTCATGAGCGGGAAGATCAAGATCAAGGGCGACATGGGTCTCGCGATGAAGCTCCAGTCGGTGCTCCGCTAAGCATCACCGGACTGCGCACGGTGGCTGCGGATCTCCGCCCGGTGCGATTCGACTACGACGAGAAGAATCGATCGCTGCTGATCGAGTGGTCGGACGGCGCCGCGCATGCGATCCCTTTTGCGGTGCTCCGGCGCGCCTGCCCCTGCGCCGCGTGCAAGGGTGAGCCGGGGTATCGGGGACGGTTCAGCGCCGACCCCGATCTCCACGCCGGCGAGGACGAGCTCGCCGACATCTCACTGGTCGGCGCCTACGGCCTGAACACCGTCTGGGCAGACGGCCACAACACCGGCATCTACACGTACCAGCGGCTCCGCGAGCTCGGCAATGCGTCGGCGTAGAGTTCGCCGCGATGACCGCCGAAGCCACGCCGACCACCGCGCCTCAGCTGTTGCGTTCCGTCACCGACGGCGTGCTCACCCTCACGCTCAATCGGCCCGAGGTGCTCAACGCGATCACACCGGCATTGCTCGATGAGGTCACCGAGTCGCTCCGCGACGCGGCGTCGGGCACAGCGGTCCGCGCGGTCGTCATCACCGGCGCCGGGCGTGGCTTCTGCAGCGGACAGGACCTGCGTGCGGCGGCAAGCGAAGCCGGACTCGATGTCGGCGCCGTGCTCCGGGATCACTACACCCCGGCGATCCGGGCGATTCGCTCGATGGATCAACCCGTGATCGCCGCTGTCAACGGGGTCGCCGCCGGAGCTGGGTTCTCCCTCGCGCTCGCGTGCGACCTGCGCATCGCCGCCGAGTCCGCCACCTTCGTGCAGGCGTTCGTGCGCATCGGCCTCATCCCCGACCTGGCGAGCACCTACTTTCTACCGCGCCTGATCGGGCCGGCACGCGCCGCCGAGCTGACCATGCTCGGCGAGACCGTCAATGCCGGTCGTGCCCTCGAGCTCGGCATCGTGAACCGCGTGGTCGCGGATTCGGATCTTGGCGCGGCGGCCGCCGAGCTCGCCGCGAGGCTCGCGCGCGGACCGCGTTCGATCGGGCTCACCAAGCACGCCCTCGAAGTCTCACACGAGAACGATCTCGAGGCCCAGCTCGCGGTCGAGGAGCGCCTCCAGAGTGAGGCCACGACCACGAGCGACTTCTTCGAGGGCATCAGCGCCTTTCTCGAGAAGCGTCGGGCAACGTTCACGGGCTCGTAGTTCCCGACATGCTCGGAGCTGTCGACAAGCTCACGGCGCTGCTGGGCTCCGCCAGGGTCCTGACCGGTACCGACATCAGCGAGGACGACTGGCACGACGAGTCGCTGGTGGCGCTCTGGCACGCACCGGACGCGGTCGTCCTCCCCCATTCGGCGGCCGAGGTCGCCGAGATCATCGCCATCGCCCGGGACTTCGCCATGCCGGTCACCGCACGCGGGTCAGGCACCGGTCTCGCCGGCGCGTGCGTGCCCCGCGCCGGCGGCGTGCTGATCGCCTTTCGGGAGATGAGCGCCATTCTGGAGATCGATGTCGACAACCAGGTCGCCGTCGTCCAGCCGGGGGTGAACCTTCGCGCGCTCGACGAGGCGACTGCGCGGCACGGGCTCGTCTACCCCGTGTTCCCGGGTGAGAGCAGCGCGAGCCTCGGGGGCAGTGTCGCGACCAACGCCGGCGGGATGCGCGCTGTCAAATACGGCGTCACCCGCCACCAGGTGCTCGGGCTCGAGGCGGTGCTCGGTACCGGTGAGGTGATTCGGACCGGGGGAAAATTCGTCAAGGCGACGTCCGGCTACGATCTCACCCAGCTGATCGTCGGATCCGAGGGCACCCTTGCGATCGTCACCGAGGCGACCCTGCGGCTCTACCCCCGCCAGGCGCATGCCGCGACCGTGCTCGCACCGTTTCGGACCGTCGCCGACATCGCCGCAGCGGTGCCGCGGATCGTGCAGAGCGGCATTGCGCCGATGATCCTCGAGTACATCGACGTGATGTCGATGGCAGCCATCACCGCCGCGCGCGGCCTCGAACTCGGGATCGACGCAGCCGTCAAGGAGGCCGCGCTCGCCTACCTCGTGGTCGTCCTCGAGTCCCGCGACTCCGGCCGGCTCGACGAGGACATCGAGTCTCTCGGCGATCTGATCACGACACTGGGCGCGCTCGACGTCTACGTCCTGCCGCCGCGCGCGGCTGCGGATCTCATCGAGGCGCGGGAGCGGGCCTTCTTCGCCGCCAAGGCCGCCGGCGCCAACGAGATCGTGGACACCGTCGTGCCGCGAGCCCAGATCCCGGAATTTCTGGCCCGGGTGCAACTGATTGCTCAGGACACGGGGTCGATGGTGGTCGGCTGCGGCCACGCGGGCGACGGCAACGTGCACCTGTCGGTCTTCCAGTCCGATCCGGAGCGCCTCGAGCAGGTGCTGCGGAGCGTGTTTGCCGCCGGCGCCGCCCTCGGCGGCGCGGTGTCGGGCGAGCACGGCATCGGCACCGACAAGCGCGGCCACTTCCTCGCCCTCGAGGATCCGGCGAAGCTCGCGCTCATGGCCAGGATCAAGGCGGCTTTCGACCCCGACGGCATCCTCAATCCCGGGGCGATGCTCGGGCCGGCACCGGCGCTGGTCGAGGCGGGCGCCGGATGATCGGCAGCGAAGCCCTGGTCCGGAGTCTTGTGACCTCGGGCGTCGACGTGGTGTTCGGCAACCCCGGCACATCGGAGATGCATTTCGTCGCCACCCTCGACGCCGTCCCGGAGATGCGAGGCGTGCTCGCGCTGTTCGAAGGCGTGGCCACGGGCGCCGCCGACGGCTATGCGCGACTTCGCGAGAGTCCGGCCGCGGTGCTCCTCCACCTGGGGCCCGGTCTCGGCAACGGCCTCGCCAATCTGCACAACGCACGGCGCAGTCGAGCGCCCGTTGTGGCGATCGTCGGCGATCACGCGACGTACCACAAGCAGTACGACGCCCCGCTGGAGTCCGACATCGACACGGTGGCTCGGAATGTCTCGACCTGGATCCGCCGGAGCATGCGTCCCGAGGACGCGGGCAGGGACGCCGCGGCGGCGGTCGCTGCCGCATTCGGGCCTCCGGGACAGGTCGCCACCCTGATTCTGCCCGCCGACGTGTCCTGGTCTGAGGGTGGCTCGGTCGCAGCCCCGGCGCCGCGACGGCCCCGCGAGGCGGTGAGTGCCGCGATGCTGGACACGGTTGCCACCGTCCTCCGTTCAGGCGAGCGGACCGCGTTCCTGCTGGGCGGGTCTGCACTGACCGCCCGGGCGATCGGTGCCGCGTCGCGCATCTCGCAGGCGACCGGAGCGGAGGTTCTTGGGGAGACGTTCCCAGCGAGGATTGAGCGGGGCGCCGGCGTTCCGGTCATCCAACGCTTGGCATATCTCGCCGAGATGGCGGCGGGCCAGCTCGACGGTCTGCGCCATCTGATCCTGGTCGACACCAAAGCACCGGTGTCGTTCTTCGCGTATCCGGGGAAGCCGAGCGACCTCGTTCCCGAGGGCTGTGACGTCATCGTTCTCGCGGGTGGCGGCGACGACGCGGCGGCCGCGCTGGAGGCACTCGCCACAGAGCTCGGTGCCCACCCGATCGCCGTCTCGGACCACCCGACGCCTGATCGCCCAAGCGGCGAGTTGGGCGCCGAGTCGATCGCTCGTGCGATCGGCGCGCTGCTCCCCGAGGGTGCGATCGTCTCCGACGAAGCCAACACCAGCGGCACGTTCCTGCCGACCTTCACAGCGGGTGCACCCCGCCACGACTGGCTGACTCTCACCGGCGGATCGATCGGCCAGGGGCTCCCGGTGGCTGTCGGTGCGGCGATCGCCTGTCCCGACCGGCCGGTGCTCGCACTTGAAGCCGACGGCTCGGCGCTCTACACCCTCCAGTCACTCTGGACGATGGCCCGCGAGCAGCTCGATGTGACCACCGTCATCTTCAGCAATCGCCGGTACGCGATCCTGCGCATGGAGCTCGCCCGAGTCGGCGCCACGGCGTCCGGTCAGCGCGCGCTCGAGATGCTGGACATCTCCCCGCCCGACATCGACTTCGTGGCGCTCGCAAAGGGGCTGGGCGTTCCGGCGACGCGCCCGGAGCGCGCCGAGGCGTTCGTCGCGGACCTGGAGCGAGCGTTTTCGGAGCCCGGACCGCACCTCATCGAGGCGGTCATCCCCTCGCTGTTCTGATCAGGGCCGGAGGCGCTCGCCGGCGTGGATCGGCACTGTCAGCCAGTTCTCTCGCGGGGGCAGCGGGCAGCTCCAGCGGGGGTCGTAGCTGCAGGACGGTTGATACGAGAAATTGAAGTCCAGGATGAGGCGGCCATCGCTGTCGACACCGAGATCGGCACTTTTCGCCGTGTCCAGGAGGTAGCGGCCGGCCCCATACGTCTCACCGCCGCTGGTCGCATCACGGAAGGAGAGAAAGAACCCGCCCGAGTAGTCGAGCAGCCAGAACATCGACAGGCGCAGCTGGGTACTGCCCAGCGAGCAATGCGCGGTGCCCGCGCGCTCGGCCGTGACGTGACCGGAGGTCGACCCGGGAAGCTCGAACGTCGCGCCATCCGCTGCCTCGACATCGGCAACCGTGCGCAATCCCGGGTCGTAGTCGTAATACGCAGGTGCCGTCGCGTCGCCACGCTCTGCCTCCGGAATCGGGCTCTGCGAATGGCCGCGATAGAGACGGTCGCGGACCTCGCGCCAGCGGGCCCAGGCAACGACCGGGTCCGGCTCCCCGCGAATTCCGGCGTAGAGCTCGCTGATCTGGCGCCGCCAGTCAGCCAGCGCCAGCCGGCCCGGGATCACTCCTGTATCGGCGCCGGAATCCTCAGTCAACCCGCGGAAATGTACCTCGCCCTCAGGGGCCGTCGCCGAACACCACGCCCCCACGGAGCTCATCCATCCGGCGCATGCGAGCATGCGCGGTCTCGCCGAGCCGCGCCAGCACGCCGGCGATCAACGCCTCGGTGAGCGCCACGGCTGACACCAGCGAGTCGAATGGCATCACCATGGTCTGGACACCCGTCGCCAGCACAAAGCGCGCGGAGGCTGCGGCCGGGGACAACCAGGGATCGGTCACCAGGACGACGGTGCTCCCCCGCCCCGCCGCGACCTTTGCGCTGTTGATCGTGTCGCTCTGGTAGCGGCGGTAGTCGAAGACCACCAGGATGTCGCGCCGGCCGAGATCCACCAGGCGGTCTGCAGGGTTGCTCCGCTCGGGATCGATCAGCTCGACGCCGGGTCGGATCAGGTGCAGCTGGCTCGCGAGGTAACGCGCGAGGAAGGTGCTCACCCGGCCGCCGAGCGTGAGGACGTGCCGGCGTGAGTCGGAGAGCAGGTCGATCACCGCGTCGAAATGTGCTGCAAGTACGGGATTCCGCGGCTCCTCGAGCGGGGCGGCGGTTCGGTGATCAACGTTGCCTCGTTCGTGGCGCTGGTCGGCGCGGCGACGTCACAGATCGGGTACACGGCGTCGAAGGGAGCGGTGCTGTCGATGAGTCGCGAGCTCGCTGTCCAGTTCGCTCGCCAGGGGGTTCGAGTCAATGCCCTGTGTCCGGGACCGGTCGAGGCTCCTCTGCTCATGCGCCTCTTTTCGGACAACCCCGCCGCGTATGAGCGGCGCCGCATCCACCTGCCGATGGGCCGCCTGGCCACCGCACGCGAGATCGCCAACGCCGCGCTGTTTCTTGCGAGCGACGACTCGTCGTATGTGAACGGTGCGACCTTCCTCGTCGACGGTGGGCTCACCGCCGCCTACGTGACCCCGGAGTAGGCCGGGGCTGTAACCCCTCCGCATACTCTCCGCATCATCAATGCACAGCGGTGGGCTGCGGCCGTCCTGATCGTCGGTGTCATGATCCGAGCGCATGGTTGTTGAGGCGGCGATCCGCTCCGCGGCGCTGCCCGACGGCCGAGCCGCCTGGCCAGTTCCGACGCCAGTCGCGATCGAAGGGCTCGGAACGGCGGTTCCACCCCATGACGTCGGCGGCGACGAGGTCCTTCGCCTGCTCACGCAACTCTGGCCGCGGCTCCAGCGTCGTGTGAGCCTCTTCGCCGACGAGCTTTCAGACACGCGCCGCTTCCTCGTCCGCCCGATCGAGGAGGCCCTGGTGCCGCTGAGCCCAGGGGCGCAGGCAGTTCGCTATGCGGCCGATGCGACCGCGCTCGCGATCGCCGCAGCGGAGCGAGCGATCCTCGACGCTGGGACCGCGGTCGGTGACCTCGGGCTCATCGTCGTGTCGTCGTGCACCGGGTTCGTGCTCCCCGGGGTGGATGTGCAGCTGGTCAATCACCTCGGCCTCCGTCGCGATATCAGGCGTATGCCGTTTATGAACTTCGGCTGCGCAGGCGGCGCTGCGGCGCTGGCGTGGGCGTCTGATTGGGCTCGCTCGCATCCCGAGGAGTCGGCCCTGGTGGTTGCCGTCGAGGTGCCGTCGCTGACCTTCCGGCCGGCGGACACCTCGGCCGACAACCTCCTGAGCGTGCTCGTGTTCGGCGACGGTGCCGGGGCGGCGGTGCTTCGTGGGGGAACCGTCCTCGGACGCATCGGCATCGGCAGGACCGGTCATCATCTGGTGCGGTCGAGCACCGAAGCGCTCGGCTTCGAGCGGTCCGATGACGGGTTCCGCGTCGTTGTCTCCCGCCAGCTCCCCCGGCTGCTCGAGGCTCACCTTCCCGCACTGGTCGACGACTTCATCGGTCAAGCGTCCGATCTCGACGTGATCGCGCTCCATCCGGGGGGACAGGCGATCGTCGAAGCGGTCACGCGTTGCCTCGGACTCACAGACTCGCAGGTGGCGGCGACGCGCCGGGTGATGAGCAGCGTCGGCAACACCTCGTCTGCAGCAATCCTGTTCGTGCTCGAGGATCTGGCGACGCACCTCCCCTCCCCCGAGGGCCACGGCCTCGGCGCTGCCTTCGGCCCCGGGCTCATGGTCGAGCTCATCGAGCTGCTCTGGGCGTCATGAAGGGGCGGGCGCGAAGCGCCCTCGTGCTCGCGGCCGCGGCGCAGCGGCTCGTCGAGCTGCGGATCTCGAAGCGCAACCGCGTTGCACTGGGCCGCGCCGAGCAGGCGTCCCCCTCGACCTACCCGGCCATGGTCGCCGTGCATGTCCTGCTCTTCGCGGTCAGCCTCTGGCCGCGCGCTGGCCGCAGGGTTTCGCGCCCGGTGGAAATCGTCGCCCTGGCGGGCCTCGGTGCGTCAGCCGGCCTGCGGCTGTGGGTCATTCGAACGCTGGGGACGACCTGGAACGTGACGGCTCACGTGGCGCCTGAAGGGCACATCGAGACTGGGGGTCCCTATCGCTTCGTGCGCCATCCGAATTACGTCGCCGTGGCGCTGGAGTTCGCCTGCCTGCCCACGGCGGTCGGCGCCGTTCCAGAGGCGCTGGTGCTCTCGCTCGCCAACGCCGCGGTGCTCGCGCCGCGCATCCGAGCCGAGGAGCGCCTGCTCGACGCGATCCCCGGATATCGCGAGGCGTTCCAGGACGTCCCCCGTTTCATCCCGCGCCGGATGTCCCGGAGCCGTCAGATCCCCGCCAGCAACAACCACTCGCGCGCCGTGACGTCGCGAAAGGTCTGATATCCGCAGTTGATCGCGACGAGCTTGCCCAGTGCGCGCGGATCGCGTCCCGCTCGTTCGATGGCTCGCCGGCTGAGCCGCGGCGACTGTGCCAGGAAGAGCGCGAGTTGGGTGACGCGCCGCCGTTCGCGCACCACGCGTTCGTGGTCGATCGTGTAGCGAGTTGCGGCATCAGCGCGGGACGTCCGGCCGCCGAGGAAATCGACGAGGTGCTCCGCGACGCGTTCGGCAAGGAGCATCCCCACCGCGATGCCATCCCCCGTCGTCGGGTCGTCGTACCCGGATGCGTCACCGACAAGAAAGACGCGACCGTCCCCGGGCGTGCGCACCCGCTGATGGAACGACGCCGCGCCGAGCGGTCCTGACACCAGGTCGGAGTCGCGGAGGCTCGGGACCTCTCGACGCGCGACGCTCGCGTAGTCCCGCGCGCGCATCGGCTGGGCTCGGCCGGTGAGAATCGACACCAGCAGCAGGCCCGGTCCGACGGGAGCCTCGTACCACTCGTGACCGCGGGCGAGGGTCACCGTGACGGCGTCCCGTCCGCTTTCCTCGACGCGCCAATGGCCGGCGAGCCCGTAGCGAAGCCGCGCGTTTGATGGCGCCCTCAGCCCGGCCCAGGCACGGACCTGGGAGTGCAGACCGTCGGCACCGACGACGATGCGCGCCTGGATCGCCTCAGCCGTGGTGCTCACGCCGATCACGCTGCCCGCCCGATCGCGGATCAGCCCGGTGACTCGTTCGGCCTCCCGGACGGTGGCACGGGGCTCTCGGCGTACGGCGTCGACGAGCACGGCGTCGAAGCTGGTGCGGCGAACGCCAAGCCCGGCCGCCGGCCCGCCGTCCGGCGGGGCGGGGAACGGTACGTGGACCCTCGGCCCGGGCCCGGGCTGACGGTAGGTCACTCCCCGGATCGGCTGTGCACCGGTGGCCAGGACGGGGTCATACAGTCGCATTTTTCGGAGTACCGCCACACCTGGGGGCATGACCCCTTCGCCGCATGCCTTGTCGCGCGGAAAGCGCGCGCGATCGACGAGCACCACGTCGTGACCGCTCCTCGCGATGAGGAGCGCGGTTGTTGCCCCGCTTGGGCCCGCGCCCACCACCACGACCTCGGTCTCGGTCACGCAGGGACTGTCGCAGAACGACGTCGCAATGGGCGTTCGGCAGCGGACCGCATGCGACGGACCCCGGGTGGATGATGCATCCGTGAACTTCCTCTCGGGACTGCATGGCGCCGTCGCCCTGGCCCTGCTCCCAGCGCTGCTGTTCGCGGAGGAGGCAGGGGTCCCACTGCCGTTCGCCCCGGGGGAGCTGACCCTGCTGGTCGCGGGCCTGCTAATCGCCTCGGGTGGCCTCAATCCCTATGCCTTCATCCCGCTCTCATTGGTCGCCTGCATTGCCGGGTCGCTGGTCGGATACAGCTGGGCCCGTGCCGTCGGCGACCGTGGTCTCAAGGGGCTCGCCCGCCGTCTTCGCCAGCAGCGCAACCTCGAGCGGGTCGAGGAGCGGCTTCGTGCCGCCGGATGGAGAGGCATCGCCATCAGCCGGCTGATTCCCGGCCTGCGCATCTACAC
Source organism: Candidatus Dormiibacterota bacterium (assembly GCA_003153505.1). GTDB lineage: Bacteria > Chloroflexota > Dormibacteria > Aeolococcales > Aeolococcaceae > Palsa-851. The sequence goes on from PLZA01000065.1 coordinate 87,532, forward strand.
CACGCTGGTCGCCGGAGCCGTGCGAGCTCCGCGACGGTCATTCGTCCTCGCCATGGTCTCGTCGACGGTGGTCTGGGTCGGGGTCTACGTAGCTCTGGGAATCCTCATCGGCGTGCCGGTGGAGCACTTCCTCGATCAGCTTCAGAAGCTCGCCGTCCAGGGCGCCATCCTCATCGTGATGGGTGTCGGCTGCTACCTGGCGGTGCGCAAGACTCCGTCGTCATCCGGAGCCGGCCTCGTCCGGGTGCCCCGCTGGGTTCGAGTCGTCCTGGCCGCTCTGGTCGACATCGGCGTCGTCGCGAGCATCGTCACCGGGCTGCTCGCGCTCGGCCGCCTGCTCGGGGTCGGTTTCGGCAGCGGCTGGGTGGACGGGGTCGTCGTCCTCCTCGTCGTGGGAGCGTTCTACGTGATCGTCGCCAGGCGGAGCGCCGGGGCGACCGCCGGCGAGGTGTTGCTCCAGACGAGCTACATCAGCGGTCACGGCCTGCCGCTCAAACCCCGCGCCGCGCTCGAGGCGGTCCGCTCCCTGGTGACCAGGTCGGACGACGAGCTGACCGCCACCGGTGACCTCCTCCACGCCCTGGGCGATCCCGACCGGCTGCGGATCGTGACCCAGCTGCTGGACCGACCGCGGACGCTCGACGAGCTCGCCTCGCGCTCGAATCTCTCGGCCTTCGAGATCAGGCATCAGCTGGATCGATTCCGGTCGAGCGGCGTCCTCGTGATCAGCGGACAGGAACCGGATGCGACCTACGCGATCCGCGCCGATCTGGGCCACGTGCTCGTACAGCTGCTGGCCATCGTGGAGGCGACAACTGCCTCAACCGCGGCGCAGGAGGCCGCGCCCAAGCCGGCGCAGGTATAGGCGAATCCTTCAGAAGGCCCCAACGATCAGGGCGCAGACCGCCGCCATGAGAGCGGTCGCCGGAATGGTGAGCACCCACGCGACGAGAATGTTTCGCGCTACGCCCCATCGCACCGCGCCGAGTCGTCGTGTCGCCCCCGCCCCCATCACCGATCCCGACACAACGTGGGTCGTGCTCACCGGCAACGCGAGTTGGGTCGCGCCCTGGATCACCACCGCAGCCATGGTCTGAGCGCAGAAGCCATCGACCGGCTCGAGGCGAATCACTCGCATGCCCAGGGTTCTGATGATTCGCCACCCGCCCGCGTACGTCCCGAATCCGATCGCTGTCGCCGCCAGGAGGACCACCCAGAGTGGGGGTGAGGGAAATTGCTTGCCACTTGCGGAGATGACGCCCGCGCTGACCAGGGCAAGCGTGATCACGCCCATCGTCTTCTGGGCGTCGTTGGCTCCGTGCGAGAACGACACGAAGGCACCAGAGGCGATCTGCGCCATGCGAAATCGCCGGTTCATGGGGCTCGGCTGCGCATGCCGGAAGACGTCGAGGGTGAGGCTGGTGAAGAGATATGCGAGCACGAGCCCGATGAGCGGTGACGCGACGAGCGCGATCACGACGGGGACTACCGAACCCCACTTCACCGCGGCGAAGCCGTACGCGACCACCCCCATGCCGACAAGTGCACCGATCAGCGCGTGCGACGAACTGGACGGTAGGCCGAGGCGCCAGGTGATGAGGTTCCAGATGATCGCGCCCACAAGCGCGGCGATGATCATGCCGAGGGAGACACCGTGCTTCGGGGCCACCAGCCCGCCGATGGTGTTGGCAACGTGGGTATGCAGGATCTCGATGGCGATCAGGGCACCGAGAAGATTGAAGGCGGCCGACATCGCGACCGCGGTTCGCGGGCCGAGCGCCCGCGTGCTGATCGACGTCGCGACAGCATTCGCGGTGTCGTGAAACCCGTTGGTGAAATCGAATCCGAGCGCGATCACCACGGTCGCGATCAGGAGCGCATCGATGCCCGTCACGCGTTCTTGATGATGATGCCTTCGATAACGTTGGCCACGTCCTCGCAGCGATCCAGCGAGTCCTCGAGCAGCGTGTAGAAGTCCTTGAGCTTGATGATCTCGACGGCGTCGTACCCGCCGCGAAACAGCTCCCCGATTGCCCTCCGCGACTCGGTGTCGCCGACGTTCTCGATACGGTGGACTTCGATGCCGTGTTCACGCACCCCGGCCTTCGCCTCGAGCTTGGATACCGCAGCCTGAATCTGGCCGGCGGCAGCGACGATCAGTCCGGCCATCGATTTCGCCGCCGCCGAGATATCGCTGATGCCATAGAGAATGATCGTCTCCGCGATTTCATCGATGTAGTCGAGCACGTCGTCGAGGCCCGAGCTGAGCGCGTAGATATCCTCACGATCGAAGGGTGTGATGAACGTCCGGTGGAGGGTCTGGATGATCTCGTGGGTCACCTCATCGCCGGCGTGCTCGAGATCCTTGATCGCCGTCTGGTGCGCGGGCATCGACGCGATATCGTCATCGAACGCATCCCGAAGCAGCTGCGATGCGGCGACGACGTTACCCGCCTGGCGATCGAACAGCTCGTAGAAACGCCGTTCCCGGCGCAGAAGACTGATGGGCATGGACGCGCAGATCCTACTCGAAGGACCCTAAGCGCGATCGTCCGGAGGCGTCCATCAGCGATTCACCCCGCGAGTCGGGATGCGGTGCAAACAGGTCACGCCGTTCGGCGGCAGCGCGCGGTGCGACGCGCAGGTCACCCGCGCGCAACAAGACTCCGAACCCTTTCGTGGTCGAGCCCTGGGCGGGCGAATCTTTGCACTGGCCCTGCCCCGGGCCGATCGCCAGGTCAAATGCGGAGAGGGGTCCCGCGGGGGATTGACAGATCGCAGACGTCACAACGCCGCCGGGACCCGAGGCCGTCCCGGCCGGCCATCAGTGGCAACGTCGTCCCATCCTGAGCCTGCTCGTTCGCGCCGCGGTCGTGGTCATTCCCGCCGGCGTCGGGATCACGGCCGGAGTGGTGATCAGCCGTGTGCTCCCGCGGCCAGATGGATTCGGCGCGGCCGCGCTGTCGTTTGCAGCCGTGAGCCTGGTGATGCTCGTGACGATCATCGCGCTCGAGCGCGCCGGTCGTCGTCTCCTGCCGCTCGCCGCACTGCTCAACCTGTCGTTGCTCTTTCCGGATCGAGCGCCCAAGCGATTCGCGGTCGCTCGCCGGGTCGGGAAGCCACGCGACCTGCAGCGCCGGCTCCAGGAGGCGCGCGACAAAGGAGTGACGGGTGGCGAGGTGGCGCACATGCAGACGGTGCTGGAACTCGTTGCGGCGCTGAGCGTGCACGACCGCCAGACGCGTGGACACTCCGAGCGAGTGCGCGTGTTTGCGGACCTCATCGCTGACGAGATGAAGCTCGCCCCCGGTGATCGCGCCCGTCTCCGCTGGGCCTCCCTGCTCCACGACATCGGCAAATTGGTGGTCCCTGCCGAGATTCTGTCGAAGCCGGCGAAGCTCAGCCACGCCGAGATGGAGAACGTCCGCCGCCATCCCGATGAAGGCGCTCGGCTCATCGGGCCCCTGAGCGCATGGCTCGGCGAATGGGCAGGCGCGGTGCCCCACCACCACGAACGCTTCGATGGTCGCGGCTATCCGCGCGGTCTCGCAGGCGACCAGATCTCGCTTGCCGGTCGCATCGTCGCGGTCGCCGACTCGTACGAGGTCATGACTGCGATGCGCCCATATCGCAAGCCGGTCAGCGTGTCCGCAGCGCGGCAGGAGCTGGTCGAGTGTTCAGGAGCGCAGTTCGATCCCATCGTGGTTCGCGCGTTTCTCAACATCTCCATGGGCCGCCTGTGGCGCGTCGTCGGTCTTGGTTCGTGGATCGCGCAACTGCCGCTGATCGGCTGGGTCGATCGCCTGGGATGGAACTGGGGGGCTGCGATCATGTCGGGCACGACTGCGCTCGGCCTGACAGCGCCGGGTCTGATCCCGAGCGCCCCGCCGTCCGCAAGCCCGACCTTCGGCATTTCGGTCGTCTCGAGCGGCGGTACAACTGCGCGGACAAACCCTGGATTGGGTGCCGGCGCACCGGATGGCACCACGGGGAGTGCACCGTCAGGGCAGACCACGACGACGCGTCCCGCGGGGGGAACCACGGGACAGTCCGGAGGCAGTCCGGGTGGCGGTGGTGCGCCCGCCTCAACCCCGCCGTCACCTGCCCCGTCACTGTCGCCTCCGACGCCGGGTTCCACCCCCATAACGCCGACGCCGTCCCCGACTCCACCGCCAACAGCGACGCCCACGCCGCCTCCCGATCTTCCACCGGTCGTGACCGTCAACCCGGGCGGCCTCGTCGCGCTCGGTCTCTACAGGAACGGCTCGGGAGGCTTTACGGACGCCGACTTCGCCGGCCACACGTTCACCGCGACGGTGAACTACGGCGACGGGAGCCCGACGGTGCCGCTCGCGTTGAGTGGGGCGACCTTCGTCCTGGCGCATAACTACAGCACCATCCTCGCGACATACACCGTGACCGTCACGGTCACCGACAACGACGGTGTGTCAGGTACCGGGACGACCACTGTGACCGTGATCTTCTAGAAATAGACCCTCATAGGCCGCCGTATAATTGCGGGTACCCACGCCAATTGCGATGGCTCTGCGGCACCTCTGAACATGTCGAGGATGCTGGCGGGCCCGCGAGGAGGACGCTGTGCTGCAGGCGAGTCGCGCCGATCGTTTCTCATTCGGACTCTGGACGGTTGGCTGGCAAGGCGTTGATGTTTTCGGCACCGCAGTGCGCGCGCCGCTCGACGCCGAGGTGGCAGTCGCCCGGCTCGCTGAGCTGGGTGCATACGGCGTGAGCTTTCACGACAACGATGTTTTCCCGTTCGATGCCTCGGCTGCTGAAAAGAGCAAGGCAATCGAGCGTTTGCGTCGTGCCATCGACAGCGCCGGCCTCGTGGTCCCGATGGTGACCACCAACCTCTTCTCGCATCCGGTGTTTCGTGATGGAGCGTTCACGGCGAATGATCGCGAGGTCCGTCGTTTCGCGTTGCGCAAGGTCGCCGACAACCTCGATCTGGCGGCCGAGCTCGGCGCAGGAATCGTTGTCTTCTGGGGCGGTCGCGAGGGCGCCGAATCGGGCGCCGCAAAGGATGTTCGTGCTGCGCTCGACCGGTACAAGGAGGCCTTCGACATCCTCACCGGCTATGTCATCGAACAGGGCTACGCCATGCGCTTTGCCATCGAGCCCAAGCCCAATGAGCCGCGTGGCGACATCTTTCTTCCCACCGTCGGCCACGCGCTGTCGTTCATCAACGCGCTCGAGCACTCCGAGATGGTCGGGCTCAACCCTGAGGTCGGCCACGAGGAGATGGCAAGCCTCAACTTCGCCCACGGACTCGCGCAAGCCCTCTGGCACGGCAAGCTGTTTCACGTCGACCTCAACGGACAGAACGGGCCGAGATACGACCAGGATCTGCGCTTCGGTGCCGGGAACGCGCGGGGCGCCTTCTGGACGGTGGATATCCTCGAGTCGGGCGGCTACCAGGGACCGCGCCACTTCGACTTCAAGCCCCCACGCACCGAGGATATGGACGGGGTCTGGGAGAGTGCGGCCGCGTGCATGCGTAACTACCTGCTGCTGCGAAGCCGAACCCAGACATTCCGCGCGGACCCAGAGGTGCAGGCGGCACGCGTGGCGGCGCGCCTCGACGAGCTCGCACAGACCACGCTTGCACCCGGTGAGACGCTCGGCTCCATGCGCTCCCAGACCATTGACATCGAAGCGGCGACGACCCGGGGCATGGCGTTTGAGCGCCTGGATCAACTCGCACTGGACTATCTGTACGGCATCCGCTCCTGAGCCGTGGGACTGCCGCCGCGTCGCCGGCACCCTGAAGCACCCGTCCTGAGGTGAGTTCTGCGCTGACCGCCGCGCTGATCGGCATCGACATCGGGACCTCGTCCGCCAAGGGGATCGCGGTCAACCCCGACTCGGGAGCGGTGGTTGCCGTGGCCGAGCGCGAATACCCGGTGACGTCACCTCATGCCGGATGGATGGAACAACAGCCGCAGTCCTGGCTCGCCGCTGCCGAAGACGTGCTGGCGGCGCTGGGAGCCGAGGTGCCGGAATTCCTCGGCATCGGCTTCTCCGGGCAGATGCACGGTTTGGTCTGCCTCGACGACGCAGGCACCGTGATCCGCCCGGCGATCCTCTGGAGCGACCAGCGGTCCGCGCCGCAGTGCGCCGCGCTGGAGAGCGGCACCGGGCTGGATCGACTGCTCCGCCTCACGGGGAACCGCGCGCTCCCCGGATTCACCGCTCCGAAGCTGCTCTGGATGCGCGAGAACGAGCCGGCGGCCTACGCGCGGATCCACCGGATCTGCCTGCCCAAGGATTACGTCCGTGACCGTCTGGTCGGTGGCAATCGCTGCGACGTGGCCGATGCATCGGGGACGTTGCTCCTCGACGTCGCGCAGCGCCGCTGGAGTGAGGAACTTCTGACCGCGCTGGAGATCCCCGCATCGTGGCTTCCCGAACTCGCCGAGAGCCCGGATCGGGTGGGCGTGCTCAACGGTGTCCCGGTGGCGGCCGGCGCCGGCGACCAGGCCGCGGCCGCGGTTGGCGCCGGGATCACTGGTCCAGGTCCCCTGTCGGTCGTTCTGGGCACCTCAGGCGTCGTCCTTGCGGCGGCGGATCAGTACCTCGCGGATCGGGACGGCAGGGTCCATGCCTTCTGCCATGCCGTCCCCGAACGGTGGCAGGTGATGGGAGTGATGCTCTCGGCGGCAGGCTCGCTGGCATGGTTCCATGACACGCTGCTCCGAGACACCGATTACGACGTGATGCTCGACGAGGCCGCGGCTGTCGCTCCGGGCTGCGCAGGGCTCACGTTCCTCCCCTACCTGGCCGGGGAGCGCACACCCCACGCCGATCCTGATGCGCGCGGCGCGTTCTGCGGTCTGTCGGTGACCCATGGGCGCGGCGCGCTGACCCGGGCGGTGCTCGAAGGGGTGGCCTTCGCGCTGCGGGATTGCCTCGACGTCGTCCATGGTGTGGGTGCGACCGGCACGCGCGGCCGCGTCTCGGGCGGCGGCTCCCGAAGCCGGCTCTGGCTCGAGATCGTCGCCAGCGCTCTCGAAATTCCTCTCGAAGTCATGGCCACGGATCAGGGATCGGCGTTCGGCGCCGCCCTGCTCGGCGGGGTCGCCGCGGGCGTGTACCGTGACGTCGACCAGGCGAGCGCCGCTTGCGTCCGGGTGACCGAGGTGGTCGATCCGGTCGCTGCGTGGATCGAGCCCTACCGGGACTCCCGGCGTCGATTCCGGGACTACTACCCGGCACTCCGCTCGGTCAGGTAGCCCGGCTCGGAGTCAGGCGGAGCGACGCTCGTGAGTCCGCGCCGGGACCAGGGTTGGCTCATCGAGAACCCGCGTCAGCGCCAGTTCCGCGGCGCCGAGCAACGGCCCGTCCGCCCCCAGCTGGGTCGGCCTGATCAGCTCCTCGACGTCGATCGCGGGCGCCATGACACGGGCGCGCAACTCTGCCTGGACGATCTGATCGACCACCGGCCACATGGTGGCGAGCAGGCCGCCCAGAACGACTCGCTGCGGATTGAAGACGTTCACGAGGCCGGCCAGGCCGCTCCCGAGCCAGTGCCCGACGTCCTCAACGGCCGCGAGCGCCGCCGGGTCGCCCCACGTCGCCTCGCGGAGCAGGCGGGTCACTGCTTCCGGCCGGTAGTTCTTCTCGGCGATGCCGATCCGGCGGACGATCGCGGGACCACCAATCTCGGTCTCCCAGCAGCCGATGGCGCCGCACCGGCAGCGCTCGCCGCGCGGGTTCACCTGGAAGTGGCCCACCTCCCCCGCGCAGCCGGCCGCGCCGACCAGCGGCCGCCCGTCGATGACCAGGCCGCCGCCGACGCCGACCTCGCTGGAAACGTAGACGAGGTGGTGGACGCCGACGCCCGCTCCCCAGGTGTGCTCGGCGAGCGCGCCGAGATCGGCTTCGTTGGCGATGAGCACTGGGAGGCTCGATCCCAGCCGCTCCGCGACCAGGCGGCCGAGCGGGACGTCTCGCCATCCGAGGTTCGGCGCGAAGTGGACCATGCCATCGGCGCGCCGGACGACGCCGGCGAGCGCGATGCCGAGGCCCGCGACCCAGCACCCGGCTGGGATCGACGCCTGGGCGGTCTGGATCAGCTTGCCGACGTCCTCGATCGTCTGGTCGACCGCGAGGCGTCGCGGCTGATGGGTCACTCGCGCGCGGTGGAGGATCCGGCCACCCAGACCGACAACGGCTGCGGAGAGTGAGTTGACGGCGATCTCGGCAGTGATCGCCGCCGCTCCTTCGGGATTCGGGCGGGCCACCATCGAGGGGCGTCCTGGCGACCCGAGCCTGGCGGGATCCCCCTCCTCCACGAGCCCTCGTGCTCGAAGGTCAGCGACCAGCTCACCGATGGTGCTCCTGGTCATCCCGAGCGCACTGCCCATCTCGGACCGGGAGAGCGCACCCGACTGATGCAGCAGCCGGAGCAGCAGGCTCAGGTTGTGACGCCGGACGGACTCGGGCGAGGCCATGGGACTCATCGACCCCGGCCCCTCCGCGCGGCACGCAACACGTTCGTGCGAATCAGGCCCGGGGCTGCGCGCCGCGGCGGGACAGCACGTCGATGGTCCCAGCCGCGAGCAGGACGAGCGCCACGACCACGTCGATCCATTCGGAGGTGACCCCGATCAGGATGAGGCCGTTGTAGATGCTGCCGATCACCAGCCCGCCGAGCACGCCGTGGATGGTCTTCCCTCGACCACCGAAGAGGCTGGTGCCGCCGATGACCGCCGCCGCCACCGCCAGGAGGACGTAGCTGTTGGCGTCCTTGATGATGTTGGTGGTGATCGACACCTGCCAGGACGCGAAGAGCACGCCGGCGATGCCCGCCGTGAGAGCGCCGAGCACGAAGCACCAGGTGCGGATGGTCGGCAGGCTGATGCCCGCTCGTCGGGCCGCTTCGGGGTTGCCGCCGATCGCATACACATACCGGCCGAAACGGGTGCGCTGGAGGAGCAGGGTCCAGGTGGCGAGGACGACCAGGACGATGGGGATGATGAACGGCAGACCCACGATCGTCCCGAAGTGGGCCCGGTTCACGTTGGAAAGCGCGACGACCAGGATCCCCGCTCCGGCGGCGACGATGATCTTCAGCGCGGTGAGACTCGCCGGCGGAGCGACGAGACCGGAACGGCGCCGGCGGGAGTCGCGGTACCACTCCCAGCCCCCGGCGAACACACCGATCACCGCCAGGAGTATCCAGCTGATCGCCGGCGAGAAATGTCCCGAGAAGAGGTTGTAGATGAAGACCTCGTTGCTGAAGTGGGCGTTGCCGATGCCGACCAGGCTTCCGCCGAGAACGATGATCGCCACGCCCTCGAGCACGAGCAGCCCACCGAGCGTGACGATGAACGACGGCATCTTGAGGCGGGCGACCAGGGTTCCCTGGATGGCGCCGACACCGGCGCAGATCCCGAGCGCCACCAGGATCGCCAGCCACCACGGCCAGTTCAGCCCCGCGGGCTGGACCTCTTCGGCGACGAGCACGGCGCCCAGTCCCATGACGAGACCGACGGACAGGTCGATCTCGCCGAGCAGCAGGGCGAAGATCTCCGCCATCGCCAGCAGCATGTAGATGGAGCTCTGCTCGAAGAGGTTGACGAGGTTCTGGGGCGACAGGAATTTCCCGTTGGCGATCTGGAAGGCGACGGCGACGACG